>CAWAKX010000023.1:0-121300 GCA_963782705.1 uncultured Actinomycetes bacterium | reverse complement strand
CCGAGCAGCATGCCGGGCACCGACCACGCCCACCGACCACGACGAGGTCGGCCGCCTCGGTGGCGGCGGCGAGGACCGAACCCGGGGCGCCGTGCACGGTCCGGGGCTCGACGGCGACCTCGGGCGCACGGCCGCCAGAGCACGCGGCGTCGACGGTGCCGCAGGCGTCGCATCGGTGTGCGGGAAGTGCCAGGCGAACACGACCTCAAGCATCACGCCCCGGGCGAGAGCTTCGGCCGGCCCACCGCAAGTTCACCGTGAGCGCGTGCTCCGAGCCGTCGACGCCGACGACGACCCGCCGCGTGGCGTCGAAGCACGGCGTCCTCGGGCACGACGGCCACCGACTCCAGGTAGCGCGATGGAGCACGTGCTGGCTCGTCGATCCGAGCACCGTGCCCTCCAACGCGCCGCCCGCGTGCGCCGACCACGAGCAACACGGAATCCCCGGACGCCTCGAGCAGGGCCTCGCCGGGACGGTCGCAGATCCCGCGGTACGCCACGCCGGGGGTGTCACCGAGCGCCCGCGCCACGTCGACAGCGCAGCGTCAGCGAGGGCGTCGGCGTCGCCGTAGGAGGGCACGAACTCGCGGGAACCGTCGGGATGACGCTGGTCCAGGTAGTCCCACGCCAGCACGGCCGTGACGCCGAGGCCGTGGATCCCGGCTTCGCGGGCGGCCCAGCGCAGTGCGGCGTCGGCGTGCGCCGAGCCGTCGACTCCCACGACGACGCGGCCGGCGCCGTCGGGTACTGCGACCTCGGCCGGCATCGGGAGCACCTCCTGGGGTACGGCGCCGTCCCGGCGTTCGTGGGCGTCGGCGCGCAGGGACAGCAGCACCGCCAGGGTGATCACCACCGGCGATCACCCGAGCGAGAAGGGCGTGGGCAGATGCACCTCGAACGGCTTGCCGACGAGGAGCATCTTGACGCCGACGAAGGCGAGCATCACGCCCAGGCCCATGTTGAGGTAGCGGAACCTGCCCTGCATCCCGCCGAGCAGGAAGTAGAGCGAGCGCAGGCCGAGGATGGCGAACGCGTTCGACGCGAACACGATGAACGGCGCGCGGCTCACCGCCAGGATGGCCGGGACCGAGTCGACCGCGAACACGACGTCGGTCGCCTCGACCAGGACGAGCACCACGAACAGCGGCGTCGCGCACGCGCTTGCGCGTCGCTCGCGCGTGAAGAGCTTCTGGCCCGTCGTAGCTCGTCGGTGATCGGGACCCGACGACGGACAGCCGCATGGCGGGTTGCGGTCGTAGTCGACCTGTGGTCTCGTCGTGGTGGGCGATCTTGACCGCGGTGTAGAGCAGGAACGCGCCGAAGACGTAGAGCACCCACTCGAAGCGTTCGATGAGCGACGACGCCGGCGAAGATGAAGATGGCGCGCAGCACGAGCGCGCCGAAGATGCCCCAGAACAGCACCCGGAACTGGTACCGCCGGGGACGGCGAAGAACGAGAAGATCACCGCCCACACGAACACGTTGTCGATCGACAGGCTCTTCTCGATCAGGAAGCCGGCGTAGTACTCGCCGGCCGCCTGTCCGCCGTGCCAGAACAGCATGACGAGTCCGAAGCCGAGGCCCAGCGAGATCCACACCGCGGACTCGATCGCGGCCTCCCGGATCGAGATGACGTGGGCCGTGCGGTGGACGAGCAGCAGGTCGACGACGAGGAGGATCACGATCGCCGCCACGAGGGCGCCCCAGGCCCACAGCGGAACCTCGAAGTCGGCGAACTTCGTCCCGGCGCTGCCCGCGGCCTGCACCGCGGCCTCCACCCCGGCCTCCCCCGGCCTGCACCGCGGTCCCCAGCGTGCTGGCCAGCGAAGCGGGGAGGGAAGCGAGTGAGCCCATGGGAGTCCCTTCGGTCGAGTCGAGCAACCGAAGGTCTCTCCCGCCCTTCCGGGCCGCGATCCCGGGCCCGGAGGCCGTGATGACGAGATCGCGTGAGTGGGATACTCCCCTTCTCGGAGTGGCAGGTTACCCGGTGGCGGTCGGCCCGAACGCCCTCATCCGTGCTCCTTGGCCCAGGTGGCCGGCTGCCAGCTCGAGCCGTTGATGTGGGACCCGCCGTCGACGAAGAGGGTGTTGCCGGTGAAGTACCGGCAGTCGTCGCTGGCGAGGAACACCGCGACTGGGCCGATGTCGGTCTCGGGGTCACCCACCCGACCGGTGGGGTTCGACGCGTCGAGCGCCGCCTCGAGCTCGGGATCCATCTCGTAGCGGCGACGCATCCCCGAGCCCTTGGCGCCGGGGCAGATCGCGTTGGCCACGATCCCGTACTGCGCCCATTCGCGGCGCCACGGTGCGGGTGAGGGTGCGCAACGCCTCCTTGGCCGCGTTGTATTCGAGCGTGCCGATCTGCGCGTTGACGCCCGCGCCCGAGCACATGTTGACGACGCGACCCCAGCCCTGGGCCTTCATGTGCGGGAACGCGGCCTGCATCGCCCAGAGCGGGCCGTAGAACGCCAGGCCGAAGCCGTGTGCGAGCTGTTCGTCGGTCTTCTCCTCGACCGGTCCGAACGACGGGCCGCCCCACGCGTTGTTCACGAGGATGTCGACGCCGCCCCAGAGATCGGCCGCGGTCTGGATCATCGCCAGCACCTCGGGCTTGCGCTCGACGTCGGCCACGAGCATCCGCCGCGTCGCCGCCGAGCTCGTCGACGATCTCCGCGGTGACCGCGCTCGCGGTGGCCTCGTTGAGGTCGACGACCAGGACCCGCGCGCCCTCGGTCGCGAACCGACGGGCGATGCCGCGGCCGATGCCGTCACCCGCGCCCGTCACGACCGCGACACGACCATCCAGTTTCCCCGCCATGATTCGTCCGTTCGTCCGTTCGTCTGTTCGTCCGGGCTAGCGCGTGCCGCCGTACTTGGGCATCTGCTCGGCCGACATCTGCGGCATCGGGTATCCGACCTTCCGCAACGTACGCGCCGGACCTTCGGTCTCGACGTTGGGTCGGGAGTGTTGCAGCGAGATGTTGTCCCAGACCACGAGGTCGTGCGCTCGCCACTCGTGCTGGACTCGACGCTCGGGCGCGTACATGTGGTCGAACAGCTCGTCGAGCAGTGTCTCGCTGTCGGCGGGATCGAGGCCGACGAGCTCGGCGGTCATCTGCTCACACGCGTAGAGCACGGGCTGGCCGGTGCGCGGATGCGGTAGCGCCAGTGGCTTGACCGTTGACGGCGCGTCCTCGACCTCGAGCACCAGCACGTCAGTGAGGTCGCGCCGCGCCACCCGGCCATTGGTGTGCCGGGCGTCGAGCGTGTCGACGCGGGCGCGCAGTTCGGCGGGCAGGGTGCGCCACGCGTCGACGCCGCTGACGAAGATGGTCGGCACCGCCGGCTGCTCGACCTCCTCGCCGTACAACGACAGCACCTGGAACGGGTCGTCGGCCCACATGCCGTCGGCGTGGAACTGGAGTCGACCGTAGGGCGCCGCCGCGGCCTCCCGCTGGTTCGAGATGTACCAGTCCTGGTGGTCACCGGTCTCGCCGGGGGTGACGGTGTGCTCCTCGCCGATGAGCAGCAGCGACAGGTACACCTGGCCCGCCATGTCGAGCTCGAGGTCGCGGAAGATCAGCACGCCGCGGTCGTCGAACGCGGCGCGCAGGGTGTCGCGAGTGTCGTCGTCGAGCGGGATCCGGGGTTCGAAGCCGATGACCTCGGCGCCGACCCCGGGGCTGAGCGGGCGGATCTCCATCAGACGGTCACTCCTCGATCGTCGCTGAGCAGGGCGAGGTCGCGCTCGATGCCGGGCCGGCTCTCCGGGAGCCGGGCCGCACCCTCGGCGGGCTTCAGATAGCCGCCGCGCAATTCGAAGTGCTCGCGGAGCTCCGGCGCGACCGCGGGGAGCCCCATGAGCGCATCGTACGTGGGTCCGACCTTCGCGCCCGTGGTCCGCAGCGCCGGGCCGTCGAGACCGAGGCGCGTGATCGCGTTCTCGCCGAGGATCTTCCGCAGCTCGGGTTCGGGAACGCCCTCGAAGGCCTCACGCATCCAGCCGACGGTGTTGGGCCAGGTGCCCTCGGGGTGCGGGAAGTCGCGGCCGAAGGTGACGGTGTCGATGCCGATCTCGTGGCGCATCTCGACCTCGGCCCGGTGCGCGAACGACAGGCACGTGGTGCAGTTGCTCTCCCAGTACTCGCTCGGGCGGCGCGTGGAGGGGAGCACCTCGCGGTTGGCCTCCCACAGCGCGTCGAGGTGCGCGAGCAGCGCGGGCTGCCAGTCGGCCCGGATCTCGGTGAGCAGCACCTTCAGGCTCGGATGACGGTCGAACACGCCGCCGAGCGTGAACTGCCACAGCGGCCGACGGGTGCCGATGGTGTCGAAGAACTTGGCGACCATCTGCGTGGTGTTGAAGCGCGCCATCACCACGTCGTTGGGCTCACCCGTGCGCTGCATCTCGTCGTAGACGCTGGAGATCTCCTCGAAGAACGGCCCCGCGACGGTGCCGTAGCCCGCGTGCACGACGAGTGTGAGACCCGACTCCGCGCACTGGGCCCACAGCGGGTCCCAGTACTCGTCGTAGAGCGGCGGCGCGTCGACCTGGGCCGTGGAGCCGGGCGCCATGGTGGCGACGAACCCGTGCTCGGCGATCCAGCGGGTCTCGGCGAGGGTGGCCTCCATGTCGCGACACGGCGCGTGACCGGTGACGCCGGTGAGCAGCAGCCGTTCGCTCGGGCCGAAACGGTCGTGGAGGTAGCGGTGGAACCCGCGGGCGCCGGCTTCGCACACGTCGTCGGGGTAGCGGTCGTTGCTCTGCTGGAAGAACAGCCCGGTCAGGCGCGGCTCGCCGTTGTAGACCATCTCGGCGGCGATGCCCTCGCGGTCCATCTCCCGCAGGCGGGTGTCGAGATCCCAGATGCCGTCGAGGCCGTCGGCGCGGTACACGCCGTCGAGATCGAACACCTCGACCTTCTCGTTGATGCGGTCGACCATGAGCCGACCCATCACGTCGACCCACCGCTCGTTGTCGCCGCTGAGGCGCGGGAGGTACTCGTGGTACTCCGCCTCGAGGTAGCGCGCCCAGTCGTTCTCGGGAACCTGCGTGTGGCCGTCGAGCGAGACGATCGTGATCGGGCCGGTGATCGGATCGGACATCGTGGTGCCTCCTCAGCGAGCGCCGACGCGCTCGAGGTCTTCGGTGAGCATGGGGTCGAGGGCGTCGAGGCGCGCACCGCGTTCGGCCGGCTTGCTCAGCCCGCAGCGTGCGTCGATGTGCGCCTTCAGGTCGCCGTCGAGCGGCGGGTGGTCGCCGAGGATGTCGGACACCTCGAAGCCGATCTGGTCGACGACCTGCTGCAGCGCGGCGCGGTCGAGCTTCAGGAAGCGGGCGAGGTTCTCGCCCATGACGAGGCGGGCGTCGTGTTCGGGCACTCCGGCGAGCAGGTGCTGCAGGTACACCTTGGTGTTGGGCCAGGTGCTCTCGGTGTGCGGGTAGTCGCGCCCGAACGCGATCGTCTCGAGACCGATCTCGTCGCGCATCTCCACCTCGACCCGGTGCATGAACGACAGGCCGGCCATGCAGTTGGACTGCCAGTACTCGCTCGGCCGCCGCTTGGCCGGCAGCGAGTCGCGGTGCGCGTCGTAGGCGGCGTCGAGGTGGGCGAGCACCTCGGGCACCCAGTCGGCGCGCACCTCGGTCATCATCACGCGCAGCTCGGGGTGGCGGTCGAAGACCCCGCCGTACATGAGCTGCCACAGCGCGCGCCGGTTGCGCAGGTCGACGAAGAAGCTGTCGTTGAACAAGCCGCTGCGCAGCTCGGCGACGGCATCAGCGTCGGAGCCGCCGGCGGTCTTCACCCGCTCGAACGCACCGGTGAGCGCACCGAAGCTCATCCCCGCCTCGAAGCCGTAGCCGCCGTGCACGATCGGCGTGATGCCGGACTCCGCGCACAGGGCCCAGTACGGGTCCCACTGGGGGTCGTCGAGCGGGACGAAGTCGGGGTGGTACGAGTAGCCCGGCATGTACATCGACGCGAACCCGTGGTCGGCGATCCAGCGGGTCTCGCGCAGGATCACGTCGACGTCGAGGCTGCGCCCGACCGCGCCGCACAGCAGGAGGCGGTCGGTGGCCGAGCCGAACGTGTCGTAGAGCCACCGGTCGAACGCGCGCACGCCGGCCTCGATGGCGTCGTGCGGGTACTGCGTGTTGCTCACGTTGTAGAAGAGGTCGGTGGCGCGGAAGTAGCCGAGGAACACGAACTCTGCCGCGACGCCCTCGTGGTCCATCTGCGCGAGGCGGACGTCGAGGTCCCAGGCGCCGGCCCATTGCCCGCCGCGGTGGAGGCCTTCGGTGTCGAAGACGTCGTAGTGGGAGCCCGCGACGAGGCCGGGGTAGAGGTTGTCGTAGTCGTTGAGCGGCAGCATCGCATTGGTGAAGCGCCGGTTCTCGTCGACGAGCCGGGGCAGGTGCTCGTGGTACCCGCGCTCCAGGTACTCGGGCCAGAGCTCCTCCGGCATGATCGCATGGCCGTCGGCCGAGACGAGCAGCATTCGTTCCACGAGGTCCCCCAGTGCGTGAGCGAGATCCGTTCGGGCCCCGCCCGCAGCGCGGAGCTTCCAACCAGCCAACCACGGGTGTCGCAGCTCCGCCAGCGCACCTGTCCGAACGCGACCGGACGCGACCGGACGCGACCCGCGGGTGCCCGGCTCAGGCGTCGGCTTCCCACTCGAGCACGCCGAGGCCGTCGCCGACGGGAGTGGCGACCGCCCGGACCCGGAGGCCCTGGTTTAGGGGCACATCGGAGAGGAAGCGGCCGGGCAGCAGGAGATCCGGCTGTTCGTCGAGGCGCACCAGCGCCACGGTGTAGGGCACGAGCGGCTTCAAGCTCGGGGCGTACACCTGGTGGGTGACCACCCAACCGTGCACCTCGCCCGTGCCCACGATCTCTTCCCAGTGGAGGGACTCGCCGTGGCATCCGGAGCAGATCGGGCGCGGCGGCCACGTCCAGTGCCCGCAGTCGGTGCACCGTTGCAGTTCCACGCGGCCCTGGCCCAGCGCGGCCCAGTAGGGCTGCGAGTCGAGATCGGGCTCGGGCGGGATACCGGTCCCGTTCATCAGGCCCCCTCCACCACGAGCGCGGACGAGTAGCCGCTCAGGTACCCGAGTTGACCGGTGACCAACGCGGTGTCGTGACGCGCGACCTGCCGGACGCCGGCGTCGCCACGAATCTGCTCGACCGCTTCGTAGAGATGGTTCACCGAGTGGATGTAACCCTCGGAGAGCAGGCCGCCGTGGGTGTTCACGGGCAGGGACCCCGTCGCCCGGTCGAACGCGCCGTCGGCGAGCATGCCCGGCACCGTGCCCGGCTCCGCGAAGCCGTAGCCCTCGATCTGCGACAACACCGTGTAGGTGAAGCAGTCGTAGAACTCGGCGAAGTCGATGTCGGAGGGACCGAGCCCCGCAACGCGGTAGAGCTTGTCGGCGATCAGGTTGGCCGGAGAGTCGGCGAGGTCGGTCCGGCCGTTGTTGACCAGGTTCAGGCCTCCACCCCACGCGGCGCCGCGCACGTAGACCGGCCGGTGGGGGAGATCGGCGGCCTGGTCGGCGGCAACGAGCACGACCGCGGCGGCGCCGTCGGTCTGCAGACAGCAGTCGAACAGGCGGAAGGGCTCCACCACCCAACGACTCGCGAGGTACTCCTCCATCGTGAACGGGGTGCGCATCACCGCGCGTTCGTTGTCGAGCGCGTGCGTGCGACTCAGGATCGCGATGCGTCCCAGGTCTTCCGATGTGGTCCCGAAGCGCGCCATGTGGGTGGACGCGGCCATGGCGATCTCCTGCGCGGCGGCCACGTAGCCGCTCGGCATCTTGTACTGCGCGTCCCAGATCGCGCGGCAGCGTGCGCGGCGCCTGCGAGGCGTTGCCCATTCCGCCGCGTGCGGACGACCCGTTGAGCGCGCGGTACACGACCACGCAGTTGGCGACTCCGGCCGACACCGCCAAGGCCGCCTGCCCGACCACACTCATCGCGACACTGCCGCCGAGCTTGTGGTCGAGGTAGTAGTTCATGCTCTCGATGCCGAGGGCCTGAGCCAGGTAGTTCGGCGCGACCGAGTCGTCGGGACCGAAGGTGCACAGGCCGTCGACGTCGTCGAGCGTGAGGCCGGCATCGGCGACGGCGGCCTTCACCGCCCGGGCGGCCAGGGCGAAGGTGCTCACCCCGGAGTTCTTCGAGTACTCGGTGCAGCCGATCCCCACGATGGCGGACTGCGATCGTGGGAAGGTCGTGGTCGCGCGCACGGCGCGCCTCCTCTCTCGGCTCCCGGCGGTGGGCGGGCCGGGGGCCGGACGTCCGGTGCGGGGAGCGTACGCCGTGTGGTCGTCGCCGCGCGGCGGTGCGTAGAGTCCGCCCATGGACTACCGATACCTCGGCCGTACCGGCGTGCGCGTCAGCGAATTCTGCCTCGGGGCGATGATGTTCGGGGCGTGGGGCAACACCGACCACGACGACAGCATCCGCATCGTGCACGCCGCGCTCGACGCCGGCATCAACTTCGTCGACACCGCCGACGTGTACAGCGACGGTGAGTCGGAGGAGATCCTGGCCAAGGCGCTGCGCGGCCGGCGCGACGACGTCGTGCTCGCCACCAAGTGCCACAACCCGATGGGCGACGAGGTCAACCACCGGGGCTCGTCGCGGCGCTGGATCATCAAGTCGTGTGAGGACAGCCTGCGCCGGCTCGACACCGACCACATCGACCTCTACCAGATCCATCGCCTCGACACCCACGCCGACCACGACGAGACGCTCGGCGCGCTGAGCGATCTCGTGCACGCGGGCAAGGTGCGCTACCTCGGCAGCTCCACCTACCCCACCTCGGCGATCGTGGAGGCCCAGTGGGTCGCCGAGCGCCGCGGCCGCGAGCGCTTCGTGTGCGAGCAGCCGCCGTACTCGCTGCTCTACCGCGGCATCGAGAGCGACATGCTGCCGACGGCCGACCGCTACGGGATGGGCGTCATGTGCTGGGGTCCGCTCGGCGGTGGCTGGCTCTCCGGACGCTGGCGCAAGGGCACCGTCGAGATGGAGAGCTCCCGCGCCGACCGGATCCCCACGCGCTACGACCTCACCAAGCCCGTGAACCAGCGCAAGCTCGACGCGGTGGAGGAGTTCAGCCTCCTCGCCGAGGAGATCGGGATCTCGTTGATCCACCTGTCGCTCGCGTTCGTGGCCAACCACCCGGCGGTCACGTCGGTGATCATCGGGCCCCGCACGATGGAGCACTTCGAGAGTCAGGTCGGCGCCGCCGACGTGCGCCTGAGCGCGGAGGCGCTCGACCGCATCGACAAGATCGTGCCGCCGGGCACCGACATCAACTCGTGGGACTCGGGCTGGCTTCCGCCCGCGGTCATCGACAAGCGCCTGCGCCGCCGCTGACGCGATCGACCGCGGGTGTTCCCCGGGTCAGTCGAACGGTCAGCCGAACGGTCAGCCGAACGCGGCCCGGAACGCGTCGACGAAGGTGCGGACGTCGCGGTCGCGCAGCAGCCCGTAGTTGTAGAGGCCGAGCTCGCCCACGCCGAGCTGCTTCGCCTCGGCGAACGCGGGCGGCTCCGCCCCGGGCTCGCGCGGTTGGCGCACCGGCGGGACGAGCATGTCGACGGCGGGCGCGGGGTCGGCGGCCCGGGCGAGCTCGGTGATGTGCGCACTGGCGGGATTGCCGGGCATGAGCGTGGCCGAGTCGATCACGGTGGCCAGTTCGGTGAGCACGGTGTCCTCGGCGTCGCCGAGCAGCGGGCCGAACGGGGTGGTGAGCGTGGTGGCGAACGTGGGCGTGGCGTCGGCGCCGGCGGCGCGCACGTACCCGATCGTGGCCTCCACCAGCTCGTTGGTGGCCCGCGCCTGCTGCGCGGCGTAGGCCTGCAGCTCGGCGTCGGCCCCGAGGCGGGCGGCGAGGTCGGGGTCACCGTCGCGTCCCGCGCCGAGCTCGGTGAGGACGGACTCGTTCACGAGCGGCGTGAGACGCGCGAGGTCGAGGCCGGCGTCGCGGGCGCGACGGCTGCACGCGTCGCAGGCGCACAGCGCGAGCAGCGCACGGGCGAGGGGCGACGGCGAGACCAGCACCCGCGCGCGCAACCAGTCGAAGTCGTAGGCCTGGGTGATGGGGGCCTCGAGCCGGATGCGGTCGGGCCCGAGCAGGTCGGTCATGTCGGCACAGAGCCGGGCCACGTACTCGCGGACGTCGTCGTGCGCCGGGCACGCGCCCGAGCCGCTCGGGCCGCCACCGGGGAGCACGCGCGCGCAGTCGGGGTGGGCGTCGAGGATCCACGGCTGGAACAGGGTGACGGTCCACACGTTGACCCGCAGGCCGAGGGTGCGGGCGTGGGCGACGATCTCGGGCCACGCCGCGCAGATGTCGGGGCTCGAGGTGTGGGGCTGGATCCGCGCGTACCGGTCGGCGCGGGCCGGGAAGTGCACTGCGCCGCGGGCGTTCGAGTAGAGCCACGCCGCGTCGCCGCGCGGCGAGAGGGAGTCGATCGGGTGGTAGGTGGCCGCGAGGTCGATGCCGTCGAAGCCCAGCGCGGCGATCTCGTCGACGGTCTGGCGCGCGCCGAGGCGCGCGAAGTCCCAGGGGTAGGCGTAGGTGGTCAGCTGCACGGCGGCGGCTCCTCCGGGTGGGACCGACGGACCGCGGCGGAGGCGATCAGCCGGTGAATGCAGGGGCGAGGACGACCACTGGGCCACGACCGGTGCCTCGGGCACGACCGGCGTCACCGGGGTGGCGCCGCAGGTGAAGTTGAGCGCGTTGGCCTGCAGGATCCAGCCGTCGGTGGTGGCGTCCCAGAAGTCGCCGCGGGCGTTGCTGGACGGCGGGTAGAAGTTGAGCCCGACGACGCAGCCCGCGTGAGCTGCGGTCCAGGCCTCGAACGGTGTGACGCCCTCGTCGTCCCAGTTGGCGACCAGCGTGGCGCCGGCCGCCAGGACGACCTTGTTGCGGTAGCTGCTGGTCCCGCCGTTGAACGACGTGACGCCGGCGAGCAGGGGGGAACCGGAGTCGACCGCGGTGAACCCGAGCGGACCGTCGCGCTGGAGCTGGCCGCAGACCGGGTACGTCGAACGCGCCGTAGCCCTCCGACAGCCAGCGTCCGCCGATGCCGAGTTCGCAGGTGCATCTCGAGGGCGAACGTCGCCTGGACGACGCGGCCACCGCCGTCGACGTAGTCGGCGAGGAGGTCGCCGAGCGCGTCGAGGTCGGCGAAGTTGTCGTCGGACGACACGAACACGACGTCGATGCCGATCAGGTCGGCCGGGGTGGGGGTGGCGACGCTGGCGTCGAAGTTGGTGATGGTCCCGACGGCCCCGGTGGCGTCCAGGCCGGCGACCACGTCGGCCGAGTAGGAGGAGCCCTCCGCCTGGATGAACAGCACGTTCGGACCGGCGGCGTGCGCGGCCCGGGTGCCGACGACCGTGGCGAAACCGGCCGCGAGGGCGACGGCGACGACGAGCGCGCCAAGACGACGGGGGACGAGGGTTCCTGCCATGGCGGGAGATCCTAGTTGAGGTCCTCCGAGCCCCGGTGACTCCTGGGCGATCGGCTACTCGGCGTGCGACCCGGTCGACGCCGTGGCGCCGCCGCCGTCGCCCACCCACACCGACTTGGTGTTGCAGAACGCGCGGATGCCCTGCACCGAGAGCTCCCGACCGAAGCCGGAGTTCTTCACGCCGCCGAACGGGAGGTCGCAGTAGGAGGTGGTCATGCCGTTCACGAACACTGCACCGGCCTCGAGGTCGCGCACGAAGCGCTCGCGTTCGTCGGCGTCGTCGGTCCAGATGTTGGAGCCGAGGCCGAACGTCGTGGCGTTGGCCACCGCGACCGCTTCGTCGGCGTCGGCCACGCGGATCAGGGTGGCGACCGGGCCGAACACCTCCTCGGTGTACATGCGCATCGCGGGGGTGACGCCGGTGACCACCGTGGGCGGGTAGTAGAAGCCCGGTCCGTCGATCCGGGCGCCGCCGCAGGCGATGGTGGCGCCGTGCGCGACCGCGTCGGCCACCAGCTCCTCCACGTCGAGCACGCCCTGCTCGTTGGCGAGCGGGCCGATGTCGGTGGTGTCGAGCATCGGGTCGCCGATGCGCAGCGCGGCCATGCCGGCCACGAACGCGCGCTCGAACTCGTCGGCCACGTCGTCGTGCACGATGAAGCGCTTGGCCGCGATGCAGCTCTGTCCGTTGTTCTGGCAGCGGGCGACGACCGCGGTGGCCGCGGCGCGCTCGATGTCGGCCGACGGCATCACCACGAAGGGGTCGCTGCCGCCGAGCTCGAGCACCGCAGGCTTGATCTCGTCGCCCGCCACCGCGGCGACGGCCCGGCCCGCGGGCTCGCTGCCCGTGAGCGTGGCCGCGCGCACGCGCGGGTCGCGCAGGATGCCCTCGACGGGACCCGAGCCGACGAGCAGGGTCTGGAACACACCGGGCGGGAAGCCGCCGGCGAGGAACACCTCCTCGATGATCAGCGCGCTCTGGGGCACGTTCGACGCGTGCTTGAGCAGCCCGACGTTGCCGGCCATCAGCGCGGGCGCGGCGAAGCGCACCACCTGCCACAAGGGGAAGTTCCACGGCATCACCGCGAGCACCGGACCGAGCGGTTCGTAGCGCACGTAGGCGTCGGCCGCGCCGACACGCTCGGCCGCGGCCGGCTCGGGCGCGAGGAACGACTCCGCGTGCTCCGCGTAGAAGCGGCACGCGGTGGCGCACTTGAGCACCTCGGCCCGGGCCGACGCCAGCGTCTTGCCCATCTCGGTGGTCATCACGGTGGCGATGCGCTCGACGTCGCGTTCCAACACGTCGGCCGACGCGCGCATCCAGGTGGCGCGTTGTTCGAACGACGTGGTGCGGTGCGCGGCGAAGGCCCGTTCGGCCAGCGCGAGCGCGGCCTCGATCTCGTCGGCGGTGAGCGGCTCGAAGACCTGCTCGACCACGCCGGTGGCCGGGTTGGTGGTGGCGATGGCCATGGTGGTCTCCCCGGGCAGCGTTCGCGTCGACGACGCGGGCGGATGCCCGGCGCCGGAGAGAAACCTTACGCGGGTCGCGGTCGGGCGCGACCTGCCCAGCTGGTCGCTTGCGCGCCGACCGGCGCCCTGGTAGCGAATCGTCCGCGATCTCCAGCAGCACTCACCGAGAGAAGGACGTCATGGGACTGAAGTACGTCCACCTCTATGCGACCCCCGACGGCGAGACGCACTTCGCCGACCGCGAGCTGCCGACCAAGCCGGCGCCGGACGGCAGCGTCGCGCACCTTGCGGTGCCGACCACGTCGATGGGCTACGTGGAGTACCCCGCTGGCCCGGTCGAGATCTGGCCCGGCTTCCACGGGGCGCCGGCCCGGCAGTTCATCACCCCGTTGCAGGGCGGCTTCCGCACGACGGTCACCGACGGGGACGAACGCGTCATCGACACGGGGGGCTGGATCTTCTTCGACGACCTCGACTCTCGGGGTCACGTCACCGTCGGCCTCGACGGTGCGGCACGGATCAACCTGATCCTCGGCGTGCCCGCCGACTGGTCACCTCCCGAGGAGGACGGCCGTGGCCCGCGCGCCTGAGGCTCCCTACCCGGGCTCCGACGTCGGCTTCTGTCTCGGCACCTTCGGGTTGCCGATGGCGCCCGACGGTGCCGACGTGCGCGACGGCGTGCTCGCCGCCGCGGCGGCCGGGTTCACCTCGGTCGGGCTCTTCACCGGCCGGGTCGCGTCCCTCGGCGCCGACGAGACCGTGCGACTGCTCGCCGACCACGGGATGACCGCGCCCACCATCGACGCGGCGATGACCTGGTCGGCCGGGCCCGAGGCCGCGGCGCGTGACGCCGCCGAGCACCTGGACCTCGCGGCCGCGGTGGGCGGCGAAGTGCTCCAGGCGGTGGAGCTCAGTGGTGAGCTCGCGTCGTTCTCGGCCGCGGTCGACGGCTTCGCCGCGCTGTGCGAGCGGGCACAGGAGTACGGCATGCGGGTGGCGATCGAGTTCGTGCCCTTCACCGCGATCCCCGATCTGGCCACCGCGTGGTCGATCGTCGAGCAGTCGGGGGCCGACAACGGCGGGATCTGCCTCGACTTCCTGCACTGGCAGCGCCAGCCCGGTGGGCCCGCGCCCGAGCTGCTGGCGGCGATCCCCGGTGCGCACATCTTCTACGTGCAGGTGTGCGACGCGCCCGTGGCCGAGGTGTCGACCCTGTCCGAGTACATCAAGCAGGCGATGACCGCACGCGAGCTCCCCGGGGACGGCGTGGTCGACATCGCGGGCGTGCTCGACGCGCTCGCCGCGAACGGCGCCGAGCCGAAGTTCGCGTTCGAGGTGTTCTCCAACGAGCTGCGCGGGCTCGGACCCGAGGAGATGGCCCGGCGGGTGCGGGCGTCGGTGGGTCGCTGCTTCAGTTGACGAGCATCGAACCGCCGTCGAGCCCGGTGCTCACGGCATCGCCCGTCCGCCGTTCACGGGGAGCGTCGCGCCGCTGACGAACTGCGCGCCGTCGCTCAGGAGGAACTCGACCGCCGGGGCGATGTCGTCGAGCGGCGTGCCCATGCGCCCCAGCGCGGTGCCGTCGATCATCCGCTGCGCGGCTTCCGGCGCCGCCTTCGCCCACGCCTGCTGCGCGTCGGTGGCCGCGACCGGCCACAGCGTGTTGACGGTGATGCCGTAGCGGCCCCACTGGCGGGCGAGCCCGCGGCTCAGGGAGCGCACCGCGCCCTTCGCGGCCACGTAGTTGAGGCTCACGGTGGTCTCGGGGACGTCGCTGACCTCGGACCCGAAGTTCACGATGCGCCCCGCGCCCCGTGCCTTCATCGCCGGGAACACCGCCTGGCACCACCACAGCGATCCGCCGACGAGGATGTCGAAGCCCTTGCGCCACTCCTCCTCGGTGAACGACTCCGGCGGGCCGTAGGGGCCACCGGCGGCGCAGTTCACCAGTCCCCAGGCGGGGCCGATCGCCACCTCCACCTCGGCGGCGCAGGCCATGACCGCGTCGCGACTGCTCACGTCGCAGGCGAAGCCGTGCGCGCTGCCCGCGAGGTCTGACATCGACGCCGCGTTGCGCGCCGCGCCTTCGCCGTCGAGGTCGACGAGGGCGACGCGGTCGCCGCCCGTGACGAGACGCCGGGCGACGGCCTGACCGATCCCGCCGGCCGAGCCGGCCCCCGTGACGACGATCGCGCGATCCATGGTCATTCCCCTTCGGCCGGGAGCTGGGACTCGTGCACCGGGATGATCTGCACGACGTCCTCTTCGAAGCGACGCGCGTCGATGCGCCATTCGCCGTCGCGGCGTGACCAGGTGTCGAGGTAGCGGCCGCGTACCACGGTGTCGTTGCGCCGGAAGCGCAGGCACGCGGTGACGTACGCCTCGCTGGTGGCGCGGTCGCCGTCGAGCTCGATGCGGATGTTGGTGACCTGGTGCGATCGCCCGCTCATCTTCACGTGGGTGGTGTGCACCCAGTCGACGAACTCGCGCCCGGTGCCGCGGAAGATCCCCGCGTAGTCGGCGGTGCCGTCGGGGTGCCACACGTCGTAGCCGAGCTCGTGGTCGATGCGGTCCATGGCGTAGCAGTACTGGTGGAGCCGGTCGGTGATCGCGAGCCGGTCGCTCACCGCCGCGAAGTCCTTCGCGTCGGTGGCGCGCTGCATCCGCGTTCAGCTGCTCGATCGCCTCGATGTCGTCCACGAATCCCTCTCGCCGTGTCGGTCGGCGCGCTCGTTCTCACAGCGGGTACGGCGTGTGCGCCCGGTGGAAGTCGAACGCGTCGGGCCAGCCGTTGCCCGCGTGGAATTCCTCGTCGCCGCGGATCTTCTCCACCAGGTCGTCGGGCTGCCAGCCCTCCACGAGCGTGGTGCCGCTCAGGTCGTAGACCGGTCGCCGCAACTCGAGGAGCAACTGCAGGCTGAACGCGATGCGGCCCGAGAGCACCTTCGGGTCTCCGGTGACCAGCGCGAGTGCGGCCTCGGCCATGGTCTCCACCGGCTCGGCGATGTCGGCGCGTCCGACGATCTGCTTCCAGACGTCGGAGCTGGTCGCCTTCAGGATCGACACCTGGGGAGTGAGGGCGTTGGCGGCGATGTCGAAGTCCTCGTTCTCGCCCGCGGTGGCGACGGTGAGGCGGTTGAGTGCGGCCTTGGTGGCGCCGTACATGCTCGAGCCGTCCTTGGCCTTGACCGCGAAGGGCGGCCCGGGCGGCAGTTCGGCGCTGAAGCTCGTGAGGTTGAGGATCCAGCCCTGGCGTCGTTCCCGCATCGAGGGCAACACCTGGCTGGTGTGGAGCCACGGCGCCCAGAGGTTCACCTGCGTGTAGTGCTCGAGCTCGGGGATGGTCCACTCGTGCACGGGGCGCAACTCGTGGGCCACCGCGTTGTTGACGAGGATGTCGATCGGCCCGAACGCGGCGATGGTGCGCTCGACGAGGGTGTCGCGCCCGCCGTCAGGGTCTCCGAGGTCGCAGGGCATGGCGAGGCCTTCGCCGCCCACCGCCTCGATGCCCGCGAGGGTCTCCTCGAGTCCTTCCACCGACCGGGCGGTGATCCCGACCTTGGCGCCCTCCGCAGCGAGCCGGATGGCCGTGGCCCGGCCCGTTCCACCCTGGCTGGCCCCGGTCACGAACGCGACCTTGCCTTCGACACTTCGACCCATGGGTGCACTCCCTGTGCGGTACGACGGGGCGCGCTGCGTGCAACGCGCGATGCGGAACGAGGCGGTCGCGCCTACCGGGTGATGGAGACCGGCAGCGACTCGTAGCCGCGCACGCCGGTGGAGGTGCCCATCACGACCTTGTCGTAGTCGATCTCCCACGCGCTGAAACGCTTCAGCACCTCTTCGAGCGCGACCCGGCCCTCGAGCCGCGCGAGCGCCGCGCCGAGGCAGAAGTGCGGGCCGTACCCGAACGCGAGGTGGTGGCCGATGTCGCGGCGGACGTCGAAGCGGTCGCCGTCGGGGAACACGCGGTCGTCACGGTTGGCGGAGGCGACCAGGCAGAGGAACGCGCTGCCGGCGGGGACGGTCTGGCCGTAGTACTCGACGTCGCGCCTCACCAGGCGGGCGATCTGGGTGGACGACGGCTCGTAGCGCAGCGTCTCCTCGATCGCCTTCGGGACGAGGGAGCGGTCGGCGACCACCGCGGCCCGCTGGTCGGGATGGTCGGCGAGCACCTTCCCGGTCCAGGTGATGAGGCGGTTGGTGGTGTGGTTGCCGGCCCCGGCGATGATGTCCATGTAGGCGAGCGCCTCGGACCGGGTGAGCGTGCGGTGCACGCCGTCGGCGTCGTCGAACTCGTGGCTGAGCAGCCGCGTGATCAGGCCGTCGTCGGGGTGCGCGATCTTGTCGTCGACGAACTCGGCGTAGAACTCGCCGGTGAGGAAGTTGGCGTCCTCGTAGGTCTGGGGCTTGCCCATCTCGCTGGACATCCCGGCTTCCACGTGCGTCAGCATGCGTTCCTGGTCGTCGTCGGCGATGCCGAGCAGCTTGCCGAACACCCGCATCGGGATGAACCGCGCGAAGTCCTGCACCCAGTCGAACGAGTCGCGCTCGACCAACTCGTCGAGCCGGGTGGCCACGATCTCGCGGACCGCGGGCTCGATCGCGAGCATCGACTTCGGGGTGAACACGCGCGACAGCACCTGACGGTGGACGGTGTGGTGGGGCGGCAACTCGTGGATCAACGTGCCCGGCGGCATGTCGATGTCGGCCTTGATCATCTCGAGGATGACGCCCTTCTCGCTGCTGAAGGTGTCACGGTCGACGAGCGCACCCTCCACGTCCTCGAAGCGGCTCACCGCGTAGAAGTCGTAGACGTCGTTGTAATAGAGCGGCGCCTCCTCCCGCAGCCGGCGGAACGCCGGGTACGGGTCGAGCAGCAGCGCGGGGTCGTAGGGGTCGTAGTAAGGACCGGTGGTGGTGGTGACCGTGGCCATGCCGTCGTGCTTCTCCCCCCGGGCGACCTGGTCGCTCGATGTCGTTCGGATGCTCGTGTGAACTGAAGGTCTGAAGGTCTGAAGGTCTGGTCAGGTGAACCAGCGGTCGCGCAGCTCCCCGACGAGGTCGAAGGCGTGGTCCACCGCGTCGGCGAACTCGCCGCGGTGGGCGTCGTGGATCCACACCTCGGTGGCGTGGTTCAGCAGTGTGAGGGCGAGGCGCGCGGTGAGCCAGCAGCCCTCGTCGGGCTTGGTGAGCTCGTGCCGTTGGGCGAGCGCGCCGGCGATCACGGTGATCCAGGCATCGCCGATCTCGTAGGTGAGGCCGCGCAGCGTGGGCGACCCGGCGACGGCGCGGGCCTTGCGCCGGGTGAGGTCGGAGTCGGCGTCGGCGGTCCACCACGTGCCGATCGCAGCGCGCACGGCGCCGAGGTCGCCCGTGCTCGGCGGCGCGTCGAGGATCGCGGCGCGCAGTTCGGGGAGGCGCAGGCTCTGGTCGCCCATCACCACGTCGGCCTTGGTGGGGAAGTAGGTGAAGAAGGTGGTGGTCGACACCTCGGCCCGGGCCGCGATCTCGTCGACGGTGGTCGCGTCGTAGCCCTTCTCGCCGAAGAGGTCGAGCGCGGCGTCCTGGATGGCCCGGCGGGTGCGGGCCTTCTTGCGCTCGCGGAGGCCGACGGTGGGGGCGGCCTCGCGGCCGAGGTCCACTGGTGAGGTCGTCATGGCTCGCGTACCGTAGTCAACCCCGGAACTGGAGTCCACCACGACTTTCCCGTCTCCTCCACCCACCGCTACCGTCGGGTCGGTGCGGCGCCCGCCAGGGGGCACGCGACCGCGGCCGACCTCGGCCAGAAAGCGGGAGACCGGATGGACCAGCTGATCGTCGTCTCCATGGACTCCCACGCGCAGGCGCCGCCCGAGGCGTGGCCCGAGTACCTCGAGGCGCGGTACCACGAGTACCTGCCGCAGCTGCACGAGGACAACGTCATCTACAACTCCGTGATGACGGCCCTCGCCGAGCAGAACGTGCAGACGCCCGAGAACGTCGCGGTGTACGACACCGAGCACGCGTACCGCGACGGCGGCTACCTCGGCGTGTGGGACCGCGACCTGCGCCTGCGCGAGATGGACCGCGAGGGCATCGCCGCCGAGTTCGTCTACCAGGGCGACCACCGCGCCACGTCGCTGTTCAACAACGTGTTCAGCCGCAAGTACGACCTCGACGTGTGCGAGGCCGGTGTGCGCGCGTACCACCGCTGGCTGGCCGACGCGATGGGGGGTTCCGAGCGCCTCCTGCTCGTCGGCGCGGGCGGCGCGGGCGCCGACATCGACGGCACCGTCGCGGAGCTGCACTGGCTCGCCGACCACGGCTTCGCCGGCACCTTCCTGCCCGGCTTCCTCGCCGCGCCCGGTGTGCCGCCGTTCTTCGACGAGTACTGGGAGCCGGTGTGGCAGGTGTGCGAGGAGCGTGGGCTCCCGCTCTTCGTGCACGCGGGCTTCGGTCTCGAGCACGGCCTCATGTTCGGCGCGGTGAAGCAGATCAAGGACGCGATGGACGCGTCCGACGACCCGGGCGCCGCCGCGGTGCGGAAGGCGGGCGAGGTGTTCCCTCCCGACTTCTTCTCCGACGTGCGTCCGCGGCGGCCGCTCTGGCAGTTGACCCTCGGCGGCGTGTTCGACCGTCATCCCGGCCTGCGCATGGTGATGACCGAGGTGCGGTCCGACTGGCTCCCCGCCACCTTGCGCGCGCTCGACGAGGTCTACCTCCGCCATCGCGACGAGTTCCCCGCCGAGCACTCACCTACCGAGTACTGGCACACGCACTGCATGACGTCGTTCTCGTTCGTGCACCGCGCCGAGGTGCCGATGCGCCACGAGATCGGGATCGAGACGGTCGGGTTCGGCCGCGACTACCCGCACAACGAGTCCACCTGGCCCAATACAGTTGCGTGGCTGCGCGACGCGTTCGACGGCGTGCCGGAGAACGAGGTGCGCATGATCCTCGGCGAGAACGTGATCCGCTTCCTCGACCTCGAGCGCGCCCCACTCGCCGCGGTGGCGCAGCGCGTGGGGCCGACGATGGCGCAGCTCGGGGGTGACGCGCCGCCGGTCGATCCCGCGCTGCTCGCGCACTTCGACGTGCGGGGCGGTTACCTCAAGCCGGCCGAAGGCGACGCCAAGCTGGCGCAGGTGATGGAGATGGTCACCGGCGACCTCGCGGCGGTCGGACTCCCGAGCTGAAGGCCGTCAGCCGCAGCTGGTTCAGCCGCGCGGGTGACACCGCGCCGGGGAGTCCGGCGGGGAGCGCCCGCGCGCCGGCGAGGACGAAGCGGCCGCGCGCGCACATCTCCGCGACCACGTCGCGCTCGTAGCCGCCGATCCACGTGTTGATGCACCCCAGGACGAGCCACAGCAGCATCGACGCCAGCAGTCGGGCGTCGGCGGCCTCGGGGAGGTCGCCGGTGGCGACGGCGTGCTCGAGCACGATCTCGAACGCGACCTGGAACCCGTGTTGTGCGGCGGTGGCGTCGAGGTCGGCGTCACGCTGGCGGTAGAACTCGATCAACGAGCGGCTGACCACCGCGCGCGGGGTCGCCGTGATGCGGCGGGCGAGCGCACCGAGCACGGTGTCGAGCGCCTCCTCGGCCGAGGCGCATGACTCCACGGCCCGGTGTGCGTCGCGCTGGAGCACCTCGGCGGTGGCCCACCCGAGCTCGAGGAGGATGTCCTCCTTGTGCGCGAAGTGGAAGTAGAAGGTGCCCTTGGTGACGCCGGCCTCGCGCACGATCTCCTCGACCGTGGTGTCGGCCACGCCGTGCTCGAAGCCCCGTTCGGTCCAGAGCCGCAGCGCGGCGTCGACGAGGTCCTGGCGCGTGCGGCGCGAGCGCGCCTGCACCAGTCCCGACCGGCGCGGACGCGGGTCGGCGGTGGTCTCGTCGGTCGTCGTGTCGTCGCCCATGGGATGCCTGTGGTCGCGGTCCGGTGTCCGGTCGCGCTCAGGGCGCGATGACCGTGTCCTTCTGGGCCGGCTTCACCCCGCCGCGCTCGCGCCAGTCGGGGATGTCGATGCCGGCGCGTGCGGAGAAGCGGGGGCCGCCGTGCATCGCGCCCCAGTGCGCGTGGTTGAGCTGGTGGAGGGTGAAGCACGCCTGCAGCGAGTTGTAGAAGCCCATGTTGTCCTGGGTCTGGTTCACCGCTTCCTTGATGAGCATCGAGGCCATCGTGGGGATCTCGGCGATGCGGCGGGCGAAGTCGAGGGTCCGGTCGCCGAGCTCGGCTTCGGGGAACACCTTGCTCACCATGCCGAGCGCGTACGCCTCGTCGGCGTCGATCGAGTCGCCGGTGAGCATGAGCTCCTTGGTCTTGCGGGGGCCGAACTCCCACGGGTGCGCGAAGTACTCGACGCCGCACATGCCGAGGCGCGCGCCCACCACGTCGGAGAACGTCGTGCCCTCGGCGGCGACGATGAGGTCGCAGGCCCACATCAGCATGAGGCCGGCCGCCAGCACCTGGCCGTGCACCTGCGCCACGGTGATCTTGCGCAGGTTCCGCCAGCGCAGCGTGTTCTCGAAGAAGTAGTGCCACTCCTGGTGGTACATGCGCTCGACCGTGGTCTCGCGCGTCGCGCCGTGGATCAACCGCGTGGGGTGCGGGTTCTCGTTCGACAGGTCAGCCAGCGCCTCGGGGGTGCCGGTGTCGTGGCCCGACGAGAACATGGTGCCGTGACCGCCGAGGATGACGACCCGCACGGTGTCGTCGGCCTCGGCCCGCATGAACGCGTCGTCGAGCTCGACGAGCAGTCCCCGGTGCTGCGCGTTCTTGTACTCGGGGCGGTCGAGCATGATCCGGACGATGGCGCCGTCGTCGAACGACTCGTAGGTGAGGTACTGGTAGTCGGCGTCGGGCACGGGGGCCTCCGGGGCTTCGGCGGTTTCTTGTACTCCGCCCAATACTGACAGGTCGGGCCGCCCGAACCCCATGTGCTGGATTTAGCACTAAAATAAGCGGATGGCGGGCGACCGAGCGACCGGAACCACGAGCGGAACCACGAGCGGGGCCCGGGCGCCCTCGCCGCTCACGTTGCGCGACGCGGCCGAGACCCTCGGGGTCCACTACATGACCGCCTACCGCTACGTGCGCACGGGACGCCTGCCCGCGGTGCGGGGCCGGGTGGGCTGGGAGGTCGATCCCGCCGATCTGGCCCGGGTACGCCCCGCCGACGAGCGCGCGGCGGGGGTTGCCCGTCGACCCCGGGGCAGCGCGGGCACGAGCGCCCGACTCGAGGCCCGTCTGCTGGCCGGGGACGAGGGCGGGGCCTGGGCGGTGGTCGACGAGGCGATCGCATGGGGCGCGCCACCGGCGATGGTGCACCACGAGCTCCTCGGCCCCGCGTTGCGCCGGATCGGTGACGCCTGGGCCGCCGGTGAGCTCACGATCGCCCAGGAACACCGGGCCAGCGCGGTGGCCACCCGCGTCGTGAGCCGGCTCGGGCCCCGCTTCGCCCGGCGTGGCCGCACCCGCGGCACGGTCGTGGTGGGCACCGTCGCCGGCGACCACCACGCGTTGCCGGGCGCGATGCTCGCCGACCTGCTCCGGGGCGAAGGGTTCGCCGTGCACGACCTCGGCGCCGACGTCCCGACGGCTTCGTTCGTCGAAGCGGCGCGGGGTGCGGCGCGGTTGGTCGCGGTCGTGGCGGGTGGCTTCGACTCGGACGGTCGGGCGCGCTTGCGCGCCACGGTCGACGCCCTCCACGACGCGACGATCGGCGCGCCGGTGCTGGTCGGCGGCGCGGCGGTGGCGTCGGCGCCCGCGGCCGACGCGCTGGGCGCCGACGGGTGGACGGGTCCCGACGGCCGCACCGCGGTGCACGCGATCACCGCGGTGGCGGCGTCGGCGCGGGCGGCACGGCGGTGATCGCCCGCCAGGAGATGCGCCGCGCCAAGGTGCGCTTCGGGTTGCTCGTCGGTGCGATCGCGATGCTCGTGTTCCTGATCCTGTTCCAGCAGGCATTGCGCGACGGGCTCATCACGTCGTTCGTCGGGGCCATCGAGCACCAGGACGCACCGGTGCTCGTGTACAGCACCGACGCGCGGCGCAACCTGCAGAGCAGCACGATCACGCCCGCGCAGGAGGAGCAGGTGCGCGCGGTCGACGGGGTCGCGGCGGTGGGGCGGATCGGGCAGGGCACCTACAGCGTCACGGCCGGCGGCGCGATCAAGGCCGCCGCGGTCATCGGTTACGAGACGCGCGCGCTCGGCGCGCCGGAGTCGCTCACCGCGGGCCGTTACCCCGCGAGCGACGGCGAGGGCATCGCCAACGAGACCGACGCGTCGGAGGGGTTCGGCCTCGGCGACGTCGTGAAGGTCGAACCGGGCGGCTACCGCATCCGCATCGTGGGCCAGGCGAAGGACATCAACCTGCAAGCCACGCCGACGGTGTTCGCGAAGTACGGCACCTGGGAAGCCGCGGTGCAGGCGGCGAACCCCGACGCCCGGGCGCCGCTGCCCAACGCGCTGGGTGTTGCGCCTGCGCCGGGCGTGAGCCCGCAGCAGCTCGTGACGCGCATCGACGCGACGAGCGACGCGCTCGAGGCGCTCACCCGCGGCGACGCCACCACCAAGGCGCCGGGGGTCGCGCAGGTGTGCCGGTCGTTCCTGGTGATCTTCCTGCTCTACGCGCTGGTCGTACCGCTGGTCATCGGTCTCTTCTTCCTCATCGTCACGTTGCAGAAGACCCGTTCGCTCACGGTGCTGCGCGCCATCGGCGCGCGGTCGTCGTTCCTCGTGCGGAGTCTGCTCGCGCAGGTGCTCGTGGTCGTGGGTGCAGGCGTGGTGATCGGCACGCTGTTGTTCCTCCCGCTGTCGTTCCAGCGCGTGGGCTCGATCCCCCTCTCGTTCGACGCGCCCGCGGTGGGCGCCTGGGCGGCGGGCATCCTCGTGCTCGGTCTGGTCAGTTCGTGGTTCTCGGCCCGCCGGGTGCTGCGCCTCGAACCCGCCGCCGCGCTGTCGGGCGGAGGTGGGGCATGAGGCTCGCCCTGCGCGAGATGCGCCGTCGCCCGCGCGACTTCCTCACCGCGGCCGTGCTGCTCACGCTCATCGCGATGCTGCTGATGCTGCTCGGCGGACTGCTCGACGGACTGGTGCTCCGCTCCACCGGCGCTCTACGCGCACAACGCGGCGATCTCGTCGTCTTCTCCGCCACCGCGGAGCAGTCGTTCCTGCGCAGCCGTGTGAGCCCGGAGACGCGCGCCCAGGTGGCCGCGGTGCCGGGGGTCACGAGCGTCGACGGGATCGGCGTCACGCAACTCGGCGCACGCATCCCGGGCAACGGGCCGCGCGACCTCGCCGACGTCGCGCTGTTCGGCTACCAGCTCCCGCCGGAGGGCGTCCCCGCGCCGCCGGCCGCGGGCGAGGCGTGGGCCGACAGTATCCTCCAGGACAACGGCGTCGAGCGGGGCATGACGATCCGGCTCGGACCGGCGCGCACGCCGGTGAAGATCGTCGGCTTCGTCGACGACGTCAGCTACTCGGGCGCCGGGTCGCTGTGGGCGTCGCCCTCGACGTGGCGTGACGTGCAGAACGCCAACCGGCCCGCCTCGGCGGTGGGCCCCGGGGTGTTCCAGGCGCTCGTCGTGCGCACCGGCGGCGACCCGACCAAGGTGGCCGACGCGATCGATGCCGCCACCGACGGCGCGACCAGGACCGTCATCCGCGCCGAGGCTGCCGACGCGATCGGCGGCGTGAAGCAGCAGCGGTCGGTGTTCAACCAGATCATCGGGGTCACGCTCGTCATCGCCACCGTGGTGGTCGCGCTGTTCTTCGCGCTGCTCACCGTGGAGCGCGTCGGGCTCTACGGCGTGCTCAAGGCGTTAGGCGCGCGCTCGCGCACCCTGTTCGGCGGGGTGGTCGCTCAGGCGGTCACCATCGCGCTCACCGCGGCGTTCGTCGCCACCGGGTTCGCGGTGGCGCTCGACGTGTTCCTGCCGCCCGGTGCCATCCCGTACCAGCTGCTCCCCAGCCGGGTCGTCATCAGCGTGGTGTCGCTGCTGATCGCCTCGATCGTGGGGAGCGCCTTCTCGTTACGGCGCGTGCTGCGCGTCGATCCCGCTTCCGCGATCGGGAGAGCCTCATGACCGTCACCGTGCCCGAACCGACCACCACCGACCCGTCGCCCGCCGTGGCGCTCGACTCGGTGCGCAAGGTGTACCCCACCGGCGACGAGGAGGTGGTCGCGCTCGACCACGCGACCCTCACCGTCGCGAGCGACGAGATCATCGCCCTGGTCGGACCGTCGGGCTCGGGCAAGACCACGTTGTGCTCGATCGCCGGCGGCATCCTCTCCCCGACCGAGGGCAGGGTCGTGATCGCAGGTGAGGACATCACCGACCACTCGCAGAAGCAGCTCACCGACTTCCGGCGCGACCACGTGGGGTTCGTGTTCCAGGGGGTGAACCTCGTGCCGTTCCTCACCGCGCGCGAGAACCTGCTCGTCGTCGACGAGATCGGTCGTCGCCTCGGCGCGCCGGCGCGCAAACGGGCGGATCAGCTGCTGGAAGAGCTCGGGCTCGAAGCCCGCGCGGGGAACCTGCCGTCGGAGATGTCGGGCGGTCAGCGGCAGCGTGTCGCCATCGGCCGCGCGCTGATGAACGAACCCGACCTGGTGTTGTTCGACGAGCCCACTTCTGCGCTCGACACCAAGCTCGGCGAGCAGGTCATGGAGCTCATCCGGGACGAGATGAAGTCGCGGGGCACCGCCGCGATCGTGGTGACCCACGACGAGCGCATGACGCACTACACCGACCGCGTCGTGCACATCGTCGACGGCGTGCTGCGCGAATAGCCCGCGACGCTTGCGCGTCCGGTCGTCACGCGAGGATGCCCAACGCGGTCACGACCACGACCAGGAAGCCGAGCGCGGTCTGGCGCACGCCCAGCAACGCGGCGCGCGGCGCGGGGAAGTGGTCGCTCACGTGCTGGAGCGCCACGACCGCGACCACCGTCACCGCGCCGGCGAGCAGCTGGGAGTCGACCACGACCGCGAGTGCCGCGAACCCGACCGCCGCGGCATCGCCGATCCGACCGGCAGTGGGTGACGCGACGCGGCCGTGCAACGCCATCACCTGCGCGCGTACCGACGGGATCGCGGTGACGGTGCGCGCCGCCAGCACGAGCCACAGGCCCCCGGCCAGCGCCGCGGACTCACCGCCGGCGAGGACGATCATCGCCACGACCGCTCCGACGCCGCACGCGCCCGCCAGTTCGGGGACGAGACGGCGGCTGCGCGAACGCATGTCGAACCACAGCT
This sequence comes from uncultured Actinomycetes bacterium, assembly GCA_963782705.1. Classification (GTDB taxonomy): domain Bacteria; phylum Actinomycetota; class Acidimicrobiia; order IMCC26256; family DASPTH01; genus CAVRGQ01. The sequence goes on along the minus strand of CAWAKX010000023.1, from coordinate 95,101 downwards.
CGACCCCGACGAGCGGCGCGGCGATGGCGGCGGGCCACCAGAACGCGGCGTCGGCGGTGGCGATCGCGACGCCGACCAGTACGAGCAGCACGAGTGATTCGAGCACCACGACGCGTCGGGCCAGGTGGGTGCGCGCCAGCTCGCGGTGACGATGCGCGTCGACGAGCACCAACTTCAGCGGCGTGCGCAGCAGGAACGCGACCACCGCGGCCACGGCGAGGCACGCGCCGGCGAGCGTCGGTGCGACGAGTGTGCCGAGCAGTGCGGGTTCGAGCGTGAGGCCCCACCCCCCGTGCTCCGCCGGGCAGGGCGACGGCGCGGAGCGCGGCACGCGGTCGTGTGGCGCGCCGCCCGGTCACGGCCGGAGGTCATGTCCGCTCACGGGCCAGGGTCGCGAGCGGGGTGCGGGCCAGTTCGGCCACGAGCTGCGCGCGGGCCCGTGACCACGGCACGTGCAGCGCGCACTGGCCGCCGCCGGCACACGGGCGGTCCTCCAGGACGCAGCGCCCACTCTCGCTCGGGCCCTCCACCGCCTCGATCACGTCGAGCACCGACACGTCGCCGAGGGCCACCGTGGCCCGGTACCCGCCGGTGGGTCCGGGTTCGGAGTCCACCCAACCCCGCGCGGCGAGGGGCGCGACGACCTGGGTGAGGAAGCCCGGAGTGGTGCCCACCGCGTCGGCGAGCTCGGCCGACTTCGCCCGTGTGCCGCGGCCCGACAGCTCGAGCAGGACGCGGGTGGCGAGGTCGGCCTTGCGGGTGACCTCGAGTCTCATAGTGAGAGACTCCAGGATTCGCCCGTCCGGGGTCAGGGCCGGTGGTCCCGAAGGGTCAGGACTCGGACGAACCGGGGGGTTGCTCGCGCAGGAAGCGCTCGAGCTCCTCGACGAGGTCGCCGGCCGACGGCAGCTGCTGCTCGGTCTCGCGGTCGTACGCCGACTCGAGCCGGGGCACCATCGCCAGGCCCTCGGGGCTCTCGAGCAGCGCGTCGTCGACCATGGCCTCCCACTCGGCGACCGCGGGCGCGAGCTCCTGGTGGCCGGTGGGGACGCCGGTGACGTGCTCGAGCTTGCGCAGCAGCGCGGCCGCGGCCTTCCAGTTGGTGGCCCCGGTCGCGTAGAACGGCACGCCGACCTGCAGGGAGATCGCCGGCCACGACCGCGCGTCGAGCTCGGTCTGGAGGACGCCGACGATCCCGGTGATGCCCTCGTAGCGCGGGCGGCGCAGCCCGAAGTCGTTGGCGAGCGCGGGGCTGGCCGACGACGCGTTGACCATCGGCATCCGGGTGTGTGGTGTCTGCGCCGGACTGGCGCCGAGGGTGACGACGAGCCGCGCGTCGGTGCCGAGCGCGGTGGCGACGACGAGGTGGGCGAACTCACGCCATGCGTAGTGAGGTTCGAAGCCGGCGAGCAGCACCAACTCGTGGCCGTCGGGCGAGTGCTCGGTGGCGTAGAACACGTTCTCCTGCCACTCGACGGTGCGGGTGACACCGTCGCGGAGCACGACCTGTGGCCGCGACTGCTGCATGTCGACGAACCGGTCGTCGGAGATGTGGGCCAGACGCGTGGCGCCGGTGTGCTCGATGAGGTGCTCGATCGCGCCGGTGGCGGCCGACGCCGCGTCGAACCATCCGGCGAACGCCACCACGACCGTCGCAGTGCGCGCGGTCCACGGGCGTTCCCACACGAGGTCGTCGGTGCCGCTCACGATCCGCGACGTTAGGTCACACCGGTCGCGCCGACCGAGGGCGGCCGCCTGCGGGTCGTACCGGCTCGGCAGGCCCGCGGCGTGGTGACGCTCGCGCCTCGGGCGTCGGCCGGGAGCTCACCCGTGACGAGGAGGTGTTCGGCGGCGGCGGCCGGGATCGCGGGCGACCAGAGGAAGCCCTGCCCGTGGCCGCACCCGGCGCGGGCGAGGGCCTCGAGCTGGGCCGGGGTCTCGATGCCCTCGGCGACGGTGCCCGCACCCAGCCCGTGTGCGAGGACCACGAAGGCCTGGATGAACGCGGCGCCGAAGTCGGAGTCGCACACCGCGATGAAGCCCTTGTCGATCTTGATCGTGTCGAAGCGCAACGTGTGGAGACGGACGAACGTGGCGTATTCGGCGCCGAAGTCGTCGATCGCCACCGCGACGCCCATGTCGTGCAGCGCGTCGATGGTGTGCTTCGCGACGTCGACGTCGTCGATGAGGCGCGTCTCGGTGACCTCGATGGTGAGGCCGTCGGGGAGCGCGCCGCTGAGGTGCACCGCGCGCTCCACCCGGTCGACGAGCTCGTCGTCGAACTCGGCGCCGGTCACGTTGACGTGGACCTGGAAGCCGTGGCCGACGAGCACGTCCTCCTGCCAGGCGGCGAGGCGGCGGGTGGCGTCGCGCAGCACCCAGTCGTCGACCAGCTCGATCAGCCCGCACTCCTCGGCGATGGGGATGATCCGGTCGGGGTAGAGGAGCCCGAGGCGGGGGTGGTTCCACCGCACCAGGGCCTCGAACCCGGTGAGCTGTCCGGTGCCGAGCTCGAGCACGGGCTGGAACTGCAATTCGAGCTCGTCGCGCCCGACCGCCCGCACCAGCTCGTTGCCGGTGACGATGACCTGGTCGGTTCCGGCCGACCCCGGAGGAGCGCGCCGCGGTGATGCCATACCTGGAGTGTGGCGAGCAGGCGGCCCCGTTCCCAGGGCCGGTCGGCCGGTCGCAGTGACACGAATGTGTCATTCGTCCCGCTCGGGACCACTTCGCCGCCGCTTCGGCGGTGGGGCTCCGGTACCGTTGGCCCGGGTCCGAACGTTCTCCGGTCGGTTGTGGCTCGGTCGTGGCGATCGGATGAGGGAGAGAGGGAGATGGCCCAGGCGCTGGACCGGCGGGACAAGGCCCGGGTGCTGGTGGTCGAGGACCACCAGCTCGTGGCGGAGAGCCTGCGGCGCGCGCTCGGCGAGGAGCGCGACCTCGAAGTGGTCGGGGTGGTCGACTCCGTCCGGGCCTCGGTGCGGGCCGTGATCGATCTGCGCCCCGACGTCGTGGTCATGGACTACCTGCTCCCCGACGGCACCGGGAACCAGGCCACCGCGCTGATCAAGGACGCGCTGCCCCACACCGAGGTGATCATGCTCACCGGCCAGGGCACCGGCGCGCGGCTCGCCGACGCGCTCGAGGCGGGCTGTTCGGGTTTCGTCACCAAGGAGGGCCCGTTCGCCGACCTCGTGCGGACCGTACGGGCCGTGCTCGCAGGTGAGGTGCTCGTTCCCCAGCACCTGGTCACCGGGCTGGCCACCCCGCTGCGGCCCCGCAGCCCCCGGCTCGGCAGCGACCTCTCGGTGCGCGAGCTCGAGGTGCTCGGCATGCTCGCCGACGGGCGCTCCACGGCGGAGATGGTGGCAGCAGCTCCACCTCTCGATCCACACCGTGCGCAACCACGTGCGCAACATCCTCACCAAGCTGCAGGCCCGCTCGCGGCTCGAGGCGGTGGCGGTGGCGACCCGGTTGGGGATCGTGCCCAACCGCTGATCGGGTCAGGCGGACGCGTCGTCGTTCGCCATCGCGGCGAGCGTGACCACGGTGGCCCAACCCCGGTCGGTGGCGGTCGCGCCGGTGCGTCGCTCGAACCGCGCGGGTGTGAGCCGGGTGCGCCCGTACCCCCCGGCGCACCAGAGGTACACGTGGCGCTCGCCGGCGACGAACTCGTCGGGGGCGTGCTCCTCCCGGTCGAGGTCCGCGAGCGCGGCCGCCACGGTGCCCGCCGCGAGACCGTCGAGGAAGGTCACGTGGAGCGCCTTGCCCGCCGGTTCGGCCGCCACCCGGTCGGCGAACGGGTTGCCCGCGACCACGGCCGCGAGGTCGCCCGCGCTGCGCACCACGACCGGGCAGGCGAGGCCGAGGTCGGCGAGCAGACGCTGTGAGATCTGCTCGGCCAGCCCCGGCTCGTCGGTCGCGGGACCGCGGAACACCACGTTCCCCGACTGCACGTAGGTGCGGACGTCGACGTGACCGAGCGCCTCGTGCACGGCCCGGAGGTCGGCCATGGCGAGGCGGTTCCGTCCACCGACGTTCACGCCGCGCAGCATCGCCACCCAGGTCGCCACGTCCCCGAGGCTACGGGGTGTCCGCAGCCCTGGGGTCGGGAGGCCCTCGAGTGGCTGCCTAGAGTTGCCGATGGATCCGGGATCGTCATGACCCGTCCCCCGTCGCCTGGAGGCTCCATGTTCCGCCGCGTGCTCGCGACCGCCGTGCTCTCGCTCGCCACCCTCGGCCTGCTCGCCACGCCGGGTAGCGCCGCGAGCAAGCCCAACCCCTGCAAGCTGCTGAAGACGAGTGAGATCTCGCAGCAGTTCGGCGGCGCCACGGTGTCGCCGGGCACGGCGGGATTCGCCACCGCCATCACCAAGAGTTGCGAGTTCGAGGTGGCCGAGTCGGCCGACTTCCCCGACGGCTCGGTCCACGTGAGCGTGATGACCACCGGCGGCAAGGTCGCCTACGACGCGCACAAGAAGAAGCCGGAGTACGGCTACGTGCCCGCCACCGGCATGAGCAACGCACTGTGGGCCGACAAGACCCACACGCTCGAGGCGCTGAAGGGCACCACCCTCGTGACCGTCCAGCCCGTGTTCATCAGCGCGAAGACGCTTCCGGTCCAGCAGGTCGACACCGAGGCCCAGGCCGTCGCCCTGCTCAAGCTCGCCCTCAAGCGGGCCTGACCGTCGGCGCGGCGATGTTGCAGACCGGCGATGCCGCCATTCCTCCGGAAATCCTGTGACACCGGCGCGCTTTCTCCGACACAACGGGCAGGTGACTGATCAGGACCAGCTCGTGCAGCTGGTCGATCGGGCCGGGCGATCCGATCCCGAGGCGTGGGAGACGTTGTACCGGCGGGTGTATCCCGGCCTGCTCGCGTTCGCGACCCGGCGGCTCGACGCCGAGCGTGCCCGCGACGCAGTCGCCGAGACGATGGCGCGCGCCGTCGCCGGGATCGGCCGGTTCACGTGGCGACCGGGCGCCAGCTTCGACGCCTGGTGCTACGGGATCCTGCGCCACGTCATCGTCGACATGCACCGAGCCGGGGGGCGGGAGGCCACCCGGCGCACCGAGGTCGAGCCGAGCCGGGCGGGCCCGCTCGACCACGTGTTGCACGGCGAGGAGGCCGCCGCGATCCGTGCGGCGTTCGAACGGCTGGGAGACGAGGACCGTGAGGTCCTGGAGCTGCGGGTGGTCAGTGGGCTGGCCGCGGAGGAAGTGGGCACGATCATGGGGAAGCGTGCAGGGGCGGTACGCATGGCACAGTCGAGGGCGGTGGAGCGCCTGCGGCGCGAGCTGGAGCGCGGGTCGTGAGCTTCGACGACGAGATGGTGCTCACCTCGCTCGGCGCGGCCCTCGAGACGGTGCCGGTCGCGCCGACGGACGACGAGCTCGACGCGTTCCTCGCCCTCGTGGCCGGTCGGGTCGGTCCGGACGTCGCGACTCCCCACCTCCGCGACGATCGCGCGCGGCGCAATCCGGTCCGGTCGGTGTTGGTCGCCGCCGCCGCGACGGTGTCGCTCGTGCTGGTCGGTGGTGTGGGGCTCCTCGCCACCGGCGATCCGTTGCCGAACTCGCTGCGCGCGCCGGTCCGGGCGCTCGGCATCCGGGTCGACGACGCGGCGCTGGCGCGGGCCCGCACCGCGATGGGCGAGCTGCGCGCCGCCCTCGACGCGCCCGACGACGCACGCGTGCGGGCCGCCGCGGTGGCGCTCGTCGCTCGACTGCGTGCGCTCGCGCCCGGCGACCGGGCGGAGATCGAGGATGAGGCCCGCGCGTTGATCGGCCGCGCCGACGAACGGCTCAACGGTGCGGCGAGCGTGCAGACCGATGCGGTCGCGCCGCCCACCACCGGTGGCGAGCCGGCCGCGACCGACGCGGCGGAGAGCGACGGCGGCGCCGGGCCGCGGAGCCGTGGCGTCGGAGTCCGAGGCCCCCGAGACGCGCCGGCGTCGGAGTCCGAGGCCCCCGAGAGCGCCGACGATGGCGCCCAGACCGAGGCGCCCGAGACCGGCGAGTCGCACGACGGCGCCGAAACGCCGGACACCGGCGACTGACCCGCGCGCTTCGCGGCGCGCCACGGATCCGGACCGGGCACCACTGGACGTTGCGTGATGCGCGCCGGCCGTTTGCCGTCCCCTGAAGGCCGGTCCGTTCGCCGTCCCTCAGGGCCGTCGGCGCCGGTCAGGTCCGTCACATCAACGCTCGCTCCACGGGCGGTCACCGAAGGACAAAATTTGGGAATTCTGCGATTTCCGCTCGTGACGGACCCCCCGAAGTGCCGATGGACACAACGAGTGATGTTGCGGGAGAGCGCACGTCGACTCGCTTCGCAACTACTGGTGCTCGGACAGGGAGCGAGAAGAGATGCGTTTCACCCGCAAGACGATCATGGCCCTCTCGGTGTCGGGAGCGCTCACGCTGGCAGCAGGGGTCTCGGCCTCGGCCGCGGTGCTCGATCTGCCGATTCTCGGGTTCGGGGAGGCGGCGAGCGAACAGGCCGCGCCCAAGGTGGTCCACCAGACCGTCTACGACGACCACTACGTGACGGCGACGACGACGCCGAAGGCGGCCACCGCCCCCGCACGACGCTACCGGCGCCGTCCGGCGACGATCCGCGCCGAGCCACGCAGAGCACCGTCGGGCCCGGCGGCGACCGCGGGCCCGGCACCTGTCGCCGCGGCGCCGGTCGCGGCCACGCCGGTCGCCGCGCCCGCCGTTCCGGCGACGACCCACGAATCCGACGATCCGCCGCCGGTCACGACCGCTCCGGGCGCCACCATCCCGCCGCCCCCCGCGGGCTGCCGAGAGCCGGAGTGGGACCGGGAGCACCAGGTGTGGCAGTGCTCGGGGAGCGAAGGCCGCGATGACTAAGCGTCGCCGATTCCACCCCGCGCCCGCCGGTCGGGTGATGGCCACCGGGCTCAGCCTGTCGGCCACCCTCGGGATCATGGCCGTGCTGGCCGCCAATCAGCCGCAGTGGTCGGCCTCGACCGTGGCCGCGGGCGCCACCGGTACGCCGGGCACCCCCAACACCACCGTGGTCACCGATGTCGTGCCCCGCACGATCGTGCTGCAGCCGGGCCAGGCCCCGCCCGGCGCCGGGGCACCCCGGCACGCCGCCGATCCCGCCACGGGCACGCCCGCGGCGGGCGGCACCGTGGTCGAGCAGGGCGGCGCAGCCCCCGCGTCCGACGGGGGTGGCGCGGCCGCGCCCGCCCCGGTCGACACCGGCGGTGCGGCGCCGGCACCCGCGCCCACGCCGGCGCCGTCGTCACGCAGCCACCCGTCACGCAGCCGCCCACGACCACCCCGCCGCCGCCCGCCTGCTCCGGATCGAAGTGCCCGTGAGCACTGCGACCGCCCCTGTTCGGCCGGACGACGACCGGCGCCGGAGCCGACGATCCCGGCTGGTGCCAACGCCGGTTCCCGGCCATGGGCTCCACCGCGCACGTCGTGGTCCTCGGCGGCACCGCCGACGACCTCGACTGGGCGGAACGCGAGACCGAACGACTCGAGGCGTTGTGGAGCCGCTTCCGCCCCGAGAGCGACGTGGCGCGCTGCACCGCGAACGCCGGTGGCGGTCCCACGCCCGTGGCCTTCGAGACCCTCGACCTCGTCGAGCGCGCGGTGCAGGCATGGCGGGCGACCGACGGCCGGTTCGACCCGACCGTGCTGCACGCGCTCGAGGCCGCGGGCTACGACGCCAGTTTCGACATCGTGCGCGCCCGTCCGCAGGCCCGCACGGTGGTGAGCAGCGCGCCGCCCGGGCAACCCGCCATCGACGTGCTCGTCGACGACCTGCTGCGCGGGCCGGCGCGTCCGGCGCCGGGTTGCCGCGACATCGTGCTCGACCGTGATGCCAGCACCGTCGCCCTTCCTGCGGGCACGGGGCTCGATCTCGGTGGCATCGGCAAGGGCGCGGCCGCCGACCGCATCGCACGCGGCCTCGTGGCGCGTGGCGTCGAGGGCGCGTGCGTCGCGCTCGGTGGTGACGTGCGGGCCGCCGGCGCGGTGCCCGACGGCGTGCCGTGGCCGATTCCCGTCGAAGACCCGTTCGACGAGGACGCCACGCTGCTCACGGTGCCGTTGCGCGACGCCGCCGTGGTCACGAGCACGCGGCTCATCCACCGGTGGGTGCACCAGGGGGTCGACGCCCACCACATCGTCGACCCCGCCACCGGACAGCCCGCGGCCCGTGGCGTCGCCGCGGTCGTGGTGTCGGCGCCGGAAGCCTGGTGGGCCGAGAGTCTTGCGAAGGCCGCGCTCGTCGCGGGAACCGATGCGGGTGTCGCCCTGCTCGAACGCCACCACGTGGCGGGCTGGGTGGTCGACGACGAACGACGCGTGTGGCCCACGGGGGCGGCGCTGCACGCGGCCGAAGGGCTGGGAGCACCACGATGAACGTTCCGATCAACTTCGCGACGATGAGCGAGCACACCTGGTGGTGGCTGGCGCGCGCCACCGGCATGATCGGCTGGGTCCTCGCCACCGCGTCGATCGTGTGGGGCCTCGCGCTCTCGGGTCGGCTGGTGCGGCGCAAGAAGCTGCCGGCGTGGCTGCTCGACCTGCACCGCTACCTCGGCACCCTCACGTTGGCCTTCGTGGCCGTGCACATGGGCGCGCTGACCCTCGACCACTACGTGGCGTTCTCGCTCAACGACCTGTTCGTGCCCATGGCCTCCACCTGGAAGCCGGGCGCGGTGGCGTGGGGCATCGCGGCCTTCTACGTGCTCGTCGTGATCCAGGTCACCTCGTGGGGCATGAAGTGGCTGCCGCGCAAGGTGTGGCACGGCATCCACTTCTCGAGCTTCTTCGTGTTCGTGCGCCGCGACGGTCCACGGCGTGACCGCGGGCACGGATGCGGCGGAGCCCCTCGTCCAGATGGGCGCCCTGGTCGGCACCACACTGCTGATCACGCTCGTGTTCCTGCGGGTCCTGAACTCGATGAGCGCCGACGAGGCGCCGAGCGGGGCGCGCGCCGCGGCCGCGGCCGCCCGCGCCGCGCGTGCCGCGACCCAGGACGAGACGACGGACGCGGTCCCCACTGCGACTCCGAGTGCGACCCCGACCGCGGCGGCGCCTGCGCCGCGCGTGGCCGGCGACGCGCCCCTCGATCCCGTGCTCGCGGCGCGTCTCGCCAAGCTCGGGAACCGCGTGGGGCGCTCGCCCCAGCCGTCGGCCGCCGGAGGACATGCCGCGGCTGCGGAGCACGCAGGGAAGGTCGACGACGGGGAAGGCGCCGGTCTCTGGGCCGCGCTCGAAGCGGAAGCCATCGAGCGCGTCGCCCTCGACCGTCGTCGCGCGGAAGAACGCCTTCGCGACGTCGAGCTGGTCTTCGCCGAGGAGGGTGACGGCTTCAGTCGTCCTTGAGGGCGACCGCGTTCGGCGTGACGTTCATCTTCGGTTCGTACTCCGCGACCTCGATGGTTCGGGCCTCGCGGTCGTACTTCGCCCGCAGCTCGTCACGACACGAGGTGCACAGCCCGTAGAACCGCATCGGGGACTCGGTGTGGCAGCGCATGCATTCCATGACCTCGGGGGTCAGGTCGACGGTCTCCACCGATCCTCCTGGGCGTTCCTCGTTGGTGGCGGGCGGTGCGGGCCGCGAGCTTGGCGCACGCCGCGGCGGGGACGGTGGACCCTGGTCGGCCTCCCGCCCCTGCGTAGGGTAAGGCCGTGCGCGAGGAGTTGACCCAGGCGGCGGTCGCGGAGCTCGACGCCCGCGCGCCCGACCCCGCCACCGCGACCCTGGCCGAGTCGCTCGTCGCCGGGTACGTCGCGGCCGCCGACGAGTCGGAGATCGCCACCCTCGCCGCCACCGACGTCGCGGGCGCCGTGCTCGAACTGCTCGCGCTGCGCGCCGACCGACCGCGGGGTTCGGCCGAGGTCCGGGTGGTCAACCCCGCGCGCGACTCCGAAGGGTGGGCGTCGTCCCACACGGTCGTCGAGATGGTCACCGACGACATGCCCTTCCTCGTCGACAGCGTCAGCGCGGCGGTGGTGGCCCGGGGGTACGACATCCACCTCGCGTGGCACCCGGTCGTGGAGGGGGAGTCGCTCCTGCACCTGGAGATCGACCGGGAGACCGACCCGGCCGTGCTCGCGTCGCTGCGCGACGAGGTGGCGGGGGTGCTCGCCGACGTGCGGGTGGTCGTCGCCGACTGGCCCGCGATGCGCGACCGGGCCCTCGACCTCGCGCGCGACCTGCGCCGCCACGTGCCGCCCACCGTCGATGCCGCCGACTCGGCCGAGGCCGTCACCTTCCTCGACTGGCTCGCCGACGACCACTTCACCTTCCTCGGGTGCGTGGAGTACGAGCTGCTCCCCGGCGCCGACGACGACGCGCTCCGGCGGGTCGCGGGCTCCGAGCTCGGGGTGGTGCGGCGCCGGCCGCTCGCGCCCACGTCGGCCACGTTCGCCCGGCTCCCGGCGGAGCTGCGGGCCCTGGCCTACGAGCCCTACCTGCTCACCCTCACCAAGGCCCAGGCCCACTCCACCGTGCACCGCATCGTCCCGTTCGACTACGTGGGCGTGAAGCGCTTCGACGCCGACGGCACGGTGGTGGGGGAGTGCCGTTTCACCGGGCTCTACACCGCGAACGTCTACAGCGAATCGACGCACGACGTCCCCGTGTTGCGCCGCAAGGTCGCGCAGGTACGGGACCGCGCCGCGTTCGACCCTCGCAGCCACGACGGGCGTCGCCTCACGCACATCCTCGAGACGTTCCCGCGCGACGAGCTGTTCCGCCTCTCGGTCGGCGAGCTGTACAAGGTCGCCACCGGCATCCTGCACATGGGCGAACGCCGCAAGGTCAGCCTGTTCGTGCTGCCCGACCAGTACGCGCGCTTCGTGAGCTGTCTGGTGTACCTCCCGCGCGACCGCTACACCACCGCGTCGCGCGTCGCGATCGTCGACGCGTTGTGCGACGCGTTCGGTGGCGACGGTGTCGACTTCCAGGTGTCGGTCACCGAGTCGGTGCTGGCGCGCCTGCACATCGTCGTGTCGACGCCCGCCGGCGCGCGCCGACCCGACCCCGTCGCGCTCGAGGCGAAGCTCGGGCGTCTCGCGCGGCTCTGGGTCGACGACCTGCGCGACGCGCTGGTCGCGGAGCGGGGCGAGGAGACCGGCCTCGACGTCTACGGCACGTGGGCCGACGCGTTCCCGCCCGGCTATCACGCCGACGTCCCGGTGCCCGAGGCCCTCGCCGACCTGCGGGTGCTCGAAGGGCTCGACCCGCAGGGCGACCTCACCATCCGGCTGGTGCCGCCGGCCGCCGACGCCGACGCCGACGGCGCGGGCGGTGCGGGCGGTGCGGGAGCCGGGGTGATGCGGGCCAAGCTCTACCGCTCGGGGGGTGCGCTCGTGCTCTCCGACGTGATGCCGTTGCTCGAGCACCTCGGCGTGACCGTGGTCGACGAGCGGCCCTACGAGATCCGACCCGCGGGCGAGCCGGAGCGCTGGATCTACTCGTTCGGCGTGCACCTCGCCGAGGGCGATCCGCTGCCCGACGCCGACGCGCAGTCCCGGGCGGCCGAGCTGTTCCTCGGCGTGTGGGCGGGCGCGATCGAGAACGACGGGCTGAATCGGCTCGTGCTGCGCGCGGGTCTGGCGCCGCGCGACGTGGTCATCGTGCGCGCCCTCGCCACGTACCTCCGGCAGGCAGGCCTGCGCTTCACCGACGCGTACCTCGCCGGCGTGCTGGCCCGGAACCCCGACGCGGTGCGGCTGCTGGTCGACCTCTTCCACGCGCGCTTCGACCCCGGCGCGCGGCCGACGCCGGGAACGCGGCGGTCGTCACCGACACCGACGCGCGCCTCGGCGCGGCCATCGACTCCGTGACCAGCCTCGACGAGGACCGCATCCTGCGCGCGTTCGCCGACGTGGTGCGCGCGGTCGTGCGCACCAACGCCTACCAGCCCGGGCCCGACGGGATGGTCAAGCCCTACGTGGCGGTGAAGCTCGACGCGGGGCGTGTGCCGTTCCTGCCCGCGCCGCGGCCCGAGCACGAGGTCTGGGTGTACTCCCCGCGTGTGGAGGCGGTGCACCTGCGTTCGGGTGACGTCGCCCGCGGCGGGATCCGCTGGTCCGATCGGCGGGAGGACTTCCGGTGGGAGGTGCTCGGGCTGATGAAGGCCCAGACCGTGAAGAACTCGGTGATCGTGCCGGTGGGCGCCAAGGGCGGGTTCGTGGTGAAGCGCCCGCCGTCCGGCGACCGCGCCGCGCTCGCGGCCGAGGTGCTCGAGTGCTACCGCACGTTCATGTGCGGGCTGCTCGACCTCACCGACAACCTCGTCGACGGCGTGGTGGTCCCGCCGCCCGCGGTCGTGCGGTACGACGACGACGATCCGTACCTCGTGGTCGCGGCCGACAAGGGCACCGCGTCGTTCTCCGACGTGGCCAACGGCATCGCCGCCGAGTACGGCTACTGGCTGGGCGACGCGTTCGCGTCGGGCGGTTCCGCGGGCTACGACCACAAGGAGATGGGCATCACGTCGCGCGGCGCGTGGATCTCGGTGCGGGCCCACTTCCGCGCGTTGGGGATCGACGCCGACACCGCGCCGCTCACCGTGGTGGGGATCGGCGACATGTCGGGCGACGTGTTCGGCAACGGGCTGTTGCGTTCGCCGCACGTGAAGCTGCTCGGCGCGTTCGACCACCGGCACGTGTTCGTCGACCCCGATCCCGATCCCGCGACGAGCTACGAGGAACGCCGCCGCCTGTTCGCGCTGGCCGGGCTCGTCGTGGGCCGACTACGACGCCACGAAGCTCTCGCCCGGCGGCGCGGTCTTCCCGCGTGATGCGAAGTCGGTCACGGTGTCGGCGCAGGCGTGCGCGGTGCTCGGGATCGCCGAGCGCACGCTCACCCCCGACGAGCTGGTCTCGGCGATCCTGCGCGCCCCGGTCGACCTCCTGTGGAACGGCGGCATCGGCACGTTCGTGAAGGCGAGCACCGAGAGCCACGCCGACGTCGCCGACCGCACCAACGACGCGGTGCGCGTCGACGCGGCCGATCTGCGCTGCCGGGTGGTCGGTGAGGGCGGCAACCTCGGGTTCACCCAACGCGCGCGGGTGGAGTTCGCGCTGGCCGACGGGCGGATCAACACCGACGCCATCGACAACTCGGCCGGCGTCGACTGCTCCGACCACGAGGTGAACATCAAGATCCTGCTGGCCGGCGCGATCCGCGAGGGCACGCTCGCCGCCGGCGACCGCGACGCGCTCCTCGCGACGATGACCGACGACGTGGCCGCGCTGGTGCTGGCCGACAACGAGGCCCAGGCCAACGCGCTCGAGATCGCCGCGGTGGAGGCCGCGAGTCTCGTGGGGGTGCACGCGCGGCAGATCGAGCGGCTCGAACAGTCTGCGCACCTCGACCGCGCGCTGGAGTTCCTCCCGACGCCGCGCCAGCTCCAGGAGCGCCACGCGGCGGGCCTCGGGCTCACCGCACCCGAGTTGGCGGTGCTGCTCGCCTACACCAAGCTCGAGTTGGAGCGCGCGCTCGCGGCGTCGGACCTTCCCGACGATCCCGCGCTCCGGCAGGTGCTCCTCGACTACTTCCCGCCCGCGTTGCGTGACCCGCAGCGGTTCCCCGTCGACGGGCACGCCCTCCGGCGCGAGATCATCGCGACCTGCATCGCCAACGCAGTGGTGAACCGCGCCGGCATCAGCTTCCTGTCGCGTCTCGGCGACGAGACCGGTGAGTCGCTCCCCGCGCTCGCCCGTGCCCATCTGGTCGCGCGCGACGTCTTCGGGGTCACCGAACTGTGGGATGCGGTCGACGCGCTCGATCTGCGCGTGCCCGCCGCCACCCAGGACGCGATGTTCCTCACCCTCCGCCGCCTGGTGGAGCGCGCGGCGCGGTGGATCGTGCGGCACGGTGGCGCACCCGAACTGGGCCCGGCGATCGCCCGGTCGCGCGACGGGGTCGCCCGGGTCATGGCGGAGCTGCCGCGGCTGGTCACCGGGCCCGCGGCCCGCCGTCTCGACGCCGACGCGACCACGCTCACCGACGACGGCGTCCCCGCCGACCTGGCGATCCGCGTGGCGGCCTCCGAGTTCGCGCTCGGCGCGCTGCCGGCCACCGAGCTCGCGGGCCGTCATCACGTCGACGCGGTCGCGGTCGCCCGCATCGGGTTCGTGGTGGCCGAGCGGCTCGAGCTCGACCGTCTCCTCGAGCACATCGCCGCGCTCCCGCGTGGCGATCGGTGGCAGACCGAGGCGCGCGCCGCGCTCCGCGACGAGTTCCACGATTCGCACGAGGGGTTGATCGCGTCGGTGCTCGCCGGCACCCACGACGCGCCGGCCGAGGCGCGCGTCGACGCGTGGCTGCACGACCACATGGAGGCGGTGGAGCGGTTCCGGCACGTGAACACCGACGTGGAGAGCACCGGGGTGTTCGACCTCGCGACGCTCGCCGTCGCCCGGCGCGCGTTGCGCGAGCTGGCGACGACCGACACGCGCCTGAGCGCGGCGTCGGGGTCTAGCGGCGGGTGCCGAACGTCACCGCGGCGCGGGCGCGCCGCACCCGGTCGGCGGCGATCGCCGCCCGGGCCGCATTCGCCCCGCACGCGCCGTGCACCCCGCCGCCCGGGTGCGCGGAGGCCGACGCGAGGAACAACCCCCGGATCGCGGTCTCGGCCCGGCCGAGGCCCGGGATGGGGCGCAGCACGAGCTGCTGGTGCAGGGCCATGGTGCCGCCGCCGATCGCGCCCCCGACGAGGTTGGCGTCGAGGGCCTCGAGCGCGGGTGGGGGGAGCAGGTGGCGGGCGGTGACCCGGGCCCGGAACCCGGGGGCGTGACGCTCCACCTCCTCCTCGATCCGGTCGGCGAACGCCTCGGCGTCGGCGTGGTCCCAGGTGCCGCGGAGGCGTCCGCCGGCGTCGCCCCGGGGGTGGGCGGGCACGTGGGTGTAGGCCCAGGCGGTCTCGGTGCCCGCCGGCGAGCGGGTCGGGTCGGCCCGGTTCATCTGGCCGAGCAGCACGAACGGGCGCGCCGGCACCAGACCGCCGGCCAGCTCCCCCTGGTAGGTGGTGGCCACGTCGAGGTCGTCGCAGAGGTGCACGGTGGCGGCACGGGTGACGGCCTCGGCCCGCCACGGGATCGGCCCGGCGAGCGCCCAGTCGACCTTGAACGTGCCGTGGTCGTACTCGAAGCGGTCGAGCGCGCGGCTCACCCGCGCGGGGAGGTGTTCGGCGCCCACCAGGTCGAGGTAGAGCGCGGGCGCGCCCACGTCGGCCAGCACGCCGCGTGGCGCGGCGATCGCGGTGCCGTCGGCCAGCACCACGCCCGCGGCGCGCCGGTCGCGGATCTCGATCCGCTCGACCCGGCTGTCGCAGCGGACGGCGCCACCGCGCGCCGCGAGCCGGGCGACCAGCGCATCGGTGAGCCGCCCGGCGCCACCCTCGGGCACCGGGAACCCCACCCGTTGACCGAGCCCGGCGAGGAACCACCCGACGAAGCCGCTCGGCGCGGCGTCGAGGCTCACGTCGGAGTGCAGCGCGTTGCCGGCGAGCAGCAGCGCTCCGCCCTCGCCGCGGAAGGTCTCGCGGGCGAGGCGACGCATCGGCAGCAACGCCTGGCGGGTGAAGTCGGCGAGCCCCCGCGGCCCGAGCGCGCGGGCGAGGCCGGCCATCCCGCGGACGGGTGGGAGCGGCGCGGTCATCGCGTCGAGCAGTGGTTCGGCCACCCGGTCGAAGCCCGCGGCGAGGTCGCGCCACGCCTCGGCGTCGGCGGACGCGAACGACCCGAGCGACGCGGCGGTGGTCTCGACGTCGGGGGCCAGCACCGCGCAGCGATCGTCGGCCGTGGGGTGGGCGAGCACGAGCGGCGACCGGCGCCAGCGCAGCCCGTACCGCTCGAGCCCGAGCCGGCGCATGACCGGGGAGGCGACCGCGAGCGGGTAGAACGCGGAGCACAGGTCGTGCACGAAGCCCGGGCCGGTGAGCGTCGCGCTGCGCACCGCGCCGCCGGGTTCGGACGCGGCCTCGAGCACCAGCACCCGCCAGCCCGCGTCGGCGAGGAGGTTGGCGGCCACGAGGCCGTTGGGTCCGGCGCCGATGACGACGGCGTCGACGTCGTGCATGCACCGACCGTAACCCGGACCCGGAGCGGTGCTCGACGGCCCGCGCCGGGCATGATCGGGCGATGGACGCCGTCGACCTGCAGGGCGCGGTCCTCTCCGAAGGAGGGGTCGCGGTACTCGGACCGCTCGACCTCGTCGTGCGCGCCGACGAACGATGGGTCGTCCTCGGGCCGAACGGGTGTGGCAAGACCTCGTTGCTGCGACTGCTCGCGTTCCAGCGCGCGCCCTTCGCGGGGACGGTCACCGTGCTCGGCGACACCTACGGCAAGGTCGACGTGCGGGAGTCACGCCGGCGGATCGGGTTCGCGAGCAGTGCGTTGCTCGAGACGTTGCGCCCGGCGTTGCCGGCGCGTGACGCCGTCGTCACCGGCCTCGACGCCGCGCTCGAGACCTGGTGGAGCACCTACACGCCCGAGCAGTACGCACGGGCCGACGAGTTGCTCGCCTTCGTGGGCTGCGCCGACCACGCCCGCCAGCCGGTCGGCACGCTGTCCGACGGCGAACGCAAGCGTCTGCTCGTGGCCCGGATGCTCATGGCCGAGCCCGAGCTGCTCCTGCTCGACGAGCCCTGCGCGGGGCTCGACCTCGGCGGGCGCGAGGCGCTGGTCGCAGTGCTCGGGGAGTTGGCCCGGGACGGCGACCGCCCGATGGTGATGGTCACCCACCACCTCGAGGAGATCGCCCCGGGGTTCACCCACGCCCTGTTGCTGCGGGCGGGTCGCCCGGTGGCGGCGGGGGCCATCGACGACGTGCTGACCTCGGGCCCCGTCAGCGAGGCGTTCGGGGTCCCGGTGGTGGTGGAGGCGGCCGGCGGCCGCTTCGCCGCCCGGGTCGACCTCACCCGCTGAACCGGCCTCGCCGAACCCTTTCCTCGCGTGACGGACGGGGTTTCCGGGCGTCTGTCGGGGGCCTCCCCCGGAGTCCGGTAGCTCCCGAGACATCCCTTTTCTCCACCCCCCTGATGCCCTCCCGGGTGGGGGTGGCGACTAGCTTGCTGCGTGGGACGACTTCCACCCGTGTAACTCCCGGGCAGCGAACGACCCCCACCCCAACCCCAACCCTCTCTCGTCGCGCGCGCGCGGCGAGGGGCCAAGGAGAGAACCATGCGCAAGCGGATGATGCTCGTCGTCCTCCCGCTCTGCGTCGTGGCGGTCGCTGCGAGCGTTGCCTTCGCAGCCCCGTCGGACGCCGAGCATTCCGGTGATGCGAAGCTGGACAACCTCCATGCGGAGCGGCCGACCGCCGCACCCACCGAGATTCCACCCCCCTTCGGCGCCCTCGTCGCAGCAGCCTCGCTCGACTCGGCCCTGACCCGTTACCTCGCGGTCACCGCCTACCAGCGGAACCTCGACCTCCTCGCCCTGGGCGACTACCTGGCGAGCCTTCCGGCCGCCTCGTCCGGAGCGCATTCCCCCGTGTACTCCTCGGGCGCGTCGAACGGCGACTTCCTCGCCTGCGTGCGCCAGCGGGAGTCCGGCGGGAACTACTCCGTGTACAACGCCGGTGGATCCGGTGCCGCAGGGGCGTACCAGTTCCTGCCCGGCACCTGGAACTCCATCGCTGCCGCGGTGGGCCGCTCCGACCTCGTCGGGGTCGACCCGGCCCAGGCCTCCCCGGCCGACCAGGACGCCATGGCCGCTGCGCTCTACGCGCAGCAGGGCTCGGCGCCCTGGGGCGGCGCCTGCTGACCCCCAGCACTGCAGGGCACCCGTCGGGCCCGGTGCCGCGTCTCGGACGCGGACCCGGGCCCGACCCGCTGTCCGGAGCATCCGGCCGTCCGGGATGCGCTGGCACACGTCTAGCGTTGTGCAGGCCATGACCTCCCCCCTCCCCGCCGAGACGCCGCTCTCTGCCGCGGCGCCGTCCCCTGCCGCGGCGCCGTCCGACCCCGCCGACGACGAACCCGGGCTCTCCCCCGATCTCGCCTTCGGCTCGTTCAGCGACCGGGGCCCGTGGGTGCTCCCCGCCGAACCGCTCCCCTGGCAGTGGGAGATCGACCGCGTGCGCCGCGGCACCCGGCGTGAGGTGCCGCTCCTCCTGTCGCGTCGGCACCTGCCGCCGATCGGGCGGCTCACCCGCACCCTCGTCACCATCGGCGGCGCGTTGGCGGGATGGCTGGTGTTCGACTGGCACCGGCCGTCGTCGCGCCGGGGGATCTCGCGCCGGCTGCGCCGTGCGTTCGAGCACCTGGGGTCGAGCTACGTGAAGCTCGGCCAGATCGTCTCGGGGGGCGAGGGCCTCTTCCCCGACGAGCTGGTCGCCGAGTTCAAGCTGCTGCGCGACCAGGTGCCGCCCGAGCCCTTCGACGAGGTGCGGGCGGTGATCGAGGTCGACCTCGGCGGATCGCTCGAGGAGCTCTTCGACTGGTTCGACCCCACGCCGATCGCCGCCGCCTCCATCGCGCAGGTGCACGCGGCGCGGCTGCCCACCGGCGAGGACGTCGTCGTGAAGGTGCAGCGGCCGCGCGTCGCCCAGCTGTTCCGCGACGACATCGCCGCGCTCACGTGGATCGCCCCGTGGCTCGTGGGTCGTATCCCGGTGGCCGCGCTGGCCAACCCGCCCGCGCTGGTGGAGCTGTTCGCGGAGACGGTCATCGAGGAGCTCGACTTCCGGCTCGAGGCGCAGAACATGCTCGACATCGCGCACGTGCTCGCGGAGACGAGCCAGCGCAGCATCATCGTGCCCCGCCCGCACCCCACGCTGGTCACCCGTCGCGTGCTGGTGATGGAGCGGCTCAGCGGCTTCGCGTTCGACGACGTCGAGTCGATGCGCGCGTCGGGCATCGACACCCACGCGCTGTTGCAGGCCGGGCTCATCGCGTCGCTCGAAGGAGCGATGATCTACGGCGTCTTCCACGGCGACCTGCACGGCGGCAACCTCGTCGTGCAACCCGACGGTCGCACCGCGTTGTTCGACTTCGGGATGACCGGACGCCTCACCGAGTTCCAGCGCGTCGCGTTCATGCGCCTGCTCATGTTCGGCACCACCGGCGACCAGCGCGCGCAACTCGTCGCGCTGCGCGACCTGGGCGCGTTCCCGCCCGACGTCGACCTCGACCAGCTCGCGCGTCGACCTCGAGATCGACGGTCCGGTGAAGGACCCCACGCAGATGTCGGCCGACGCGCTGATGGACGAGATGCGCGACGTCACCAAGAAGCTGCTCGCGCACGGCGCCCGCGTGCCGAAGGAGCTCATGCTGTTCGTGAAGAACACCATGTTCCTCAACAGCGCGACCGCGGTGCTCGCCCCCGACCTCGACATGATCCAGCAGATGATGCAGATCTACATGTACTTCGCGTCCACGCACGGCGACCGCATCCTGCGCGAGGTGGGGATCGACGCGTCGCAGGCGCAGCCCGACGAGTCGGCGGTGCGGGCCGCGTTCCTCGTGGGCGACGACGTCGACTCGTTGACGTACCGCGACCTGCAGGCCCGCCGCGACACGGTGAAGGCCAAGCTCTCGCGCCGTCGGCGGCGAGGCCGCCGGGTGGGCTGAGCGCGTGCCCGAGCTCCCGCAGATGCAGGCGCTGAGCGAGCGCCTGGACGCCGCGCTACGCGGCGCGATGCTCGACGGGTACGAGGTGCTCGGCTTCACCGCCCTGAAGACGGTGGTGCCCTCGCCCGACTCCTTGCTCGGCCACAAGCTGCTCTCCGTCGGTCGGCGGGCCAAGTACCTCGTCCTCGACTTCGGTGCACCCGGGCGGATCCTGATCCACCTGTCGCAGGCCGGCCGGGTCGACGTGGAGTGGCCGCCGAAGAAGAACAAGGGCGGCAAGGGCGGCGCGGTGCGCCTGCGCTTCCTCGTCGGTGAGGCGGAGGAGCCCGTCGCGATCCTGGTGCGTGAGTGGGGCACCGAGCGCAAGGCCGCCTGGTGGGTGCTCGCCCCCGACGACGACGGCCCGCTCGAACGCCTCGGCCCCGAACCGGCGAGCGACGAGTTCGCCGAGTTCGTGCTGCACGGCACCGACAAGCGTCGCGTCCACACGATCCTGCGCGACCAGCGCACCGTGTCGGGGGTGGGCCGGGGCTACGCCGACGACGCGCTGTGGCGCGCACAGCTGTCGCCCTACGCGTCGCTCGCGTCGTTGACCGACGACCAGCGCCAGCGTCTCCTCGACGCCGTGCGCGCGGTCCTCGCCGACGGGCTCGAGCGCGAGCGCACCCGCACCGGTGGGTTGTCGGAGAACAAGCTCGGCGAGCACTTCGAGGTGCACGGCCGCCACGGCACGCCGTGCCCCCGTTGCGGCGACACCATGAAGCGCGTGAGCTACGAGGCCTACGAGGTCACGTACTGCGCCCCGTGCCAGACCGGCGGCAAGGTCCTCGCCGACCGCCGCCTCTCCCGCCTCCTCAAGTAACACCACGCCCGGCTGGTCCTGCGGGATGGCACCGGAGCGTTCACTCGGGTCATGCGCTGTTGGTCAGGCACGTCGACATGGCGCCGTGCGGTCGGTTACGTTCCGCCCGAAGTAGCCCGCAGACGGAGGAGCCGAGAGCATGGGTGTCCTGGACGGCAAGGTCGCGATCATCACCGGCGGCGCGAGCGGCATCGGCAAGGGCATGGCGACGGCGGTGGCCAAGGAAGGCGCCGGCGTGACGATCACCGACATCAACGTCGACCTCGTGGCCACGACCGCCGAGAACCTGCGCAGCCAGGGCCTCGACGTCCTCGACGTCGTCGCCGACGGCCGGAAGGACGAGGACGTCGCGAACGCGGTGCAGCGCACGGTCGACAAGTGGGGCCGCATCGACATGCTGATCAACTGCGCGCAGGCGGCGCACCAGCCCAAGCCGTTCGAGGACTGGACCGTCGACGACCTCTCGCTCGCGTTCGACTCGGGCTTCTTCGCGTCCTTGCGTTACATGAACGCGTGCTTCCCGTACCTGAAGGAGTCGCAGGGCTCGGTGCTCAACTTCGGCTCGCAGGCCGGTCTGATCGCCAACGCGGGTCAGGTCGACTACAACGCGGCGAAGGAGGCGATCCGCGCCATGAGCCGCACTGCTGCACGCGAGTGGGGTCAGTACAACATCGCGGTCAACAACATCATCCCGGGAATGCTCACCGAGGGCATGAAGGGCTTCTTCGAGGACAAGCCGGAACACCGCGCGCACTCGCTGGCCAA
This sequence comes from uncultured Actinomycetes bacterium, assembly GCA_963782705.1. Classification (GTDB taxonomy): domain Bacteria; phylum Actinomycetota; class Acidimicrobiia; order IMCC26256; family DASPTH01; genus CAVRGQ01. The sequence continues at coordinate 73,891 of CAWAKX010000023.1, read as the reverse complement.
CATCCCCATGGGCCGTTTCGGCGACCCGGAGAAGGATGCCGGCTCCCTCGCCGTGTTCCTCATGACGGAGGGTGCGCACTTCTTCACCGGCGACACCTTCAACCTCGACGGCGGGCGCGTCCTCCGTCCCTGAACCACACTCGACGGCCCGGCTCACCACCCGCGTGAGCCGGGTCCGCCCTTGAACGGGCCGACCACCGGACTGGTGATCCAGCCGCCGTAGAACCCACCGGGTTGCGGCGTCACGCGCTCACCGTCGACGAGGCAGGCGTCCATCGGACCCGCGTAGAACGCGACGTGGTCGCGCAGGGGCGCGAACGCGGGGCTGGGGTGCGTCGTAGCCCCACGCGGCCGCGCTCGGCGACGACGTCGTCGGGCGCACCGGGAGTGCACGTCGAAGTAGCGCGCCCGGCCCTTCCACTCGCAGAACGACGCGCCGTCGGCGGGCACGAGCACGCCCGGCAGCACGTCGGCGACGGGGAAGTAGTAGTTCGGCGGGTGACTGGTCTCGAGCACCCGCCACCCGTGCGACGTGTCGGCCACCGTCACGCCGCCCAGCACCACCTGCAGCCGCGCGGTCACCGGCTCGAGCGCCGGCGGGCGGGGGTAGTCCCAGCACGACTCCTGGCCGGGACCGAGCGGCTCCGGGTCGGGGTCGGCTGGAGAAGCGCACGCCCCGAGGCTAGGGCCGGCTGGGATCACGACCGCTCGTGCCCGGCCTACGAGACGCGCACCCAGTCGTGGCCTTCCTCGATGAAGTTCCCGTAGTACGAGCACACGCCGGTATCGGTCCCGCCGGTGTTCAGGATCTGCTGGCTGTCGACGTAGTCGGTGGTCGTGGCGCCGATGGTGACGTGGACGATGGGGAACTCCGGCACGGGCGGGAAACACCCGAAGCCTGCGGCCTCGGACGTGTCGAAGTTGAACTGGTTGTTCTGGGTCACCACCAGTGTCCCGTTCGCCGGAACGGTGATGTTCGACCACAGCGAGTAGCTGGCCGGTCCGATGCCGACCGAGATCGATCCGACGGTCACGGGCAACGCGGTCGGGTTGGTGATGCGGATGGCCCCCGCGTCCCAGCCGAGCAGGTTGTTCGACGTGCAGCAGACCGGGCCCGTACCCACGAAGTTGACACCCGGCGTGCCGTACCACCCCGATGGAAGGATCGTGTTGCCCGCGTAACCGACCTCGACCTGGAGGCTTCCCGCGGGCGCCGCGGTGACGGTCGCCGTCGGGAGGGTCGTGACCGGGGTCGTGCCGCCGGAGTTCGTCGCCACGACCTTCACGCTCACCGTCGCTCCGACGTCGGCCGCGGCGAGGTGGTACTTCGTCCCGGTGACACCTTGCATCGTGACGCAGTTGGCTCCCCCCGCATCGCAGCGTTGCCAGATTGGCGCCAGGTTGGTCGCGTTCGTCCACGTGCCCACGTTGAGCGTCAGGTCGCTGCCCTGCTGCGCAGCGCCGGTCAGCGTCGGCAACACGGTGTTGGCGGGGGCGGGAGGAGGCGTGGGGTTCGACGGCTGGAACGTGAGCGAGAACGACCATCGCTGGCCCACTGTCGACGCGCTGCCCCACGACGACGCCGGCACGGTGGAGCTCCCGTTGGCTCGGCTGAAGCCGCCGCCGGAGACGGGATCGAAGCCGACGCTGGCCCCCGAACCGCTGCCTGCGAGCAGCGCGATCACGTAGCGCCCCGGCGTGAGCGACACCGCCGGCAGGGATCCGACGATCCAGCCCCAACCCTGGCCGGGTCCGACGGCGATGGTCGATCCGGTGACGGCGAGTGTCGTCGGGATTCCCCGACGCGTCGGTCCGGTACACGGCTGGGACGAAGTTCTGCGAACCCGACGTCGGACCCCGCCCGTAGAACGAGAACTGGGCGGTGGTGCCCGTCTCGACCAGCTGGAACGCGGTGCCGACGATCGTCGCCGACGACAACGGCGTGGAACCGAGGCTCGCCGCGCCGAGCGCGCCGAAGGTCCGTGCCCCTGCCGGCTGGAGCACGACCACCCTCGACGGTGGGCTGTCGAGCGTGAGCGAGCCGGCGGAGTTCGTCCCCGTCAGCCGGGCTCTGATCGTCGTCCCGACGTCGCCGTTCGTGACGTGATAGGTCACGCCGGTGGCACCCGAGATGGCGACGCACGACGCACCGGACGTGTTGCAGCGCATCCATTGCCACGTGACGAACGGCAGCTCCTTGATACTCACCGGAGATCGCCACCAGGTCCTGGCCGACCATCGCGGTGCCACGAAGGCTCGGCGCATCCGAATACAGCGTCGGCGGACCCGCGGGAGGACCGTCGACCACGACTGTCGTGGGTGCCGAGCGCGCCTTCGCGGTGCTCGCCCCCGCGGTCGCGGTGACCACGACCGCGATCGTCTCGTAGAGGTCGCCGTAATTCGGCACGTAGGTTGCGGCGTTCTCACCGCGCAGGTCGAGACAGGTCGTCCCGCTGGGGTCACAACGCTGCCACTGGTAGCCGAACGCGCCGGTCGCGCCCGTCCAGGTGCCGAGCGAAGCCGAGAGCGTCGACCCACGTTGCGCGGTGCCGGTCACGACCGGTGGGCTCGTGTTCACCGGTGGCACGGGTGGCGGACCCGCCGTCGCGTTGGTGACGGTCAGCTCGTCGAAGTTGATCCAGTTCGTGCTGCCCGCAGGGGCGTCGAACCAGATCTTCACCGTATGCGGTCCCGACGACAGCGTCTGCGTCAACTTCACGGTTGACCACGTGTTCCAGTCGCTGGTCGCAGCAAGGGTCTGGTTCGCGGCCACGACGATCCCGTCGACCTCGATCTTGCGCCGGGCGAGGCCGTTGCCGGCCGAGTAGCGGAAGGTCAGGTCCGAGGAGCCGCCGTTGCTCGAGAAGGAGAAGGTGGCGTAGTCCCCCTGGAGTAATTCCAGCAGCACAGGTATCCGGTTCCGTGGAACCCGCTGAAGGAAGACTCCATCGTCAGGTTCGTCGTGGCCGCCTCCGCCTGGAGCACGAGCGGCCCGGGGGGTGTTGTGGTGACGACCGCGGTGACGACGCTCGCGGCTGGTGTGGAGGGGCCGCCCGTGTTCGTCGCGATGACCACGACTCGCAACGTGGAACCGGCGTCGCCGGCGACCACGACATATGACGCACTGGTGGCTCCCACCAGATCCGCACACGAGCTGCCACCCGCGTCGCAACGCTGCCACTGGTACGTGTACGACGTCGGCGTATTCGTCCAGGTTCCCGTCGACGCCGACACGGTCGCGCCCACCTGCGCCGATCCTGACACCACCGGCACCGCCGTGTTCACCGGCACCGGCGGCGGAGGCGGCACCGTCACCACCGCGGTGACGACACTCACAGCCGGTGTGGAGGGGCCGCCCGTGTTCGTCGCGATGACCACGACTCGCAACGTCGAACCCGCGTCGCCGGCGACCACGACATATGACGCACTGGTGGCTCCCACCAGATCCGCACACGAGCTGCCACCCGCGTCGCAACGCTGCCACTGGTACGTGTACGACGTCGGCGTATTCGTCCAGGTTCCCGTCGACGCCGACACTGTCGCGCCCACCTGCGCCGATCCTGACACCACCGGCACCGCCGTGTTCACCGGCACTGGCGGCGGAGGCGGCACCGTCACCACCGCGGTGACGACACTCACAGCTGGTGTGGAGGGGCCGCCCGTGTTCGTCGCGATGACCACGACTCGCAACGTCGGAACCGGCGTCGCCGGCGACCACGACATATGACGCACTGGTGGCTCCCACCAGATCCGCACACGAGCTGCCACCCGCGTCGCAACGCTGCCACTGGTACGTGTACGACGTCGGCGTATTCGTCCAGGTTCCCGTCGACGCCGACACGGTCGCGCCCACCTGCGCCGATCCTGACACCACCGGCACCGCCGTGTTCACCGGCACCGGCGGCGGAGGCGGCGGCGGACCAGCCGGCGTGTACGTCACGTAGAAGCTCCACGTCCGCGACTCACGATTCACGGTCCCGAACGAGGACGACGGCGTCGGATACGCATTCGGGTTCCACACCCCGGCATTCGCCGACGCCGAGTAGTAGTTCGACGCCTGCCCACTCGTCGGCCCCGACAACAAGGTCAAGAAATACGAACCCGCCGACAACGACACCGACGGCAACGACGACGTCACCCACCCCGCAGCCTGATTCGCCCCGACCGTCACCTCGGCACCCGACGTCACCAACGACGACGGATTCCCCGAACTATCCGCCCGATAGATCGCCGGCACGAACTTCTGCGTCGACGTCCCACCGCGCGAGTACCAACTGAAACTCACCGCCGTCCCCGCCTCACCCAACGGGAACGCCGACCCGAACTTGTACCCAGACGAAGGCTGCGACGACGACGACCCCACCGACACATTCCCGAACTTGACCGTCACCGGTGGTGTGGTGACGACCGCGGTGACGACGCTCGCGGCTGGTGTGGAGGGGCCGCCCGTGTTCGTCGCGATGACGGCGACTCGCAACGTGGAGCCGGCGTCGCCGGCGACCACGACATATGACGCACTGGTGGCTCCCACCAGATGCCGCACACGAGCTGCCACCCGCGTCGCAACGCTGCCACTGGTACGTGTACGACGTCGGCGTATTCGTCCAGGTTCCCGTCGACGCCGACACGGTCGCGCCCACCTGCGCCGATCCTGACACCACCGGCACCGCCGTGTTCACCGGCACTGGCGGCGGAGGCGGCACCGTCACCACCGCGGTGACGACACTCACAGCCGGTGTGGAGGGGCCGCCCGTGTTCGTCGCGATGACCACGACTCGCAACGTCGAACCCGCGTCGCCGGCGACCACGACATATGACGCACTGGTGGCTCCCACCAGATCCGCACACGAGCTGCCACCCGCGTCGCAACGCTGCCACTGGTACGTGTACGACGTCGGCGTATTCGTCCAGGTTCCCGTCGACGCCGACACGGTCGCGCCCACCTGCGCCGATCCTGACACCACCGGCACCGCCGTGTTCACCGGCACCGGCGGCGGAGGCGGCGGCGGACCAGCCGGCGTGTACGTCACGTAGAAGCTCCACGTCCGCGACTCACGATTCACGGTCCCGAACGAGGACGACGGCGTCGGATACGCATTCGGGTTCCACACCCCGGCATTCGCCGACGCCGAGTAGTAGTTCGACGCCTGCCCACTCGTCGGCCCCGACAACAAGGTCAAGAAATACGAACCCGCCGACAACGACACCGACGGCAACGACGACGTCACCCACCCCGCAGCCTGATTCGCCCCGACCGTCACCTCGGCACCCGACGTCACCAACGACGACGGATTCCCCGAACTATCCGCCCGATAGATCGCCGGCACGAACTTCTGCGTCGACGTCCCACCGCGCGAGTACCAACTGAAACTCACCGCCGTCCCCGCCTCACCCAACGGGAACGCCGACCCGAACTTGTACCCAGACGAAGGCTGCGACGACGACGACCCCACCGACACATTCCCGAACGTCGCCGTCGCGGCGGTGGCCGGCCGCACCGGTTCGACGAGCACGGCGGTCGCGGCGACGACGGCGACGACCCCGATCACGACCAGCGCACGCCTCGCGGTTCGCCCGCAGATGTCCCGGTATCCCACAGTCGCCCCTTTATCCCCCGTGGGAGACCGTACTGCACCGCGCGGCGAGATACCGCAGAGCGGGGCCGAATTCACCACGCGGCGCGGTCGTGGGGACTGACAGTCCCACACCGCCGGGGCGGCGCACGCGCAGGTCAGTGGTGCAGCGTCTCGCCGGTGTCGACCGCCTCGAACGCGAGCCCGGGCACCGACTTCAGCTGGTTGAGGTCGGTGTCGTCGAAGCGGGAGTCGGCGGCGCCGGAGATGAACCAGTTGCTGCCGTTGTCGGCGACGATCATCCCGTACTTCTTCAGCGCGTCGAGCACGACGCGCGCCTGACCGTGGTAGCCCGACACGTCGAAGCTCGCCTTGAGCCGCAGGCGCAGTCCCATCGGCGGCACGTTGGGGTCGGTGTTCGACGACGCGAAGTGCGTCGCCGGGTGCAGGTACGCGCGCTGCGTGCGCGACAACGTGAAGCGCAACGCGTGGTCGATGTGGCCCGGCGGCGATCTCGTCGTAGCGGACGAGGCCGGGGAAGATCGGGAGCCCGGCGGCGTCGGCCGAGGTCCAGCCGTCGGGGCGCAGCGCGTTCGAACGTGAGGTCGAACACCGCGCCGGAGTCGGCTTCCCAGTGGTTGAGCTTCGACCACGCGCCGTACAGCTCGTAGAGCTTGCAGTGGTCGCGGTCGACGGCCAGCACGTGACGGTCGCTCCCGCCCTCGATCGGCGCCAGCAGCGGGGATGGGGTACGGGCCGGGGTCGCTCTCGTCGCCGTACGCGGTGAACGTCACGTTCAGCGGGGTCTGCGTGCCGGCCACGGTGACGTACGGGATCCCGTACTCGCCGCCACCGCCGAAGTCGGCGTGCAGGAACCGGTTGCCGCCACTCGCCGCGATCGACGCGAGGTAGTTCGCCGAGTTCGGGTCGACGGGCAGGGCCGACACGTTCCGGTTCCACGCGTTGTCGGACGGGAACACCGTGCACGTGCCCGAGCGAACCGTTCTCGTCGCCGGTCCCGCCGGCGCCGGGCGGGATGCAGGCGACGAGCAGTCCGGCAATGGCGAGCAGCACCCCGGCGAGGCCGACGCCGCGGCCCCGGCGGCGGGCGCGGCGACCCCGAGAGGCGGTGACGGGGAGCGGGCGGAGGTCGGCGCGGCGCGGCATGCCGTGGTATCGGCAGGACGGCCGTCGGAACTTGAAACGGCCCCTACGATTGCCGCCGTGCCCCTCGCGTCCCTCGCTCCGGTGATCGCGTCGATCCCGAGCCCGTCGAGCGGCAACCTCGGCCCGTTCCACATGTACGGGATCATCCTCGCCGTCGGCGTGCTGGTGGCGGTGTGGGTGTCGGAGCGCCGCTGGCGCAACCGCGGGCTACCCGAAGGACGCCATCTACGACATCGCCTTCTGGGTGGTGGTGTGGGGCGTGATCGGGGCCCGCCTCTACCACGTGGTCACCGACTACCAGCTCTTCACCGACGACCCGCTGCGCGCGTTCGAGATCTGGAACGGCGGACTGGGGATCTGGGGCGCGGTGCTCGGCGGCGGCATCGCGGTGGTCGTCATCACCCGGCGTCGTCACCTCGACACGCTCGCGGTGACCGACTGCATGGCGCCCGGCATCGTGCTCGCGCAGGCCATCGGGCGCTGGGGGAACTACTTCAACCAGGAGCTGTTCGGGAAGCCGAGCACGCTGCCGTGGGCGCTCGAGATCGCGCCCGAGCACCGGCCCGCGGGCTACGTGCAGTTCGCCACGTTCCAACCCACGTTCCTCTACGAGTCGCTCTACTGCCTGCTCGTGTTCGGCCTGCTGCTCTTCGCCGAACGGCAGTGGCGCCTGCGACGCGGCCAGACCTTCGCCCTCTACGTGATGCTCTACACGTTCGGCCGGTTCTGGTTCGAGAACCTGCGCATCGATCCCGCGCACGAGGTGCTGGGCCTGCGGATCAACGCCTGGGTGTCGGTGGGGGTGTTCCTCGCCGCACTGGCCTGGTTCCTCTGGCTCGGACGTCACGCGCGGCCGCAGCGGCGGCCCGGCGATCCCCCCGAGGACGTCGCCGATGGCGGGGTGGACGCCATTGCGGGAGATTCCCGGGACGGCGGCGACCGAGTGTCGTAATCTGGTCCGACCCACGCGCCCCTTGTGGCGGTCCCCCCGTCCCCCAACCGAGGCAGGTGCCCCCGTGGCCGAAACGTTGAGTCCTCCCGCCACGTCCGTCGCCGCCCGCGCGGTCGGCGCGTCGAAGATCTACGGCTCGGGCGAGGCCGAGGTGCGCGCGCTCGACGGCATCAGCGTCGAGTTCCAGCGCAGCCGCCTCACCGCGATCATGGGCCCGTCGGGTTCGGGCAAGTCCACGCTGCTGCACTGCCTCGCCGGCCTCGACCGCCTCACGTCGGGTGAGATCTACCTCGGTGACGCGCTGATCAGCTCGATGGGCGAGAAGCAGCTCACGGTGATCCGCCGCGACAAGCTCGGCTTCATCTTCCAGTCGTACAACCTGATCCCCACCCTCGACGCGCTCGAGAACATGACGCTGCCGATGTCGCTCGCGGGACGCAAGCCCGACCCGCAGTGGCTCGACACCGTGGTCGACACCGTGCGGACTGCGCGACCGGCTCTCGCACCGCCCGGCGGAGCTCTCGGGTGGCCAGCAGCAGCGCGTCGCGGTCGCCCGCGCGCTGCTCAGCCGTCCCGAGATCGTGTTCGCCGACGAACCCACCGGCAACCTCGACTCGCGCTCGGGCGGTGAGATCCTCACCTTCATGCGCAAGGCGGTCGACGACCTCGGCCAGACCATCGTGATGGTCACCCACGACCCCGGCGCCGCGAGCTACGCCGACCGCGTGGTGTTCCTGGCCGACGGTCACATCGTCGACGAGCTCGACGCGCCCACTGCCGAGGGCGTGCTCGACAAGATGAAGCGCCTCGGCGCGTAGGGCCGTCCCATGTGGAAGGTCACCCTCAAGGGGATCTGGTCGAAGAAGGTCCGCTTCCTGCTCACGTCGGTGGCGGTGCTGCTCGGCGTCGCGTTCGTGTCGGGCACGTTCGTGCTCACCGCCACGATCTCGCAGAGCTTCGACAGCCTCTTCGGCGAGATCTACGCCAACACCGACGCCGTCGTGCGGGGCAAGGCCCAGTTCGACGACAACTTCAACCAGAGCCGCCCGCGCATCCCGGCCTCCCTGCTCCCCGCCGTGCGGTCGGCGAACGGCGTCGCCGCGGCCGACGGCTCGGTGTCGGGCGAAGCCAAGATCATCGACAAGAACGACAAGGTGGTGGGCGCCAACGGTCAGGGGCCGCCCAGCATCGGGCTCTCGTGGGTCAAGGACCCCGAGCTCAACAGCCTCACCGTGGTGCGAGGGCCGCGCGCCGCGCGCGCCGAACGAGATCGTGATCGACAAGAAGAGCGCCGACGACGCCGGGTACGCGCCGGGCGACACGGTGCCGGTCGTCACGCAGGCCGGACGCGACGACTACAAGCTCGCGGGGGTGGCCAAGTTCGGCTCGTCGAACAGCCTGCTCGGCGCCACCATCGTGGCGTTCACCGTGGACAAGGCATGGGAGGTGCTGGCCCCGCCCGACACCTTCAACGAGATCGACGTGCGCGCCGACTCCGGGGTGTCGCAGGACGAGGTGGTGCACAACATCCGTGCCGCGCTGCGCGACGAGCCCGACGCGGGCAACGTCGAGGTCGTCACCGGCGCCGCGATCACCGAGGAGAACCAGAACAACGTCAAGGACGCGCTCGGGTTCTTCAACACCTTCCTGCTGGTGTTCGCGATCGTCGCGCTGCTCGTCGGGTCGTTCATCATCTTCAACACCTTCTCGATCATCGTGGCCCAGCGCGGCCGCGAGCTCGCGCTGCTGCGTGCGCTCGGCGCCGGGCAGCGTCAGGTGCTGGGCTCGGTGCTGTTCGAGGCCGTGCTCGTCGGGTTGGTGGCGTCCACGCTCGGGTTGGTGGCCGGCATCTTCCTGGCCAGCGCGCTGAAGGCGCTGCTCGCCGCGCTTCGGTCTCGACATCCCGGGTGAGCTCGGTGGTGATCCCGGCCAGCGCGATCGTGTGGTCGTACGCGACCGGTCTGCTCGTCACCATGGTGGCCGCGATCGCGCCCGCGTGGCGTGCGTCCCGCGTCCCGCCGATCGCCGCGCTGCGCGACGTGTCGGTGGACCGTTCGGCCACGTCGCGCGCCCGCATCATCTCCGGTTCGGTGGTGATCGCCGTCGGCGCGCTGCTGCTCGGCGTCGGCCTGTTCGGCAACGGCAGCAACGCGCTGCCGATGATCGGCCTCGGTGTCGTCGTCGTGTTCCTCGGCGTCGCGGTGCTCGGACCGAGCATCGCCGCCCCGGTGAGCGGGCTCATCGGGTTGCCCATTCGCGCGGTGAAGGGGATCACCGGATCGCTCGCCCGTGAGAACGCGATGCGCAACCCCAAGCGCACGTCGGCCACCGCGGCGGCGCTCATGATCGGGGTGGCGCTCGTCGGCCTGATCACCATCTTCGCGGCGTCGGCCCGCGCCTCGTTCGGCGCCGCCATCGACCGGTCGATGAAGGCCGACTACGTGGTGAACACCAAGGGCTTCGGCCCGGGCACGATCCCGGTGGGGATCGAAGCCGCGCTGGCCGACGTGCCGAACGTCGAGTCGGTGTCGGGCGTGCGGGCCACCCGGGCCAAGATGGACGGATCGGTCGACTTCCTCTGGGCCGCCGACCCGAAGAAGATCGACTCGCTCTTCGATCTCCAGCCGCAACAGGGTCAGCTCTCGAAGCTCACCGCGCAGGGCATCGGCGTGCTCGACAGCGTCGCGTCCGACAAGAACCTGAAGATCGGCGACGAAGTGCAGGTGGTGTTCCCCGACACCGGCCCGCAGACCTTCACGGTGGAGACGATCTTCAAGCAGGCCGGGTTCGCGAGCTGGGTGATCGGCATCGACGCCTACGAGCAGAACGTGCCCGACCAGTTCGACTCGCAGGTGTACATCAAGACCTCCGATGGCGTCACTCCCGAGAACACCGCCGCGCTGAAGAAGGTGGTGGCCGACTTCCCGGGGCCCGAGCTCCAGACCCGTCAGCAGTTCAAGGACGCGCAGATCGCGCAGGTGAACCAGCTGCTCAACCTGATCTACGTGCTGCTGTTCTTCGCGATCGTGATCGCGCTGTTCGGCATCGCGAACACGCTGGGGCTCTCGATCATCGAACGTCGCCACGAGCTGGGGTTGTTGCGCGCCGTCGGCATGACGCGTCGACAGTTGCGCTCGAGCGTGCGCTGGGAGTCGGTGATCATCGCGTTGCTCGGCACGATCCTCGGGCTGATCATCGGTGTGCTGGTGGCGTGGGCCATGGTCCACGCGCTGGCCGACGAGGGCTTCGACAAGCTGTCGCTCGCGCCGATGCAGCTGCTCCTGATCGTGGTGCTCGCCGCGGTGTTCGGGGTGGTGGCGGCGATCCTGCCGGCGCGCCGGGCGGCACGGCTCGACATCCTGGAGTCGATCCACACGGAGTGACCCGGGACGGTGGCCGGCCGGGCCGGGGATCTTTACCGAATCCTTACGCTGCACTGGGGCCGGGCTGGAACGACGGGGCGTAGGTTGGGTCTCAGCCGAAGGGCGCACCACCGCACATGGGGCGTCCCGCCAGCTGCCACGAGAGGAACCCAGCCGATCGGAACGCCCCTCCGCCCGGCCGGGAGCCCGAACCAGTGCGACGGCCCGCCCGGGCGCCCCTCCGGGCGGGCCGAGTCGCGCATGGCCCCGTAATCTTCCCGGCCATGGCCTACGACTCACTCAACGTCACGATCGACCACGGGGTCGCGCACCTCGAGCTCAACCGTCCCGACGCCGCCAACGGCATCGACCTCGGGCTCGCCACCGACCTGCGCGACGCGACCTACGCCATCACCATCGACCCCTCCGTGCGGGCGGTGCTGATCACCGGCGCCGGCCCGCGCTTCTGCGGCGGCGGCGACGTCAAGGCGTTCGCGGCCGCCGGCGACGGGCTCCCGACGGCCCTGCGCGAGACGTTGAACCACCTCCACGCGGCGATCGCGCAGCTCATCCGCGGCGACGCCCTGGTGATCGCGGCGGTGCACGGCGCGGCCGCCGGCGCGGGCATGGGGCTGGTCGGCGCCGCCGACTACGTCGTGACCGGCGAGTCGGTGAAGTTCCTCATGGCCTACACGTCGATCGGGCTCACGCCCGACGGCTCGTCGTCGTGGTTCCTGCCCCGCACGGTGGGACTCAAGCGGGCCATCGAGCTCACGGTGATGAACCGGGCGCTCACCGCGGGCGAAGCGCTCGACTGGGGCCTGGTGAACGAGGTGGTCGCCGACGACGACGTCAAGGACCGCGGCGCCGCGGTGGCGGCGAAGATCGCCGCGGGTCCGACGCGCGCGTTCGCGGCGGCCAAGCGACTGCTGCACACCGGGTTCGAGCACACGCTCGAACAGCACCTCGCGCTGGAGGCGGAGGCCATCGCCACCGCGGCCGGTGATCCGGAGAGCACCGAGGGCATCACCGCGTTCCTCGAGAAGCGCAAGCCCGACTACACCGCGACCTGACGCGCGCGTCGCGAGCGCGGCCCGGGCGGGCTACTCGCCGCGCAGCTTGGCGTCCTTGTCGCGCACGGTCGTGGCCATCGCCTCGCGTTGCGCGTCGATCCGCGCCCGCAGCTCGGGGTCGGACGCACCCAGGATGCGGGCCGCGAGCAGCCCGGCGTTGCGGGCCTTGCCCACCCCGACCGTGGCGACGGGGATGCCGTCGGGCATCTGCACGATCGACAACAGCCCGTCGAGCCCGTCGAGCTGGGCTTGGGGCACCGGCACGCCGATCACCGGCAGCGAGGTGAGCGACGCGGTCATCCCCGGCAGGTGGGCGGCGCCGCCCGCGCCGGCGATGATCACCCGCAGGCCTCGCCCGGCGGCGCTCTGCGCGTACTCGTACATCACGTCGGGCGTGCGGTGGGCCGACACGATGCGCACCTCGTGCGCGATGCCGAGCTCGGTGAGCGCGTCGAGGGCGCCCTGCATGGTGGGGAGGTCGGAGTCGCTCCCCATGATCACGCCCACCAGGGGCCCCTCGGTCACGCTGAGACGCTAGCGCCCCTGCTCGACCCGGGCGGTCTCTTCCGCGAGGTCGTGCGCGTACATCAGCTCGACGAGGCCCTCGAAGCTCACCGTCGGCTGCCAGCCGAGCTTCTCGCGGGCCTTGGTCGCGTCGCCCATGAGGAGGTCCACCTCGGCGGGGCGCTCGAAGCGCACGTCCTGGCTGACCACCGCGCTCCAGTCGTCGAAACCGGCGACGCGCGACGCGATCTCGAGGAACTCGCGGCCGGTGTGGGTCTCGCCGGTGGCGATCACGTAGTCGTCGGGCTCCTCCTGCTGGAGCATGAGCCACATCGCCTCGACGTAGTCGCCGGCGTAGCCCCAGTCGCGCGAGAAGTCGAGGTTGCCGAGCACGATCTTGTCCTGCAGCCCGAGGCGGATGCGGGCGAGCCCGTTGGTGACCTTGCGCGTGTAGAACTCGAGGCCGCGCCGCTCGCCCTCGTGGTTGAACAGGATGCCGGAGCTCGCGTGCAGCCCGTAGGCCTCGCGGTAGTTCACGGTCATGTGGTGCCCGAACACCTTGGCCACGCCGTAGGGCGAACGCGGGTGGAACGACGTGAGCTCCGACTGCGGCGTCTCGCGCACCTTGCCGAACATCTCCGACGACGACGCCTGGTAGAAGCGGATCGGGTTGGGCTGTCCGCCCACGATGCGCACGGCTTCGAGCATGCGCAGCACGCCGAGACCGGTGATCTCCGACGTGAGCTCGGGCTGCGTGAACGAGAGGTGCACGAAGCTGATCGCGCCGAGGTTGTACACCTCGTCGGGCTGCACGCGGTCGACCGCGGCGATGAGCGACGACAGGTCGCGCAGGTCACCGTCGATGAGCTCGATCGACGGTGTCTCGCGCTGCACGATCTCGGCCTTGGGGTTGCCCTGGCCGCGCATGAGCCCGAACACCTGGTAGCCCTTGGCGGCCAGGAACTGCGCGAGGTGACGGCCGTCCTGGCCGGTGATGCCGGTGATGAGCGCGCGCGTCATGAGAGGGCGTGGACTCCTTCGATGCGATCCCAGTCGGGATCGAGCTGGTGGAGGAACTCCGCGCAGCGTTGCTTCCTCGTCGCGTTCGCCGATCTGTGCCGCGGTGGCGCGCAGGCCGTCGAGCGCGCGCAGGAAGCCGCGATTCGTCTCGTGGCGCCAGCGCACGTAGCCCGACCCGCGCCAGCCCGAGCCGCGCAGACGGTCGAGCCCTCGGTGGTATCCGACCCGGAACGCGGCGTAGGCCTCCGTCGGGTCGCGTCCGAGCTCGCCGAGGCGCGCCCAGCCGTCGAGGAACCGGGGATTGGCGGCGACCACCGCGGCCACCGCGTCGCGGCGGCGCTCGGGCGGCTCGGCCAGCGCGGCCGCGAGCGCGCCGAGCAGGTCGGGCGGTTCGGGGTCGAGCACGGTCTCGGGTGGGCCCTGCGGGGAGAAGCCGATCGGCTGGTTGCTCACGGCGCCGAGGATACGGGCCGCGGAAGGCGATGCGAGGATGCCCCGGTACGATCCACAGGGTGACCGCCCCTGCCGACGCCCCCGCCGACGCTGCCGCCGCGCCGCAGAGTCCGGAGCACCCCCCGGAGCCGCACCGTCCCGTCACCCGGTTGGTGCTGGTGCGCCACGCGGTCACCGCCCAGACCGGACCGCTGTTGTCGGGCCGCACACCGGGCATCGACCTCTCCGACACCGGCCGCGGTCAGGCCACCCGGCTGGGGGAGCGGATGGCCGGCCTCCCGGTCGCCGCGGTGTACGCCAGCCCCATCGAGCGCACCACGCAGACCGCCGAGGCGGTGGCCGTCCACCACGGGCTCCCGGTCCGTCCCCTGCCCGGCGTGATCGAGGCCGACTACGGCGAGTGGACCGGCGGCGCGATCAAGGACCTCGCCACCACCGACCTCTGGAAGGTGGTGCAGCGCGCCCCGTCGCGCGCCCGCTTCCCCGGCGGTGAGTCGTTGACCGAGATGCAGGCCCGCATGGTCACCGCGCTCGAGGGCGTGGTGGCCGCGCACCCCGGCGAGCTGGTGGTGGTGGTGTCGCACGCCGATCCGATCAAGGCCGCGATCGCGCACTACACGGGCGTCCACCTCGACCTGTTCCAGCGCATCGTGGTGTCGCCGGCGTCGGTCACCGTGTTCGAGCTCGGCCCGCACGGCGCGGCGATGCTCAAGTGCAACGACACCGGCACCCTCGACGAGCTGGTGCCGCCGGAGCCCGCCGCCGAGGCCGCGAGCGGCGCCAGTGAGGACCCCGCGCCATGAGCGAGCACATCGAGCTCGACGGCCTCGAAGGGCTCGGCGCGGGCGCGGTCGGCGAACCCGGTCGGCGCGCGTTCTACCTGCAGGCCCGGACCGAGGCCACGCAGCTCACCGTGCTGGTCGAGAAGGAGCAGGTCGACCTCCTCGCCAAGGAGGCGGTCGCGTTCCTCGACCGACTGGCCGACGACTACCCCGAGCTGCCGGTGATGCTCACGCCCGGCGACGCCGACCTGCGCGAACCCACCGTCCCGCTGTTCCGGGCCCGCCTCATCGGCCTCGGGTTCGATCCCGAACGCGAGCTGGTGCTGCTCGAGCTGCGCGAGCGCGCCGAGGAGGACGACGACGCCGACGACCTGCCGGGTGCCGTCGAGCACGAGGACGAGGGCTACGTCGCGCGGATCTACGCGACGCGCGCGCAGGTGCGGGCGATGGCGGCGCGCGGCGTCGACGCGGTCGCCGGCGGCCGTCCGCCGTGCCCGCTGTGCGAGCAGCCCCTGGACCCGGCCGGACACCGGTGCCCGCGCTGGAACTGACGCCCGAGGAGGCGGCGCGCGTCGTCACCGACGGCGAGCTCGACGTCGTCGGGCGCATGCGCTACTCGTCGAACGCCACCTTCCTCGTCGACGCGAGCCTCGACGGGGTGATCGTGCCCGCGGTGTACAAGCCGCGGCGCGGCGAGCGCCCATTGTGGGACTTCCCCCACGGCACGCTCTGCCAGCGCGAGGTCGCCGCGTACGTGCTGTCCGACGCGCTGGGGTGGGACGTCGTCCCCCTCACCGTGCTGCGCGACGGCCCGCTCGGCATCGGTGCGGTGCAGCGCTTCGTCGACCACGATCCCGACCAGCACTACTTCACGTTGCTGCCCGAGCACGAGGAGCGGTTCCGCCGCTTCGCGTGGTTCGACGTGATCGCCAACAACACCGACCGCAAGGGCGGGCACTGCCTGCTCGACCAGGCCTCGGGCACGGTGTACGGCATCGACCACGGGCTCACCTTCCACCCGCAGTGGAAGCTGCGCACCGTGATCTGGGAGTTCGCCGGCGAGATGCTGCCCGACGACGCGGTCGCCGACGTGCATCGCGTGCTCGGCGAGCTCGACGACGGGTTCCTCGGGCGGCGGCTGCGCGACCTGCTCGGCCCCGACGAGCTCGACGCGCTCGCCGAACGGGCCACCGAGCTCGTCGAGTACGGGCTCCCGCACCCGGAGGACCGCTACTCCATGCCCTGGCCCCTCGTCTGACGGGCGGGATCAGGACTTGCGCTCGTACACCACGATGCCGTCGATGGTGACCTTGTAGCGGTATTGGCGCTTCACGATCTTGGCGAGCTTCGGGAACTTGTCGATCGGGTAGTACTGCGCGCCGCGGACCTTCGCCGGCGAGGTGTCGACGAAGTACTTGGGCGGGTGCGCGGTGAAGTCCTGGAAGAAGTCGTCCCACGCGGCCTGCGTGTCGGCGCCCGCGTTGGCTTCCTCGGGCGGGCGGCCCGCGTAGTTCCCGGTGAGGAACGGCGACGTGATGAAGCGCGTCGCGGGCCGGCGGTCGGAGGCCCAGTAGATCTCGGGCACCGAACCCCACACGAAGATCGGGTCGTCGGGGCTGGTGACACTGGCCAGGTACCGGGCCACCGACTCGTAGTTCGGCTCGGGCGTGCCGGGACGGAGGAAGAACCCCGCCGCGCCGAAGAGCAGTGCCGCCACGAGCGCGAACGCGACCGTGGCGTCGGCCCACTTGCGCGAACCGCGCACCAACGCCCCGGCGCTGAGCAGGACGACCGGCGGCACGAGCTGGATGTAGTAGTGCCCGAAGAAGCGCAGCCCGACCGCGACCGACACCGCGGCGGAGAACAGCCACAGCCAGAGGTCGGTGTCGCCCATCCCGTCGGCCGCGGACCGCGCACGGTCGCGCCACGCGGCGGGCAGCTTCCAGACGATGGGGAGGTTGCACACCACCCACATCGAGGTCATGAACAGGAACGTGGTGATGACGGTCGACGAGAACGTCTGCATGCCGACGTAGGAGCCGTTGCCCTGGACCGTCCAGTAGAAGAGCTGGCTCGGCCCGAGCGCGAACGCGGCGACGAGGAGTGGCACCGCGAAGCCGAGGCCCACCGCCGCGACCCCGCGCCGCCCGCGCTTGCGCGCGACGAGGTAGAGCACGGGGAGCAGCGTGGCCGCGCCGGTCTGTTTGGCGAGGGTGGCGAGGGCGATCATCACCCCCGACGCCAGACCGCGCCCGCGGCGCGCGAGGAGGATCGCCGCCGTCATCGACGGCAGCATGAACACCTCGAAGTTGGCGGCCTGCCCGTCCTGGGGTGCGAACGCGACCATCGCGCCCACGCACAGGATGCCGGCGATCCATCCGGCGCGTCGTCCGTATCTCCGCCGCGCCTCCACCGCCAGGAGGAACGCGGTGATCGTCACCGCGAGCATCGCGAGGATGCGCACCGACCACAGACCGGTGGTGTCGAAGAAGCCGAACGTGGCCGCGTAGAGGTACGGCACGATCGGCGGCTTGCGGTCGATGGCGTCCTGGTAGAGCTGCCCGCCCTGCTGGATGACGTGGGCCTGCGTCGCGAGGAACGTCTCGTCGGAGTTGAACACCGGCACGACGAAGGCAGGCAGGCGCGTGACGACGGTCAGCGCGAGGAGCACGAGGAACAGCCGCCGGCGCTCGACCCGGGAGGGCGAGCGGGTGTCGACGGCGGTTGACCCCGGCTCGGGAAGGACCTCGGTCGAGGTGGGTTCCGACGGCATACGGGCTCACCATTGTGCCCGCTGCGGGACCACGCGCGGGGTCCGGGACCCGCGACCCCTGTCGCGGACCGGGTTCAGGGCCGGTCGGAGCGGGGCGGGACGGTGTCGCCCCAGGCGTCCCAGTAGGTGATCTCCTCCACGGGAGGACGCGCCGCAGGGCGGAAATCGCCGCCCGTGGTGTAGGCGACCGGGAGCAGGCCCACCTGGGTGAAGCCCTCGGGGATGCCGAGCAGCGAGGCCGCGGCCGCCTCCTCCGCGAGGTGGAACGTGGTCAGCACCGTGCCGAGGCCCCGGGAGCGCAGTGCGAGCATGAAGCTCCACACGGCCGGGAAGATCGACCCGTAGAACCCGGCCGCCAGCTTGTTCGGCGCCCGGTCGATGGTCCCCTCGATGCAGGGGATCACGTGCACCGGCACACGGTCGAGGACGTCGACCAGGTAGCTGGCGGAATCGAGGACGCGCCCGGTCTGCGGGTCGACGTCCATCGCCGCGCCCGCCGTGAGGTAGCGCCGGCCGAACTTCGCGTACAACGCCTGGAGCGCGCGCTTCTTCTCGGGGTCGGTGACGACCAGCCACCGCCACCCCTGCGCGTTGCTCCCGGTCGGGGCCTGGACGGCCAGCCGCAGGCACTCGAGCACCACCGCGGGGTCGACCGGCCGGTCGAGGTCGAGGCGCTTGCGCACCGCGCGGGTGGTGGTGAGGAGGCGGTCGGTGACCGCGGTGTCGAACGGGAGGGGCGCAGTCGCGTCGGTCATCCGTGCAGTCTCACACGCCGACGGCGGCCGCGGGATCGCGGAAGAACTGGGAGCGGGCGAGCACGAGGTCGGCGCCGGCGGCGCGCGCGGATTCCAGGCGGGCTTCGTCGACGTGACTACCGAACGCCACGATGCGCGCGTCGGGCGCGGCGACGCGCACCGCGGCGACGTCGTCGCCGTGGCGGCCGAGGTCGACGATCACCACGGTCGCGCCGGCGCACGTTGCGACGTCGCGCGCGAAGACCGCGGTGGGCAGCGCTGCACTCACTCGCGAGCGGTCCATGAGATCGGGGACGAGGGCGACGATCACGGGGCAACCTCCGCCGTTGTGGGCCGCCGGTGCAGGACGACGCCGAGGACGATCATGCCGAGCGCCGCGGCCAGCACCGACGCGCCGAGCACCCCGAGCTTGGCATCGTCGAGCGCGCGACCGCGGAAGGTGAGGTCGGACACGAACAACGCGACGGTGAAGCCGATGCCGCCGAGCACGGCGACGCCGGCCACGTGCGGCATGCGGATGCCGTCGGGGAGCCGACCGGCGCCGGTCCGGGTGCCCAGCGCCGTCGCACCGAGGATGCCGACGGACTTCCCGACCACCAGCCCGACGACGATGCCGATGGTGATGCGGCTGCTCGTGGCCGCGGCGAGGGAGTCGGAGCTGATCACGACGCCCGCGTTGGCGAGCGCGAACAGCGGGACCACGAGGAAGCTCGACACCGGATGCAACGCGTGCTCGAGCTGTTCGAGCACCGGCCGCCCGCCGCGTGGGTTCGCCGGGGTGACGAGGCCCAGGAGCACACCGGCGAGCGTCGCCTCGACCCCTGACTCGAGGAGGCACAGCCAGAGCACGAGCGCGGGGATCACGTAGAGGAGAGCCCGGTTCGCCCCGAGGCGCGACATGACCACCACGAGTCCGAACGTGACCGCGCCGCCCGCGAGCCACGCGAGGTCGATGCCACCGGAGTAGAAGAGCGCGATCACCACGATGGCGCCGATGTCGTCGACGATGGCCAGGGTCAGCATGAAGAGCTTGAGGCGCGGCGGCACCCGGGCCCCGAGGATCGCCAGCACGCCCACCGCGAACGCGATGTCGGTGGCCATGGGGATGGCCCAGCCGTCGGCCCCGGCGCCACCCACGTTGAGCGCGACGTAGAGCAGCGCCGGCACCACCATGCCGCCGACCGCGGCGATGGCGGGCAGCGCCGCGGTGCGGCGGTCGCGCAGCTCGCCCACCACCAGCTCGCGCTTGATCTCGAGCCCGACCACGAAGAAGAACACCGTCATGAGGCCCTCGTTCACCCAGTGCACGTAGTCCTCGGTGATCGAGACGTCGCCCGGGCCGACCTGCAGGGTGTGGTGCCAGAACTCCTGGTACGAGGCGGTCGCGGCGTTGGCCCAGAGCAGCGCGGCGGCGGTGGCGAGGAGGAGCACGATGCCGCTCGCCGCCTCGAGCGACACGAAGTCGCTGCCGATGGGTGGGATCGCCTTCCCGAGCCTCGGGACGCGGATGTGGCGGTCGGGCATCGGCCGCTCTGCTCGACGTGTCCGTCAGGCTCGGGCGGAACCCGACAGCGTACGCCTGCTCGCGTGAACGTCCAGGATGGGCGGATCGCGGTGGTGCGTTGCGTTCGCGCCCTCGGTGCCGTACCGTCTCCCGCGTGCGCAATCTTGGGGAGTGACGCCGCGGCGGGTCCGACGGCCACCGGTCCGGCGATCCGTGCCGGCGCTGCCGCGTCGGCCTCGCCGTCGTCCGCCGTGCGTCGCCGATGGCCGCCGCGCCGCCCACGCTGAGCCGAGCCCGACCGCGCCGCCGCCGGACCGCCGAGTCCGCCCGGTGCCGACGTGCCCGCCGCGACGGTGATCGCCACGGTCACGGTCACGCCGCACACGAACCTCGTGAACCTCCAGACCGTCACGATCGCGGGCAGCGGGTTCGCCCCGAACCAGCGCGTCGGCTGGGCCGAGTGCAAGAACGGCGGCTCGGGACAGGACGACTGCGACATCAACTACACCGGGCAGCGCGCCGACCGACGGCACCGGTGCGTTCAGCGCCACGTTCGCCGTGCACCGGATCCTGCACGCGGCCATCGGGACGCTCGACTGCGCTGACCGCGCCCGGGACCTGCAACGATCGGCGTCGGCCAGCTGAGCGACCTCACGGTCACAGGCGGGCGCGCCGCTCTCGTTCGATCCGAGCGTCCCGCTGCCGCCGCCGCCGGTGCTCCAGGTGTTCCCGAGCACCGATCTGCGTCGACGGTCAGAGCCGTGCTCGTGCTGGGCACGGGCTACGTGCCGTCCACGCCGATCTCGGTGTTCGAGTGCATCGCGGCGAGCGGACCAGTGCGTCTACGTCGGCGGTGCGGGCGCGACGGTGAACGGCAACGGCGGCGTTCCTCGCGCTCGATCGCCGTGCGCCGTCAGATCGCCGTGCGCGCCAGTGGTCGGTGCACGGACTGCGCCGCGGCCCCCGGCGCGTGCGAGCTGCGCGCGACCTCGGTCGACCGACCTCGACGCCACCGCCGCGGTGCCCCTCGGCTTCGACGAACGCGTCACCGCTGCCCTCGGGGACGCTGACCGCTCACCCCCGACACCGGCCTCGCCGCGTTCCAGACCGTCACCGTCGCCGGCACGGGGTTCGTCGTGCCCGACGGACTGCTGTCGTACGTGCAACTCGGCGTGTGCAAGACGGGCAGCACCGACGACCAGGACTGCGCGCCGTCGGTGATCGGTGTCGCCGAGCGACCCGGCCGGCGCGTTCACCACGCAGTTGCCGCTCCGCCGCATCGTCCATCTCGGCTCGGGCGACGTTCGACTGCGGGAGCGCGCCCGGCGCCTGTGAGGTCCGGGCGCTCAGCTACGGCCCGCACCGCGGTCTTCGCGAGCGCGCCGTTCAGCTTCGCGCCCGGGCCGCCACCGCCGCCGCCGACGATCACGCTGACTCCGGCCTCCGGCCTCCAGAGCGGTGACACCGTCACCGTCGACGGCTCGGGCTTCGCGCCCGGCACCGGGGTGGTGCTGAGCCAGTGCGTCTCGAGCCCGGCGTCGTTCTGCCCGTTCGGCTCGGGCGGATTCGTGGAGACCGACGGCAGCGGCGCCTTCTCGCAGACGGTGCGCGTCAGCCGCGGCGTCGAGAGCGCGCCGCCGTTCCCGCCGGTGGTCGTCGACTGCGGCGACGCGAGCGGCACGTGTTCGATCGTCGCGAGCTCCTTCGACGAGGGTGACCGAGCGACCGCGCCGCTCGACTTCGACACCGGCATCCCGGTCGCCGTGCCCGCGGTCACCGTGACGCCGTCGCAGGACCTCGGCCGACCGTGAGCTCGTGACCGTCGACGTCTCGGGATTCGCGCCCGACGAGACCGTGTTCGTGATCGAGTGCCCGGCGAGCTCGTCGTACATCTACTGCACGAACGGATCTCAGAGCTCCGTCCTGGCCGACGCGACCGGCGCGGTGCACCTGGAGATGCGGGTCCATCGCGACCTCGACGTCGGCCCGTTCGGCAGCGGCCCGACGAACTGCGCGGCGGCTCCGTCGGCGAGTGCGTGATCCGCGCGCGTGTCGGGCTTCGAGCCGCTGCGGTCGACCGACGTCGCCGCTCGGGTTCGATCCCACCGCGGTCGCCGATCCGCCGCTGCTCACGGTGTCGCCCCCCGGGCCCTGGACCGCGGGGCAGCAGGTCACCGTGCAGGGCGCGGGCTTCACGCCCGACGCGGTGCTGGGCTCTGGCGCAGTGCGAGGCCGACGCGCCGCGCGACGGCGGCCACTGCAGCCAGTCGCTGTTCGACCAGTTCACCGCCGACGCCGACGGGACCTTCACGAGGACGTTCACCGTGACCTCGACGATCGAGCCCGTACCACGCCGATCCCATCGACTGCACCACGGTGGCGGGCGGCTGCGTGCTGTTCGCCGCCAACCGCACCGACTACGGCGTCGGAACGCGACGTCGGTGCCGGTCGAGTTCGGCACCGCGCCGTCGCCCGGCGCGACGGCGGCGGGCCCTCGCGTTCACCGGTGGCGGCGACCGCGACGCTGTCGTCGGCGGCGCGCTGGGCGCGGTCGCTGCTCGGCGCGCTCGCTGCTGGTGCTGCTCGACACGCCGGACGCGCGCGCGCCGCAGGCCGGACCTAGGCCTTCGGGGCGGGCGCCGGCACCATGCGCGGTGCGTCGACGGCGAACTCGGGCCAGCGCTTGCGCGACTTCACTGCGAGCTTGTGCATGAGCGCGATCGCGCCGGGGTCGTCGTCGCCGGGGCGGGTCTCGATCCAGCCGTCGCGGAGCATCGCGTCCATGAGGTCGCGCCCGGCGTCGGTGCGCACGATGGTGAGCGTCCAGTCGTTGAACGCGCCGATGCCGCCGGTGGAGATGTCGGCGTGCTCGGCCGCGAAGTCGGGGCACATGTTGCAGCCCTCACGCGTCCAGGCGTGGCACTCCTTCAGCGGGATCTCGTGGTAGTCGCCGTTCTTCATCCAGATCTGGAAGACGCCCTTGATGTTCATCTTCTTCATCTCGGACTTCTGGAGGCCGTACTTCGCCTCGAACAGCTCCTCGAAGATCGCGTCGTCGAAGGTCTTCGAGCAGAGCAGGCCGATGTTGAGCGAGAGGCGCCGGGCGACCTTGCCGGCGCGGCGCTGCTTCATCACCGGGGGCACCGACGACTGGCAGCTCATGCCCACCAGCGCGATGCGCTCGGCGCCGCTCTCGATCGCGTCGTTGTAGGCGAGCGTGTTCGCCGAGTAGGTGTAGCGGCTGCCGGCCGACGCGATGACGTCTTCGCGGGTGCGGGCCACGCCCGGGATCGCCTTCCAGGTGCTGCCGTCGCCCTCGAGGTAGCTCACGAGCGCGGCGTCGATCACGTCGTGCTCGAGCGCGTACACCAGGAGGGCCGACACGAGGCCGCCGTCCTGGCCCACCTCGTGGAGCACGGCGTCGGTGGCGCGGGCGAGCACGATGTCCTTGTACTGGCCGGCCGATTCCTCCACGGTGCGGGGCCGGCCGAAGAGGAACTCGTCGATCTCCGGCTCCCAGGTGCGAAAGCGCGGGCACGCCCGGGTGCAGGAGGTGCAGCCCTTCTCGCCGTGGCTGCAGTTGTCGGGCGCGTAGCCCTCTTCCAGGTGGAAGGGCTTGTAGATCCCCGAGTCGTCGCGGTAGCCGAGCACGTCGTGCGGGCAGGCGATGACGCAGCCCGCGCAGCCGGTGCACAGCCCGGAGGTGACGACCTCCGAGTACAGGTGCTTCCACTGGAACTTCTCCGGAGCCATGGCGCCGAGTCTAAGCACCGGACCGCGTGCGATTCCCGGCCGTGGGCCGCCCCACCCGCTCGTGGTCATCCTGGTTCCGGACGGCGGTTCGCGTACCCTGCACCACTGTGATGTGCCGGTGAAGATCAGCGAAATCCTCCAGCGCGGCCCCAGCTTCTCGTTCGAGTTCGGTCCGCCGCGCACCGACGCGATGGAGCAGCGGCTCGCCCGCACCCTGGTGGAGCTCGAGCCGCTGGCGCCGTCGTACGTGTCCGTCACCTACGGGGCGGGTGGTTCCACGCGCGAGCGCACCCACGACCTCGTCGTGCAGATCCTGCGCGACACCACCATGACGCCGATGGCCCACCTCACCTGCGCATGCCACACACGCGCCGAGTTGCAGGCCATCGTGGAGCGCTACGCCGCGGCGGGAATCGAGAACATCCTCGCCCTCGGCGGCGATCCGCCGCGCGACGTCGACCTCCCGCCCGGCGAGCTCAGCTACGCGGTCGAGCTGGTGCGCATGATCCGCGAAGTCGGCGACTTCTGCGTCGGCGTGGCCGCGCACCCCGAGCCGCACCCGCGGTCGCCCTCGCGCGAGGAGGACCGGCGCCACACCGCCGAGAAGCTCGCGGAGGCCGACTTCGCGATCACGCAGTTCTTCTTCGACGCCGAGCACTACTTCGATCTCGTGGGCACCCTCGCCGACCTCGGGGTCCACAAGCCGGTGATCCCGGGCATCATGCCGGTGGAGAAGCTCTCGTCGATCACGCGCATGACGGAGCTGCAGGGTTCGGAGTTCCCCGCGTGGCTGGCGGCCAAGCTCGAAGCGGTGGCCGACGACGACGAAGCGATGCGCCGCGTGGGCATCGACGAAGCGACGAAGCTCTGCCGCACGCTGCTCGACGGCGGCGCGCCGGGCCTGCACTTCTACACGATGAACCGATCGGGCGCGACGCTCGAGATCTACCGGCAACTGGGTCTCGTCCCCGGCGGGTGAGGTCGTTCCGATGACGCGCACCGTGCAGGTCGCGGTGGTCGTCCTGGCCACCGTGATCGTGGCGGTGGGCGCGGCGTACACCATCGCCGAGCGCGACACCCGCACCAAGACGTGGGCCGCGTTCTGCAACGAGGCGTACCTGATCGCACAGGAGAACCGCACCCGGCTCCCCGACGGCACCGCGCAGGCCGAGGCCCGGTCGCTCGAACAGGTGGAGGCGCTGGCCGAGCGATCGCCGTCCGACTCGCTCGCCGACGACCTGCGCACCGCCGCGCCGGCGTTGGCCCGCCCCTACGCGACGGGCGGCCTGGTGCTCACGTCGCCGATCCTCGCCGCGACCACCCGGGCCGACTCCGCGCTCGCCGAACGCTGCCAGGTGGGCCGGTCGGTGTTCGACCCCGGCAACCTGCAGAACCGCCCCGCCGCCAACTGATCGCCGGGTCGCCGGCGGGCACGCCGACACGAAGCTCACGGCTGCGCAGCAGTCGGCCGTCGACACCTACCGCGCGTACCTCGAGTCGCAGGCCACCCAACTCGTCGCGCTCACCAAGACCTTCACCGACGCGGTCGACGCCGGTGATCTCGACGGGGCGAAGAGCGCTTACGTCGCCGGCGCGTCTGCCGTACGAGCGCATCGAGCCGGTGGCCGAGACCTTCGGCGACCTCGATCCCCAGATCGACGCGCGGGACGGCGACGTGCCCGCGAAGGAGTGGGGCGGCTTCCACAAGATCGAGAAGGCGTTGTGGGTCGACGGCACCACGGCCGGGCTCAGTGAGACGACCGAGGAGCTCAACGAACACGTCGAGCGGCTCGCAAGTCTGATCCCCGACGTCGAGCTCCAGCCCGCAGGTATCGCCAACGGTGCGGTCGAGCTGCTGAACGAGGTGTCGTCCTCGAAGATCACGGGTGAGGAGGAGCGGTACTCGCACACCGACCTCGACGACTTCCAGGCGAACGTCGAGGGGTCGCAAGCGGCATTCGACGCGGTCAAGCCGCTGCTCTCGGCGAAGAACGCCACCCTCGTGAGCACGATCGACGCGAGGTTCGCCGCGGTGCTCGCCGCGCTCGCGCCGTATCGCCAGGGTGCCACGTTCACGTCCTACACGTCGCTGACCAAGAACGACACGAAGAGCCTTGCTCAAGCCGTCGACGCGCTCGCCGAGCCGTTGTCGAAGGTCAGCAAGCGGGTCGTCAGCCAATGAGCCGCGCCCTCAGCCGCCGCGGATTCCTGGGTGCCACGGGCGCGGCCGGCGCGGTCGCGGCCGGCGCCTTCGCACTCGACTCGGTCGCGTCCGGACGCGCTCGGCGGAGCTCCCCCCGCCGCCGGCGCGTCGGTCGCGGCGGCGTCGGTGGGGTTCCACGGCGAGCACCAGGCCGGCATCGTCACTCCCGCGCAGGATCGGCTGCTCTTCGCCACGTTCGACGTGGTCACCGACGACCGCGACGAGCTCGTCGACCTGCTTCGGCAGTGGACCCGCGCCGCCGAGCGGATGACGAACGGCGA
The DNA here is from genome assembly GCA_963782705.1 of uncultured Actinomycetes bacterium. Taxonomy (GTDB): domain Bacteria; phylum Actinomycetota; class Acidimicrobiia; order IMCC26256; family DASPTH01; genus CAVRGQ01. The sequence continues at coordinate 47,736 of CAWAKX010000023.1, read as the reverse complement.
GCCGGTCGGCGATGACAATGCCGACCAGGGCTCACCACCCGAGGACACCGGGGAGGCGGCGGGTGTCCCGCCCTCGTCGCTCACGGTCACGTTCGGGTTCGGTCCGACGCTGTTCACCCGTGACGGGGTGGACCGGTTCGGGATCGCGGCTGCTCGACCCGCCGCCCTGATCGACCTGCCGGTCTTCGCCGGTGACGAGATCGATCCGGCACGCAGCGGCGGAGACCTCGCGGTGCAGGCCTGCGCCAACGATCCCACCGTCTGCTTCCACGCGATCCGCAACCTTGCCCGCATCGGGCGCGGCGTCGTCGCGCTGCGCTGGTCTCAGCAGGGCTTCGGCCGCACGTCGAGTACCGACACCTCGCAGGAGACCCCGCGCAACCTCATGGGGTTCAAGGACGGCACCAACAACGTCACCGCCGAGGACACCGATGCGCTGCACGACCACGTGTGGGTCGCCGCGAGCGACGACCCGGCGTGGGTGCGGGGCGGCTCCTATCTCGTCGCGCGCCGGATCCGGATGCTGCTCGAGGTCTGGGACCGCTCCACCCTCGCCGACCAGGAAGCGAGCATCGGCCGGGTCAAGGGGACCGGTGCTCCACTCGGGCAGTCACATGAGCACGCGACCGTCGCGCTCACCGCGAAGCGGAACGGCGAGCCGGTGATCCCGGTCGATGCGCACATCCGCCTCGCCGCGCCGTCGGAGAACGGTGGATCGAAGCTGCTGCGGCGCGGTTACTCGTTCACCGACGGGATCGATCCCGTCACGAACCAGCTCGACGCGGGTTGTTCTTCCTGGCGTACCAGCGCGACCCGCGGACCGGCTTCGTGACGGTGCAGACGCAACCTCGCACGCGACGCGCTCAACGAGTACATCCGCCACGTGGGAGCGCGGTGTTCGCGGTGCCGCCGGGGGTGCAGTTCGGGGATTCGTCGGCGAGACCCTCTTCGCTGACCGTCTCGCCGGGAGGCTCCGTCGCCCCGAGGCCGGACTGGAACAGCCGGCCACCGGGGGGTGTCCGGCCGGTCGGCTGGCGGAGGGACTGGGATTTGAACCCAGGGTGACTTGCGCCACAATGGTTTTCGAGACCATCCGATTCGGCCGCTCTCGCATCCCTCCGGGCGGCGGTCATCCTACGCGACGGGGTCAGCGGCGACTCGAGAAGAACTCCCTGAGCAGCTGCGCGGCCGCCTCCGCCTCCACGCCGTCGACGACGCGGATCTCGTGGTGGAGCCGCGGGTCGGCGCCGAGGTGGTAGAGGCTGCCGAGCGCGCCGGCCTTCGGGTCGGCGGCGCCGAACACCACCTCGGGCACCCGGGCGGCGAGCGCGGCGCCCGCGCACATCGGGCACGGCTCCAGGGTCACCACGAGGACGCAGCCGTCGAGCCGCCACGAACCCGTCGCGGCGGCGGCGTCGCGCAGGGCGAGCACCTCCGCGTGCGCGCTGGGATCGTGGCGCAGCTCGCGCTCGTTGTGGCGCCGGGCCAGCACCGCACCGGTGTCGGCGCGGGCCACCACCGCGCCGACGGGCACGTCGTCGTGCTCGAGCGCGGCGCGGGCCTCGTCGAGCGCGAGGGCCATGAGCGCGCGACGCTGGTCGGGCGACAGGGTCATGGCTCCATCATGGCGTCCACGGGGCTCAAGGCCGTGCGTCGCGGGTGTCGCGGGCGTCGCTCGTCCTCACCGTCGGCCACGACCGTGCGGTCGCGCCCGCCGGCCTTCGCCTGGTACAGCGCGGCGTCGGCGCGGGCGACGAGCGAGTCGTGCGTTTCGCCGCGCCGCCGACGAGCGACGCCCGCGGACAGGTGGACGGAGAACCCGTCGGGGAGCTCGTCGAACGGGATGGCGGCGACGGTCGCCCGGACGCGGTCGGCGAGCTCGTGGGGGCGCTCGGCGGGACCGAGCACGTGATACACCGCGAACTCCTCGCCGCCGGTGCGGGCCGCGATGTCGCTGACCCTGATCGACTGCCGAAGGGTGCGAGCCACCCGTCGGAGCACGTGATCGCCCTCGGGATGACCGAAGTGGTCGTTGACGTCCTTGAAGTGGTCGACGTCGAACGACGTGAGCGCGACGCCGGCGAGCTCGCCGCGATCGTGCAGCGCGAAGAGTTGCCGCGCGAAGTCATCCATCGCCCGGCGGTTTGCCAGCCCGGTGAGCGAGTCGTGCATCGCGAGGTGATGGAACTGGCGACGCTGCTCTTCGAGCGCGCGTTGCAGGACCTCGCGCTCGAGCGCGACCTCGAGCGGCTCCCCGAGGCGTTCGAGCGCGGCCCGGGTGGCCTCGCGGAGCGGAATCGGGTGTTCGAGGCGGAGCACGGCGACGCCGGTCGAGCGATCGAGCCCCGGGGAGTACAGCGCCATTCCGATCGCGGCTCGGAACCCTCGATCGATCGGAACACCCCCTGGTCGTCGTCCGGACGTTGGACGTCCAGCAACGCGGCCCACACCGCCGGGATCTCGGCCGGGGCACCGTGATAGCGGTTCGGCGGCGCGAACCACAACAGCTCGTGTTCGGTGTCGCGCGCGTAGAACTCGAGTGCCACGGCCGGGAAGGCGTCACGTGCGGCGTCGATGAGCATCGTGGCGACGTCGTTGAAGTCGCGAGAGACGATGATGTGCTGGAGGGTGTCGCGGAGCAGCTTGTTCATCGCGGACAGACGCCGGATGTCGGTGTCGCGCTGGACCATGAGGTACAAGCCGCACTCGAGGTTGCGTAGGCGCGCGATCATGGTGGCCACCAGCGGCTCCGGGATCAGCTCGCCGTGCTGGGGCGCGATGAGCGTGATCGGCAACTTGGCGAGTGGAGCGAGTCCGTGGTCGAGGATCTCCCGGCTCGGCATGTAGTGCTCGTGGAACGGGGCCATCGAGGCGAAGTACGACTCGTCGGTCGCGACGAGCTTCCAGTCGTCGGTGAAGCCGCCGAACAGATCGCTGGAGAACAGGGTCCCGGTCGCGCGGGTCGAAGGTGGTGAACGCGCCGGGAAAGTGCAGGTAGGGCGTGAAGTGGAACTCGAGCACCCGCCCACCGAGGTCGAGCACCCAGTCGTGCGCGTCGACGAGCCAGAACGGGAGCCGGAGGTCGTAGTGCTTGATGAGCGCGGCGGCCCGCCAGTGGGTGACGATCGCGGCGTCGTCACGCGTCACCAGATCGTCGATGATCGGGAGCGCGGCGGTGATGTCGGGGTCCTGGTGGTGGCACACGAACCAACGGATCGCGTCGAACGGGACGACCTCTTCGATCTTGGCCCGCACCTCGTGGAAGGTGATGCGCCCGCCCGGGTCGAAGAGCACCGACTGGTCGCCGTGCTCGATCAGGTACACGTGACACTGGAACGGGTCCCCGGGCATGTGTCGACCCACCCACCAGACCCGGTCGGCGATCTCGACCGCGTGGCCGAGGTCGTCGGCCGTCGGCACCGTCGGTGACCCCACACCGGCACTGTACGGCTTCGACCCGTCGTGTGGTCGACCGCCGTCGTGCCGCCACGCGGGTGGGGGTGGGCGCGGCGGTAGCGTCTCCGTCGAGCCGCGTCGGGGAGGGGCATGGACATCATCGACGGTCAGCTCCACGAGCCCGGCATGCAGCGGTACTGGGACGCGATGCCGGTCGAGGCGCAGCACGCCGCGCTCGACGACGCGATGCATGCACAACTGCGCGCCGTCGGGGTCGACGGCGCGGTCCTGCACCCGATCGAGGACGCGTCGTGGGCCCACGGGCTCGCGGCGAGCGCGCCGGACCGGTTCGTGGTCGTGCGCCTGGTCGCGCCGGCCGCGCCGGGGTTGCAGCGATGGGACGCGATCGATCCCGATGCGCCCGATGTCGAGGCGCGCCTCGACTCGGCGCTGGCCGAGCCGGGCGCGGCGGCGGTGCGTCTCCTCGCGCTCTCGGCGCGCGACCTGCCGTTCGGGCGCGGGACGGGGTCCGAGCGGGTGCTGCGGTGGTGCGCCGACCGGTCGGTGCCGGTGCTCTCGCCCTTCGCGGGAACGCCGGCCGTCGCCGGCGAGGTGGCCCGGGCGTTCCCCGACCTGCCCGTGGTCCTCGACCACCTCGGTCTCGGCGGCGCCGAGCGTTCCGGCGATCCGTGGGTGCAGCTGCCGGACGTCCTTGCCCTGGCGTCGCTGCCCAACGTGTGGCTCAAGTTGACCGGGCTCGTCGGCCTGGTGGGCACCGCCGGGCCGGTGTCCGCGGTGCAGGCCAAGATCCGCGTGGTGCTCGACCGGTTCGGGGCCGATCGGTGCTTCTGGGGGTCGGACATCAGCCTGGTGCAGGGCCAGGTCGGGTGGGCGAACCGCTTCCCCGCGCTCGTCGGCGACTACCCCGGGAAGCACACCTACGCGCAGTCCGTCGCGTTCTGGCGCGACGGCGAGTGGCTCGCGCGCGATGAGCGTGCGCGGGTGCTCGGCGCGACCGCGCGCACGCTCTTCTGGCCCCGGGTGCGTGAAGCGTGATCGCGCCGACGGACCGCGCGTCGCTCCGGGTGTTCGACGGGCTCGTCGTGCTGGAGGTGGCGAGCGGATCGGTGGCCGCGTCGCTGACGGGAATGCTGCTCGCCGACCAGGGCGCGCGCGTCGTCAAGGTCGAGCCCCCGTGCGGCGACCGGCTCCGCGAATGGTCGCCGTCGGGGTTCCTCGTCTGGAACCGCGGCAAGGAGAGCGTCGTGCTCGACCTCGCGGGCGATGCCGGCCGCGCCGAGTTCCGATCGCTGGCCGCGCGCGCCGATGTGGTGGTCGACGCGCTGCACCCCGGAGCGATGCGCGCGTGGGGGCTCGAGCACGACGACCTGCGCGACGCCAACCCCGGTCTCGTGTACTGCGCGATCCGCGGCTTCGACGACGACGGCCCGTACGCGCACCTGCGGGCGTACGAGGGTGTGGTCGCGGCCAAGGTCGGGCTCATGAACCACGGATTGTGGGGGTTTCGCGACGGCCCGATCTTCCTGAATGCGCCGGTGCTCGGGGTGTCGGCCGCGCACCTCGCGCTCGGGAGCGTCGCAGCCGCGCTGCACGCGCGGGTCGACCTCGGGATCGGCCAGCGCGTCGAGGTCAGCATGTACACCGCGGCCACGTCGTACGACTACGGCCTCGCGCCCTCGTTCCAGTTCCGCCAACGCCACGGCATCGACGTCAACATCCCGAAGGGCGGCGGCGCGTCGCGTGGGATCGTGCACGGCTGTTCCGCCGACGACCGGTGGTTCGCGTTCATGAACCTCCTGCCGTACCAGTCGCGCGCGCTGGTCGAGGCGCTGGATCGGCAGGATCTCCTCGACGACCCGCGCTTCGCGAGCCCTCCGTTCTTCGCCAGTGCGGAGCTCGCCGAGCAGTACGAGCTCGAGCTGATGGAGACCATGCGCACCCTCCCGGGCGACGAGATCGTCGAGCGCATGCTCGCCACCCCCGACGTCGGCTTCGAGGAGGTCCGCACCACCCAGGGCGCGTTCGGGCATCCGCAGGTGGTGCACAACCGCACCGCGATCGTGGTCGACGATCCGCGCCACGGTCCCGTGCGCCAGGTCGCGCCGCTCGGCACCTTCGCCGCGACCCCGGCCCGCGTCGACGCGTCGGCGCCCGCGCTCGGTGAGCATCGCCTGGCCACCGACCCGCTCCCCGTTCCCGCCCGGCCAGTCGGTGCGACGAGCGCCGCGCACCCGGCGCCGGCGGACGGACCGCTCGCGGGGGTCACGATCGTCGAGCTCGGGCACTACTTCGCCATGCCCTACGGCCTCACCCTCGCGGCGTCGCTCGGCGCGCGAGTGGTGAAGATCGAGGGCCTCCGCGGTGATCCGTGGCGGATGCTCCAGGGCCCCGAGCCCGAGGTGTTCTCCGCGCAGTGCCTCCAGGGCAAGGAGAGCGTGGCGGTCGACCTCGCCACCGCGGAAGGCAAGGAGATCCTGCTGCGACTCGCGTCGCGTGCCGACGCGTTCGTGTACTCGTTGCGACCGCCGCCCGCGGAGCTCGGGTTCGCGTACGGCGACCTGCGGCCGCACAACCCCGACCTGATCTACTTCGAACGGCCGGGCTACGGCACGAGCGGGCCCTACGCGGGCCGGCCGATGTACGCGCACACCGCCGACGCGGTGTCGGGGATGTACATGCGCGACGGCGAGTACTGGCTGACTCCCGAGCGGGTCCACGGCGCGGCGGTGTTCGAGCTCAAGGCCATCCAGGTCGAGCGGATGGTCACCGACCGGATGTACGCCGACGGTCACGGCGCCAACGCGGTGTTCAGCACCCTCCTCATGGCGCTGCTCGCGAAGAAGCGGTTCGGCGTCGGCCAGCACGTGTCGTCGTCGATGCTGCACGCCGCGCTGTTGGGCGTGGCCGACGAGTTCGTCGACGGTGCCGACCTCGGTCGCTTCCCGCGGTCGGACCCCGAGCAGTTCGGCCTGGGCGCGCGCTACCGCCTCTACCGCGCGGCCGACGGCTGGGTGTTCCTCGCCGCGCCGACGGACCGGAGCTGGGCGGCGTGTTGCGCCGTGCTGGATCGCGACGACCTCCGCGCCGATCCGCGTGCCGCCGCCGCGGCCGGGTCGGCCGAGGACGAGTCGCTCGCGGTCGAGCTCGGTCGGGAGCTCGCCGCGGGCTCGGCGGCCGACTGGGAGCAACGGCTGAGCGCCGCCGGGGTCGGCTGCGCAGCCGTGGGCGAGTGGCCGCTCCAGGGGTTCACCAGCCTCGACGAGGGTCTCCGGGCCAGCGGGCTCACCGTCGCGGTCGAGCAACCGACCCTGGGCCCGCTCGTGCGCCCGGCCGCCGCGGCGCGCTTCTCCGCGACGCCGCCGCGTGTCCGCACCGGGTTCGGTGCACGGGCAGGACACGGAGGCCGTGCTGCGGGAGTTGGGCTACGCCGCCGCCGCCATCGGTGATCTCCTCGCCCGTGGGGTCGTGTTCAGCAGCCGCTGAACCGGGTGGCGTCCTCCGCGACGATCCGGCATGCGGGACTTTCGTCCCTGGCCGGGGCCCGTCCACTCGCCTGGAATGGGACGACGGTCGAGGAGGAATGATGGTCGACTTCGAAGTGCAGGACCTCACGCCCACGTTGGGCGCCCAGATCGTCGGGTTCGACCCCGGCGCCGAGCTCGACGACGACACCTGTCGCGTGCTGCGGGAGACGCTCGACCGCGCCGGCGTGCTGCTGTTCCGCGACCTCGACGTCGATCTCGACCAGCAGACCCGGCTGTGCCGGATGCTCATCGGCGAGCCCTACTGGGAGCCGCCCGCCCCGACGAGTCGGGACGGCGCCTACTACGTCTCGAACAAGGAGCCCGACAGCGGCGCGCCCTTCGGGCGCCTGGCCTTCCACGTCGACCTGATGTGGTCGCCCGACGTGTTCCAGGTGCTGTCGCTCTACGGCACCGAGGTCGAGGAGCCGGCGGCCACCACCGTGTTCACGAACTCCGCCGCGGCGTGGCGGAGCCTGCCGGACGACCTGCGGGCGCGCGTCGACGGACTGCGCGCGGTGCACGGTGACGGCTCCGACTACACGGTGCGGCTCGACGGCGGCAAGGAGGCGTTGGTGGTCGCGTTCGAGACCGCCGACACCGTCACGCTGCCCATCGCGTACCCGCACCCGCGCACCGGCCAGACGTTGCTGTACGTGAGCGAGTTCAACACCCAGCGCATCGAAGGGCTCGACCCCGAGGAGAGCGCCGATCTGTTGAAGGCGCTCTACGCGCACCTCTACGACCCGAGCCGCTGCGTCGAGCACCACTGGCGCAACCGCGACCTCGTGATCTTCGACAACATCGGCACCCAGCACGCGCGCGGCAACGTGGAGCTCGACGGACCCACCCGCACGCTGCGCAAGGTGTTCGCGCCCGCGCCGCGCCCGGGAGTGTCGGTCACAGCCGACCTACGCCACCCTGGGCTGAACCACCCGCGGCTCAGTTCGCGGATCAGTTCGCGGTGCGGGCCGCCGCGACGGCGCGCTCGACCACCGTGCCCGTGAAGAAGTCGGGGTTCAGCGCGCCGTAGAGGTCGACCGAGTTGGTGAAGAGGAACTCGCGCAGCTGGGCCTCGTCGAGGATCCCGTGCTCCACGAGCTCGTAGGCCTCGGCGAGCGGTGCGTCGAACTCCGGCACGTCCCAGTGGCCGATGTCGGACCCCATGATGGCCGGGAGCCGCGCGCCGAGCGGGTTGGCGCGCGTGTCGAACGCCATCCCGACCAGCGGGTCGTCGGCCTCGCAGCCCCACGTGAACGCGCGGCACCACTGGTCGCGGATGTCTGCGACCGAGTCGATGCCCGCGGCCGCGAAGTCGTCGTAGCGCTCGGAGAACCCGTTCACCATCGCGGCGAGCGCCCGCGCCGGGTACTGGGCGAGGCGCGGGTCGCGTTCGACGTAGAGCGCGCCGAGCCGATCGAAGTCGAGGTTGGCGGGATCGAGCTTGTCGAGGCCGCGCGCGCCGCGCTTCTTCCAGAACCCGACGAGGCGCACGTAGGCCTCCACGCCGGTGGCCACCCCGCCCTCGAGCACCGCGACGCGCAGGTCGGGGAAGCGGCGGGTCACGCCGCCGAGGAACAGCGACTTGGCCAGGGCCACGCCGGCGGCGGCGAAGTGCCCCACCCCGTTGAACGTGAAGTTGGTGGCCGACTGCCGGTCGTCGAAGCCCATGCCGGGGGAGTGCACCGCGAGCGGCAGGCCGAGCTCGATGGCCTTGGCCCACACCGGGTCGTAGTCGTGCGCGCTGTCGAGCCCGAAGGTGTCGAGCCAGCCGCGGTAGCCGAAGCCCGACGGTCGGATGCGTTCGAGGTCGTCGCTCGCGAAGGTGTCGGTGTCGCGCGGGCGGCGCACCCAGCTCGGGATCAGCACCACCTTCGCGCCGAGGGCCTTGGCGTGTTCGAGACCGGCGATCGCCTCCTCCGGCGTGTGCATGGGCACGGCCGCAGCGATGGTGAAGCGGTCGCGGTAGGGGCGCCACTCCTCGGCGAGCCATTCGTTGAACAGCCGGCACACCGTCACGCGGTGGTCGGGGTCGTCGATCTGCAGCAACGGCAGACCGAAGGTGGGGTACAGCACCGCGAAGTCGATGCCCGCCTCGCCGAGGCGCTCGTAGTAGCGCGACGGCTGGGTGACGGTCGCGAAATAGTCGGTGTCGGTGGGGATGGTCCACGTCGCGGGGACCAGAGCAGCCGAGCGCCGGGTCACCATCGGCATCGCCGCCTCGTCGGCGGCCGAGCGGCGCACCATGTTGAAGATCGCCGCCGCTTCGACGATGTCGCCGCGCCCGTGGTCGCGGATGAAGTCGACGAACACCGGCAGCATCTCGATGATGTGCCCGTCGCCGTCGATCACCGGGTGGCCGAGCTGCTCGCGGATCTCCATGGAGCGGGTCGCGGGGGAGCTGCGCATCGCGGCACGGTAGGGAGCAGTGCTCCGCGTGGTCAAGCGCGTGCGCGCCCGCGGACTCGGACGTAGTGTCCCTCCGTCGCCGGCCGGAGGAGTGGACATGCGCGCAGCAGTGTTGGTGGAACCGAACCATCGCCTGGAGGTGACGGAGCTGTCGCCCACGGCCCTCGGTGCGCACGAGGTGCTGGTCGAGACCCGGGCGAGCGGGATCTGTCACAGCGACGCGGGCCTGATGGCGGCGCCCGCCGGGTACCTCCCGCTCCCCATGGTGCTGGGTCACGAAGGCGCGGGCGTCGTGCTCGAGGTCGGGTCCGACGTGCGCGGGCTCCAGCCGGGCGACCGGGTGATCGCGAGCTGGGTGCCGAGCTGCGGCACGTGTTACTGGTGTGTCCGGGGCCAGGCCAACCTGTGCCCGTCCTTCACCCTCGGTTCCGACCGCGCCCCGTGGGCCGACGCCGACGGGACCCCCGTGCACACGCAGTCGGGGATCGGGACCATGGCGGAGCAGATGCTCGGACACGAGCGGTCCTTCGTGAAGGTCGAGACCGACCTCCCCGACGAGGAACTCGCGCTGGTGGGCTGCGGGGTGGCGACCGGCGCGCTCGCCGCACTGCGCGCCGCGCCGGTCACGCCCGGCAGCAGCGTCGCGGTGTTCGGCTGTGGCGGGGTCGGCACCTCCGCGGTGCAGGGCGCGCGCATCGCGGGCGCGGTCACGATCATCGCGGTCGACTCGGTCGCGCTGAAGCGGGAGACGGCGGCGGCACTGGGCGCCACGCACACCGTCGACTCCACCGCGGGCGATCCGATCGCGGCGATCCGGGAGCTCACCGGTGGACGTGGCGTCGATGTGGCGTTCGAGGCCGCCGGCAGTCCCGAGACCGCGACGTGGGCGGTCGAGGCGACCCGGCGCGGGGGAACGGCCGTCTGTGTCGGCGGTGGCGTCCCGTCGCTGAAGCGGGTGTCGCTGTTGCAGCCGAAGACGATCAAGTGGACCCTCTACGGCGACGCCGACCCGCGCCGCGACTTCCCGATGCTGGTGGCGATGGCCGATGCCGGGAAGCTCGATCTCACGGCCGCGGTCAGTCGCCGCATCCGGCTCGACGACGTGATGGACGGGTTCGAGGCGATGGAACGCGGCGAGGTGATCCGCAGCGTCATCGTCCTCGACTGATCGCGCGGAATCCTGACCAGGAAGGGAAAACGAACATGGGGAAGCTCGACGGCAAGGTCGCCTTCATCACCGGCGCGGCGCGCGGTCAGGGTCGCGCGCACGCGGTGAAGATGGCCGAGGAGGGCGCGGCGATCGTCGGCGTCGACATCTGCGCGCAGATCGACTCGGTCGCCTACCCGATGGCCACGCCCGCCGACCTCGACGAGACCGCGCAGCTGGTCGAAGCCGCCGGGGGGCGCATCGTCACGCGCCACGCCGACGTGCGCGATCGAGCGCAGCTCGACGCCGCGGTCGCCGCCGGCACGGACGAGTTCGGCCGCCTCGACATCGTGGTGGCCAACGCCGGGATCATGGCGATCATGGGCGAGGTGTCGCTGGACGTCCCGGCCTGGTACGACTCGATCGACGTCATGCTCACCGGCGTGTTCCACACCGATCGAGGCGTGCGTGCCCACCCTGATCGACCAGGGTGACGGCGGTTCGATCATCATCACCAGCTCGACGGCCGGGCTGCGCGGCCCCACGTCGTCGCGCCGCACCGCGACGCCCGGCTTCCTCGCCTACTCGGCGGCCAAGCACGGTGTGGTCGGGCTGATGCGCTGCTACGCAAGGTCGTTGGCCGAGTACTCGATCCGGGTCAACACCATCCACCCCACCGGGGTGGCCACGCCGATGGTCGCGAACGCGGCGTTCATGCAGTGGATCGAGGAGCGCCCCGAGTTCGGCGCCGGTGCACAGAACGCGCTGCCGGTACAGGTGGTGCAGCCGGAGGACATCGCCAACGCCGCGGCGTTCCTGGCCTCCGACGACGCGCGCTACATCACCGGGACCGCGCTGCCGGTCGACGCCGGCTACCTGGTCTGACGCGGTCGCCGTCCGAGCCGGGCGGACGTGCCGGCGCCGCTCAGTCGTCGATCGCCTCGACGCCGAGCTCCCGCAACCGCGCGAGGTTGTCGAGCATCGTCTGGAGGACGTCGGGAGCGTGCGGCTCCCAGTCGGTGAGCTCGCCGCTCACCCGCACCGGTCGCCGCGAGCGGTACGACCTCGTCGGGTTGCCGGGGAATTTCTTGTCGGTCAGGTTCGGGTCGTCCTCGAACGGACCGGTCGGCTCCACGACGTAGATGCGCCCGGGGCCGTCACCGACGGCCAGCTCCGCGCCCCAGACTGCGGCATCGACGGTCGCCGTGAAGTAGACGTGGTTGGCCTGCCTGCGGCTGCCGAAGTTGGAGCGGTAGCCGGGCCCGATCAGCGCCCCGACCGTCAGGTCGGCCCGAGTGCCGTGGTAGTAGGTCGTGGCGGCGTCCACGTGCTCCATGGGGTGTCCGCGGTCCACGAACGGTGACGTCAGCGACGGGTGAAGGTCAGGTGGGTGACACCGCTCGGTGACGAGACCGTCTCGATGTCGTAGCGCGCCTCGATGCCTTCGAGGCCGTCCCAGAGCCGCACGCCGCGGCCGAGCAGGATCGGCACCTGCACGACGTGGAGCAGATCGACGAGGTCGGCGGCGAGGAAGTCCCGCATGACCGTCGGGCCGCCCCCGAGGCGCACGTCGAGATCGCCGGCGGCCTCCTTCGCGATCGCGACCGCCTCCTGTGGATCGGCGTCGATGAAGTGGAACACCGTGCCGCCCTCCATCTCGATCGAGGGGCGCGGATGGTGCGTCAGCACGAACACCGGCGTGTGGAACGGCGGATTCGGCCCCCACCAACCGCGCCACTCGTCGTCGGTGCCGACATCCGTCCAGGGCCCGGTCTGCGGACCGAACTTGCCCCGGCCCATGATCTCCGCGCCGATGCCGGGCCCGTGGCGTTCGGCGAACGCCTCGTCCACCCCGGCCGAGCCGTCGCTCCGGCCGAACATCGAGGCCCCGAACCGGGTGGCGATCATCCACTCGTGCAGACGATGGCCGGCGTGCCCGAACGGGGCGTCGAACGTGAGGCCGTCGCCGGTCCCGAACCCGTCGAGGGAGATCGAGAAGTTGTGGACGCGGACCTGGGACATCGAATTCTCCCGTTGAGTGTGGTCAGTCTGCGAAGCAGGTGAGCGAAAGGGTGTTGCCGTCGGGGTCCTTGAACCAGGCCACCTGATCTCCGCCGGGCGTCGACCAGATTCCCGTCGCATCCTGGTCCAGGCCCTCGTACCTGACGACGGCGACTCCGCGGGTCGCCAAGGCGTCGATCGACGTCCTCATGTCGAGGACCTGCCAGCCGGCGATGGTGAACGGCTGCGCGTCGAAGTCGTCGACCTGAGTGAGGCGCAGCATCGTTCCCCCTGCGTCGAGCACCACGGCGTACGGACTCTCCTCGGTGACGGCGAGGTCGAGCAGTTCGCCATAGAAGGACCTCGCGGCGGTGAGGTCTCTCACGGGGATGAAGGCCATCAGCGGCCGATCGCCGAGCATCTTCCCACCGTACCCATAGACACCCATCGACGCGACGGCTCTGGTCCCGGGGTGGCGCACGGAGAAGACCCTTCAGGACGTCCTGACCGAGCGCACGCCGTCACGTGGTTGACGCCGGCTCCTCAGTCCGGCGGCGGGCGCATCTCTTCGATCGCGCGCTCCAAGGCATCCTGGCACTGCTTGAATGCGTACGCCGGGTGGAACTCGAGCGTCTTGGTCGGCTCCTCGTAGATCAGGACGTGACCCGCCGGGATGAAGTACGCCTCGCCGGCGCCGATGACCTCGTCAGGGAGTCCCGTGTCGGGGTAGTGAGCCCGGATCACTCCTTCGAACACGTAGCCGTAGTGCGGGCACGGGCACACCCCGCCCGCGAGGCCGCCCCGGCGGTACATCTCCGTGCAGTCGACTCCGCTGTCGATCCATGTGAGAGCAACCTCCATGTCGCCCCACGTCTCCGACATGTACGGGTGCTGATTGCGACTGCGCGCGACCATGATGGGCCACCGGTCCTCGACGGAGTTCAGATCCTCGGGTCGCTTGTGCGGCATGTGGTCGCTCCTCGTCGGTCGCGCTGCATTTCAGCACACACGACGGAGCTGCGCGGTCCCCGTGAAAGCGTGCGCTTCAGGCGCTCTTCCCAGGCTGGCGTTCGATACCAGCGGAGTCGTGTCGAACAGGACACCGCGTCCTCGTCGACGTCTTCCCGAATTGCGACCGGCGCTATGGGACTTGTTCGTCGGGGTATGCGCGGTCGTCGCCTGCCCAGGTCCAGAGCGGCACTTCACGGAGCGGATGAAGCTCGTCATCGGTTCTTGCGTGCGAGTTCTGCATCGCGACCTGCGAACCGAACTCGACGTGCGATCGAATGGCCTCGCGAAACTCCGGGTCGTCGGGGAGTCCGACCTCGTCGAGTGCAGCCACGTACAACGCTACGAACCGTTGCCGCTGTTCCTCGGTGATGGCGAGACCGCGATGGACCGAGATCAGGTGATCGAAACCTCCGAGCTCGGACGTGAAGCGGTCAGGTCCACCGAACGACTCCGCCGTGAACGCCGTCAAGTGATCGACGTGATGAGGTTGTCCTTCGCCGAACAGCGGCTGCAGGAGAGGGTCCGCAAGGACGCTGCCGTAGAACTTGTCCTCGAGTCGATGGAGAGCTTCCTCGCCTCCGGCGTACTCGAACAGCGACGGCACCGGATCGATGGTAGCGGTTGCGCGCACCGGTTCCGGCCGAGACGGACGAGCCGCAGCCAACGTTGCCAGGGCTGACGCGGTTGTCGTGGACATGACAACGGGGTGGCGGAGGGAGTGGGATTCGAACCCACGGTGAGTTGCCCTGGATTCGAACCCACGGTGAGTTGCCCCACACACGCTTTCCAAGCGTGCCGATTCGGCCGCTCTCGCACCCCTCCTGGGAAGCGTCGATGCTAGCGGCCGTGCCGGTCCGGGTACCCTGCTCGGCGTCGGGGGTCGGGTCCTGCGCGACGGGATCCTGTGAACCGAGTCAGGTCCGGAAGGAAGCAGCTCTCAGCGGGCCCTCCCGTGTGCCGCAGGGGTGCCTGGCCCTCGACACCTGATCGACGCGGCCCCGGTCCGCGCCCGCTCCGCCGCCCTGTCCGCGGCCGGTGCCCGGTCGCTACAGTCGCCCCGTGGCGTACCAGTCGCTCTACCGGAAGTACCGCCCCCAGCGGTTCGCGGAGCTCGTGGGGCAGGCGCACGTGCATGCCGCGCTCCTCCACGCGCTGCGCGACGACCGCGTCGGTCACGCCTACCTCTTCTCCGGACCGCGCGGCACGGGCAAGACCACCACCGCGCGCCTCCTGGCCAAGGCGCTCAACTGCACCGAACCGCTCGGCCGACGGCGACCCGTGCGGCGAGTGCGAGAGCTGCGTGGCGATCGCCGAAGGCACGTCGCTCGACGTGATCGAGGTCGACGCCGCGTCGCGTTCGAAGGTCGACGAGATGCGCGAGCTGCTCGACCGGGTCGCGTACCTCAGCGCCGGCGGGGCCAAGAAGGTCTACATCCTCGACGAGGTCCACATGCTCAGCGGCAGCGCGGAGGCCGCGCTGCTGAAGACGTTGGAAGAGGCGCCCGAGCACGTGGTGTTCGTGCTCGCCACCACCGACCCGCTCAAGGTCGCGCCCACCATCCGCTCCCGCACGCAGCACTTCGAGTTCACGCTCTACACCATGGACGAGCTCGAGGGGCATCTCGCCTCGGTGTGCGCGCAGGAGGGCATCGAGGCGTCGCCGGAGGCGCTGGCGATCATCGCCCGCGCCGGAGCGGGATCGATGCGCGACTCGTTGTCGCTCCTCGACCAGGCCATCGCGCACGGCGCGGTCGACGCCGAGCAGGTCGGTGAGCTGTTCGGGCGCACCGCGTTCGAACGACGCACCACGATCCTCGCCGCGGTCGCCGACGAGGACGTCGCCGGCGCGCTGGTCACGCTGCAGGAGCTGCTCGACGCCGGTCACGAGCCCCGTCGCCTCACCGAGGATCTCCTCGTCACCACGCGCGACGCGTTCCTGCTCGTGTCGGCGCGCGGTCGCGTGCACGTCGACGCGCCCGACGACGAAGCCGCCACACTCACCGAGCTGGCCGGGGAGATGGGTCAGGGCATGCTCGTGCGCGTGCTCGAGACGCTCGGGCAGGCGGTGGTCGACATGCGCGGCACCGACGCCGCCGACCCGCGGCTCGTGCTCGAGATCGCGCTGGTGCGCCTGGCCCGTCGCGACGCCGGCCCGCCCCTGCAGGCGCTGGCCGAGCGGGTCGACCGGCTCGAGCGCGGCCTCGGTCCGGTGGCCGCGTCCCCGGCTTCGGCGGAACCTCCGGCGCCGACGCCCACCGTGCCTGCGGCGCCGACCCCGGCCGCGGCTCCTCCTGCGGCGCCGCGTGCCACTGCCCGGCCCGCGCCCGCTCCCGCCCGGGCCGCCCCGGCTCCGGCCGCCGACGCGACGCCGGCCCGCAAGCCGTCGCTCAAGGAAGCGCGGTCGGATCGACCGGCCGCGGCGCCCGCGCCCGCTCCGGAACCGGCGGCCGTGGCCGCGCCGGACGCAGCCGACGCACCCGTGGCGGCGCGCTCGCGGGCCGACGTCGACATCGACGACGTGATCCTGGCCTGGGCCGCCATCCTCGACCGCCTCGGTCCGTCCACCAAGGCCGCCATGCGCGAAGCCCAGCCGCTCGCGCTCGACGGGCCGGTGCTCACCCTCGCCGTGCCGCGCGCGCACTTCGCCGCCGCGACCGGCCGCCTCAAGCGCGAGGCCGAGAACATCCGGGAAGCGATCCGGGCCGAGGTCGGGGTCGCGTTCCAGTTCAAGCCGGTGCCCACCGACGACACCGTCGCGGGAGTTGTCGCCGACGTGCCCGACACCGCCGCGGCGTCGACCCCACCGCCCGCGCCCGTCGCCGACGAAGCGTCAAGCGAACGGCCCGACGAACCGTCGCCCGGCCTCGGCGAGCCTCCGCCCGACGACGACGACGAGTACGTCGACGCGCGCGAGATCGCGAACGCGCCGGTGGCCGACGTGGCCGGCGACTCGGTGTCGATGTTCACGCGCAACTTCGACGCGACCGTGGTGGAAGAAGTGGCGCGCGACTGAGCCGCTCCGGAGGGGGGTCGGCGGTGACGGAGCTCGAGCACGCGTACGACGACTTCCTCGTCGCCATGGGCGACGCGCTGCGCGAGCTGCGCGCGCATCGCTTCTACGCCGACCCCGCCGAACGCGCCGCCGCGCACGCGTCGCTCACCAAGGTGATCACCGCGCGCATCGAAGAGCACCTGGTCTGGGGTCCCGACTTCCCCTGGTTCCGGGTCATCGACCGGCGCACGGGTGAGGGCGCCGACAACGCCGACCAGCGCTACCTGGTGGCCCGGGTCACCGGTGGCGCGGCGTATCGCGTGTGGGGCAGGCTCGGCTCCGCACGCCGCCTCGAGTTCCAGACCTACTGCGGCAATCCCTATCTCGACGCGGGCGGTGGTCGCAGCGGATCCTTCCTGACCTTCGAGGATCTCGACGTCGCGCCCGACGGCACGTTCGAGGTGCACCTCACTCCCGATCGGGTCGCGGGGAACTGGCTCGAGAACCCGCCCGACGCGTCGAAGCTGTTCGTGCGCCAGATCTACTCCGCGTGGAGCGACGATCCGCCCGGCGAGGTGCACATCGACCGGGTCGACACGGTGGGCACGCCCGCACCGGCGCTCACCGATGCCGTGCTGGCCGACCGGCTCCGCGCGGCCGCGGCCGATCTCCGCTCTCACGCGGTGGTGTGGCCCGACATCGTGGGCCGCATCCTCGACGCGGTGGGCCCCAACCGCATGACGCCGCCGCACGACTCCGGCGCGTCGGGCGGGGTGCCCGGACGTTGGATGGCCAACGCCATCTTCGAGCTCGAGCCCGGCGACGCGTTGATCGTGCGCACGTGGCCCACGACCGGCAACTACCAGGGCATCCAGCTCCTCGACCTCTGGATGGTGGCGCTCGAGTACGCCGACCGCCAGACCAGTCTCACTGCCGACCAGGCCGAGCGTCGACGCCGACGGGTCGTACCGGTTCGTGGTGTGCGCCGACGATCCGGGCGTCGCGAACTGGCTCGACACGCTGGGGCGGCGGCGTGGCGTCGTGATCGTGCGCTTCGACGGCTGTTCGGGCGACGACTTCGACCCGGCCCGGGTGCCCACCGTGGAGAAGGTGCCGGTCGCCGCGGTGCACGCCCATCTTCCACCCGGCACCCGCACCGTCACCGCCGAGGAGCGCGCCGCGGCGCTCGCGGCCCGGCGCCGCCACGTGCAGGTGCGATTCGGCGTCTGAGCACGCACAACCGCCTCGCACGCCGCTCCGGCCCGTACGCTCCAGGTAGCGTTTTCACGTTCGCCAGCCGGCCACCGGTGACGGACGCCGACGAGCACGAGGAGCGCGAGGAGCACGATGGCGAAGGGTCGAGGCGGCGGCAGCCGGGTGCCGGGCAAGATGCCCGGCGGCAGCCCCAACATGAACCAGATGATGAAGCAGGTGCAGCAGATGCAGGCCGACATGGAGGCCGCGCAGCAGGCGCTTGCGGAGGCCACCGTGGAGGGTTCGGCCGGCGGCGGCATGGTGAAGGTCACCGTCACCGGCGCGGGTGAGGTGCAGGCGGTGAAGATCGCGGCCGAGGTCGTCGACCCCGACGACGTCGAGATGCTCGAAGACCTCGTGCTCGCCGCGGTGTCCGACGGTCTGCGCCGCGCGCAGGACCTGCAGCAGGAGAGCATGGGCTCGGTCACCGGCGGCATCGACCTCGGCGGTCTCGGCGGACTGCTGGGTTGAGTGGTTCCTTCGTGAGCACCCGTCCGTGAGCAGTCCCTACGCCGCGCCGGTCCAGGCGCTGATCGACGAGCTCGGCCGTCTCCCCGGCGTGGGCCCGAAGTCGGCGCAGCGGATCGCGTTCTACCTCCTGAAGGCCGCGCCCGAAGACGCCAACCGGCTCGCCCGCGTGATCATGGAGGCGAAGGAGCGCGTCACCTGGTGCCGCCGTTGCTTCAACGTCTCCGAGGGCGAGCTGTGCGCGTACTGCGCCGACGACCGGCGCGACTCGGCGTCCCTGTGCGTGGTGGAGGATCCGCGCGACATCGTGGCGGTGGAGCGCACCCACGAGTTCACCGGCCGCTACCACGTGCTGCAGGGCGCGATCTCGCCCATCGAGGGGATCGGGCCCGACCAGTTGCGCATCAAGGAGCTGCTCGGCCGGGTGGAAGCCGAGGGCGTCACCGAGGTGATCCTCGCCACCAACCCCAACGTGGAGGGCGAGGCCACGTCGATGTACCTGGCCCGGCTGCTGAAGCCGCTCGGGCCTCAAGGTCACCCGCATCGCGAGCGGGCTGCCGGTCGGCGGCGACCTCGAGTACGCCGACGAGGTCACCCTCGGCCGCGCCCTCGAGGGCCGGAGGGAAGTCGACGCCTGATCGGCGCGCCGCGGCGCATCCGCGCGAACGGCGCGAATGCATGGAAGCCTCTTCCCCCGTCCCGGAGATCCGGGGCCCGAGAAAGGCCACGACCATGACCGAGCCCACTCCCGCACCGCCGCCCCCGCCGACGTCTCCCGTGTCGGCCGACTGGGGACCCGTCGGCAAGCCGCGCAACCCCGCGTTCGTGATCGTGATCAGCATCATCACGCTGGGGATCTACGGCCTCTACTGGCAGTACCAGGTCTTCAAGGAGATGAAGGCGCACACCGGTGACGGCATCGGAGGCCCCATCGGCCTGGTGATCGCGATCCTGATCGGCATCGTCAACGTGTTCCTGATCCCTTCCGAGGCGGGGAACATGTACGCGAAGGCCGGAATGGAGAAGCCGGTACGCGGCGTCACCGGGTTCTGGGTGCTGATCCCGTTGATCGGCTTCATCATCTGGGTCGTCAAGGTGCAGGGCGCGCTCAACCGCCGCTGGGAGAGCCTCGGCGCATAGGCGCCCGTCTCCGTCAGCACTACGAAAGGGACCACGAACGATGACCGACACACCTCCGCCCCCGCCGCCCCCGATGCCTCCGCCTTCGGGCGGCGGTGGATACGGCGGCGGCGTGAACCCCACGCTGCCCAACCCGCTCGTCAGCTACTGGAAGAAGGTGGTCCTCGAGAACTACGCGAACTTCGAGGGCCGGGCCCGCCGGGCCGAGCTCTGGTGGTACGTGCTCGCCGGGGTCTGCATCTCGATCGTCTTCAACATCCTGATGGCGATCGCGAGCTTCTTCTTCATCCTCAGCCTGCTCTACGGCCTGGCCGTCCTGATCCCGGGTCTCGCGGTCGGCTGCCGCCGGCTGCACGACCTCGGCAAGTCGGGATGGTGGCTGCTGATCGGCCTGATCCCGCTCGTGGGCGCGATCATCCTGATCGTGTGGTTCGCGACCGACGCCCCGCCGGGGCCGAACGAGTACGGACCGTCTCCGAAGTACGCGTAACCGTGCGCCGTCTCGTGCGCGCGCTCGCCTAGAGCGCGCGCACGATGGCGGCCTCGCCCTGGCCGCCGCCGCCACACAGCGACGCGGCGCCGAGCCCGCCACCGCGGCGGCGCAGCTCGTCGATCAGGGTGAGCACCACGCGCGCGCCCGACATGCCGATCGGGTGGCCGAGCGCGATGGCCCCGCCGTTCACGTTGACGATCTCGTCGGTGATGCCGAGGTCGGCCATCGACGCCACGCCCACCGCCGCGAACGCCTCGTTGATCTCGACGAGGTCGAGGTCGGTGACCGGACGGTCGAGCTTGCCCAGCGCCTGCTTGATCGCGCCCGAGGGCTGGTGCAGCAGCGACGTGTCGGGGCCGGCCACGTTGCCGAACGCGAGCAACTCGGCGATCGGGTCGATGCCGAGCTCCTCGGCCTTGGCCTTCGACATCACCACGACCGCGGCGGCGCCGTCGGAGATCTGCGACGCGTTGCCGGCGGTGATGGTGCCGTCGCCGTCGAACGCGGGCCGCAGGCCGCCGAGCGACTCGATGGTGGTGCCGGGGCGGATGCCCTCGTCGGCGTCGACCACGATCGGGTCGCCCTTGCGCTGCGGGATCGCGATCGGCTCGATCTCGGTGACCCGACCTTCCTTCACCGCGTTGGCCGCGCGCTCGTGGCTCTTGGCCGCGAGGTCGTCCTGCGCCGCGCGCGTGATGCCGCCGTGCTCGCGGGTGGAGCGCTCGGTGCTCTCGCCCATGTGGATGTCCTCGATGCCGCACACGAGGCCGTCGCCGAGCATCGAGTCGAGCAGCGCGCCGTTGCCCATGCGGTAGCCGGCGCGCGCCTGCTTGAGCAGGTACGGCGCGTTCGTCATCGACTCCATGCCGCTCGCGACCACGATGTCGGCGTCGCCGGCCTGGATCATGAGATCGGCGAGGTAGATGGCGTCGATGCCCGAGAGGCACGCCTTGTTGAGCCCGACTGCGGGAACGCTCATCGGGATGCCGGCCTTCACCGCCGCCTGACGCGACGGCATCTGGCCCGACCCGGCCTGGATCACCTGGCCCACGTACACGTAGTCGACCAGCTCGGGGGCGACGCCGCCGCGGGCGAGCGCCGACTTGATCGCGTGCGCCCCGAGGTCGACGGCGCTGAGCGACGACAGCGCGCCCTGCAGGCGACCGATCGGGGTGCGGGCGGAGGAGACGATCACGGAGCCGGGCATGGCTTCCTCCCAGGTGGTGGGGTACAGACCGGATGGTACCGTCGCCGGCCATGGACGAGATCGGGGCGATCCGTGCGGCGATCCTCGACGGTTCGCCGGGCGATGATCTTGGCGCACTCCCGCTGCCCGCCTCCTACCGGGGTGCGGTGGTGCGGGCGGCCGAACAGGACATGTTCGCCGGGGTGCCCTCGGCGGAGAAGGACCCCCGCCGGTCGCTCCACCTCGACGAGGTCCCGCTCCCCGAACTGGCGCCCGACGAGGCGATCGTGGCCGTGATGGCCTCCTCGGTGAACTTCAACACCGTGTGGACCTCGATCTTCGAGCCCGTGCCCACGTTCGGGTTCCTCGCCCGCCTCGGCAAGGAGAGCGTGTGGGGCGCCCGCCACGACCAGCCCTTCCACGTGGTCGGCAGCGACGCCGCCGGCGTGGTGCTCCGGGTCGGCTCCGCGGTGCGCATGTGGAAGCCGGGCGACGCGGTCACCGTGCACTGCAACCACGTCGACGACCAGGACCCGAGCGCGCACGACGACTCGATGCTCGCCGCCAACCAGCGCATCTGGGGCTACGAGACCAACTACGGCGGTCTCGGCGAGTTGAGCATCGTGAAGGCCAACCAGCTCATGCCCAAGCCCGCGCACCTCACGTGGGAGGAGGCCGCGGTCAACGCGCTCACCAACTCCACGAGCTACCGCATGCTCGTGAGCCCCAACGGCGCGCAGATGACCCAGGGGCAGACGGTGCTTGATCTGGGGCGCGGGCGGCGGCATCGGCGCGTACGCGTGCCAGTACGTGCTCAACGGCGGCGGCACGCCCGATCGGTGTGGTGTCGAGCCCCGAGCGCGCCGCGATCCTCCACGACCTCGGCGTCGAGCACGTGATCGACCGCAAGGCCGAGGGCTTCCAGTTCTGGACCGACGAGCACACCCAGGACCCGGCCGAGTGGCGGCGGCTCGGCAAGCGCGTCCGCGAGATGGTGGGTCACGACCCCGAGATCGTCTTCGAGCACCCGGGCCGCTCCACGATGGGCGCGTCGGTGTTCGTGTGCGCGCGGGGCGGCACCATCGTCACCTGCGCGGCCACCAGCGGGTTCATGATCGAGTACGACAACCGCTACCTCTGGATGAACCAGAAGCGCCTGCAGGGCTGTCACTTCGCCAACTACCGCGAGGCGTTCGAGGCCAACCGGCTGGTGTGCGAGGGACGCATCCACCCGGTGCTCTCCGCGGTGTTCGCGTTCGAGGACGTCGCGGAGGCCGTCGCCCAGGTGCACGCCAACCAGCACGAGGGCAAGCTCGGCGTGCTGGTGCTCGCCCCCGAGGAGGGCCACGGCGTCACCGATCCCGAGATGCGCGAGCGACTGCTCGACCGCATCACCCTGTTCCGGAGACCCCCCACCGCAAGGAGCGCGAGCTGATGCTCACCGAGATCGACCACGTGGCCATCGCGGTCAACGACCTCGAAGCCGCCATCGCCTACTACCGCGACGCGTTCGGCGCCGAGGTCGAGCACCGCGAGGTCATCGAGACCGACGGCGTCGAAGAGGCATTGCTGCGCGTCGCCGACTCCTACGTGCAGCTCCTGCACCCGATTCGTGACGACTCCACCGTGGCCAAGTACCTCGCCAACAAGGGCCAGGGCCTGCACCACATCGGGTACCGGGTCGACGACTGCGCCGCCGCGCTCGAGCGCGTGAAGGCGCTGGGCTTCCGCGCCATCGACGACGCGCCGCGTCCGGGCAGCCGGGGCACCACCGTGGCCTTCCTCCACCCGAAGGACGCGTTCGGCACCCTCATCGAGCTCGTCCAGGAGTGACGGCGGGCCCGCGCCCGGTCAGGGTGCGGGCGTGCCGGTGACGCGGTAGAGCGTGCCGTCGGCGAACGTGCCGATGGTCTCCAGGTTCATCGCCTTGCGGAGCTGGGCCTCCGACGCGAACAACTTCGTGGAGTCGCTGTAGAGCGCGACGTAGCCCTGGCGGCGGGCGAGGATCCGGCCGAGCTCCGCGAGCTGGCGGTTCACGTCGTGGTTGGCGTGCCCGGCGATGAGGTCCCAACGCGGCGGCACGAAGACGGAGTCGTGGCCGCCGTTCTGGTAGATCGTCGCCGGGAAGTTCGCGGCCACCAGCGCGTCGGCGGGCAGCTTCCCGACCGCGACCCCGAGCGGTGACGGCTTCGCGGTGGGCCAACCGTCGGCGAGGAGCTGCGGGGTCGTGGTGGTGCCGTAGCCGCGGGCGATGGTGCGCCAGGGCCAGCCGCAGAACACGAGGAACACCGCGGTCACCACCACCGCGATCGTCGCCGTCGACCACGCGCGCACCGCGCGGTACAGCAGGCCGGGGGCGAGGAGCACGACGCCGAGCTGGACCGGGAGCAGCAGCCGACCCTCGAGCGGGATCGACGCGTCGAAGAACGTCGCCGTGGCCCACAGCGCGAGCAGCGACATCACCACGTAGACGGCGAGCGCGCCGAGGAGGCGGTCGGAGTCGCGCCAGTCGTCGTCGAGCACCGCGACGGTCGCGGTCGCGTCCGCCGCGACGGCGTGCTGGCTGCCGCGCCGCGAGTGCGACGCCGAGGCCGGCGAGCACGAGCACGAGGACGACGAGCACGACGATGCTGGTGGTGACCGACTCGGTCGCGCCCGCGCCCGCGAGCCAGCTCGCACTCACGCGCAGGATCGTCTCGGTCTGGGGCCCGGTGATGAAGTGCCAGCCGACCGGGCGCAACTCGGCGGTGCGCGACGACGTGAGGCGGGTGGTGACGATCCACACGAGCAGCGGCGTGATCGACACCGCGCCGACCATGAGCGCGGTGCGGGCGCGTCGGCGGAACGGCTCGTCGCCCCAGCACAACGTCGCGACGACGATGGTCGCGGCCAGCGCGACGCCGGCGAAGCGCGAGAGCGACGCGACGGCGCCCCACGCGCCGACGGCCAGGATCAGGCCCGCAGTGGGCCGGCGTTGCAGGCGGGGCAGGAGCAGGAACGCGCCCAGTGCGGCGACCAGCACCATCGGGTCGGCCATGAGCAACGTGTGGTTGATGAGCAGGTTGATGCTCAACGCCGACGCGAACGCGCTGAGCACCGCGACGGTGGTCGAGCGGGTGATCCGCATCGCGACCACGCCGATGAGCACGACGGTGGTGGCGAAGAGCGCGGCGTCGAGGATGCGGGCGACGTCGGTGAGGGCGAGACCCAGCGCACCGCCGGCGGCCAGGAGCAGGGGGTAGAGCGGCGGGAAGGTCGTGAGCGGGACCTGCCCGTAGAGGGCCACGGCGTCGCGGGGCGCGTAGGGGTTGAACTGCAGGTTGAACGGGGTCGTGAGGCCGCGCCCGTCGAGGAGGTTGCGGGCCGTGCCCACGTAGACCGCGGAGTCGGGGTACTGCCCGAGGCCGTGGGAGGTCGCCACCAGGGTGAGCACGAAGGCGGTGAGGCCCGCCAGGGTCAGGCCGACGAGGAGCGGCCACGACGGGTGCCGGCGGGGGAGGGACATCGCCGGGGACGATATCCGCCGATCCGGGTCCGGCCGCGTCCGCTCCCGGCGGGCTCCGGCGGGGCGTCGCCGACTGCCTCGATCTGCGGCCCGGCAGGGCCGGACCGACTGTCGGCCCGGTAGTCTTCGGCCCCATGGCCGCCCAGGAACCCACCCCTCCCGCGCCCGGCGCGCAC
This sequence comes from uncultured Actinomycetes bacterium, assembly GCA_963782705.1. Lineage (GTDB taxonomy): Bacteria > Actinomycetota > Acidimicrobiia > IMCC26256 > DASPTH01 > CAVRGQ01. The sequence continues at coordinate 23,016 of CAWAKX010000023.1, read as the reverse complement.
CCCATCCACGAGAAGCTCGAGGAGCTCGCCGCGCTGCGCGAGCAGGCACTGCACGCCGGCAGCCCGAAGGCCGTCGAGCGCCAGCACCAACGGGGCAAGCTCACCGCCCGTGAGCGCATCGAGAAGCTGCTCGACCCCGACTCCTTCGTCGAGCTCGACATGCTCGCCCGTCACCGCGCGCACGGCTTCGGGATCGAGGACACCCGGCCCCTCACCGACGGTGTCATCACCGGGTGGGGCACCATCGACGGCCGCAAGGTGTTCCTCTTCAGCCAGGACTTCACCGTCTTCGGCGGCGCGCTCGGCGAGGTGTTCGCCGAGAAGATCCACAAGGTGATGGACCTCGCCGAGACCGTCGGCGCCCCCATGATCGGGCTCAACGACGGCGCGGGCGCCCGCATCCAGGAAGGCGTCGTGTCGCTCGACGCCTACGGCGGCATCTTCTCCCGCAACGTGAAGGCCTCGGGCGTCATCCCGCAGATCAGCCTCATCCTCGGCCCGTGCGCCGGCGGCGCGGTGTACTCACCCGCGCTCACCGACTTCATCGTGATGGTGAAGGAGACGTCGCACATGTTCATCACCGGTCCCGACGTCGTGAAGACGGTCACCGGTGAGGACGTCACCCAGGAGGAGCTCGGCGGCGCGATGACCCACGCGTCCAAGTCGGGCGTGGCCGGTCTCGTCTACGACGACGAGGACACCGCGCTCGCGCAGGTGCGCTACCTCATGTCGTTCCTGCCCGCGAACAACCTCGAGGACCCGCCCTACTTCGAGTCCGACGACCCGGCCGACCGCTCGTGCGAGGCGCTGGCCGAGATCATCCCCGACTCGCCCAACAAGCCCTACGACATCAAGAAGGTCATCACCGAGGTCGTCGACGACGGCGAGTTCTTCGAGATCAACCAGTACTGGGCGGGCAACATCGTCATCGGCTTCGGCCGCATCGACGGCCACGTCGTCGGCATCGTCGGCAACCAGCCGTCGAACCTCGCCGGCTGCCTCGACATCGACGCGTCGGAGAAGGGCGCGCGCTTCGTGCGCACCTGCGACGCGTTCAACATCCCGCTCGTCACCTTCGTCGACGTGCCCGGCTTCCTGCCCGGCACCGACCAGGAGTACGGCGGCATCATCCGTCACGGCGCCAAGCTGCTCTACGCCTACTGCGAGGCCACCGTGCCGCGCGTGCAGGTGATCACCCGCAAGGCCTACGGCGGCGCGTACGTGGTCATGAACTCCAAGTCGATCGGCGCCGACCTCGCGTTCGCGTGGCCGTCGGCGGAGATCGCGGTGATGGGCGCCGCCGGCGCGGTCAGCCTGATCTCGCGCAAGGAGATCGAGGCTGCCGACGACGTCGAGGCCAAGCGCGCCGAGCTGATCGCCGAGTACACCGAGCGCTTCGCCAACCCCTACATCGCCGCCGAGCGCGGGTACGTCGACGACGTGATCGACCCCCGCGAGACGCGCAAGGTGCTGGCGCGGTCGCTGTCGATGCTGCGCACGAAGCGCGAGGTGCTCCCGTCCCGCAAGCACGGCAACGTGCCGCTCTAAGGAGCCCGTTGTGGTCAGACTCGCATCGATCTCGCCCGACGCCTCCCCCGAGGAGGTCGCGGCCATCGTCGCCGCGATCACCGCGGCGCAGCCCGTGGCCGTGGACGAGCCCGGGGTCGACGACACGTTGCACGAGTGGGTGCACGCGGCGCGTCTGCGCTCGCACCGCGCCGGACTGCAGCGCGGCCCGTGGCGCCTGTCGGGACGCATCGGCCGGCGCGCCCGCGCCTGACTCTCGGTCCATGACGACCGTCGCCCACGCCGAGCTGCTCAGCGTCGGGAGCGACGAAGCCGTCGTCACCTTCACCACCGAGCCGGGCGTCGAGGTCGTCACGCGCGTCGGTGACCACGAGGTGGTCACCACCGGCCCGTTCCACACCGCGGTGGTCGCCGGGCTCGAGCCCGACACCGAGTACCCGCTCGTGGTGGAGGGCGCACCTTCCGACGAGCGGTGGCTGCCCACCACGCTGCGCACGCTCGCGCGCCCGGCGGGCCGGCTGCTCGCCACGGTGGCCACCGCCAACGACGTGCACTTCGGCGAGACCGAGTGCGGGCGGTCGGGCGATCCCGCCATCGACGCCGTCGGGCCCATCCTGCGCGTCGCGCCCGGCGACCCGCCGTACCCCGAGGTGATGAACGGCGCGGTCGTCGACGAGATGCTCGCGCTCGCCCCCGACGCGGTCGTGGTGAAGGGCGATCTCACCGACAGCGGGCGCGCGGAGGAGTACGCGGCGTTCCTCGCGTGTTACGGGCGTCTCGGCGCGCGGATGCACCACGTGCGCGGCAACCACGACGCGATCCGCGACCCGGAGCTCGCGCGCAACGGCGCGCCGTTCACGGTCGCGGTTCCCGGGGCCACCCTCGCGGTGCTCGACACCGTGGTGCCGGGTCAGGTGGGCGGCGCGCTCGACACGGCACAGCTCGGATGGCTCGACGACGTCGCCGCGACGACGAGCGGGCCGGTGCTGGTGTTCGCGCACCACCCGGTCTTCCACTGGGACCGCGACTACTGCATCGGTCCCGACGCGGATGCGGTGGTCGGCGCTGCTCGCCCGGCGGCCCAACGTGGTGGCGTGGCTCGCCGGCCACACCCACACCAACCGCGTGGTGCACGACCCGCGTGTGCCGGAGGTGCCCCTGGCCGAGGTGAACTGCGCGAAGGACTACCCGGGCGCGTGGGCGGAGTACCGCGTGTACGAGGGTGGCTTCACCCAGGTGCTGCGCCGCGTGCAGCGCGCCCGACGCGCGCGCCTGGTCGGAGCGGGCGCGCGCCATGTTCCAGGGCCACTACCGCGACCTCGTGCTCGGCGCGATGGACGACCGCTGCTTCACCCGCACCTGGTGACATCGGGGCGCATGTGGTCCCGCGGGACCGCACTGCACGCGAGCAAGTGACAGAAGTGCCCGCCAGAGCGTGCACAAGCTGTCACACGCTCGGGCTCAGGTGACCTTTCCGGCACGCTGAGGTGTTGTGGCACCGCCGCATCACTTCGGGCGCAATAGGCCGGTGCTCCTACCGAGGTCCGTCTTGGCGATGACCTGTGCCGTGTTCCTGAGCACAGCCGCCGCGCCCGGATCCACGGCATGCGCAGCGGCGTCTTCGAAGTGCCGCCTACGCGTGCGGGATGGCACGGCGGCGATCTGTGTACAGCAGCTTGATCACGACGGCTGGGCCTTCGGTCTCACCGGCTTCAAGCCTCGAAGTGCCTATCGACTCAGACACGCCCGGGTTCGTCATGACTGACTTTTCCGTACGAAGGTCGAGTCAGTGACGGTTCCACCCGACGGGACGTGCGCTCGGGCATGGTGTTCATGAACGTCGGCGGCCCGAGGTGCTTGGCCGACTTCATGCGCCGATCATCGGGTTCGTGGTGACCGGCGATCGACAGGACAGGGCGCCGAAGGTTCGGTTCACGGTGCCAGCCCGGCGCGAAAGCTGGTAACCGGGCGTTCGAGTTCGCCGGGTGCCGATCGGGCGCACGGATGGCATTCCCGGGCGCTGGGTGAACGTAGCGCGCCGGTCACGCAGCGGACATCCGAGACGTCATCAGGAGCAGCGTCGACAGACAGCTGACCGCCACGAGCGGGCGGAACGTGTGCAGCATGCTCGGAGCGGCGGCGGTGACGGAGCGCACGCGTCGGGTGCCGCGTAGCGGTCAGCGGTGGCTGGCGGTCCAGCTCACCATCTGGAAGTACACGGTGAGCACCTTGAGCGCGTAGCCGGGGTCGGTGGCCCAGTTGCCGTTGCCCATCATGTTCCAGGTGGGCACCTTGCCCTTGAGGTACTCGGTGTCGTAGTGCGCGGCCGCGCTCACCGGGTCGTGGCCCCAGATGGTGGGCGACGGCGGGTTGTGCAGGGTTGCCGAGCTCGCGGTGGGATCGGCGTAGCACGCGAGGAGCTGGATCTGGCCCCGCACGCCGTCGCGCGGCGTGGGGAAGCCGGGCTCACCCTGGCAGCTGTCGCACGCGCCGATGCCCGAGTAGTTGTTGTCGAGCGCGTTGCCGAACGACCCGGTCTCGATGATCGACTGCGCGAACGCGAGCTCCGGGCGCACGTGCTCGGCGGCGCCCTCCTCGAAGTAGATCTTCACCAGGTCGCCGATCGGCAGACCGCCGGCCAGGCGCACCTTCACGTTGCGTGACTCGAACCACGCCGTCACCTGGTCGCTGGTGAGGTCGGCGTCGCCCATCACGGGGACACTGCCCACCTGGTCGAGCAGCTTCTTCTGCTTCGTGGTCAGCGCGTCGAGCGCTTCCTTCGCGTTGACGAGGCGGTCGTGCTCCTGACGCTCCGCGGCTTCCTGCGCGTCGAGTTGCTCGCGGTGTCGCTCGAGGTCGGCGGAGAGGTCGGAGAGGTCGTCGACCTTGAGGCCGTCGGTGTGCGCGGCCGACTCCGCGTACTTCTTGCCCGACGTGATGTCCTCCACGTGCTGGATGTCGAACGACGCCGACCTCGGGCGTGCTCGCGTGCTGGTACATCATCGCGGCCCGCGCCTTCATCGCGGCCTTGAGCTTGGCGATCGCGCCGCGGGCGGCGTCGAGCTTCAGCTGCGTGTCGGCGATCTGGGCGTCGAGCTCCGCGATCTTCTGGGTCGACTGCTCGACCTGCGTGGTGAGCTGGGTCAGGAGCCCCTGGTTGCGGGCGATCTGGTCGGCCAGGTCGGCGAGGGCGGCGGCCTCGGGATGGGCCGGCGCGGTGGTCGTCGTCGGCTGGCCGGCCGGGCCGGTGGTCGACGGATCGGGGTCGGCGGCGAAGGCGCCCGGCGCGGTGACCGTCAGGGCGATCGCGACGGCGATCGCGGTCACGAGGGTCTTCCGCAGGGCCATACCCGGTCTTTCGGCCGGGAGGGCCGTGTTGTTGAGCCAAGAGACGGAAAGGTCGGGCCCGTGCACGAGTCCGTCCCGAGGGGAGTCGGCGTAGAGAAGCCCGCTCGCGCGGTGCCCCAACGATCTCCTCGGGACGGACTGCCCGCAAGTATTCCCCATCTCGGCCGGGTTTTCCACCCCCAAGAGCGAGTTCTCCACTCCCGCATGTGGATAACGTTCTGTCGTGGCCGACACGATCACCTCCCGGTTCGTCGACATCGTCCGGTCGCGGCCCGATGCCGTGGCCCTGCGTCGCCGGATGGGCGACGACTACGAGACGACGACGTGGGCCGGATATGCCGACGGCGCGGCACGGGTGGCGGCGGGGCTGGCGGCCCTCGGGATCGGCCGGGGCGACCGGGTGGTGCTGCTCGTGGCCAACCGGCCCGAGTTCCACCTCGCCGACGTCGGGGTGCTCCTGCTCGGGGCCACGCCGATCTCGATCTACAACTCCTCGTCGGCCGAGCAGACCCGGTACCTGCTCGCTCACTGCGGGGCGAAGGCGGCGATCGCCGACGACGCCGACCACCTCGACCGCATCCTCGGGGTGCGCGAGGAGCTCCCGGCGCTCGAGCATCTCGTGGTGATCGACGACGACGGGGTCGACGATCCGACCGTGCACCGGTGGGCGGAGCTGCTCTCCCACGAGCCGGTGTCGATCGAGGCCGCCGCCGCGGCGGCCGCGCCCGACGACCTCGCCACCGTCATCTACACCTCGGGGACCACCGGGCCGCCGAAGGGCGTGATGCTCGACCACGCGAACGTCACCTGGACGGTCGACAGTCTCGAGACGCGTCTCGGCCGTGACGTCACCGGGTACCGCATCGTGTCGTACCTCCCGATGGCGCACATCGCGGAGCGGCTGGTCACGCACTACGGCGGCATCCACTTCGCGTTCGAGGTCACCACCGTCGCCGACATCCGGATGCTCGGCGCGGAGCTCGGCGCCACCCGTCCCGAGCTGCTCTTCGGGGTGCCGCGTACCTGGGAGAAGATCCACAGCGGCATCCAGGCCGTGCTCGCGGTCGACCCCGCGCGAGCGGAGGTGTTCCGCCACGCGCTCGACCTCGGCGCGCGCGTCGCCGCGCTGCGCGCCGAGGGTCGGGAACCCGATGCCGCGCTGCGCGCGGAGCACGAACATGCCGAGCAGGAGGTGCTGCGCCCGGCGCGCCAGCTGCTCGGCCTCGACGACGTGCAGTTCGCGGTCACCGCCGCCGCGCCCATCACCGTCGAGCTGCTCACGTTCTTCCGCGCGCTGGGCGTGCCGCTCTCCGAGCTCTACGGGCTCTCCGAGTCGACCGGGCCGATGACGTGGGAACCGAACCAGGTGCGTCTGGGGTCGGTCGGCACCGCCATCCCGGGGATGGAGCTGCGCCTCGGCCCCGACGGGGAGGTGCTCGGCCGCGGGGGCAACGTGTTCCGTGGCTACCTGGCCGATCCCGCCCGCACCGCCGAGGCGATCGACGCCGACGGCTGGCTGCACACCGGCGACATCGGCACCATCGACGACGACGGCTACCTGCGCATCGTCGACCGCAAGAAGGAGCTGATCATCACCGCGGGCGGCAAGAACATCTCGCCCGCGAACATCGAGGCCGCGCTCAAGGCCGAGCCGCTGATCGGGCAGGCCTGCGTGATCGGCGACGGCCGACCGCACCTCGTGGCGCTCATCGTGCCCGACCCCGACGTGGTCGGCACGTGGGCCGCGTCGGAGGGGATCACCGGCTCCACCCTCGGCGAGCTCGCCGCCCACCCGGGACTGCGGGCCGAGCTGGCCCGCGAGGTGGCGTCGGCGAACCGACGCTTCTCCGGCGTGGAGCAGATTCGCAACTTCGCGGTGGTCGACCACGAGTGGATGGCCGACTCCGACGAGCTCACGCCCACGATGAAGCTCAAGCGCAAGCCCATCGCCGCGAAGTACGCCGCCGAGATCGAGGCCCTCTACGCCAACCCCTGATCCGAACTTGCGGCGAGCTACCTCGGGATTGTTCCGACCCAGCGATGCAAGTTCGGTCAGTCGGGGGAGATGGCGACGGCGACGTGGTTGCGGGCGTGGCCGTCCGCCCGGGCGGCGTCGAGTGCCTTCCCCGCGCGTGACACCAGCTCCAGCGCGTCGAGCGCGTGGGTGGGATAGCACGCGATTCCGGCCGACACCGTGAGCGAGTCGCCGACCGGGCTCGACCGCAACGCGTCGCGCACCCGCTCGGCGACGAGCACCGCGCCGGGCTCGGCGGTGTCGGCGAGCACCGCGACCGCGGCGACGTCGCCGAGGCGGAACACCGAGTCGGCCTCGCGCAACGTGCGCCACGCGACCGCGCCGAGCGCGGTGACCGCCTCGTCTCGGGTCTCCTCGGGCGCGTCGTCCAGCTCGTCGAGCTGCCAGAACACCACCGCCACCGGCTGCACCTTGCGACGCGCGCTGGCGACCGCCTGCTGCAGCACGACGGGCAGGTGACGCTCGCGCAGCAGGCCCGACACCGGGTCGATCTCCCACTCGTCGGTCTCCGTGCCCGGCGGCAGGTCGGCCTGGAGCGCCGGCGGCCCGGGCCCCGGCGATCGACGTCTCCTCGGCGAGCTCCGCCTCCACCTGCTGCAACCGGCGGCTGGTGCTGCGGGCCTGCGAACGGGTCTTCCACACCTCGTCCTCGGTGCGGCGCCGGTCGATCTCGACGCGCGCCGCGATGCCCGCGAGCGCGAAGGCCACGATGCCCGCGCCGAGGCCGAACGCGGCCTCGTCGAGCGCCACCGCGAGCACACCGAACGCGCCGCCGAGCAACCCGAGGGCGATGCACACCGCGGGGAGGTGGTTGACGACGTCGTCGGCGCGCCGCTCGGCGCGCCCGGGGCCCTTCACCGCTCGGCGCTCCCCGCGAGGTCGGCGAGCTCGGCGACGATGTCGCCGAGGCGGAAGTCCTTCGGGGTGTAGACCCGCGCCACGCCGGCGGCGAGCAGTTCCGGACGGTCGGCCTCGGGAATGATGCCGCCCACCACGACGGGCGCCGAGACGCCGTGCTCGCGCAGCAGCCGCACGGTCTCGGGCACGAGCAGGCGGTGCGATCCCGACAGCACCGAGAGCCCGACCAGGTCGACGTCCTCGTCGCGCGCCGCCGCGGCGATCTGCGCGGGGGTGAGCCGGATGCCCTGGTAGACGACCTCCATGCCGGCGTCGCGCGCCGCCACCGCGATCTGCTCGGCGCCGTTGGAGTGACCGTCGAGGCCGGGCTTGCCCACGAGCATGCGCACCGGGCGCCCGAGGCGGGTGGCCGCCGCCGTGACCCGTTCGCGCGCCTCGGCCATCACCGTGCCGGGCGCGTGCACGCCGGCCACGCCGGTGGGGGCGCGGTACTCGCCGAACACGTCGCGCAACGCGCCGGCCCACTCGCCGACGGTGCCGCCGGCCCGGGCCAGCGCGATCGACGCCGCGGTGAGGTTCTCGGTGCCCGCGGCCACCGTCCGCAGCTCGTCGAGCGCGCTCGCGACGGCGTCGTCGTCGCGCGCCGCGCGCCACGCCGCGAGGTGTTCGAGCTGCTCACGTTCCGCGGCCTCGTCGACGACGAGGATGCTCGACTCGCCCTCGGCGGAGTCCACCAACGGGGAGTCGGCGGTCTCGGTGAAGCGGTTCACGCCGACCACGGTGAGGTCGCCGGCCTCGATGCGGCGCACGCGCTCCGCGTTGCTCTGCACGAGCCGCTGCTTCATCGCGTCGATCATCGAGAACGCGCCACCACCGTCGAGCACCCACTGCAGCTCGGCGTCGGCCGCCTCCGCGAGCTCGGTGGTCTTGGCCTCGACGACGGGCGAACCGGCGAAGATGTCGCCGTACTCGAGGAGGTCGGTCTCGTAGGCCAGCACCTGCTGGATGCGCAGCGACCACTGCTGGTCCCACGGCCGGGGCAGACCGAGTGCCTCGTTCCACGCCGGGAGCTGCACGGCGCGGGCCCGCGCGTCCCTCGACAACGTGACCGCGAGCATCTCGAGCACGATCCGCTGCACGTTGTTCTCGGGCTGCGCCTCGGTGAGACCGAGCGAGTTCACCTGCACGCCGTAGCGGAACCGCCGTAGCTTCTCGTTGGTGACGCCGTAGCGCTCCGCGGTGATGCGCTCCCACAGCACGCCCATGGCGCGCAGCTTGCACATCTCCTCCACGAAGCGGATGCCGGCGTTCACGAAGAACGAGATGCGCCCGACCACCTCGGGGAACTCGTCGTCGCTCACCTGGCCCGACTCGCGCACCGCGTCGAGCACGCCCACCGCGGTGGCCATCGCGTACGCGATCTCCTCGATCGGCGTGGCCCCGGCCTCCTGCAGGTGGTACGAGCACACGTTGATCGGGTTCCACTTCGGCACGTTGCGCACCGCGTGGCACACGAGGTCGACGGTGAGGCGCCGCGACGCCTCGGGCCCGAAGATGTAGGTGCCCCGCGACAGGTACTCCTTGATGATGTCGTTCTGCGTGGTGCCCGCGAGCACCGACGGGTCGACGCCTCGCTCCTCGGCCAGCGCGAGGTACATGCCGAAGAGCCACATCCCGGTGGCGTTGATCGTCATCGAGGTGTTCATCTCCTCGATGGGGATCTGGTCGAAGAGCACCCGCATCTCGCCGAGGTGCGGCACCGGCACCCCCACCTTGCCCACCTCGCCGTGGGCGAGCGGGTGGTCGGGGTCGTAGCCGGTCTGGGTGGGCAGGTCGAACGCCACCGAGAGGCCGGTCTGGCCCTTGGCGAGGTTGCCGCGGTAGAGCTCGTTCGAGGCCCGTGCGGAGGAATGCCCCGAATACGTGCGCATGAGCCAGGGTCGGTCGGACATGTTCCCCATTGTTGCCGACTTCTCGGGTCGACTTCGCTTCGCGCTCCCGCTCGTCCGAGCAGCGCTCCGCTACGTCTCCGACCCCGCGGCGGGTCTACTTGCCGTATGTGTAGAAGCCCGCGCCGCTCTTGCGGCCCAGGTGCCCGGCGGCCACCATCCGCCGCAGCGTGGGGGCGGGGGCGAAGTTCGGATCGCCGAACTCGGCGTACAGCGCGTCGAGGATGGCGAGGCTCGTGTCGAGGCCCACGAGGTCGAGCAGCTCGAGCGGGCCCATCGGGAAGTTGCAGCCGCCGCGCATCGCAATGTCGATGTCGTCGCGGCTGGCGACGTGCTGTTCGAAGAGCCGCACCGCGTGGTTGAGGTAGGGGAACAGCAGCGCGTTCACCACGAACCCGGCCTGGTCCTTCACCGTGACCGCGGTCTTCCCACACTGTTCGACGAAGTCGCGGGCCGCGTCGAGGGTGGCCGCGGACGTGGTGAGCGCGGGCACCACCTCGACGAGCGTCATCGCGGTGGCGGGGTTGAAGAAGTGGATGCCGCACACCTGGTCGGGGCGGCGGGTCGCCACCGCCATCTCGACCACCGGCAGCGTGGAGGTGTTGGTGGCGAGGATCGCGTCGGGCGCGCAGACGCGGTCGAGCTCGGCGAAGAGCTGCTCGCTTGGCGCCGAGGTCCTCGACGATCGACTCGATCACGAGGTCGCACTCGGCGAGCGCGTCGAGCTCGGTGACCGCGCGCACACGCCCGGCGATGGCGTCGGCCTCCGCCTCCTCGATCCGGGCCTTGCTCACCTGCCGGTCGAGCGACTTCCGCAGCCCCGCGACCGTCTGGTCGGCGCCGGCCTGCGTGCGGCTGCGGAGGACCACCGTGCAGCCGGCGCGAGCGGCGACCTCGGCGATGCCGGAACCCATGATCCCCGACCCCACGATGCCGACACGTTCCACCATGGATCCTCCCGGGCGGTGAGATCCCGAAGTTACCAGGCAGTAGGAATCCCGGGGCCGGTAGGCTCCGCGGCCATGGCGACACAGCGGGGCGCGGGCCCACTCGTCCTGGTCGGTGGCGGCGAATGGGGTGGCGCATGCCGGGAGCTCGACGCCGAGCTGCTGGCCGCCGCCGGTGCCGAGGAAGTGGTCGTGCTCCCGACCGCCGCCGCCTACGAGCACCCCGAGCGGGTGGGGGTGCGGGCCACGGAGTGGTTCGGGGCGCTGGGCGTCGAGGCGCGGTCGCTGGCCGTGCTGCGCCGCGCCGATGCCGAGGACCCGAAGAACGCCGAGATCGTCCGCAAGGCCCGCTACGTGCACGTGGCCGACGGCTCGCCCTTGCACCTGCGGTCGGTGCTCAAGGGCTCCGCGCTGTTCGACGCCCTGCTCTCGGCCTGGTCGGGCGGTGCGGTGCTGGTCGCCTCCGGCGCGGGCGCCACGCTGCTGTGCGATCCCATGGTCGACCCGCGCGGCGGCGCCTACACGGTCGGTCTCGGTGTGGTGCGCAACCTCGCGGTGTTTCCCTACCACGGCACCGCGGCCGGGCATCTCCGCGAACGGTCGATCGACCTGCTCCCGCCGAACGCGGTGCTGGCGGGGATCGACGAGGACACCGCGCTCGTGCTCGAGGACGGCGCCTGGCGCGTCGCCGGCGCCGGCACGGTGACCGTCTACACCCGCGGCGCCGAGCCGCGTCACCTACGGCGCCGGCGACTCCCCGGTCGTCCTTCGCGAGCTCAGGACTCCGTGATCTTCACCGAGTTCACGTAGACCTTCTTGGTCGGCACCCCGGTGGAATCGGCGGAGCCGAAGGTGTTGATCTTCTGCGCGACCTTCAGGCCCTTGGCATCCATCGTGCCCAGGCTGGAGTACGTGTAGGGCGGACCGCCCAGACCCTTGGCGCCGTTGTCGCTCACCACGAGGAAGAACTGCGAACCGGTGGAGCCGGAGCCCGCGTTGGCCATCGCGACGGAACCGGCCTGGTAGCCGTTGGCGGGGGGCTCGTCGGGAACCGTGTAGCCGGGGCCGCCGGTGCCGTCCCCCTTGGGGTCTCCGCCCTGGTCGACGAAGTCGGTGACGATCCGGTGGAAGAGGGTGCCGTTGTAGAACCCCTCCTTGGCGAGGAACACGAAGCTGTTCACCGTCTGCGGCGCGGCGGCGGCGTCGAGCTCGATGCGGATCGTGCCGCAGCTCGTGTCCATGACCGCGGTGTAGGTCTTCGACGTGTCGATCGTCATCGGGGGCGCGGCGTCGTACTGCTTGGCGGTGTTCTTCGCCGGCGCCTTGGCCCCGCAGGCCACGTTCGAGGAGGACGAGCTCTTCGACGAGCTCGAGCTGTCGCCCTGGATCAGCTTGATCACCCCGATAGCGGCGGCGAAGATCACGAAGAAGATCACGCCGTTGCGGATCTGCTTGAACCGCTTCTGCTTCTTCTCGGCCTCGAACTGGGCCATCCGGCGGGCGTCGCGGTTCTGGCGTTGGCGTTCGCGTTTCTCGGAGCTGGGCACGGCCGGGGAGTCTACCGACGGGATATCCGGGGGGAGGATCGCCGGGGCCCTTCGGTACGATGGGTGGTCGTGAGCCTGCTCGTCCAGAAGTTCGGCGGCACCTCGGTCGCCGACCCCGATCGCATCAAGGCCGTGGCCGAGCGCATCGTGCGCTCCCGGCGCGAGGGCCACGACGTCGTCGTGGTCGTCTCCGCCATGGGCAAGACCACCGACGACCTCGAACGCCTCGCCAGCGAGGTCTCCCGCGACCCCAGCGCCCGGGAGATGGACATGCTCCTCACCTCGGGCGAGCGCATCTCCATCGCGCTGCTCTGCATGGCCATCATCGACCAGGGCGAGCCGGCGATGAGCTTCACCGGCTCGCAGGCCGGGATCGTCACCGACACCGCGCACCGCAAGGCCAAGATCCTCGAGATCAAGGCCGACCGCATCCAGGAGGCGCTCACCACCGGCCATGTCGCGGTGGTGGCCGGCTTCCAGGGCATGTCCACCGAGCGGGCCATCACCACGCTCGGGCGCGGCGGGTCCGACACCACCGCGGTGGCGCTGGCCGCCGCGCTGCACGCCGACGCGTGCGAGATCTACACCGACGTGTCGGGGGTGTACACCGCCGATCCGCGCATCGTGCCCGACGCCCGTCGGCTCGACCGCCTGTCCTACGACGAGATGCTCGAGATGGCCGCCACCGGCGGCCGCGTGCTCGCGCTGCGCTCGGTCGAGTTCGCCCGCAACTACAACGTTCCCGTCCACGTGCGTTCCAGCTTCAGCTACGAAGCAGGCACGTGGGTCACGGACTCCGAGGAGACCACCATGGAGGACCCGATCATCTCGGGCGTCACCCACGACGTCTCGGAGGCGAAGGTCACGATCTTCCGCGTGCCCGACCGTCCGGGCATCGCGGCCAAGCTGTTCCGCGCGCTGGCCGACGCCAACCTCGTGGTCGACATGATCGAGCAGAACGTGTCCACCGACGGGCACACCGACATCTCGTTCACCGTGCCCAAGGCCGACCTCGCCCGCACGATGGAAGTGGTCGACGCGGTCGTCGCCGCGATCGAGGCCGGCGGGGCCACCGCCGACGAGAACATCGGGCGGGTGTCGGTGGTCGGCGCGGGGATGAAGACCAACCCCGGCGTCGCGGCCACCATGTTCGAGGTCCTCGCCGCCGAGGGCGTGAACATCGAGATGATCTCCACCTCCACCATCCGCATCTCGTGTGTGGTCGCGGAGTCCGACGTCGAGCGCGCGGTCCGCGCGCTGCACGCCGCGTTCGAACTGGAATCCACATGAGCGCCGGCGCCCGCGTCGGCGTGATGGGCGCGACCGGGCTCGTCGGCCAGGAGATGCTCCGCCTCATGGAGGAGCGCGCGTTCCCCACCGCGGAGCTGCGCGCCTTCGCGTCGTCGCGCTCCGAGGGCCGGGCGCTGCCGTTCGCGGGCGGCGAGGTCACCTGCGAAGTGCTGCGTGACGGCTGCTTCGACGGCCTCGACCTGGTGATCGTCGACGTCGACGACCCCATCGCGCTCGAATGGGCGCCGCGCGCGGCCGCCGCCGGCGCGCGCGTCGTCGACAACTCGGCTGCGTTCCGCACGGATCCCGACGTGCCGCTCGTGGTGAGCGAGGTCAACCCCGACGACCTGCGCGACCTGCCGAAGGGCATCGTCTCCTGCCCCAACTGCACCACGATGGTGCTGGTCACCGCGCTGGCGCCGCTGCACCGGCGCGCGGGGATCGAGCGGATGGTCGTGTCGACCTACCAGTCGGTGTCGGGGGCCGGTCAGCTCGGCATGCACGAACTCGACGAGCAGTGGACCAAGGGCGCCGGGCAGGCCGAGCAGTTCCGCCGTGCCGGGCGCGGTCCCGAGGCCGCCGCCGCGGGCGAGGTGTGGGACCGGCCGATCGCCGGCAACGTGATCCCGCTCGCCGGTTCGGTGAAGGACGCGAAGTACACGAGCGAGGAATGGAAGCTCGTGCTCGAGAGCCGCAAGATCCTCCACGCGCCGGAGCTGCGGGCCACCGCCACCTGCGTGCGGGTGCCGGTCTACGTGGGCCACGCGATGACCGCCAACGTGCAGTTCGCCGACGCGCTGCCGCTCGCCGACGCGCTCGCGCTCCTCGCCGACGCGCCCGGTGTACAGCTCGTCGACGGCGGCGACGGTCACCCCACGCCGCTCGAGGCCGCGGGCATCGACCCCGTGTTGGTGGGCCGCGTGCGGGAGGACCCGTCGCAGCCGAACACCCTCGACCTCTGGGTCACCGGCGACAACCTGCGCAAGGGCGCGGCCCTCAACGCGATCCAGCTCGCCGAGCTACTCCTCGAGGCCTGAGCTCTCGCCCGTCTCGGTCGGCCGGCGGCCGTTGCCGTGACGCCGTACATCCCCACCAGGCGCGCCACCAGGGTCACCAGGAAGATCTGGCCGACCATGGCCTCGAACGTCACCAGCACCCGGCCGAGGCTCGTGCCCGCGGTGAGGTCGCCGTAGCCGACGGTGGTGATGGTGACGAACGAGAAGTAGAGGAAGTCGATGTTCTGCGGGTTCGGGATGTGCTGCGCGAAGAATCCGTGTCGGCTCGACTTCGTTGACCCAGGCGTAGAGCCCCGAGAACGCGATGGCGATCAGCACGTAGATGCAGATCGCGCCGAGGATCGTCTCGAGGCCGACGGTCTCGTGGCGCAGGATCCGATTGAGGATCACCACCGGCGCGGCGAGCACGAGCAGGAACATCAGGAAGGTCGCGCCGGTGCCCGTGCTCTCGTTGAACACCGCCTGGAGGAGGTTCGACGTCTCCGCGATCAGCACGATCGCGATCCCCACGTGAAACCCGCGCGAGCGCACGTGTGAGGTGTGCAACGTCAGGAGCATCACCGCGCCCAGCAGCATGCTGATCGCCCAGCGCCCCCAGAGGCTCTGGTGGTGCGTGGCGGCCATCACGACGTACAGCACGAGGAGCAGCGCGAGCAGCAGTCCGTAGCTGTCGCCGCGCGCGAACCGCTCGGCGTACGCCTCGCGGCGTCGGGGTCGGGTGACGTCGGCCATCGGGCGATGGTGGCACGCGCCGCGGCCGATCTCGGTGATGGTCCGGCTGACGACGGAGCGCGACTTGAGCCATGACGTGACCTCACGCTGGTCGCTCGACGGCGGCGGGGGGAGTGCCGCCGGAACGGATCCTCGCGGGAGGCCCGTCATGGCCTGGTACCTGGAGTATCGGCGACGCGACGCCTGCCGATAAGCGCGATCGGACGACGTTCGCGAGGAGTTCGGCCGCCGTTCACCGGCCCGCTGCCGGCGAGGGTCAGGCCCGGGGCGCGAGGTCCGGCTCGGCCTGTCGCCGAGCCGGGAAGCTGCGGGTGAGCAGGGCGTCGACGGTGACGGCCGAGAGGGTGAGGAACACCACGTCGCCGGGAACCCGGAACCGGATGATGCCGTAGGTCACCGCCGCAGTGACGGTGACCGCAACGATCGACGCGACGAGGGGCGAGATGGGAACCCGGCGCCGCCGGAGCACCACGAACCCGGCGATGCCGCCCACCGCGACCAGCCAGTACCCGGCGAGCATGAACTGCGACGTGCGGTGCGACCAGCGTCCGAACGCGTCGGCGTCGATGGTCTGCACGGGACGGAAGACGCCCCAGACCCGCGCGACGCGCGCGGCCACGACCACCGGGACGCGATCCGCGTGGTCGCGCGCGTACTGGATGCCCACGTCGGTGAGGCGCCGCGCGCGCACGGACTCGTCGCCCTTCTCGGACACCTTCGGGACGTGGCACTGGAAGACGTAGAGGCCGAGATACTTGCCCGAGTAGGTCGCGGGACAGTTGGTGTCGGCAAGCGTGGCGCCGTCGTTGGTCGACAAGGTCACGACCCGGTCGAAGCGCGACGCGTTGTACGCGATCCAGGGGGTGAGCGTCAGCAGGGCGGCGAGCGCGGTGAGGGCCGCGAGTTGGACCCGCCGGCCACGCCCGATGCCGGGGCACAGCACGACGACGCACCCCGCGACCAGTGCGAGGAGGAGGAGACCCTCGCTGCGCGTGAGCGCGGCGAGGGCGCCGACCACACCGAGCCCGACGGCCCGCCCCACCGTGGGGTGGCGCCACAGCCGGTAGGCGAGGAGCAGGGTGCCGGCGACGAGCGGCGCGTAGAGCACCTCGGACAGGATCAGCGAGTCGCCCAGCCACCAGATGGGGTAGAGCGCGGCGATCCAGGCGGCGATCATGCCGACGCGCCGGCCCCCGAGCTCACGGCCCAGCAGTCCGACGAGCACGATGCCCGCGGCCCCGATCGCGCTGCTCACGAGCCGCATGCCGTTCACGCTCCCGAGCCCGACCAGGTCGGCGAGGGCCAGCACGAGGGAGAACAGCGGAGGATGCGTCGCCGACGGGCTGCGGAGGCGTCCGTCGGTGTACGCGTAGAGGAACGGCTCGATGAAGCCGCGGCCCTGGCGGATCAGCCGCGCCTGGCCGGCGTAGTAGCCCGGCGTCGTCCTGGCCGAGCGGCACGTCCCAGCGACTGACGACGACGACCACGACACGCAGCGCCACCCCGACGACCGCGGCGAGGGCGAGCGTGCCCGCGAACCTCGGGTCGGAGGGCCTCCACCACGCCGATCCGCGGACCGTGCCGGCGGCAGCGCCGCTGGTCTCGGACTCCGCGACCTCGCGTGCTGGCATGACCGCCCCTCCGAGCCTCGACCGCCGTGGAATCTAGACGTTCGCCCGGGCCGTCGATGACCTGCTAGGTTCTGAGAATGGTTCTCACACGACGGGTCGGCGCATTGCTCGTGCTGAGCGCCGTGGGCGTGGCCGCGCTGGTCACGTCGTCGATGCCTGCAGGCGCCGCGTCCCGCCGAAGCGTCGTCGCCGCGTTCTATCCGGTGGCGTGGGCCGCGGCGCAGGTGGGCGGCGACCGGGTGGCGGTCACCAACCTCACGCCCGCCGGTGCCGAACCCCACGACCTCGAGCTCACTCCCGACCAGATGGACACGCTGCTCGACGCCGACGTCGCCTTCGTGATGGGGAAGGGGTTCCAGCCCGCAGTGGAGTCCGCGGCCGATCAGCGTGACGGCGCCACCGTGCGCCTGCTCGACCGGCTCCCGCGACGCGGTGGTGATCCGCACGTGTGGCTCGACCCGGTGTTGATGCGGCGCATCGTCGGTCAGGTGCGCGCCTCGTTGACCCGGGCCGATCCGGCGGGCAAGGCGGTCTACGCCCGTAATGCCGCGGCGCTCGACGCGAAGCTCGCCGACCTCGACCAGCGCTACCGCAACGGTCTCACCGGCTGCGCGCGCCGCGACATCGTCACCGCGCACGAGGCGTTCGGCTACCTCGCCCGGCGCTACGGACTGCACCAGTCGGGCGTCGCCGGTCTCGCGCCCGACGCGGAGCCCGACGCCGCGCGCCTCGCGGATCTCGCCGACCTGGTGAAGCGTGACGGCGTGACCACCGTGTTCACCGAGTCGTTGCTCTCGCCGCGCATCGCCGCGACGCTCGCGCGGGAGACCGGCGTGCGCACCGAGGTGTTGAACCCGCTCGAGGGGCTCACCGCGAAGGAGCGGTCACGCGGCGACGACTACGTCACGGTGATGGACGCCAACCTCACGAAGTTGCGCGCCGCGCTGGGTTGTCCGGGCTGAGTCGCGCGTCGCCGTGCGCTCAGGCGATCGCTGCGGTGAGCCGTTCGAGGCGGTCGATCACGTCCTCGGGCGTGGTGGTCAGCACCCGGGCCAGCTCTTCGATGTCCTCGCGGCGGATCGTTGCGAGCTTCACCGGGCCGCGTCGCAGCTGCATCACCGTCTGCACGTACTGGCGGATCAAGGCGTCGCGCTCGGCGTCGGTGGTGGTCCGACCCGCGGCCAGCACCGCGCCGATCGCCAGCGTGAGGTGGTAGCCGGGCGGGATCAGTTCGCCGTAGTCGACGCCGCACGCGTGCGCGAGGGCGCGCAGCTCGACCTCCGACGGCGCGACGTGCCCGGTCTCGACCAGTTCGAGCCGGCGGGGTTCCATGCCCGCGGCGCGGGCGACGTCGACCCGCGAGCTCCCGGCCACGATGCGGGCGTTCGTGACGCGGCGCGCGATCTCGCGCCGCTCGACCAGGGCTTCGGCTTCGGTGAGCATGCAGCGGAGTCGTCGCGTGCGGCGCCGCGCTGAATACCCAATGTTCGTCAGGAGGGTGCCGGCGGGCTCCGGCGGCCCTTGCGGCGGCGGCGGGTCAGGGCCCAGGTGGCGGCGAGCGCGACCACCAGCAGCACCGTCAGCAGGAGCCAGGGCACCACCGGTGTGGAGGCCGACGCGGTCACGGTGGGCGCCTCGGAGCGAACGGTCACGATGGCGTCGACGCTCCCGAACGGCAGCACGTCGTCGATGGTCCGGTGGACGGTGACCGACTCACCCGGGGCGAGTGACCCGAGCTGCTCGGCTGGGCTGCGCACGCCCCCACCGATCTGGGAGCTGACCCGGACCCGCGACGTCGGGTGCGCAGGAGTGTCTCCGGTGTTGCGAACCGTGTAGATGACCTCGACGTCGACCCGCCCGCCGAACTGGGCGCCGAGTCCCCCGTGGGTGTTCACCTCGACCTGGTCGATCGTGATCTCTTCCGACGCGGTCGCCATCGCCTCCACGATGCCTCATCGCGAGGCCGCCACGCGGCAAAGGGACCCTGAACACAGTGCAGCGCCCCGCAAGGGGGCGCTGCACTCACCTTCGATGGTCGGGATGCCGGGATTTGAACCCGGGACCTCAGCGTCCCGAACGCTGCGCGCTAACCAAGCTGCGCTACATCCCGAAGGGTTTGCGAGTTTAGCCCTCGGCTGCGGCCGGCTCTCCGGTCGGAGCGGGTGCGTCATCCGGCGTGTCGTCGTCGCCGGCGACCGCGTCGGCTTCGGCGAGCAGGCGCTCCACCGTGCGCCGCAGGGTGCCGGGATCGACGGGCTTCACCAGCTCGGCGTCGGCATCCGCGCGCTTGGCGAGGAAGCGGTCGGCCTCCCGATCGAGCAGGAGCAGGATCGACACGTCGGGGAGCCGGCCCGCGGCGGCCTCCAGCCGGAGGTCGATCGACGTGGCGATGCCGCCCATGTTGGCGATCTGGAGGTCGAGCACCGCGAGCTCGGGCTGCTCGGCGGTGACCGCGGCGCGCACGTCCTGCCCCCGGGTGACCTCGACCACGCGCATGCCGGGACCGGTGCACGACGAGCGCACGAGCTCGCGGACCCAGGAGGCTTCGGCGGCGACGAGGATCGTGGTCATCGCGGGAACGTTACCCGCCTCCCGCGAGGTGGGCCCCTACCGCGTGGAGGGCCGCGAGGTCGTGGACGTCACGGCCGAGCTCGGGCACGTAGGTGACGGGCGCCAGACCGACGCGTTGCTCGAGCCCGGTGAGCTCGGCCCGTTCGCGGCGGGCCACGTCCTCGAAGTCGGCCAGGTTCACGAGCCGCTCGGCGAGGTCCGACGGCGCGGCCCGGGCTCGGTCGCGCAGGGACTCGGGCGACTCCTCGGTGAAGTGGGGATGGACGCGGTTCACGACCAGCGCGTCGACCGCGTAGTGCCCCTCGGTGAGGCGCTCGGCGAAGAACTCGGCCTCCTCGACCGCGTCGCGCCGCGGGGAGGTGACGAGCACGAACGCGGTGTCGGGCGACGCGAGCAGCTCCATCACCTCGTTGGCCCGGTCGCGGAACCCCTGCTCCATCCCCTCGAAGGCCCGGAAGAACGCGACGACGTCGTCGACCACCTCGGTGCCCACGACGCGCGAGATCGTGCGCAACAGCGCAGTGGCCGCGATGCCGCCGATGCGCATCGCCGCGCCCGCCGGCACCATCACCATGCGGAAGACGCGGTTGTCGAGCAGCCGCGTGAGGCGGCGCGGCGCGTCGAGGAAGTCGAGCGCGTGGCGCGTGGGCGGCGTGTCGACGACGATGAGGTCGAACGCGCCGCTGTCGTGCAGCTCGAAGAGCTTCTCCATCGCCATGTACTCCTGCGTGCCGCTCAGCGCGCCGGCGATGTTCCGGTAGAAGCGGTTCTCCAGGATGCTCTCGGCCTGCTCGGCCGTGAGCGCGTACTTCTGCACGAGCTGGTCGAAGGTGCGCTCGGTGTCGAGCATCAGCGCGAACAGCTGTCCGTCGGGGGGCGCGGCGCCGGTCGGGTCCCACGCGTCGCGCGGGATCTCGTGCGGCGCATCGGAGAGCGTCTGCAGGCCGAGCGCGTTGGCGAGCCGGCGCGCGGGGTCGATGGTGACCACCGCGGTACGTCGCCCGCGCCGCGCGCCCTCGATCGCCAGCGCGGCCGACGTGGTGGTCTTGCCCACCCCGCCGGTCCCGCAGCACACGATCACGTGACGCGTGGCCACGAGGTCGCGCAGCGTGGGCGCGTCGGTCGCGCGGCTCACGGCAGGAGTCCTTCGTCGAGGTCGGCGATGCCCGCCGCGAGCGCGGTGGCGAGGTTGTCGAGCTCGAGCGGGCCGAGCTCGGAGGTGAAGAGGTAGGGGAGGCGGAGCTGCGGCAACGGCAGCCGTTCGGCGAGGCGCGCGCACTGCCGGGCCTCGCGTTCCTGGATGCCGGCCCGGAACGACTCGGCGTCGGCGAGTGCGGTGGCGAGGCCGGGGCTCACGCCGCCGGTGCCGTCGCCCGCGCCGAGGAGCGCGCTCCGGGCGAGCGTGGGATCCGACCGCAGGCCCGTGAGCACCGGCATGCATGCGTTCACCACCACCGGCCCGAGCGCCACGCCGGCCCGGTCCTCGATCGCGTAGGCGGTCTCGACCAGCTCGTTCACCGGGGTCTCCTCGGGCAGGGTCACGAGCATCACCCGGCACCGTTCCGGATCGGTGAGGAGCTCCACCACGTCGGCGGCCTGGCGGTTGACCGGGCCCACCTTCACCGCGTCGAGCAGGCCGCGGGCCGAGAGCAGGAAGCTCACCGCGTGTCCGGCGGCGGGCGCGTCGAGCACGATCAGGTCGGCGACGCCCGCCCGTTCGAGCTGCTTGACCTTGCCCAGCACCAGGATGTCGCGCATGCCCGGGACCGCGGTGGAGATCACGTCGAGGGCCCCCGATCGACTGAGGCGGCGCGAGATCCGTCGCATACCGTGGTCGTCGAGGTACTCCAGCAATGCGTCGTCGGGGGTGAGGGTCCGGGCCCGCAGCCCGGGCCGGAGCTCGGCGTCCTCGTAGGTCAGGGGCGCCTCGCCGAAGCACGCCGCGAGCCCCGATTTGCCCTCGACCTCCACGATCAGCACGCTCATGCCCGCCGCGGCGGCCGCCGATGCCAGCGCCGCGGTGACCGTCGTCTTGCCGACCCCGCCCTTGCCCGCCACGATCACGACCCGGGAGGCTGCGCAGAAGCGCTCGAGGTCCATGGCCACCGATGCTACGGGAGTCCCCGTCCACCCCTTGATGTGCACCCCCGCACCGTCTTCGTCGAGCCCGGCGCGTGATCCTGATGCGCCGCGCGCGGTCGCGCTCGTCGCCCTCGTGGTCGCGGCGTGCCTGCTCGTGCTCGCCGGCGGTGCGGGCGCGGCGTCCGACCCGCCCGTCGGCCGGCGCGGCATCGACGTCGTGCAGATCGAGGGCTACCTCGACGCGCCGAACGTGTCGCTCATGCGCGACGCGATCCGCGAGTCGAACGCCAACCGCTCCACGCTGCTCGTGTTCCAGATCAACTCGTCGGGCGCGATCGGTGAGGACATCACGCCCGTGCTGCGCGCGATGGAGCGGTCGCGCGTCCCGATCGCCGTGTGGGTCGGGCCGTCGGGTGCCGACGCCAAGGGCGCCGCCACCCTCGTGTTGCAGGGCGCCGACCTCGCCTACGTGTCGCCCAACTCCGGCGTCGGCGCCGGTCAGCCGGTGCGGGTCGACGACCCCGGTGCCTCCACCACCCGCGGTGTCGCCGATCGCCTCGCCGCGCTGGCGAGCCGTAACGACCGCGATCCCGACGGCGCCCGCAAGCTGGCCGCGAACCGTCTCGGCTCCGCGGAAGCGGCCAAGGTCGGAGCAACCAACGGCGTGCGCCCGACCATCGGCGAGCTCATCGTGCAGCTCGACAAGAAGACGGTGCACACCGCGGCGGGCCCGGTGAAGCTCTCCACGGCCAAGGTCGTCGGCGAGGGGCGCGACCGCCGCCGCCAGCCCAACCAGGACGTCGTGTTCAACCGACTCGGGCTCGGCGCGTCGCTGCTGCACCGCCTCATCAGCCCGTCGATCGCCTACCTGCTGATCGTGGTCGGCCTCGCGCTGATCGTCTTCGAGTTCTACACCGCCTCCATCGGTCTCGCCGGGCTGGTCGGCGCGCTGTGCGTGATCGGCGCGTTCGTCGGCTTCTCGCACCTGCCGGTGCACTGGTGGGCGCTCGGGCTGCTCTTCCTCTCGGTGCTCGGCTTCACCATCGACATCCAGGCCGGCGGGCTCGGTCCGTGGACGGTGATCGGCGTGGTGTCGCTCATCACCGGCTCGTGGTGGCTCTACGGCGGCGCCGCGCAGCTGCGGCCCACGTGGTGGGTGCTGCTCGTGGTGATGGGCGGCTTCGCGCTGTTCATGCTCGGCGGCATGACCGCGATGATCCGGGCGCGGTTCTCCACCCCCACGATCGGCCGGGAGGGCATGGTCGGGGAGGAGGGGACCGCGGAGGTCGCGGTCGACCCCGACGGCGTGGTGCTCATCCGCGGCGCCCGGTGGCGGGCGCGCACCAACCGGGCCACGCCCATCGCCGCCGGCGACCCCGTGCGGGTGGTCGAGGTGGCGGGCCTGGTGCTCGAGGTCGAGCCCCCCGACGGCGGCGCCCAGGACTACCGGGAGCGGGCCCGCAACCGCCGTTCCCGCACGGGC
>CAWAKX010000022.1:0-52469 GCA_963782705.1 uncultured Actinomycetes bacterium | reverse complement strand
GTGCCCGCCGGCTGGCTGGTGCCGATGCCGGCCGGGCTCGACGTCGACGGCGCGATGACCATCGGCACGGCGGGGTACACCGCCGCGTTGTCGGTCGCCACGCTCCAGGCCCACGGCCTCGCGCCCGGTGACGGCCCGGTGCTGGTCACCGGCGCGACCGGTGGCGTGGGCAGCATCGCGGTGGCGATCCTGGCCGGCCTGGGCCACGAGGTCGTCGCCAGCTCGGGCAAGGCGTCCGCCGCCGACTGGTTGCGCGAGCTCGGCGCCGCGTCGGTCATCGACCGCGCCGAGCTCACCGACACGCCCAAGCCGTTGATGCCCGGTGACTACGCGGCCGCAGTCGACGCGGTCGGCGGCGCCACGCTCGCGGGGGTGGTCGCGCGTGCTGCGCACCGGCGGTGCGGTCGCCGCGAGCGGGAACACCGGCGGGATGGCGCTGGAGACCACCGTCGCCCCGTTCATCCTGCGCGGCGTCGCGCTGCTCGGCATCGACACCGTCACCACCCCGATCGCCCGTCGGCGCGAGCTGTGGAACCGGATGACCGGCGATCTCGCCCCACGCGGGCTCGACGACATCCGGCGCGTCGTGGCGCTCACCGACGTGGAGATCGCGCTCGACGAGATCGCGCTGCGGCGGCGTGCGGGGCCGCTACGTCGTCGACACCACCGGCTGAAGATCGGGTCCGCGGCGCGCCACCGCGATCCGGCGTAGTGTCCGCGCCCATGGAGAAGGCGAAGCGGGCATTGTGGGTGGCCGTCGTGATCGGGCTGCCGATCGCGGTCGTGGCCGGGGTGTATGCGTGGGCCGACGGCAAGATCGTCGCCAAGCGCGATTCGGGGCCGCTGTTCTTCCAGCAGATGCACGACACCGCGGTCACGTCGTGGATCGCGCTGGCCGCGGGGATGGCCGTGTTGATCGTCCTCGCCGGGTGGTTGAGCAAGAAGGAGATCTTCGGGGCACTCATCGACCAGCAGAACCGGTACTCGCTGGCCCGACTCCAGGTCGCGACCTGGACCACGGTGGTGCTCAGCGTGTGGTTGGCCGTGGTCATCGTGCGGGTGGCGTCGAAGATCCCGGTGGGTGACGCGTTCCAGGTGGAGATCCCCGACGCGGTGCTCGTCGTCCTCGGGATCAGCGTCGGTTCGTTCGCGTTCTCGAGTGGGATCAAGGACGCGAAGCGCAAGCAGGAGGTCACTCCGACCACCCGCATCCAGGTCGAGCAGGATCTCCGGAAGGCCGAGGAGTCGGTCAATGACCTGACCAGGCAGCTCGCCGAGGCCAACGAAGTGGCGGCGAACGCGTCGAACGACACGAAGGCGGCGTTCGAGATGCAGGTGCGCTCCCTCACGACGGCGCTCGATGCCGCCACCGCCAAGCAGGACGCCTTCAAGAAACAGGACGACGCGTACAAGGCGGCGGACGGTCTGCTGGTCAGAAACTCGTCGCCGTCCGACGCGACGGCCAGTGACCTCTTCCGCGGCGAGGAGACCAGCGACTCGGACACCCTCGACTTCGGGAAGGTGCAGATGCTCTGGATCACGATCGCCGTCGTGGCTGCGTACGTCTTCGTGCTCGTCGACGCGCTCGTGGGCGACTCGCTCTACGCAAAGGGCACCGTCAGCCTGCCCGATTTCCCCGCCTCCATCGTCGCGCTGCTCGGGATCTCCCACGGCGGGTACCTTGCGGTGAAGGCATCGAGCAGCCAGCAGTCGGAAACGAAGTCCTAGCGCCGACAGGAGGACGCAGCCATGGCGAAGAAGGCAGGTCGCATTGCCGAAGTCACGCCGGACGGCAAAGCCGGTCTGGTGCGCGAGGCCGACGGCTCGGATCACCCCTTCGTGTCGGCCAAGGAGAAGCGCATTGGCGACGCCGTGCTCTTCGACCTGGAGGATGAGCGGGTCGCCGACGGTGTCACTGCGAAGCTGGCCAAGCTCGACTGATCGCCGGCGATCGCGCCGGCGCCGCCGTTATTCGGCGAAGTCGCCGGACGCGGCGCGCAGCTTGCGGAGCAGCGTGAAGAGCTGACGCAGCTCGCGCTCGTCGAGCGGGAGCTCGGCAAACACCTCGGCATTGAGCACCTTGCCCGCGCGTGCGGCCACGTCGCGCCCCTCGTCGGTGAGCGTGGCCAGCGTGGTGCGCCGGTCGTGGGGGTGGGGCTCGCGCACCACGAAGCCCTGGGCCTCCAGCCGGTCGACCGCGTTGGTGACGCTCGCCGGGTGCACCTGGAGTCGGTCGCCGATCTTGCCCAGCGGCAGGCGTCCGTCGGTGGTGAACGACAGCAGGGTCAGGAGCTCGAACCGGGCGAAGGTGAGCTCGAACGGCGTGAGCAGGGCGTCGATGCGGCCCCGGAAGAGCTGCTCGGCCCGCACCACCGAGGTGACCGCGGCCATGCCGTCGGCGGCGTCGTCCCAGCCGTGCGCGAGCCACTGGCGGTGGGCCTCGGCGATGGGATCGAAGCGCAACGGGCGGGCGGGCACAGCGGGTCCTCGGGTCCTGTCGGGGGTGGAGGTCGAAGGTGCAATTAGTTGGACGACCAACTATCGTACATCCAATGAGCACCGACGCCGCCACCAGTCCCCGCCGCTTCGTCACCGCCGCCAGCCTCTTCGACGGTCACGACGCCGCGATCAACATCATCCGCCGCATCCTCCAGACCAGCGGCGCCGAAGTGATCCACCTCGGCCACGACCGCTCGGTCGACGAGGTGGTGCGTGCCGCGCTCGAAGAAGACGTGCACGGCGTCGCCATCAGCTCCTACCAGGGCGGCCACGTGGAGTACCTCACCTACCTCGTGGAGCGCCTCCGCGAGGAGGGGCTCGGTCACGTGAACGTCTACGCGGGCGGTGGCGGGGTCATCGTGCGCGACGAGATCGAGCTGCTCGAGTCGCGCGGCGTGGCCAAGGTGTTCTCGCCCGACGATGGCCGGGCCATCGGTCTCCAGGGGATGATCGACGAGATGCTCGAGCAGTCGTCCACCGATCTGGTGGCGCAGTGGTCGCCATCGGTCGAGGAGCTGGCCACCGGCTCCGCGCTCGCGCTGGCCCGCACCATCACCGCGCTGGAGCTCGGCGCGGTCGACGACAGCACGCGCGACGAGCTGCGCCGCGCCGCCATCCGCCGCAGTGTGCCCGTGCTCGGCATCACCGGCACCGGGGGTTCGGGCAAGTCGTCGCTCACCGACGAGCTGGTGCGCCGCTTCCGCATCGACCAGGAGGACAAGCTCCGCATCGCGATCATCGCGGTCGACCCCACCCGTCGCCGCAGTGGCGGTGCGCTCCTCGGCGACCGCATCCGCATGAACTCGATCGACACGCCGCACGTGTACTTCCGGTCGCTGGCCACGCGTGACGCCGCCACCGAGATCCCGCCGTGCCTGCCCGACGCCATCGCGGCCTGCGCGGCGTGGGGTGCCGACTTCGTGATCGTGGAGACGCCCGGCATCGGCCAGGGCGACTCCGCGGTCACCGAGCTCGCCGACATCTCGCTGTTCGTGATGACGCCCGAGTACGGCGCGGCCACGCAGCTCGAGAAGATCGACATGCTCGACTTCGCCGATGTGGTGGCGATCAACAAGTTCGAGCGTCGTGGCGCCGACGACGCGCTGCGTTCCGTGCGCCGCCAGGTGGTGCGCAACCGTGAGCGGTTCCACGACGCGCCCGAGGACATGCCGGTGTTCGGCACCGTCGCCGCCCGCTTCAACGACGACGGCGTCACCGCGCTCTACCAGGAGCTGCGCGCGCAGCTCGCGGGCAAGGGCCTCGTCGTGAGCGACGGCCTCCTGCCCGTCGTCACCGGCAAGACCTCCAGCAACCGCGGGGAGATCGTCCCTGGCGCGCGTGCCCGCTACCTCGCCGACATCGCCGAGCTGGTGCGCGGCTACCACGAGACCTCCGACGCGCAGTCCGACGCGGCGCGTGCCCGTCAGCACCTGCGCGAGACCGAGCGCATGCTCGCCGCCACCTCGTCCGGCGGCAGTTCACGATGCCGCGGTCGAGGCGGTTGCCGCGCTGCGCGCCGAGGCCGACGCCCGGATCACCCGCGAGACCGAGAACCTGCTCGTCGAGTGGGACGGCCTCGACGAGATCATCGCCGGCGACGACCGTCCGCCGGCCGAGTCGCTGAGTGGCACCATCGTGCCCCGCCTCGCCCGTCCGCACTTCGAGGACGACGGCGAGCGCTTGCGCTGGCTGCGCGAGGAGCACCTGCCCGGCCACTTCCCCTACACCGCCGGCGTGTTCCCGTACCGCCGGGCCGACGAGGACCCCGCCCGCATGTTCGCCGGCGAGGGCGGCCCCGCCCGCACCAACCAGCGCTTCCACATGCTCGCCGAGGGCCAGCCCGCCACGCGCCTCTCCACCGCGTTCGACTCCGTCACCCTCTACGGCGCGGATCCGGCCGAGCGTCCCGACATCTACGGCAAGATCGGCAACTCCGGCGTGTCGATCGCCACGCTCGACGACATGAAGACCCTCTACTCGGGCTTCGACCTCTGCGACCCGTCCACGTCGGTGTCGATGACGATCAACGGCCCCGCGCCCACGATCCTCGCCATGTTCCTCAACACCGCGATCGACCAGCGGCTCGACCAGTTCCGCGAGCGTGAGGGTCGCGAGCCGTCAACCGAGGAAGCGGCCGAGATCCGCACGTGGGTGCTCAAGAACGTGCGCGGCACCGTGCAGGCCGACATCCTCAAGGAGGACCAGGGCCAGAACACCTGCATCTTCTCCACCGAGTTCTCGCTCGGCGTGATGGCCGACATCCAGGAGTGGTTCATCGAGCACGACGTGCGCCGCTACTACTCGGTGTCGATCAGCGGCTACCACATCGCCGAGGCGGGCGCGAACCCGATCAGCCAGCTCGCGTTCACCCTCGCCAACGGCTTCACCTACGCGGAGGCCTACCTCGCCCGCGGGATGAGCATCGACGACTTCGCGCAGAACTTCAGCTTCTTCTTCTCCAACGGCATGGACCCCGAGTACACGGTGCTCGGCCGCGTGGCGCGCCGCATCTGGGCGATCGCCCTGCGCGACCGTTACAACGCGGGGGAGCGGGCGCAGAAGCTCAAGTACCACATCCAGACGAGCGGTCGTTCGCTGCACGCGCAGGAGATGGCGTTCAACGACATCCGCACCACGCTGCAGGCGCTGTGCGCGCTCTACGACAACGCCAACAGCCTGCACACCAACGCGTACGACGAGGCGGTCACCACCCCCACCGACGAGTCGGTGCGCCGGGCGCTGGCCATCCAGCTCGTCATCAACCGCGAGTGGGGCCTCTCGATGAACGACAACCCGCTGCAGGGTTCGTTCATCGTGGAGGAGCTCACGTCACTGGTGGAGCAGGCGGTGCTCGACGAGCTCGAGCGCATCAGCGAGCGCGGCGGCGTGCTCGGCGCGATGGAGACCGGCTACCAGCGGGGTCGCATCCAGGACGAGTCGATGCTCTACGAGCAGCGCAAGCACGACGGCACGCTGCCCATCATCGGCGTCAACACCTTCCTCGACCCCAAGGGCGGCGACACCCCGCACGACATCGAGCTGCGCCGCAGCGACGACGCCGAGAAGCAGGAGCAGCTCGAGCGCCTGCGCGACTTCCAGGCCCGTCACGCGGCGGAGCGCCCCGCGGCGCTGGCCCGTCTGCGGGATGCCGCCCTGGCCGGCGACAACCTGTTCGACGTGCTCATGGACGCGGTGCAGTGCTGCTCGCTCGGCGAGATCAGCACCGCGCTGTTCGAAGTGGGTGGCCGCTTCCGCCGCAACGTCTGAGTGGTGCAGACTGGCCGGGTGATCCGGTCAGTGCTGCGCCTCCCGGCGCGGGTGCTCGTCGCACTCGTGGTGAGCGCGGCGATCGTCGGCGGTCCGACCGTGGTCCTGTCCTCGGCTGACACGCCACCACCGCCGGGGCTCACCGCGTCCTTGACGTTGCGCAGCCACTCGGTGGAGGCCGGCGGCACGATTCGGGGCATGATCACTGTTCGGAACGAAACGGGTGCGCCGGCCTCTGCCAGTGGCTGTGTCGACTGGTTCCAGGTGGCGCTCGTCGGGAACGGCGTCAAGCCGGAGCTCAGGTGGTTGGCCTGCGCCGGGACGATCGAGCTGCCGGCGGGCACGACGCGTTACCCGGTCGTCGTTCACGCGTCATATTCGCACTGCAATCAGCTCCCGCCGGACCCACCAGCGTGCATCGGCGACCAGCCGCCGCCGCTCCCGCCAGGCCAGTACAAGGCGCGTGTCTTCGAGATCTTCAAGGCGATGGCGGAACCCAGACCCGTCACGGTGAAGGTGGCGCCGCCGCGCCACGAATAGCGTGCGGGCGTGGCATTCGAGATCATCGAGCGGGCGGAATGGGCGGCGCGGCGGGATCCTGCGTGGTCGCTGCCGGAGTGGCCGGGCGGCGCGGGTGATCTCGACGCGGTCGAGCTGCGCGACGTGTACGCGCCGCTCGCCGAGCTGGTCGCGCAGCGGTCCGCGGGCGACCGCGCCACCGCGGGCCCGTTCGTGCTCGGCGTCTCGGGCTCCGTGCGCGGTGGGCAAGAGCACCGCGGCCCGGGCACTGGCCGCGCTGCTGGAGGCGCACGACGCCGTCGGTCCCGGCCGGGTGGCCCAGGTGTCGACCGACGGGTTCCTCTTCCCCAATCGCGTGCTCGAAGTGCGGGGGATCATGGAGCGCAAGGGCTTCCCCGAGAGCTTCGACCGCGAGCGCCTCGAGGCGTTCCTCGGAGAGCTGCGCGCGGGTGAGCCCGAGGTGCGGGCGCCGATCTATTCGCACGAGCGCTACGACGTGACCGACGACGAGCTCGTCGTACGCGATGCCGCGGTCGTGGTGCTCGAAGGCCTGCCCGTGGTCGACGACCCGGTCGACCTCGGTCTCTTCCTCGACGCGGCTGTGTCCGATATCGAGTCGTGGTACGTGGAGCGGTTCATCGCGCTGCGGGCCGAAGCACTGGAGGACGACTCCTCGTTCTTCCGGGTGTTCGTGGGCATGGATCAGGACGACGCGGTCGCCATCGCCCACCAGGTGTGGACCCACATCAACCTGGTGAACCTGCGCGAGCACATCCTGCCGACGCGCGACCGGGCCGACGTGGTGTTCGAGAAGGGTCCGGACCATGCGGTGCAGCGCGTCTTCGTGAGACGATGACGCCATGACTGCGGATCAGGACCTCGTCGACCGGCTCGACGAGGTGTGGACCTCGATCGACGGGCTCGCGTCCGACCTCACCGCCGACGAGTGGGCGCGGCCCACCGAGGTGCCGGGATGGTCGGTGCAGGACAACCTCGTGCACCTCACCGCGATCGAGGCGATGCTGCTCGGCCGGCCGCTGCCCAAGGCCGACATCCCCGAGCTGCCCGCGCACGTGAAGAACGACTTCGGCCGGGCGAACGAACGCTGGATCGAGTCGCGCCGGTCGTGGAGCGGCGCCGACTGCGCGGTCGAGTTCCACGAGGTCACCCGGGAGCGCATCGCGTCGCTGCGGGCGCTCGACGACGAGGGCTTCGGCGCCGACTCGTGGACCCCGATGGGTCCGGGCACGGTGCGCACGATGCTGCCGTTCCGCATCTTCGACTGCTGGGTGCACGAGCAGGACATGCGCCGCGCCCTCGGTCGTCCCGGC
This sequence comes from uncultured Actinomycetes bacterium, assembly GCA_963782705.1. Taxonomy (GTDB): domain Bacteria; phylum Actinomycetota; class Acidimicrobiia; order IMCC26256; family DASPTH01; genus CAVRGQ01. The sequence continues at coordinate 44,853 of CAWAKX010000022.1, read as the reverse complement.
GATCTCGACACGCCGGTCGCCGAGTTCGCGTACGGGATGATGCAGCAGGCGCTCGGCTTCATCGTGGGCAAGAAGGCCGGCGCCCCCGACGGCGCGGTGGTGATGTTCGCGCTCGACGGTCCGCTCGCCCGCGAGCTCACCGTCGCGGTCGTCGACGGGCGGGCCCGCCTGGTGGATGCGGCTCCTGCCGGTGCGGGCGCCACCGTCACCATCCGCACCGACACCGAGACCTTCGCCCGACTGCTCAACGGCCGGCTCGACCCCCAGGAGCAGCTCGCCGCGGGCACGGTCGTCCTCGACGGTGACGAGGGGCTCGGCCGTCGCGTGCTCGCGGAGATCAACTACCTGTTCTGACCAGCCGCGGACTCGGCCCCGTTTGGCAGACTGGCGCCATGACTCACGAAGTGCGAGGCGTGGTGGCGCGCGGCAAGGGTGCGCCGGTCGGCATCGAGACGGTCGTGGTGCCCGATCCCGGGCCCGGGGAGGCGCTGGTCGACGTCGCAGGCGTGCGGCGTGTGCCACACCGACCTCCACTACCGGGAGGGCGGGATCAACGACGACTTCCCGTTCCTGCTCGGCCACGAGGCCGCGGGCACGGTCGCCGCGGTGGGGGAGGGCGTCACCGACGTCGCCCCCGGCGACTTCGTCGTCCTCAACTGGCGGGCGGTGTGCGGCGAGTGTCGGGCGTGCCGCAAGGGCAAGCCGCAGTACTGCTTCGCCACCCACAACGCCAAGCAGAAGATGACCCTCACCGACGGCACGGTGCTGTCGCCCGCGCTCGGCATCGGCGCGTTCGCGGAGAAGACGCTGGTGGCCGCGGGTCAGTGCACGCCGGTGTCCGACGCCGCCGACCCCGCGGTCGCCGGGCTGCTCGGCTGCGGCGTGATGGCCGGCCTCGGCGCGGCGATGCTCACCGGCAACGTGCAGCGCGGCGACACCGTCGCGGTGTTCGGCTGCGGTGGGGTGGGCGACGCCGCGATCGCCGGCGCCAAGCTCGCCGGCGCCACGGTGATCGTCGCCGTCGACCTCGACGACAACAAGCTCGCGTGGGCCAAGGAGTTCGGCGCCACCCACACCGTGAACGCGGGCAAGGAAGACGCGGTCGAGGCCGTGCGCGCCGCGACCGGCGGCTTCGGCGCCGACGTGTGCATCGAGGCGGTCGGCAACCCGAAGGTGTTGGAGCAGGCGTTCTTCGCCCGCGACCTCGCCGGCACCGTCGTGCAGGTGGGGGTGCCCACCCCCGACATGCAGTTCCCCGACGATCCCGATGATCGAGTTCTTCGGTCGGGGCGGCGCGCTCAAGCCGTCGTGGTACGGCGACTGCCTCCCGTCGCGCGACTTCCCGCTGCTCGTCGACCTGCACCTGCAGGGCCGCCTGCCGTTGGAGAAGTTCGTGAGCGAGCGCATCGGCCTCGACGGCGTCGAGGAGGCGTTCCACAAGATGGAGCGCGGCGAAGTGCTCCGCAGCGTGGTGGTCTCTGTGATCGAGCTCGTCACCACGGAAGGTGTGTTCCGCCTCGACGGCGGTGAGTGGGACGTGCAGAACAACGTGTGGCTGGTGGGCGACGACCGCGAGGTGATCGTGTTCGACGCCGCGCACGAGGCCGCGCCGATCGCCGCCGCGGTGAACGGACGGCGTGTCGCCGCGATCGTGTGCACGCACGGGCACAACGACCACATCAACGCCGCGGCCGAGCTGCAGCAGCTGGTCGACGCGCCGATCCTGCTGCACCCCGCCGACCTGATGTTCTGGCGCGACGTGTACGCCGATCGCGACCCCGACGGGCCGTTGGCCGACGGCGACGTGCTGCGCGTCGACGGCGACGAGCTCGGCGTGCTGCACACCCCCGGTCACTCGCCGGGCGGGTGCTGCTTCGTGCTCGGCGTCGGGCGGCCACGTGTTCAGCGGCGACACGCTGTTCTGCGGCGGACCCGGCGCGACCGGGCGCAGCCACAGCGACTTCCCGACCATCGTCGAGTCGATCCGCACCCGGCTGCTCACGCTGCCGCCGGAGACGATCGTGCACACCGGCCACGGCGACGCCACCACGATCGGCGCCGAGGCCCCCGACCTCGAGGAATGGCTGCGACGCGGCCATTGAAGGGACAGCGATGGACCTCGTGACCAACGTCGTCACCGGGAGCAACGCCGAGCGGCTGCTCGTGCTGCTGCACGGCTACGGCTCCGACGAGCGCGACCTCGCCGGCCTGCTGCCGTACCTCGACCCCGAGGGCCGCTTCACCACCGTGCTGCCACGCGGTCCGCTCGCCACTCCGCCGGGCTTCGCCTGGGTCGACTGGAGCGACCCGGAGGTCTCCGCCAGCACGCTCGCCGAGTCCATCGCCGCGGTCGACGCGCTGGTCGACGCCGAGTGCGAGGCGCGCGGCCTCGCCCGGTCCGACGCGATCATCGGCGGGTTCTCCCAGGGTGGCGGCATCGCCCTCGCGGTCGCGCTGGGCCCGTCCGCCAAACCCCGCCCCGCCGGGCGTGCTGGCGATGAGCCCGTCGGTCTCCTTCGATCCCGCGATCATCGACTTCGCCGCGGCGCGCGAGGTGCCGGTGCTGCTGCAGCACGGCACCGACGACCCGATGGTGCAGGTCGCGAGCACGCGCTCGCTCGCCAAGTTCCTCACCGACGGCGGCGTGCCCGTCGTCTACGGCGAGTACCCGATGGGCCACGAGGTGAGCCTCGAGAGCATCCAGCAGGGCAAGGCGTGGCTCGACGCGGTGCGCGCCGGTGAGCAGCCCGCGCGCCGCGCTGCCCGAGCCGCCGCCCGAAGGGCCGGTGAAGGCGGTCACCACCGCCACCTTCGACACCGAGGTGCTCGGCTCCGAGCTGCCGGTGATCGTCGACTTCTGGGCGCCGTGGTGCGGGCCGTGCCGCCAGGTGAGCCCGATCGTCGAGCAGATCGCCACGATGCGCGAGGGCTCCTACAAGGTCGTGAAGGTCAACATCGACGAGGAGCCGGTGCTCGCGGAGCGGTACGAGGTGCAGAGCATCCCGCTCATCGGCCTGTTCCGCAACGGACGCCTGGAGCGCGCGGCGCTCGGCGCCAAGCCCCGCCCGCAGCTCGAAGCCGAGCTCGGCATGCTCGTCATCCCCTGAGAACGGAGAGGCACATGGCAGCAGACGACAAGGTCGTGATCGCCCAGACCCACGGAGCCGACGACGCAGAAGCGGTGTTGATCGGGTACCTGCTCGGCGTCGAGGCGCTGCGCGTCGGCAAGGAGGCGCGTCATGTTCCTCACGAAGGACGGCATCCACCTCGCGACCGAGGGCTACTCCGACGGCACTCTCGGTGCCCGACGCGCCGGCGATCAAGGACCTCCACGCCGAGTACATCGAGCGGGGCGGGCGGTTCTTCGCGTGCCCGGTGTGCGTGAAGACCCGCGGTCTCGAATACGCCACGTGGGTGCAGAACGCCGAGGTGAAGGGCGCGCCGTCGCTCTACGAGTTCACCGAGGGCGGCGCGCTCGTCTTCAACTACTGATCCGGATGCGGTGCCGCGTCAGTGAGCGCTCGCGACGAGCCAGCCGGTGGATCACGCTCGCAGTACGGCGGGCACCGTGGCTGTGACGCTGACCTTCGATGACGGCCGCTCGCAAGGTCGATCTCCTGGCCGTGCCGCCGTATCCTCGCAACCGATGCCGCCGTCCTGGTCGTCGTCGAGCTTCACCCTCCGCGGTCGCTTCGCACGACGAGTGGGAAGACGCGTGGATCGCCGCCGCAGACCTGTCGGCCAGGCTCAGCTCGACCGCCTGACCGCCACCTTGGCGGAGAGGTGCCCCGCTTCGCTTCGAGAGGAGAAGCTGTCGCAATGCGAGTTGTGCCGGCTGATCCGTCGGACCCGTCGTGGGAGCAGGACTCCGTCGTCTACCGCGTCCTGCTCTGGTCGAGACTGCCGACCCTGCCAGGCGTTGGCTCGACGACGGCAGGGTGGTCGTGCAGCGAGCCCTCGTCAGCAAGGGCGGAGTAGACAGCATCTCTGCCGGAGCCGACGCTGCGCGTGGACCCACGCCCCCCGACTCGGGGTGCAGCCCTGCAGGTTCCTGACCGGCTGAAGCGCCAGCGGTTGCGGGTCCGGTCGTCGGGTCAGCCCACCGACCACATGCGGCGACCCTCGCCGGTGAGGAGCCGGCCGAACTCGAGGCCGGGGAAGTGCGCCGCGCCGATCGGGCACGTCGCTCCCCTCGAGCTCGCGTGCGAGCGCGATGCGCGTCTTGCGTGCCAACACCGGATCGACGTCGGCCAGCGCGCCCCACTCGTCGTCGACGAGCTCGACCGGGCAGTGCACCACGTCGCCGACCAACAGCGCGCGGTCCGCGCCCGACGACAGCACCACGAGCACGCTTCCCGGGAGTGTGACCCGGCGCGAGGCGAACGTCGACGCCCGGTGCGAGGGTCACGTCGGCATCGAAGAGCTCGAGCAGCGGCTCGACCGGCGTCAGCTTCTCGGTGGCCGGTCTCGTCGGTGCCGATGAAGTGCTCCCAGTCGAGGCGGTGGCACCGGTGCACCGCGTTGACGAAGACGACCTCGCCCTCGTCGCTCGCCCATCCGATGTGATCGCCGTGCAGGTGCGTGTACACCACGTCGGTGACGTCGCCCGCGGCGATGCCGTAGGCGGCGAGGCTGTCGAGCAGCCCGCCGCCCGATCCGGGCATCTGCGGTCGGGGGCCCATCCCGGCGTCGACGAGCATGATGCGCTCGCCGCTGCGCACGACGTAGGCGCCGAACGCCAGCTCGAGCCGGCCGTCGTCGTCGAGGAGGTCCTGGTGGGGCAGCCAGTCCTCTTCGCTCGTCCCCAGGCCGGGGAGGGGCGACAGGTCGGCGAACATCTTGGCGGCGTCGAAGCGCGCCGACCCGTCGAGCACCGGCAACACCTGGATCGCTCCGACGTCCATCGTGTCCGAACCTCTCCGTCCGCTTACTCGGCTCCACGAAACCCCGCGGGCATGTCGGCGCAGTGTACGGCGAGCACCGCGAGCGCGCCGGGGACGAGGCAGTGGGCGAGCGACGGCGCGTGACCGCAGCGGCGCGCTGCGTCAGCCGGTGAACTGCGGCGCGACCGACGGTGGGGCGCGGCATCGGGTCGGCGCGCTGCACGGGTGCCGCGATCCCGACGAAGACCACGATCTCGTAGCCACCGGGGTTCGCCTGGACGGGAACTTCCTTCCAATTGTTCGCCACCCACACGTTGCCCGACGGGTCGATCGCGAGGCCGGTGTTGCGCACCAGACCGTCGAAGCCGTAGCCGTGGTCGGGCGAGATCGGGTCGCCGGTGTTCACACCCTGGGGGCACGCGGCCACCCGCACGCCGCAGAACTCCGAGAGGCGCTCGCCCGCGAAGTTGGCCACCCACACGTGGTCATCGCCGTCGACCGCGACTCCCCACGGGATCGTGAGCCCGCCACCGGTGAACGCGACCGGGCTCGCCTGCGGTGCCATCGGCGCGCACGAGCGTGACCGAGCCGCCGATGCTGCCCAGATCGTCGAGCGACGGGCACGGGAGGTCGACGAAGCCGGAGTTGGCGATCCACTGGTTTCCCTCGAGGTCGGCCGCGATGCCGAGCGGCCGGTCGAGTCCCCCGCCGGTGATCGGCGAGCCGGGCGCCGGTGTGCCGTCGGGCTGCAGCACCACGACGGTGTCGTTCGCCACGTTGGTGACGTAGGCGTTCCCGGCGAGGTCATGGGCGATGTCGAAGGGCTTGCCCAGTCCGGGTGCGTGGAGCTCCCGCGCCCGGTTCGGGTCGCCGTGGGGGAACACGGTGACGGTGTCCGCCTCGCAGTTGGCGATCCAGATGTTGCCCTCGGCGTCGCTCTTGGTGCCCTGCGGCCACGAAACGCCGCCCTGGCTGTAGCCCGCGGCGGGCGACACCGGAGTGCCGTCGGCGCGGAACTGCGACACGCTGTCGTGGCTCGGTTGCCGCTCGGCGGGGCAGCCCGGCTCGGGCGCCGCGAACCCGTAGTTGCCGAGCCACACGTCGCCGAAGGGGTCGATGTCGATGCCGAAGCCGGCGCCGTCGAGCCCGCCCCCGGGGTAGGGCGATCCCGGCAGCGGCTGCCCCGAAGGTGAGAAGGCCAGCAGCGTCTTCCCGCCGCAGACCGGCGTCACCGAGTCGGCCGCGAACTCGTAGTTGTTCGTCACCCACACGTTGCCGCGTGCGTCGACGACGAGGTTCCCGGGCCCGTCGACCGAGGCGCCGTCGCCCACGAAGCGCAACGCGAGCGTCCAGGCGTCCGGTGCGGACGGCAAGGAGGGGGAGTACGGCGTGGCGGGCGCGAACGCGAACAGCTCGCCTGCACGGTGCGACGGATTGCGGTTGATGTCGACCAGCGCGCCGAACGTGGTGGTCGGTGCCGCTCCGCCTCGGGCGTGGCCAGGGCAAAGAGCGTGGGGCAGGTCGCCGTGGTCGCGACGCAGCGCGCCACCATGTTGGCGAGTGAATTGAACGCGGCCAACGTCGAGGTGTCCGAGCCGTTCGGAGTCGACGCGAGCACCGTGGCGATGTCTCCCGTCGTGACGTCGACGAGATCATGGGCGACGCCGACCGCGTTCGGCAGTCCCGGCGACGGGCCCGAGAGTTCGTCGCCCTGCGCGAACTGCGTCATGGCGTACGCGGTCGCCACGGTCGTCCGCTCGTTGACGACGACCTCGGTGGGGACGGCGTCGGGCCCGAGGACGGCGGCCAACGTCACTGCACCCGATCCGACCGGGGAGTCGCTCGCCGTGATGGAGACGACGTGCCCGACGGAAGACGCCGCCGGGTAGCTGATCGTGAACGAACCGTCGGCCGCGGTGATGGCCGACCCCAGCTCGGTCGGCGACGCGCCGAAGCCGCCGGGGAGCATCAGTCGCACCCGGTAGCCGGCAAGCGGTGTGCCGTCGCTGCGCACGAAGCCGTGCACCGCCGAGCTTGCCGGTTCGGCCACGCCCTCGGTGCTGGTCGGCACGACCACCGACCCGACCATGATGAACACCAGGGCGCACAACATGCGCGCCGCTCGCCGCTTCCCCGTCAGCACGTCGTCTCCCTCTTCCCCGCCCGCCGAGAGCTGCTCCGTGATGTTCTACACGGACGGAGTGCTCGGTGTCGGGACCGCTCGGTCGGCGTCGCGGCTGAACGCCTCGAAGATCGGCGCGACCTCGTCGGCGCTGCCCGTCGGCACCGTGTAGTCCGGTCTCGTCGCGGATCTCGTCGAAGTGATCGCGCACGTCCTCGGGTGAGAGATCGGCGCGGTAGATGCCCCTGGTGCGGGCGAGGAAGTAGCGCGTCGCCAGGCCACCACCCGCGCTGTACACCTCGCCGCTGACCGGGCAGCTCTCGTGGGCGAGGAACGCGACCACCGGGGAGACCAGCGACGGATCGAGCCGGTCGAGGAACGACTTCACCGCTTCGAGCGCGACCGGGTCGACGTCGTCGGCCTCGTGCATCGCGCCGAGCAACATGCGCGTGGTGGCGGTGGGCGCGAGCGCGTTCACCGTGATCCCGTGCGCGGCGCCTTCCTGGGCGAGCACGCGTGTCAGGCCGAACACGCCGGCCTTGGCCGCGCCGTAGTTGGTCTGGCCGGGCGTGCCGAGCAGACCCGACGCGGACGTGGTGTTGACGATGCGGCCGTACCCCTGCGCGCGCATCGCGGCCCAGGCCGGTCGGGTCACGTGGAAGGCGCCCCGCAGGTGCACGTCGAGCACCGGCTCCACGAGATCCGCGGTCATGTCGTCGAACGGCGCATCACGGATGATCCCGGCATTGTTCACGAGCACGTCGACACGCCCGTAGGTGTCGAGCGCGGTGGCCACGATGGCGCTGCCCGCCTTCGGGGGTCGCCACCGAGTGGGTGTCGGCCACCGCGTCGAAGCCCAGCGAGCGGATCTCGGCCGCGGTGGCCTCGGCCGCGGTCTGGTCGGCGCCCTCGCCGGTGACCGAGCCGCCGAGGTCGTTCACCACCACCTGGGCCCCGCGGGCAGCCAGGAGCATGGCGTGCGCCCGCCCGAGCCCGCCGCCGGCCCCGGTCACGATCGCCACCCGTCCGTCGAATCGCAGTTCTCCGTCGCTCATGGGCCGGACTGTCGCAGATGGGTGCCCGGCACGCCACCCGGGTGTCCGTGCGCGTCCTGCCCGGGCCCGGGCTACATTCCGTCCCGGACCGCGAACCCCGGCGACGGCTCGGATCGACGGGGAATGGGGAAGGCACACGATGACGACGACGGCGACCGACAGCGACCTGGTCTTCGACCCGTACGACCACGAGATCATGCTCAACCCGCACCCGCTGTTCCGGCGGCTGCGGGAAGAGGCGCCGCTCTACTACAACCCCGAGCACGACTTCTACGCGGTGAGCCGTTTCGAGGACATCGAGAAGGTGCTCCTCACCCGTGACGTGTTCATCTCCCGCAAGGGCGTCACGCTCGGTCTGCTGAAGTCCGACTGGGAGATCCCGGCGGGCACGCTGATCTTCGACGAGCCCCCGGTGCACGGCATCCACCGCGCGCTGCTCTCCCGGATGTTCACGCCGCGACGCGTCGCCGAGCTCGAGCCGAAGATCCGCCAGCTCTGCGCCGACCTCCTCGATCCCCTCGTCGGGAGCGACGGCTTCGACTTCGTGCGCGACCTCGGGTCGATCGTGCCGATGCAGGTCATCAGCATGCTCCTCGGCATCCCCGAGGAAGAGCAGGTGCGCATCCGCGACCACTTCGCCTACCAGCGTGAGGAGCTCGACTCCGCGGAGGCGGAACTCGACGAGCACGGCCTCGACGGCGGCATCTTCGCCGAGTTCATCGATGCCCGGGTGAAGAATCCCACCGACGACATCATGAGCAAGCTGCTGCACGCCGAGTTCGAGGACGAGAACGGCGTCACCCGCAAGCTCAGCCGCGACGAGCTGCTCTGCTACGTCAACATCGTCGCCGCGGCCGGCAACGAGACCACCCGCATCCTCATCGGCTGGACCGGGAAGCTCCTCGCCGAGAACCCCGACGAGCGGCGCAAGGTCGTCGAGGACCTGTCGCTGTCACGGCCGGCGATCGAGGAAGTGCTGCGGTGCGAGCCCAACACGCTCACCAACTGCCGCTACAGCGTCGCCGACTATCGAGTTCCAGGGTCAGGTGGTGCCGGCCGACAGCATCATGGTGACGCTCACGCCGTCGGCCGGGCGCGACGACCGCATCTACCCCGACCCCGACCGCTTCGACGTGACGCGCGAGCCGGGCATGCACATGTACTTCGGCTTCGGCGCCCACTACTGCCTCGGGCAGGCGTTGGCCCGCCTCGAAGGTCGCGTCGTGCTGGAAGAGGTGCTGAAGCGCTTCCCCGAGTGGGACGTCGACCTCGACAACGCGCGCTTCATGTACCACACCGACAACCGCGGCTACAGCAGCCTCCCCATCGTCCTGCCGTAGCGCGGCGCGGCGATCGAGGTTGTCCCGCTTCGGCGGACGCTCAGCCCACGCCGACGCGGAGGTCGGCGGCGACCGACGCGATCCAGCGGCCGACGTGATCGGCGTCGCGCCAGTCGCCCGCGCTTCGTCTTGGCCATCGCACTGGCGGGGAAGCCCTGCGCGTCGGGCGACAGTCGCCTCCGAACGTCGCGTGGTCGCGGGCGTCGACGCGGTCCATGAGCTTCTGCACACCCTTCACCGGCGGGATCACCTTGGTCGCGGCCGACTCGTCGAGCGGACCGCTCGAGAAGAAGTAGACGGGACGGTTCCGCAGCTCCTTGGTGTGGCGCTGCACGAATCGGCGGGCGTCCTTGTGCCAGCGGTTGGCGTAGAGCGCGCCGCCCACCACGACGCCGTCGAATCCGTCGAGGCTCCGGACGTCGCCGGCCGGCATCACCTCGGCGGCGAAGCCCTCGTGGCGCAGCGCGTCCGCCACCATTCCGGCGAGACCCTCGGTGCCGCCGCGCTTCGATCCGTAGGTCACGAGCATCGTCATCGGGCACCTCCCATTGGGGTCTGCGTCATCAGGGCCAGACGTCGCCGCCCGATCCGATGCACCCCAGAGGCGAGAGTCACCAATCGCTCCGGCAGTTGGGCGCGCGGTTGCCCGCGCCGCCGTGAAGGCCATAGGTTCCGCCGAAGTCGTCGATCGCACGGTCCGAGGGGGAAGTCATGGCTGGTCGTTGTGAAGGCATGGTCGCGCTGGTCACCGGGGCCAGTCAGGGTGGAAGCGGCACCGGTCTGGCGATCCGCCTCGCGGCGGAGGGCGCGAAGGTCGGCATCACTGCCAGGTCGGAGGACGGTCTCGAGCGCACCGCCGCGATCATGCGGGAGCTCGGCGGCGAGGTGCTGGTGATGCCGTGCGACCTCGGCCTGCCGGACGGCGGGCGCGAGACCCTCGTGGCCCGCACCGAGGAGGCGTTCGGCCCGCTCGACATCCTGGTGAACGAGCCCGTGTTCCACGAGCTCAAGCAGGTGCACGAGTGGACCCTGCCCGAGCTGCGGGCGGCCTCCGAGCTGAACATCTGGGCGTACTGGATGACGATGGCGCAGGTGATCCCCGGCATGCGTGAGCGTGGTCGGGGCTGGATCCTCAACTTCACCAGCTTCAGCGGCGAGCTCCCCCCGGGCCTCCGTTCGCGTTCAAGGCGCGTGACGGCAGCTCGATGTACGGCGCGACCAAGGCGGCCATCAACCGGGTCACGGTCTCGGCCGCGGCCGAGAACTACGGCGTGATCGCGGTGAACGCGCTCACGCCCCAGGTGGCGGGTGGACGGGCCATGAACTCGGCGCACGTGCCGGTGCCCGAGATCTGGGAGCCGGCCGAGACGATGGTGGAGGCGGGCTTCGCGCTCATCACCGGCGATCCCTCGGTGCTCACCGGCCGCATCGCGTACAGCCTGCAGCTGATCGTGGAGCTCGACATCCCCGTGTACGACTTCCCGGGCAAGAACCTCATGGAGGGCTGGCAGCCCGCCGACGTGGTGAAGAACATCAAGATGGACGAGGCGTTCCACGCCGGGCAACGACTGGCCCGACGTGTTCGACTTCCACCGGGTGAACACGCCCTACCCCGACGTGCTGCGCAACGCGCCTCCCGGGGTGCTGCCGGGTAGTGCATCGCCGGGGACTTCTTCCGGCGATGGTCAGGTGATGGTGATGTGGCCGGGCTCGCCGGCGCGGGTGCGGCCGATCACGGCCGCGGCGAGGGTGCCGCGCGCGTGAGCTCGCGCACGAGGTCGTCGGCCGCGTCGGGAGCCACCGCGAGCAGGAGGCCGCCCGAGGTCTGGGCGTCGGCGAGGAGCAACTGCTCGTCGAGCGGGAGGGCGCCCCAGTCCACCGAGTCCGCCACGAAGGCGTGGTTGCGCTGGGTGCCGCCCGGCCACCATGCCCGCGGCGATCAGCTCGCGCACCCCGTCGATCACCGGCACCGCGCCGGCATCGAGGTCGGCGGCGAGGTCGGAACCGGCGAGCAGCTCGCGGAGGTGACCGAGCAGGCCGAAGCCCGTCACGTCGGTGGCCGCGTGCACCGCGCCGCCGAGCGCAACCGCGGCGTCGCGCGCGCCGGCGTTGAGCGTCGTCATGATGCGGACCGCCTCGGCGAGCAGCGCGGCGTCGGCAGCGTCGCGCTTCACCGCGGTGGAGATCACACCGAGGCCGATCGGCTTGGTGAGCACCAGCACGTCGCCCGCCTGCGCGTCGCGGTTGGTGAGCACGAGCGCGGGATCGACGGTGCCGACCACCGCCAGGCCGTACTTCGGTTCCGCGTCGTCGATCGAGTGACCGCCACCCACCAGCGCGCCCGGCGCTGCGCAGCACGTCGCGCGCCCCCGTCGAGCACGCGGGCGAGCAGCTCGAACGGCAGACCTTCACGGGGCCAGGCCACCAGGTTGAGCGCGAGCAGGGGCGCGCCGCCCATCGCGTACACGTCGGAGAGCGCGTTGGTGGCGGCGATGCGACCCCAGTCGTAGGGGTCGTCGACGATCGGCGTGAAGAAGTCGGTCGTCACCACGATCGCGAGGTCGTCGCGCAGGCGGTAGACCGCGGCGTCGTCGGACGTGTCGAAGCCGACGAGCAGGTTCGGGTCGTCGGTGGTGAACGGCCGCGCGCACCATCCCGAGGACGGTCTGGAGATCAGCGGGAGAGAGCTTGCAGGCGCAGCCCGCGCCGTGCGAGAACGCGGTGAGGCGGATCAACCCGGCCGGGCGGCGCCGATGACCCCGGGCCAGATCTGCGTGATCTGGACCACGGTGCCGGTGTGCGGCGCATGGAGCACTGCTCCACCGCCCACGTAGATGCCGACGTGGCCGTCCCAGAACACGAGGTCACCGGGCTGGAGCTGGTCCATCGACACCGCGGGGAACATCGCCTGCTGGGCGTAGGAGCCGTGCGGCATCGAGACGCCCACCTGGCCCCACGCCATCATCGAGAGGCCCGAGCAGTCGAAGCAGTCGGGCCCGGTGCCGGCGTAGCAGTAGGGCTTGCCGAGCTGGGCGTACGCGTAGTTGAGCACCGTCCGACGTTGCCGGCCACCGCCGGCGGCGTGGGCCGGGGACCCTGGTTCTGCGGGCAGGGGGCGCCGCGAGCTGGTACCGAGCGGCCGCCGCCGCGGCTTCCCGGGCCTGGCGTTCCGCCTCGGCCTTCGCCACGAGGTCGGCGATCTGGCCCTTGACCTGGCTCTGCAGCGCCTCGAGCTTCGCCTGGCCGGCGTCGAGCTCGTCCTTCTGGGCCTGGATCGCGTCGCGCTGCTGCTGCGCGGCCTGCTTCGCGTCCTCGGCCTCGGCCTTGAGGATCGTGACCTGTTCCTTCGCCTTGACGAGATCGTTGAGGATCTGGTCGTCGCGTTGTGCGGCGAGGGAGCTGTACTTCGACTTGGTGGAGAGGTCCTGCGCGTTCGCGGCGTCGAGGTTCTCGATGCCGCCGGTGCTGCCGCTCTGTGTGTAGACCGCGGCGGCGCGGCGGGCGACCTCGGCGCGCAGCTCGCGCGGTCTTGGACTGCGCGGCGGCGACCAGCTCGTTGGCGTGCTGGATGTCGGCGACCGCGTCGTCGAGCTTGTCCTGCGCGGTGTTGATCTGCTCGTTGAGCGCGCTGAGCTTCTCGGCGTTCTGGCTGATCTGCCGCTCGAGCTGGTTGGCCTGGGCCTGGAGGTCGTCGATCGGCGCCGCCTGGGATGCGGCAGGAGTGAAGATGACCCCGATCGTCAGCATCGCGAGGATCAGGGGAACGAGCTTCACCGATCGGCGGTTCATGTGGGGACTCCTCCGGCTGCGCCGTCTCGGTCCTTGCTGAACACGGTCTGTGTGCACAACAGGCTTGGGGCTGGCAAGAACAGAGTCCGTACGGGTTTCGCCGTACGGACATTGGGGGAAACCCTAGCGAACCTGGGAGGGGGCCGCCAGCACCCTGGAGGTGGCGCGCGCTCCGATTCCCCAGTTCTGACCGGACGTTTGCTGTCCGAATTCAGAGGAAATCAGCGCATTTCTCAGGGTTCCCCGCACCGGTACTGCGGGGTTCCGTCGGTGCAGGGTTGATCGGGGGTTGAGACTCCCGCCGCCCGGGAGCGTGGGCTCAGGTGATCGGCCAGCCGGGCGTGCTCGGCGGGTCGCCGGCGCCGGCGACGGTGGGGCTGCTCCAGTTCTGGGCCTTGGCGACGCCGTCGACGACGCGCTGCCACGCGGCGGCGTCCCAGCCCTCGGCCACGTCGACGAGCGTCGTGTCCTGGCGCAGGTGGACCAGCGCGGGGAGGTGGGTGAGGCCGAGGCTGTTCACGAAGCTGCCGTCGGGGTCGGTGAGCACGATCGCCTCGCGCTCGGCGTCGCCGAGCACGCCGCGGGCGATGAACTCGTCACCGAGTACGCAGTAGACGATGCGGCAGTCGGAGTCGCCGAGCACCGCGGCGATGCGTCGGGCGATCGGCACGAACATGGCCGCGTCCGGACGCGGCGGGAGCACGACCAGGCACAGCTGGAAGATGGTCGCCCAGTCGTCGAGCGTGCGGGTGACGCCCTTGCTGCTCGTCAGCTTGATGTTCGGGTCGGGAGACTTCGCCACGTCGGACCTCCTGGAACGCCCCGACGGTAGCGCGTAGCCTTTCCCGAACGCCGTAGCGGCGAAGAGAGGGAGCGAATCGAGTTGGGCGAGCTGGTGAGGTTCCCGAGCAACGGCACCGAGGGTCAGGGGTACCTGGCGCTCCCCGACGTGGGCGCGGGCCGCGGCGTGGTCGTGCTCCAGGAGTGGTGGGGCCTCAACGACCAGATCAAGGAGGTCTGCGACCGCTTCGCGGCCGAGGGCTTCGTCGCCCTCGCGCCCGACATCTACCGCGGCGTGGAGACCAAGGAGCCCGACGAAGCGGCCAAGCTCATGATGTCGCTCAACATCGAGCGGGCGGCCAAGGACATGGTGGGCGCGGTCCACTACCTCGCGCACCACGAGGCGGTCACCTCCGACGGCGTGGGCGTGGTCGGCTTCTGCATGGGCGGTGGCCTCGCGCTGTGGCTCGCGACGTTGGCGCCCACCGAGGTGGCGGCGGTGGTGCCCTACTACGGCGTCATCCCGTGGGAGGCCGCGCAGCCCGACTACTCGGTGCTCGAAGCCGCGGTGCAGGGGCACTACGCGGAGGTCGACGACTTCGCCGGTCCGCCGGCGGTCGCCGCGCTCGAGGCCACGCTCACCGAGCACGACAAGAGCTTCGTGGTGTTCCTCTACGAGGGCACCGAGCACGCGTTCGCGAACCACCACCGTCCCGAGGTGTACGCCGCGGATGCGAGCGAGCTGGCGTGGGGGCGCACGCTCGAGTTCCTGCGCGAACACGTCCGCTAGTTCCCCGCGCGCGGGTCGCGGAGCGCGTCGTACCCTGCGGCGATGCGTCCGGGCACTCCTCCCTGCCGTCGCCACCGGCGACCGTCCCTGGTCGCGATCCTGTCGTGCGCGGCGCTCCTCGTTGCGCTGGTTCCGACGGCGCGGGCAGGGGGCGTGGAGGCGGGAAGTGTTCGGTACGCGCCGTCCACGCTGCCGGCCGGTTGGTACGTGTGGGGCGCGACCGCGCCCGCCGCGGGTGAGCCGGCCACGGGCGGGTTCACCTTCTACGCGCGTGGACGGCGCGCCCGGCTCGGGACCCGCGCTCGCAGTGGGCACGTTGCCGCGGCGACGGGTTCTCGGGCCTGCGCGACCCGTCACCCCGCGCGGTGAGCGGGTTGGCCTCGGGTCGCCTGGCCCGCAACGGTGACGTCACCTGGGTCACGTGGCTCGCGCCCGGTGGCACCGACGTACGGGTGGTCGCGGCGCGTGGGCTCGGCGACGACGCGGTGGTCGCCGCGGCGAAGGCTGCCCGCTTCCCCACATCGGCGGCGCCCGCGATCGGGAGCGCCGGGGTGCCCGACGGTCTCTCCCGGGTGGTGGTCGACGCCGGCATCGGACCCGACACCGTCTATCCCGCCGAGCAGATCGTGCTGGTCGACGCCACCGGCGGGCAACGCGTCACCCTCGACGTGTTCACCGCCGATCGGGCCGAGCGCGCGTTCGTGCAGTTCTGGGCCGACCAGGCCGGTCGGCGGGGGAGTGCCGCCGACGCGCCCACGCGCGAGGTCGTTGTCCCGCGTGACGGCCGCACCGTGGTGGCGCGCGGCGCGGCCGAACCGGCGGTGCTGCGCGCGCTCGCGCGCGTCGACGTCGCGCACCGACGACGCCGGCTGGGAGGCGTTCCGGGCGCGCGTCGCCGAGCTGCCGGTGGCCGCGTTCTTCCCGCAGGTCGACCGGGCGAACGGCGCCGTGCTCGACGGCGCGTCCGACGGCACGCGCTGGGCGGTCGGTTGGGACCGCGGCGCCGCGCAGCCGAGCGCGTGGAACATGCTGCTCACCGCCGACGGCACCCAGGGCGGCGGGGGCACCGGTCTGCCCGACACCGGTCTGCCCGACGTCGCGTCGGCGGGCACCATCCTCGGTCACAACGGGATGTTGTTCGCAGGGATCGTGCCCGCAAGCGCGGCGGTCGCGCGGTTCGAGCCGCCGGGCGCGCGCCGGTGACCGCCACCATCGGCCCGCTCACCCCCGACGGCGCCCACCGCTACTTCGCCGCGTGGGTGCCCGGTCTCGACGGCACATCGCCGCTCGTGGTGTTCGACGCCGCCGGCACCGAGATCGCCCGCCGCGCCAACTTCGGCTGCAACACCTGCGCCTGACCCGCACGCCCCTGACCTGTCCCGAGCGCTTCCCGAGCATGTGTCAGTTCTGCCTGCCATGGTGGGCCATTCCGTCACTTGCTCGGACGACGAATCGGGCAGGTGTCAGTTGGGACCGCCGGCAGTCGTTGGTCACGCTCGATGGCGGAGGGGAAGTGAGGATGCGGAGCATGGTCGGGGGGAGTTCGTCGCGGCCGGCGGCCACCAGCGCGGCGCGTTCCACGTTGATCGCGTCGCAGCGGTGGTCGGGCCAGTCTCGCCACGGGCCGTCGACCAGCGCGCCCACGTCGCCGTGCGCGTCGGCACAGGCACCGAGATAGCCCTGGAGCGCGCGCACCTCGGGTTCGCCACCCACCGCGCCGTGGCCGGGCACGAGTACGTCGGCCAGCTCGACCACCACGTCGAGGGTGGCGATCCACTCGTCCACGTTGGACTCCCATCCGAGGGGCCGCGCACCGAAGGACCCGAGCCCACCGGTGAAGCACACCTCGGCGTCGGCCACCAGCACCAGCACGTCGCCCGGTGTGTAGCCGTTCGCCGGGAGCACCTCCACGCGCGTGGTCAGCTGCGCGGCCCCGTCGACGAGATGGGTCACCGGTCGGGTGCCGATCTCGGCGAGCACCTCGAACTCGTCGGCGAACTCGGGCCAGAAGTTTCGGTACGCGTCGATCGGCATGTCGAGATCGAGCGCGTCGCTCGTGTGGCGCGACCCGTACACCGCCGACATGGGGAACGCCCGCGTGCCGCCCACGTGGTCGACGTGTCCGCACGTCAGCACCACCCGCCGCACCGGGAGCCCGAGCCGGGTGACCGCGGCCGCGAACGGCTCCCACTGGGAGCGCACCATCAGGGTGTCGACCACGGTGAGGCCGTCGTCGTCGACGATCACACCCGCGTTGGCGACCCCGGCCCGGCCGTCGGGCACCACCCACGCGAACACGCCGGGGGCGAGCTCGTCGAGCGTGGGACCGGCCATCGCCCGAGGCTACGCCCGCACGCGATCGGGGGCGGCCGGGCACGGTTTCCGGAGCCCCGCCCCGCTGGGTTACCCTCCGGGCCATGACTGAACGCAGCCGTTCCCTCCCGCGCCGCACCTGTCTCGCCGTCCCCGGCTCGAGCGAGAAGATGCTGGGCAAGGCTCCCGGCCTCGGCGCCGACATGGTGTTCCTCGATCTCGAGGACTCCGTCGCGCCGCTCGAGAAGGAAGGCGCCCGCGACAACGTGGTGCGCGCCATCAACGAGCTCGAGTGGGGCGACACCGTCCTGTGTGTGCGCGTGAACGCGTGGGACACGAAGTACACCTACCGCGACGTGATCACCGTCGTCGAGGGCGCGGGCGAGCGGCTCGACGAGATCATGCTGCCGAAGGTGCAGAAGGCCAGCGACATCGTCGCCCTCGACCTGCTCCTCACCCAGATCGAGCAGGTCACGGGCCGCCAGGGCCGGATCGGCATCGAGGCGCAGATCGAGACCGCGCAGGGCCTCATCAACGTGGAGGAGATCTGCAAGGCCTCGTCCCGCATGGAGACCATCGTGTTCGGCCCCGCCGACTTCGCGGCTTCGGCCGAGATGCCGGTGCTCACCGGTGGCGTGCAGGTCCCCGAGTACCCCGGTGACCACTTCCACTACGTGTTCGCGAAGATCCTCATGGCCGGGCCGCGCCGCGGGCCTGCAGGTGATCGACGGCCCCTACCTCAAGATCAAGGACGTCGACGCGCTGCGCGACTACGCGATGCGCACCCGCATCCTCGGGTACGACGGCAAGTGGGCGCTGCACCCCGACCAGGTCGCGGTGATCAACGAGGTGTTCACGCCCACCCAGGAGCAGTTCGACCGCGCGTTCGACATCCTCGACGCCTACGAGAAGGCCACCACCGAGGGCGACCGTCGCGGCGCGGTGATGTTCGGCGACGAGATGATCGACGAGGCGAGCCGCAAGATGGCGAACAAGTTCGTCAGCCGTGGCAGCCGCGCCGGGATGACCCGCAGCGCGTCCTGAACCGGCCGGTCAACCGGTGACCGACTTCGCCGCCGACCGGGACGCTCCGGTCTACGCCGAAGGGCGGATCACGATCGCCGCGCCGCGTGAGCTGGTGTGGCAGGTGCTCACCGATCTCGAGGGCTGGCCCGCGTGGAACCCGGGTGTGAAGTCGCTCGCGTTGTCGGGCCCGCTCGCGGTGGGTGCCACGTTCCGCTGGAAGGCGGGCCCGGGCTCGATCCGCTCGAAGATCGCGCAGTGCGACGCGCCGTCGGCGATCGGCTGGACCGGCAGGACCTTCGGCATCCGCGCCCGTCACGTCTGGCAACTCGAATCCCAGGACGACGGCACGACCGTGGTGACCACCCAAGAGTCCTGGCGCGGCCCCGTCCCCAGCCTCCTCCCGCAGCCTGCCCACCACCCTGTCGAAGGCCCTCGCCGACGACCTCCACGCCCTCAACCAAGAAGCCCTGCGCCGCGCCTGAGACCCTTGGCCTCGCGGGATGCGCGCCCCGGACTCCCGAGCTGGAGTCACAAGGGGAGCGCCGGTGCGCCGAAGGCGAAGCCTTCGACGACGCGAGCGCAGCGAGCCAGTCGTCGCGAGCCTTCGGTGACGCCGGTGCTCCCCGACGCGACCAGCAGAGGACTCAGGACGCGAGCGCGTCCTCGGCGAGCTTCCGGGCGATGACGCGGAGGCACAGGGTCTCGTCCGCCCCCTCGAAGATGCTCAACACGCGTGCGTCGACGAAGTAGCGCGACACCGCGAACTCCTCGGCGTAACCCATGCCGCCGTGGATCTGCATCGCCTCGCGGGTGACCCACTCGGCGGTGCGGCACACGTAGGCCTTCACCATCGACGCGGCCAACGTGCCCTTCGCCGCGACCCATGCGGCGGGCGACGTCGTAGGAGAACTGGCGACCGGCGGCGATGAGCGCGGCCATGCGGGCGAGCTTCATGCGCGTGAGCTGGTAGTCGAACACCGGCTTGCCGAACACGTTGCGGTTCTGCGCGTACTCGAGGCCGGCGTCGAACGCGGCCTGCATGAGGCCGACGGCGCGTGCCGCGGTCTGCAGGCGACCGTTCTCGAAGCCCTCCATCTGGAGGTAGAAGCCCTTGCCGAGCCCGGCCTCGCCGCCGACGAGGTTCTCGGCGGGCACGAACCAGTCGGAGAACGACACCTCGTAGCTGTGCATGCCGCGGTAGCCGAGGGTGTCGATGGCGCGGCCCTCGATGGTGCCGCCCTCGGGCTGGTCGAGCGCGAACGTGTGCCCGTCGGTGGGGTCCTTCTCCACCACGAACAACGAGAGGCCGCGGTGGGTGAGCGACTTGTCGGGGTTGGTGCGGGCGAGCAGCATCAGCAGGTTGGCGCGCCCCGCGAACGTGGCCCACGTCTTCACGCCGTTGATGCGGTAGCCGCCGTCGACCGCGGTGGCGCTCACGCCGATGCCCGCGACGTCGGAGCCGTAGTCGGGCTCGGTGACCATCACGCCGACCATGAGCTCACCGGCCGCGATGCTCGGCAGCCAGCGCTGCTTCTGCTCCTCGGTGCCGCCGGTGACCAGCGCCCGGGTGAGGATCTCGGGGCGGGTGATGAGCGAACCGCCGATGCCGAGCGAACCCCACGAGAGCTCCTCGGTGGCGACGACCATGCCGAGGTAGTCGGCCTCGCCGCCGCTCGCGAACCCCTCGTACTCCTCGGGCACCGACAGGCCGAAGCCGCCGATCTCGGCGAGGCCGCTGATGATCTGCTCGGGCACGTCGCCGTTGGTGCGGTGCACGTGCTCGGCGACGGGCCGGATCTCCTGCTCCGCGAACTTGTGGAAGGTCTCGGCCGCGAGCTCGAAGTCGTCGGGGAGGTGACGGGGCCCGGTGCCCGCGGTCTCGAGCGTGGCCGCGATCTCCTCGAGGAACTCGGGCGAGCGGTGCGCAGCGACGAAGTCGGCGGCGGCGGCGAGCGCGTCGGGCGCCACGCCCCACAGCGCCTCGCGGCCGATGAGCTTGGCCGCGAGGTCGGCGATGGAGTCGGCGATGTACGCACGCGTGCGAGCTTCGACTCCAGCTCGCCCTGGGTCGGCGTAGTCGAGCATCACCTTGGAGCCCTCGACCGCGCTCGCGGCGTGCGCGAGGTCGTAGGCGAGCACCTGCTGCTGGTCGAGCTTCGAGACGGAGATGCGTCCGTCGACGGTGGAGCTCTCGGCGAGGTGGCGGGTGGCGGCGGTGACGACGGCGGCGGCCACGTCGACCGCGGCGCGGCGGTTCGATCTCACTGGCGAGCTGGTCGGTCATGGCCAGGAGCCTACGACGCGTCCGCCGATTCGGCTCGGAAGCGGGCGACGGCCCTACCCGCCGCCGGCGCGACGTGCCGTCAGGGTGCGGGCGGCGCCTTGGGAGTGGTTGTGGTGGGCGTCGGGCGATGGTGGTGGTGGAGGCGGGGGCCCCGGTGGTGCTGGTGGGCAGCGTGGTGCTCGGCGCGCTGGTGGTGGAGGGCGCCGAGTAGGGCGGCGTGGTCGCCACCGTGCCGCCCGACGTCTTCGACCCCGGCGCGACCTGGGTGGAGCCCTCGGTCTGGATGGTGCCCTTGTCGTGGCCGTCGACCTTCTGCGCGGTGATGCGGCACTGCGTGTCGAGCTGCGCGTACACGGCCTGCGCCAGGTACTTGCCGCCGTCGACGGTGAGGTGCACGCCGTCGCCGGCCCGCATCGTGACCAGCTTGCCGGTCTCGTCGGGCAGGTTCTGGGCGAACTTGCCGTCGGTGTCGGCGAAGAGCTTGTGGGCGTCGACGTACTCGGCGTTCGGGTGCTTGGCGATGACGCCGGCCGCCACCGCGTTCACCGCCGCGGCGCCCTCGTCCATGTTGTCGTCCTTGAGGATCGGCGCGCCCACCCAGTAGACGGTGCGGCCGTCGGCGCCGAGCACGGTGAGCATCTCCTCGACGTGCTTCGCGTAGTCGACCTTCCACGCGTCGCCGTCGGTGGGGGTCGTGTAGTCGTTGGTGCCGATGATGAACACGACGATCTCGGGCTTGAGTCGATCCATCTCCGTCTTGGCGTGGTCGGGCCAGTCGAAGAAGCCGGGGTTGGAGAGCCCGCTCGACACCCGGGAGTCGAAGTAGGGCTGCACCACGCCGGTGGCGCCGGTGATCTCGCCGAGCGCGGGGCCGAGCGACCCGGCGAGCGAGTCGCCACCGACCCACAACCGCAGCGGGTCGTCGCTGGTGAGCGCGGCCCGGCACGGCGTGCTTCGGCGCGGCGACGGTGGTGGTGGTGGACCGGGTGATCTCGCCGGGCGCGACCCGCACCGTGCCCGCGGCGCGCGTCGTGTCGTCGCCGCCGAACGACACCACGCCGGTGGCCGCGACCGCGACCCCGGCCACGACGACGAGCGCGACGACGACCAGCACGACGGTGCGGTCGCGACTGCGTCGCTGCTGCTGCCGGGCTTCGCGTCGGGCCCGGCGGCCGCTGCTGGATGACTCGGGCATGGATGCTCTCGTCGTCGGGAATTCGAGGGCCGGGCTCCGGTCGATCCGGGAGCGGGGGACCGGAAGCGCGCGCGCGGGAAGGCGCGATGGTAACCCCGGGGGCCCGGAGGCTCCGGTCAGGAGCGGCCCGCGGCCACCCGCAGCAGGCGGCGCGGCCCGCCTCGCCGCACCGTGCCCACGCACCGCGGCGGGTGACACGCCGGGGTGGTGGGGCGCCACCCGCACCCGCAGCGCGCCCGGCCGCGACTCGAAGCGGACCGGGGGATCGAGCACCACGGCCTCGCCGTCGATGCCGGCCTCGACCTGCCTGGCCCGACTCCACCACCACGGTGCGGTCGCTCCACTCGTGCCAGCCCCGGAACGACGATCCGCGCCCGGCCGTCTCCAGCGCGACGAGCTCGGCGAGATCCTTGGCGTCGTGCACGTCGATCACGATCACGCCGAGCACGCCCTCGTCGAGCCGGGCCCGGGTGCCGAACCCGCCGATGCCCGAGAGCTGGTACACGTTGTTCGACACGAGCACGAGGTCGGGGTGGGCCTCGTCGACGCCCGACGGTCCGTGCACCCGGAAGTCGAACGGGTCGTAGTCGTTGCCGAGCAGGTCGGGAAGCATGCGCGCCGCGGTGCCCATCTTGTCGTCGCGGTAGTCGTCGGACTGCACGATGCGCGCGTAGAGCCCGAGGGACACGTTGTTCACGAACACCCGGCCGTTCACCGTCGCGAGGTCGACGCGCCGTTCGTAGGCGGCGGCGAACGCGTCGAGCGCGCCCTCCACGTCGTCGCGGTCGACGCCGAGGTCGAGCGCGAAGTGGTTGCGGGTACCGGCCGGGATGCACACGAACGACACGTCGTGCTCGGCGGCGACCCCGGCGACCAGCGCCTGCGAACCGTCGCCGCCGGCCACCCCCACCACGTCGGCGCCCTCGGCGATCACGTCCCGGGCGAGCTGTTCGAGGTCGGGGGCGTCGGGTGAGGTCGATCGGCGCGGATGCCCCGGGCCTCGGCCGCGGCGACGAACTCGACGTCGGCCTTTCCGCCGCCCGACTTCGGGTTGTAGAGGAGTACGGGGTGAACGGCCGCAGGGACCTCGATGCCGGGCGGGGCCGCGTCGCGCAGGCTCGTCCGATCGGCGTGCAGCGCGAACCGGGCCAGACCGGCGGTGGTGAACGCGAGGACCGCGACGGCGAGCAGCAGGAGCAGGCCCCGGTCGCCGGTGACGAACACGATCACCCCGACGATCGCGACCACCAGCACGAACACCGCGACCACGCGACGTGCGCCGCGCGTCGCGAGCACGTACCACGCCGCGACCACCGCGACCCCGAGGCACACGAGCGAGAGCACGAGATCGTCCCAGTAGGACCAGAGCGTGACGGCCGCGACGACCACGGTGGCGAGCGCGGTCGCGATCGCGGCGATGGCGGCGAGCTGACGGCGCCGCTCCGGGCGGCCGGTGGTGTCGGGCACGGCATTCATTGTGTCACCGCGCGGTGACCGGCTGCCCGGCTCGCAGTCAGCCGAGCTCGGCGGCGGGGTGGCTGAGCTGTGTGCGGTAGAGGTCGGCGTAGAGGCCACCCGTGTTGAGCAGCTCCTCGTGACGGCCCTGCTCCACGATGCGCCCGCCCTCCAACACGAGGATGCGGTCGGCGGCGACGATGGTGGAGAGCCGGTGGGCGATCACGATCGACGTGCGCCCGGTGAGGGCCTCGGCCAGCGCCTGCTGGATCGCCAGCTCCGACTCGGAGTCGAGGTGTGACGTCGCCTCGTCGAGGATCACCACCGTGGGGTCCTTGAGCAGCATGCGGGCGATGGCCAGCCGCTGCTTCTCGCCGCCCGACATGCGGTACCCGCGCTCGCCGACCAGCGTGTCGTAGCCGTCGGGGAACCCGGCGATGAGGTCGTGATGCGCGCGGCCTTGCACGCGTCTCCAACCAGCTCGGCGTCGGTGGCCTCGGGGTTGGCGTAGCGCAGGTTCGCCCGCACGGTGTCGTGGAACAGGTGCGGGTCCTGCATCACCATGCCCACGGAGTCGCGGAGCGACTCGAGCGTGAGGTCGCGGACGTCGTGGCCGTCGACGCACACCCGCCCGGTGCTGGCGTCGTAGATGCGGGGGACGAGCAGCGCAGTGGTGGTCTTGCCCGCCCCCGACGGCCCGACCAGCGCCACCAGCTCGCCGGGCGCGGCGGTGAACGAGACGTCGTGCAGGATCCACGCGCTCCGTCACCGTCGAGATCGGTCGCGCCGCTGACCTCCTCGAGCGAGCGGATCGACGTGACCGCGGCCGATGGGTGACGGAACCACACGTGGTCGAACGTGACGGTTCCGGCCGCGATCCCGGCGCCCGCGGTGTCACCCGCGTGGGCGGCGACGAGGTCGAGCGCGTCGGCGCGGTCGGTGATGAGCGGCGGGAAGTCGAGCACCTCGAACACCCGCTCGAAGGACACCAGCGCGGTGAGCACGTCGACCCGCGCGTTCGCGAGCTGCGTGAGGGGTTGGTAGATCTGGCTCACGTACACCGCGAACGTGGCGATGGTGCCCACGCCGATGGTGCCGGAGATCGCCAGGTTCCCGCCCACGAAGTACACGATGGCGGTCCCGACTGCGGCGACCAGCCCGAGCGCGGCGAACAACACGCGCGAGTACATCGCGGTCTCGATGCCGATGTCGCGCACCCGTCCGGCCCGGTCGGAGAAGGTCGTCGGCCTCGGTGCGCTGCTTGCCGAACAGCTTCACGACCAGCGCGCCGCCGACGTTGAAGCGTTCGGCGATGGTGTTGTTCATCGACGCGTTGAGCTGCATGCTCTCGCGGCGTGAGGCGTTGGAGCTTCGGTCCCATGCGCTTCGCGGGGATGATGAAGAACGGCAACACGATCAGGGTGAGGATCGTGAGGCGCCACTCGAGGGCGAGCATGAACGTGATGGTGACGACCACCGCGATCACGTTGGAGAACACGGTGCCCAGCGTGTTGGTGACGGCCTGTTGCGCGCCGACCACGTCGTTGTTCATGCGCGACATCAGCGCGCCGGTCTGCGTGCGGGTGAAGAACGACAGCGGCTGGTGCTGGATGTGGTCGAAGAGCTTCGTGCGCATGTCGAAGATCAGGCCCTCGCCGATCTTCGCCGAGTAGTAGCGCTGCACGAGCTGGAGCACGGCGTTGACCACCGCGAGGAGCACCGCGGCGAGGGCGAGCACGCCCACGAGCTGGCGGTCCTTGTCGGGCACCGCGGTGTCGAGGAGGGCCCGCAGGATCAGCGGGGGGATGGCGCTCACCACCGAGGCGCCGATCACCGCCACCACGAACCCGATCAGCTTCCCGCGGTAAGGGCGGGTGAGACCGAGCACCCGGCGCAGGAGCGCGCGCTCGACCCGCTTGCCTTTCAACTCCTTGGCGTCGCGGCCGAAGCCGTGGATCGCGGGGTGCACGTCAGCGGGGGGTACGGGCTCGGGGGTTCATCTGCGGCCACGCTACCGGCCGGTTGCGGAGGCGAGTCCGGGGCAAACCCGTCGCTAACGTTTCCGCCATGACGATCCACGAACGACCCTTTGGCCGTCTCTTCGAGGACTTCGTTCCCGGCGACGTGTACAAGCACTGGCCGGGCAAGACGATCACCGAGGCCGACGACCACCTCTTCTGCATGATCACGATGAACCACCACCCCTTGCACACGGACGCGTGGTACGCCGAGACCCAGACCCAGTTCGGCAAGAACGTGGTGGTCGGGAACCTCGTGTACTCGCTGGTGCTGGGCATGAGCGTCCCCGACGTGAGCGGCGCGGCCATCGCGAACCTCGAGATCGAGTCGCTGCAGCACAAGATGCCCACCTTCCACGGCGACACCATCTACGCCGAGACGCTGGTGCTCGACAAGAAGGAGTCGTCGAGCCGTCCCGACCGGGGGATCGTGAGCGTCGAGACCCGGGCCTACAACCAGCGCGGCGAAGAGGTCTGCTACTTCCGGCGCAAGGTCGATGGTGCCCAAGCGCGAGGCCGCCAAGCCGCGCGTGCGTCCGTACACCTCGCCCAACGAGCCGACGGCCGAGGGCTGAGACCGACGGGCACCGGACCCATGGCCGGCTGCGTGTTCTGCGCCATCGTCGCAGGGGAGCAGCCCGCCCACGTGGTGCTCGACACGCCCGAGGCGGTCGCCTTCCTCGACCGCCGACCGCTGTTCCCCGGTCACACGCTGGTCGTGCCGCGCGCGCATGTGGTGACGCTGCGGGACCTCCCGCCCGACGCGATCGGCGGCTTCTTCGCTCGGGTGCAGGAGGTCGATGCCGCAGTGGAGGAGGCCACCGGCGCCGCGGGGTCGTTCGTGGCCGCCAACAACGTGGTGAGCCAGAGCGTGCCGCATCTCCATGTGCACGTGGTGCCCCGCAACCCCAAGGACGGGCTGCGCGGGTTCTTCTGGCCCCGCCAGGGGTACGCCGACGACGCGGACGCGGCCGCGATGGCGGAACGGATCCGCGACCTCTTGCAGAGCTAATCGTTAGTCTGCTAACAATGAGGACCCTATGGAATCTGTCTCGTCGGGCTCCGTGCCCATCGGTCGCCATCTCTACCTCGCGCAGCGTGCCACCCACGACGCGCTCGACCGGCGACTGCGCGCGCACGGCGCCAGCGTGTGGAGCTGGGTGCTGCTGCGCGAGGCGGCCAACGCCGACGGCGCGAGTCAGCGTGAGCTCGCCGACCTCATGCGGATCGAACCGCCCACGCTGGTGCGTCATCTCGACAAGCTCGCCGAGGAAGGGCTCGTCGAACGGCGTCCCGACTCCCACGACCGCCGTGTGATGCGTGTGGTGGTCACCGCCGCGGGTCGTCGACGCCTCGCCCGGCTCCACGAGGCCGTGCTCGAGCTCGACGCCGAGCTGCGCGGCATCCTCACGTCACGCGAGGCCAGCGTGCTCGAACGCGCGCTGCCCCGCATCCACTCGTACTTCACCGAGCAGGAACACGCCTCGGCCGCGAAGGACGCGGACAAGGAGGTCCACCGTGCCCGCGCGCTCTGACACCGTGGTGATGCGCACCGAGGCGCTCACCAAGGTCTACAACGGACACATCCGCGCCGTCGACGGCCTCGACCTCGCGGTGTACGAAGGCGAGATCTTCGGTCTGCTCGGCCCGAACGGCGCCGGCAAGACCACCACCGCGGGGATGCTCACCACCCGGGTGATCCCCACGAGCGGCCGGGCTTTCGTCGGCGGCATCGACGTGGTCGCGCACCCCAGCGCGGCCAAGCAGGTCATCGGCGTGGTGCCCCAGAGCAACACCCTCGACCGGTCGCTGAGCGTGTGGGAGAACCTCTACTTCCACGGCCGCTTCTTCGGCATGGCCGCGGCCACCGCGAAGTCGGAGGCGACGCGCCTGCTCGAGCAGTTCCGGCTGTCGGAGCGGGCGCAGGAACCGGTCGGCGCGCTGTCGGGCGGCATGGCCCAGCGCCTCATGGTGGCCCGGGCCATCATGCACCGGCCGGCCACGTTGTTCCTCGACGAGCCCACCGCCGGCCTCGATCCGCAGAGCCGTCTCGCGCTCTGGGAGATCCTCGGCGAATTGCACGATGCGGGCCAGACCATCCTCCTCACCACGCACTACATGGAGGAGGCCGACGAGCTCTGCGACCGTCTCGCGATCATCGACCACGGCAAGCTGCTCACGCTGGGCACGCCCACCGAGCTCAAGAACGCCACCGGCGCCGACACCATCGTGACGGTGACCGCGCAGGGCGACCTCGACGCGCTGGCCACGCTGCTCGCAGCCGAGGTGCCCGGCGCGCACGAGCGTGACGCGAGTCGACCACAACGTGCTCGTGGAGGTGCGGGAGCAGGTCGGTGTGCTGCCGCTCGTGTTCAACGTCGCCGAGCGTCACGGGTACCACGTCTCCGACGTGTCGGTGAACGAGCCCACGCTCGAGACCGTCTTCATCAACCTCACCGGGAAGGACCTGCGCGAATGACCGCCGTCGGCGCCACCCTCGACAGTGCCCACCTCGTCCCCGAACGGCCACCGAGCGCGGCGGCCGCGTCGCGTTCCGGGCACTCCTGTTGCGCGACCTCGTCGTCCTGCGCAAGACACTCAAGGAGTTCATCCCCCGCACGATCCTGCAGCCGCTGCTGCTGGTCTTCGTGTTCACCTACGTCTTCCCGAAGATCGGTCAGGGCGTGGGCGGCGCGAACGCGAGTGGCTTTTCCACGTTGCTCGTCGCCGGGGTGATCGGCACCACGATCCTCATGCAGGGCATCCAGTCGGTGTCGCTGCCGATGGTGCAGGAGTTCGGGTACACGCGCGAGATCGAGGACCGCGTGCTCGCGCCCATGCCGGTGGCCCTGGTCGCGGTGCAGAAGGCGATCTGGGGCGCGCTCAGCGGCCTGTTCTCCGCACTGATCGTGTTCCCCATCGCCGCGGTGGTGCCCGCCACCCCCGTGCACCTGCACGTGAACTGGCCGATCCTGCTCACCATCACGCCGCTCGCCTGCTACATGTGCGGCGCGCTGGGCCTCACGTTCGGGACCCGCTTCGACCCCCGCACCGTGCCGCTGCTGTTCGGCATCATCGTGATCCCGCTCACCTTCCTCGGCTGCGTGTACTACACGTGGCAGTCGCTGGAGGCGATCCGCTGGCTCCAGATCCTGGTGCTGCTCAATCCACTGGTGTACCTGTGCGAGGGGTTCCGGGCCGCGCTCACCGATGTCCCGCACATGAGCCTCTGGGCGGTCTACGGCGCCCTCATCGGGTTCTCGGCGCTCTTCACCTGGATGGGGATCAACGGGTTCAAGCGCCGCGTCCTGAGCTGACGGCATGAAGTCGGCCGGGTCCCCAACTCCGGGGAGCCGGTAGGTCGTCGGTCACACGAACCAGGGGGCGCGCCCGCTCCACCGGTAACGTGGTCTGTCTATGTCGGGCACGGCACAGGTCAATTTCTGGGGGGTCCGGGGCTCCACGCCCTGCGACGGCGACCAGTTCAACCGCTACGGCGGCAACACCTCCTGTGTGGAGGTCGCCGTGCCGGGCCACGAGCCGATCCTCTTCGACCTCGGTACCGGCCTGCGCAATCTGGGCGAGCACCTCGAGCAGACCGGGCAGCGCGAGGGCTACCGGGCCACCGTCCTGCTGAGCCATCTGCACTGGGACCACATCCAGGGCCTGCCCTTCTTCGCTGCCTCTCGCCGCGGGCGGCGGGTCGGTGCAGATCATCGGGCCCCACCAGCCCGAAGGCCCGCTCGCGGACGTGTTCCGGGGGGTGATGCAGCCGCCGTACTTCCCGATCACTCCCGAGCAGCTCCTCGGCCAGGTGGCGTTCGACTCGGTCGGCCGGGAGGACTTCGCCCACCAGGGCGCGAAGATCCGGTCCCGCTGGGTGCGCCACACCGATCCCGCGCTCGGCTTCCGGGTGGAGATCGAGGGCAAGTCGGTGGCCTACCTCTCCGACCACGGGCCGGGGACGGTGCCCACCGACCCCGACGACTACGTCCCCGACGACGTGCTCGAACTGTGCGATGGCGTCGACCTGCTGATCCACGATGCGCAGCACACCAGCGAGGAGTACGAGACGAAGCGCTCCTGGGGCCACTGCACTGTCGAGTACGCGATCCTGGTCGGGCGACTTGCCGGCGCCAAGGAGCTTGCGTTGTTCCACCACTGCCCGTCGCACGGCGACGACCGCATGGACACGATCCTGCGCGACGCACGCGACCTCGTCGCCCGGACGGGCGGCCCAGAGGTGTTCGCCGCTCACGACGGCATGTGCCACCCGCTCGGCTGACCGTGGCCGACGAAGTCATCGTCCCCGACGACCGTCGCTTCCGCGAGGTGCTCGGGCACTTCGCGACCGGGGTCACCATCATCACCGCCACCGACGACGGCGAACCGGTCGGTCTCGCGGCCAACTCCTTCACGTCGCTGTCGCTCGACCCGCCGCTCGTGCTGTTCTGCGTGGGGAACTCGTCGAGCACCTGGCCGCGCATCGAGCACGCGGGCACCTTCGCGGTGAACATCCTCGGCGAAGGGCACGAGGAGCTGTCGCAGCTGTTCGCGACGCGTGGCGCCGATCGGTTCTCGCAGACGCCGTGGCACGCCGGCGTGTCGGGCGCACCGGTGCTCGACGAGGCGATCGTGTACCTCGACTGCCGGCTCGAGGCGCAGTACCCCGGCGGCGACCACACGATCGTGGTCGGCCGGGTCCTCGACCTCGACCTGCGCGAAGGCGCGCGGCCGCTGCTGTTCTACCGGGGCCGCTACTCGCGCATGGACGAAGGCGGCGACGCGGGGTGAGCGGCCGGTGACCGCCACCGACGTCGCCATCGTGGCGCGGGTCGTGGTCGCGCTGGTGCTCGTGGCCTCGGGGGTCGGCAAGCTCGCGGCGGCTGCCGCGATCGAGCGCGCGCTTCGGCACCGAGCTCGGCGGCTACGCATGGATCGCGTACGTCGTGGCGATCGCGCTGCCTGCCGCCGAGCTCCTGGTCGCGGCCGCGCTGCTCTTCGTGGATTCCGTGTGGCCGGCGTACGTCGCAGTGGCCGTGTTCGTGGCCTTCACCGTGGTGCTGATCCGCCGCATCGCGCGCGACGACCGACGGCCCTGCAACTGCTTCGGGGCGGCGTCGTCGCGCCGGTCGGTGTCGACGCTGTCGCTGGTGCGCAACGGCTGGTTCCTCGTGCTCGCGATCCTCGCCACCGGCACCGCGAGCGTGCACGAGCCCACTGCCGTCGGCGGAAACGGTGGCGCTCGGCGTGGTGTTCGCCGGGATCTCGGCCGCGCTGGTGGTGCGCACGTGACCGCCGATCGACCCGAGGAGCGGCGGGTGGTGGTGCTCACCGGCACCGAGGCGGAGGCCGAGGCGCTGGGCGTCACGGCGCGCGCGCTCGAGGCCGACGGTCACCGCACCGTGGTGTTCGTGGGCGACGTCACCACCGACGCCGGCCGCGCCGCATTGCGCGAGCTCCTCGCCGAGCTCTTCCCGACCCCTTGACCGTCCCCTCCCCACACCGTTCTGGCGTCAGCGCGGCGTGATTATCACGCCCGGGTGACGCCAAAACCCTCGAACGGGAGGGATCAGGCGTCGGCGGCGGCGCGGATGGCGGCGAGGTCGAGACGGCGCATCGGCATGATCGCCTGCATCGCCTTGCTCATGCGCGCGGGATCGCGCTGCATCGCTTCCATCTCGGCGAGCGGGACCGTCTGCCACGACACGCCGTAGCGGTCCTTCAACCAGCCGCACGGGCCCTCCTCGCCGCCGTCGGCGGTGAGCGCGTCCCAGAAGTGGTCGAGGGTCTCCTGGTCGGGGGTGTCGATGACGAACGAGATCGACTCGTCGAACGCGAACGGCGCGGGTCCGCCGTTGATCGCGGTGAAGCGCGTGCCGTCGAGCTCGAAGTCGACGAGGAACACACCGCCCTCGGGCCCGGGCATGTCGGGCCCGTAGTGCGTCACGCGCACGACCTGCGAGTTCGGGAAGACCGACACGTAGTACTCGGCGGCCTCGAGCGCCTCGGTGTCGAACCAGAGGTTGGGGACGATGGTGGGCATGGCGTGCTCCTTCCCGAAGGGCTGCGGAATCAGACCAACTCGACGGCGGGTTCGAGCCGGTGGGCGAAGCGACGCAGGCTGCGCATCAGGACCAGGCCGGTCACGAGGATGAGCAGCGCGTTGGTGAGCGCGGCGGCCGCGTCCCAGCCGAGCGACGTGGCCACGTAGAACTGCCAGTAGCGGTGCAGGGTGGCGGCGAGCCCGAGCCCCGGGTGCCAGTCGAGCGCCCCGCCGCGCTCGAACGGCCAGAACCAGAGGTTGAGGATCGCGCCGTAGAGGAACCCCCACACCCAGCCGTAGGCGGCGAGCACCCCGACCTCGAGCCGGGGGTCGAGGCGCTCGGTGACCCGCCCGAGCAGCCCGGCGCCGCCGCCCATCCAGCCGAGGGCGAGCATCTGGAACGGCAGCCACGGCCCGATGCCGCCGGTGACGATCGCGGAGACCGCCATCGAGCACAGGCCGAGCAGCAGTCCGAAGCGGGGGCCGAACGCGGCGCCGGCGAGCACCACGAGGAAGAAGATCCCGCTGCCGCCGCCGGGCAGGTCGACGAGGCGCAGCAGGCCCGCGCACGCGGCGAGCATGCCGAGCAGCGCGACGGTCGCGCCGTTCATCGTGCCCCGCCGCACTTCGAGCAGCACCGCCACGACCACCAGCGCGCCCACGACCGCGGCGACGAGCGGCGCGTCGCCGTTGTGGGCCTGGTCGGTGAGCGCGGTGGCGGGCAGCCAGAACGGGTAGAGGAACGCGGCCGCGCCGACCACGACCATGAGCGTGTACACCAGCGCGGGCCGCAGCCAGGCGGCACGGGTGGGCGTGGGCGCGGCGACGACGGTGGTCATCGGCGTTGCAGCTCCCGGTCGACTTCCTCGACGGTGAGGAACGGCGGCAGCACGCGGAGCACCTGCGGCGCGAAGAGCGAACCGGTGAGCACGGTGCGGGCGTCGCCGTCGGCCACCACCTCGCCGTCGCCGAGCACGACCGCGTGGGTCGCGCAGCGTGCCGCGAGCTCGACGTCGTGGGTGGCGAGCACGACGCTGCCGCCGTGGGCCGCGTGCTCGCGCACCGCGTGTTCGAGTGCGGTGCGCGACGGCGCGTCCATGCCCCGGGTGGGCTCGTCGAGCAGCAGCACCGGCGCGCCGCCGACCGCGACCGCGGCGATCGCGACCCGCTGGCGCTCGCCACCGGAGAGGCTGCGCGGGTGACGGTCGGCGAGATCGTGCAGGTGCAGCGCGTCGAGCCAGTGGTCGACGGCTGCCTCGTCGCGTCGTCCGAGCAGCCGCAGCGTCTCCTCGAGCTCGCGGCGCACCGTGGGCGCGAACAGCATGGTGTTGGGATTCTGCGGCACGTAGGCGCAGCGCGCGTCGCCGGGACGCGTGACCGTGCCCGTGCTCGGCGACTGCAGCCCGGCGAGGGTGCGCAACAACGTGGTCTTGCCCGAGCCGTTGCGGCCGAACAGCGCGATCACGTCGCCGGCGCGCAGGTCGAGGTCGACGCCGCGGAGCGCGTGATGGCCGCCGAGGGTGACGGCGAGACCCCGCGCGTGGAGCACGACGTCGCCGGGCGTGGCGGCGTCGCGGTCGACCGGCGCGGGGAGGTCGATGGGCGCGCGCGAGCGCGTGGGTGCGGGCGTCGCGCACGGTGAGCGGCGGCGGGTCCCAGCCGAGCAGGCGGCCGAGCCGGGTGACGGTGGGTGCGCCCGCGTACGTGGCGAGCAGCTCCGCGGGCCGGGCCGGGATGCCGACCCGGCCGCCGTCGACGATCACCGCGCGGTCGGCGAGCGGCGCGGCGCGCTCGAGGCGGTGCTCGGCGAGCACCACGGTGGTGCCGAGGTCGGCGTTGAGGCGGGTGAGCGCGGCGAGCACGTCGTCGGCGCCCTGCGGGTCGAGCTGCGACGTGGGCTCGTCGAGCACCAGCGCGGAGGGCGCGGCGGCCAGCGCGCCGGCGATCGCGCAGCGCTGGCGCTCGCCGCCCGACAACGTGGTGGGGTTGCGGTCGCGCAGGTGGGCGATGCCCAGCGCGTCGAGCGTCTCCTCGACGCGGCGGCGCATGGCCTCCTGCGAGTAGCCGAGGTTCTCGAGCACGAAGGCGAGGTCGCGCTCCACGTGGTCGACCACGGTCTGGGCCTCGGGGTCCTGGGCGACGAAGCCGACGACGTCGGCCAGCTCCCGCGGGTGGTGCGTGCGGGTGGAGCGACCGAACGCCACGACGTCGCCGCCGAAGCGTCCGCCGCTCGCGTGGGGCACCAGGCCGTTGGCGGTGCGCAGGAGCGTGCTCTTGCCCGAACCCGACGCGCCGACGACGAGCAGCAGCTCGCCGGGCTCCACGTCGAGGTCGACGTCGGTGATCGCGGGACGGGGCGCGTCGGGGTAGGCGAACGACACGCCGCGGAACGAGAGCGCGCTCACGAGCTGCTCCGGAACCGTGCGGGGAGCCCGATCGGCGCCAGCAGCGGGAGCAGCGCGAGCACCGGCGCGGCGTGGAGCGCGGGCCAGGCGACGGGGGAGGGGGCCCACACCAGCGATGTGTCGCCGACCACCGCGACCACCGCCATCGCGGCCGGCGCGAGCAGCGCGGCGCCGGCGGCGGCCCAGTCGACCACGGTCATGCGGCGCGGGCGGTACCGGGTGCGCCGGGTGCCCGACGCCGCGAGGACGACCGCGACGCCGAGGCCGACGATGCCGCCCACGCCGAGCAGCACCGCGGTCGGTGTGGGCCTCACCCACGAGGGCGACGAACGCGCCGCCGAGCGCGAGCAGCGAGAGCGCACCGCACCAGCCGGCCGCCTGGTCGCGCGGCCCCGCGCCCCGCGCGCGAACCCGCGCGCGTCCATCGACTCCGAGAGCGTGACCGCCCGTTCGAGGCCGAGCTCGAGCACCGGCACGATCTGGCGCAGCAGCCGGCCGCGTCGCACGACCCGACCGCCGGTGCGCGCGCGGTCGGCGTCGCGCACGTCCTGGATGGCGCCGAGCGTGGACGGCACGAACGCGAGCGCGACCACCACCACCAGCCCGAGCTCGTAGAACGCGCGCGGCGTCGACTGCGCGAGCTCCGAGTGCGACACCACCGCGTTGAACGCGCCGAACACCGCCATCACGCCGACGATCGCGAAGCCCTCCGCGAGCGAGTGCAACACGATCGGCAACGCGACCGGTCCGCCGACGGTGAACCCGCCGAGCAGACGCGGGAGCCCGAAGTGGGGAGTGGTGAACAGCACGTCGGCCGACGCGTGGGTGGTGGCGGCGGTGAGCAGCGTGCGCACCACGGCGAAGAGCACGCCGACGCCGACGAGGATGGGGAACGCGCGGGCGTAGGGCCCGGGCGCGCGTGCAGCGACACCGCGAGCGCGGCGATGCCGATCACCAGCGCGACGTACACGGGGCTGGGGGCGAGCTCCACACACGCGGCGGCGGCGATGGCCCAGACCAGCCACACCCCCGCGTGCCAGGTGCCGGTGGCGGCGAGCGGCGCCGGGCGCGTCGACGCTCGGGCCGCGGGCAGAGTTTGCACGGTGCTCGTCACGTCTCTAGGGTGCTTCCTCGACAGCGGTCGTGCGCAACTCGGATGTTGCGTGCGGTCCCGGGGGTGACCCCGGGGCGGGGGAAGTCGGTGAGAGACCGACGCTGACCCGCAACTGTGAGCGGTGCTGCGGCGATTGCCGTACTCCGCGAGCCAGGCTACCTGCCGCCGTCCGCCGGGCCACCGGTGCTCCCTAGTGGAGCCGCCCTCCGGGGTGGCAGAAAAGGCCCTCGTGGACCAGGGGCCGTGGAGGCAACCATGTCGCACGTCCGTCGTGCGGTCGCGGGCATTGTCGTGCTCGCTGCCGCGCTCTTCAGCAGTCAGTTCCGGTGGTCTCGTCGCGCCCGTGCACGGCGCGAGCGCGACCGTGAGCGCCGCCATCGACTACCTCGACTCCCAACAGCTCGCCAACGGCGGGTGGGACTCCGACCCCAACAGCCAGTTCCTCACCCTCGACGTGGTGCTGGCCATCGCCGAGGCCGCGCAGACCGGCCCCACCTGGAGCACCTCGGAGGCGAGCACGGCGGTGCTGGCCACCGACACCGGCGGTCAGAGCCCCGCCGACTTCCTCGCCGCGGTCGAGGCCGCGGCGACCACTCCCGGCCGCGCGGCGAAGTTCCTCGTGCTGGTCGCCGCACCGCTCGGCATGAGCCACGACCGGTCTCGCGGCGACGATCGGCGACCCGATGCCCAACGGCGCGTTCGACACCGACTCGTTCTTCAACAACACCCTGTACGCGGCGTTGGCGAAGCACCTCGTCGACGGCGCGGTGCCGCCCACCACCGTCGACTACGTGCTCTCGAAGCAGCAGGCCGACGGTGGGTGGACCGACGGTTTCCCGGGCGACCCCGAGGATCCCGACACCACGTCGCTCGCGCTGCAGGTGCTGGTCGCCTCGGGCCTCGGCCCGGCCGACGCGCCGGTGCGCGCCGCGCTCGAGTTCCTGGCGTCGCAGCAGAACGCGGACGGCACGTGGTCGGCGTTCGGCGACGAGAGCGCGGAGAGCACGTCGCGTGCCGCGCTCGGTGTGACCGCCGCCGGGTTCGACCCCAACGACCGGTGCTGGCGCGACACGGTGATGCCCGCGGGCGCCGCCGCGCCGTTCGTCGGCACCGACGCCGCGCTCACCTCGCTCGCGCACCCCGACGGCTCGATCGCCGGGCCCAACGCGTTCCTCCCGGCCTACGGCACCGCGCAGGCGGTGCAGGGGCTGCAGCGGGGCTGGCTCCCGATCGTGCGCGCCACCGCGCCGTCGTGCACCGTCGTGGCGCCCGACGTGGTGACGACCCCGACCGCGCAGCCCGTCGCGCTGACCCCGGCGTTCACCGGATGACGCTTCGCCGCCTTCCGCTCGCGGGCGCGGTGGGCGCGCTGCTGGTGCGTTCCGCTCGCGTCGCTCGGCTCGTCGCTCGACCGGCGACCGCCGGCGGGCGCGCAGGTCTCCACGCAGGCCGCGCGCGCGCGGTGGTGATCGTCGACCTCGGTTCGCTCGGCGGTGGTGTGCGCACCGAGCGTCATCGAGTTCGGCGGCACGGTGAACGGCATCGAGGCACTGCAGCTCGCGGGTGCGTCGCCGGTGACCCTCGACTACGGAGCGTTGGGTCAGGCGGTGTGCTCGCTCTACGGCGCGGGCGAC
The DNA here is from genome assembly GCA_963782705.1 of uncultured Actinomycetes bacterium. Classification (GTDB taxonomy): domain Bacteria; phylum Actinomycetota; class Acidimicrobiia; order IMCC26256; family DASPTH01; genus CAVRGQ01. The sequence goes on along the minus strand of CAWAKX010000022.1, from coordinate 8,604 downwards.
GCCGCCGGTGCCCGACCAGTGTCCCGGCGGCTGGCAGTACTTCCGCGCGGTCGGCGGCGCGGGCGGGTGGACCAAGTCGGGTCTCGGCCCGAGCAGCACGACCGTGCACGACGGCGACGTCGAGGGGTGGCGCTACGGCGGTGGGGCGCCGCCGTTCCAGTCGTTCTGCGCCGTCGCCGGGTGCGCGCCGCCCGCGCCGCCGGTCACCGCCGCACCGGGCGTGAGCTCGACCGGCGGGGGAGTGACGGCCCGGGGAACGACCCCGCGGCCACCGGTCCGGCGGCGCCGTCGACCTCGGTGCCCACCAGCGACGAGGCGGTCCCCGGCGCCACGACCACCACGCGCCGAGCGCACCTCCCGCCGGGAGCGCCCCGCGACCCCGGGGACGGCAACGGGTGGCCCTGGCCGCGGGCATCGCCGGTCAGCAGGGGAGCGGCGGCGGGCAGCGGCGGTTCGCCCGTCGGGATGGTGGTGGCCCTCGTGGTGGCCGGCGCCCTGATCGCGGCCGGGCTGGTGCTGCGCCGCCGGCGAGCAGGCACGGGATGAGGATCCGGTAGCCGTCGCATCCCCGTGCCAGGATGACGAGATGACCGGGCGCGGGGCGGGAACCCGAGATGGCTGACCGACGCAAGCCCACGAGCACGTCGAACTTCGGGGTCTCGAAGCGCGAGTCGCACGACGCCAGCGACTTCTACGCGCGGTTCTCCGCTCCGGTGCTCGACAACTCGGTCGACATCGAGCCGCACAAGGAGATCGACGACATCTTCGTCGGCAACTCCTCCGCGATGACCCAGGTCGCCGACAACTCGGTCGCCCTCGTCGTCACCTCGCCGCCCTACTTCGCCGGCAAGGCCTACGAGGAGGCGCTCGGCAGCGGCGACATCCCCGCCAACTACATCGACTACCTCAGCATGTTGCGCGAGGTGTTCGCGGAGTGCCTGCGCACGCTCGAGCCCGGCGGCCGCATGGCGATCAACGTCGCCAACCTCGGGCGCAAGCCGTTCCGGTCGCTGGCGTCCGACGTGATCTCGATCCTCCAGGACGACCTCCAGATGCTGCTGCGCGGCGAGGTGATCTGGCTCAAGGCCCGCGGCTCCGCCGGGTCGTGCGCGTGGGGATCGTTCCAGCGCCCGGCCAACCCGGTCCTGCGCGACCTGTCGGAGCGGGTGATCATCGCGAGCAAGGGCCGCTTCGACCGCGCGCTCTCCCCGCCGTCAACGCGAGCGCAAGGGTCTGCCGTGCGACGCGTCGATGTACCGCGACGAGTTCATGGAGGCCACCACCGACATCTGGGAGATCCCGCCCGAGAGCGCGAACCGCGTCGGGCCATCCCGGCGCCGTTCCCGGTCGATCTGCCCAAGCGCCTCATCCACCTCTACACCTACTACGACGACCTCGTGCTCGATCCCTTCATGGGGTCGGGCACCACCGCGATCGCCGCGCTGCGCACCGGCCGGCACTTCGTCGGGTACGACACCGACGAGGCCTACGTCGAGAAGGCCCGGGCGCGCGTCCGCGCCGAGCGCACCCGCCTCGAGCGGGCCACCGATCCCGACGGTCTGCCCCGCTTCGTGCTGCCACCGGTCCCGTTGGCGGCCCCCGACGACGAAGACTTCCAGGCGCGTGCGGTGCGCGAGGGCAAGGCGGCCAAGGACGTCGCGAGGGTGCTGCTCGAGGAGTGCGGGTTCACCGAGATCAAGGCCGCGGTGAAGCTGAGCGGGGGCGTCGAGGTCAGCTTCAGCGCCCAGGACGTCGCCGGCACCACCTGGTACTTCGACGTCTCGGGGGGTTTCACGAGCAATCGTCCCGGGCTCAAGCGCACCGACACGCTGTGGAAGACCCTGGGCAAGGCGGCGGTGATCGACCAGGTCGACCGCCGGGCGCGACTGGTGCTGCTCACCACCGACGTGCCCACGCCCGGGAGCGCAGGAGCTGCGGCGCTGCGCGAGGTGGTCGGTGAGGGCAAACCGATCCTCGACGTGATCGAGATGCTCGAGCCCGACGACCAGCAGCGGTTGCGCCGGTATGCCGCCACCAAGCGGGCCCGCAAGGGCCGCTGACGTGACCACTCCGCCGGGTGACGCCCGCCGGTCGCGGTCGCGGGCTTCACTCGGACCCGCCGCAGGTCTTCCTCGCCGAGTCCGACGTCGCGCTGGCCCGCGGTGCTCGCCCTCCGGGTCGTCGCGCAGACCCATCCCGGCGACCTGGGTTCCGAGCAGGCCCTGAGCGAGATCCGCCGCGCCCTGCTCGACGAGCAGTGGGTACGGGCGGTCGAGCTGTGGCTCATGGCTACCGACGAAACGCTCGACGCCTACCCGTCGGAGGAGATCGTGTGGGACCACGCGCTCGATGACGAGCGCGCCGCGATGGAGATCCGCCTCTCACCAGTGTTCGAGGACAGCGACGCCGATGCCGGCGGAGCCCATGACGCCGACCCGGAGGAGGGCTCGTGACCGTGCCGGGATTCCAGGCCGCAGCCAACCTGCAGGGGCAGCAGTTCGCCGCCCAGTGCGCGGTGCTGCTCACCGGCTTCGGGTACTCGGTCGGTCCGCGTCGCGTGCTGAGCGAGCTCGGCGTGGAGATCGACGCCGAAGCGGTCGCGCCGAGCGGGCGCACGGTGTGGTTCGAGTACAAGGGCAGCGTGCAGGGCCGCCGGCCGGGGCTCATGCGCACCGACACGTTGAAGAAGGCGGTGGCCAATGGTGCGCTGCTCGCCGCGCTGCCCGATCATCCGCCGTATGTCGTGCTCACGTCGCACCTGCCGTCGGCCGGCTCGGGTCTGGCCATGCTCGAGAAGGCGTTGGAGCTGCACTACTTCGCCGATGTCGTCTGCATCTACGACCCCACGCAGACGGGGCGTCTGGCCGGGCTCTGACCGGCCCGGCTGACGGGACCGGCCGGACCGCCCGTACCATCGCGGCGTGACCGGCACGATGTTGGCGACGAACGTCTCCAGCAACCTCTACCTGCTGACCGCGTTCGGCGCGGGCGTCATCTCCTTCCTGTCGCCGTGCGTGCTGCCGATCGTGCCCGGCTACCTGAGCCTGATCACCGGGCTGTCGGTGGGCGAGATCCGCGACGCCAACCTGCAGGCCCACTACCTGCGGCGCATCGCGTTCTACACCGGGCTGTTCGTCGCCGGCTTCACCGTGGTGTTCGTGCTGCTCGGCCTGGTGACCACCGCGGTGGGCAGCGCGGTGTTCCGCAACCAGGAGACCCTCACCCGCATCTCCGGCGGCGTGGTGCTGCTGATGGCGTGTTACCTCGCGGGGTCCCAGCTGCTCACCACGCCGCGCCTGTACCAGGAGTTCCGCTGGCACCCGCACCTCGAACGCTTCGGCCCGGTCGCCGCGCCGGTCGCCGGCGCGGCGTTCGGCCTGGGCTGGACGCCGTGCATCGGGCCGGTGCTCGGCGCGGTGCTCGTCTTCGCGGCCGAGGGGCAGGACGTCGGTCGCGCGGTCGCGCTGCTCGTCGCCTACTCGGCCGGCCTCGGGCTCTCGTTCCTGTGCGTGGGCCTGGCCATGGGCAAGCTCACGCGCGCGCTCGACTGGTGCAAGCGCCACTCGCGGGCGATCACGCTGGTGTCGGCGGCGATCCTCGCGGTGTTCGGGATCATCCTGCTCACCGATCAGTTGTCAGCGGTCACCGCGCACATGTCGAACTTCCTGCGCGACCACGGCTTCGGCTGGATCGTCGACATCGGCTGACGCTCGCCCGCCGGACCGGGCTCGGCGTTACTCCAGCGCTCCGCGTTCGGCCCGCTCCTTGATGCCGCGGATCATCTTCTGCTCCATCACGAAGTGCGCGACGTCGAACAGTGGGGTGCCCACCGGTCGGCCGGAGCCCCGGGCCAGGAGTCGGGTGCGACCCCCGGGCGCGGGCTCCACCACGAAGGTCCACGCCCCGGTCGCGAGCCGACCCGCCACGATCGCGTCGTAGTCGGCGGGCGACGTCATGGCCAGTACCCGTTCGGGCTCGAGGCGGGCGATCACCTGCCGTCCGAGTTCGCCGTAACGCTCCGCGAGCCAGACCGTCTCGCCCGCCGCGCGGTGCTGCCACTCGTCGTGGACGGACCACGCGTTGTGCATCCGGCACCCGGCTAGCGCGTTCGAGCCACGAGTAGCTGTAGAAGCCGGCGCGGTCCTCGCCGATCTGCGCCAGCCACGGCCACACCGTCGCGGGCGGGGCGTCGATGGTGATCGCGCGCGTGGTGCGCGGCCCCCGCCCGGCCACCAGCTCGTCGCCGGGCAGGTCCCGTTCGACCTCGTCGTCGGTCGCGCCCCAGCGGGTGAGCCAGGGGCGGGCGCAGTGGCGGTAGGCGAGCGCGCCGAGCGCGGCGGTTGCGACTCCCAGGACCAGCACCCGACGTCGTCGCATGGCCCGAGGGTACGCACGACGAGACGCCGCGGCCAGGGCCGGTGGTCCGCGATGCCTCGGTAGGCTCGCGGGATGGAGACCACGGTCCTCGACGTCGACGCCTCGCGCTCGCGCATCGTCGACCTCACCGCGCGGGTGGCGGACTTCTGCGTCGGCCGCGGCGACGGGCTGTGCAACGTGTTCGCGCCCCACGCCACCGCCGGCGTCGCGCTGATCGAGACCGGTGCCCGGTCCGACGACGACCTCGTCGACACGCTCGAACGGCTCCTGCCGCGCGACGACCGCTACCGCCACGCGCACGGCTCGCCCGGGCCACGGCGCCGACCACGTGCTGCCGGCCATCGTGAGCCCGAGCCTGGTGGTGCCGGTGGCGGCAGGGCGAGCTGTTGCTCGGCGTGTGGCAGAGCATCGTGTTCGTCGACCTCAACCGCGACAACCCGCACCGCAACGTGCGGCTGAGCTTCGTGGCGGGCTGACGTGGCCGACTCCCCGTACCTCGCGTCTCGCCTCCACGGCTTCGGCACCACGATCTTCGCCGAGATGTCGGCGCTGGCGGTCGAGAAGGACGCGGTGAACCTCGGGCAGGGATTCCCCGACACCGACGGTCCGCCCGAGGTGTTCGACGCCGCGGTGGCCGCCATCCGCGCCGGGCACAACCAGTACCCGCCGGGCCCCGGCATCCCCGAGCTGCGCGCCGCGATCGCCGCCCACCAGCAGCACTGGTACGGGCTCACGTTCGATCCCGACACCGACGTGCTCGTCACCGCGGGCGCCACCGAGGCGATCGTCGCCACCATCCTGGCGCTGTGCGAACCGGGCGACGAGGTCGTCACCTTCGAGCCGTACTACGACTCCTACGCGGCGTCGATCGCGATGGCTGGCGCGCTGCGTCGCGTCGTGCAACTGCGCACGCCCGACTGGTCGTTCGATCCCGACGCGTTGCGCGCCGCGGTCACCCCCCGCACGCGGCTGCTGCTGCTCAACTCGCCGCACAACCCCACCGGCAAGGTGTTCAGCCGCGAGGAGCTGGCGGTGATCGCCGAGCTCTGCGTGGAGCGCGACCTGGTCGCGGTCACCGACGAGGTGTACGAGCACCTCGTGTACGACGGCGAGCACCTGCCCCTCGCCACGTTCCCGGGCATGGCCGATCGCACGATCACCATCTCGTCGGGCGGCAAGACGTTCTCGTGCACCGGATGGAAGATCGGCTGGGTCACCGGCCGGGCCGACCTGGTGAGCGCGGTGCGCACCGCCAAGCAGTTCCTCACCTACGTGAGCGGCGGCCCGTTCCAGGAAGCGGATCGCGGTGGGGCTCCGCCTCCCCGACGACCGCATCCGCGCCATCACCGCCGAGCTCGGCGCCAAGCACGCGCGCCTGCAGCACCGGGCTCGCCGACGCCGGGTTCACCGTGCTGCCCGCGCAGGGCACCTACTTCGTCACCGTCGACATCCGTTCGCTCGGCGAGACCGACGGGCTCGCGTTCTGCCGGGCGCTGCCCGACCGCTGCGGCGTGGTGGGCATCCCGAGCGGGGTGTTCTACGACGACAAGCAGGCCGGGTCGTCGCTGGTGCGCTTCGCGTGTTGCAAGCGGCCCGAGGTGATCGACGAAGCGGTGGCGCGCCTCGCCAAGTTGGAGCCCCGGTCGTGAGCGCGGTGCGCGTCGCCGCGATCCAGCACGACATCGTGTGGGAGGACCCCGCGGCCAACTTCGTCGCGGCTCGCGCCGCGCATCGACGCCGCGGCGGCCGACGGCGCGCGACTCGTGCTGATGAGCGAGATGTACGCGACCGGGTTCTCGATGGACGCGGCGCGCATCGCCGAACCCGAGGACGGGCCGAGCACCGAGTTCCTCGTCGAGCAGGCGGCGCGCCACCAGGTGTGGGTGGGCGCCTCGGTGCCTGCCGTCGCGCCCGGCGCCGATCGACCGTCGAACTGCTTCGTGCTCGCGGGTCCGCACGGAGCGCTGCACCGGTACCGCAAGATCCACCCCTTCTCGTACGGCGGCGAACACGACGTGTACGACGCGGGCGCCGACCACGTCGTCGTCGACGTCGAAGGTCTGCGCGTCGCGCTGTTCGTCTGCTACGACCTGCGTTTCGCCGACGAGTTCTGGGCCCTGGCCCACGAGGTCGACTGCTACCTGGTGCCGGCGAACTGGCCCGCCGGTCGCCGGGAGCACTGGCGCACGCTGCTGCGGGCGCGGGCGATCGAGAACCAGGCCTACGTGGTGGGCGTGAACCGGGTGGGGAGCGGTGGTCGCCTCGACTACGCGGGCGACAGCGTGGTGGTGGGCCCGTTCGGTGAGATCCTCGCCGAGGCCGGGCCCGCCGCCGAGTCCGTCGAAGCAGTCGAGACCACTCTGCTCGCCGACCTCGATCCCGCGGTGGTGGCCGAGACCCGCGCCCGCTACCCGTTCCTCGCCGACCGGCGCACGCGCTGACGCCGATGCACGCGCCGGGGCGTTCGCCCTAGGCTCCGCGCCATGTGTGGCTGCTTCGTCGCGCTCGCGGCATTCATCTCGCCCCGGCTCGCGATCTTTCTGACCTGGATCTTCTCCGACCGGTTGGCGATCGCGTTCGACTCGTTCTGGTGGGCGTTCCTCGGCTTCATCTTCCTGCCGTGGACCACGCTGGCCTGGGCCTTCGCGTACGCGCCGGTCAAGGGCGTCACCGGCTTCGGCTGGTTCGTGGTGGCCTTCGCGTTCGTCTGCGACGTCATGACCCACGCATCCGCGTCGCAGGCCCGCCGCGGCCGCCGCCGCACCGCCACCGCCTGAGTCCGCGCACGACCGGCCTGGGCCGGCGAGCATCCGTTGGGTGGCCCGCGGAGGCGGCTGCTACTCTCATTGGTCCGCCGCGGGGTGGAGCAGTCTGGTAGCTCGTCGGGCTCATAACCCGAAGGTCGTAGGTTCAAATCCTACCCCCGCCACCATCACAGCATGAAGGCCCGGTCCTCGACCTGGGCCTTCGTCGTGTTTGGGTGAACCACGGAACGGCGACAACGGGGCGATTGATCCGCCCGCCCGCGGGCGTAGGGTACCCGATCAGTGACGGATGAAGGACACCTCACCGAACGAGGTCGACGTGCGGCGCGCGAGATGGCGGGCGAAGACGGGGTCGCGTGCTTCGAGGAGGCCCACGAGTTCGTGGCGACCGAGGTGGATGCCGACCTCGCGCAGATCTTCACCGACTTCACGATGAACGGCATGTACGGGCGCGAGGCGATTCCCGTCGGCATCCGCCAGCTCTGCGCCGTGGCTGCGCTCACGGTGCTGCAACGCGACGACCAACTGGCGGCGCACATCCGGGTCGCCCTGCGCCACAACCCGCCCGAGATCGTGCGGGAGGTGATCGTGCAGATGGCGATGTACGGCGGATTCCCGATCGTGTTCAGCGTGATGAAGGTCCTGCGCGGTGTGCTCGCGGAGGACGAGCTCCGTCCCGAAGCGGGCGACTGATATGACGCGACTACTCGAGGGCAAGGTCGCGTTCGTCACCGGCGCCGGATCGGGAATGGGCAAGGCCTGCGCACTGCTCTTCGCCGCCGAGGGGGCCAAGGTCGTCGCCGCCGACGTGAGCGGTGCGGAACGCGAGACCGCCGACGCAGCCGGTGCAAGCGTGCTGCCGGTGCACTGCGATGTGACCCGCGAGGACGACGTCGAGGCCGGGATCGCCGCCGCGGTGCGCGAGTACGGCCACGACGCCGTGCTCAACGTCGCGGGCATCGCCCTCGGTGGCGCGATCGCCGACGCCACGATGGATGACTACGACGCACTCTTCGACATCAATCTCCGCGGAACGCTGCTCGGCATGAAGCACGGCATCCGGGCCATGCTCGACGGAGGGAACGGCGGATCCATCGTCAACTGGTCGGCGATCGGTGGCCTCACACCATCGGCCGGCAACACCCTGTACCACGCGGCGTCGGGTGGTGTGATCTCGGCCACGAGGAGCGTTGCGCGGGCGACTACGGGCCGTCGGGGATCCGCGTCCAAACGCGATCTGCCCGGGGTTGATACTCACCGAGGGACTGGGTGCGAAAGGGCTGTCAGCCCGCCCGGAGAACGCGCAGAAGAGCCCGCTCGGCCGCGGCCAGCCGAGCGAGGTGGCCGAGGTGGCAGCATTCCTCGCCTCGGACAAGGCGTCGTACGTCACGGGGACGGCCATCCCTGCTCATGGCGGGTGGCTCGTGAAGCTGCTCTGATCGCGGTCGTGGCCGAGCGCCGC
>CAWAKX010000021.1:0-46681 GCA_963782705.1 uncultured Actinomycetes bacterium | reverse complement strand
ACGCGGGTGCAGCCCGTGGTGGGTGACCGGCCCGGAACGGCAGCAGGCCCCGAGTAGTCTCCGCTGCCGCCCTCGCGGGCTGCAGCTCGGATCTCCTCGGGGCCCGTCCTGCCGGCGCCCGCATCGCTCCGCCCCCGGGTTGACCCCAGGTCGACGGAGCGACCGTCGCCGCCGGCGCCCTCACCGAGCGGGGGTGGTCCCGCTCGGCTCCTGCGCCGCACCGATTTCCTCCGCCCCGTCATCCGGGCGACTCGCCGACCTTGCGGTCTGCTCTCCGGGCCTTGCGGCCCTGTCGTCACCCAGTCCCGGAGCGTGCTCCACCGGCCTCCGCATCGTACGAACCCGCGGGCCCGCGCGCAAGCGGTTTTTCTCAGCCGAGTTCTTCCGCGGCGCCCCTAACGTCGGGGCATGGTCGTGGTGACACCGGAGGCGTTCGACGAGATGGTCGCCGCCGCGCTCGACGACATCCCCGACGACCTCGCCGACGCGATGGAGAACGTGGTCGTCACCGTCGAGGAGCACGCGACGCGCGACCAGGAGGGTGCCCTGCGGGGCACGCTCCTCGGGCTCTACGAAGGCGTGCCGCTCACCCGTCGTGGACCACTCAGCTATTCCGCGGTCGCGCCCGACCGCATCACGATCTTCCGCGGCCCGCTGTGCGCGATGGCCCGCGACGAAGCCGATCTCGCACGCCGCGTCCGGGTCACCGTGTTGCACGAGGTCGGGCACTACTTCGGCATGTCCGACGAGCGGTTGCGCGAGATGGGCTGGGCCTGAGAGAGACACCGCCGCGGGTGCGCGTTGCCGTAGGCTCGCCCGCATGGGCTACCCCGAAGACCTGCTCCAAGAAGGCGAGACGCTCGCGCTCGAGCCTGCGACCGCACTGGTGGTTCTTCTCGCGCAACATCCTCACCGGCATCCCGCTGTTCATCATCCTGGGGCTGGTGCTGAACGCCAACGCCGACTGGGTCAGCAAGTACGGCGGGCTGCTCGTCGGGTTGGTGACGATCGGGTGGGCGTGCTGGCTGGTGCTGAAGTACGCGCAGTGGCGCACCACGTCGTTCGTGGTCACCAGCCGACGGGTGATCTACCGCCACGGCGTGATCTCCAAGCGCGGGGTCGAGATCCCGCTCGAGCGGATCAACAACATCAACTTCCACCAGCGCCTGATCGACCGCATCATCGGCGCCGGCGACCTCGACATCGAGTCGGCCGGGCGCGACGGTCAGAGCCACTTCGACTTCATCCGTCACCCCGACGGCGTGCAACACGAGGTCTACCGGCAGATGGAGGCGCGCAACATGCCCGTGGGCTACGTCGCCGCACCGCCGGCTGCCGCGCCCGCCCCCGCTCCGGCTGCCGCGCCCGGCGTGCCCGAGCAGATCGAGCAGCTCGCCCGCCTGCGCGACCAGGGCCACATCACGCCCGCGGAGTTCGAGGCCAAGAAGGCCGAGCTCCTCGGCCGCATGTAGGACTGCCCGACGTCCACCGTTCGGCGTCGCTCGGGCGTCGACTATCGACGCGGCACGTGAGCGCCAGAACGGTCGAGTCGACGGCGGTCGGTGCGCCGTCGACGGCGTGGGCGACGAACGCGTCGGCCGCGAGCCCCGTCGCCTCGCGATAGCGCAACGCCGCCTTGGCGGCGACGTCGTCGGCGTGGTTGCGTTGCACCAGCGCCACGACGCAGCCCCCGAAGCCCGCGCCGGTGAGCCGCGCGCCGGCGGCGCCCGCGTCGACGAGCAGCTCGACGAGCAGGTCGAGCTCGGGGGTCGACACGCCGAAGTCGTCGCGCAGGCTCGCGTGGCTCGCGAGCAGCAGTGGGCCGAGCACCGAGAGATCGCCGACTCGGCAGTGCGGCTGCGGTCGCCAGCACCCGGGCGTTCTCGGTGACGACGTGACGGGCGCGCGGCTCGTCGGCCGTCTGCTTCGATGGTCGCGTCGCGCAACGACGTGAGGCCCGAGTCGCGCGGCGACCGCCTCGCACTCCTCGCGCCGGGTCGCGTACTCGCTGCCGACGAGCGTGCGCGGCGACCCCGAGTGCACGACCACGATCGCGACCCCCGATGGGAGCGGAATCGGCTGTGACGTCGTTGGTGCGGCAGTCGATCAACAACGCGTGGCCCGCGACGCCGAAGAGCGACGCGAGCTGGTCCATCAGCCCGCCGGGCACGCCGGTGGCCGCCACCTCCGCGGCAAGTGCGGCCTCGGCGAGCGCGATGCGGTCGAGGTGGAGCTCGCGCGGCGTCGGCGCACGCGAGGGTGAGCGCGACCGCGAGCGCGCGTGCTCGACGACAATCCCGAGCCGGCCGGCACCGTCGAGGCGATGGCGAGGTCGAGCGGGGGCACCGTCGCGCCCCGTGCGGTGAGTGCAGTGATCACGCCGGCGACGAAGCGGCCCCATGCCGGTTCGACCGTGCGAGGGTCGAAGGGGCGGTCGCCGGGAAGGTCGACAGGGATCACGACCTCACCCGGCAGTTCACGGGAGCGGGCCCGCACGACCTGGGCGTCACCGTGCTGGGCACCGGGCCGGACCTCGACCGTGCAGGCCCGGTCGATCGCCACGGGCAGCACGAAGCCGCCCTGGTAGTCGGTGTGGTCGCCCATGAGGTTCACCCGCCCGGGGGCACGAAAGGTGGACGACGTCACGCGACGAAACCGTACCGGGGCCGGAAACCCTTCACCCGACCCCCGGCGTCGCCGATACTGGACGCCATGCATCGACTCCAGACCTCGTGGGAGATCGCCAAGCGCTCGTGGGCGGTCCTGAAGTCCGACAAGACCCTGGCCTGGTTCCCCGTGCTGTCCGCGCTCGGCTGCGCTGCGGTCCTGGTGGTGTTCGTGGGCCTGATTGCGGTGGCGGGCATCGACGACACCGCCAACGGCACCGCCCTCCAGCCGCTCGGATACGTGCTGATCGCGTTCGCCTACCTGGGCGTCGCGTTCGTGCAGACGTACTTCCTCGCCGGACTCGTCGCCGGCGCCGACACGCGCCTCCACGGTGGCGACAGCACGGTGAAGGGCGCACTCGCGGTCGCCAACACGAAGCTGCACCGGCTCCTGCCGTGGGCGATCGTCTCGGCGACGGTCGAGCGCGATCCTCAACCAGCTCGAGCGTCAGGGGATCATCGGCCAGATCGTGGCCGGCCTCGTGGGCATGGCCTGGAACCTGGTCACGTTCCTCACCATCCCGATCCTGGTGATCGAGGACCTCGGGGTCGGGGCCGCGCTCAAGCGTTCGAAGGACCTGTTCAAGCGCACCTGGGGCGAGAACGTGATCGGCCAGGGGGGCCTCGGTCTCATCGGCTTCGTGGCGATGTTGCCGGCCGTTCTGCTGGTGGTCGCGGGCGCCGCGCTCGGCACCGCGGGCCTGATCGTGTTCGGCGCCGTCGCCGTGGTGTGGGCGGTGGTCGTCACCGTCGTGCTCTCGGCGCTGAGCGGCATCTACCGCACCGCCCTCTACCGCTACGCGACCACCGGTGAGGTGCCGGGCGACTTCGCCGGGATCGACTTCCAGTCGCAGTTCCGCCCCGCGGCGCGCGCTGAGCGGGAGGGTTCCGGGCGAGTCGGGCTCCTACCATGGAGCGGTGAGCCCGAGCCTCGAGATCGACGCCCTGCCGCAGCTGCGCGAACCGGTGATGATCGTCGCGCTGTCGGGGTGGGTCGACGCCGGCCTCGCCGGGATCGGTTCGGTCGCGGTGCTCCGCGACCACCTGGGCTCGGCCCGGCGTTTCGCGCGCATGGACCTGTCCGACGTCATGGACCTGCAGCAGACCCGTCCCACCCTCCACCTCGAGGGCGGCGTGCAACGCACGATCGAGTGGCCGGCCATCGAACTGGTCGCGGGCAAGCTGGGATCCGACGTCGTGTTGTGCTCGGGGCCCGAACCCTCGCTGCGCTGGCGGGCGGTGCTCACCGAGCTGGTCGGCGTGGCTCGCGACCTCGGCGTGCGGCGGGCCTACACGCTGGGCGGGATCCCGGCGATGGCATCGCACCGCCGCCCGGTCGAGGTGCTGGTGACCGCCTCCGACGACGACCTCGCCGACGAGTGCGACGCCTCCGACCAGGACTACGAGGGCCCGGTCGGCGCCCAGAGCGTGCTCCAGGTGATGCTCGGCGAAGCGGGCATCCCCACCGTCGGGCTGTGGGCCCAGGTGCCGCACTACCTCGCGGCGAGCGCGTCGCCCCCTGCCATCCGCTCGGTGCTCGTGAAGCTGCGCGATCAGGCCGGGATCGCGGTCGACCTCACCGAGCTCGAGGAAAGCGCGGTGGAGTACATCCAGCGCGTCGAGTCGGGGGTCGCCGAGCGCCTCGACGTGCTCGAGGCCATCCGGGCGATCGAGGACGCCGACGACAGCGTCGAGGACGACCTGCTGGCTCCCGGCCCGCTCGACGACGACGAGCTGCCGAGCGGCGACGAGCTCGCCTCCGAGATCGAACGCTTCCTGCGCGGCCAGTAGCCTCGGCCCGTCCCGGCCGGCCGGCCAGTCACCCACGAGGAGCGTCCGAGCATGAGCGTCGTGAAGATCAACGCGATCACCGTGCCCAAGGAGCGGGCCGACGAGCTGGTGGCGCGTTTCGCCGCCCGCGCCGGTGAGGTGTCGGGCATGCCCGGCTTCGAGATGTTCGAGCTGCTGCGCCCCACCGACGACAAGGACACGTTCCTCGTGTACACGCGTTGGGCCTCGGAAGAGGACTTCCAGAGCTGGATGAACAGCGCGGCGTTCCAGCATGGCCACCGTGCGCACAACACCCAGGGCCCGGTGAGCAACCAGAGCGAACTGTGGGCCTTCGACGTCGTGCAGCACGAAGAGGCGCCCGCGTCCTGAACGCGTCCGCACCCTCGACCCGCCGGCTCCGGTGAACGCACTCTTCCAGTTCCACAGCAAGTGGGGCTACGTCGCGATCGCGCTCAACGCGCTCGCGGGCGTGTACGCGCTCGTCGCGTACCAGTGGCGGCGGTTCCGCTCGAAGTGGGTGTGGTGGGTCACCGTCGCGGCCGAGGCCGCGATCATGCTCCAGGTCGCGGTGGGCGCCGCGCTGGTTGCGAGCAAGGACTACGAGGCGCCGCGGTTCCACATGTTCTACGGATTCGTCGCGTTCGTCACCGTGGGGCTGGCCTACAGCTACCGCGGCGCGATGCGCGGACGGCGTGAGCTGCTCTACGGTCTGGTCGGGCTGTTCCTGATGGGGGTCGGCATCCGCGCCGTCCTGCAGGTGGGGTGACGTGAGGAGCCAAGGTGAGTGAGCGCCTGCGCGTGATGCTGCTGTTCGGCGGTCGCTCGGCCGAGCACGACGTGTCCCGGGTGACCGCGGTGGCCGTCGCCCGCGCCCTCGACCCCGCGCGCTACGAGGTCGTCCCGGTGGCGATCACCACCGAGGGACGGTGGCTCCTGGCCGGCGAGGCCCGCGCCCAGATCGAACGGGCCGCGACCGTGGGCCAGCACGTGCTGCCGTCGTCGTTCGCGGTCGAGGGCGAGGCCACCACCGCGCTGGGCGAGTTGGTGGCGACGGGGGAGCGTGGCGCGCTCGCGGTCGACGTGGTGTTCCCGCTGTTGCACGGCCCCTACGGCGAGGACGGCACGGTGCAGGGACTGCTCGAGCTGGCGGGCCTGCCCTACGTGGGCTGCGGGGTGGTCGGCTCCGCGGTCGGCATGGACAAGATCATGATGAAGCGCGCGTTCAGCGCGTGCGGGCTGGCCAACGCCCGCGGGCTCGAGTTCCGCGCCGGGCACGACCTCGACGCGTTTGCCGACGACGTCGAGCGCGACCTCGGATTCCCCTGCTTCGTGAAGCCGGTGAACATGGGCTCGTCGGTCGGCGTGTCGAAGGCGCGCGACCGGGCGCAGCTCGTCGACGCGTGCGAGCTCGCGCTGGAGTACGACGAGTGGATCCTGGTGGAGGAGGCGATCACCGGTCGCGAGATCGAGGTCGCGGTGCTCGGCGACGACCCGCCCGAGGCCTCGGTACCGGGCGAGATCGTCCCCGGCGACGACTTCTACTCCTACACCGACAAGTACGAGGCCGACACCGCGCAGCTGCTCGTGCCCGCCCCGCTCACCGGCGAGCAGGTGGCCGCGGCACGCGCGATCGCGGTGGCAGCGTTCGACGCCTGCCGCTGCGAGGCGATGGCCCGGGTCGACCTCTTCCTCACGCCGGAGGGCGAGTTCCTGGTGAACGAGGTGAACACCATCCCGGGGTTCACGCCGATCTCCATGTACCCACGCCTGTGGGAGGCCACCGGCCTGCCCTATCCCGAGCTGCTCGACCGCCTGGTACAGCTCGCGTTCGCCGCGCCACGCCCGCCGCGAGGAACGCGCCGGCAGGCAGCGCTCGAGCTGAACGCCCGCGGCGCAGGTACCTGCCTCGCAGTGAGAAGCTAGAGATTCACCACCGGGCAGGTGAACGTGCGGGTGATCCCGTCGACCTGCTGGATGGCCGACACGACGAGCCGGCCGAGCTCGTCGAGCGAGTCGGACTCCGCCTTCACGATCACGTCGTAGGGGCCGGCGACGTTGTCGGCCTCCACCACGCCGTCGATGCCCCGTGCCGCCTTGGCGACCTTCTCGGCCCGCCCGACCTCGGTCTGGATGAGGACATATGCGGTGACGCTCATGGGTGACCCCCGTTCCGCGGTTGGGCGACGAGCGTAACCCGGGTGCGAATCCGGAGCGAGCGGAGTCGACCGAGGAAGAGACGAGCGACGGCGGAACGACGCGAGCGAGGGGACGACGACCCGGAGCGAACGGACGCGAGCGACGGCTGGGGAGATGACCCCTGCTACCCGAGGCGTTGCTCGAGGGCGTCGAGCTCGGCGGAGAGCGCGGGCGGCAGGCGGTCGCCGAACTCGGCGAAGTAGGCCCGGACGCCGGGGAGCTCGCGCTTCCAGTCGTCGTCGTTCACCGCGAGGGCGGCGGCGATGTCGTCGGCGGACACGTCGAGCCCGCTGAGCTCGAGGTCGCCGGCCGTGGGGACCACGCCGATCGCGGTGTCGAGGCCGCCGGCGTCGCCGTCGAGGCGGCGCACGATCCACTCGAGCACGCGGGAGTTCTCGCCGAAGCCCGGCCACAGGAACCGGCCGTCCTCACCCTTGCGGAACCAGTTGACGCCGTAGATCGTCGGCAGCGACGCCTCGTCGGTGCGCTCGGTCATCGACAGCCAGTGCCCGAAGTAGTCGCCCATGTTGTACCCGCAGAACGGGAGCATGGCGAAGGGGTCGTGGCGCAGCTCGCCGAGCCCGCCGACCGCGGCCGCGGTCTTCTCGGAGCCCATCGTGGCGGCCACGAGCACGCCGTGGTTCCAGTCGCGCGACTCGTACACGAGCGGCACGGTGGTGGCGCGCCGGCCACCGAAGAGGAACGCCGAGATCGGGACACCCTTCGGGTCCTCCCACTCGGGCGCGATCGACGGCACCTGCGACGCGGGGGCGCAGAAGCGCGAGTTGGGGTGCGCGGCGGGGGCGTCGGACTCCGGCGTCCAGGAGTTGCCCTTCCAGTCGGTGAGGTGCGCGGGCGGCTCGTCGCTGAGGTCCTCCCACCACACGTCGCCGTCGTCGGTGAGCGCGGTGTTGGTGAACACGGTGTTGGCGTCGCATGCACGCGAGCGCGTTGAGGTTCGACTTCGCGCTGGTGCCGGGGGCGACGCCGAAGATGCCGAACTCGGGGTTGATGGCGTGGAGGCGGCCGTCGTCGCCGAACTTCATCCAGGCGATGTCGTCACCGATGGTCTCGACCGACCAGCCGGGGATGGTGGGGACGAGCATGGCGAGGTTGGTCTTGCCGCACGCCGAGGGGAACGCGGCGGCGATGTAGCGCACCCGGCCCTCGGGGCTGGTGAGCTTGAGGATGAGCATGTGCTCGGCGAGCCAGCCCTCGTCGTGGGCGATCACCGACGCGATGCGCAGCGCGAAGCACTTCTTGCCGAGCAGCGCGTTGCCGCCGTAGCCCGAGCCGAACGACCAGATCTCGCGGGTCTCGGGGAAGTGCACGATCCACTTCTCGTCCGCGTTGCACGGCCAGGGGACGTCCTCCTCGCCGTCGGCGAGGGGCGCGCCGAGCGAGTGCACGCAGGGCACGAAGTCGCCGTCGGGCCCGAGCACGTCGAGCGCGGCCTGGCCGGCGCGGGTCATCGTGCGCATGCTCACCGCGACGTAGGGCGAGTCGGTGACCTCGACGCCGATGTAGGAGAGCGGCGAGCCGAGCGGGCCCATGCTGAAGGGCACCACGTACATGGTGCGGCCCTTCATGCAGCCGCGGAACAGCTCGTCGAGCTTCCCGCGCATCTCGGCCGGCGCCTTCCAGTTGTTGGTGGGGCCGGCGTCGACCTCGCGCTCGGAACAGATGAACGTGCGGTCCTCCACCCGGGCGACGTCGCTCGGGTCGGAGTGGGCCCAGAAGGAGCCGGGGCGCTTCTCGGGGTCGAGGGCCGTGAAGGTGCCCGCCTCGACGAGCTGCTTGCAGAGGAGTTCGTGCTCGGCGTCGGAACCGTCGAACCAGTGGACGTCGGCCGGCTCGCAGAGCGCGACGAGGTCGTTCACCCAATCGATGAGCCGCTGGTTGGCGGTGGGGGGCTGCACGAGCGTCACGACACGTTCCTCCGCGGCACTGGGAAGGATGCACCGGGCTCCGAACGGCCCGGAACGTAGTGCGAAAAAGTGTACCGACGACGCCTTCCCGGCTCCGGAACGGAGCGGTCGGGAACGGGGCGCTCGGCTCGGGAGCTCAGACTGGGGAGCTCAGACCTGGGCGGTGGGGAGCCCCATGTCGGGCTCGGAGCCCAGACGGAGCTCGGTGGCCCGGCCGGCGCCGTTGAGCTCGAAGTTGACGCGCTGGCCCTGACGCAGGGTCTGGAACAGCGAGCCCTCGAGCGCGTCGGCCGCGACCGGGTATTCGGTGCGGTCCGCGGTGTCGGCCATGATCACGCCCTCACCCGACTGCGGGTCGTAGAAGCGCACGACGCCCTGCATCGGTGTGGTCCTACGGCTTCTGCACCTTGCCCGCCTTGAGGCAGGAGGTGCACACGTGGAGGCGGCGGGGCGAGCCGTTGACGATGGCCCGGACCTTCTGCACGTTGGGGTTCCAACGCCGCTTGGTACGGCGATGCGAGTGGCTGATGCTCATGCCGAACTGCGGCTTCTTGCCACACACCTCGCAGACGGACGCCATGACGGAACCTTCACTCGCTCGGGGAGCGGCAGTGCGCCACTCGGTAGGTCGGACGAACGGTCAAGGGTAGCAGCGGGCGCAGTACCATCCCAGCCGTGAGCCCGGTCCCGGACGCCCTCCAGCAGCTGGCCCCCGCCGACCTGCGCCGTATCGTCGCCACCTACCGCGACGTGCTGCGGGCCCATCAGGACGAGCTGAACCGCCTGAACGTCTATCCCGTGCCCGACGGCGACACCGGCACCAACATGGCGCTGACCGTCGAATCGGTGGTCGGGGAGCTCGACACCGCTGGTTCGACACCCGCCACGGCCACGGCCCGGGCCGCCTGGAGCCGTCGGCGGAGCCGACCATGGAGCAGGTCTGCGAGGCCATCCGCCACGGCTCGCTGATGGGCGCGCGGGGCAACTCGGGCGTGATCCTGTCGCAGATCCTGCGTGGTCTCGCCGACACCTTCGCGCCGCTGGAGTCGGTCGCGGCCGGCGACGTGGCCACGGGCCTGCGCCACGCGGCCGACGCCGCCTACGAGGCCGTGCTGCGCCCGGTCGAGGGGACCATCCTCACCGTGGTGCGCATGGCCGCGGAGTCGGTGGAGCAGGCGGTGGCCGAGGGTGAGTCGACCCTCACCGGTCTGTTCGAGCGCGCGACCGCCGCCGCGCACGACGCCGTCGCCAGCACGCCCGATCTCCTCCCGGTACTTCGCGAGGCCGGCGTGGTCGACGCGGGCGGCCGCGGCTTCGAGCTGCTCCTCGCCGCGTGCCGCCACGTGGTCGACGGCACTCCGGTGCCCGCGCCGGTCGTGGTGAACACTCCCGAGTCGGTGGAGATGAACCTCCACCACCGTCACGGCGAGATGGCGGGCGGTCGCTACGAGGTGATGTTCCTGCTGTCGGCCGACGACGACCACGTGCCCGGCTTCAAGGACGCGTGGGACGCGCTCGGCGACAGCATCGTGGTGGTCGGCGGCGACGGCCTGTGGAACTGTCACGTGCACACCGACGACATCGGGGGCGCGATCGAGGCGGGCATCGCGGTCGGCACGCCGGCGCGCATCCACGTGACCGACCTCGTCGAGCAGGTGTCCGACCTCGAGGAGCAGCAGTGGGTGCGCGACCACGAGGCGCCGTCGCGCGAGACGGTCGCCACCGCGGTGGTCGCGGTCGCGGTGGGCGACGGCCTGCGACGTCTGCTCGGCAGCCTCGGCGTGCAGGAAGTGGTCGCGGGTGGTCAGTCGATGAATCCGTCCACCGCGCAGATCCTCGACGCGGTGCAGGCGTGCAACGCACAGGGCGTGATCGTGCTGCCGAACAACAAGAACATCGTGCCGGTGGCGCGCCAGGTGCCCGCGCTCACCGAGATCCCCGTCGAAGTGGTGCCCACCGCCGCCGCGGTCGAGGCGCTGGCCGCGCTGGTCGTGTACGACCCCGGCCGCCCGGTGGCGGAGAACGTGGCCGCCATGGCCGAGGGTGCCGCACGCGTGCGCGCCGGGGAGGTCACGCAGGCGGTGCGCGACAGCGTCGCCGAGTGCGGGCCGATCCGGGAGGGCGACTGGATCGCGATCACCCGCGACGGCATCGTCGCCGCGGTCGGCAGCGCGCTCGACGCGGCGGTCGCGTTGCTCGTCGCGCTCATCGACGACGACTCCGAGCTGGTCACGGTGCTGGTGGGGGAGGGCGCCTCCGACGCCGACGTCGCGGCGCTGGGCCGGCACATCGGCGCCGCGCACCCCGACGTCGAGGTCGAGCTCCACCAGGGTGATCAGCCGCTCTACCCGTTCCTCGTCGGCGTGGAGTAGCGCGAGCGGCGTGGTCACCCCGACGCCGACGGCGGGCTCACGCTGCGCGAGCTCGCGTCGCGCCCGGTCACCGATCTCAAGGCGGTCGGCCCGAAGCTGCGCGACGGGCTCGCGGCGATGGGCATCACCTGCGTGCTCGACCTGCTCGAGCACTACCCGCGGCGCTACGTCGACCGCACGCAGCGCGCCGAGATCTCCGAGCTCGCCATCGGCGACGAGGCGACCGTCGACGCCGAGGTGCGTTCGATCAGCGCGCGCCGCACACGCGACGGCAAGCGGGTGATTGTCAACGCCACCGTCTACGACGGCACCGGCCTCTTGTACGTGGTGTTCTTCAACCAGGCGTGGCGCGAGCGCCAACTCGCGCAGGGCACGCAGGTGTCGCTGTTCGGCAAGGTGGAGAGCTACCGGGGCAAGCGCCAGATGACGAACCCGGTGGTCGACGTGCTCGCCGCCCCCGACGCCGAGCGCGGCGCCGGCGACCTCGACGCCACCGGCACCATCGTCTCCGTGTACCCGCAGTCGGGGAAGGCCGAGGTGCACACCTGGCAGCTGCGGCGCGCGGTGTCGTCGTGCCTGCAGCGCACACGCCCGCGCGGCTTCGCCGACCCGCTCGGCGGCGCGTTGCGCGCCGAGCACGACCTCGTCGGGCGCGACACCGCGTACCGCGACATCCACCGTCCCGACACCCTCACCGCCGCGTTCGCCGCCGCGCACCGGTTGAAGTTCGACGAGTTCCTGCGCATGCAGCTCGCGCTGGTCGCCCGCAAGCGCGCGCTTGCGGCGTCGGAAACTGGGATCCGTCACCTCATCGACGGCCCGCTCGTGCCCCGCTTCCATGCCGGCCTCCCGTTCCCGCTCACCGACGACCAGGTGAACGCGATCGCCGAGATCCAGGGCGACCTGGCGTCGCCGTCGCCGATGCACCGCCTGCTGCAGGGCGAGGTCGGCTCGGGCAAGACGGTGGTCGCGCTCACTGCGCTGCTCACCGCGGTGCAGGGCGGCTACCAGGGCGCGTTCATGGCCCCCACCGAGGTGCTCGCCGAACAGCACGAGCTCACGATGCGCGTGGTGCTCGACGGGCTCACGGTGCCCGACGACGGCTCACTGCTCGGCGAACGTCCCGTTCGCGTCGGCCTGCTCACCAACCGCACGCCGGCGGCCGACCGTCGGCGGATCGCCGAAGGACTCACGTCGGGCGAGGTCGACATCCTCGTCGGCACGCACGCGCTGATCTACGGCGGGGTCGAGTTCGCGCGCCTCGGACTGGTGGTGATCGACGAGCAGCACCGCTTCGGCGTGGAGCAGCGCGATCTCCTGCGCGCGAAGGGCGAGTCACCCGACATGTTGGTGATGACGGCCACGCCGATCCCGCGCACCGCGGCGATGCTCATCTACGGCGACCTCGACAAGACCGAGCTGCGCCACCTTCCCGCGGGTCGTTCGCCGATCGTCACCGAGGTCGTGGGCACCGGACCGCTGGAGCGGGTGGGGGTGTACGAGAAGGTGCGCGACGAGGTGGCGAAGGGGCGGCAGGCCTACGTGGTGTGCCCGCTCGTGGAGGGGTCGAGCAAGCTCGAGGCCAAGGCGGCGACCGAGGAGTTCGAGCGCCTGGCCGCCGAGGACCTCGCGGGGTTGCGCCTCGGGCTGTTGCACGGGCAGATGCCCGCGGCCGAGAAGGAAGCGGCGATGTCGGCGTTCCGGGCGGGGGAGATCGACGTGCTCGTGGCGACCACGGTGATCGAGGTGGGCGTCGACGTGCCCAACGCGACGGTGATGGTGATCGAGGACGCGGATCGCTTCGGCCTGCTCCAGCTCCACCAGTTGCGCGGTCGCATCGGCCGCGGGAAGCACGCGTCGCACTGCGTGCTGATCGCCGATCCCACCACGCCCCAGGGTGAGGCGCGCATGCAGGCGATGGTGGAGTCGGGCGACGGCTTCGAGCTCGCCGAGCGCGACCTCGCGATCCGCGGCGCAGGTGAGGTGTTCGGCGAGCGCCAGGCCGGTTGGACCGACCTCAAGCTCGGTCGCCTGCCGCAGGACGAGCCGATCGTGCTCGAGGCCCGGGGAGTGGCCGAGGACATCCTCGACGCCGACCCCGACCTCGTCGCGCATGCCCAGCTGCGCGAAGAGGTCGAGGACCTCCTCGGCGACGCGGTGGAGTTCCTCTTCAAGAGCTGAACGCGCCGCGATCGCTGAACTCGCGGTTCGAGCGGGCGTCAGGTGAGGCCGAGCTCCGCGAGGAAGCGCCGACTCCGATCGAGGACGGCGTAGACGTCACCGGCGCACCGGTCGAGCTCCACGAGGTGCCAGCGAACCGCGCTGCCCGCCTGCACCACTGCGAGCACGTCGACGGCGCCCGATCCGATCGCCGCCATCGTGTCGGTGCGATCGCGCGCGGGGCCATCCTTCATGTGGACGAGCTGGACCCGAGGGCCGAGCCGGGCGACGAGCGCAGCCGGGTCGACGCCGGCCACCTGCGCCCAGTACACGTCGATCTCGGCGAACACCTCGGGGCGAGACGATCGAAGAGGCGCAGGAGCGCCGGCTCGCCGTCGACCTTCGTGGCGAGTTCCCAGGTGTGGTTGTGGTACCCGAGCGTCATGCCGCGTGCCCGCAGCTGCCCGGCGATGCGCTCGATGGTCGCCGTTGCGCGATCGAGGGCATCGTGGTCGGAGAACATCTCGGGCGGGAGGTAGGTGAGGACGGCCGTCTCGACGCCCAACGACTGCAGCGCGTCCAGATCGGCGACCGGAACCAGGCCGTCGGAGCCGGCGACGACGTGAGCGCTCGCGACGACGAGGCCGGACCGGGCGAGCACGGTCTCGACCTCGCCCACTGCGACGCCCGGAGTTGGCCGCGGCGAGCTCGACACCGTCGTAGCCGAGCGCGGCGACCTTCGCCGTCATGGTGGCGAGATCGTCTCCGGTCTCCCGCAGCGTGAACAGCTGCACGCCGACCCTCGCCGTCGGGAAGTCCATCGGGACACCGTACCGACCGTGGCCGACGGGCTCGGGCGTCGGCTTCCGTCCGCCGGAGGCGACCGCGACCGCCGGCGTTTCCCGTAGCGTCGGGGCATGGTGTTGCGGGTGATCGCGGGGAGCGTGGGCGGCCGGAAGCTCGTCGCGCCGAAGGGCGGCGCGCGGCCCACGCAGGACCGCGTGAAGGAAGCACTGTTCTCGTCGCTCGGCGACGTGGTGGTCGACGCCGTGGTCCTCGACCTCTACGCGGGCAGTGGCGCGCTGGCCATCGAGGCGCTGTCTCGCGGTGCGGCCCGGGCGGTCCTCGTCGACCCCGACCGCGCCGCGGTCGTCGCGATCGACGCCAACCTCGAGACGACCGGTTTCGCTCCGGTCGCGTCCGTGGTGCGGCGACCGGCGGCGCAGTACGTCGGTGGGGGAGCGCCCGGCGGTCCGTTCGACCTCGTGGTGCTCGACCCGCCCTACGACACGCCCTCGGGGGAGGTCGCCGAGCTGCTGGTTGCGCTGGCGGCATCCGGTGCGCTGCGCAGGGGAGCCACCGTGGTGGTCGAGCGCCCGGCCGGCGGCGATCCCGTTCCCCTGCCTCAGGGCTGGGATGTCCGGAGGGAGCGCACCTACGGGGATACGCTCCTTCTCATCGTGTCCGTCTGAGCGACGCCACCGCGCGCCGCCGGTGCCCCCACCCCTCGAGGAGCAGCTCCGCTTTGGCCACCGCCCTCTGTCCGGGCTCGTTCGATCCCGTGACCAATGGTCACCTCGACATCATCGAGCGGACCAGTCGTCACTTCGACGACGTGATCGTGGCCGTGATCCGCAACCCGCAGAAGACGCAGTCGCTCTTCACGCTCGAGGAGCGCCAGGAGATGCTGCACGAGGTGATCGGCCACCTCACCAACGTGCGCATCGAGTTCTTCAAGGGGCTGCTGGTCGACTTCGCCAAGGATCGCGGCGCGGAGGCGATCGTGAAGGGGCTGCGCGCGGTGTCCGACTTCGACTACGAGTTGCAGATGGCCCAGATGAACCAGAAGCTGTCGGGTATCGACACCTTCTTCATCTCGACGAGCCCGCAGTATTCGTTCCTGTCGTCCAGCCTCGTGCGTGAGGTGGCGCGCTTCGGTGGTGACGTCGCCACGATGGTCCCGCCGAGCGTGGCCACGCGCCTGGCCGAGCGGTTCCCGGAACCGGGAGGTGCCCGGTGAGCGATCAGCAGGCCTACGACCTCGAGACGATCCTGCGCGAGCTGCGCGACGTCGTCGACGCGGCCCGCACCATGCCGATGTCGTCGTCGGTGCTCATCAACCGCGAGGAAACGCTGGCGCTCGTCGACGAGGCGTTGGCGTCGCTGCCCGACGAGTTGCGCCACGCCCGCTGGCTGCTCAAGGAGCGCGACGAGTACCTCGCCCAGGCCCGGCGCGACGCCGAGGACATCGCGGAGGCCGGCCGGGTGCAGGCCGAGCGGATGGTGGAGCGCACCGAGGTGGCCCGGGAGGCGCGCCGGGTGGCGCAGCACGTGGTGTCGACCGCCGAGGCCGACTCCCGTCGCCTCCGTCACGAGGCCGAGGACTACATCGACCAGAAGCTCGCCGCCTTCGAAGTGGTGCTCGAGCGCACGATGGCCACCGTCCAGAAGGGCCGCGAGCAGCTCCAGGCCGTGGTGGAGCCCCTGGGCGGCGACTCCCTCGGCGAGCAACCCCTGGGCGACGACGGCTACGAGGCCCTCTACGACCTGGGCGACCTCGGCCGAGCCCGTGATGTTCGACCAGGACCTCAAGGACTGAGCCGTGTCCGGGGCCACGAGCCCCCTCCGGGGCTGGAAATCGGCACTTTGCTAGCATCGGGCGTCCGGTCGAGCCGCTGAGGCTCCCGGCACCGAAGCTCATGAGCGAACTCCGCATCGACGTCGCCGATCTGCTGACGCACCCCGGGGCACGCCGGCCCCTCCATGTGGAGGCCGCCGTCGCGGACCTCGGGGGTACTGCCGCGCGGGTCGACGAGCCGGTCGCCCTCGACCTCGTCCTGGAGCGGGTCCCCGACGGCATCGTCGCCCGGGGCACCGTCCGCGCCCACTGGGACGCCGAGTGCAGCACCTGCCTCCAGCCGCTGGGCGGCGACCTCGAGCTCAGCGTCGCCGAGCTCTTCGAGGCCGCGCCGGTCGAGGGCGAGACGTACCCCCTCGACGGGCACTTCGTCGACCTCGAGCTCCTCGTGCGCGACACCGTCCTGCTCGACCTCCCCCTCGCACCCACGTGCCGCACCCTGCTCGATCGCGACTGCGCGCCCGAGACCGTGCCCGGCGTGTCGTTCGACGAGCCCATCGAAGCCGAACCCGACGACGCGCCCACCGATCCCCGATGGGCCGCGCTGTCACAGCTCGAGCTCTCTCCACCCACCTAAAGCAGCAACAGGAGCAGCATCACCATGGCAGTCCCCAAGCGCCGGACCCCGCGTGCGAAGACGCGTCAGCGGCGGGCGTCGAACTGGCGGCTCAGCGCGCCTTCGCGCTCGACGTGCCCCAACTGCGGCGCGGTCAAGCAGCCTCACATCGTCTGCGGCAACTGCGGCTTCTACGGAGGCCGCCAGGTGATCGACGTCTCCTGATCCGATGGGGATCACCGTCGCGATCGATGCGATGGGTGGCGACCGCGCGCCCGACGAGATCGTCGCGGGCGCGCTCGGTGCGGCCACCGATCTGGGCGTCAACGTGCTCCTCGTCGGGCGCGAGGACGCGATCGCCCCGCTGCTGACCGACGACGTGCCCGGCGTGGAGCTCGTGCACGCGGGTGAGGTCGTCGGGATGGACGAGGCCCCCACCGCGGTGCGGTCCAAGAAGGACTCGTCGATCGTCCGCTGCGCCGAGCTGGTGCGCGACGGGCGCGCCGAGGCGATGGTGTCGGCCGGCAACACCGGCGCGTCCATGGCCGCGGCGCTGCTGCGCATGGGCCGCATCAAGGGCGCGGCGCGCCCCGCGATCGCGGTGCCGATCCCGGTGCCGGGACGCGGGCCGCAGATCCTGGTCGACGGCGGCGCGAACGTCGATTGCTCACCCGAATGGCTGCGTCAGTTCGCGGTGATGGGCACGGCCTATGCCCGCGTGCGACTGGGCATCGACACGCCGCGTGTCGGTCTGCTGTCGAACGGCGAGGAGGCCGGCAAGGGCGACGACCTGCGCAAGCAGGCGCACGCGTTGCTCGCGGATCTGCCCGGCTTCATCGGCAACGTCGAAGGCCGCGACTTCATGCACGACACCGTCGACGTGATCGTCACCGACGGCTTCACCGGCAACGTCGCGCTGAAGACCGTCGAGGGCGCCATCCGGGGCACCGCCCGCCTCGTGTTCGACGCGCTGAGCTCCACCCCCGAGGTCGCGAAGGCCGCCGAGGCCGTCATGCCCGCGCTGCTCAGTGCGGCCGAGATGCTCGACCCCGACGGCGAGGGCGGCTGCGTGCTGCTCGGGATCGGGGGCGTGTGCATCATCTCGCACGGGTCGTCGAACGCCCGCGCGATCCACAGCGCCACGCGGCGCGCGGTCGACTGCGTCGAGTGGCACGTCGTCGACCGGGTCAAGGAGGCGATCGCCAGTGCCGGCTGAGACCCATCAGCAGACCGGTCCGATCGGTCCCGACGAGGTGTTCGCGCTGGTGCGTGAGCGGCTCGCCGAGATCCTCGAGATCGACGAGGACACCATCACCCTCGACGCGAGCTTCGCGTCGCTCGACGCCGACTCGCTCGCGCTGATCGAGCTGGTCGAGGCGCTCGAGGAGGACCTCGGCGAACGCACGGTCGGCTTCAGCATCGACGACGACGACCTCGAGGACCTCGCCACCGTCCGGGAGGCCGTCGACTACGTCGTCCTCCGTCTCGGCAAGGCGGACTGACCGGATGGGGCGGGGCCGCGGCGGTGTCGATCCGGAACACGACGCCCGCCTGCAGCTCGCCCTCGGTTGGCAGTTCGGCGATCCCGAGCTGCTCGCACGGGCCCTGACGCACCGCTCCTACTGCTCCGAGCACGGGCTCGACGAGTCGAACGAACGCCTCGAATTCCTCGGCGACGCGGTGCTCGGGTTCGTCGTCACCACCTACGCCTACGAGCAGTTCCCCCATCTCCCCGAGGGCGAGCTCGCGAAGCTCCGCGCGGCGGTGGTCAGCGCGGAGACGCTGGCGATCGTCGCCGAGGAGCTCGACGTCGGATCGTCGCTGCGCCTCGGCAAGGGCGAGGACGCGTCGGGCGGCCGGGCCAAGCCGTCGATCCTGTCCGACGCGATGGAGGCGCTCATCGCCGCCGTCTACCTCGACGGTGGGCTCGAGCCCGCGTCGCGCCTCGTGCTCGACGCGCTCGAGAAGCGGATCCACGAACAGGCGAGCGGCCCCGGCGTGCGGCGACTACAAGACCCGCCTGCAGGAGCTCGCGGCGCGCCGCTGCGAGCAGCTCCCGAAGTACCAGGTTCGGCACGAGGGGCCCGACCACTCGAAACGGTTCTTCGCCACGGTGATGTTGCGCGGCGAGGTGTACGGCACCGGTGAAGGCCGGTCGAAGAAGGCGGCGGAGCAAGCTGCCGCCCGAGTGGCCTGGGACGCGCTCCAGCGCGAGGCCGACGAGTCGGATCCTCACGGGTCCACCTAGCGACGGGAGTCGGGGGATGCCGGAGCTGCCGGAGGTGGAAGTCATGCGCCGCGATCTCGAGCGGGAGATCGTGGGCAAGAAGGTCAAGGCGGTCGACGTCACCGGAACGCGGGCGATCCGCCGTCACAAGAGCAAGAAGCAGTTCGTCGACGCGCTCGTCGATCGCAAGTTCACCGGCGTGTCGCGCAAGGGCAAGTACCTGCTGTGCCGGCTCGACGGTGACGACGTGCTCGTGGTGCACCTCGGCATGTCCGGTCAGCTGCTGCGGGTGAAGTCGTCGAAGGACGCGATGCCCAAGCACACCCACGTGGTGATCACGTTCACGCAGGGCGGTCAGCTGCGCTTCGTCGACCCGCGCACCTTCGGGGAGATGTTCGTCACCGCGTCCGACACGGTCGAACAGGACGTGAGCGAGCTCTCGCACCTCGGTATCGATCCGATCGAAGCCGCGATGTCGTGGGAGCTCTTCGGGCACATGCTGCGCGAGCGCCACGCGAAGCTGAAGCCATTGCTGATGGACCAGAAGTTCATCGCCGGGATCGGGAACATCTACGCCGACGAGATCCTCTGGGGCGCGGGGCTGCGCTGGGACCGCATGAGCGACGCGCTCACCGGCGAGGAGGTGCGCCGGCTCTACCGGGCGATGGTCGAGACCCTGCAGGAGGCGGTGAAGCACCGCGGGTCGTCGCTCGCCGACGCCCAGTACGTCGACCTCTTCGGCCGCCCCGGCGACTACCAGCAGTTCCACAACGTCTACGCCCGCGACGGGCAGTCGTGCCCCCGCTGCCGCCACGTGGTGGTCAAGGAGAAGGTCGGAGGTCGCTCCACCTTCTACTGCTCGGCCTGCCAGGTCTGACCCGCCCGTCTCCGATCGGCCGACGGCCGCGGGTCGGCAGGTCCGTCCGCTGGCCGGAAGCGCGCGCTCGCTACGATCCGGCGAGACCCGTACCACCAGTTCCCGTCCGTCAGTCCGTCAGTCCGGGCGACCCACCCCGGAGCGCCGACCCAAGCCACGATCGGAGCCGCCCGCGTGTTCCTCAAGTCGTTGACGCTGCGAGGCTTCAAGTCGTTCGCGGACAAGACGGTGCTCGAGTTCGAGCCGGGTGTGACGGTGGTGGTCGGGCCCAACGGATCCGGGAAGTCGAACCTGGTCGACGCCGTGGCCTGGGTGCTCGGCGCGCAGGGCCCGCGCACACTGCGCGGCGGGAAGATGGACGACTTCATCTTCGCCGGTACGCCCGACCGTCCCGCGCTGGGCCGCGCCGAGGTGTCGCTCACGATCGACAACTCCGCGGGGCTGCTGCCCATCGAGTTCTCCGAGGTCACCATCACCCGCACGCTCTTCCGCGCGGGTGACTCCGAGTACCAGCTCAACGGCGCGCCGTGTCGGCTGCTCGACATCCAGGAGTTGCTCTCCGACTCGGGCATCGGTCGCCAACAGCACGTGATCGTCGGGCAGGGCCAGCTCGACACCGTGCTGAACGCGCGGCCCGAGGACCGGCGCGGCGATCGTCGAAGAAGCCGCGGGCATCCTGAAGTTCCGCAAGCGCCGCGAGCGCGCCGAGCGCCGGCTCGAAGCCACCGAGGGCAATCTGCTGCGGCTCAACGACCTGCTGCGCGAGGTGCGCCGTCAGCTCACACCGCTGCAGCGCCAGGCCGACGCGGCCCGCCGCCACGGCGGCCTGGTCGAGGAGCTGCAGGCGATCCGCCTGCACCTGGCCGGTCACGAGATCGCGGGCCTGCAGGCGCGAGGGGAGCGCCTGCGCGACCGCGCCGGCGAGCTCGTCGCGAAGGAATCTGCGGTGCAGGGCCGCCTGCGCGACCTCGACCTCGCGGTGCTCGACGCCGAAGGTGCGCTCACCACCGCCGGTCACGGCGACGTCGCCGACGCGCTCGGTCGCGTCGAAGCGCTGCGCGAGCGCGCCGCGGGCACCGCGGCGCTGCTCGCCGAGAAGCGCCGGGGTCTGGCACGCGAGCTCGCGGCAGTGGCCGACGAAGGCGTGTTCGAGACGCTCGTCGCCGACGCGGCCGAGGTGCGACTCGTGCTCGACGAGGTCGACGCTGCGGGGCGTGAAGTCGCGCGCGATGCCGCGGCGCTGGAGATCGACGAACGCGAGCTGGTCGCCGCCCGCGAGGAGTTGGCCGCGAGCGAGCCACCGGTGGCCGCGGCGGCCGAGGAAGCCCGCCTCGTGCGCCGCGAGTTGGAGACCCGCCGGGAAGCGCTCACCCGGGTGAGCACCGAGCTGGCCCGTACCGAGTCGCGCCTCGCCACCGTCTCCGACCGGTCGCGCACTCTGTCCGACGAGCACGCCGCGTTGGAGTCCGACGTCATCCGCCTCGGGGCCGAGGTCCCGCAGCTCGAAGCCGACGCCGCGTCGCGTCACGACGCGCGCCGCGCGGCCGACGACGCGCTGCAGAGCGCGGAGACGCACTGGCGCGTGGCCCAGGCCGACGCTCGCGGCTGGGAAGCCCGGGCCGAGGCCCTGGCCATGGCGCTCGACGAAGCCCGGGCCGAGGCCGGCGCCGAGGCGCTGTCGGGGATGACCGGCGTGGTGGGCCCGCTGGTCGACCACCTCGAGATCTCGCCCGGCGCCGAAGCCGCGGTGGCCGCCGCGCTCGGCGACGCGCTGCGTGCCGTGGTGGTCGACGGCCCCGGCTCCGCCCGCGGTGCGCTCACCCGGCTCGCCGAGGGCGACACCAGCGCGCTGGTGCTCATCGCCGAGCAGGGCGACCGTCCTCCCGTGTCGGGCACCCTCGCCCCGGCGGGTACGCGCCCGCTGGCCGACGCGGTGCGCACCGACGTTCCCGGGCTGCGCGCCGCCCTGGAGCGCATGCTCTCGGGCGTGGTCATCGCCGACGGCGGCTGGTCGGCCGCGCTCGACGTGGCGCTGGGGCACCCCGAGCTCACCGTGGTCACCGGCACCGGCGACCGTTTCGGCGGCCGGGGCCCGTGGCGGCTCGGTGGCGACGCCGCCGGGGTCACCCGCAAGGCGCTCGAAGAGGCCGAGGCCGCGGCCCGCAAGGCCGCCGATGCCGCCACCCAGGCCGAAGCCGCGGTCACCGCCGCCCGCGTCGCGCTCACCGAGCGCCGTCGGGACGACTCCGACGCCGCCGACGCCGCCCGCAAGGCCGCCGCCGCGCTCGACGCCGCCCGCCGCTCGCTGGAGCGGGTGGAGGCCGAACGCAACCAGCGCGGCGCCGAGGCCGACGCGGCCGTCGCCGAGGTCGAGGCCCTGCGCGCCCACTCCGACGCCGACGCGCGGCGCCTCGCCGAGCTCGAGGTGCGCCTCCCCGAGTTGGAGCACGCCGCGCACGACGAACGGGTCCGCGACGAGCTGCGCGCCGTTGCGCGCGCCGAGTTCGAGGAGAAGGCCGCCGCGGTGGCGCGTCGCCGCCGGGAGCTCGACCTGCACGCCGCGCAGATCACCGAACGACGCGAGGTGCTCGAGCGTCGGCTGTCCGAGGTCGACGAGCGGCTCGCCCGCGACCCCGAACGACGGGCCGAAGCCGAGCGTCACCGCGTCGCCCTCGAATCGCGCGGGCGCGAGTACGCACACCTCGCCGAGCAACTCGACGCGCTGCTCGAGCGGGTCGACGGCCTGCTCGCCCGCGTGCGCACCGCGCGTCGCGACGAAGTCGAGCGTGCCGCGGAGGCGACGCGTCAGCTCGAGCACCTGCGGCGCTCGCGCGCCGAGGCCGAGCGCGAGCTCGTCGAACTGCGCGAGCACCAGCAGCGCCGCGACGTCGACGAAGCCGAGACGCGCCTGCGGCTCGAGAGCGCCGTCGAGAAGCTGCGCGCCGACTTCGACAGCGAGCCCGCGGTCGCGCTCGACGCCCCCGCGCCCGAAGTGCCCGCCGGCACCACGCTCGCCGGTCGGGCGCGCGACCTCGACCGCGAGCTGCGCATCATGGGTCCGATCAACCCGCTCGCGTTGGAGGAGCACGACGCGCTGCTCGAACGGCACCAGTTCCTGCAGGAACAGCTCGACGACGTCAAGGCGAGTCGCCGCGAGCTCAACCGCGTGATCCGGGCCGTCGACCAGGAGATCGTCACCGTGTTCTCGGCGGCGTTCGACGACGTGAGCCGCAACTTCACGCAGCTCTTCTCCACGCTCTTCCCCGGCGGGTCGGGGCGCCTCACCCTCACCGATCCCGACGACCTGCTCAACACCGGGATCGAGATGGAGGCGCGTCCGTCGGGCAAGAACGTGCGCCGCCTGTCGCTGCTGTCCGGCGGTGAGCGTTCGCTCACCGCGCTGGCGTACCTGTTCTCGGTCTTCCGGGCCCGCCCGTCGCCCTTCTACCTGATGGACGAGGTGGAGGCCGCGCTCGACGACGTGAACCTGCACCGGTTCCTCGACCTCATCCACGAGTTCCGCGACGAGGCGCAGCTGCTGGTGGTCAGCCACCAGAAGCGCACGATGGAAGCGGCCGACTGCCTCTACGGCGTGTCGATGCCGCCGGGCGGTTCGAGCCGGGTCGTGAGCCAGCGGGTCAGCGACGACCTCCCGGTCGCGTAGGGCCGGTTCCTGATGGGTGTCGGCTCCGTGAACATCGGTGTCGTGCTCGCGCAGGCGACCAACGATCCCGGGCTCGTGCAGGCCTGCGGCCCCAAGGGCGAGCAGGGCTGGCTCTGCAGCACCGTCTACCGGATCACCGGCGACGAGCACGCGGCGGAGATCGCCGACGCGCTGTCGAAGCCCATCCGCGTGCTCGTCATCCTGCTCGTCGCGTGGCTCGTCGTCGCGATCGCGCGGCGGTTCATCGCCCGGCTCGTCGTGCGCATGAGCGGCGGGGTCGAGAAGCTCGTCACCCGCACGCCGGGTGTCTCGTTCGTCGACACCGGTCCGATGTCGCAGGCGCGACGCGTGCAGCGCGCCGAAACGGTGGGCGCGGTGCTGCGCAGCGTCGTCAGCATCATCGTGTGGACCATCGCGATCTTCAGCGCGCTCGAGGTGCTGGGCGTGAGCCTCGGCCCGCTGCTCGCGACCGCGGGGGTCGCGGGGATCGCGATCGCGTTCGGCGCACAGTCGCTGGTGAAGGACTTCCTCACCGGGATGTTCATGCTCGTGGAGGACCAGTTCGCGGTGGGTGACGTCGTCGACGTGGGTGTGGCCACCGGCACCGTCGAGGGCATCAGCCTGCGCACCACCCGGTTGCGCGACGTCGACGGCGTCGTGTGGCACGTGCCCAACGGGACGATCCTGCGGGTGGGCAACAAGTCGCAGCAGTGGTCGCGCGCGGTCGTCGACATCTCCGTGGCCTACGAGGCCGACATCGCGGAGGCCACCGACGTGATCCGCGACGTCGCCAACGGGCTGCGTGACGACGAGCGGTTCGCGTCGCGCATCCTCGCCGAGGCCAACGTGCTCGGCGTGGAGTCGATGGCGCCCGGGCAGGTGACGATCCGGGTGGTGATCCGCACCCAGCCCCAGGAGCAGCCCGCGGTCGAGCGGGAGCTGCGGCTGCGGGTGAAGGCCGCCCTCGCCGACGCCGGGATCGCCGCCCCCACGCTGCCCACCTAGCCGGGCCCGGCGAGGGCCTCCCCGTAGGATGACGGTCCCCACACCGCCGTCGCCAGGAACGCCCGATGTCAGCCGTGCTCGTGATCGTCGCCATCCTCGTCCTCGCGGTCTTCCTGGTCGCGCTGGGCCTCGGCCTCTCCCGCCGCTCGCAGCGCGAGGAGGCGAAGCCGTCCTTCCGGCCGTCTTCCCGGCCTCCCGTCCGGTCGGCTCCGCCCGCGGCGGTGGCCGAGCCCGAGGCGGTCACGGCGCCGGAGGCCGAGGTCGTCGAGGCCGAGTCGGCGACGGAGGTCCGAGCGCGGCGCAGTCGTCGAGGAGACCGAGCCGAAGCCAGAAGTGCGGCTGCGGGACCGGCTCGGTAAGACCCGTGCCGCGTTCGCCCGGTTGCGTGGCCGTGCGATCGACGACGACACCTGGGACGACCTCGAGGACACGCTGCTCCTCGCCGACGTCGGCATGGCCACCACCGAGCGGATCCTCGGTGACGTGAAGGCCCGGGCGAAGAGCGAGAAGACCGCCGACACCGACGCCCTGATGGGACTGCTGCACGCCGAGCTGGTCGCGTTGCTCGACGCCACCGGCAAGCCCCGCGACCTCGTGCACACCGCGGGCGAGCCCAACGTGTGGATGTTCGTGGGCGTCAACGGGGTGGGCAAGACCACCACCATCGCCAAGGTCGCGCAGCGCGAGACGGCCGACGGGCGCAACGTGGTGCTCGCCGCCGCCGACACCTTCCGTGCCGCCGCGGCCGAGCAGCTCGCCCACTGGGCCGAGGTCACCGGCGCCGGCATCGTGCGCGGGCAGGAGGGGGCCGACCCCGGCTCCGTGGTGTTCGACGCGATGAGCGCGGCGCAGGGTCGCGACGCCGACCTCGTGCTCGTCGACACCGCCGGGCGCCTGCACACCAAGGTCAACCTCATGGCCGAGCTCGAGAAGCTGCGCCGCATCGTGGAGCGCACCCCGGGCGCGCTCAAGGAGGTGCTGCTCGTGCTCGACGCCACCACCGGGCAGAACGGCCTCACGCAGGCCAAGCAGTTCGCCGACGCGGTCGACGTCACCGGCGTGGTGCTCACCAAGCTCGACGGCTCGGCCAAGGGCGGCATCGTGCTCGCCATCGAAGCCGAGCTCGGCATCCCGGTGAAGCTCATCGGGGTGGGGGAGTCGGCCGCCGACCTCGTGCCCTTCGAGCCCGAATCCTTCGTCGCCGCCCTCCTGGACGCCTGATCGGGAGGTACGCATGTTCGATTCACTCGCCGACCGCTTCGACGGGATCTTCAGTCGCCTCCGCTCCAAGGGGAAGCTGACCGAGAAGGAGATCGACGAGGTCTGCCGTGAGCTGCGGGTCGCGCTGCTCGAGGCCGACGTCAACGTCGTCGTCGCCCGCAACTTCATCAAGCGGGTGAAGGAACGCGCGCTGGGCGCCGAGGTGGCCAAGAGCCTCAGCCCCGCACAGCAGGTCATCAAGATCGTCAACGAGGAGCTCGTCGCCACCCTCGGCGGCACCACCGGCAAGCTCACCGTCGCGTCGAAGCCGCCGAGCCGGATCATGATGGCCGGCCTCCAGGGCTCCGGGAAGACGACCGCCTCGGCCAAGCTCGCCCGTCTCCTCAAGAGCCAGGGACGCCGCCCGCTGCTCGTCGGCGCCGACCTCCAGCGCCCCGCGGCGGTCGAGCAGCTGCGCGTGCTCGGCCAGCGCATCGACGTGCCCGTCTACTCCGAGGCGAGCGATCCGGTCACCGTCGCCCGCAACGCGCTCGAGGAAGCCGCTCGCCTCGGCCGCGACGTCGTGATCGTCGACACCGCGGGTCGTCTGCAGGTCGACGCCGACCTCATGGACGAGCTGCGGCGCGTGCGTGACGTCGTCGACCCCCACGACACGCTGCTCGTGGTCGACGCCATGACCGGTCAGGAGGCGGTGAACGTCGCCACCGAGTTCGACCAGCAGATCGGGCTCACCGGCGTGATCCTCACCAAGATCGACGGCGACGCACGTGGTGGCGCCGCGCTGTCGGTGAAGGAAGTGGTCGGCAAGCCGATCCTCTTCGCCGGTACGGGCGAGAAGCTCGACGAGTTCGAGCCCTTCCACCCCGACCGCATGGCCAGCCGGATCCTCGGCATGGGCGACGTGCTCACCCTCATCGAGAAGGCCGAGGCCACCTTCGACGAGGACGAGATGGTCAAGGCGGAGGCCAAGCTCCGCAAGGGCGACCTCACCCTCGAGGACTTCCTCGACCAGATGCGTCAGGTGAAGCGCATGGGGTCGCTGAAGAACGTGATCGCGATGCTCCCGGGTGTGCCCAAGGAGCTGAAGGACGCCGAGATCGACGAGAAGGACATCGACCGGATCGAGGCCATCATCTCGTCGATGACCCTGGAGGAGCGACGCAACCCGAGCGTGATCAACGGCTCCCGGCGGGCCCGCATCGCCCGGGGGAGCGGCGTGACGATCCAGGACGTGAACGGCCTGCTCAAGCAGTTCAAGCAGGTGAAGTCGATGATGCGCTCGGTCGGCAAGGGTCGGCGGGGCCGCATGCCCAAGCTCCCGGCCGGGATGGATCTCTCCGAGCTCGGCCTGGAGTGACATCCTCCCTCCGTCGCTCGCCTCCGCTCGCTCCGTCTTGCCCCGTCTTGCCCGTCTCGCTGGCCCGGCGCCTGGTCGGGTAGGGTTTCGGGCCGCAGCGCGCCCGGTCGGGCCTGCGCTCACCGTTGTGTCGACGAGAGGAACCCCTGCGTGGCCGTCAAGATCCGCCTGATGCGAGTGGGCAAGAAGAAGCAGCCCACCTACCGTGTCGTCGTCACCGACGGCCGCTCGCCGCGCGATGGGCGATTCATCGAGATCATCGGCCAGTACGCGCCGCGCCAGGACCCGTCGTTCGTCCAGATCGACGGCGACGCCGCGCTGGGCTGGCTGCGCAAGGGCGCCCAGCCCACCGAGGCCGTCGAGAAGCTCCTCCACACCACCGGCGTGTGGGAGCAGTACGAGAGCGAGCGGTCGAAGCCGGCCGTCACCAAGCTCTCGCGCCGCGGCTACAAGACCGGCAAGGTCGCGCCGGGCGTGAAGGCCGAGAAGCCGGTCAAGGCCGCCGCCGACGAAGCGCCCGCGGCAGCGCAGGCGCCCCCGGCAGCGCAGGCGCCTGCGGCAGAAGACGCGCCTGCGGCCGAGGAGGCGCCCGCCGCCGAGGAAGCGACCGAGGCGCCCGCTGCCGAGACGCCCGCCGAAACGCCCACCGAAGCTCCTGCCGAAGAGGCCGCGGAATGACCGAAGAGTTCGACAACACGGTCGACGAGTTCGACGACGAGTTCGACGAGGACGAGGACGACGACGAGGTCGGCGCGGAGGGCAACCGCATCAGCGGCGCCCGGGCCATCGCCGTCACCGAGTACGTCACCCGTGCGCTCGCCGACGACCCCGACGCCATCGACGTCGACGTCGAGGAGCGCCGCGGCGAGGTCGCGCTCAACGTGCACGCCAACCCCAGCGACATGGGCCGGCTCATCGGCCGTCGGGGGCGCGTGATCCAGGCCCTGCGTCAGCTCGTGCGGGCCGCCGGCACCGCCGACGGCGTGAAGGCCAACGTCGACATCGTGGAGTGACGGACGCGTGACGCCCGCGCCCACCCCGGGTGAGCGCCTGAGCATCGGCCGCATCGGGCGGGCCCACGGCCTGCGCGGCGAGGTCGCCGTCACCTTCACCAGCAACCGCCCCGAGCGCAGCGCGCCCGGGGCCGTCTGCTTCGCGGGGGACCGCGAGCTGGTGATCGTCACTGCCCGCCCGCACCAGGGCAAGGTGCTGATCTGCTTCGAGGGCGTCGACAGCCGCACCGCGGCGGAGGCCCTGCAGGGCCAGGAGATCAGCGCCGAGCGGCTGAGCGACGACGTGGAGCTGGCCGAGGGTGAGCTGTGGATCCACGAGCTGGTGGGCTCGCGGGTCGTCGACCGCGCCGGCGTCGAGCGGGGCACGGTCACCGCGGTGGAGGCCAACCCCGCGCACGATCTGCTCGTGCTCGACACCGGCGCGCTGGTGCCGATGGTGTTCGTGGTCGAGCAGCAGACCGCCGATCCCGACACCGGTGACGACGGCACGCGCGTGGTCGTCATCGACCCGCCCGAGGGCCTGTTCGACCTCTGACCTCTCGGCCCGCCCGAGGGGTTGCGATCGCGGGAGACTGCAGCGGTGCGCATCGACGTGTTCTCGATCTTCCCCGAGTTCTTCGCCGGGCCCTTCGACGCGTCGTTGCTGGGCCGCGCCCGCGCCGGGGGTCTGCTCGACCTGCGGGTCCACGATCCGCGCGAGTTCGCCACCGACCGCCACCGCACCGTCGACGACACCCCGTACGGCGGCGGCGCCGGCATGGTGATGACCCCGGGCCCCCTCTTCGAGGCGGTCGAGGCCGCCGATCCGCCCCGGCCCCTGTTCCTGCTCGCCGCGGGCGGGCGGCGCTTCGACCAGGCCGTGGCCCGCGAGCTGGCCGCCGGCCCCGGGTTCTCGTTGCTCTGCGGACGCTACGAGGGCGTCGACCAGCGGGTGGCCGACGAGCTGTGCGACGGCGAGCTGTCGGTCGGCGACTTCGTGCTCGCCGGGGGCGAGGCGGCCGCGGTGGTGGTGGTCGACGCGGTGGCCCGGCTGCTGCCGGGGGTGATGGGCAACGACGAGTCGGGGGGCGAGGAGTCCTTCTCCACCGCCTCGGAGGGCACGCCGCTGCTCGAGTACCCGCAGTACACCCGGCCGGTCGACTTCCGGGGCCATCTGGTGCCCGACGTGCTGCGCTCCGGCGATCACGCCCGGGTGGCCCGGTGGCGCCGGGCCCAGGCCCTGCGCCGCACGCTGGAACGGCGTCCCGACCTCTTCGTGGGCCGCTCGCTCACCCCCGCCGAGGACGCCCTGTTGCGCGAGTTTCCGGATCCGGGCCCCGGCCGGTAGGATTCACCGTTCCCAACGCATCCCGGAGCTCTCCCGATGAACGCCACCGATCTGGTCGACCGCACACAACTGCGTGACGACGTCCCCGAATTCGCCCCCGGCGACACCCTGAAGGTGCACGTCCGCGTGGTCGAAGGCAACCGCGAGCGGGTCCAGGTGTTCCAGGGCATCGTCATCCGCCGCAAGGGTGACGGCAGCCGCGAGACCTTCACCGTCCGCAAGGTGAGCTTCGGCGTCGGCGTCGAGCGCACCTTCCCGGTGCACTCGCCCATCATCGCCAAGATCGAGGTCATCACCCGTGGTGACGTGCGACGGGCGAAGCTCTACTACCTCCGCGACCGCGTCGGGAAGGCCGCGAAGGTCAAGGAGAAGCGCTTCTAGCGCGTGACATCCACACTCCTTTCTCGTCGTACACTCCGAGCCGGACCCATTGGGTGGCGGTAGTGGCGGAGATTCCCTGTGAGCGCTGAGGATCTCGAGCGGTACGAGACGGACATCGAGCTCCAGCTCTACAAGGAGTATCGCGACGTCCTGCCGATGTTCTCCTACGTCGTGGAGACGGAGCGTCGCTTCTACCTCACCAACCAGGTGCAGCTCGACGTCCACAACGAGGGTGGTCAGGTGTACTACGAGCTGCATCTCCACGACGCGTGGGTCTGGGACATGTACCGCCCCGCGCGGTTCGTCGCCAACGTGCGCGTCGTCACCTTCAAGGACGTCAACGTCGAGGAACTCTCGAAGGACGTCTGACGTGGCGCCCGACGCCCGCCGCCGCCTCGGCGACGCGGGCGAGGCGCTGGTGGCCCGGTGGTACGAAGCCGCGGGGTACGTCGTGGTCGACCGCAACTGGCGCTGCCGCGAGGGCGAGCTCGACCTCGTGTGCGCAGGGCCCGGCCTCCTGGTGTTCTGCGAGGTGAAGACCCGTCGCTCCACTGCGTTCGGGTCGCCCCTCGAAGCCGTCACGGTCACGAAGCAGCGCCGCATCCGTGTGTTGGCGCGGCGCTGGCTCGACGAACAGGGGAGTGCGCGAGCGTGGCGCGGTTGCGGTTCGACGTGGCCTCGGTGCTCGCGCGCCGGGAACCGCGCCCGAGATCACCGTGGTCGAGGCGGCGTTCTAGCGCTTCCTGCGGGCGCGCTTGGCGGCCTTCGCCGCCTGCTTGGCGCCCTTGGGCTGTGTGGCCCGCTTCCAACACGGTGTGTGCCAGTGGCGCCGGTCCTCGGGCGCGAGGCGGGGCACCACCACCTCGTGGCCCTCGCCCGTGCGGATCTCGTGATCGCAGCCCGGGCAGCGGTAGGTCTTGACCGCCTGGTACGGCTGCACGTGGCGCACTTCGAGGTCGTCGTCGTCGAAGCCGCCGTCGCGGTCGTCGCCCACGAAGCGGTGGCTCACGGCCGCACGTCCGCTCCGCCGGCCGCCGTCGGGCGTGGGCTCAGCCGAAGACGGCCCACAGCACCAGCGCCACGACCACCACGAGCGCGCCCACCACGATCACGATGTCGGTCGGGTTCTTCTGCTGCGCTCGGAACGGGTTGAGGCCCACGGCGGTACGGTACCCGCCATGTCGGAACTGCTCGTGGAACGCGAGGGCGGGGTGGTGCGCCTCACGCTGAACCGCCCCGACGCGCTGAACTCGATCACCGGCCCGATGTGGGGCGAGCTGGCCGGCATCTTCCGTGACGTCGCGGCCAACCCCGACGACCGCGTGCTGGTGGTCACCGGTGCGGGCAAGGGCTTCTGCGCAGGAGTGGACCTCGTGCACATGGGCGTGCCACGCGACGCGGGTGGCCAGCTCGAGTACATGCGGATCATGGGCCGCGCCGCGCAGGCGCTCCACGACATCCCGCAGCCCACGATCGCCGCGGTGAACGGCGCCGCCGCGGGTGCGGGCGCCAACCTGGCCTTCGGGTGCGACCTGGTGGTGGCGGCCGACACCGCCCGCTTCTCCGAGATCTTCGTGCAGCGCGGGGTGAGCATCGACTTCGGCGGGTCGTGGTTGCTGCCGCGCCGGGTGGGCCTGCACCGCGCCAAGGAGCTCACCTTCCTCGCCGAGGTGATCGACGCCGCCGACGGCCGAACGCATCGGCCTGGTGAACCGGGTGGTGCCCGCCGACCGGCTGCCCGACGAGGTGCGCGCCCTCACCGACCGCCTCCTGCAGATGGCGCCGGTGGCCCTGGCGCAGACCAAGCGCCTCCTCGACGCGTCGGCCACGAGCAGCTTCGCCGAGGCCCTCGACGCCGAGGCCGCGGCCCAGGTGGTGAACTTCGCCACCGACGACGCCAAGGAAGCGGTGCGCGCGTTCCGCGACAAGCGCCCGCCGAACTTCACCGGCCACTGAGGCGCGGACCGTCGGCGGTTCATGTCATCGGCCAGTAGAGGCCGTCCTTGCGGGTGAGCCAGCGGTCGCGCTCCAGCGCCCGCACGATGCCCGCGAGTGCGGGCACCGCGAACCCGGTGCGGCCGGCGAGCTGGTCGAGGGTGGCCGGCTCGCCGCCGCACGCCCGCAGCACCCGGCCGGCGTCGCCGCCGGGCGGCACCCGCGCCGCGCGCCGTGCCCCCGACGTGAGGCCGAGCGCGACCACGATGTCGCTCGGTTCCACCAGCGGCAGCGCACCGTCGTAGAGGAGTTGGTTGGCGCCCACCGACGCGGGATTCCGCCGGGAGCCGGGCATCGCGAACACCGTGCGCCCGTAGTCGAGCGCCTTGTCGGCGGTGATGCGCGCGCCGCCGCGTTCGGTGGCCTCCACCACGACGACGACGTCGCTCAACCCGGCGATGATGCGGTTGCGGATCGGGAACGCGGCCTTGCGCGGCCCGACGCCGTAGCCGAGCTCGCTCACCAGCAGCCCCTGGGCGCGCACCCGGTCGAACAGCGCGCGGTGGCGACGCGGGTACACCACGTCGAGGCCGGTGCCGACCACGCCCACCACGGCGCCGCCGGCGTCGAGCGCGCCCTCGTGGGCGGCGCCGTCGATCCCGATCGCCAACCCGCTCACGACCGTGCACCCGCCCGCGGCGAGGGAGGCGCCGAGTTCGTACGCGTCGGCGAGGCCGTGCGGCGTGGCGGCCCGGGTGCCGACGACGGCCACCCGGGGCGCGGTGAACGCCCCGGGTGCGTCGCCTTCGGCGAGCAACACGGCGGGGGCGTCGGGCATCTCGCGGAACGGCCAGTCGGGCCGATCCTCCATGAGCACGCGGGTGCCTCGACGCGCGAGCAGCGCCGGGAGCCGTTCGTCGCGCGCCACCGAGGCCCACAACCGGGTGAGCGGTTCGAGGGTGTCGTGCAGATGCGGGCGGGTGGCCGCACGCAACACGCCGATCGCCCGGGCCCGCAGCACGGCGTCGAGCGCGCGCACCGGATCGCCGAACGCGCCCAGCAGCGCGTGCAGGCGGTTCGGGGTCATGTCGGGCAGGCACGCGAGCGTGGCTGCGGCCACCTGTTCGGGATCGAGGGGCGCCGGCTGCGGCCGGACCGGCGCGCTCACGAGAGGTCCTCGCGCATCGTCGCCGCGGTTCCCAGGTGCTCGGCGAGCACCGACGGCGCGTCGTCGAGGTCGGCCAGGGTGCGGGCCACCCGCAGGACCCGGGCCGCGCCCCGACCGGTGAGCATCCGCTCCGAGATCACGTGCTCCCATTCGGCCTTGGCGTCGTGGTCGAGCGGCACCAGCCGCGCCACCGCTCCCGCCGGCACGTGCGCGTTCAGCGTCCACGGCCAGTCGGCGTAGCGAGCCCGTTGACGTTCGACCGCGGCGCTCACCCGTTGGCGCACGTCGGCCGACGACTCGCCGGGCCGGTCGCCGGGGAGCGGGGCCGACACCGCGATGCGCAGGTCGAAGCGGTCGACGAGCGGCGCGCTCAGCCGGCGCCGG
Organism: uncultured Actinomycetes bacterium; assembly: GCA_963782705.1. Taxonomy (GTDB): domain Bacteria; phylum Actinomycetota; class Acidimicrobiia; order IMCC26256; family DASPTH01; genus CAVRGQ01. Next base: position 13,815 of record CAWAKX010000021.1, on the reverse strand, counting down.
TAGCGCGCCTTCGCCGACTCGCTGCAACAACACGACGCCGGTTCGCGCCCGCACGGGCAGGGGTTGGTGCACGCCACCAGTTGGAACGCGGCGGGGAACGTGAGCGTGCCCGATTGCCGCGCGATGCGCACCACCCGTTCCTCCAGTGGCTGGCGCAACGCGTCGAGCGCGCTCGGCGCGAACTCGCCGAGCTCGTCGAGGAACAGGATCCCGCGGTGCGCGAGCGTGACCTCGCCCGGGCGGAGTCGACCGCTGCCGCCCCCGACCAGGGCCGCGGTGGACGCGGTGTGGTGCGGCGCCCGGAACGGTCGTCGGGCGATGAGCCGTCCGCCGACGGGCTGTCCCGCGGCCGAGTGGATGCGAGTGACCTCGAGCGCCTCCGCGGGGTCGAGCGGCGCCAGGATCGTGGCGAGTCGGCGGGCCAGCATCGTCTTGCCGGTGCCTGGTGGTCCCCACATGAGCAGGTGGTGACCGCCCGCGGCCGCCGTCTCCAGCGCACTGCGCGCGAAGGCGAGGCCGCGCACCTCGGCGAGGTCGGCCAACTCCTCGTCGGCGTCGGGGTCGGGGGTGCAGGCCGCGTCGGCGGGCGCGGGCTCCCAGCTGGGCCAGGGTTCCTCTCCCTTCAAGCACGCGTGGAGCTCACCGAGACACCGCGCGCTCCGCACGTGCACGTCGCCCACCAGCTCCGCCTCGGCCGCGTTGGCGTGCGGGACCACCACGGCGCCGCAGCCCCGACGCGCGAGCGCGTCGACCAGCGCGAGCGTGCCGGGCACCGCGCGCACCGAGCCGTCGAGGCCGAGCTCGCCGAGCACCGCGGCGCCGTCGAGCACTCCTGCAGGCAGCTGCTCACTGGCGGCGAGTACCCCGAGGGCCACCGCGAGCTCGAGACCGGGGCCCGACTTGCGCACGCCGCCCGGCGCGAGGTTCACCGTGATGCGGCGCATCGGCCAGTCGAGCCCCGACGACAGCACCGCGGCGCGCACCCGTTCGCGCGACTCGCGCACGGCCGCGTCGGGGAGACCGACGACCTGGTAGGCGGGCAGACCCGCTGACACGTGGACCTCGACGGTGACGGGCTGACCGTCGACTCCGACGAGGGTGGCGCTGCTGACCGCGGCGAGCACGGCGACCTCCCTTGCTGGGCTCGCTGCCGCTCGCCAGGGGCGGCGGTGCACGAGCTCGGTTGGGAGGGCCGGACCGCGGCCACCTCGACGGTGTCGTCGCACTCTCGCGTGGGGGTGTGACAGCCATCGAGTCGACGTTCCCGGCCTCGACCGCCGGCCCCACGATTGCGCGGCGAACCGGGTGCGCGCTATCAAGGCCGACTTCTGGCCCCTCCTCGGGATCACCGGACTCCAGCTGCTCCTCGGAGGACCACATGGACGACCGGCTCGTCATCGTGTCCGCGGATTCCCACGCCGGGATGCCGCCCGCGCTGTGGAAGGAGTACTTCGATCCGCGCTTCCACGATCTGCTGCCGCAGCTCGCCGCCGACAACGAGCTCTACACGACCGCGATCACCGTGCTCAGCGCGCGCCGGGGCTCCACGAGCAACCCGGACTTCGAGGAAGCACACCGCAGCGGGTGGCACGGACTGCACGATCCCGTGCTGCGTCTCGCCGACATGGACCGTGAGGGGATCGCGTCGGAAGTCGTCTTCCACGCCGACCATCGGCTCGGCGATCTGTTCCACAACGCGCCCAACCGCACCGTGCCCTTCGAGGTGTGGCACGCCGGGGCGCAGGCGTGGAACCGCTGGGCCCACGACACGTTCGCGATCGCTCCCGACCGCTTCCATCTCACCGCGGCGATCGGCCCCTGCGACGACATCGATGCCGCCGTGGCAGAGCTGGAGTGGGCGGCCGACCACGGCTTCGTCGCCACGTACGTCCCCGGCTACCTGACCCACCCGCAGCTCCCGCCGCTGTTCGACCCGTACTGGCAGCCGTTCTGGTCGGCGTGCGAGGCCACCGGCCTGGTGGGCGTGGTGCACGCGGGCTTCGGCACGCCCCAGGGCACGCTGCTCACGCAGATGGAGACGATCTACTACGCCGCGGCGAGCGCGGCCGGCAGCACCGACCTGACGGATCTCCTCGCGCACACCGATGCGGTGCCCGAGGAGTCGATCCGGTTCTTCACCGACTTCTTGAACCACAACGTCGACTCTCGCCGACCGCTGTGGCAGATGACCCTCGGCGGCGTGTTCGACCGGCATCCCGATCTCAAGCTGATGCTCTCCGAGATCCGTCTCGACTGGATGCCCGCGACGTTCGCCCATCTCGACGCGTGTCTTCGACGAGCGCCGCGCCGACCTGCCCGCGCGACGCAGGCCGAGCGAGTACTGGCCCGAGCACTGTCTCACCGGCGCGTCGTTCATCCACAAGGCCGAGGTCGGGATGCGCCACGAAGTCGGTGTGGACACGATCGCGTTCGGGCGCGACTACCCGCATCCGGAGGGCACCTGGCCCGACACCACGCTCTGGTTGCAGGACGCGTTCTTCGGAGTCCCCGAAGCGGAACTCCGCGCGATGCTCGGCGAGAACGTGATCCGCTTCTTCGGTCTCGACCGCGCCCGTCTGGCCGACCTCGCGTCCCGCATCGGGCCGACGGTCGACTCCGTCAACGGCACCGTCACCGACATCCCTCCTGAAGTGGCCGCCACGTTCGAGATGCGCGGGTACTACAAGCCCGTCGAGGGCGCCGAACGCATCCCGATGATCGAGCCGCTCCTCCGGGAGGACCTCGCGCGCGTCGTCGGCTGACCGGCTCGCCCCGCATGGTTGCGCGCGGAGGGTGAACGGGAGCGCGCGGGGCGCGGGCTATCGTCGAGCGATGCAGCCCGGGCCGTGGATGCCCGACGAGTTCGTCGCCTCCCTCGTATCGGTGAGCCCCCACACGCGCTCGGCGTACGCGCACGACGTGCGTGAGTTCGTCGAATGGGCCGAACGGGGTGGTTGTCCGACGCCCGACCGTCTCGACCGTCGGGTGCTGCGCCGCTACCTCGGCTACCTCGACACCCGCGGCTTCGCCCGTTCCTCGATCGCCCGCAAGGCGGCTGCGGTCCGCAGCTACCTGCGCTGGTTGCGCCGGCGCGGGGTGATCGAGACCGACCCCGGACGCGGGCTGCGCGCCCCGAAGGGCGCGAGTCGCCTGCCCCGCGTGATCCGGGCCGACGAGGCCGCCGACCTGCTCGACGTGGTGGCGCTGGAGGCCGAGGCCCGCACCGCGGGAGCCACCGTCGGCGACGATACCGACGACGCCACCGAGGTCGACGGCGACCCCGATCCCGTCGCCACCGCGGTGATCCTGCGCGACCTCGCCGTGCTCGAGGTGCTCTACGGCGCGGGGCTGCGCGTCGCCGAGTGCTGCGGGCTCCGGCGTGACGACGTGGAGCTCGGCCGGGGGAGCGGCCGCAGCGGCCTCGTCACCGTGGTGGGGAAGGGCTCCAAGATCCGCCGGGTCCCGATCGGCGAACCGGCTGCCGACGCGCTCACCGCCTGGCTCGACCGGGGCCGCCCCGAGCTCGCCGGCAGCAGCTCACCCCGCGACATCGTGTTCCTCAACCGGCGGGGCAACCCGCTCACCCCACGCGACGCGCGGCGCATCCTCGAACGCCACCCGCTGCCCGACGGCCGGGCCCTCCACCCGCACGCCCTCCGGCACGCCTACGCTACGCACCTGCTCGAAGGCGGTGCCGACCTCCGGGCGGTCCAGGAACTGCTCGGCCATGCGGATCTGGCCACCACGCAGATCTACACCCATGTCACCCGCGACCGCCTGCGGTCGGTCTACGAAGCGACCCACCCCCGTGCCTGACGAGAACGAAGCGCTCACCCAACTCTGGAACGACTACAAGGCCGACGGCACGTCCGACGCGCGCGAGCGGTTGATCCTGCACTACGCGCCGCTCGTGAAGTTCGTGGCCGGCCGGGTCGCCGCCGGTCTGCCCCAGAACATCGAGCAGGCCGACCTCGTGAGCTACGGGATCTTCGGCCTCATCGACGCGATCGACAAGTTCGACCTCGAGCGCGGCTTCAAGTTCGAGACCTACGCGATCTCGCGCATCAAGGGCGCGATCATCGACGAGCTGCGCTCCATCGACTGGGTGCCCCGCTCCGTGCGGGCCAAGGCCCGGGCCATCGAGCGCGCCTACTCCAAGCTCGAGAACGAGCTGAAGCGCAGTCCCGAGGAGTCGGAGGTCGCCGCCGAGCTCGACGTCACCGAGAGCGAGTTGCAGCACACGCTGTCGCAGATCTCGCTCACCGGTCTCGTGGCCCTCGACGACCTCCTCGCCGCGAGCAACTCCGACCGCTCCGGCGGCACCACGGTGAAGGACACCATCACCGACGGTCGCCACGACCCGGTCGAGGCGTACGAAGTCGACGAGATGAAGCACCTGCTCGCCGACGCGATCAACCGCATGCCCGACCGCGAGCGCCTCGTGCTCACGCTCTACTACTACGAAGGCCTCACGCTCGCGGAGATCGGCGACCTGCTCGGCGTCACCGAGAGCCGGGTCTGCCAGATCCACACGAAGTCGATCCTCCAGCTGCGCTCGCGTCTCGCCGAACCGGCGAGCGACCGCGGCTGACCGTCACTCTGGCCTCGCCTCCGCTCGGCACTCTGGCCTCGCCTCCGCTCGGCTGAAGGGCCGCGGCGCGCGTGACGGGCAGGACTCGCGTTCGTCACTCCAGCACCGGCTTCCCCGCCCGATCCGTGAGCGGGGAGCGCCATGCGTCGTCGAAGCTGCTGCCGGGTCCGTCGCGTCGTCAGGATCGCGACCGCCGTCTGCGTCGTCACCCTCGCCGGTGGGGTCACCGGCGCGGCGACCGCCGACGCGGCAGCCGACGCGCCCGGCGCCTGGCAACGTCCGGTCGACGGCGCGGTCGCGCGCTCCTTCGACGCGCCCGACGGCCCGTATGGCGCCGGCCACCGCGGCGTCGACTTCACCGCCACGCCGGGTACTCCGGTCCACGCTGCAGGGGCGGGCGTCGTCGTGTTCGCGGGCGAGATCGCCGGCAGCGCGCACGTCACCGTGCTGCACGACAACGGCCTGCGCACGTCGTACTCCTTCCTGCGCGACGTGTCGGTGCGCGTCGGGCGTCCGGTGGAACGCGGCGAGATCGTCGGCACCACGGGAGGCGCCGGCGGCGAGCACGACGGCACGGTGCTGCACTTCGGGCTGCGCCTCGGCGACCGCTACCTCGACCCGATGCTGCTGTTCGCGCCGGTCGACCTCGCCAAGGTCGTGCACCTCGCGCCCGCGGGCGAACCGGCCGACGGCTCGTGGTCACCGGCGGCCGAGCGGCGCGCGCTCAGCCGGCGCGCTCTCGCTCCCCGGGCCCGGTGGTGCGACCGGGGCCGCCACCACGAGCGCGGCGAGCGTCGGCTCCTGCGGCGGGGGAGTGCCACTGGTCGGCGACGCCGTCGACGCGGTCTGCGACGTCGGCGGATGGGTGGGCGGCGAGGTGGTGGGCGCGGTCGACGCCGGCCTCGACGCGCTCCACTCCCTCACCGGACTGGCGCACGACACCTTGGCCGCGCTGCGTGCTCCGGCCCTGAGCGTGCTGCGTTCCATCCGGAGCGCGGCGGTCGACGCCGCGAGCATCATCGCCCGTACGCCCGCCGGTCAGGTCGCGCTCGACCTCGTGGAGATGGGTCGCCGGTTCGTCGACGGTGTCGGCCGCGAGTGCAGCACCGACGCGCCACCCGCCGACGGCACCGGCGGGTCGATGCACCGGGCGATGGTGGTGGCCGGGATCAGCAGTTCCGGCGCAGCCGGCGACCGCGGGCCCACCGTCGATCTCGACGTCACTGCCCTCGGCTACCACGAGGCCGAGGGGGAGGTGCGCTGGTTCTCCTACGCCGCCGACGGTGGCGCCTACACCGCCGACGACACCTACGGCCCGCTCGCGGTCGCGGCCCGGCGTCTGCGCGCGCAGCTGCGCGCCATGCAGCGGGAGGAGCCGGGCCGGGAGGTCGACCTCCTCGCGCACTCGCAGGGCGGTGTGGTGGTCGACTGGTTCCTCACCCACCTCTACCACCCGTCGGATCCCACACTGCCGCCGCTCGGCAACGTGGTCACGCTGTCGTCGCCGCACCAGGGCGCGCCGCTCGCCACCGCGGCGCGGGCGATGGACCGGGGCGTTCTCGGCGGGCGCGTGCTCGAAGGTCTCGACGCGCTCGGCGCCGACCTGCCGCCGGCCGACAGCGCCGCGGTGCGCGACCTCGCCGAGCAGTCACCGCTCATGCAGCACCTCTGGGACCACGGGCTGCCCGATCACGTCGACTTCACCACCATCGGTGCACCCGAAGACGTCGTCGTGCCCGCGAACCGCATCGCGGTCCCCGGTGCCACGGAGACGGTGCAGCCGGTCGACGGGCTCGACCAGCACGGCGCGATCGTGCGCGACCCCACCGCGCTGCGTGCGGTGCGCGCCGCGCTGGAACACCGCGCGCCCCCGTGCGTCAGCCTCGCCACCGCGCTGCGCAGTGCGGTCGCGCCGGTGGTGATCTCCCGCACCGAGCAGTCGGTCGGCAGCGCGCTCTCGGGCGGGATCGAGGTGAAGACGAGTTGACCGACGCGCACCCGCGCCGACGACGAGGAGTGAGGAGTGATGCGATGAACCGAACCCGAGCGCTGCTGGTCGCCGTCGTGGTGGTGGCGAGCAGCATCACGATGCTCCCGACCTCGCGGGCATCGGCCACCCCGCGCCCCGCCGAACGGTGGTCGCTCGTGCTGCGGAGCGGACCCTGGGGCGTCGCCGCCGATGATCGCGGGGCAGTGGTGGTCGGCGACGACGGGTCGGTGTCGTCGGTGACCGTTGCCGGCCGTGCCCGCTGGACCACGCGCGGGCTCGACGTGACCGAAGCGGCGCCGGCGCTGTCGGGCGACGCGGTGCTCGTCGGTGGCGAGAGTGGCGTCACGCTGCTCGACCGTCGCGACGGACGCACCCGCTGGCACGCCGACACCTCGGTCGCCGCGCCGGCGGTCACCCTCGCCGGCAACGTGGCCCTCGCCGGCGACGCGGCCGGCACGCTTCACGCGTTCGATGCCGCCACCGGCGATCTGCGGTGGGCGGTCACGCGCGCCGGACGGCTCGCGACCGGGCCCCGGGTCGACGCGGCGAGCGGCACCGTCGTCGCCGGCTGGCACGGCGGAACGGCACCCCACGTGGAGGCCCTCGACCTCGCCACCGGCGCCACCCGCTGGTCGGTCCCCACCGGCGTCGGGGCCGCGGCCCCGGCCCTGGGGCGCGACCTCGTCGTGCTCGCCGCCGGCGACGGCCACTACGGCGCCCGGGTCGAAGCCCACGACCTCGCGACCGGTGCCCTGCGCTGGAGCACGCCGGTGCCCGCCTCGTTCGAGGAGGCGATCGAACCCGCCGTCGGGGACGACGACGTCGTCGTGGTCGACCACTTCGGCACCGTGACGGCCCTCGGCCTCGCCCGGGGCGAGCGGCGCTGGACCCGCCCCCTCGGCGAGCCGGTCCTCGCCACCCGGGTCGGGATCGGCGGCGACCGGGTGGTCCTCACCACCTACGGCGGCACCGTCGTCACCCTCGGCCGGGCCAGCGGGCGGATCCGGCGGCGTCTCGGGGCCCGGGCGCTCGCCGGCTACCCGGTGTCGGGCACCCTGGTCGGCTGGCGGGGGAAGCCCGGCTACCTGGCGGGCCTGCGCCTCACCGAACCCGGCGAGCTGGTGCTCCTCCGCAGCGCCTGAGCGCTCCCGGCCCTCGCTTCGACCCCAGGCTCGGCCCCGGGCTCGGCCCCGAAGCCGGGGAGGGCCGCCCGCTACACTGACCGCCGACCCGGGCTCCGGCCCGGGATCTCACAGGCCCGCACCACCGAGGTCGCCCGGTTCGCCGGGTGCAGACGGGCCGAGGACCAACCGAGGAGCAGGTCACCTGCCGCACGCCGCCTGGCGTCGCGCGGCCCGTGGCACTGCGCGAACAGAAAGGGACGATCCGTGGCTGAAGCAACGGCAGTCGTCACGATGAAGCAGCTGCTGGAGGCGGGTGTCCACTTCGGACACCAGACCCGGCGCTGGAACCCGAAGATGAAGCGCTTCATCTTCGGTGAGCGCAACGGCATCTACATCATCGACCTCCAGCAGTCGCTGGAGCGCATCGACACCGCCTACCGGTTCGTGCGCCAGACCGTCGAGAACGGCGGCTCGGTGATGTTCGTGGGCACGAAGAAGCAGGCCCAGGAGCCGGTCCAGAAGCAGGCCGACCGCGCCAACTCGCCCTACGTGAACTACCGCTGGCTCGGCGGCATGCTCACCAACTTCCAGACGGTGCACACCCGTGTCGCGAAGATGCGCGAGCTCGAGCGCGCCGTCGAGACCGGTGAGACCGAGCAGATGATCAAGAAGGAAGGCCTCAAGGTCAAGCGTGAGCTGGCCAAGCTCGAGCGCAACCTCGGCGGCATCCGCAACCTCGAGCGCGCCCCCGACGCGATCTTCGTGATCGACACGAAGAAGGAGCACATCGCGGTCACCGAGGCCAACCGTCTCGGGATCCCGGTGATCGCCGTGGTCGACACCAACTGCGACCCTGACGTCATCGACTTCGTGATCCCGGGCAACGACGACGCCATCCGATCGGCCAACCTCATGTGCCGCATCATCGGCGACGCGATCATCGAGGGTCAGTGGCTGCGTCAGCGCAAGGCCCGTCCGGTCGCCAAGGCCGCCGACGCCAAGCCCGCGCCGCCCGCCCCGAAGGCGCTCTCGCCCGAGGAGCAGGCCGCCAAGGCCGCGCAGCAGCAGGCTGCCCGCGACCAGGCTGCCGCGCAGCAGCGTGAGCGTGAGGCCCGCCTGCTGGCGGCGAAGGACGCGCCCGACGAGTCCGGCGACGCGCCTGCCGACGCGCCGGCCGACGCGGCCACCGAAGTGCCGGCAACCACCGAGACCACCGAGACCGAGGAGAGCTAGGAACGATGGCTGACGTTTCGGCCAAGGACGTCGCGTCGCTGCGCAAGGCGACCGGCGCCGGGATGATGGACTGCAAGTCGGCCCTCGACGAGTCCGAGGGCGACCTCGAGCGCGCGATGGACATCCTGCGCGCCAAGGGGCTCGGCAAGGCCGGCAAGCTCGCCGACCGTGAGGCCACCGAGGGCACGGTCGACGTGCTCGTCGAGGGCAACGTCGGCGCCGTCGTCGAGTTGAACTGCAACACCGACTTCGTGGCCAAGGGCCAGGAGTTCGTCGACCTCGTGGCCTCGCTCACGAAGCTGGTCGCCGAGCAGGGCGACGCCGACGTCGCCAACCTGCCCTACGAGGGCTCCACCGTCGGCGACACGCTCCAGCAGCTCGCGGGCAAGATCGGCGAGAACGTGGTGCTCGGGCGGGTCGCCCGCTTCGAGTCCGACGGTCTCCTCGACGGCTACCGCCACGTGCAGAACGGTCGCGGCACCATCGCCGTGCTCGTCGAGCTCACCGGCGTCGACGCCTCGAGCGAGCAGGCGAAGGACGTCGCCCACGAGATCGCCCTCCACGTGTCGTTCGCGGCGCCCGGGTACCTCACGCGTGACGAGGTCCCCGCCGAGGTCCTCGAGCGCGAGAAGGCGGTCATCGAGGAGAAGAGCCGCAACGAGGGCGTGCCCGAGGCGAAGCTCGAGGGTGCGGTCAAGGGCCGGCTCAACGCCTTCTACAAGGATGTCGTGCTGCTCGAGCAGGGCTCGGTGAAGGACCCCAAGGTCAGCATCGGCAAGCTCGTCGAGGGCCTCGGACCTGATGCACGCCTCGCGCGGTTCGCCCGCGTGAAGGTCGGCGAGGACTAGCGTCCACCAGGCATGAGCGCGAGCGAGCGGCAGAGCCAGTATCGCCGGGTCATCCTCAAGCTCTCGGGTGAGGCGTTCGCCGACACGAGCATCAGCTTCGGCATCGACGCCGCGGTCGTGCAGCGCATCGCGGAGGAGATCGCCGAGGCGCGCGAGCTCCTCGACGTCGAGATCGCGGTGGTGGTCGGCGGCGGCAACATCTGGCGCGGCATGTCGGGCGCGACGCGCGGGATGGACCGCGCCCGCGCCGACTACATGGGCATGCTCGCCACGGTGATCAACGCGCTCGCGTTGCAGGACTCGCTCGAAGCGGTGGGTCAGGCCACGCGGGTGCAGACCGCGATCTCCATGGCGCAGGTGGCGGAGCCGTTCATCCCGCGGCGCGCCATCCGCCACCTCGAGAAGGGGCGGGTGGTGGTGTTCGCTGCGGGTACCGGCAACCCCTACTTCACCACCGACACCACGGCCGCGCTGCGTGCCGCGGAGATCGGTGCGGGGGCGATCCTGAAGGGCACGCACTCGGGGGTCGACGGCGTCTACAGCGCCGATCCCCGGCTCGACCCCAACGCGATCAAGCTCACCGCGGTCAGCTACTTCGAGATCCTCGAGAAGGGTCTGAAGGTGATGGACTCCACCGCGGTCACGTTCTGCATGGACAACGAGCTGCCGATCATCGTCTTCGACGTCACCGCGCCGGGCAACATCCTGCGTGCGCTGCAGGGCGAACCGATCGGCACCCTGGTGAGCTCCGGCGCGCCGGGCAGGAACGGAGGGTTGACGTGAGCGGCGACGGCGACGCGATGCGCCAGATGGTGATGGACGACTGTGCCGACAAGATGCACAAGGCCGTCACCCACCTGCAGTCGGAGTTCGCGGCGGTGCGCACCGGCCGGGCCTCCTCCGCGCTGGTCGAGAAGCTCCGGGTCGACTACTACGGCGTCGAGACGCCGCTGCAGCAGCTCGCCGGCTTCGGGGTGCCCGAGCCCCGCGTGCTCACCATCAGCCCCTACGACAAGGGTTCGCTGAAGGCCATCGAGAAGGCCATCCAGCAGAGCGAGCTCGGCGTGAACCCCTCGAACGACGGCGCCATCATCCGTCTCACCTTCCCGGAGCTCACCGAGGAGCGCCGCAAGGAGTACGTGAAGATGGTGCGCCACCGCGCCGAGGAGGGTCGCGTCGCGGTGCGCAACGTGCGCCGCCAGGTCCGTCACGAGCTCGAGGCGCTCCAGAAGGACGGCGAGATCGGCGAGGACGACCTCGAGCGGGCCGAGAAGGACCTCGAGAAGCGCACCCACGAGGTGATCGCCGAGATCGACGAGATGCTCAAGCACAAGGAAGCCGAGCTGCTCGAGATCTGAGGCCCCACAACCCCTGCGGGGGAGCGGGGCCGACCGGTCGCCGTGATGGCGGCGAGCCGGTCTAGCCTTGATGGTCGAGCCCGGAGGCACGCGTGTCCCAATTCGACGACGAGCGCCCGGAGCCGCCGCCCAGCGAGGGTGTGCGGATCATCGGCGCCGAAGAAGCCCAATCGGTGGTGGAGTCGGGTCCGGCCCGTCCGCCCGAGCAGCCCCGTCGGCGGCCCGCGCCGCCCGACGCCCAGCCCGCGGCGCGTTTCCCGTTGCCCGGCGACCGGCTGCCCGAGAACCTGCAGACCGAGCGACCCGCGCCCGCGCCGGCGCCCCCGCCGATCGGCGCACCCGATCCCAGCCTGTCCGCGCCCTTGCAGCACTGGACCGAACCACCCACCGGGGAGGTCCCCATGATCGGGGGCGACGACTTCGACGACGACGACCTCTGGGCCACCGGCCCGCAGCCGCGCTTCCAGACCGCCGGCGGCGCCTGGGGCGACGACGACGCCGAGCACTTCGACTCGCTCGGCGACGACACCACCGCGATGGGGGCGCTGATCGACGAGCCCCACGTCGACGAGGACGAGGAGTTCGCGGCCCAGGTGGCTGCTCGGCGCGCGCCGAGCCGTCGCGGCCGGGGCCGTGAGCCGCGTGCCGAACGCGGCGCGCCGCCCGCAGCAGCAGCCGCCGCCGGGGACGCCGCGTTCGCGGAGCCGGGCCCCGAGCCCGCGCCACGTCCCCCCGGCCCGCGCGGGGGCGCTCCCCGAGGTGGCGCGCCCGCGCCCACCAAGGACGACCTGCCCACCCGCGTGATCACCGCGATCGTGCTCGCCGGGGTCGCGCTGCTCGCCTTCGCGATCGGCCGCGGCGCCACTGCGGTGCTCGTCACCGTGATCCTCACCGCCGCGGCCTTCGAGCTGTTCGAGGGCCTGCGCCGCGCCGGCTTCCAGACCGCCACGCTCGTGGCGCTGCTCGGCTGCGCGGCGATCACCGGCGTCGCCTACAACTACGGCGAACGGGCCTTCCCGCTCGTCGGCGTGGTCGTGGTCGCGTTCACCCTGTTCTGGTACCTGTTCAAGGTCGTGCACGCGCGGCCGATGGTGAACGCCGCAGTCACGATCTTCGGTTTCGCCTACATCGGCATCCTCGGCGGCTTCGCCGGGCTGCTGCTCGTGTTCCCCGACGGCATCGGCATGGTCGCCGGCCTCGTGCTCTGCGTCATGGGCTACGACATCGCCGGTTACTTCGTCGGGTCGCGCATGGGCCGGCGCCCGCTGATGCCCGACGTCTCGCCCAACAAGACGGTCGAGGGTCTCGTCGGCGGCATGATCGGTTCGGTCGTGATCGCGCTGGTGTTCGGCGCCGTGTTCAAGCTGCACCCGTGGGACTCGGTGAGCAACGCGTTCCTGCTCGGCCTCGTCGTCGCGGTGTTCGCGCCGCTCGGCGACCTCGTCGAGTCGATGCTCAAGCGCGACCTCGGCCTCAAGGACTTCGGCACGATCCTGCCGGGTCACGGCGGGGTGCTCGACCGCTTCGACGCGATCCTCCTCTGCCTCCCCGCGGTGTACTACCTGGTCGTGGCGCGCGGCATCATCTGATGCCGGCGCCCAACAGCAACGGGCGCCGCCGCGTCGCGGTCCTCGGCTCCACCGGGTCGATCGGCACGCAGGCCCTCGACGTCATCCGCGGCCACCGCGACGCCTACGAGGTCGTCGCGCTCGCCGCGGGTCGCAACGCGGAGCTGCTCGCCGCGCAGGCCGCCGAGTTCGGCGTCGCCCCCGACTGCGCGCGCCTCGGTGCCGACGACCCGTCGGTGCTCACCGAGTTGGCCTCGCATCCCGACGTCGACGTGGTGCTCAACGCGGTGGTGGGCTTCGCCGGCCTGCCGGCCACGCTCGCCGCGCTGGAACACGGCAAGCGCCTCGCGCTGGCCAACAAGGAGAGCCTCATCGCCGGCGGCCCGGTGGTCGCGGCGGTGCGGGCGCGGGGCAACGGCGAGATCGTCCCCGTCGACAGCGAGCACTCCGCGCTCTACCAGTGCCTGCGCGCCGGCGACGCGCGTGAGGTCAGCCGCCTGGTGCTCACCGCGAGCGGCGGCCCGTTTCGGGGCAAGACCCGCGGCCGAGCTCGACCTCGTGACCGTGGCCGACGCGCTCAAGCACCCCACCTGGGACATGGGCGCCAAGATCACCATCGACTCGTCCACGCTGATGAACAAGGGCCTCGAGGTGATCGAGGCGCACGAGCTGTTCGGGGTCGACTTCGACCACATCGACGTGGTGGTGCACCCGCAGTCGATCATCCATTCGATGGTGGAGTTCCACGACGGCGCCACCATCGCCCAGCTCTCCATGCCCGACATGCGCCTGCCCATCGGCCTCGCCCTCGGCGCCCCGGCCCGTCTGCCCGAGTCCTTCGGCGCCATCGACTGGGCCACCATCGGCACGCTCACGTTCGAGCCCCCCGACCTCGAGGCCTTCCCCTGTCTGGCCCTCGCCTACGAGGCGGGGCGAGCGGGCGGCAGCGCCCCCGCCATCCTGAGCGGGGCCAACGAGGTGGCCAACGCGGCCTTCCTCGCGGGGCGGATCCCCTGGACCGCCATCGCCGAGGTCGTGGCCGACGCCCTCGCAACTGGGGGTTGGGAACGTCTCCGAGGTTGCCGACGTTCTGGAAGCTGACC
>CAWAKX010000020.1:0-112003 GCA_963782705.1 uncultured Actinomycetes bacterium | reverse complement strand
CCGCTCGTAGGCAGCCGCCTCGGCCGACATGTCGATCGCGAGTTCGCCGTCGTTCGGCACGGACTGGGGATTCCAGTAGTCGCGATTCTCGATGATGCGGCCCTGGTCGTCCAGGTCTCCGATCGACACCACTCGAGTCGTGTACTCCTTGCCGTCCACGACGGTCACGCTCGTCCACTCGGCGGCGTAGTGCCGGTCGTCGCTGAACCCGCTCACGTGCACGAACTGCGGGTTCTGGTAGTACTGCATGGTCGAGCTGAACATCCTTCGGATCTCGCTCTCGCCGTCGTACGTCAGCTTCATCACGGCATCGGTGTAGCGCCCGTCGGGGGCGAACTGACCGACGAACGTGTCCTCGTCGAGCGAGTTCCACGCCGCGATGTAATCCTCGTCAAATGACATGTCGATTCCTCCGTGTTCGATGAAAGAGCTCTCCGCCCGGCGGCTCGGTCAAGCGCCGAAGTAGAAGTCGTGCAGGTCGTCGACGCGAGAACGCATCTCCTCCGCCGGCGAATCCAGGACGATCCGTCCGCGACGGAGCACGAGGACGCGGTCCGCGACCGCCACCGCCTTCCTCGGGTGCTGCTCGACGAGCAGCACCGCCGTGCCCTGGTCCGCGTGCGAACGGAGGATGGCAAGCAGGTGGTCGGTGACCTTCGGCGCGAGGCCGAGTGACAGCTCGTCGACGAGCAACACCTTGGGCTCCGCGGCCAGCGCCCGCGCCGTGGACAGGATCCTCTGCTCGCCGCCCGAGAGCAGACCGCCACTGCGTGCGCCTCAGGTCCCGCAGCTCCGGTGCGATCTCGAACACCTTCTCCATCGGCGCACGCCCGAGCGAGAGATTCTGGGCGACAGTCAGCGTCGGGAACACGCTCGTGCTTTCCTTGAGGAACCCCAGGCCCGAACGGGCGCGGCGTTGCAGCGACGACCCGGCCGGTTCGCCGTCGAGCATCACGAACCGGCGATGGGTCGAAGCACTCCGGCGATCGTGAGCAGCGTGGTCGACTTCCCGGCCCCGTTCGCACCGAGCAGGGCCACGACCTCCCCGGGCCGCACCGCGAGGTCGAGATCGTGGACGACCTGGATCCCGTTGTAGCCACAGCAGAGCCCGTCGGCTCGCAAGGCGAAGGTCTCCGCACTGGTCGCGACGTCGCTCATGGGAGACCTCCTGCACCAGGCGCCGCGCCAACGTCCTCGCCCGACGGCGACCCCGGCTCGGTCTCGCCCAGGTACGCCGTGCGCACCGCGGGGTCGGCCAACAGCTCGGAGGGCGGTCCGCGGAAGATGACCCGGCCGACATCGAGCACGACCACGCGGTCGCAGAGTCCGATGACCATGTCGACATCGTGTTCGACCAGCAACACACCGAGTCCGAGGGTGTCGACCACGTCCCGGATGAGCGATGCGAACTCTGCCGTCTCTTCGTTGTTCAAGCCCGAGACCGGCTCGTCGAGCAGGAGGATCGACGGTCGTCCGGCCAGGGCGCGAGCGACACCGAGCAGTCGCCGCTGGCCGAACGGCAGCTCGTCGGTCGACTTCGCGAGATCGTCGCCGAGTCCGAACCGGTTCGCGAGCGTCGACGAGATCGCAGGGGGCAGTATCGGCGAGGTCGGGCGCACCAGCTCCCGGGGCCACGAGTGCACCGGAAGCGTCTCCTGGGCCACGAGCAGGTTCTCGGACACCGACAGGTCGTCGAACGACTCGACGCCCTGGAAGCTGCGTCGAATCCCGGCCCGGGCCAGGCGGCGCGGCGACGCGCCGGTGAGCACCTCGTCGCCGACTCGCACCGTCCCCGACGCCGGCGGCACGTATCCGCTGATCGCCTCGAGCAGTGTCGTCTTGCCGGCGCCGTTCGCTCCGATCAATCCGACGATCTCGACCGGGCTCCACGACGAGACTCACGTCGTCGACCGCCCGCACGGACCGAAGGAGACCGAGAAGCCCCTCCACCGTGAGCGACACCGGGTTGCCGCACCATCGATCTCGTCGGCGGCGATCGTGGTGCCGTTCGTCGCCGCGGCTGCCGGTGCGGGGCGGCCGCGCGATCCCATGGCGCTGACGCGGCGACCGAACGGAGTGCGTCGGCACCCAGTTCCCCAGCTTCGCGAGTCGCCTCGCAGGATCTCGACCTGGCCGTTGGGGTGCACGATGATGACGACGAGCAGCAGCAGGCCGGAGAGGAAGATGATCCAGCTGCTCGTGTTGTCGAAACCAAAGAGGGTGGACCCGATGTACGCGCCCACGCCTCCGGGGGCGAGGACAGACCCCAGGGCCGCGCCCGTGACGAATCCCACGCCACCGATGACGGTGAAGATCACGACGTTCAGCGACGAGAAGAGGGTGAAACCGTCGTACTGGACGTAGCCGAAGCGGAACGCCATCAGGATGCCGCCCAGCGCCGCGATCACGGCGGCGAGCCCGAAGGCCGCGACCTTCGTGGTCGCCACGCTGATCCCGAGGGACGCGGCCGCGTTCTCGTTGCTCCGGACCGCGATGAATCGTCGCCCGATCTTTCCCCGGCGGACGTTCGCGACCAGCAGTGATGCGCCGATGAACACGCCGATCACGACGAATGCGTAGCGCTCGGGGTGGAGCGACGACTGAAAGCTCCATCCGAACAGATCGGGTGGGTCGACCTTCGTGCCACTGATGCCGCCGGTGTACCGCACGTTCGTGAAGATGATCTTGTCGACCGCGACTCCGAGTCCGAGCGTGACCACCGCGAGGGTCACGCCGCGCGATCGCAGTGCGGGCAACGAGAAGAGCACACCGGCGCCCACCGCGGCGGCGATCCCGAACAGTGCGGCGAGGAGGAAGGGCAGGTTGAGCTCCTGGTTCACTCGCCCCGCGACGAGGGCCGCGATCCCGGCGATCGCCATCTGGCCGAGACTGAGCTGACCGCCGTAGCCCGTGAGGATCACCACGGACAGTCCCACGATCCCGATGAGCAACGACCCGACGATCGCGTTGGTGAGGTTGAGCGATGCCAGTGCCACGGTGGGGACGAGCACGACGAGCGCGATCGCGGGGCCCAGACGTGTCAGGTGGGGAAAGCCGACTCGGGGCAGCAGGGCGAGGAGCTCGCCGCGGCGCGGGATCACCGAGCCTCGGCACACGAGCACGACGACGATCACGAGGAACGGCAGGGCATCGGCCCAGCCGTCGGCGCTGAGGCCGGGTACCGAGCCAAAGGTGTCGGCTCCGTACCGGATGAGCAACGCCTGGCCCATGCCGAGCAGCACGCCATAGAGGAGGGTCAATCCGAAGGACCGGAACGCGCTCGACAGCGCCGCCGCGAACGCCGGGAGGATGACGAGGGTCAGCGCCACCGGGGCCAGCCCCGCGATCGAGACGATGAAGACCCCGGCGAGTCCACCCAGCGCCGCACCGATCGTCCAGTTGACACAGCCGATGACCACCGGCGACCAGCCGAGGGCCGCCGCCGCGATCGGGTCGTCGTTGGTCGCCTGTGTCGCCATGCCGAGACGAGTCGACCGGAAGTACCAGGCGAGCAGCCCGCTCAAGACGACCGCGACACCGAGGATCACGAGCCGGTCGTACCCGATGGAGGCGTCGGCGTAGACGCGGAGCTGGCCCGCGGGAAGGAAGGCCGGCGGCAACACGAAGTCGTCGCCGTACAGGATGACGATGCCTTGTTGCAGCACGGCGAGCACGCCGATCGACGCCACGAGGCGGACGAGCGGGGAGCGGTCCTGGAGCGGTCGCATGACGAGCAGATAGACCACCGCCCCGGTGACGCCGGCCAGCAGCACCGCGAGCGCCGCGGTCGGCCAGAGCGGCCAGCCACCCTCGTACCAGAACTTGACGAAGAACGCGGCGGACAGCAGGCCGAGCGCGCCCTGCGAGAAGTTGAGGACGCCGGAGCCGCGGTAGATGACGACGATTCCCTGGGCGGCGAGCGCGTAGATGGCTCCGCTGCCGACGCCGAGCAGCGCGAACTGCAGGAACTCGTTCATGCGGGTTCGCCCGTGGGCAGCACTGCGACAACGCGGGCGATCACGAGCCCTTCCTCCAGACTCCGTACCTCATCAGACACTCGTGCCCTCCCGGGACGCGCGGCGCGCGTCCCGGGAGGCATCGAGAACCAGGGTGGGCTACTTGGTCGTGGTCGTCGTGGTGCTCGACGACTTCGGAGCCACGAACGGGTCGATGAACTTCCCGCCGTTCAACGCCTTGATCTTGCCGTTGACCACCCGGGCATACATCACCTTGGTGTTCACCAGCCGAGGCAGCGCGCCACCCAGGGCCGTACCGGGCTTCGTGAAGTCGAGCACCGGCGCGAAGCCTTGCGGGTCGTACACCAGCTTGTTCATGGCGGCGAGCGTCGCCGCGCGATCCACCGTCGGGAGATCCTTGACCGCGGCCGCGAACGCCTGGAAGCCCAACCACGGGATCTTCACGGTCTCACCGTTCGCGAACTTCATGCTGGAAGCCGCGTACTTCTTCACCTCGGCGAGGTAGCGCGTCACCCCCGGCGCCTTCACGTCGGTCGTGGCGATGCCCCCGGTGACGACGTAGATGCCGTTTGCCAGCGACCCGAGCGCCTTGATGTTGTCCTCGTCGAGGGACGACGTGTTCGACGAGAGCGCCTTGCCCTTGAACGCGCCCGTCGACTGGCCCGCTCGCATCAGGCGGCCCATCTGCTCGGCGGTCGTGGTCATGACGATGCCGTCACTGCCATTGGCGAGCTGGGTCGCCTCGGCCGAGTAGTCCTGCTTGTCGACGGCCAGCTTCAACAGCGTGGTGACCTTGGCCCCTCGAGGCTCGAGCGCCGTGTTGGTGATGGGTTCCAGAGCCGCGACGCCCGAGATGTCGGGCACCGCGAGCGCGATCTTCTTGATGCCCGCCACGTCGGTGAGCACCGTCGCTTGACCGCCTGCCGTCGCGAATCCCGCGGACACCGGGAAGGCGATCGGCGACGTGAAGTCGGCCTGCTGGAGGGCCAGCGGACCGACCGACGCGAGGCCGGCCTGCTCGAGGAGCGGGTTCACCGCGTTGCTCTGCGTGCCCGGTCACCGACCAGCGCGACGACGTCTGGGTCGGCGATCCAGTCGTTCACGCAGGCCAGCGCGGCGTTCGCGTCGTTGACGGCAGCTTTGCACGGCACGACTTCGACCTTCTGCCCCGCCTTGCCGATCCCGCCGCGGGCGTTCTGCGCCTTCACCGCCGCCTGGAGCACGGCCAAGGTCGCGGCACCCGACTTCGACGTGGCTGCATCGTCGCTGTACAGGAGTCCGATCTTCACCGGACTGGCGTTCGACGCGGCCCGGGCCGTGTGCGCGACCCCGGATCCCGCGAACATCCCGACCAAGGCCAGCGTGACGCAGCCGGTCAGCACGAATTTGATCGACCTCAACCGCATGGTGGATTCCCCCCAATTGCTTCTTGCCGAGTACAACCGTACGTGCAATGACTCGTGACGCCGTCCGCGGCGTGACGCGGACAGTAACGGAATGCCATTTGAATTACCAGTCACCCCTGGCGCGCGCCTCCGCTGGAGCCTCGACGCGGTGCGCGCCGGACCATCAGAAGTCGTAGAGCGCGCGGACGTTGCCGCAGACGATCGCGTCGCGGACCTCCTGCGGCTGATCGTGGAAGAGCTCGTCGAACGCGTCCGCCGAGTGGGGCCACGTGCTCGTCTCGTGGGGGAAGTCGTTCCCCCACATCATGGTCTCGACCCCGATGATGTCGCGTGCGACGATCGCGGCGCGATCCCTCATGAACGTCATGCGGACGTTGTTGTGGAAGTAGTGGCTCGGTTCGTGCTCCGAGCGCGGCCCACTCAGCCGGTACACGCGCTTCCAGTTGTAGTCGGCGGTCTGCATCAGGTGAGCCGCCCAGCCGGCGTCGTTCTCCGCCGACACGACCACCAACTCGGGAAAGCGATCGAAGAGGCCGTACGCGATCAGGTCGACGAGGAGCGGCTGGATCCCGGCGGCGAGCGACAAGAGCTTGCCGGGCGACGGCATGCTCCCGTCCTCGGTGAGCTTCAGCTTCTCCCGGCTCGTCAGCAGGTGCAGGTTCAACGGCATCTGCAGGTCGATGGATGCCGACCAGAGCGGATCGAACCGTTCGGACCAGTAGGGATCGTCCTGGGTGCTGTACATGGGCACCATCGCGCCCGCGAGGCCGAGCTCCTTGGCTCGGGCCAACTCCGCGACGGCCGACTCGACGTCCTCGGTGTCGAGCATCGCGATGCCGAAGAACCGGTCGGGAAACGGCCCGCAGAACTCCTCGGCCAGCCAGTCGTTGTACGCCCGGAACATCGCCCAGCGGAACTCGAGGTCGTCGAGGGAGAAGAACTGGAGGCCCAGCGTCGGGAACACCACCTCCGCGTCGACGCCGTCGAGCGCGAGATCCTTCAGTCGGACCGCGGGGTCGTACGCGCTGACGGGCACGTCTTCGTCCCAACGGCCTTCCCACCGCTGCTCGTCGTCCTTGCGGTAGCAACCGGCGAGCATGGCCACCGACGGAAGCTTCAGGTCTGCGCAGACCAGGACGTCGGTGTCGGCCTCGTGCACCAGCTTGGGCAACCGGTCGCGGAACTTGGCCGGCACGCGGTCGTCCCACAGGTCGTACGGTTCGATCACGTGGGAATCCGCCGAGATGACCCGGTACTCGGGCTTGGACATCGGCCCCCTCCTCGCTCCGCAGTTCCTGACTATCGTAACAATGAATCGGAGCGAGCGCTGTCGTCAAGTCGACGGTCGAGCAGCCCGGTCCGACCGGGTCGGGAAGAGACGGGGGATGGCAATGGGTGACGACGCCGCAGGCAAGATCGTGTACGACCCGTACGACCGCGACTTCGCCCTCGACCCCTACGCGGGCCTCCGACGCATGCGCGCCGAGGCGCCCCTCTACTACAACCCCGACCACGACTTCTACGCGCTGAGCCGTTACGACGACGTCGCGAGCGGATTCGTCGACAAGGAGACCTTCATCTGCGGGCGCGGCGGAACGCTCGACGTCCTCAAGTCGGGGATGGAGATCCCGCCGGGGACGGTCCTCATGGAGGACCCGCCGGCACACACGATCCATCGCAAGCTGCTGTCACGGATGTTCACACCGCGGCGGATCGCCGAGCTCGAGGACCGGACGCGCCAGTACTGCACCCAGCTCCTCGACCCCCTCGTGGGTGGTCCGGGGTTCGACTTCATCCACGACATCGGCAAGCAGGTGCCGACCCGGGTGATCAGCATGCTCGTCGGCATTCCGCAGCCCGACGAGGAGCAGGTTCGCGACCGGTTCGAGCAGGATCGCGGTCACCTCGACATGGACGACGTGCTGAGCGGCGAGACCTTCGCGGAGTACGTCGACTGGCGAGTGGACCATCCGTCCGACGACATCATGACCCAGCTCCTGTACGCGGAGTTCGAGGACGAGCACGGCGAAGTGCGCCGACTGACGCGCCAGGAGCTCCTCGCCTACGTCAACATCGTGTCGCTCGCGGGCAACGAGACCACCCGGCTGCTGATCGGCTGGATGGGTCTCCTGCTGTCCGACCACCCGGACCAACGACGAATCCTGGTCGACGATCCTTCGTTGATCCCGAACGCGGTCGAGGAGAGCCTCCGCTACGAACCGGTGACCCTTCACGTCGCCCGCTACGTCACGCGCGATGTCGAGTACTACGGCCAGACCGTCCCCGAGGGCAGCATCATGGCCCTCGTGGTCGCGGCGGCCAACCGGGACGAGAGCCAGTTCGAAGATCCGGAACGCTTCGACGTGACGCGTGAAGCGGCTCACCACTTCACGCTCGGTTTCGGGACCCACTATTGCCTGGGTCAGGCGTTGGCTCGGCTGGAGGCACGCCTCGTGATCGAGGAGGTGCTCAAGCGCTTCCCCGACTTCGAGGTCGATCGCTCACGGGCCGAGCTCCGCCAGGGCGACGTGGAGCTGCGCGGTTGGGAATCGCTCCCGGTGGTCGTCTCCTGACCGACGATGCCGCGCGGCGGCTCGATCACGAACCGGGTTCGTGATCCTGGGGTCCCAGCGCGCGCACCGCAACGGGGACGTTGCTCATGAGTGGCTGCCCGGTATAGGCCTGGATGCCGGCGTCGACGGTGAGGAGGCGCCCGGTGTTGGAACCGTTCCGCCGCACGTCGTCCCGCCCCGGGAGACCACCGAACGCGTGCGTCATCGACACCAGGCCGCGTCGGAGCGTCGCGTCGGGT
This sequence comes from uncultured Actinomycetes bacterium, assembly GCA_963782705.1. Lineage (GTDB taxonomy): Bacteria > Actinomycetota > Acidimicrobiia > IMCC26256 > DASPTH01 > CAVRGQ01. The sequence goes on along the minus strand of CAWAKX010000020.1, from coordinate 103,808 downwards.
TCGACGATCGCAATGATCGCCGCACGCGTCGAGCGGATCTCGGCGAAGTCTCCGGCCGCGAGCCCGAGGCGCTCGAGGTCGTCGGGATGGATGAACGCCGGGTTGTAGCGACGTTTGCGCAGGCCGCGCAGGCTGCGACCCGACGAGTTGATCGCCTGCTGCATGCGGCGTGGCACGAGGCGGAACTCGAGCCGCTCGCCGCTCGGGAGCACGTCGTCGATCCGCGTGGGCGCGACCGGGTGGCCTCCTCGGCCAGATCACGCATCATGTCGGGGTTCCCGACGTCGAGACGGTCCGTGCAGTCCGGATCCTTGGCCTCGACCTCCACCGCGCGGATCGGGGAAGAGCGCACCGTGTGGATGCTTGCGCACCTCGTCGAGTGGAACTCGCGAGCCCGCGGTCAGCGAGATCGAGGAGCTCGTCGGTCGTCGGCGGGTGTTGCATGTCGAGCGGCACCGGGGGAACCGCGCCGCCCGGCATGCCGAACGTGAGGTCGAGGCCCATCCGCTGCGCCACGCCGTAGAGGAACTCCCATTCCTCGAGCAGGTCCGCACCGGGGGGGCGCTCGGCGACGGCCTTCGTGTACTGCGCCCACGGTTCTCCGTAACCGATCCCGACGAAACTGCGGCTCAACTGGTCCTGGAGCACCGTGCACGACGGAACCTCGAGGCTCATCGTGGGGGCCACGACGTAATCCGCGAGCTGCGCGGTCGCCGACATGGTGATGTCGACCTGCACGAGGAGGTCGAGCGCCTCCAGCGCCTCGACCACCTTGAGCTGATCGGGGATGGCCGCCGCGGGATTTCCACTGATGCTGATGAGCGCGCGGATGCGCGTGTCGCCGTCGTGGAGGATCGCGGCGGGCAGCGCGGCGGTCGGCAATCCGGCAACGGAACCGCGCTGGTCCGTGCCGGGGAGCGGCTCGGTCAGGCCGTAGGCCGGAGACGGCGCGATCGCTTGCGCCTTCGCCGGCTGCGGTGCCAGCAAGGTCCCCGGCACGCGCACTCGATCGCCCGCCCGGGCCCAGCGCCCGCAGATCGTGTTGAGGCAGCGCACCAGGTACTCGACCAAGGTGCCGGGTCCCGACATGTTCGGACCGGTTCCGGCGAAGGCGAAGCCCCGCTTTCCGCGCGCGAGCATCCGCGCCGCGCTGACGAGATCGTCGGCGTCGATACCGGCACGCTCGGCGACCCACTCCGCCGTGAAGGGATCGACGACGTCGCGCAGCGTGTCCAACCCCGACACGTGCTCGTCGACGAACTCACGGTCGTGCAGCTCCTCCGACAGGATGACCCGCACCATTCCGGCGAGGATCGCCGCGTCCTCTCCGGGCCGCGGTTGGAGGTGCAGGGTCGCCCGCTTCGCGAAGTCGCTGCGGCGGGGATCGACCACGATCAGGTCGCAGCCGTTCTCGAACCACTGGTGCAGCCACTTCCCCGGGTGACCGTACGGAACCCCGCCCAAGTAGCTCGCGAACGGGTTCGAGCCCAGCACCATCACGACCTCGGGATCGTCGAAGTCGTGCACGGCGCCCCACGAGCCGTGGAGCGCCTTGGCGACGTCCTTCCCGGGCTGGTCGATCGTGTTCGGGTTGAACATGAACCGGGACCCGAGCGCACCCATGAACCCCATCACGAACGGCACGATCAACTGGCTCGCGATCACCATCGTGCCGAAGTACACGGCGACGGATTCGGGTCCGTGCCGCTCGACGATGTCTCGCAGCCGCGCCGCCACCTCGTCCATGACCACGTCTGACGGGATCGCCTCGAAGGTTCCGTCGGGCAGGCGCCGCTGCGAGTGCAGCAGTCGGTCGGGATGGTTGTGCTGCTCAGGCAGCGCGCGACCCTTGACGCAGGTGTAGCCCTGGTATGCCTCGTTCGAGGGGTCACCCGTGACACTCACGGCCCGACCGTCCTCGAGCTCCACGAGAATCGGGCATCCGTTCGGGCAGAACCGACAGTAGGAGGGCTCGATCAGCCGCGCGTTCGCCGGTTCGGCCATGTCGTCCCCCGCACGCTCCGTCGTGAGTCACTGCGCTGCAGACGCAGCAACGACTCCTTCGATGGTGATCATTGTGACGGTTTCGCGGAAGGCAGACAACTCGCAGGAGGAGCACGCGCGTGTTCGCGTGTGATCATGGGGCGCATGCGAGCACTCGAAGACAAGGTCGCGATCGTCACCGGCGGCGCCGGACAGATCGGATCCGGGGTCGTCCGCGCCGTCGCGGAGGCAGGTGCGGCCGTCGCGATCGTCGACTTCGACGTCGAAGCGGCCGACGCGGTCGTCGCGGGGCTGCGCGACGCGGGTCACCGGGCACTCGCGGTGCACGCCGACCTCACCGATCGTGCCGCGTGCGCGGCGGCCGTCGACCGGACCGTCGAGGAGTACGGGGGCGTCGACGTCCTCGTGAACCTCGCGCAACAGTTCCGGGCGACCTTCGTGCCGTTCGTCGACGTCACCGACGAGGACATGCTCGTCTCGTGGGAGTCCGGCGTGCTCGCCACCTTCCGCATGATGCAGCTCTGCCACCCACATCTCGTGGCGCGAGGCGGGGGCGCCATCGTCAACTTCGGGAGCGGCGCCGGCACCGGCGGGTCGCCCGGCCTGGTCGCGTACGGCGCCGCGAAGGAGGGCATCCGCGGCCTCACCAAGGTCGCGGCCCAGGAATGGGGCCCCGACGGCATTCGCGTGAACACGATCTGCCCGTTCGCCCACTCACCCGAGCGGTGGGATGCCGCGCACTGGCTCACCGACGAGCTGCTCGCCAACGTTCCGCTGCGCCGCGACGGCGATCCCTACCGCGACATCGGCGCCGCGATCGTCTACCTCGCCGGACCGGGCGAGTTCGTCACCGGCCAGACGCTCTTCGTCGACGGCGGCGCCGGCTTCCTGCGCTGAGCGCCGGGCACGCACGCGTCGAGGGGTGGTAGAACCACGCCATGCCGACGCTGTTCGAAGACCGTGACGCGCTGCGCGACGTCGCCGCCCGCTACTGCCACAACTTCGACCGGGGCGACGCCGACGGTGTCGCCGCGCTGTTCACCGAGGACGGGGTCTTCGATCCCGGATTCCCCGGCTTCGACCCGGTGGAGAGCCGCGAGGCGATCCGGGCCTTCGTCGGCGGGATGACCCCGGGCTCGGTCCACCACATGGTCACCGACCTCGCCTACGACGTCGACGGCGACCGGGCCACCGGTGACGTGTCGTTCATCGTGACCGCGGGCAGGGCGATCGTGACCGCGGGGCGCTACCGCGACGAGATGGTCCGGGTCGACGGGGCGTGGCGCTACCGGCGCCGGGTCGCGGTCCCCGATCCCACCTGACCGCGACGCCACGGCGCGCCGCGCGCCGCGTGGTCGCTCGGGCTAGCCGATCGGCTAGGCGGGGACCGGATTCGGATATCGTCGCAGGGTGACCGCCACCACTGCGCCCGCCGCCGGCGATCCCGCCCGGGTCGAGATCGCCCCGCTCACCCCGGCGCAGGAACGCATCGTCGCCGCCGCGCAGGCCCTCTTCGAGGAGCGCGGCGTCAACGGCACGTCGCTGCAGATGATCGCCGACGCCCTCGGGGTCACCAAGGCCGCGGTGTACCACAAGTTCCGCACCAAGGACGAGATCGTGCTGGCCACGGTCGCCAACGAGATCACCCCGCTGCAGGAGCTGCTCGACGAGGCCGACGCCGCGACCGACCCGCGCAGCACCTACAAGATCGTGGTCGACGGGCTCATCGAGCATTCGCTGTCGCGGCGAAACCGCAAGATGCTCCTGCGTGACGATCCGGTGGTGGTCCGGCTCCTCGCCGAACACGCACCCTTCCGCCATCTCATGGAGCGCATGTACGACGCGCTCACCCGCGACGAAGGCATCGAGTCGCGCGTGCAGGCGGTGATGTTCACCTCGGCCATGGGCGCCGCGGCCATCCACCCGCTCGTGGCCGACCTCGACGACGACACGCTGCGCGAGGAGCTGCACCACTTCGCCCGCCACCTCGCCGAACGCCCCGACCGCTGACGCGACCGGGATCAGTCACCACGTCAGCGGCAGCGACGCCGGGCTGCGCAGGAAGCTCTGCGGCGACCACGGCACATCGCCGGGCGCGATGGTGAGCTCGAGATTCGGCATGCGCGCGAGGAGCCGGTCGACCACCGCCTCGATCTCGAGGTGGGCGAGGTGGGCACCCAGGCAACGATGGGCGCCCCACCCGAGCGCCAGGTGCGGTTGCGGCTCCTCACGGTCGAAGTCGATCTCCCAACCGCGCTCGAACACCGTCTCGTCGCGGTTCGCGACCTGGTGCTCGCCGAGCACCGGATCGCCCGCGGGCACCACGAAGCCCGACGGCAGCTCGACCTCTTCGCTGGCCCAGCGGATCATGGGCGAGCCGAACCGGAAACTGGGGATCCAGCGCCACAACTCCTCGAGCGCGGGCGACAGCCGGTCGGGCTCCGCGCGCAGCTCCTCCCAGAGCTCGCGGCGCGACATGAGCACGAAGGTGGTGGAACCGATCTGGGCCGCGGTGGTCTCGAACCCACCGAGGAACAGGGTGAGCGCGATGTTGACCAGCTCGTTCTCGGTGAGCTGGCCCTCCTCGTCACGCGCGTTGACCATCACGCTCAGGAGATCGTCGGTCGGCTTCCTCGCGGCGGGCGGCGATGAGCCCGGTGACGTACTGGCGCATGTTGACGTAGGCGGCGCTGCGCTCCTCCATCGTGGAGCTGGCGCCCGTGGTGGTGTCGACCCAGTGGCGGAAGGCTGTCGATGTCGTCCTCGGCCACCCCGAGGATCCCGGCGAGCACGCGCAACGGGATGTCCCACGACACCAGCTCGACGAAGTCGGCCCCCGGACCGGCCGCTTCGAGACGGTCGAGGAACCGGTCGACCAGCTCGTAGGTCCAGTCGTGCATCTCGCGGATCTTCGGCGCGGCGAACGCGGTGAGGGCGAGCCGCCGGATGCGGGTGAGCCGGGGCGGGTCCATGTTGGCGAGCATGTCGGGATCGTCGATCTTCGGCTCGTGCATCCGCGGCGAGTCCTTGCCGACGCCGAGCGACTTGCCGAAGCGCTTGTCGCCGTACGACGAACTTCACGTCCTCGTAGCGCGTGGCGAGCCAGATCGGTTGCCCGAACGGCAGCTGCACCCGGAAGGGCAGGCCCTGCTGGAACTCCCGGTAGAACTCGGGGATCGTCAGATCGTTGTGACGCTCGATCGGGTACTGGACGATCTCGGTGCTGGTGACCGACATCGGCGACCTCCGGAACTCTCGGGGATGACGCTGACGCGACGCGCGGCGTCCGCGGATGCTACGCGTGCGGAAGGACTCGAGCGCCGAATGTCCAGCCGCGTCCAGCCGCGCGACGGCGCAACCGACGCAGCTCGTCGGTTGCCGCGACGGCTCCCGGCTCGGTACGGTCGCACGGCGGCCCGATCGTCCCCCTTGCCCTGCGCCCTCGGCCGCCCTCCGAACGGAGCACCGTGAGCGACCCCAGCCCCCGCCTTCCCGTGTTCGTGCCCACCGACCAGGCGGTGAGCGGCACCCAGGGTCACGTCCCCCTGATGCGGCCGAACTCGGTGCGGCGGACCACGTCGGTCGACATGACCTGGACCGGCGTCGGCGACAACGCGGCGAGATGCTCCAGCACCTCCACGGGCGGGCGCGTGACCTGCGCGTCCCGACCGACGGCGGTGAAGCGGAGCTGCTCGCCGAGGCCACCGTCGACGCCACCGCCGACTTCACGCGGGTCATCAAGTCGATCCGCAGCGACCCGCCCCGGCGAGGGGATCGAACGTCTGGTCGGCGCGCGGGCGGGAGCCAGCTGCGCGGCGCGATCGACGAAGTGCTCCCCGGCGAGCGCGCCGCGGGCACGCCGCTGCACCTCCTCCTCGACGACCTCGCCGGCTGTTCGCTGATCGCACCCTTCGTGTGGACCCGCTTCATGCCGGAGATGCTCCGCGAGCGCTCGGGCGAGGCCGAGGAACACCGGAAGCGCATGGAAGGCGTGTGCTTCGGGTTCGCCCCGGGGTCGAGTTCGCTCACGGCCGAGCTCGGCTCGAGCGACCGCGTCCAGGTCGTCACGTCGCTCGTGCACCCCGACGAACCCTCGGGTTGGCACGTGTTCCCGGAGTCGCCCGAGATGTCGATGCGGCGGGCGCGGCGCATCGACCTCTGGATCGACGGCGACGTGATCCGCGTCGACTCCTCGTTCCAGGACAGCTCGGGTGATCCCGAGTACGGACGGGTCGCGGTGCACGAGTACGGCCTCACCGCGACCATCGACCGCGCGACGCGGGACCGTGACGTCGGTGGACGCCGACCCCCGGGTGCTGCCGTTCGTGGAATGTCCGCACGCGGTCGACAACATCGGGGTGGTGATCGGGCTGCCGGTGCGCGAGCTGCGCACGCGGGTCCCCGAGCTGCTCGGGAAGACCATGGGGTGCACCCACCTCAACGACGCGCTCCGCGCGCTCTCCGAGGTGCCGGTGCTCGCCGCTGCGCTCACCGACCACGAGTGACCCGCGTGCGGCGCTCGCGGCGGCGTGTTCGTGGCGTCGTGCCTGTTCGCACTCGCGATCGTGGTTGGCGGCGCGGTCCCCGCGACCGCGACGACGGAGCCGGCGGTCACTCCGCCGGGGTCGTGGTGTGCGTCGGCGCCGTTGCGCAACGCGGCCGACTACGGCGACGCGTTCACCGGACTCGGCCACGCGGGGCTCGGCTGGGTCACCGGCGACGGTGGACTCTCGGTACGGCTCGGGCCGCGGCGGGTGGTGTGGCTCTTCGGTGACACGCTGGTCGGCGCCCGCACGGCGGACGGAGCGTTGGCCCCCGGGTGGACGATGGCGCGCAACACGCTGGTCGAGCAACGCGACGCGTGCCTGCGGCCACTCGTCGGGTCCGCGGGCGGCGCGCCGGTCTCGTACATCGCGACGCCCGGCGCCGACGACTGGGTCTGGCCCTCGGGCGTGTTCGTGCGCGACGGCGTCATCCAGGTGATGCTGCTGCGTGTCCTGTCGACGCCCGGGCCGCCGGGTTTCGCGTTCACCGTCACCGGCGTCGCCGCCACCACGCTCTCGCGTGACGACCTCGCGGTCGGCCCGATCGTCGATCTCCCCGCCCTCCAGGTCGCGCTGCCCGCCGGCATCGTCACCTTCGGCGAGTCGCTGTACGTGTCGGGCGGCGACGTGTACGCGTACGGCACGTCCCAGGGCACCACGTACGTCGCCCGCACCCGGGTCGCGGCCTTTCCCACCGGCGCGTGGCGCGTGTGGGACGGCCGGCGCTGGAACCCCGAGCTCACGCGCGCGCAGCCGTTGCGCGTCGTCGGCACCGCGACCGGTCCGGGCATCAACCTCTGGTCGGGCCGCGCTCCCCGCGAGCCGCGCGGGCTGCTCTCGACGATCGGGTTGACGTCGATCGAGCCCGGCCCGGTGTCGCGCTGGACCGCGACCGACCCGCAGGGCCCGTGGCGCGCCGCGGGCACCGTCGGCACCACCGCGGTGTCGGCGCCGACCGGGTTCGCGTACGGCCCGCAGCTCGTCGACCTGCCCGGCGCGGGGACGGTGCTCGTCTACAGCGTCAACGACCGCGAACCCGGAGCGCTCGAAGCCGACCCGTCGCGCTACGGCCTCGTGTTCGCCGAGCCCACGTTCACCAAGCCGCGCGCGCGACACCGCACCACCGCGAAGCGCGCCTCGGGATGAGCGAGCGGCGTCGTAGCCTGCACGCATGAGCGACGTCGTGCTCCAGACCGTGCCGCTCGGCCTGCACTGGCCGACCGTCGACCCGTTCCTCTTCTGCGCGCACCACGACGACGCCTACCCGCCCGGGAACGACGCCCTCGGCCCCGACGCGCCGCTCGACGGGCGCGACCTCGGCATGGACTTCGCCGGCCTCGACGGCTGGCGCATGTACCACGGGCTCACCGTGCCGGGGTTCCCCCAGCACCCGCACCGCGGCTTCGAGACCGTCACCTACGTGCGCACCGGGTACATCGACCACTCGGACTCGCTCGGCGCCACCGCGCGCTTCGGGCGCGGCGACGTGCAGTGGCTCACCGCGGGCGGCGGCATCGTGCACTCGGAGATGTTCCCCCTCGTCGACCGCGCCGCGCCGAACCCCACCGAGCTGTTCCAGATCTGGCTGAACCTGCCCGCGGCCCACAAGCTCGACGACCCGTACTTCACGATGTTCTGGGCCGACGACATCCCCAAGGTCGAGTGCACGAACGACGACGGGCACACCATGGTGCTCACCGTGATCGCCGGCGCGGTCGCGGGCGCGACACCGCCGACACCGCCGCCGAGCTCCTGGGCCTCGGCGAGCGGTTCCGACGTCGGGATCTGGCACCTCGCGTTCGCACCGGGCTCGTCGTGGGTGCTCCCCCCGGCGGCCGGGCCCGACACCATCCGCGTGCTCTACGTGTTCGACGGCGACTCGGTCACGGTCGACGACATCGCGCTCGACCGCGACACCGGCGCGGTGCTGCGCTGCGACGAGCCGGTGCCGATCGCCTCACCCCGCGGCGCGGAGTGCCTGGTGCTCCAGGGTCGGCCGATCGGCGAACCGGTCGCGCAGCAGGGTCCGTTCGTGATGAACGACGAGGCCGAGTTGCGCCAGGCGTTCGTCGACTACCGCCGCACCGGCTTCGGCGGCTGGCCCTGGGCCGACGACGGTCCCGTCCACCCCGCGACCGAGGGCCGCTTCGCCCGTCATCCCGACGGCCGCGTCGAACGGGCGGACGCGCGCGGGCGCCTGACCCCGCCGCGCCGGCGTCAGCTCCCCGGCGGTGGTGTGCCGATCGACGCCGAGCAGATCCGACAGCCGTCGGGACCGACGCGCCACGAGTGGTCGTTCCCGTTCAGCACGAAGCTGTCGCCCGTGCGCAGGAGATGGTCGCCGTCGTCGAGGATCAGCTCGATCGAACCTTCGAGCAGGAACCCGATGTCGACCGTGTCGGTGTGGTGGAACGGCACGTCGACGACGCCCGGCCCCATCCAGGTGAAGTACCACAACACCTGACCGGTCTCGATCCCCATCGGGAACTCCTCGCCGTGACCCTGCGGCCGCGGCGGATGGGGGCATCGACGGCGTCCGGTAGATCTCGTGGCGCTCGAAGTCGGGCGACGCGAGCGTCGGCCCGACTTCGGCGTCCTCGACCACACACGACCTCCCGTCGGCGCCGGTCCCCGTCACCAACCTGCGCATCGTGGTGCTCTCAGCACTTGTTCAACAGGCCGGCGTCGACCGGCACGACCGTGCCGCTGACGTACCGCGCGTCGTCGGAGACGAGCCACGCGACGGCGTTCGAGATGTCGATGGCCTCGACCCACATCACCGGGATGGGGTTCATCCACGCGGCGGCGATGCCCGGGTTCTCCTCGAGCGTCTTCATCATCTGCTCGTTCGCAGCCATCGGCGTGTTGACCGCGGTGGGCGCCACGCAGTTGACCCGGATGAAGTGGGGTGCGAGGAAGTTCGCCCACGACCGCATCAGGCCCGACGACCCCGTGCTTGGCCGCGGTGTAGGCGAGCATGCCGGCGTCGTTGGAAGCCGGCCCCATCATCCCGCCGGTCGAGCTGGTGAGCACGATCGCCCCGCCCTCGCCGCGCTCGATCAGCGACGGGATCGCGACCCGCGCGGTGTTCCACACACCGGTGAGGTTCACGTCGAGGACGTCCTGCCAGTCCTTCTCGTCACCGGCGCCGATACCGATGCCGGCGTTGGCGAGCACGATGCCGACCGGCCCGAGCGCGGCGACACCCTCGTCGTACACGGCGCGCACGGCGTCGAAATCACGCGCGTCGGCCTGCCGGGCGACGATGCGCCGGCCCAGCGCCTCGACCAGGGCGACCGTCTCGTCGAGATCCTCGGGAACGGACATGGCGTAGGGCACCGACTCGATCTGCTTGCAGATGTCGAAGGTGATGATGTCGGCGCCTTCCTCGGCGAGCCGCACCGCGTGGCTCCGTCCCTGGCCCCGCGCGCCGCCGCTGATGAATGCGACCTTGCCGTCGAGCTTGCCCATGATGTGTGCCTTCCTGTCAGCGACCGGTGAATTCCGGGAGCGGATCGTCGGGGCCGAGTCCGGCGGCGGTGCGCGCGTCCTCGCTGCGCGCCACCAGCTCACGGGCGAAGGCCTCGTTGTGGAGGTGGGCGTCGAGCCCCACCTGCGAACCTGCGTGCTGGAGCCACTTGGTGAGGCCGAGCGCGACCGTGGGCCCCGCCGCGAGCTGCGCCGCGAGCTCGTCGACCGCGGCGTCGAGCTCGGCGTCGGGCAGCGCCCGGTGCACCATCCCCCACTCGGCCGCCTCGGCGCCGGTCACCTGGCGGTCGAGCTCGAGGATCTCCCGGGCCCGCACCTCGCCCACCCGGCGGGGCAGCAGCCACGTGCCCGCGCTGTCGGGCGTGAAGCCCCGCGCCACGAACGGCGCCCAGAAGCGCGCGTCGTCGGCCACGAGGGTGAAGTCGCACGCCAACGCGAGGTTGAATCCGTAGCCGATCGCCCACCCCCGCACCGAGGCGACGATCGGGGCCTGCACGGTGCGCATGAGCGGGATGAGCCGGTTCACCTCGGCCGGCAGGCGGCGCTGGATGCTGCCCACCCGCGGCCGCCGCTCGCGCGGTGCGTTGCGCCCGAGCAGGTCGAAGCCCGCGCAGAAGTCCTCGCCGCGGCTGCGCAACACGATGGCGCGCACGTCCTCGTCGCGCGACGCGAGGTCGATGGCGTCGATCAGGCCGGCGGTCATCGTGTCGTCCATCGCGTTGCGTCGTTCGGGCCGCGCGATGCACAGCTCCAGCACGTTGCCCCGCAACTCGACGTCGAGACCGGTCACGCTCGTGTAGCTCACGGCGCTCACGTTGGCCCGGCGCCGGGCCGCCGGTCAAACCGGCGGGACGTCAGGCGGCGAGGCGCTCGGCCATCGTCGCGTGCAGCCGGCGCGACAGCTCGGGGATGTCGGCGAGCAGGCACTCGAACTCGCTCCGGCTGGAGACCTGCACCCGCAACGGTGTCCGGGCGACGAGCGTTGCCGTGCGGGGCCGTCCGCTCAACAGCGCGATCTCGCCGAGCGGCGTGCCCGGCCCGCGGGTGGCGACGAGGTCGTCGTGTTGCACCACGTCGACCTGGCCGTGGAGCACGACGATGAACTCCGCGCCCACCGCACCTTCGCGGGCGAGCACCCGGCCGGCCGGGATCTCGAGCTGGGTGGAGAGCCGCGACGCGAGCGCGAGCTGCTTGCGGGACAGCCCGGCGAACAGCGGCGACGGGGATCCTGCATCGATCGGGCCATCGGAGGTCATGCCGGACTCCTTCGCGGGTGGCGAGTGGACCCCTCCAGCATCGACGGCGAATGTGTCGAGCGGATCAACGACGGGCGACGAACGCGCAACCAGGTGGCGAATCATCCTTCATCCGGGCCGGGAGGGTCCCACGCGGCGGGCTACGAAGATGCGTCGAGTTCCAGGCGCTCGACCAGCCATGCACTCGCGCGTCCTGCGTCCGACTCCCCCGCTGCGATCGCCAGCACGAACTGCTCCGCTTCGTCGATCGACGGACGCTCGGACCAGGTCCAGCCGTTGAGCGCGACGAACAGACGCAGCGCCACCCACGCGACTCGCTTGTTCCCATCCGGCAACGGATGGTTCTTTGCGAGCCGGACGATCAGCACTGCGGCCTTCTGCGCGAAGTGCGGGTAGAACTCCGTGTCGCCGAAGCCAGCCGCTGGCGCGTGCAGCGCAGAATCGGCAAGGTCCAGGTTCGCAACCTTCATGACCGTCGCCACCTCGAGCCCCGTAACCTCGGCTGCGATCGCCACGTAGTCGGCCAGGTCGAGGTACTCGATCGTCATTTCGCCAAGCGTTCGAGGAGCTCCTGGTCCTCCTCGATGACACGACGGAGCCGAGCACGGAACTCAGGGTCCTCGTGTCGGCGCTCGACGGCCTCCACCAATGCCTGGCGCACCGTCTCGTTGACGCTCACTCCTTCGGCGCGTGCCAGCGCCTCGGTGTCCTTCGCCAGTTCGTCGGGCAACCGCACCGTCATGTTCTTCGTCATGCCACCATGATATCACGCCACCACGTCGAGCAACCGCACGCGTGAGGGTGGCCTCAGCGGATGTGGACGCCGCTGATGGAGCGGGCGATCACCAGGCGCTGCACCTCGGAGGTGCCTTCGAAGATCGTGTAGCTCCTCTTGCCTTGTCCGGGTAGTGGTGGGGAGTCAGCGCTGGTGCGGGATCGCGTCCGCCGCGTCACGGCGAATCCGGGCTGTTTCAGGGCGTTGTAGGGATGGAAGTAGGGATCCGAACTCGAAGATCAGTTCGGAGATCTACCCGAGAGCGAGGTGTGCTCTCGAAGGGTTCACGGCGCGTTGTCGCGGACCGTCACGGAGATCGTCCGCGCCGGTGACCGAGAGAATCGCAGGGTTGCGCTGATCCGCTGACCGGTCTCGAGCGGACGGGTGAGCCCGACGAGCATGACGTGTTTGCCCCCAGGCTCGAAGATCACCGGCTTGCCGGCTGAGAGTCGGACGGAGCGCAGGATGCGCATCGTCATCAAGCCCGTGCCATCGTCGGTCATGCCCGACATACCCGGCATCGAGTTCCCGCCGCTTGCACCTCCCATCGAGGCGTGCAGCTCGGCGTGCTGCGCAACGTCGGCCGGTACCTCGACGCCGAGCAGTGTGTCCGTGCGCGGGCTCGTGATGCGGAGATAGAGGACTCCGTTCACCGCGCCGGGTGGCGTGGTGCGCGCCCACGCCCCACTGATCTCGGGTGCGGTCGGCCTCGCCGTGGCTGGTGTGGCGGGGACCACAACACAGAGCGCGGCGAGGACAACCAGGCCGTTGAGGATCCGGGCACGCGAGGGAGCGGTGCGTCTCACCGCTGTCCGAAGGTGGCGCGCAGCTTGGGGACCTTCCGCACGAAGAACTTGTCGAGGAGGAGCACGAGCAGTGCGGTAATGCCCCAGAGGGGGTACACAATCGCGAGTGCGACGGCGATGACGATCATGCCGTTGGCGAGCTTGACGTCGACGGGGCGACGAGGGAGCCCAAGGCCGGTGCGGCGGCGCTTGACGTACATGACGACGGCGCTGATCACCGACCAGAGGACCGCGATGCAGATGAGCGTCATGATGATCCGGTCGGGGAGGCCGAACTCGGTGCCCATGTGCGTGCTGACCAGGGTGTCGGACGCGACGCTGACACCGCCAAGGCCGTATTGGTGGTCCACGGCGAGGGTCTTGGCGGAGAACTGGTCGACGTAGACGGACTTCGCCTCGCTGGTCTTGCGTGGCCACGAGTTGACGAGCGCGAAGCTCCCGAAGGTCGGGTTGCCGGCGTCGTCAGTGCCATTGGTCGGGTAGGCGATCGTGTAGCCGGGCTTCAGGTGCTCGGCCTTGGCGGCCGTGACGATGGTGTCGAGCGATGCCCGCGCCGGGAGTTGCGACGGAGCGATGCCCTTGGTGTTCGAGTTCGGGATCGGCGTGTTGCCGGCGTTCCAGTTGATCGCGTTGTGGAAGCGGTCGATGTCGCCGAGCTTCGCGAGGTGCGAGTCGGGCTGGGTCACAGGGTGGTTCGGCGTGACCTTGTCGGCGAAGGCCGAGTAGGTGGCGGCCCAGTACGACGACCAGAAGAGTCCGGTCGTGAGCACGAAGAGCACGCCGATCGCGGCGAACATGCCGGGGATCGCGTGCAGGTCACGCCACCGGGCGCGGCCCTGCTTGCCGACCCGGGGCACCACGACCCCGCGGGCGACGCGGCCGCCCTGGGCGCGGCTACGGCGGGGCCACCAGAGGTAGAGGCCTGAGACGACGAGGATGATCGCCCAGCAGGTGAAGATCTCGAGGACCATGTCCCCGATGACGAAGTCCTGCATGATCGGACCGCTGCTGAACAGCGCCGCGGCGTTGGGGAGCTTCACCGTCTTGTCGTAGTTGAAGAAGCCGTGCAGCCGACGGGAGAGGCCGACCAGGTCACCGGTGGGGTTCGTGTCACCGAGCACCTTGGCGGTGTAGGGGTTGACGAAGACGGAGCGACCGTCGGCGAGGCCGAACTCGCTCGACGCGGTGGCGTTGCGGGGCACGGCGAGTGAGGTGATCTCGGCCTTGGGGTAGGCGCGTTCCACCGCGCGTTCCTGCGCCGCGTAGGGCTGCGCGTGTGCTTGCGCAGTGACGACGCGGACGTCGTGCTGGAAGTAGTCGTGGATCGGCTGCGCGTAGAGGATGACGAGCCCGGTGAGCGCGAACATCACGAGCACGGGCGCAGCGAAGATCCCCGCGTAGAAGTGCAGCCGCCAGACACTGCGCCACCGTCGACTCGCGCGGTCGGCGGCGATGTCCTCGTGCGAGTTGACCTCGACGGCTTGTTTGTCGTCGACGCCCGCGCCGACGAACTCCAATGTGCTCACGTGTGCTCCTCCCGTGCCTTCGAGTCGTAGACACGGGCGGGGGGTCGAGAGTTCCGAAAAGGTGGGGGAACCTCCACGGTGCACGAGCGGTCTACCGGGTATGGACGAGCCTCTGGTCTCAGTGACCTCCCACCCGATCGACGGCTCGACGTTGGTCGTCGTGCACGTGCGTGACACTGCGGTTGGTCGTCACGAGGAGCTCGGCCGGCAGCTGCGCGAGATCGTCGACGAGGTCCCCGAGGCCTCGGTGGTCATCGTGCACGGCACCGAGGCGATCGCGGCCCACGAACCCGCTCTGGCGACGCTCGCGGCGGTCGAAGATCACGGTCGCGCTCGCGGTGTCGTCGTGCGCGGCGCCTGAACTTTCCCGAGGAGCCGGGAACTTCTGGCCTCGGGATCCGGTCTACTTCCGAGAGGGGTCGCCCCGGCAGGGATGTCGGCTCGGCACGACGAGGGAGCACGATGGGCCGGCGGCTTCGATGACCAGCGACCGACGACAGTTCGACCAGCTGGTGGCCGCGCATGCGGCTTCGGTCACGGCTTACGCAAGAGCGGTGGCCTCGGATCGTTGGACGGCCGAGGATGCGGTCCAGGAGACCTTCCTCCGTGCGTGGAAGTACCTCGACTCGTTCCGCGGTCACGGCTCGTTCGAGGGATGGCTCATCCGCATCTGCCGCAACTGCATCATCGACTTGGCACGCGCCCACCCGACCGAACCTCAGGACCGGATGCCGGAGCGCGTCGAGCACCCGGACCATTCCCGCGACGTGCACGACCTGATCGAACGCCTGCCCCTCGAACAACGTGAGGTCGTCGCGCTCTGCGGAGTGCTCGGCTATGACTACGCGGCCGCCGCCGCGCTCCTCGAGGTACCCGTCGGCACGATTCGGTCTCGGTTGCATCGCGCTCGTGCCGCGCTCGAACGGGACCTCTATCCGAGTGGTGAGATCGACGCTGACTGGAGAGAGGTGAGCGCATGACGTCACCCATGAGTTGTCGAGAAGCCCTGCTCGTCCTGCTCGATCCTGCGCCCGACGACGACCTGTTCGGATCCGTCGGCAGGGAGCATCGCGACGACCACCCGGGCCGACAGCGTTGCGTCGGGCACGCGTCCATGCCGCGACCTGCTCCCGTTGCGCAGCTTCGTATCACGATCCCGCCGCGACGCCTCAGGTGATCGAACGCCTCAGAAGCACGCTGCGTGAGCCGGCGCCTGCACTGCGTTGGGTGCTGCTCGTGCTCGCGGTCGCGCAGGTCGTCGTCGCGTGTCCGTGGCTGTTCGGAGCCAGCCTTGTTCCTGATCACAACGTCGCACTGGCGCATCTCACCCGCGACGGCGCGTTCGGCTTGGTCGCCGCGTGTTGTGCGTTCATCGCGGCGTGGCGTCCTCGGCACACAGTTGCCGCATTGCTCGTCGGCACGGTCGTGCTCCTCGCACAGTTCAGCGCCGGCTTCGTCGACCAGCAGCAGCGAAGCGTGAACACGGCCTTCGAAGCGACCCACCTGTTGATGTTCGTCATCCTCGGCGTCCTCGCGTTCGCGGCGTCGTCGTCGCGCTTCCATCCTCACGACGACGTTCCGCGTCCCCCGACGCTGCACTCGCTCTGACACCGAGCATCCTGCCCCGCCCGCTGCCGGTGGGTTGCGACCACACTCGCGGCCGCAACCCACCGGCAGACCGCACGTGCCGCTCAGTTCTTTGGGGCCTTGCCCGTCAGCTTGAGGATCGGGATCGGATGCTCGGGCGCCGGCGAACCCTTCACGGTGGGTTCGATCCAGCTCACCACGGTGCCGTCGCTGTAGGTCTGGATCGCCTTGAGCTGCAGCGAGCTCGTATCGGCGGGAAGGTGACCCGCGAGCACGGTGAACAGACCGAACTGGCTCGGTGGCACACCATCACCGGTCGCGGTCCACACGATCTTCGACACTGCCTGGGTGATCGTGCCGTCGTCGGTGGTCACCGGCTTGGTCAACTTCGTGGTCGTCACCGTGGCAGTCCAGCCGCTCATCGCCTGGGGGTACGCGGAGAGCAGGGGGTGATCGAGTGGAAGATCGACTTCCAGCTGGGTGAAGTTCGAGCCGTTGGTCGACTCGTTGGGCGCCGAGAAGCTCACGAGCACGTCCGACGCGCCCTTCGGGAGCGATCCCGGCTGCACGACGACATGGGCTCCTGCCACGCCCGCACCCAACCCGACCGCCACCATCGCCGCCGCGAACACCGCCACCGTTCGACCGACCAACCTGACGTTGTGTTGCCGTCTCATTCGACGCTCCTTGTATCGGGGGGGCATTGCCCAGTGTGGTGTCGGGCGACGCTGGCGCAAGGCATCGGACCACCTTGTTCGAGCACCTTGTTCGATCACCTTGTTCGATCACCGCCTGACCTCGATCACGAGCCGACCCGACGGGTGCAGCACGCATTCACCTTGCAGCACGCCCGGCGCGGTGAACCGCTCCGTCAACACCGAACGGGCGGCGACGAAGAACGGTCCGACGTACTGTCCCTGATCGCTGTGATTGCGAATGCGCAGCAGGTCACCGACCTGCACCCGCAGTGGGCTCGGGAGCACGGTGAGTCGATCCCCTCGAGCGAGTCGGGCCGGCGCATCCGCCGGGATCTCGAATTGCAGATCCACGCGCGTCGCCTTGGAGACGACGACCGCGAGCGTCGGCGGATTCGAGCCGAGGAACTGCTCGGCGATCGTCCTGACCCCGAAGCCGATCAGGACCACGACCGCAGCCCAGACCGCGGCTGCTCGCCACGCAACACGCGGAAATCGGCTTCGCCGCCACCAACGAGACTCGCCGCCCGGACTACTTGACCTGGACCGACACGGTCTTCGAGGCCCCGTCGCGCGAACTGCAGCGTCACCTGGAACCGTTCGCCCTTCGTCAACGGCTTCGCGAGATCCATCAGCATCACGTGGTAACCGCCGGGCTGGAGCTTGACGGTTGCATTGCCCGGCACGGGAATCGACTGGACCTCCTGCATGCCGGTCATGCCCGGGTCCGTCGTGCTCGAGCTGTTCGCCATGGTGGTCGACGTTCCCCCCATCGACGTTCCCCCCATCGACGTTGCCGGAGTCGTCATCGTCTCGTGGAGCTGGCTCGACATCGCGACCGCGCTCGGCACCGATACGGCGACGAGCGCATTCTTGACCCCGTCGTTGTTGGTCACGGTCGCATACACCGCCGCGGTGGTCTGCGACGACGCAGTCGAACGCGACCACGCGTCGCTCACCGACATTCCCGTCGCGCCGTCCGATCCTCCGGCCAGCGAGACCACGACCACGACAATCGCGACGACGGCGACGCCGCCGACAACCCACCAGAGCCAACGCTTCACGAACGAACCTCCAACGTGTGGATCACGCGGTCCCGCTGCGACGCAACAGGATCCGGAGATCGTTGATGACGACCGACGAGTCGACACCGAATGGCCATGCATCCACGACCTGCCCATGACGGTCGACCGCATAGACGAGCGCGGAGTGCCCAACGCTCTCCTCACCCGAAGTGCCCACCGTCACGTCGTACCGCGCGCCGAATGCCGCGGCGGCAGCCGCCAACCGCGCCTGATCGGTGGTCGCGAGAGGATGCCCCGACGGGAAGAAGTGCGCGAGATACGCCTGGAGTACGGCAGGCGTGTCACGGGCCGGATCGATCGTGACCATCGCCATCTGCACCCGGCCGCGGTCCGCCACCGGAAGACCGGCAATGGCGTGGTGGAGGTCGGCCAAGGTCGTCGGACAGATGTCCGGACAGGACGTGTAGCCGAAGTAGACGAGCAAGACCTGCCCGGGTTGCGCGACGAACGGAAGATCCCGACCACCTTGACTCGCGTCCGGCAACGACAAGCTCCCGACGTCGGGCGCTGGGTCCGTCACCAACCCCGCGAGCCGGTTCGTTCGCGCCACGCTGCGCTGCACCGCACCGCTCGACCCACCGCTGCACCCCGCGAGGACCGCGACCAACGCGAGTGCTGCGCTCAGCCCCACGAACCACGAACGCACACCAGCCATCGGAAGGTAGACCTCGACGCACCCCATGGAGTTCCACGACCCGGACGTCTTGCGGACGTTCGGGCTCGCTCTCGTCACCGCTCCTTGGCCGACAACACCTCGCGCTCGTACCGCACGACCGCCCGGATCTCCGACGGAGACATCGTCCTCCCCCACGCCGGCATCGCGCCCTTCCCCTGGCTCACGAAGGCAACTTGGTCGTCGATCGTCGGGAAGTCACGCAAGAGCCGCCCGTCAGTGAACCGCGGCCCGATGCCACCCTCGCCCGAGCGGCCGTGGCACGCCGTGCAGTACCGGGAGAACAGCTGTCGACCCGCGACCAACTCCGCGTCATGGGCACTCCGCACCGGTCAACGCGGGCGACCCAGTCGAAGCAGCCGATCCCTGCCCGCCGCACGCCGCGAACACGCAGCGCGCCGCCAGCGAGCGCGACAAGCAACACCAAACCACGACACGCGACGAGAATGCGAGAGGACACGCTCAGTAGACACCAATCGCCGGCCAACCGTTCCCGGTCGGTCACGCCCGCGGCGATGGAACTTCTCCGACGATCCGGCGATCTACCCGATGGGGAGGATCGAAAGCACGATGTCAGAAGCACCCGCGCACAGACACCGGAATCAGCGCGTCGACGGCCAGAATCGGTGTCACCATCGCCCTCCTCGCCGTCCTATTCGCGGCCCCCGCCGCCAGCGCCGCGACCAACCAAGACCGTCACCCCCGAACGACCGCAGCAGAGGTCTGCGAACCGATGGTCCGTGACTCGGTGGTCGCCGCCGCCCGACGGAAGCTTGCGACGCCGCGCACCAAAGCCTGGCACGACAACCAGTTCACCTGCACCTACAGCTTCGGGACACGCGGTGCACTTGTCGTCACCGTCGACGTGCTCGCCAACGACGCACAGGCCCGCCAGAACTACCGGGCCAGCTACAACAGCGCAGCCCACCGGACGACGCTCTTCGGGATCGGTCAACACGCCTACCGTTCCGGAACCACACTCATCATCGCCCAGAAGGACCGATTCATCCTCACCGTCGACGGCCGGCAGCTCGCCGCCTCCCTCGGCCCGGACTCCCTGACCTGGTCCACCACCCGCGCCATCTTCGATTGCTGGTAACGCGGTGGGCAGGTTGCGGCTCACGATCACCCACACGCCGCGACTCCTGAATCCTCGCGACACTCTGCCTTGCGACTGGGTCGGCGCGCGCTCTCAGGACAGCATCGGCACCTGATCATCCAGGCCGCCTCGCTGGCGGCGCATTGCGGTGATCGCGAAGGTGGTCGCGTAGATCCCGGTGGCGAGGGCCATGATCGCGAAGGTGGGGGGCACGTCGGCGACGAGGTAGCTGAGGGTGATGCCGCCCCAGACGCACGTGATGGCGATGAGCGCGGAGAGCCAGAACGCGACGTAGGGACGGTGGGTGAGTCGTTGCGCGGCGCCTGCGGGTGCGGCGATGAGGCCGAGGAGCAGGAGCGCGCCGACGGCTTGGGTGGCTTCGGCGGCGCAGAGTCCGACGAGGCCGAGGAAGAGCGACGCCGAGTGCCGCGGACGGGGACGCGGCGGGCGATGGCGACGTCGGGGTCGAGGGTCGCGAAGAGCAGCGGCCGGGCGATCGCGACGATGCACGACGCAGATGCCGAGCCCGATCCCGGCGGCGAGACCGGCTTGGGACCGCTGAGCCCGAAGATGGAGCCGAAGAGCACGGTGACGCCGGCGGTGCCGTTGCCGGTGCTGTCGGTGGTGGTGAAGATGCTGAGGAACAGCACGCCGAGGCCGAGGATCCAGGTGAAGACGGTGCCGATGACGACGTCGTCGGCGTGCCCGCGGTTGCCGAGGAGTCCGAGCGCGAGTCCGACGGCGATGGTGGCGGCGAAGAGCCCGAGGCGGGCGTCGAGTCCGAACGCGAGGGCGGCGAGGGCGCCGGTGAACGCGACGTGGCTGAGCGCGTCGCCGCTGAAGACCTGGCTGCGCAGCACGACGAAGTAGCCGACGAGGCCGCACGCGGCCGCGATGCCGGTGCCGGCGAGGAGCGCGTGTCGGATGAAGGGGTGCGTGAGCATGTCGGCGAGGCCGGTGCCCGCGGCGTCGGCGAGGATCGTCATGAGGTCGCCGGTCGCACGTCGGCGTGCCGCGACGCGGCGACGCCATCTGCCGGCGTGGGCGAGGAGGTAGGCGCCGAACGCGAGGGTGGTGATGTAGAAGCCGACGGGTTGGTCGTAGAAGTAGGCGAGCGGCCAGGCCGAGCCAGGTGACGAGCGAGCGCCGATCGCGACGCTGAGGAGCAGGCTGAGGAACGGCCGGATGGTGATGGCCTGCGCGGCGGCGGCCGGCACGACGAGGAGCGCGAAGACGAGGAGCACGCCGGTGATCTGGCTCGCTTCGGCGACCGCGAGGCCGAGCACGACGAGGAACAGGATCGACAGGAAGCGCACGGGGACACCGCGAGCGGCGGCGACGTCGGGATCGATGGACGCGAACAGCAACGGCCGGCCGATCACCGCGAGGACGACGAGCGCGCCGGCGCCGACCCAGAACAGTGTCGTGATCTGGGTGTCGGTGATGCCGAGGAAGCTGCCGAAGAGCAGCGAGTTCACGCCTTCGAGGAGCCCGTGGTAGAGGGTGACGAACAGGAACCCGCAGGCGAGCGCGAACGCCTGGATGGTGCCGACGACCGCGGACTCCTCGCTGAACGAGTGCCCGCTGGGTGCGGGGGATCGCGGCGATGACGAGCGCGGCCGCGAGGCAGAACCCGAAGTATCCCCACGCCGCGGCGACGCCGATCAGCGCGGCGCCGGCGGCGCCGGGGAACGCGACCAGCGACAGGGTGTGGCCGACGAAGGTTTGGCGGCGCAGCACCATGAACCAGCCGATGACCGCGGCGACGACCGCGACGATCGTCCCGGCGCGGAACGCGTTGGTCATGAAGTGGAACTCGAAGAGCTGGCGGAGATCCTCGGACGAGGTTCCAGGTCAGCCCGGTGCCGATCACGGACATGGTGTCAGCCGTGGAGGTGGGGTTCGTGGCCTGCGTGGAGGTCGGGGTGATAGGTCGTCGCGTCGCCGTGACCGACGACGACGGGACGGCCGTCGGCGGTGTGGAGCACTTCGACCGGGGTGCCGTAGAGGCGGCTGAGCGTCTCGCTGGTGATGACTTCGCTCGGCGTGCCGGTCGCGGCGTGGCCTCGAGCGAGGTAGATGACCCGGTCGAGGTAGCCGAAGGATCGGGTTGACGTCGTGCGCGACGATCATGACGGTGACGCCTTCGCTGCGGGAGATCCGCGCGAGGAGCGCGGCGATCGCACCCTGGTTGGCGACGTCGAGGCTGTCGAGCGGCTCGTCGAGCAGCAAGCAGCGACGGACGGCGGGCCAGCGCCTGCGCGATCAGCAGCCGCTGCTGCTCACCGCCCGAGAGGCTGCCGATCGGGCGGTGCGCGTACGGTGCCGCGTCCGACGAGCTCGATGAGCTCGTCGACGCGCTGCGCGGCGAGTCGGCTGCGGCGGCCGACGCCGGCGGGGAGCGGGATGCCCCAACGGTCGCCGTCGAGACCCAGCCGCACGACGTCGACGCCACGGACCCGCGCCGAGCTGTCGAAGCTCCGACGCTGCGGGAGATAGCCGATGTCTGCATTGCCGTGCCGAGGCGCTGCACCGCGACGCGCAACTCGCCCGAGGCAGACGGCGACGAGACCGAGCAGCGCCTTGAGCAGCGTCGACTTGCCGCTGCCGTTCGGGCCGAGCACCGCGACGAACTCACCCGGCTCGACGTCGAAGGTGACATCGCTCCAGATGGTCCGTCCGCCAGCGATACCGCCGCGTCCGCGCCGACACCGCCGCGGACGACGGGCCTCGGTGACGTCCTCGAAGTGCACGCGGCCATTTCGGCGATGGGTGACAGCGCTGCGCTCACGATCCGGTCGCTTTCGCGAGCGCAGCCTTCGAGTGCCTGCAGCTGCTTGACCTGCCAGGCCTGGAACGTGAGTCCGCCGGTGCGAGCGTCTCGGTCACCGTCGACGATCGGGATTCCCTCGGCCTTGGCCGCCTTGACGAGCGCCTGCACATCGGGCGTCGAGTTCTGGCTGTTGAAGACGAAGACCTTGATCTGGTGGTTCTTGATCTGGCTGTCGACCGTCGCCTTGTCCTGCGCGGTCGGATCGGTGCCCTCCGCGATCGCGTCGAGGAACGACTCGGGCGTCACGAGCTTCAGGCCGAGCGTCTCCGCCAGCGGCGTGAAGATGCTCTCCGACGCGCCGACCGGCGTTCCCGCGTACTTCTGTTTGATCTCGGCGATCAGACGCGTTGTACTGCGCCAGCCCGGTCGTCTCGAACGTGGCCTTCTGCGCTCGGTAGTACGCCGACGTTCTTCGGGTCGAGACTCGCGAGGTCCGCGGTCACCCGGTCGACGACGCGCTGCACGCTGTCGGCGAGTACCACTGGTGCGGGTTGCCGCCCTCCTTCACGCCGACGCAGCTTCCCGACGTTGAGGACCTTGCGGCTCGAGTCGGGATTGGCGTCGAGGAGCTTCTGGGCCCACGGGTCGTACCCGATCCCGTTCTCGATCACGTAGCGCGCGGACGCGATCGCGCGAGCGTCGCTCGGCTTCGCCTCGTAGTCGTGCGGATCGGTGTCCGGGTTCGTGATGATGCTCGACACCGACGCCTTCGACCCGCCAGCTGCTTGGCGATGCTGCCCCAGAAGTTCTCCGCGGCGACGACCTGCAACGGCGTCGACGCGCGCCCGCCGCCGCGCCGCCTCGAGCGAACGGCCCGGCCCCGAAGACGACCAGAGCCGCCATGCTTCCGGCGGCCAGCGCGATCCGACCGAACCTGTTCCGCCGGACCCACCGGAGCTTCTGAGAATGGTTTTCATAATGGGAGACCGTAGCGACGCGCCGGGTACTAGTCAAGAACGAGAACCAATCTTGTTCTAGGCTGTTCGGATGACAGTCGACTGCACCGATCCGCGAGCAGCCAGCTCGCACGCCACGGAGCTCGCTACACCCGCCAGCGCCGAGAGCTCGTCGAGTTGCTCGTCGAGGCCGGGCAGCCGCTCACCGTCGAGCAACTCCAGGAGCTCGCGCCGCATCTGGCCCAGAGCAGCCTGTATCGCAACCTCGCGGTCCTCGAGGAAGCCGGCGTCGTCTGCCGCTTCACCAGCCACAGCGGCTTCGCACGGTACGAACTCACCGAGACGCTCACCAGTCATCATCACCATCTCGTGTGCAGCTCGTGCGGCGCGATGACCGACGTGCAGCTTCCCCATCGGTCGAAGACCAACTCGACGAGCGCCGTCATCAACCTGGCGAAGCAGCGGCAGTTCGAGCCGTCGTCACACACGATCGACATCCTCGGACGATGCCACGACTGCACCGAGAGCAGTCGTGCCTGACCACGCAGTACGGCGAGCACGACCCTCTCGGGCGAGCATGGGGATCTGAGCGAGCATCCGTCGGACTGCGCGGACGGACGGGAAGACTGGGCGGCGTGGGTCACGGTCACGGCCACGATCACGCGCTCGCCGACGCATCGGTGTCGCGTCGCGCTCGACGCCTCCTGACCGCGATCGCCGTCGCCCTCGGCGTCATGACCGCTCGCCGGAGTCGCGCTGCTGTGGCCGACCACCGATCCCCGCACCCATCTCCAGACACTCAACCCGATCACCAAGGTGTACACGGCGACGACACTCGACGTCGCGCACGGGACGTGTGGCACCGCCGGCGGCGACGTCAAACAACAGTGCACGCGGATCACGTTCCGGCTCGACCAAGGACCCGATCGAGGTGCCACCCGCACGATCGAGTTCGCCGACTCCGCCGAGCGCACCCGCACCTGTCGCCCGGCGACGAGCGTCGTCCTCAACCACCTGCCGACACGCGCCACGCGGGTTCGAGTACACCTACAACGACCGCCAACGTCGGTCGGTGCTGCGTGTGGCTCGCGGTCGTGTTCGCCGTCGTCGGTCATCGCGCTCGGACGCTGCGTGGCCTCGCCGCGCTCGTCGCGCTCGGTGCCAGCATCGTCGTGATCCTCAGTTCATCGTGCCGTCGATGCTCGACGGCAACAGCCCGCCGCTCGTCGCGATCGTCGGCGCGAGCGCCGTCGCGTTCGTCGCGCTCTACATCTCCAACGGTCTCCGGCCCATGACCACCGTCGCGCTGCTCGGCACGCTCTCCGCGCTCGCCCTCACCGTCGGCGCTCGCGACGCTGTTCACCGCATCTCGCGCACTTCACCGGCGCGCAGAACGAAGACGCGCTGCTCGTCTCGATCGGCGTCTCCCACATCGACCTCAAAGAGACTCGTGCTCGCCGGCATGGTCCTCGGCGCGCTGGGCGCCCTCAACGACATCACCGTCACCCAAGCCTCCGCGGTCGGCGAACTCCGCGCACGAATTCCCCACCCTCACTCGCCGCGAGCTGTACCGATCCGGGCTCCGCATCGGCCGCGACCACATCTCCTCGACCGTCAACACCCTCGCGCTCGCCTACGCAGGCGCCTCGCTCCCGCTCCTCATCCTGTTCTCGCTCTCCGGCCAGAGCCTCGGCACCGTCGCCAACGGCGAAGTCGTCGCCATCGAGATCGTCGCCACCCTCGTCGGCAGCATCGGCCTCGTCGTCGCGGTGCCCGTCTCCACCTGGTTCGCCGCCCTCGTCGCCCACGACCGGCCGCCACCGCGTCGACGCCGACGGATGCCGACTGCAACCGCGTCTGCTCCAGTGCCCGATGCCCCGACCGAGTCGCCAGTCCCCGAACTCCTGAGCGTGCACGACCGCGACTTCTGGACCTGAACCCGCGAAAGAGGAACAGTGCCCGCGTTTCCGGGCCTGGGCACCCGGCCCGCGGCGCCGACGTCAGGTTCATGTGCCGTCCAGGGCCGAGTGAGGCCCGGCGAGGGCGTGAGCGCCCGTCTTCACGGGCCGCGGGCAAACAGCCCGCGAGCATCCTCCCGGCGTGCTGTGACCGGCCTCGCTGGCGGGCGCATTGTCAGTCCACGTGTACAGATCGGCGCCACGTCAACAATCGGGCATTCCGGCCGTGCACACTTGTGGTGATCTTCTGTGCAGTTGGACCAGGGAGTGAGATCGCTCGCTCGGTGGGAGCGTTCATCGTCGGCCTACGACTCGGTTGGCTGACGCGGTTCTCGTCGGCGTCCGGACTGATGGTCGTTGCGCGCTTCAGTGCACGTGCTGGAGTGCGACGTTCGTGGCGACGAGGTCGAATGCCGTCGGATCGAACGGGCCACCGATCCATTCGAGGAGATCGTCGTGGTCCTCGTGGCTGGGATGGGCCAAGGCGAGCAGCAGTTCCTCATAGCCTCCAGCGCCGCCACAGTCCTCCGGAGGGCAGGCGTTGGCACCGTCGAGGCACACGGCGTGCTTCAGGCCGTAGGTCAGCGTGTGTTGCTCCTCCACGACCACGGTGTGGTCCCACCCGTCGCCGAAGTCGTACTCGTACGCGATCCGCTTCCGATCGCCGAGCGCTCGGATGACAGTGACGGCCTTCTCGTCGAGCAGGTCGAGATCCTCGTCGAGGAAGTCGTCGTCGAACTTCATCCCGTAGCGGTCGCCGTCGATGGTGAACGCGTGCAGGTGTGAGTTCGTCCATCCCATCGCGGCTTGCAGGATCATGTGCAGCTTCGCCAGGCGGATCCCGCCGGGAACGAGGAGCCGGCGCCACACGGCGGGCGTCACCTCGTCGAGCTCGATCCGCAGCTGAAATATCTGTTGTCCGGTGGGCATCGGCGCAGTGTACGAAGCGGAACCGATCCGCAGGAGTGAGTCAGGGAGTGGGGAGGGAGCGAAGTCGGGAGCAGTTCAGGGAGCGATCTCGGGACGAGCATCCGGCACGGTGACCGCTCGCTCTGTCGCCGACGGCGCGACTCCGAGTTGGGAGGTCGTATGGAACGGCTCACCGTGACGGTCACCGAAGCCGCCGAGATTCTGGGCGTCTCGCGCACGAGCGCCTACGAGCTCGTGCGAGCCGGGGCGCTGCCCTCCGTCCGACTGGGGCGGCGCATCCTGATCCGGCGGACGACGCTGGAAGAACTGGTCGGTAGCGCTCTCCCCGAACCTCCGTTGCCCGAAGGTCGTGCGCTCAGGAAGCCGGAGAGCGAAGCGCCGCCAACAATGCCGGCAGGCTCTCGGTCACCGTGCTCCAGAGCACGTCGAGATTGATCTCGAAGTAGTGGTGCGTGAGCCGATCGCACGTACGCGCGGCCGCCGACCACGGCACATCCGGGAAACGCGCCTGGCCCTCGGCCGACACCGATTTCGCGGCCTCGCCGACGATCTCGACCAGCTTCACCAACGCAAGTTGGAGCAGCCGGTCTTTCTCGAGGTGCTCCCGCGTCCGACCCGCGACGAACTCCGCGGCCTCTTCGCACGCCTCGACCATGTGGGCGATGCGATCGTCGTCACGCGGCGAAGTCATAGACCGCCTCGGCCTCGGTGATGACCTCGTCTCGGAAGCGCGCGCTCAGGTCGCCGGCCGTGCGCAGGTCGATGCGGTGACCATCGACGATCTCCTCGAGCTCGATTTCCATGCGCGCCATGTCGAAGAGGCTCACCTTCTGCCCGGGCTGGAACTCAACCAGCAGGTCGACGTCGCTCTCGGGCGTGAAGTCGTCACGGAGCGCAGAGCCGAACACGGCGAGACGACGCACGCTGTTGCGACGGCAGAACGCGGCGATCGCGTCAGGATCGACATGGAGGCGGGTGAGCACGTCAATGCCCTTCGAGTGTTCCACCTCCACGTCGTCGGGCGCCGCCGTTTTGGCTTCCCCGTCGAGCGTCGCGGCGATGGACGACGCCAGCGCTCGATCCGCGCCCTCGACCGCGTGCGCGTACACCCGCAGGGTCATCGCCGGGTTCGAGTGCCCCAAACGCCCGGCGACCGTGCGCACGTCGTGCCCGCTCGTGATCGCGGTCGTGGCGGTCCAGTGACGGAGATCGTGCAGGCGCCACTTCTTGTCGATGCCCGACTTCTCCCGCGCGGTTCCACCACCAACCGATGCGGTCGGGGTTGGCGGGATCGGTCGTGTCGGAGAAGAGATAGGGCGACACTTGCTCGTGCGTCGCCCGCAGCGCCTCGATCTCGTCGACGGTGGCGGCGTCGAGGGTGACGGTGCGCGTGTTGCCCGTCTTGGTGGCGACGTCTTCCACGTACGACTCACCGTCGCGACGGACGACGCACGCGCTGCTGTCGATGGTGAGCTGGTTGCCGTCGAGGTCGCGCCACTGCAGCGCGGCGAGCTCGGCGCGCCGCAGCCCGCCGACCGCCGCGAGGCGCAGCGCGACGCCGGCCGCGGGATCGATCTCCTGCGCGGCCGCGATCACGGTGCGGACGTCGGCGGGCGTCATCGCGTCGCGCGGCGCGCGCTTCGGCTGCCGAAGGATCGCCTGGCTCGCGGGATTGCTGCCGACCCACTCCCAGCGCAGCGCCTGCGCGAGCGCGGCGCGCAGCACGGAGTGCCGGCTGCGGATCGCGGCCTCCCCCACTCCCGTCTTGCGCATCCGCGCGTGCCAGCGCTCCACGTCGGCGACGCGCAGCCGCGCCACCGGCATCGAAGCGATCTGGTCGGCTTCGATCCGCGCGATGCGGCTCTCGTAGTCGCGACGGGTCGACTCGGCCCACACCGGCTGGTTCACCTCGCGCCACGCGTCGAGCACGTCGGTGACGGTGCGACCTCCCGCGTTCGACGGCGGCCGGGCCTCGAGCGTGGTCGCGACGCGTTGCGCCTCGCGCTTCGTTCCCCGCACCGTCTTGCTGATCTGGGTGGGCCGCCCGGACGCGTCGCGTCCCGTGAACACCCGGATCTCCCAGACCCCCGGCTTGCGCTCACGCACGGTTGCCACGGCAAGACACCGTAGCAGCTGTAGGGATTTGTAGGGATGGAGTCGCCCAGAGGCCGGAGAGACTCGAGGATCAGATCAGCGGATGTGCACGCCGCTGATCGAGCGGGCGATCACGAGGCGCTGCACCTCGGAGGTGCCCTCGAAGATCGTGTAGATCTTCGAGTCGCGGTGCCACCGCTCCACCGGGTAGTCGCGCACGTAGCCGTAGCCGCCGAGGATCTGGATCGCCTGCTCGGTGACCCACACCGCGGTCTCGCCCGCCTTCAGCTTGCTCATCGAGCCCTCGCCGGCCTCGAACGTCTTGCCGTTGTGACCCATCCACGCGGCGCGCCACACGAGGAGGCGCGACGCGTCGATCTCGGTCTTCATGTCGGCGAGCTTGAAGGCGATGGCCTGGTTCTCGATGATCGGCCGGCCGAACTGCACCCGCTCCTTCGCGTAGTCGAGCGAGTACTCGTACGCGGCGCGCGCGATGCCGACGGCCATCGCGCCGACGATGGGCCGGGTGGCCTCGAAGGTGGCCAGCGCGGCCTGGTGCCGGCTGCTCGCACCTTCACGGGCGCGGGCGAGCCGCTCGTCGAGCTTGTCCTTGCCGCCGAGCAGGCAGCGGCCGGGGACGCGCACGTCTTCCAGCACCACCTCGGCGGTGTGGCTGGCGCGGATGCCCATCTTCAGGAACTTCTGGCCCATGCGCAGGCCCGGCGTGTTCGGCGGCACCACGAAGCTGGCCTGGCCGCGGGCGCGCAGCTCGGGTTCGACGGAGGCGACGACCACGTGCACATCCGCGATGCCGCCGTTGGTGATCCAGGTCTTGGTGCCGTTCAGCACCCACTCGTCGGTGGCCTCGTCGTAGACCGCACGCGTGCGCAGCGACGACACGTCACTGCCCGCGTCGGGTTCGGTCACGCAGAACGCACCGAGCTGGATCTTCTCGGGGGTGCCGTAACACTCGGGCACCCACTCGCCGATCTGCTCGGGAGTGCCGTTGGCGAGGATGCCCGACACCGCGAGCGTGGAGCCGAAGATGGCGAGCGTGATGCCGGCGTCGCCCCAGCACATCTCCTCGCTGACGATCGGCCACGTGAGCCCGGTGGGGTCGGCCACCGCGTTGGCGCCGAACTCCATCGAGTAGAGGCCGATCTTGGCGGCCTCCTCGATCACCGGCCACGGGGTCTCCTCCCGCTCGTCCCACTCGTGGGCCGCGGGACGGATCACGTCCTCGGCGAAGTCGTGGACCCACTTCTGGATCTGGAGCTGGTCCTCGTTGAGGTCGAGGGAGAAGTCGGCCACGGCGGGCTCCTCTCGGACGGGCGGCATCACCGCAGTCGGTGGTCGGCAGACGGGCCTGGCCCGCGCGACCGGGAAACGAAGTTACTGCTCAGTAACTTATCACCGGTCGCGGGCCGGCACCAGGGAAACGCCCTCTCCCCGGTGGCCCGGACGCGCGAGGGTGCCCGCCGGCTGGCCGGCGGGCACCCTGCTGCGGAACCGGATCGGGGACGGCGGGGTGTGGTGGATCCGGCCCCGCCGGCCGTCAGGCCTGGCCGGCCTGGGACTGCTGGCCCCAGGTGCGGTTGAGGAACTTGTCGACCCGGGGGCCCACCTTCGTCTTGATCGTGGCGCCCCGCTCGGCGGAGATCGTGCCGTTGGTCACGGCCTGGTCGATGCGGTCGTTGGCGGCCTGGGTGAGCGCGTCCGACAGCGCCTGTTCCTTGCCCAGCGAGGTGGCGTACTGGCTGATGGTCTGGCCACCCTTCAGCGCCGCCTTGAGCTCGTCCTTCGACACGCCGAGCTGGTCGAGCACGATCTTGAAGGCGGCCTTGCCCACCTTGTGACGGATGCCGGGGTGGCCTGCCGTCTGACCGGCGACCGCGCCGCCGGTCGAGCCGCCGGTCGAGCCGTCGGCGGCGAACGCCGCCCCGGCGGTACCGACGGTCAGCGCCCCGGCGACCGCGGCGGTGGCGACGAGCTTCTTGAGGGTCGAGTGCATGGTGTGCTCCTTGGTTGCGGCCCCCTGGGGCCGGTTCTGGTGGACAGGGGGTGGCTGTCCGTGACACCCATGCAACGCCCGGAACGTGATGGTTGTGTGAAGTGCACGGCAACGGTCCGCGAGGTCACCGCCGGCTCCGAGGGCGGCGCGCCGGGTGGGATCGGGACCTCCGTGCGATAGCGTCCGCGCGCTGTGAGCACCGACGTCTCCACCACCATCGCCGATCACGTCGCCACCGTCGAGATCCACCGGCCCCCGCACAACTGGTTCGACGTCGAGGTCCTGCGTGGCCTCGCCGACGCAGTGCTGGCGCTCGACGACGATCCCGACGCGCGCGCCATCGTCCTCTGCTCCGAGGGCAAGAACTTCTGCGCGGGCGCCGACCTCAGCGGCAGCAACGTCATCGAGAGCACGAGCGAGCTCTACGCGAGCGCGGTGCGCCTGTTCTCGAACCACAAGCCCATCGTCGCCGCGGTGCAGGGCGCCGCGGTCGGTGGTGGCTTCGGTCTCAGCCTCGCCGCCGACTTCCGGGTGGCCACTCCGCAGACCCGCTTCTCGTGCAACTTCCCGAAGCTCGCGTTCCACCAGGGCTTCGGCATCTCCGTCACCCTGCCGCGCATCGTCGGTCAGCAGCGCGCACTCGAGCTGATGCTCGTGGGCGCCGACGTGCGCGGCGAGGAAGCCCTGCGCATCGGGCTCGCCGACCGCATCGCGCCCGCGGAGGAGTTGCGCGTCGCCGCGCACACGTTCGCGACAGAGATCGCGGCCAACGGCCCGCTCGGCGTGCAGGCGATCCGCCAGACCCTCCGGGGCGACCTCGCGGCGCTGGTGGCCGAGGCCACCCGCCACGAAGAGGAACAGCAGACGCGCCTGCGCGCCACCGACGACTTCACCGAGGGGGTCGCCGCCACCACCGAACGGCGCCCGCCGACCTTCACGGGGCGCTGATCGCGGTGGTCGGGTCGCCTCCCGGAGTCGACCTCGACGCGTTCACGCGGTGGGCAGCCACCGCGCTGCCCGACCTCACCCCGCCGTTCGCCGCGCAGACCATCGTCGGCGGGCAGTCCAACATCACCGTGCGCGTCGACGATGCGGCCGGGCGAGCCGTCGTGGTCCGCCGTCCACCGCTGCACGGCGTGCTCGCCACCGCCCACGACGTCGGACGGGAGCACCGCATCATCGCCGCATTGCGTGACACGCCGGTGCCCGTCCCCCACGCGCTCGCGTACTGCGCCGACGTCGACGTGCTCGGCGCGCCGTTCTTCGTGATGGACCACGTCGCCGGCTTCGTGTTCGAGCACCTCACCGACGTCGAGATCGCGCTGCCCGACGCGCAGCGGCAGCGCGACCGCGGCCTCGCTGGTCGACACGCTCGTCGCGCTGCACGCGGTCGATCCCGACACGGTGGGACTCGGCGATCTCGCCAAGCGCGACGATCTCGTGCGCCGTCAGCTCCGGCGCTGGTACGCGCAGTTCGGCGCGCTCGGCACCGCGGTGCCCGGCATCGACCACGTGCACGAAGTGCTCGCGGCACGGGTCCCCGAGCAGCGCGACGCGACGATCGTGCACGGCGACTACCGCCTGGGGAACTGCATCGTCGACCCCGCGGCCGGGCGCGTGGCCGCGGTGCTCGACTGGGAGTTGTGCACCCTCGGCGACCCGCTCGCCGACGTCGGGTACCTGCTCGCGACCTGGACCGAGGCCGGCGACCCCGTGCGCACCCAGGTCGACAATCCCTCCGCCGCGCCCGGCTTCCCCGGTCGCCGGGAGCTCGCCGACCGCTACGCCGCCGGGTCGGGACGCGACCTCGCCGACATCGGGTACTACGTCGCCTTCTCGTGCTGGCGCCTGGCGTGCATCCTCGCCGGCGTGCTGGCCCGGCTCGAGTCGGGCGCGCGGGGCGAGGCCGACCACGCCGCGGTGCTGGAGTACCGCGCCCGGATGGACGCCTGCGTGACGCTGGCCGAGGAGTACGCCGCCGCGCTGTGAGCCCGCCGACGTTAGGGTGGGATTCCGTGACGCGCCGTCGCCAGCGTCGAGAGGGGGACCCGTGACGAGCACGAGCAGCACGAGCAGCACGAGCAGCCGCACCGTCACCATCGCCGGGTACAGCCACGTCAATCTGACCGTCGTCGACCTCGACGCGGCGATCGCGTTCTACACCGACGTGCTCGGCTTCGAGGTGCTGCCCCGACCCGACTTCGGGCCTCAGGGCCGTGGCGTGTGGCTGGGCCACGGCGCCGCGCAGGTGCATCTCGCGGTCGTCGACGAGAAGGAGCCCCGCCACGGGTTCCTCCCCCACATCGCGTTGCACGTCCCCGCCGACGACTACGCCGACACGATGGCCGAGCTCGAGGCGCGCGGCGTGGAGTTCGTCGCGAAGCCGCGGTCCCGGGTCGACCTCGGCCACACGGTGTGGGCCGCGTTCGTCGAGGACCCCAGCGGGAACCTCATCGAGCTCACCGACGTCGATCCGCGGTGAGCGCGCCGCTCCTCGTCGGGCTGCTGCGCGACACCACCGTCTCCTCCCCCACCGACACCGGCAGAAGGCCCCGACGTCGAGCCGGTGCTGCGGCTCGCCCTCGACGACGCAGTCGCGTCGGGCGCACTCGACCGCGAGGTCGAGATCGTGCGCGTCGAGTGTGTCGGCCTGCCGCGGGGCAGCGCGTACGCGGTCGAGCAGGCCTACGCGGAGCTCGCGGCGAGCGGCGTGCTCCTCGTCGCCGGCCCGGCGATCGGCGACAACGCGCTCGTGGCCACACCGCTCGCCGAAGCCGCGCGCCTGCCCACCATCAACTGGTCGGGCGCGGGGCACGCGCGCGGCGAATGGATGTTCCACCTGCAGGTGGGCTCGCACGAGGACGAGCCCGTCGTGCTCGCCCGCCACATCGCCGCAACCGGCGCCGCACGCGTCGCGCTGGTGTACGACCGCTCCCCCATCGGCCGTCGGTACGCCGCCTACTTCGAGACCGAAGCCGAGCGCCTCGGGCTCGAGATCGGCGCCCGCCGCTCGGTGCCACCGGTGCTCGACGACGGCACCGCCGACGTCGCGGCCCTGCAGGCCACGTCGCCCGATGCGCTCGTCTACTTCGGGCTCGGCCTGAGCGGGCGCGCGCTCGGCCGGGCGCGCGCCGCCGCCGGCTGGACCACGCCCGCGTACATGGGCGCGGCGGGCATGTGGGGCCACACGCCGGGCATCGCCGCCGACATCGACGGCTGGACCTACGTCGACGTGTACTCCGACGCCAACTCCGTGCTGGCCGGCGTGCGCGCCCGGCTCCCCGAGGTGTTCGCCCGCGGCCCCGCCGCGGCCTACGGCTACGACCTCGGGCTCCTCGTGGCCGAAGGCCTCGCCCGCGCCACCGAGCTCACGCGCCGCGGCGTGCGCGAGGGGCTCGAAGCGGTGAAGTGGGTGCCCGCCGCCGAGGGCGAGGAGGGCACGCACCTCACCTTCGGGCCCCACGACCGCGGCGCCCTCCACGGGCGCTACCTGGTGATGCGGCGCTGGGAAGCGGGCAACAGCGTCGAGGTGGGCACGGGAGCGGCGGCGCGATGAGCGGCATCCGGTGAGCGGGGGCATCCTCTCCGGCCCGATCGACGGCCCGGCCCGCACCGCGGCGCAGTACCCGCACACCGAGGCGGTCCCCGGGCTGCGCGTGCTGCACCGCGCCTCGGGCTTCACCGGCACGCTCGTCACCCTCGCGGGCGACGAGGTCGTGCTGCGCGGGCACACCGGCCTCGAGCGGGGCTTCGCGAACACGCCCGGCGCGTTCGCGGTCGACGGCACCGCAACCCACCTCGTACCACCGCGCCCGGCCGACGACCTCGACCGCGCCGCGGGACGCGTCGCCGAGGGAGTGCGCACCGCGTCGGGCAGCCGCGCGGTCGTCGGCGCCAACGCGAAGGTCGCGCGCGCCAGTCGCATCTGGGTGGAGGGCGTCCACGACGCCGAGCTGGTCGAGAAGGTGTGGGGCGACGACCTGCGCGTCGAGGGGGTCGTGGTCGAACGCCTCGACGGCGCCGATCATCTCGCCGACGCCGTGCGCGCGTTCGCGCCCGGGCCCGGCCGGCGCCTCGGTGTGCTCCTCGACCACCTGGTCGCGGGGAGCAAGGAATCACGCCTCGCCGCCGAGGTGCGCGACCCGAACGTGTTGGTCACCGGCACGCCCTACGTCGACGTGTGGCAGGCCGTGCGCCCGTCGGCGCTCGGCATCGCCGCCTGGCCCGAGATCCCCCGCGGCACACCCTGGAAGGAAGGGGTGTGCGCGGCGCTCGGCGTCGGCGAGCCCGGACCGTTCTGGCGGCAGATCCTCGCGTCGGTCCACGACTGGAAGCAGCTCGAGCAGCCGTTCGTGGCCGCGGTCGAGCAGCTCATCGACTTCGTCACCGAGCTGGGCTGAGCACCACCGGTCGCGGCGGATTCCGGTCGCCGGTCCGCGCGTCGCCGAGCCGCGGATCGATCGCGGGCGCCACGGCGCGGACCCGCACCGCGCGCGCGACGAACAGCACGAGCACCACGCTGCGCGTCGCGACCAGGACCGGGAGGACCAGATGCACGGTCGCGCCGCTCACACCCCAGTGGAAGTAGCCGTACACCGTCGCGAACATCGCGACGTCGACCGCGCAGAACGCCAGCCACTCGCGACGGGGCAGCGGCAGCAGCGCGAAGAACACCACGAGCCAGAGGTCGTAAGTGGGTGAGTACACCTTGTTCACGAGCAGGAAGATCGCGACCGCGGCGCCCGCCATTCCGGCCGCGGTGAGCGGTCGCCGCCACGCGAGCAGGGTGAGGCCGCCGAGGCCCACGGCCAGCGCCGCGAACGACAACGCGTTGGCGAGCGTCGCTCCGGTGACGCCGTGCACCGGCGCGCCGAACATGCGCAGCAGCCAGAACTCGGCGCTGCCCCACGTCGCCTGCCGTGCGCTCTGGAACGAGAACGGCCAGCGCCAGCCGGCCGGGTTGGCCACGGCGACCGGCAGGTTGAGCGCCACGACCACCGCGCCCGCGGCGCCGAGCATGCGCACCGCACCCCGGCGGTCGCCTTCGGCCCAGCGGCGCGCCGCCAGCGGTGGCAGGGCGACGCCGGGGAACAGCTTGACCACCGCGCCGAGACCGAGCGCCACCCCCGCGGTGACGTCGCGCCGCCGTTCGTACGCGAGCACGCCGACGAGCATGGCGGCGACCGCGAACACGTCCCAGTTCTGGAACGCGTAGAGCATCACCGGCGCACCGAGCGCCCACCGCCACGCCCGACCGCCGACCCGCCGTTCGAGCGCGACCGTGATCGCCACGCACAACGCCGACGACGCGAGCGCGGTGACGACGAGCACACCCAACGGCGTCGGGTGGACCAGCGCGGCGAGGTAGAGGAGGAACCCGGCGCCCACCGGATACTCGACGACCTTGGCGAGGTACGGCGGGGCATCGGGTCGCACGCCGCGGTGCAGGAACACGCGCGGCAGGTCGCTGATCGCGGTGTGACCGCCGTGGCCGTAGACGAGCAGCTGGAGCACGAACCCCGCGACCAGCAGACCGAGCGTCGCCGCGACCATGCGGCGCGCCCGGGTACCGATCACGCTGGTCGTCCGCGACCGCGACCACGTCCGACGCGCCCACCGGTCGCGCAGCCCCCAGCGGGTGACGAGCACCAACGCCTCCACGACGATGCGCGGCGACATCTTCGACGACCCCGCGACCCGGTCGCGGAACTCGATCGGCACCTCGGTGATGCGCCCGCCGGCCTGGGCGACGCGATACGTCATCTCCACCTGGAAGCCGTACCCGTTGGCCCGGACCTCGTCGAGGGCCGCGGCGCGCACGGCCACCGCGCGGTAGGCCCGGAACCCCGACGTGGAGTCACGGACCGGGAGGCGGAGCATGTGTTGCGCGTACCGGCAACCGGTCCGGGAGATCAGACGACGCAGCCACGGCCAGTCCCGGGTGCCCCCGCCCGCGACGTAGCGGGAGCCGATCGCGAGGTCGGCGCCGCGGTCGACGGCACCGAGCAGGTCGGGCAGCACGAGCGGGTCGTGGGAGAGGTCGGAGTCCATCTCGACGAGCACGTCGTAGCCGCGGTCCATCCCCCAACGGAACCCGGCCCGGTACGCGGCGCCCAGCCCGTCGGGGCGGGGACGGCGGAGCACGGAGATCGACCCCAGCTCACGAGCCACGTCCTCCGCGAGCTCGGCGGTGCCGTCAGGGCTCGAGTCGTCGACCACGAGGATGTGCGCGTCGGGCACGACGAAGCGCACGCGCCGCAGGACGGTGGCGATGTTCTCCGCCTCGTCGTAGGTGGGGAGCACGACGAGCGTGCGGGTCGGAGCCGGCGCGGGAATCCCCTCCGGCGTTCGTCGAGGGAGAGCGCGACCTGGGCCATGACCCGAGCCTGGACCCGCGGCCATGAGACCGAGGTGAGCGGGAGATGAGTGAGTTCTCAGGATGACGCGGGGGTGAGGACGTAGTCCTCGGCGGTCTCGTCGAACTCCATGCCGACGACTCCGCGCGCACGCGCGGCCTTGCAGAACTGCAGGAACCCGCCGTAGCCGAGCTTCTTCTCCGAGAAGTCGGGCTGGCTGCGGCGCAGCTGGTTCTTGAGCCCCGACAGCAGCGGCGGTCCCGACTTCTCGGCGAGGCGCGCCACGGTCTCGGCGAGCAGCGCGAACGCGGCGTCCTCGTCGGACGCGTGCGCGGCCAGGGTGACCTCGGGGTCGCCCTGGGCACTGCCCAGGTGCACCTCGAGCGCGCCGCGTTCGGCGAGGTGACGCACCAGCTCACCCCAGCTGCGGAACCCGTGGTCGGACTCGCTGAACGTGGGGTCCTTGCGCAGGATGGCGCGCTTGAGCGACGACGCCAGCACCGGTCCGCTCGCGTTGCGTTCGAGACCGGAGAGCGTCTGCGTGACCAGCGCGTCGAGGTCGATCTCGGGACGCACCAACACTTCCTGTTCGTCGGGCTCCACCGCGGCGGTGGCCGCGACCGGCGATGCGGGCGCGGTGCGCGCGCCACCGCGACCGCCGCCGCTGCCCCGTCGCGCCCGACGGGGCTTGTCGGAGATCTCCACCCCTTCGAGCCGCTCGTAGAAGAGGAACTCGTCGCACGCCGCGGGGAGGAGCGCGGAGGTGGACGCCTCCACCCCGATCCCGATCACCCGCCGGTTCAGCTCGCGCAACTTGTGCACCAGCGGCGTGAAGTCGCTGTCGCCGGTGCCGAGCACGAAGGTGGTGATGTAGTCGCGTTCGAACGACAGCTCGACGGCGTCGACCGCCATCTTGATGTCGGCCGCGTTCTTGCGCACCGCGCCCATGCGCTGGGGGATCTCGATGAGCTCCACCTGGTGACGGGTGAGCATGCGCCGGTCTTCCTCGAAGTACGACCAGTCGGCGTACGCACGGCGTACGACCACCCGGCCCCGCTCCGCGAGCGCGTCGGCAATGGGCCGGAAATCGAAGAGTCCGGCACCGAGCGACTCACGCGCCCCGATCGCGAGGTTCTCGTAGTCGAGGAAGAGGGCGATGCGTTCGTCGTCGATGTTCACCGTCCGACTGTAACGGTCGGGCCGCGCCTCCCGCCGACGCGCGTGCTAGAGGTGGGGGGTGGCCGACCGCACCGACACCGCTCCCGCACCGCCGCGGTGGGACCTGGTGGCGCTCGCCGTGGCGTATCGCCGGCAGCAGCTCGGACTCTCCGTCGCCGACGTGGCCGCCCGGGTCGGGGTCACGCCCGACGCCTGGGGCCAACTCGAGGCCGGCGCGCGCCCGAGCGGGTTCCACCGCGCCGAGGCGCAGCGCGCGTCGGCGGCGTTGGGCTGGACACCCGAATCGCTCGACCGCATCGTGCGCGGCCAGCGCCCGCTCGACGCGCCTGCGGCCCCGGCCACGCTCCCCCGGGCGGCGCCCCGTCCGCCCGCCGCGCGCCCCGCTCCGACCTCGGAGCCGTCCGGGCGCGGCGCGCCCTGGATCCTGGCCCCGCTGTGCACCCGCGGACCCGACGGGATCCGCCACGTCGACCCCGCGCGCGTCGGCGTGCTCGGCGGGCTGGTCATCCTCGGCGCGGTGGTGCTGCTCTTCTTCCGGTGATGCTGCTCCGGTGACGGGTCCGGTCCGCCGGAACCCGGCACCGCACCTCTACGCTCCTGCGCACGCAATTCCGTTCCCTGCCCGCGCGTTCGCGTGCGACGCGCGCCCCGGAGGTCCCCCGTGAACACCCGTCGTCGGCTCCTCCCCCTGGCGCTCACCGCGTGCGTCGGACTCGCCCTCCTCGCCGGGCCCGCCGGCGCCCGGACCGGCGCGCAGTCCGACTCGACGACCACCACCACCACGCACGGCCACCACGACGGCGCGCGCCCGCCACCGGCGACCGCACCAGCGCGAACGGCGTCACCCGCGTGATCCTCGGCGTGGCCGAGCCGCAGAACGCACCGGGTCAGACCCTGCTGCTCCAGGACGTGCGCATCGCGCCCGGCGCCAAGCTCGCGCAGCACTTCCACCAGGGCACGCAGCTCGCGCGGGTCGTCAAGGGCACGCTCACCTACACCCTCGACTCCGGCAGCGCGATCGTCACCAAGCAGGGCGGCACGCCCACCACCGTCACCGGCCCGAAGACCATCACGCTCGCGGCCGGCGACGTGCTGGTCGAGAACGCGGCGCTGCTCCACCACGCGCAGAACAAGGGCAAGTCCGCGGTGGTGCTCGAGATCACCGCGTTGCTCCAGACCGGCGCGCCGCTCGCCACCCCCGCGGGCAGCGGCACCACCGGCACCCAGCTCGAGCTCACCGCCGACCTCACGTCGCAGAACAAGAACCTGCACACCGTCGGCGCCGCCAACGAGGACACCTACGGCTGGAACGACCTCGTGGGCAACGCCACCAGCAACGGCCAGCCGGTCGCGGTCGAGCTGCAGGGCAACGTCGACTACACCAAGGGCGCGGGTCCGTTCACCGGGTTCCTCACCTTCACCTTCGCCGACGGCTCGCTCCTCGCGCTGCGCATGCAGGGAAGCGCGACCACCACGTCCGACGGGTCCACCAACTTCCAGGCCACGATGGGCGTCATCGGCGGCACCGGCGCCTACGCGAACGCGACGGGCAGCGGCACGTTCACCGGGTCGCGCCAGGGCTCACTGGGCACTACCGTCAACTCCACGTTCGCCATCACCCTCGCCGGCTGAGGATCACCGTGGACGACACGCGCCGCGACCTCGCAACCCTGCCCAAGGCGGAGCTCCACCTCCACCTCGAGGGTTCGATGCGGCCCGAGACCCTGGCCGAGCTGGCCGACGCCGCGGGGATCCCGGTCCCCGAGATCCGCGGCTACGGCAGCTTCACCGCGTTCGCCGGGACCTACCTCGCGGCCTGCGACGTGATCCGCAGCTACGACGACGTGCTGCGCCTCGTCCGCGAGGTGGCGGCCGACCGGCAGGCCGCGGGCGCGGTGTGGATCGAGCCGTCGTTCTACCTTCCCCTGCACGAAGGGCGGCTCGGCAGCCCGCCGGAAGTGCTGGAGATGATGCTGCGCGCGGCCGCGACCGTCACCGAGGAGCTCGGCATCGGCATCGGCTTCATGCCCGCCGGCGACCGCACCCTCGATCCGGAGGTCGCGGTCGAGCAGGCCGAGTTGGCGGCGGCCCACGCCGGGCGGGGCGTGGTGGGCTTCGGCCTGAGCAACGACGAGGCGATCGGGCCGATCGAACGCTTCGCCGACGCGTTCGCGGTGGCGCGCGAGGCCGGGTTGCTCTGCACGCCGCACGCCGGCGAGCTCGCGGGCCCCGACCAGGTCGCGTTCGCCGCCGACGTCCTGCGGGCGGAGCGCATCGAGCACGGGGTCCGCGCGGTGGACGATCCCGCACTGGTCGCGCGGCTCGCGGAATCCGGCACCTGCCTCGACGTGTGCCTCACGTCGAACGTGATGCTCTCGGTGGTGGACCGACATCACCGAGCACCCGCTCCCCCGCCTCCTCGACGCCGGCGTGCGCTGCACGCTCAACACCGACGACTCGCTGCTCTTCGGCCCCGGGCTGCTCGCCGAGTACGAGCTCGCGCGCGACACGTTCGGGCTCGACGACGCCGCGCTCGCGGCGATCGCCCGCACCTCGATCGAGGCGTCGGGCGCGCCCGCCGCGCTCAAGCGCGACGCGGGGGCCGGGATCGACGCCTGGCTCGCGTCGTAGCCTGGCGGTGATGACCGAAGCCGCTCCACGCTCGTCGGGCCGCTCGTCACCGGCCCGTTCGTCGCTGGCCCGGGAGATCGGCGTGTTCCCCGCCGACGACCCCGACGCCATCGTCGCCTTCTTCACCGAGCACGGGTTCGCGATCGTGCGCGGCGTCTTCCCCGACGACCAGCTCGCGACGCTCGAGGCCGACCTCCTGCGCCAGCAGGCGCGCCTCGTCGCCGGCGAACTGCCCGAGCGCTGCGGCACCGTGATCCTCGACGACCCCGAGGCGGTGATCGACGGCGAGCCCTTCGCCCACTACGTGTGCCACGTCACCGAGGTCTCCGCGGTCGCGCGGGAGGCGTCGTACCACCCGGTGCTCGTGGGCCTCGCCACCCGGATCCTCGGTCCGCAGTGCTGGATGCTCGAGGACGACCGCTTCGGCGTGGTGTACCAGGACGCGCGTCCAGGCGTTCGTTCCGGCTACTCGCGCATCGGCTGGCACACCGACGCGCAGTCGGGTCCCACCCTCGCGGTGTGGCCGTCGATCGGCTTCACCATCCACCTCGACGCCACCTCGCCGGAGAACGGCTTCCTGCGCGTGCTGCCCGGCTCACACCGCGGCGGCACCGACGGCATCCCGCTCGGGTTCGAACGGGTGCCGGGCGAGCTCGCGGTGTACGCCGCGCGGGGCGACGTGCTCCTGCACCACTCCGACCTGTGGCACAGCGCGGCGCGCGCCACCGAGGACGGCGACCGTGCGGTGCGTCGCCACGTGCGCGGCGGCTGGTACGGCGGCGAACGGCTCGCCCCCGATCACGGCACCGACGACTTCGTGAAGAACGCGCGCCGCTGAGACGACGCGCGTACCTCTCCGGTCCGGGCGGTCAGGCGCCGGCGGCGGCCTTCGCCTCGGCGAGCGCCCGCCACTCCGCCTTCGGGCGGATCGCCGTGTCGACGTCGAGGGCCTGGGCCCGCAGCGCGCCCACGTTGGCCTGCTCGCGCGGGACGCGCGCGAACGGGTCGTAGTCGTAGAAGCGCGCCATGTTGCCCCAGGTGATCTGTTCCATCTCGGTATCGGTGCAACCGGCGGCCGTCATCTCCGCGTGGATCGACTCCGGCGCGTCGGGCCAGATGCTGTCGGAGTGGGGGTAGTCGTTCTCCCAGGCGATGATGTCCATGCCGATGTCGTGGCGCACCTTCAGCGCGGTGGGGTCGGTCACGAAGCAGGCGAGACAGTGCTCGCGGAACACCTCGCTCGGCAGTTTGCCGCCGAAGTCGTGACCGATCCAGATCTGGTTCTGGTAGTGCCGGTCGCAGCGGTCGAGGAAGAAGCTGATCCAGCCGATCCCGCCCTCGGAGAACGCGACCTTGAGCTCGGGCCAGCGCTGGAACGCGCCACCCCAGAGCAGGTCCTGCGCGGAGAACGCCGACACCTGGGTGGCGAGGATCATGAGGTTGTCGATGCCGGCCTCGGGCGGGCCCTTGATCGCGAAGAAGCCCTGACCGATGTGCATGTTGGTGACCACGCCGTGGTCGCTGACCGTGTCGAAGAGC
The DNA here is from genome assembly GCA_963782705.1 of uncultured Actinomycetes bacterium. Lineage (GTDB taxonomy): Bacteria > Actinomycetota > Acidimicrobiia > IMCC26256 > DASPTH01 > CAVRGQ01. Next base: position 61,842 of record CAWAKX010000020.1, on the reverse strand, counting down.
GGCGCCCAGTAGTCGAGCGCGTGGTAGCTCGGCAGGTCCATCACGTGGGGCAGCTCCGGCAGGCTGACCGAACGACAGCCCTTGGCGACGAGCCGCTCGACCTCCGCGGCCGCGGCCTGCGGGTCCCACACGGGCAGCAGCCCCATCGGGATGAAGCGCTCCGGGTAGGTGGCGCAGAACTCGTCGACGTGCCAGTCGTTGTAGGCCGACACCATGATCGTCGAGAGGTCCTTGTCGGACACCCCGTTGAAGAAGCTGCCGGCGAAGCCCGCGAAGCCGGGGAAGCACATCGACGCCAGCACGCCGTTGCGCGACATGTCGCGTACCCGCTCGTGGATGTCGTAGGCGCCGGGCCGCATCTCCGAGAACGCGGTGGGGTTCAGGCCCCACTCCTCCTTGGGCCAGGTGACCACGGCGTTGAGCCCCGACGCGCCGTTCTTCGCCTCCTGGAACTGCCAGACCTCGACGCCGTCGACCAGCTCCACGTGCGGCGCCTGGTCGCGCCACTTGTCGGGCACGTGGCCTTCGAACATGTCGGGCGGCTCGACGACGTGGTCGTCGATGCTCACGAGCACGAGGTCTTCGAGTTGCACGGCGGGCGTCCTTCCGGATCGGGTTCCAGCGCTCTCGACACTACCGGCGCGGGCGACCAGCGATCCACCCCTCCCGCTACGGCCGGGCGTCGCCCCCGGAACCCATGGGCGGCGTGGGGATGAACGGCTCGTCCGCCTTGCCCATGAGCCCCCGTGACACCCACCCCCGCCGGTCGGCCCAGATCAGCATGGGCGGCAGGACCACCAGCGCGCTGAGCAGCGCCAGGGCGACGTTGGCCGCGACGATCCGGCCGAAGTCGCGCAGCAGCGGCAGCGAGGAGAACGACAACACCGCGACGCCGACGATGGCGGTGAGGCCCGACACCACGAACGCCCGGCCGGTGCGCGCCGCGGCCACCTCGACCGCCTCCTGCGGTTCGAGCCCGCGACGGCGTTCCTCCACGAACCGCAACAGGATCAGCGACGTGAACTCGGTGCACGCGGCCACCACCAGCGGTCCGCCCACCGCGGTCATCGGGCTGAGCTTGAGGTCGAACGCGTAGGCGACGAGCGACGCCGCGCCCACCGCGATCAGCACCGGCACCAGCGAGAGCAACGACCGGATGATCGACCGCAGCCGGATGGCGAGGAACAGGAACACGAACAGGATCGCCAGGTAGGTGAGCTCCACCCGGTTGGCGGTGAGGTTGTCGAGCAGGCCGACGCCCACCACCGCGAGGCCCGACGGCGTGGCGGTGATGCCCGCCGGCGGGTGGGTGTCGGCCCGGATGCCGCGCACCACCGGCGCGCGTTGGTCGAGGGAGCCCGGACCGGTGCGGAAGATGATGTTCGCCGCCCGGTCGCCCTCGGCGATCGTCGACCGCTGGATGTCGACCGGCGACACGTCGTAGGTCGCGCGCACGTCCGCGCCGGTGGGCGCGATCGAGGTCGCGCCCGGAACGTCGTTGACGACGTCGTCGATCACCTCTTCGATCGACGATGCCGTGAGCAGCCGCTTCGGGTACTTCGCCAGCGTGTCGTTGGTGAAGTTGTGGGCGAAGGTCGCGAACTCGTCGCTGAAGACGTCGTGGCTCTTGGCGTAGACGCCGAGCTCGCTCGAACCGCCCGACCACTGCTCGATGGTGCGGATGTCCTTGATGGTCTGGCTGTCCTGGTTCACCCACTGCACCGGGTCGGTCTGGAGGGTGAGCTTCTCCTCCACCAGGATCCCGCCCGCGAACACGAGCAGGCTGGCGACCGCGAACCCGACCGCGGCTCGGGGCGTGATCGAGCCCAGCCACACGACGAGCCGCCCGAGCGGGCCGCCGGAGAAGTCCTTGGCCTTGGTGGGCGACTTGAACTCGCGGATGCCGAGGATGGCGAGCGGCAGGATGATCGAGCAGATGCAGATCACCGCGATGCCCACCGCGAGCAACAGGCCGAAGTCGCGGATCATCGGCGTCTTGGCGAAGTGCAGCGCGAGGAAGGCGAAGATCGCGTCGAACGTGACCACGAGCAGCGCGGGGCCGAGCGAGCGCGAGGTCTCCTGGATCGGGTGCGGCGACCGGTCGATCACCACCTCTTCCTCGACGCGCGCGTGCATCTGGATCGCGTAGTCGATGCCGATGCCGAGCATCACCGGCAAGCCCGCGATGGTGACGATGGTGAGCGGGATGCCGAGGTAGCCGGCGATCCCGAAGGCCCAGATCACTCCGACCACGATCACGAGCAGCGGCAGCAGTCGCCACCGCACCCGGAACAGCACCGCGAGGATCAGCGCCATGATCGCGGCGGCGATGGCGCCGAGGGTGAGCATGCCGCCGCGCAGGTAGTCGTTGATGTCGCGCAACAGCACCGACGGCCCGCTGGTGACGGTCTGCGCGTTCGGGAACCGCAGCTTCGCGGCGGCGTCCTGCACGACCTGTGATGCCTTGCCCTCGACGTCGAGCGACGCGTTGCCGGGAAGGCGGGTGACGATCTGCGCGGTGCGGTCGTCGACGAACACCGAGCGCAACGACTTCCGCACCTTGCCCTCGTTGTTGTAGAGGAGGAACTTCACCCACTCCGGGTTGCTCATCACCCGCTCGGCCTCGGGGACCGCGGACAGCCGCGTGATCGTGGCGACGGTGTCCTTCGCCCGCGCGGCCGCGCCCGGCGACCCCGGCTGCTCCTTGGCCTGCGCGGCGAGCAGCGCCTTGCCCGCGACCGAGTCGGTGGGGCTGCCGGTGGGGCTCTGGATCAGCGAGTCGGACAGCTGCAGCCCCGACAGCGGCGTGACCACCGCGTCGGACGCGCCCGCGGCCTTCACCGTCTTCGAGAAGCGCTCGAGCTGCGCGATCCCGTCCGCGGTGACGATCTCGTCGATGGTGTGCCCGGGATCCATACGGATCACCGTGAGCATCGCCTGACCGCCGAACAGGCGCTGGTAGACGACGTTGTCCTTGTAGACCTGGTCGTTCGTGTTGAGGTAGCTGTCCTGGCCGGTGGCGAAGTCGAGCTGGGTGATGCCGAAGCCCAGCCCGATGGTGACGAGCAGGCCGACGACCGTCACCCAGATCGCGTGCTTGCCGAGCTGAACCGCGAGGTACGACCAGAACCGCTGCATGTTCCCCCCAGTCGGTGTGGCCGCAGCGTACCGACCGGGGGGATGCAGCGGTCGGTCAGGCGCCCGAGCCCGACGTCGAGCTCGACGACAGCGGCTGCGACAGGTCGTAGAAGGTCACCCCGCCGACGGTCACCGACTCGAAGTTCGCCGACACCCACGACGAGATCGCGGTCCCGTTGCCGTTGCCGCCGCCCGGGCCACCGGCACCACCGAGCCCGCCAAACCCGCCACCACTGATGAAGTAGTGCACCTTGCCGTCGGCGACGTACTGCTGGAACTCCTTCAGCGTGGGGGCGGGGTCGCTGCCGTTGAAGCCGCCGATGGCCATCACCGCCTCACCCGAGGCGAGCTGGTAGCTGGCCGCGTTGTTGGCGCCGACCGCGGCGGCCGCCCAGCGGTAGCCGTCCTTGCCGTCCTGGAGGAACTCGCGCGACCTGGTCGCTCACCGCGGTGCCGCCGAGCAGCCCGCCGATGCCGCCACCGGGCCCGCCGACGCCGCCGGGGCCGCCTTGACCTCCGGCCTGAGCACCCGTCTGGCCGCCCGGCCCGGTCTGCGTGCCGCCCGGGAACCCGCCGGCCGCGTTGCCGCCGGGGAACGCACGGCCGCCACCGCCGGGGCCGAACCCGCCGCCCGCGCCGGCGGGGCCCGACGACGGGATGGCGCCGGTGTGCGACTGGCGCACGGTGGACAGGGTGTACGCGGCGGGCGCGGCGAGACCGACCACGATCGCGGTGCCCGCGACCAGCGCGGCCACCCGCCGGTTCACGATCGGGAACAGCAGCGCGAGCGCCGCGATCCCGCCGAGGATGAGCACGACGTCGTGGAGCCACGGCATCCAGTCGGGCGTGCGGTCGAGCAGGATCGCCGACCAGATCGCGGTGGCGCCGACCGCGGCGCCGAGGAAGGCGCGGGCGCCGGCGTGCTCACGGAGCCGCCACATGAACACCGCGCCGATCGCGACCACCGCGCCGATCGCGGGGGCGAGGGCGACCGTGTAATAGGGGTGGATGATGCCCTGGCCGAGGCTGATGGCCGCGCCGGTCACGAACAACCAGCCGCCCCACAGCACCATGGCCGCGCGGGCCCGGTCGGTCCGCACCCGGGGCAACGTCCAGCACAGCACCCCGACCATGAAGATCAACGCGGCGGGCAGCAGCCACGACGCCTCGCCGCCGAACTGCGAGTTGAAGAGCCGGGTCCAGCCGGTCGGGCCCCACTGACCGCCGTTGCCGCCGCCCCCGCCGACGCTGCCGGTCTCGTTGCCGCTGAGCCGGCCGAAGCCGTTGTACCCGAAGAGCACGTCGAAGAACGTGTTGTCCTGCGAGCCGCCGATGTAGGGACGGCTCGACGCCGGCCACGCGTACACGATCGCGATCCACCAGCCCGCGGCGACGATCGTCGACAACCCGATGAGGATGGTGTGCCAGATCCGGCGGCCCAGCTTCGGCGGCCCCGCGATCAGGTAGGCGAGACCGAACGCGGGCAGCACGAGGAACGCCTGCAGCTCCTTCGACAGGAACGCGAGCCCCACGAACGCACCCGCGGCGATCACCCACTTGGTGGAGTCGCGCTCGAGGGCGCGGGTGAGCGCGTACGCGCCGAGCGTCATGAGCAACGTGAGCGACGCGTCGGGGTTGTTGAAGCGGAACATCAGTGCCGCCACCGGGGTCAGCGCGCAGATCGCCCCGGCCAGCAGACCGGCGCCGGCGCCGAACCAGCGCTTGACCGTGGCGTAGAGCACGCCGACCGTGGCGACGCCCATGAGCGCCTGGGGCACGAGCATGCTCCAGCTGTTGAGCCCGAAGATCCGGGCCGAGAGCACCATCGGCCAGAGCGAGAGCGGCGTCTTGTCGACGGTGATGAAGTTCGACGCGTCGGTCGAACCGAAGAAGAAGGCCTTCCACGACTTCGTCCCCGCCTGCACCGCGGCCGCGTAGTAGGTGTTCGCCCAGCCCGACGCGCCGAGGTTCCAGAGGTAGAGCGCGGCGGTGACCACCAGCAACGCCCACAGCGCGGGACGGGCCCAGGCCGGGTCGGAGTCGGGCCCCCGCCAGACGCGGTGCAGGCGCGAGCCACCGGCGTTGTGCCGCGCCCGCCGGTTGTCGGACGCGGGTCCGCCGGGCGGCGCGTCCGCGACCGGCGGAGTGGCCTCGTCGAGACCGTTCGGGGGCGTGAGGGTGGTGGTCATCGCAGGTCCTGGTCGGAGGTCAGGCCGCGAGCTGGTGCTCGTCGGCGGGGTGGGGCGAAGGCGCGGAGGGAACCGGGAGCTCGCCGGCGTGGGTCGCGCTGCGGAAGATCACGCGGTCGAGCACCACGAACTGCACCACCCAGAGGGCGGCGAAGGTGCCGGCCTGCACGATCGGCAGCACGATGCTGCGGGCGCCGGCCGGCCACGTGGCGGTGGCCGCGCCGGCCAGCGCGACGGTGACGGTGGAGACCACCAGGCCGGCGAGTGACACCACCCAGAACGGGATCGCCTCCCGGGCGAGGTTGCCGCGCCCGCTGCGACCCCACGTCCACCGGCGGTTCGCGAGGTACGACGGCAGGATGCCGCAGCACACGGCGACGACGTTCGCCGTCCCCGCGGGCACCCCGGCGCCCACCACGAGCGCCACCAGGACGATCGCGCTGAGCACCGTGGTGCCGACGGAGACGGTGAGGCAGCACAGCACTCGCCGAGACGTCGTGCCGTGCCGGAGGAGGACGCGGATCCGGGTCATGCGGCCGCGCCTTCGAGCGACTCGCGCGACATGACGAGCAGCCGGCCGACCGCGACCACGATCCAGGTCGCGAGCAGCGCGAGCACCTCCGCGGTGAGCCCGCCGCCCAGCGCGTCGACCACGAGCAGGGCCGCGCTGGTGAGCGCGAGCGATCCGGCGTAGAGCACGAATGCCCAGCGCCCACCGCGGGCGCTCGACGCGCATGGTGAGGCGCGCGTTCGCCCAGGTGTTGGCGAGGAAGGTCGCGCTCACCGCGATCGCGTTCGCGGGGATCGGACCGAGCGTTCCCTGCAGGAGCAGGAACAGCACCAACGACACGGCGGTGCTGGCCAGGCCGATGAGCCCGAAGCTCACGAGCCGGCGGCCGAAGTCGTCGGTGAGCGGACGGCGAGCGACCGGGCCGAAGTCGATCTTGCCCCGCCCCGACGCGAAGGTGCGGAACATGCGGGCCGTGCCCTCGAGGTCGCCCCACGCGGTGCTCGTGATGTGCACGCGGCTGTCGGGGTCGTCGACCCAGTCGACCGGCACCTCGTGGATGCGCAGCCCGTTGCGCTCGGCGAGCAGCAGCAGCTCGGTGTCGAAGAACCAGCCGTCGTCGACCACCGCGGGCACCAGCCGGCGGGCGACGTCGGAACGCACCGCCTTGAACCCGCACTGCGCGTCGCGCACCCGCGTGGCCATGACCGTGCGCAGGATCAGGTTGTAGGTGCGCGAGATGAACTCGCGCTTCGGCGCCCGGGCGACGGCCGACGCGGGCGCGAGACGGCAACCGATCGCCACGTCGGAGTGGCCCGACACCAGCGGGGCCACGAGGGGCAACAGCGCGTCGAGATCGGTGGAGAGGTCGACGTCCATGTAGGCGACGACCGTCGCGTCGTTGGCGCTCCACGCCGCGCGCAACGCCCGGCCCCGACCCTTGCGGTCGAGGTGCAGCGCGCGCACGCCGTCGAGCCCGGCGGCGAGGTTCTCGGCGGTGCGCCAGGTGCCGTCGGTCGAGGCGTTGTCGACGATCGTGATGCGCCACGAGAACGGGAACCGCGCGTCGAGGTAGCGGTGGAGTCGCTCCACGCTCCGCTCGAGGGTGGCCTCCTCGTTGTAGACCGGGATCACCACGTCGACGGTGGGCGACGCGACCTCGGGGTGGTCGGCGACGCCGTGTCGGAGCATCGCCGGGTGGGGACGCCGGCGGTCGAGATCCACGTGCTGCATGGGGTGGAGCGTGACCGAGACCCGCTGAGCGCACGCTGTGACCGACGATGACCCGCTGAGGACGCCGTAGGCTCCCGCCCCGGGCCGTGAGGGCGGGCGTGACCGAGGAGCGCGGGACATGGGCCATCTGGAGGATCGGGCCGGCCTGGCCGGCAAGTGCGGCATCGTCGTGGGCGGCGCGGCCGGGTTGGGCCGGGCCTGCGTCGACGATCTCGCCGCGGCGGGGATGAAGCTGGTCATCGCCGACCGCGACGCCGACGCGCTCGCCGCCGCCGAAGCCCGCGCCGCCGATGCCGGTTGGGACGTCGTCACGTTCGCGGCCGACGCACGCGACGCCGACGCGATGGCGCGGCTGTTCGAACTGGCCGACGAACGCCTCGGTCGGCTCGACGTGCTCGTGAACATCGTGGGCGGCACGTTCCGTCAGCCGTTCGCGGAGAGCAACCCGCGCGGCTGGGACACGCTCATCCGCACCAACTTCACGTGGCTGCTCACCACCACGCATCTCGCGATCCCCCGCATGCGCGCCGCCGGCGGCGGCAGCATCATCAACTTCACGTCGATCGAGGCGCACCGCGCCGCGCCCAACTACGCGGTGTACGCGGGGATGAAGGCGGGAGTGCTCAACTTCACCCGCACCCTTGCGGTGGAGCTCGCGCCGGAGCGGATCCGCGTGAACTGCATCGCCGCCGACATGACCCCGACCGAGGGCATGGAGGCGCAGCAGTTCGACCCGCTCGACTCCCCCGCGCGCCAGGCGAGCTACCAGGTGGTGATCCCCATGGGCCGCCACGGCGAGTACTCCGACGTCGGCGGCTGCGCGCTGTTCCTCGCGTCGGACCTCTCGGCCTACGTCACCGGCACCACGATGCACCCCGACGGCGGCGCGTTCGCGTCGTCGGGCTGGTTCAACTGGCCGGGTGAGGGCTTCGCCAACTACCTGCCCGCCCCCGTCGTCGACCTCGTGCAGCACTGGCCCGAAGGCTGACCGGCTGGGGCCGGAGGCCGGCCCGCGGGACCGCCCACGTCCGCGCTGCGACCGCGCCGAGTCAAGTGACGCTGAACGCGGCCTGATCGACGAGGACGCCGAAGGAGTGGTCGAGGCAGGCGAGGTGGCCGTGCGCCATGCGGGCGATGCGCTCGTCGGGCACGTCGAGCAGCCGGGCGAGCTCGAGCTGCGCGCCGGTGGGCACCACGTGGTCGCGGGTCGTGACGATGCTCGCGGCGCGCAGGCCGAGCGTGCCGATCCACGGCCGGGAGTCGAAGCGGGCCAGTTCCGCGGCCGCGTGCACCAGCGCGCCCTTGTCGCTCTCGTGGAACGTCGACAGCGCGTGCAGCGCGAGCGGGCTCCCGGGATGGAGCACCTTCGTCGCCGCGGTCATCGCCTCCACGCCCAGGCGACCGGTCTGCGCGAGCAGCGGGAGCCCACGGCGCGCGAGCGCGCTGGGCATCACCCGCGCCGCGGTCGCGGCCATCACCACGCCGCCCACCAGATCGGGGCGGTCACGCGCGAGCAGCTGCACGACCGGCCCGCCCATCGAGTAGCCGACCATCGTCGCCCGGGTGACGCCGAGCGCGTCGCACACGTCGGCGACCGCCGCCGCGCAGTGGTCGAGGGAGAAGTGCCCGCGGTTCGGCGTGTGGCCGTGGCCGGGGAGGTCGGGCGCCACCACCGCCCAGCGGGCGAGGTCGCGCATCGCCACGTGCCAGTTCAGGACCGCATCGGCGGCCCAACCGTGCACCAGCACCAGTGGCGGCGACGAGCAACTCCCGGCCCGGTAGGTCCCCACGCCGGCGATCCACTCCCGCTCCGGGAACGCAGCTTCCAGATCGATGGTCATGACCACGGCGGCACCACCACCTTCCGTGACCTCCGTGCTCATTCGGCCTTGCTCACTCCGCACAACCCCGTGGGTCGGGGATCCATGCCCGATTCGGCGTCCGCGTACCCTCCTTCACGTGCTGACCGACCCGTTCGACGTGGTGTTCACCGGCGACGTCGCCCACCGCGTCGGCATCGAACTCGGGGCGGCCGAGCAGCTGCTGCTCGAGTACCGGGTGTTCCTCCACGAGTGCCTGCAGACCGACGGCCTCCTCGTGGCCCCCAACGGCTGGTTGGTGGGCGCGCCCGCCGACCCCCTCGCCGAGTTCCTCACCGCGGTGTCCGAGGACGACCTGGTCGGCTTCGCGGCGCCCGACGCCGGTCTCGACTTCGACGAGCTCAGCTACGGCATCGCGCTCCCCGACGACGGTGGCGTGGCGTTCTGGTTGCCCACCTTCGGCGGCGCGCTCGTCGTGCCGGCCGAGGTGGCCGCCGGCCGCCGGGTCATCGAACCGCTCTACGCGCGGCTCGCGGTGGTCGTGCGGCTCGACGGTGACGGGGTCGCGGTCGACGACGAGGTGGCCGCGCTCACCATCGACACGTTCTGGGAGGTCGCGGGCGAACACATCGAGCTGCGCGACCTCGCGCCGGTGTTCGGCGCCCGCCCGCTGGTCGCGCAGGTGGAGAGCTGGGTCGTGACGCATCGGGAACGCGTCGCCACGGTGGTGGGCACCGGCGCGCTCGCGGTCGCGGCCCGTCCTGCTTCGGCTCGAGCACGGCCGCATCCGCGTGCCGCTCCTCCTGCGCCACGACCACGGCTCGCTGCTGGTCGAGATCCGACCCGGCACCGCGGGCCTCGCGACGCTGGCGCGCGTCGAACACGCGCGTTCGTGCTCCGACGACGAGCCGGGATGTGTCGCGCTCCTGCTGGCGGAAGACGCGTCGCCCGAGTTGCGGGACGCGCTCCGCGATCGCGACGACGTGCGGTTCCTGCGCGTGGCGGACCTGGTCGCCGGCTCCTGAACGCCGCGACCCGACGGCTACGCGTCCGCGGCGCGCAGCCGCGCCACGACCGGCGCGTGATCCGACGGGCGGGGCGCGCAGCGGAACTCGTGGTGCACCTCCACCGCGTCGGTCCGGGCCACGACGTCGGGCGAGCCGAGCAGGAGATCGATCCGCAGACCGTGACCGTGTTCGTACGACCCGACGCGGTAGTTCCACCACGTGAAGCCGGCCACGTCGGGCGCCTCGGGGGGATGGTCGGCGTGCAGCGCGCGCCAGAGGTCGACCGCGCCGGCGTCGGCGAGCGCGGCGATGCGTTCCCGCTCGGCGGCCGACACGTGGGTGCGGCCGCGCCACTGCTTCGGCGCCCAGACGTCGGCGTCGGCGGGCGCCACGTTCCAGTCGCCGCCGAGCAGCAGGGGCCCGGTGTGCGCGGCCACCACCTCGCGCACCGCGTCGAGCCAGGCGAGCTTGTAGCGGTAGTGCCAGTGGTCGAGCTCGCGCCCGTTGGGCACGTACAACGCGCCGACGGTGAGCGGGTCGTCGACCGGCCCGACGTCGGCCAGGAGCAGGCGCCCCTCCCCCGTCGGCCACGTGCTCTCGGGCCTCGGCCAGTACCGGTCGTCGTCGAGCGGTCGCCGAGGCGCCCGCAGCCCGACGCGCGACGCGATCGCCACGCCGTTGCGCCCTCGCGGCAACCCCTCCACGTCGCCGGCGACCGCGACGTCGTAGCCGCGCTCGGCGAACACCTCGAGCGGCAGCTCGCTGGGCTCGCAGCGCGTCTCGCCGAGCAGCGCGACGTCGACGTCGGCCGCCGCGAGCCAGTCGGCGAGCAGGCCGACGCGGGTGCGGATCGAGTTCACGTTGAACGCGCCCACCGACCGCACCGCTCGCGGCACGACCGGGGGATCGCACGCGAACACGGTGACGCCGGGTTCCGGCTCGTGCACGAGGACCATGTCCGGGAGCATGCCGTGCGACTGCCGATCCTCGGCGGATCGGCCGACGCGCCGATCCCCGCTGGCCGAACTTGCGGGGGCGACGGGTGCACGCCACGCTGCTGCCCGCACACCTACGAGAGGAGCGTCGTGACCGGTCGCATGGAAGGCAGGAAGGCCGTGGTGGTCGGGGCCGGTCAGCCCGCCCACGAGCAGATGGGCAACGGCCGGGCCATCGCCCTCACCCTCGCCCGCGAGGGCGCCGAGGTGTGCGCCGTCGACCGCGATCCGGAGCGCGCCGAGGAGACGGTCGAGCTGATCCGGGCCGCGGGCGGCACCGCGCACGTGATCACCGCCGACGTGTCGGTCCCCGACGACTGCGCCCGGATCATCACCGAGGCGGTCGCGGCCATGGGCGGGGTCGACGCGCTCTGCAACAACGTGGGCGCGAGCCACTGCGACGGCGACCCGTTGGAGCTCGACGTCGCCGGCTGGCAGGAGATCATGGACATCAACCTGCGCGCCACCTGGCTCACGTCGCGCGCCGCGGTGCCGGTGATGCGCGACCACGGCGGCGGTGCGATCACCAACACCTCGACCGTCGGGTCGATCGCCGGCGGGGGCAACCTGTTCGCGTACTCCATCTCGAAGGCGGGCGTGAACGCGGTCACCCACTTCTTCGCCGTGCAGCTACGCGCCACTGGAAGATCCGTTGCAACGCGATCCTCCCGTCGTGGGTGCTCACCCCCCACTCGTTGGAGGGCCTCGAGCGGGCCGGGGTGATCGCCAACGCGCAACAGCTCATCGACCACGGCGCCAACGCGGTGCCGCTCGGGCGGATGGGCACCGCGTGGGATGTCGCCAACGCCGCCCTCTACCTCACGTCCGACGAGTCGCAGCACACGACCGGCCTCCTGCTCCCGGTCGACGGCGGGACGCTCGCGATCATCGGCCGGTACGCGAAGCCCGAAGCCAAGGAATGACCGACGCCACTCGACCCGGCGGCAACGGAGTCGACGACGAGGACGACGAGCCCCGTCTCGCCTTCACGTTCGCGCTGGTGCTCGTACTGGTCACGGGGTTCGTCGACGCCATCGGCTTCACGCGCCTGTTCGGCGTGTTCCCCGCGAACCAGACCGGCAACATCGTGCTGTTCGGCATCTCCGTCGGCGACGGCGTGACCGGCGACTGGTGGCAACCGGGACTCGCGATGCTCGCGTTCGCCCTGGGTGTCGCCGTCGCCCACCGGGGAGGGCGACGCATCGCGGCGCGTGCCCGACGCCCGGCGTTGCTCACCATCGAGACCCTCGCCCTCGCGGTCGTCGCGTTGCTCGCCGGGGACGTGCAGCAGCACCACCGGTTGCACGGGACCACCGAGGTCCTGGTGCTCGCCGTCGCCGCGCTCGCCATGGGCATGCAGACCGTGCTGCTCGGACGGGTCGCGGGGGTCTCGGTGTCGACCACCTTCGAGACCGGAGCGCTGGTCCGCCTCACCGAGACCGTCGACGACTTCACCGGGATCCGCACCACCGACGCCGGCCGGCGCACCGTGCTGGTGCTGGCCTCGATCGTGGTGGGGTACGCAGCCGGCGCAGCCCTCGGTACCGCCACCGCGCGGGAATGGGGCGGCGCGCTGTGGGTCCCGGTGGTCGTCGTGGCCGCGCTCGCGCTCGTCGCCACCGCGCGGGCCCGTCGGTCCCGCACCGCTTCCTGACCGGCGCGGGCTACTTGCCGGTCGCGCCCGGTCCGCAGAACTTCTCGGCGGCCGCCGCCGGGCTGCGGGGCACCTCGAGCCGGGTCCGGCCGATCGCGCCGGTGAGGTTCGACCAGAACCGGCCCACCGACATCGGCGCCTCGGTGGCCTCCAGCAGCTCCTTCAGGTCGCCGCACGACAACGCGCGCCGCGCCGCGTCGACGTGCGCGGGGTTCTGGCCGAGGGTCACCCCGGGTCGGGTGCGCAGCGCCAGGATCCAGGCCCGGGACTCCCGCTTGCGGTGCCCGGGGCTGTTGTTGGAGTTGGGCGGCATCCGGCTACCGACCGGATCGGCGAGGCTGTTCGACTCCTGCACGATCACGTCGGGGCCCGCGAGGTAGCCGCTGATCCCACTCGCCAGCGAGACGAGCGTGGTGCGCGCGGGCGTGGTGTCGGGATGCACGTTGCGCGGTGGCGTGACCAGCGCACGCGCACCCTGGTCCTGCAGGCGGCGCGCCAATGGACCGTCGTCGAAGATGAACGCGTCGGCGAGCAGCGGCCGCTGGCCGTCGCGCGTCAGCGACTCCATGAGCGCGCGCCCGTCGACGACGTTGTGCTCGGTGAGCGGGACGTAGGCCTGGTGCAGCGACGGCCGCAGGACGAGGATCGCGACGACCACCCACGCCCCGATCACCGCGAGCGGGGCGATCACCCGGCGAGACCACGGCACCGCGGCGAACGGCGCGAGCACCGCGAACACGCTCGGGAGCAGCAACCGCGCGTGGAGGTAGTCGCCGCCCGACTTGACGATGAAGAGACCGTGGAGCACGCCGGCGACGGGCAGCGCGAGCGCGAGCACGACCATGGGGGTGGGCCGTCCCCGCAGCAGGAGCAGGCCGAGCGCGACGAGCGCGAGGAACGGCAGCCAGAGCCAATACGGCGAGACGAGGTCGGCGAGGTAGTTCCAACCCTGTGACCAGTGCGTGCCGCTTGCATCCTTGGCCAACGCCGTGTTGGGCACGAGGGTGCCGTAGTAGCCGGCGCGGAACAGCTCCGAGAGGACCGGCAGCGCGAAGCAGCCGCCGAGGAACCACGCCAACATCGCCCCGCGTGGGCGCAGCACCCAGAGCAGCACGACGAACACCACCGCGCTCACCACCGCCAGGTCGGGTCGCACGAGCGGGCCGAGCCCGGCGAGCACGCCGACCGCAGCGATGCGCGCCGGGCGCGCCCACGGGTCGCGGTCGGCGTCCGGATCGCGTTGTGCGACGGCGCCGAGCGTGAACATCAGCGCGCCGAGCCAGGCGATGCTCAGCCCGTTCTCGAGCCCCGACGTGGCCCAGTCCCACGCGGGCGGCAACGCCACGTACACGACCGCGCCCACCGGCACCACGAGCGCGCCCGACGGCGCACGGCGCGCGGCCCACAGTCGCGCCGCGCCCGCCTGCGCCCACCACACGCCGAGCGCAGTGAGCGCGAGCCCCAACACCACCGACGTGCGTTCGATCTTCACGAACGGCGCCACGCTGCGGGCCACCGTGAGGATCCCCAGCCAGAGCGTGCTCGTCGCCACCTCCACGCGTTCGCCGACGTTGAAGACCGGTCCGTGGCCGGCGCGGATCTGGTCGACGATGCGGAAGTTGAGGAACGCGTCCTCCTCGACCCAGCGACGGGCCCAACCCATCACGAGGAGGAAGAGCACCGGCAGCGCGCGCAGCACCAGCGTGAGGGTGCGGGCGCGGCGGGCGCCGGAGGACCCGCCCGGGTCGGCGACCGGCGGCGCGACCGCGACCTCGGGCTGCGTGTCCATCGGGGGCGGAGCCTACCGGTGAGCCTCAGTCGAAGCGCTCGCCCACCAGCTCCTCGGAACGCGCCCACAACGCCACGGCGCGGTCCGGGTCGATCGCGTACGAACGGACCCCGCCCGCCGCGCGCGGCTCGTCGTTCAGCTCGGCCACGCCGCAGTCCTCGCAGTAGCGGCCACCCACGTCGTCGGCGTCGGCCACGACCCCGGCCCACACCGACGTGGCCGCGCCCTGGGGGATCGACTTGCGGGCCCGGTCGCGCACCGTGGCGAGGCGCGCCAGCATGTCCGCGTCGAGGTGCCGGAAGAGCTCGGTGTCGATGCCGCCCGGGTGCACCGCGGTCGCGCGGACCCCCCGGTCGCGCAGTCGCCGGTCGAGCTCCACCGCGAAGAGCACGTTCGCGGTCTTCGAACGGCCGTACGCCTTCCACGGCTCGTACTCGGTGGTGTCGAAGCCGGGGTCGTCGAGGTCGACGTCGGACCCGCGGTGACCGGTCGACGAGAGGCACACCACGCGGCTCGGCGCGCCGGCGACCAGCAGCGGCACCAGGCGATTGACGAGGACGAAGTGGCCGAGGTGGTTGGTGCCGAATTGGGTCTCGAAGCCGTCGGCGGTGCGGCCCGGCGGGCAGGCCATCACCCCCGCATTGGCGACGAGGAGCTGGAGCTGGTCGTGGTCGGCCGCGACCCGGTCGGTGAACGCGCGCACCGAGGCGAGCGACGCGAGGTCGACCTCCTCGACGGTGACGGCGCCGGGGAGCCCGTCGACTCCGGCGTGTTCGAGCGCCGCGCGGCCTTTCGCCACGTCACGGGCCGTGGCGATCACGGTGGCGCCGTGCGCGGCGAGCGCCCGCACCGTCTCCACCCCGATTCCCGCCGACGCGCCGGTGACCAGGGCGGTGGTTCCCCGGAGGTCGTGGCCGACGAGGACCTCGTCGGTGGTGGAGGTCGCGTCGTAGGGCGTCGGAAGCTGCAGTCATGGCCGCATCGTGGCACAGTGGCAGTCCCACCCGGGTCCACTGCCCGTCTGACAGTCCGACCCGGGTCCACGTGAGGAACGACGGATGACGACGACACCCCCCAGCCGGCGGCCGTACGTGCTGATCTCCACCGACGGCCACGCCGGCGCCGACATGCTCGGCTACAAGCCCTACCTCGAGGCGCGCTGGCACGAGGAGTTCGACGCCTGGGCGGCCAACTTCAGCGACGCGTGGGGCGACGTCGATCCCGACCCCGAGTACAAGGCCGGGGTGTCGTCGTTCCTGTCGCCGATCAGCTGGGACAGCGCGCTGCGCCAGGAGCTGCTCGAGGGCCAGGGCACTGCGGCCGAGGTGCTCTTCCCGAACACCGCGCAGCCCTTCTACCCGACCGGCACGCTCACGTCGCCGCCGCCGCGCTCCCAGGAGGAGTACGAACGGCGCTGGGCCGGGGTGCGCGCGCACAACCGCTGGCTGGTCGACTTCTGCGCCGAGGTCCCCGGCCGGCGGCTCGGACTCGTGCAGCTCTTCACCAACGACGTCGACGCCGCGGTCGCCGAGGTGCGGTGGGCCAAGGAGGCCGGGCTCAAGGGTGTGCTGCTGCCCCCCGACCACCACCTCGGCATCCAGAACCTCTACTACCCCGAGCTCGAGCCGCTGTGGGCCACCTGCGCCGAGCTCGACATGCCGACGCACCGCCACTCCACCACGCCGAACTCCGACGACGGCGGGCCGGCCGTCGCGGCCGCGGCGCGCGCCATCGGCGTGCACGAGAGCTACTACTTCGGTCGGCGCGCGCTGTTCCAATTGATCCTGGCGGGCGTGTTCGAGCGCCACCCGTCGCTCCAGTTCGTGCTCACCGAGGTCGGCGGTTCGGCGTGGGTCCCCCGGGAGCTCAAGGCGCTGGACCGCCTCGTGCAGGGCGCGGAGGAGGACGGCACCATCAACTCGCTGTTCGCCGCCGAGGCGGCCGCCGCGCTGTCGAAGCTGCCGAGCGAGTACTACCGCGACAACTGCTACGTGAGCTCACTGCTCGCCGTCGGTGAGGTCCGCAAGCGCTACGAGATCGGCATCGACAACCTGCTGTGGGGCAACGACTTCCCCCACCACGAGGGCACGGCGCCGTACACGTTCGAGACGCTGCGCGCCACGTTCGCCGACGTTCCCGAGGACGAGGTCCGTCAGCTCACGTCGCTGAACGCGGCCAAGGTCTACGACGTCGACCTCGACCTCCTCCAGACGGTGGCCGACCGGATCGGACCGACCCCGGCCGAGGTGGCCGAGCCGCTGCGCGCCGAGGAGGTCCCCGACGACCCCAACTTCCGTTGGCTCACTTCCGCGGTGGCTCGGACGAGCTGACGCCCTTCGCTCGCAGCAGCGCCTCGAGCCCGGAGATCGCGACCTCGATGTCGAAGTCGCGCAGGGTGTCGCCCCAGTCCGCGGTGGAACCGGCGACCGCGATCACGCGTTCGAGCGCCGGACGCGTGTTCACGGAGACGCTGCTCGATCTGGGTCTGGATCTCGGCGAGATGGGGGTTCTCGCCCCGCTCCGCGACGCCACCTCGACCGCGGCGGATTCGGAGACGAACTCGGCGACGAAGTTGAGCGTGTGGCCGGCCTCGAGCTCCGCGAACCCGGCACGCAGCAGCGCGGAGAGCGAGATCTCGACGACGTCGATCGCGGCGAGGAACAAGGTGGGCATGTCGAGGTAGTGCGAGTAGCTGCCGGTGTCGACGATCGCGTCCCGCATCCCGACCGCGAACCCCCGCAGCACGTCGCGCCAGTCGTCATCGGCGGAGATGGCGATGCGCTGGACGTTCTCCCCCACGAGCTCGGCCGCGACCAGCGCCAGCAGCTCCTCACGCCCGCGGACGTAGTAGTGCACCGCCTTGCGGTCGACGCCGAGGGCGTCGGCGACCGCCTGGACCGTGACGTCGCGCGCGGGGATCTCGCGCGTGACGGCCACGATCATGTCGACGCTGATCCGTGGCGGTCGCCCGCGCCGACGCGGGGCCGGCGGCTGGTCGGAGGGAGCGGACTGAGCCAGGGCCATCGAGCCATCCTTTCATCCCGACCGAAACCGCGAGCAGTTCGGCCAGGAGAGGCACCGGCCCGGGCGGTCGGGCTAACGTGCCCGCGCACCTCCGCCGGGGTCGCCCCACGAGAAGGAATCGCAGCCATGCTCTTCTACGAAGCGTTCGCCAAGGCCCTCATCGAGGCCGGCGTCGACACCCTGTTCGGCCAGATGGGCGACGCCAACATGTACATGGTGGACAACTACGTCCACCAGCAGGGCGGCCGTTTCGTCCCCGCCGCCAACGAGTTCGGCGGCACGCTGATGGCACTCGGGTACGCGGAGCGCACCGGCAAGGTGGGCGTGGTGACCACCACGCACGGACCTGCGGTCACCAACTGCATCACCCCCCTCGTGGAGGGTGTGCGTGACCGGGTACCGATGGTGCTGCTCGCGGGCGACACGCACTGGGGCGTGCGGGACCACCCGCAGGGCATCGACCAGCGCGAGCTGCTCGTCGCCACCGGCGCGGGCTTCATCCAGGTCGGCGCGGCGAAGCGCATCCAGAAGGACCTCGCGGTGGCGCTGCGCCAGGCCAAGGTCGAGCGTCGCCCGGTCGCGCTCAACATCCCCACCGAGTTCAACTGGGAGGACATCGAGGAGCGCTCGGTGCCCAACCAGCCCGCGCTCGTCCAGCGCGTCCGCCCCGACACCGACGCGCTCGACCAGGCGCTGGGCGTGCTCGCCACCGCGCGCCGCCCGCTGGTGTTGATGGGCGACGGCGTCACCGCCGAGGGCCGTCCGACGGTGCTCCAGCTCGCGGAGCGCATCGGCGCGCCGGTCGCGACCACGTTGCGGGGCAAGGGCCACACCGGCCGGGAGCCGTGGGCGGTCGGGATCTGCGGCACCTTCTCGAGCCCGTTCGGCAACGAGACCATCCTCGCCGCCGACTGCATCATCGCCTTCGGGGCGAGCATGAACCGCTTCACCATGGCGGAGGGCTCGTTCGCCAAGGACAAGGCGATCATCCACTGCGACAACGACCCCGAGGCGATGGGCTACCACACCGTCGCCACCGTCGGGGTCGTGGGCGACGCCGGCGCGACCGCCGAGGCGATGTTGGAGCTGATCGAGGCGGCGGAGCTGGACCCCAGCGACTTCCGCGCCTCGATCGTCGCCCAGCGTGACCCCGCCGACGACCCCTACGGGCCGTACGAGGACCTCAGCACCGACTCGACCGTCGACGTGCGCACCGCGCTGCGGCGCATCAACGCCGCGGTGCCGAGCCTGCGGACCGTCGTCGTGGGCGCCGGCCGGGTGATGGGGCAGCCGTTCAAGCTGATCGACGCCCACGACACCCAGCGGTGGATCTACACCCAGGGCTTCGGCTCGATCGGCCTCGACGGCGCCACCGCGATCGGCGCCGCCGTCGGCGCCCCCGGCGAGCCCACGCTCTACGTCTGTGGTGACGGCGGGTTCATGAGCGGCACGCTCCAGGAGCTCCACGCCGCGGTGCGCGAGAACCTCGACCTCATCGTCGTGGTCTGCAACGACGGGGCCTACGGCGCCGAGCACATCCACTTCCGGCACCTCAACATGGACCCGGTGCTCAGCACGTTCCAGTGGCCCGACCTCGCGCCCGTCGCCGAGGCCATCGGGCTGGAGGGCGTGACGGTGCGCAACCTCGACGACCTCGACGCCGCCGAGAAGGCCATCGCCGATCGCTCCGGGCCGATCCTCATCGACCTGAAGCTCGACCCCGACCACGTTCCTGCACTGATCTAGGCGGGCGTTCGCGACGCGGCGAGCGCGGCCCCGTCAGGGAGTCGCGCCCGCCGACGTCAGCATCCCGTCCTCCATCGTGTAGCTCACGTCGGTGCGAGCCGCGATGGCGGGGTCGTGGGTCACCACGAGCACGATCGCGCCTTCCTTGCTCGCGAGGGACGCGAGGAGGTCGATGATCTTCCGGCCCGTCGCGTTGTCGAGGTTCCCGGTGGGCTCGTCGGCCAGGATCAAGCGCGGCTGGTTCGCCAACGCGCGCGCGATGGCGACCCGCTGCTGCTCACCGCCGGAGAGCTTGGCCGGGCGCCGGTGCTGCTTGTCGCCGCTGATCCCGACGCGGTCGAGCAGCTCCGCCGCCCGGGTCCGCCGCTCCGCTTTCCCGACTCCTGCGAACTCGAGCGGGATCATCACGTTCTCCAGCGCGTCGAGGTTGGGGATGAGCTGGTAGCTCTGGAACACGAACCCGACGTGTCCACGCCGGTACCGGATGAGCGCCCGGTCGGAATCGCTCGTGATCGAGTCGCCGTCCACCTCGACACTTCCCGCCGTCGGGACGGTCGAGCCCGCCCAGGAGGCCGAGCAGCGTGCTCTTGCCGCTCCCGCTGCGACCCAGGATCGCGGCGAACGTGCCGTCGGCGGCGGAGAACGAGACGTCGCGCACCGCGCGCACCTCGATGTCGCCCGACCCGAAGGTCTTCGAGAGTCCGGTGACCGTCAACATCATTCGCTCCTCATCACTTCGGCGGGACGCACCTTGCTGATCGAATAGGCCGGGAGCGCACTCCCCACCATCGCGACCAGCAGTGCGGCGAGAATTCCGTAGAGCACGATGTCGAAGCCCACCGCCGTCTTCAGGTTGTCGAGCGTCCCGCTGACGTTCGTGAACGTCCTGCCGAAGCCGCGCCCGAAGTTGACCTGCCCCTGACCATTCGCGCGGCGTGACGCCACCGTTCGCGTTCCCGCCGGTCGCGGCGCCACCCTGTCCCTGACCGGGGAAGCCGCGGCCCTGGCCTGGGCCACCGAAGGTCGCGGTGGCGGTGGTGGTGTCGCTGCTGTTCTTCACCAGCACGTCGAGCACCGGGTTGGCGAGGATGATCCCGACCAGGATCCCGGCGACCGCGGCCATCAGCGTGAAGGTGACCGCCTCGGCGACGAACTGGAAGGTGATCTTGGAGTTCGAGCCGCCGATCGCCTTGAGCACGCCGATCTCCCGGCGCCGTTCGCGCACGATCATCAGCATGAGCAGGAACGTGATGACGCCCGCGGCGACCAGCGCGCCGACGAGGCTGTAGGTCGAGATGGTCTTGATGTTCTGCAGCGAGTCGAGCGTCGCCACCGACGCCGACGAGTCGGCGGCGACGTCGGCGCTGGTCCCGAGCTGCTTGCTGATCGCGCTCACCGTCGAGTTCAGGTGATCGACGGAGTCGACCGTCACGTAGATCGCGGTCGGCCCGGTCTGGCCCGAGAGCTTCTCGACCGTGCCGATCGGCATCAGGACCCCGGCGTCCGCGAACGTGTCACCGGTCTTGTAGATCCCCTTCACCGTGATGGTCTCACCCCATGCGGTGAACGTGCTGCCGACCGTCAACGAGTTCTTGGTCGCGAGGTCGGTGCCGACGAGCGCCTCGAGCGCGGTGCCCGACCCGTCGAAGCTCGTCCCCGCAGTCAACGAGATCGTGTCCACCTGCAGGGCACGCGGATCCTCGGGATGCGACGTCCCGGTCACCGTGACCGGCAGGCTGAAGTTGGCGGGCAGCGTCTGCTGCGTGGTCCCGTTCTGATCGTTCCCGAAGCGCTGACCCAGGGCGCCGGGGCTGATCGGCGAGGTGAGCGACGTCGTGTTGTTGGTGTTCGTGGACTGGCCGCCGAACCCGCCGGGCCCGCCGGCGTTGGTGGAGTTCTCGTTCCGCAGCCGATCGGTCACGACCGGGACTGCGGTGACCACGTGCGGGGTCTTGCCGATGGCCGTGACGTTGGCCGTCGTGAGCGGGTTCCCGCCACCCTGGAAGTCGCGGAAGCCGGCGGCGCGCACGGTGATCTTGTTCCCGACGTCGTGCTTCACCTGGGTGATGCGCGAGTCGACGGCCTTCATCGACAACAACATGACGAGGGCGAGCGCGATGCTCAGCCCGAGGATGATGACGATCGCGATCGTCCGGATCGAATTCCGGAACGTGTTCTTGACGCCGCGGCGCACTGCTGACAACTCTGCTCCTCTGTCGAGCGATGCTCGGTGCGGAGTGTGACAGGCGGGACCGGCCGCGACGGCTCGTGATGCTGAGAATCCTCTCAGCGAGATCTTCGCTGGTTCTCAGGAACGACGACGGCGCCGCGGGCTCACGACGGGGTCGGTGCCCCAGCCCAGTGTGGCGATGAGGGTGCCGCTCTTGCCGGGCGCCAGGATCTCCGCGACGTGGAACGCGCGCGTCGCGTCCGACGACCGTTCGCGCACGGTGAGCCGGGTCTCGGCGAAGAGGAACCACGGTTGGGTCACCCGGTGGAGCAGCTCCACCGACACCATGTCGTAGCGGGCGAAGAACGCCTCGTAGTACGCGCGCTGGCCGTCGAGGCCCACCAGCTCGACGAGCGCGTCGGTGTCGTGCACGTAGTCGCGCACCGCCGCGGCCGAGCCCGGGTCGAGCTCGGCGAGGAGCCCGTCGACGTCGGCCGCCGCCAGCGCGTCGACCATGCGCAGGTGACGCAGGCGCAGGTCGAGACGCAGCGTGTACTCGTCGACACCGGTGGTCGTGTCCTCGCCGGTCCCGAGCATGTCGCGCGGCAGGACCGGCCAGATGATCTCGCCGGTGATGCCGTCGGCCGAGCCCGCGGGCGAGAGCACCGCGAGCGGATGCCGGTGCCGCTCGGTGCTGCCCTTGCGCTGTCCGGTCGAGACCGTCTCCCAGAACGCATACCAGGGAGTGCGCAGCTCGATGATCGGCTCCTCGCTGATCACGTCGCTGTTGCCGCGCACGACCTCGTAGATCGCGCGCACCTCTTCACGCGTGCCGTGCACGGGAAGGCGGATGCTGCCGTCCGGCTGGAACTCGGGCATGAGCATGTAGCCGTAGGGGCCGTTCGGCGCGAGCGTGTCGAGCAGACCCGGCACCGATCCCGCCACTTCGGCCTCGTTGTGGACGATGGCCTGCTTCCCGACGTGTTCGGTGGCCGCGGTCAGGCGCCGGAGCAGCTCGGGATCGGGATCGGTCTCGCTCATCGTCGCTCCTCTGCGCGTCGGTGGGTGTCGTCGCCGGCGAACCGTACCGCCACCGCGTCGAACGCGTCGCCGAGCAGGGACGCGAGGTCGGCGTCGGGCGTGGTGAGCCACTGCTCGTACGCGGCCACGGCCGCGGCCAGCGCCACGTGCCCGACGAGGCGCGGTCCGAGGTCGTCGGGCCCGGCCCCCAGACGGCGCGCCGCGAACTCGGCGACCACCGCGCGCCACGCCGCGTACCGCAGCGTGCTGTGGGCCTGGAGCGCGGGCACGTAGAGGATCAACGCCATCCGCTGGCGGTGGGCGACGACGGCCTCCGGCGGAATCGAGTTGAACCGCACCACCTCGTCGCGCAGCGTCGTCATCATCGGCCGGTCGGCCGGCGCCGCGGCGAGGCGGGCCTCCAACTCCCCGAGCATCCCGTCGAAGTCGCCCCACACCACGTCGTTCTTCGAGCGGAAGTACCGGAAGAAGGTGCGTCGGGAGATGCCCGCCGCGGCGGCGATGTCGTCGACCGTGGTCTCGTCGAATCCCTGCAGCGCGAAGCGGTCGAGGGCGGCCCGCTCGAGCTCGGCCCGGCTCGTCACCCGGGGGCGGCCGGGGCGCTCCCGCCCGACGGTGGTCGACATGGGCTTTACTCTGGCACTCGGTGCCGTTATTGTCACGCCCGACTCGCGCTCCGGCGCCCGATCCCGTCCGATCCCGTCCGAGGAGACGTCCGATGACCGAACCCACCACCGCCCCCGCCACCGACGAGACCACCGAGGCCGTCAGCACCGCCGAGACCGTCGCGGCCGACGCGCTGGTGGAGTCGGAGCTGCTCGTCGAGGACGTCTCCATCGACGGCATGTGCGGCGTCTACTGAGTCACCGCCCATGACCACCGCGGTGCTCGACCGCGCCTGGACGCTCGCGCCCCAGGTGGCGGTCCGGCCCGAGCGTTTCGGCGCGCTCCTCTACCACTTCGGCACGCGTCGGCTCTCGTTCCTGAAGGACCCGCAGCTGCTCACCGTGGTGCAGTCGCTCGCCGACGCGCCCACGGCGCGGGCGGCGTGCGACCGCGCCGGGGTCGACCCCGCGGCACTGCCCGCCTACGAGCAGGCGCTCGCCCGCCTCGCCGACACCGACATGCTCCGGGAGCGCACCCCATGACCACCACCACGCCCGCACCCGTTGGTGTGCCGCTCGTGTCGCACTTCGAGCAGGGCCTCGACGCGCCGATCTGCCTCACGTGGGAGCTCACCTACGCGTGCAACCTCGCGTGCCGTCACTGCCTGTCGAGCTCGGGGCGCCGCGACCCACGCGAGCTGACCACCGCCGAGGCCAAGGCGGTCATCGACGAGCTCGAGCGCATGCAGGTGTTCTACGTGAACATCGGCGGCGGTGAGCCCACCATCCGCGCCGACTTCTGGGAGCTGCTCGAGTACTCCGTCGACCACCACGTCGGCGTGAAGTTCTCCACGAACGGATCGCGCATCACGCCCGACGTCGCCACCATGCTCGCCGGCAACGACTACGTCGACGTGCAGATCTCGCTCGACGGCGCGACCGCCGCGGTGAACGACGACGTACGGGGCGAGGGGTCGTTCGCCACCGCGTTGGGCGCGATGGAGCACCTCGCGACCGCCGGCTTCGAGGGCTTCAAGCTCTCGGTCGTGTGCACGCGCCAGAACATCGCGCAGCTCGACGAGTTCCAGGCGCTCGCCGAGCGCTACCGCGCGCAGCTGCGGCTCACCCGCCTCCGGCCGTCGGGCCGCGGCGCCGACACCTGGGACGAGCTCCACCCCACGTCGGCACAGCAGCGCGAGCTCTACGACTGGCTCCTCGCCCACGGCGAGCAGGTGCTCACCGGCGACTCCTTCTTCCACCTCGCGGGCTACGGGCAGAGCCTGCCCGGGCTCAACCTCTGCGGCGCCGGACGGGTGGTGTGCCTCATCGACCCCGTCGGCGACGTGTACGCGTGCCCGTTCGCGATCCACGACCGCTTCCTCGCCGGCAACGTGCGGGCCGACGGCGGCTTCGCGCCCGTGTGGCGCGAGTCGCCGCTCTTCCTCGAGCTGCGCGAGCCGCAGTCGGCCGGCGCGTGCGCGTCGTGCGGCGCGTACGACGCGTGCCGGGGCGGCTGCATGGCCGCGAAGTTCTTCACCGGCCTGCCGCTCGACGGCCCCGACCCCGAGTGCGTGAAGGGCAACGCGGAGGCCGCGCTGGCCGCAGTCGACACCGCGGCCGCGCCCCGTCCGGGCGCCGACCACTCGCACGTCAACCCGCCGGTGCCCGTCACGCTGCGCACGCAGCGCCCCGACCGCGCGTGCGACGAGGACCCCCTGTCGGGACTCCGGGCCCTCGGCGGGGAGCCGGTCGCCGGAGGAGCGCACTGATGGGCAACGTCTGGTTCGAGTCGGTCGCCGAGGCGGAACGCCGGGCCAAGCGCCGGCTCCCGAAGTCGGTCGACCTCGCGATCAAGGCCGGCGCCGAGCGCGGCGTCACCTACCAGGACAACCTCGACGCGTTCGCGCAGCTCGGCTTCGCACCCCATGTCGCGGGCATCCCCGCGGGACGCGAGCTCGCGACCACGGTGATGGGCCAGGCGATCTCGATGCCGGTGGTCATCTCCCCCACCGGGGTGCAGGCCGTCCATCCCGACGGCGAGGTCGCGGTCGCACGCGCGGCGGCGGCGCGCGGTACGGCGATGGGACTCAGCTCGTTCGCGAGCAAGCCGATGGAGGAGGTCGTGGCCGCCAACCCGCAGACCTTCTTCCAGGTGTACTGGAGCGGCTCTCGCGAGCAGATGCAGCAGCGGCTCGAGCGCGCGCAGCGCGCCGGGTGCGTCGGTCTGATCGTCACCCTCGACTGGACGTTCACGCACAGCCGCGACTGGGGCAGCCCGAAGATCCCCGAGGCCATCGACCTCAAGACCATGGTGCACTTCGCGCCCGAGGTCGCGCTGCGGCCGCGGTGGCTCGCGACGTGGGCCCGCTCGGGGGCGCTCCCCGACCTCGGCGTGCCCAACGTGGTGCCCCAGGGTGAGCCCGCGCCCGGGTTCTTCGCCGCGTACGGCGAGTGGATGACGACGCCGCCACCCTCGTGGGAGGACCTCGCCTGGCTGCGCAGCCAGTGGGACGGGCCGTTCATGGTGAAGGGCGTGATGCGCCTCGACGACGCGCGCCGCGCGGTCGACATCGGCGCCAGCGCGATCTCGGTGTCGAACCACGGCGGCAACAACCTCGACACCACGCCGGCGTCGATCCGCGCGCTGCCGCCGGTCGTCGACGCGGTCGGCGACTCGGTCGAGATCCTGCTCGACGGCGGCATCCGCCGCGGCAGCGACGTGGTGAAGGCGGTCGCGCTCGGCGCCCGCGCGGTGATGATCGGGCGCGCCTACCTGTGGGGCCTCGCCGCCAACGGGCAGGCCGGGGTCGAGAACGTGCTCGACGTGCTGCGCAACGGCATCGACAGCGCGCTGCGCGGCCTCGGCCGCGAGTCGGTGGCCGAGCTCGGCCCCGACGACGTCGTCGTCCCCGACGGGTTCACGCGCCGGCTCGGCGCGCCCGGCGATCGACCGGGCGATTGACCGAGCGGCTCGACTCGATGGCGTGGCCAGCGGTCGCCGCGGTGGCCGCGGAGCGCATCCTCGTGGTCCCGCTCGGCGCCACCGAACAGCACGGACCCCACCTCCCCTGCACCACCGACACCGAGCTCGCCACCGCGCTCGCGCGTGAGCTCGCGGCGCGCCGCCTCGACGTGGTGGTCGCGCCCGCACTCCCCTACGGGTCGTCGGGTGAGCACGCGGCGTTCGCGGGCACGCTGTCGATCGGCGCCCCCGCGTTCACCGAGGTGGTGATCGAACTGGTGCGCAGCGCCGACGCGTTCGCGGGCGTGGTGCTGGTGTGCGGGCACGGCGGCAATGCCGCGCCGCTCACCGCCGCGGTCGAACGACTGCACGCCGAGGGGCGACGGGTCCTGGCCTGGTTCCCCTCGGTCGCGGGCGGCGACGCGCACGCGGGCCACACCGAGACGTCGTTGATGCTCGCGGTGCGTCCCGAGGCCGTGGCGCTCGAACACGCGGCCGCGGGCGACACCCGCCCGCTCGCGGCATTGCTCCCCGAGCTGCGCGCCGGCGGTGTCGTCGCGGTGTCGCACAACGGCGTGCTCGGCGATCCGCACGGCGCGTCGGCCGACGATGGACTGGCGATCCTCGACGCCCTGGCGCGGGATCTCGACGAGGCGGTGGAACGATGGCGGACATGACCCGACGGGTCGCGGTGGTGACCGGCGCCGCGCGTGGCATGGGCGCCGAGGTCGCCCGCACCCTCGCCGCCGACGGCTGGGGTCTGGTCCTCGTCGACCGCTGCGCCGACGACCCCGGGTTGCACTACCCGCTCGCGACGCGCGCCGAGCTCGACGCGGTGGTCGCGGCGTGCGCCGCCGCCGGCGGCCGCGCGGTGGGCCTCGTCGGTGACGTGCGCGACCAGGCCGCGCTCGACGCCGCGGTCGCCACTGGCCGTCACCGAGTTCGGCGGTCTCGACGCCGCGGTCGCCGCCGCCGGCTGCATCGCGGGCGGCCAGACCACCTGGGAGACCGACGACGCGATCTGGGACACCATGCTCGGCGTGAACGTCGAGGGCGTGCGGCGCCTGGCCACGGCCGCGGTCCCGGCGCTGCTCGCCCGTCCCGCGCCGCGCCACGGTCGCTTCGTCGCCATCTCCTCGATGGGCGGCAGCGTCGGCCTCCCGCTCCTCACCGCCTACGTGGCGGCCAAGCACGCGGTGAACGGCATCGTGCGCAGCCTCGCCGCCGAGCTCGGACGCGACGGCATCACCGTCAACGCGGTCGCGCCGGGCTCGACCAACACCGCGATGCTGCTCGCCAGCGCGGAGATCTACGGGCTGGTCGACGTGGAGGGACTGCTCCAGCAGCACCTCCTCGGGCGCGCGCTGCACCCGGAAGAGGTCGCGGCACTGGTCGCGTGGGTGTGCGGCGAGACGAGCAGCGGCATCACCGGCGCGGTGCTGCCGGTGGACGCCGGCGCCACTGCGCAGTGACCCTCGACGACGCGCTCCCCGAGGGTTGGCGCGTCGAGCTCGACCCCACCACCCGCCGCGCCGACGGCGGCCGGGTGCTCGTGGGCGGTGCACCGGTGCGGGTGCTGGCCCTCACGCCGGCCGGCGCCGACATTCGTCGACCGGCTCGGGCCCGCATCGCCGTCGCCCACCACTCCCGCGCAGCGAGCGCTGGCCCGTCGGCTCGTCGATGCCGGTCTCGCCCATCCCCGACCCGCGCCCGGCACCGGCCCCGCACTGGGCGACGTCGCCGTCGTGGTGCCCGTGCGCGACATGACCGACGGCCTGCGCGCGACCTTGCGGGCGATCCCCGAGGTCGGCGAGCTCCTGGTGGTCGACGACGGGTCGCGCGATCCCGGCGCCGTCCGTCGCGCGACCGACGATGCCGCACCCGCGGGCGTTGCCGTGCGCGTGCTGCGCAACGAACGGGCCGCCGGCCCGGGCGCCGCCCGCGAACGGGGCTGGCGCGCCACGAGCCGCCCGATCGTGGCCTTCGTCGACGCCGAGGTGGCGGCCGACGCCGACTGGCTGACCCGCCTCCTCCCGCACTTCGCCGACCCGACCCTCGGCGCGGTGGCGCCCCGGGTCCGCGCGACTCCCGGGCGCGCGCCCCGTCACTGCTCGCCCGGTACGAAGCGGTGCGGTCGCCGCTCGACCGGGGCCCGCGCCCCGCCCCGGTGCGGCCGGGTTCCACCGTGGCCTACGTGCCCACCACCGCGCTCGTGACGCGCCGCGCGGCGCTCGAGGCGGTCGGCGGGTTCGATCCCGGTCTGCGCTACGGCGAGGACGTCGACCTGGTGTGGCGCCTCCACGACCACGGTTGGCGGGTGCGCTACGACCCCACGCGTCGAGGTGACCCATCCGTGTCGCGCGACGTGGGCGGCATGGTGGCGCCAGCGCGTCGCCTACGGCTCGGCGGCCGCGCCGCTCGCACGCCGACACGGCGACGCCGCCGCCGCGCTCGGCCTCTCCGCGTGGACGGGACCCACCGCCGCCGCGTGGGTGCTCGGCCATCCCGTGATCGCCGGCGGGCTGGCCGCGGCGCGCGTGGTCGCGGTCGCGCGCGAGCTCCCCGCCATGGAACACCGCGTTCGTGAAGCGGCACGCGTCACCGCCGCGGAACAGGGCCGCGCCGCGCGCCGCGCCGCCGACGCGCTGCGGGGACCGTGGTGGCCCGTGGCCCTGGGGCTCGGCATCGGCGTACGGCGGGCGCGTCCCGCACTGGTGGCCGCGGCCGTGGTGCCCGCGCTGCTCGACGCGCGGGCACTGCGACCGCGCATCGATCCGCTACGGTTCGCGGCCCTGCGCCTGGCCGACGACGTCGCCTACGGCAGCGGCGTGTGGATCGGCGCGCTGCGGGAGCGGTCGCTGCGGTCGTTGCTCTGCCCGGCCGCTCGCGAGCGGGCGCCGGGGCTCGCCCCGGCGCCCGCTGTCACTCCGCTGAGCGAGCGCTCGCCGGCGTCAGTCGTTGAACATCTCGATGAGCATGAGGGTGGCGTCGGTGGTGTCCATCACCTCGTCGAGCCGCTCGGCGAGCTCCTCGGGCGTGACTCCGCCCGTCTTGTTGTCGATGCCCTGGGTCTCGATCGTCGCGAGGCGCATCACCGTGGAGTTGCCGCAGATGAAGGTCTCGCCGTTGAGCGGGCACGACTCGTGGGCGAAGTAGATCACCGCCGCCGACACGTACTCGGGCTTCATGCCTTCGAAGAACTCGCCGACGAAGTTCTCGACCGGCGCGTCGAAGTGGAACGAGAGCACATCGGGCGCGGAGAGCCGCGTGTTGCCGCGCGGGCAGATCTGGTTGACGCGGATCCCGAGCCGCTTGCCGTCGAGGGCCAGCGCCCGGGTGAGCGCGAACACGCCGCCCTTGGCGCCGCAGTAGCTGGCGGCCTTCGGGACGTTGCCGAGCATCGCCTCGGAGGCGGTGTTCACCATGTTGCCGCCCGACGCCTTGAGGTGCGGCCACGCCGCCCGCGACATCCAGACGACCGTGTAGTACTGGTTGTCGGTCATGCGGATGATCCGCTCGGAGCTCTGGTCCTCCCACCAGTCGGGATCCGCGATGCCCGGCGTTGTTGACCAGCACGTCGAGCTTGCCGTACGTGTCGATCGCGGTCTGCACCACGCGCTGCGCCTCGGTCTCGATCGAGACGTTGGCGAAGACCGGCGTGACCTCGCCGCCGGCGGCACGGATCTCGTCGGCCACGCCCTGGATCACCGACTCGTCGTAGCCGATGCCGTCGAGCGCCATGCCGTAGTCGGCGATCACCACGTTCGCGCCGCGTCGCGCGAAGTCGAGCGCGTGGCAGCGCCCGAAGCCGCGGCCGGCTCCGGTGACGATGACGGTCTTCCCGTCGAAGCGCATTTCGTCCATGAACCTGATCCCCCGAGACGTCGTGGTGAGTGCTGGCGCCGCGCGACACGCGACGAGGCGGTGACATTACGGCTGCCACCCGAGGGCGGCAAACCCGCCGCTCACCGCGCGCTGTGGCGTCTAGAAATTGAGCCCCGACGTTGCGGGCCCGTCGACCCCACCGAGCGTCATCCACTCTTCGAACCCGGTGATCGCCGCCAGCTCGGGATGGGCGGCCAGCACCGCGGGGCGCAGGGAGCGGGTCCAGTTCTCCTGGGTCCGGAGGTAGGGATGGACGTACAACGCGAAGATCCCCCTCCGTTGCCCGGTCGCGCGTGCGGTTCAGCCCGGTGGCGTGGTGCAACCGCCCGTCCACCACCGCGCACGAACCCGCCGGCCCCGTGAGCCGGGCGGGCGCCTGCGGCTCGAGGTCGTGCGGCGGGTAGCCGACCACCCGGTGGCTCCCCGGAACCACCAGGGTGGCCCCGTTCGCCTCGGTGAAGTCGTCGAGGAACCAGGCCACGTTGGTCGCGACCACCTGGGGCCACGGCTCGGGGAAGAATCCCTGGTCGGTGTGCAGGCGGCCGATCTCGTGGTCGCCGCCGGGCCCGGTGATGTTCGCCGAGATGTTGCTCAGCAGCACGTCGGGGCCCAGTTGGGCGCACGCGAAGCGCAGGGCGACGGGATCCAGCGCCATGCCGCACGAATTCGTCGCCGCGGTTGAGCAGGGCCCACACCCGCTGGTTGGCGTGGCCCGGCCCGTAGGTGGCCGCGACGCCGGCCGCGACGTCCTCGGCGGCGGCGCGTTCGAGCGCCTCGCGGGCTGCGGCGACCTCGCTGCGCGTCGAGCACGTCGGGAACGATGCAGTACCCGTCGGTCTCGAGCCGAGCGAAGTGCTCCGAGAACTCGGCATCGTCCATCGCGCGTGCCACGTGCGCCTCACCCCCCGTTCGCGACCCGGGAAGCGTCCGCGTCAGTGCGGACGATCTTTGTGCTGGCTGGTGTCACCGACCAGGAACCCGGTGATCACGCGATCGGTGAAGCGCCACTCCCCCGTCGACCCGTTCGAACGCGTCCACGTAGCACCCCGACGCGACCGGCTGCAGGGGCAGGGTCGGCGTCGCCTGGAACACCGTGACGTAGTTGCGCGACGTGGCGGTGTCGCCGGAGATCGCGATGTTCACGTTGGTGTTCACGTGTCGCGTCCGGGGCGTGCCGTCCTCGTAGCGGCGGGTGAGGCACATGTAGTCGTGCACCTCGTCGGTCCCCGAATGCACCTCGAACTGGGAGCCGCCGTCGGCCACGCGCTCGCGGCGGTACGTCGCGTGCTCGAACATCGCCGCCGCCTCGAGGAAGCGACCGCTGTCGACGAGTTCGGCGTACGTCACGATCAACGTGTGGATCGCGAGCCAGTCCGCGAAGGTGGGGTCCGGCGTGGCGGTCACGGGTCAGCCGACCAGCTCGCGCAGCACGTCCATGGTGCGGCGCACCGACGATTCCGGGTCGTCGCCGACGGGAATCGGGCACGCCCAGATGTCGGTGGCGCCCGCGTCGACGAGGTCCTGCAGCTGACGCTTCACCGACTGCTCGTCGCCGCCGATCGCGGCGTCGGCGGTCCGCTCGTAGCCGCTCGCGGCGAGGATCCGCCGATAGTTCGGCAGCCCGTCGAAGATGGCGCCCCGGCTGTCGGCGGCCGCCCGCACCTCGTCGACGTCGTCGTGCACCGCGAGCTGCACCCCGGCGACGATGCGCGGCTCGGGTCGCCCGGCGCCCGCCGCCGCGGCCCGGATGCGCGGCGCGACGTGGGTCTCGAGCGCCTTCGCCTGCGCGAGGAAGGTGACGGTGCCGTCGGCGTGCTCGCCGGCGATCCGCAACATCCGCGGCGACATGGCCGAGAGCAGCAACGGCACGGGATGGCGGATGGGGATGGCGGGGCTGTGCGCGGACCAGTCCTCCCCGGTGAAGTCGACCGGCTCGCCGCGCAGGAGGGGCGTGAGGATCTGCGCGTACTCCTCGGTGCTGCGGCCGGGGTGGTCGTACGACATGCCGTACATGCCCTCGACGAGCGGCGCGTGCGACGGGCCGATGCCGAGCGTGAAGCTGCGACCGATCGCGTTGGCGACCGATGCCGCCCGATTGGCCTGCAGGAGCGGGTGACACGGGTACGTCTGGAGCACCGAGGTGCCGAGCTCGAGCGTGGTCGTCTCGCGGCCGATGACGGCCATCCCCGCCAGCGGGTCGGCGAGGATGCTGTTGCCGAACCACAGCGACGAGAACCCGTCGGCCTCGATCGACTTGGCCTGCTCGATGATGACGTCGAGATCGGGGCTGGTGGCGGGAAGTCCGATGCGCATGGGTGCATGAGTACACGATCGGAGGCCGCGCCGCCAGCCCGACGCGCCGTCGCCATCCGGGCCATGATGGTGCCGCGACGGCCTCGGACGGCGAGGCGCCGAATCACGGGAGCAGCACACGATGACGAGGACCGCGCTGGTGACCGGGGCCGCCTCGGGCATGGGTCTGGCGATCAGCCGGAACCTGGCCGCCCGCGGCGACCGGGTCGCGCTGGTCGACCGCAACGGCGAGGGCGTCCGGCTCGCCGAGGAGGAGCTGCGGGCGAGCGGCGCGGCCGTGTGCTCCGCCGCGGTCGACGTGACCGATCGGGCCTCGGTCGACGACGCGGTCGCGGCCGCCCGCCAGCGCGCTCGGACCGATCGAGATCGTCGTGACCGCCGCGGGGATCGCCGCGCACCGCCGCTTCGCCGACATCACGGTCGAGCAGTGGGACGAGATGCTCGCGGTGAACCTCACCGGCACGTTCCACTGCATCCAGTCGGCGCTGCCCGACATGCTGGCCGGCGGCTGGGGACGCATCGTCACGGTGTCGTCGCTCGCCGGCCAGACCGGTGCTCCGATGGTCGACTACGCGGCGTCGAAGGGCGGCGTGATCGCGCTCACCCGGGCACTCAGCACCGAGCTGGCGCGCCACGGCATCACCGCCAACTCCATCGCGCCCGGCACGATCGAGACCCCCATGCTGCAGATGACGCGCGACTCCGGCCACTTCCTCGACACCGAACGCCTGGCGACGATGATCCCGGCCGGTCGCGTCGGCACTGCGGAGGAGATCGCCGCCACGTGCGCCTTCCTGTGTTCCGAGGAGGCGTCGTACGTGAGCGGCCAGATCATCGGAGTCAACGGTGGCATGCACTGAACCCGCGCTCGAGACCCGGTCCCTCGAGCCGAACATCGGCACGGAGATCGTCGCCGACGCGTCGAGCCTGCTCTCCGGCGAGCACGCCGCCGCGATCCGGGACCTCCTCGAGGAACGTGGCGTGCTGGTGTTCCGCGACGCGCACCTCGACGACGAGCAGCAGGTCGCCTTCACCAGCACGCTCGGCACCTTCGCCTACGACAACAGCGGCACGCGCGACGCCGACGGCAATCGCACCACGATCTACAAGGTGAGTCTCGACCCGGCGGTCAACCCGCAGGCCGACTACCTGCGGGCGTCGTTCTTCTGGCACCTCGACGGCACCATGCACGAGATGCCGATCCTGGCCTCGGTGCTCGAACGCTCGGTTCCTGCCGCCCGAGGGCGCGGTGACCGAGTTCGCCAACACCTACGCCGCCTACGACGCGCTCCCCGACGCCGACAAGGAAGCCATCGATGACCTCCGGGTGGTGCACGCCAACTGGGCGCTGCTGCGCAGCCTCGATGGCGAGCCCTCCTACGAGCGCTTCAGCGCCGCGAGGAAGGTGCCGAGCAAGACCCAGCCGCTCGTGTGGAAGCACCGCTCGGGGCGGCGGTCGCTCGTGATCGGCGCGACCGCGGCCTACGTGGACGGCCTCGACCCGACCGAGAGCATGGACGTGCTCGTGAAGCTGCGCGACTGGGCGACCCGACCGGAGTTCGTCTACCGCCACCACTGGGCACCCGGCGACGTCGTGATGTGGGACAACACCGCGACCCTGCACCGCGCGGAGCCGTACGACCCGACCAGTGGGCGACTGCTCCACCGCACGATGCTGCAGGGCGAGGAACCGATCGCCTGAGAGAACCGGCGCTCAGGCCTGCCG
The DNA here is from genome assembly GCA_963782705.1 of uncultured Actinomycetes bacterium. Taxonomy (GTDB): domain Bacteria; phylum Actinomycetota; class Acidimicrobiia; order IMCC26256; family DASPTH01; genus CAVRGQ01. The sequence continues at coordinate 28,037 of CAWAKX010000020.1, read as the reverse complement.
GTCGAAGGTCATCAGCTTCGCGTCGGTCATGTCCATGATCCGGTCGACGTTGGCGATGATCTCCTCGGGCGTGACGCCCTCGGTGCCGGTGATCCCCACCGTCTCGACCGTGGCCAGGCGCATCACGAGCGATCCGCCGCACACGAACGTCTCGCCGGTGAGCTCGCACGACTCGTGGGCGAAGGCCACCACCGCAGCCGAGACGTACTCGGGCTTCATCCCCTCGAACCACTCGCTCTTGAACGACTCGACCGGCTGGTCGTAGTGGCGGGACAGCACGTCGGGCGCCGACAGCCGCGTGTTGCCGCGCGGGCACACCGCGTTCACGCGGATCCCGAGCCGGCGACCGTCGAGCGCCAGCGCGCGGCCGAAGGCGAACACCCCGCCCTTCGCCCCGCAGTAGCTCGCCGCCTTGGGCACCCCACCGAGGATCGCCTCCGAGGCGGTGTTGACCACGTTGCCCCCCGACGCCTTCGAGGTGCGGCCACGCGGCCTTCGTCATCCACACGACCGTGTAGTACTGGTTGTCGGTCATGCGCCGGATGCGCTCCGCGCTCTGCTCCTCGAACCAGTCGGGGTCGGAGATCCCCGCGTTGTTCACCAGGATGTCGAGCTTCCCGTAGGTGTCGACCGCGGTCTGCACCACGCGCTGCGCCTCGGTCTCGATCGCGCAGTTGGCGAAGACCGGCGTCACCTCGCCGCCCAGGTCACGGATCTCCTGCGCGACGGCCTGCACCGGCTCCTCCGACCACCCGATGCCGTCGAGCGCCATGCCGTACTCGGCGATCACCACGTTGGCGCCCCGACGTGCGAAGTCGAGTGCGTGACAACGGCCGAAGCCGCGGCCCGCTCCGGTCACGATCACCGTCTTCCCGTCGAAGCGCAGCTCGTCGACTGCCGGCAGCCCACCCATGGTCCGTCCTTTCACCAGTTCCGATGCACGGCGCGTCGGCGCGGGCGCACCGTACCGAGTGTCGTCCGGGAGCGCCATCCGGAGCGGTTCGGTAACGTGAATCGCCCGCGACCGAGGGGAACCCGCCCGTGACCGTCGACACCGACACCTTCAAGACGCGAGACCTCGAACCGCTCATCGGGACCGAGATCCGCAGCGACGCCGAAACGCTCCTGAGCGGCCGTCACGCCCGCGACATCCGGGCGCTGTTCGAGGAGCGCGGGGTGCTCGTGTTCCCCGGAATCGGCCTCGACGACGAGGAGCAAATCGCGTTCACCCGCACGCTCGGCACTCAGCGTTCGAGAACAACGGCCACCCCGACGAGCGAGGCGAGCCGCAGCTCATCTACAAGGTGAGCCTCGACCCCGAGGTCAATCCCCAGGGCCCGTACCTGCGCGCCTCCTTCTTCTGGCACCTCGACGGCTCGATGAGCGACACCCCGATCCTCGCCTCCATCCTCGGGATGCGTCACCTTCCGCCGGAGGGCGCAGCGACGGAATGGGCGAACACCTACGCGGCCTACGACGCGCTCGACGACGACGACAGGGAGCGCATCGAGCACCTCCGCGTCGTCAACAGCAACTGGGCGTTGCAGCGGTACCTCACGCCTGAGCCGAGCTACGCGGAGTTCCTCGCGGCGAAACAGGGGCCGGCGAAGGAGCAACCACTCGTGTGGAAGCACCGCTCGGGTCGTCGATCGCTCATCGTCGGGTGCAACGCCGCCTACATCCCGGAACTCGACCCGGTGGAGAGTTGGGAACTGCTGATCAAGCTGCGCGACTGGGCCACCCAACCTCAGTTCGTGTTCCACCACGACTGGTCCGAGGGCGATCTCGTGATGTGGGACAACACCGGCACGCTGCACCGCGCCATGCCCTACGACCCGATGAGCGGCCGACTCCTCCACCGCACGATGCTCCAGGGCGAGGAACCGGTCGTCTGATCGACGGGCGGGGTGACTGGACGGTCTGGGGTCTCGTCCATATCATGCGCAATGCTGATCATGATTCAGACCGATCACGCAGCTCAGTCCACGTCGATGTCCATCCACCACGAACCGGTGGGGGCTCGACCGTCAAGGGGGGGTCCCTTTCCATGAAGCGTTTCCGGATCGCGGCCATGGCCGCGCTGCTCGTCTGCGGACTGGTCGCAGTTGCCAGTCCCGCGGGAGCGGCAACCAAGCCGGCCAAGGCTGACAAGTCGGCCATCCTCAAGGTGGGCGCCGACATCACCACCCAGGCCGGTGGTGCCCAGTTCGACCCGGCACTCCTGGCGCCCGAGGTCGACGTCGATCGCCGGGTACTTCTACTTCCGGCCGATCTTCGACGCGGTGGTCCGGCTCGCCGCGACGGCGACGCTGCTGCCCGGCCTCGCCACGAAGTGGGACACGTCGGACCCGAACGTCGCGCTCCTCACGTTCCGCAAGGGCGTGAAGTTCCAGGACGGCACCGACTTCACCACCGCCGCGGTCAAGGAAGCCTGGGATCGGATCCGCACGACGCCGCAATCCATGGCCTTCCACGACACCGGATGGGACCACATCACGGCGATCGACCTGGTCGGTTCAAGACCAGGTCAAGGTGACCTTCGACGACAGCTCGGCGGCGAGGTTCGTGGCGACGATCGCCACCACGGCCCTGGCCGACGTTCCGTCGCCGACTGCGTACGACAAGGACCCCGAGGCCTTCAAGACCAACCCGATCGGCGCGGGTCCGTACAAGCTCGACTCGTTCGAGTCCGGGCCAGAAGATCTCGCTGCGGGCCTGGAAGGGCTACTGGGACGCCAAGAACTCCCAGCAGCTCGCCGGCATCGACATCATCCAGACCGACGCCGGCGCACCTACGGTCGCCAGCCTGCAAGCGGGGCAGATCAACCTGGCCAACATCTCGGTCAGCGACGCCGCCGGCCTGACCGGCAACCCCGACCTGACGACCACGAACTTCACCAACACCGCGACGACGCTGATCATGTTCCCGTGCACGAACAAGTCGCCGTTCGACAACGTCGACGCCCGGAACGCGCATCTCGATGGCCATCGACCGCAAGGCCGTGAACCAGGCCGCGTACACCGGCACCGGGATGCCGACCGAGCTGCAGTTCTCAACGGCTCGCCGTACTACGTGCCCAGCCTCGACAACAAGCACCCCTACAACGTGAAGAAGGCCAAGGCGTCTGGCGATGAAGGGCGGGATCCGCCCGGGCACCAAGATCACCCTCATGATGGCGTCGACCACCGCAGCCGAGGGTGGCGACCGCGCCGCGCAGTGATCATCCAGGACAACCTGAAGCAGATCGGCCTCGATGCCGAACATCGTCACCGCCGGCAGCTTCACCGCCGACCAGACCCGTCTCAACCCCGAGCTGATCATGATCGCCAGCGACGACTCGGTGGTCAGCTCGTTCCTGAAGACGAACCAGGTCACGAACTGGTGCAAGTACAGCAACCCCGCGCTCGACGCCGCGATCGCGCGACGGGGACGGCGTCACCCGGCTCGCCGAGGCCAAGGCGGCGTGGAAGGACATCCAGACGATCCTGAGCAAGGAGTCGCCGGAGATCTACCTCGTCCGGGCCCCGGTGATCTGGGCGCACACCAAGAACGTCAAGGGCTTCGAGGTCTCGGCGTTCCGCAAGCAAGCCCTCATCTGGGGCATCTACATGACGAAGTGAGCTGACCGCTCACCCATCCGAGACACCGACGTGAGGCCGCGGGATCCGTCCCGCGGCCTCACGCTTGGCCGGCCCGAATTCGTCGCTCGGGGTGACTGGACGCAGCGTTGCCGTGCCCGTACCATGCCGGCACAATCGTCGGGATCGTCGATCGATCGGAGTCTCCGGTCGATGCGCTCGGCATTCAGGGGGGGACCTGAACATGAAGCGCTTCCGTTTCGCGGCCGCAGCCGCAGTGCTGGCATGCGTGCTCGTCGCCATACCCGTTTCGGCGGGCGCGGCAACCAGGGCCGCGAAGGCCGACAAGTCGGCCATCCTCCAGGTCGGTGCCGACATCACCACCGCCAACGGTGGGGCCAACTTCGACCCGATGCTGCAGAGCGCGCGGGTCACCGACTCGGCCGCGGCGTTCTACATGCCCGGCATCTTCGACGCGGTCGTGCGTCTGGACGCCGACGGCAACCTCCAGCCCGGTCTGGCCACCAAGTGGGACACCACCGACCCGTCGGTGGCCATCTTCACCTTCCGCAAGGGCGTGAAGTTCCAGGACGGCACCGACTTCAACACCGCCGCAGTGAAGGCCGCGTGGGACCGCATCGCGGCCATGCCGGCCTCCGTGGCAGCCAAGGAGGTCACCTGGACCCTCATCACCTCGATCGAGCAGGTGGGGACCGACCAGATCAAGGTGACCTTCAGCGACAAGGTCGCGCTGCGGTTCGTGACCTTCGTGGCCACCACCGGCCAGGCCGCGGTGCCTTCGCCCACCGCCTACGACAAGGACCCCGAGGGCTTCAAGTACAGCCCGGTCGGCGCCGGCCCCTACAAGCTCGACTCGTTCCAGTCGGGCCAGTCGATCGAACTGCGCGCGTGGAAGGGCTACTGGCAGCCCGCGGAGAACCAGAAGCTCGGCGGCATCGACATCATCCAGACCGCCACCGGCGCCCCGATGGTCGCCAGCCTCCAGGCCGGCCAGATCAACCTGGGCAACGTCTCGGTGGCCGACGCCGCCGGCCTCAAGGGCAACCCCGACATCGAGATCCACAGCTACACCAACTCGGCCAACACCGCGCTGCTGCTGCCCTGCGCCACCCGGGCGCCGTTCGACAAGCCCGAGGCGCGGCTCGCCCTCTCGTATGCCGTGGATCGTGCGGCCCTGAACAAGGTCACGTTCGACGGCCAGGGCATGCCGACCGACGTGCAGTTCAGCAAGGGCTCGCCCTACTACCAGAAGCAGCTCGAGAACAAGCACCCCTACAGCGTGAAGAAGGCCAAGGCTCTGCTGGCGAAGGCGGGCGTGGCGCCCGGCACCGCGATCAAGGTCATGCTCGCGAGCACCTTCGCGGCCGAGGGCGGCGACAAGGCGACCGTCGTGCTCGGCGACGAACTGAAGGCGATCGGCCTCAACCCCGAGTTCATCACGTCACAGAGCTTCGTCTCCGACCAGACCCGCATCAATCCGGAACTGATCGTGCTCTCGAGCGACGAGACCACGATCACCAACTTCCTCAAGACCAACAACGTCGTGAACTGGTGCAAGTACAGCAACCCGGACCTCGACGCCGCGCTCCTGGTGACCACCACCAACGGGGCCGGCACTCCGGAGGCCGTGGCCGGCTGGAAGACCGTCCAGGAGATCCTGGCCAAGGACTCGCCGCTGGTGTACATGGTGCGGGCGCCCGTCCTGTACGCCACCACCACGAACGTCCAGAACTTCACGATCACCGCGGCCAAGCGCCAGCCCCTCATCTGGGGCGTCTACATGACGAAGTGACCTGAGCACAGAGAAGTTCAACCGACCGAACGTGAGCCCGCGGGACGACCCTGCGGGCTCACGTTCGGTCGCCGATCCATGTCGAGACCAACTACCGTTCCGGATCGATTCGAGGGGGGTGAGACGGAACCTTGGGTGCCCTGATCGCGAGGCGACTGCTCTCGGTCATCCCGATCCTGTTGATCGTCACCTTCGGAGTGTTCTGGCTCGTGTCGCTGGTCCCCGGGGACCAGGCCGACCAGCTCGCCGGGATCGACGCCACCCCGAAGCAGGTCGAACAGATCCGCGAGGATCTCGGCCTCAACCAGCCACTGCTCGGGCAGTACTGGGACTGGCTCAGCAACGCCGTGCAGGGCGACCTGGGCACGTCGCGCGTCTCGCAGGACGAGGTGACGCACGAGATCTCCCAGCGTCTGCCGGTCACCGTGGGCCTGGTCATCGCCGGCACCTTCGTGGCGTTGATCGTGGGTATCCCGCTCGGCCTGGTGTCGGGAATGCGGGCCGGTAGCCGGGCCGACAGCGCCACGCGCGTGTACACCAGCCTGGGCCTGGCCATCCCCGAGTTCGTGCTCGGCATCCTGCTCGTGTTCCTCGTCGGCGTGGAGTGGGGAGTCCTCCCACCTTCGGGCTATCGACAATTCAGCGAGTCGCCCTCGCAGTGGCTGGAATACATCACGCTTCCCGCGCTCTCGCTCGGCCTCGTGAACGGCGCCATCATCTCCCGGCAGCTGCGGGCGTCACTGGTCGACACGATGGACAGCAACTACGTGCGCGCCGCCTGGGCCCGAGGTGGCAGCAAGCGCACCGTGGTCGGGAAGCACGCGTTCAAGAACGCGGCGATGCCCGTCGTCACCTTGCTCGGGACCCAGATCGGGTTCCTCATCGGCGGCACCGTCATCCTCGAACAGATCTTCGCGATCCCCGGGATGGGCACCTACATGTTGCGCGCCATCCCCAGCCAGGACATCCCCGCGATCCTCGGCTCGACGATCGTGTTCGTGATCTTCGGGATCGTCGTCAGCCTCCTCGTCGACATCGCGTACGGGTTCCTCAACCCCAAGGTCAGGGTGTACTGAGTGGCCGACATCGTCGTCACCGCCGAAGTGGAAGCCGCCGAAGGCGGGGGGTCGCCGGACGCGGACGCCGACGCGCCGGGCGCGCACCAAGGCTCGGGCGTTCTTCGGGAACCGGTCGGCCATGATCGGCTTGATCGGCCTGGGCCTGATCCTGATGGTCGTGGTGTTCGCCGGCATCTTCGCCCCGTATCCGCCGAACCAGCTCAATCTCCTGAACGCCAACGCCACGCCGTCGTGGACCCATCTCCTCGGCACCGACGACCTCGGCCGCGACATCCTGAGCCGCCTGATGTACGGCGGGCGGGTGCCGCTCCTCATCGCGGGCAGCGTCGTGCTGATCGCGTCGCTGATCGCGCTGCCCATCGGCCTCGCCGCCGGCTACATCGGAGGCCTGTTCGACAACATCACGATGCGGTTCATGGACGCCGGGGCCGCGTTCCCGCCGCTCGTGCTCATCCTCGCCATCATCGGCGTGTTCGGGACGAGCACCGACGTGATCATCCTGGCCCTGATGATCACCAGCATCCCCGGGTACGTGCGGCTCATCCGCGGCCAGACACTGGCGGTCACCCGGGAGACCTACGTCGAGGCCTCACAGGCCATCGGCACCAAGCCGCACCATTTGGTCCGCAAGCGCGTGTTCCCCAACGTACGGTCACCGCTGATCGTCGTCGCCGCGCTGGGGCTCGGCCGGCTGCTGATCGCGGAGGCGGGCCTCAGCTACCTCGGGTTGGGGGTCCAGCCGCCCAACCCCAGCTGGGGCAACATGATCCGGCAGGCCTACCAGTACTCGCTGTTCACCAACCCGTGGGAGCTCCTCCCCCCATCGGCGCGATCCTCCTGACCGTGCTGGCCATCAACGCGATCGGTGACGGACTGCGCGACTCGTTGGGTGTCGCCCGCCACAGCGGCGGACGGGTACGCGCCAAGCGTGGCCTCACCAGCGTCGAGCACTCCGCGACCACGGCGGACGCTGTGCCCGCGCCGGAGCCGGTCGCTCCCGCCAAGGGCAGCGCGTTGCTCTCGGTGCGCGACCTCTGCGCCGAGTTCGACACCAGTTCCGGGCCGATCCAGGTGCTCGACCACGTGTCGTTCGACCTCGGCCGGGGTGAGGTCGTGGGCCTCGTGGGCGAGAGCGGTTCGGGCAAGTCGGTCACCGCGCTGTCGATCATGCGCCTGCTGGCGTCACCGCCCGGGCGGATCACCGGCGGTTCGATCAATTACCTCGACCGGGATCTGCTCTCGCTGTCGTTCAAGGGGATGCGGGGCATCCGCGGCTCGCAGATCGCGATGGTGTTCCAGGACCCGATGACCAGCCTCGATCCGGCGTTCACGATCGGGAGCCAGCTGGTGGAGGCGCAGCGTCTCCACAAGAAGATCGGCAAGAAGGACGCGCGCGCGGCGGCGGCCGAGGCCCTCGACATCGTCGGTATCCCCGACGCGCGCAAGCGGCTCGACGACTACCCGCACCAGTTCTCCGGCGGCATGCGCCAACGGGTGATGATCGCCATCGCGCTGGTCACCAAGCCGCAGCTGCTCATCGCCGACGAACCGACCACCGCGCTCGACGTGACGGTCCAGGCGCAGATCCTCGACCTGCTCGCCAACCTGCGAGAAGAGCTGGGGCTGAGTGTGCTCTTCGTGACCCACGACCTGGGCACGGTCGCCGAGCTCTGCGACCGGGTGATCGTCATGTACGCCGGCCAGGTCGTGGAGCAGGGAACGGTCGAAGACCTGTTTCTCCACCCGCAGCACCCGTACACGGAAGGCCTGCTGCGGGCGACGCCGCACACCGCGACCCGCGGTGAGGAGCTCTACGTCATCCCCGGCACCATCCCGCCGGCGTACCGGTTCCCGACCGGGTGTCGCTTCGCCGACCGCTGCGCCTACGTGCTCGACGAGTGCCGCGGCGACCGGGTGCCGCTGCTGCCCACCAATGGTCCGACATCGCTGAGCCGGTGCCTGCGCACCGGCGACATCCAGCTCGCAGGAGCCGAGTGACGGTGACCACGGGAACCGAGACGGCGGGCGTGAGCCCCCAGGTGGACGACGCGAGCCTCCTCATCCGCGCCGAGGGCCTCACGAAGCTGTTCCCGATCGAGAGCAACCTCCTGCGGCGGACGATCGGCCACGTGCGGGCCGTCGACCGCGTCGACGTCGAGATCGAAGCCGGCAAGACGGTGGGACTGGTGGGCGAGTCGGGGTCGGGCAAGTCGACGCTCGCCCGCCTCATCCTGCGCATCATCGAGCCCACCTCGGGCGAGGTGTGGCTCGACGGCGTCGACATCACCAAGGTCTCGGGCAGCCAGTTGCGAGCGGTGCGAAGGGAGGTGCAGGCCGTCTTCCAGGACCCCTACTCCTCGTTCGACCCCACCTCGAGCATCGGCACCAGCATGCGCGAGCCGCTGGCCACCCACCTCGAGCTGTCGGTGAAGGAACAGAAGGCCAAGGTCGCGGAGCTGCTCGACCTCGTCGGGCTCCCGGCGTCCTTCGCCCAGCGCTACCCGAGCGACGTCTCGGGCGGCCAGCTGCAGCGCGCGGCGATCGCCCGGGCCCTCGGCATCGGGCCCAAGCTCCTCGTGCTCGACGAACCGGTCACCGCGCTCGACATGTCGACGCAGGCGCAGATCCTGAACCTGCTCGCCGAACTGCAGCGCGAGCTCGGAGTGGCGTACTTCATGATCGCCCACGACCTGGCGATCGTGTCCCACGTGAGCGACACGATCGCGGTCATGTACCTGGGCCGGATCGTCGAGCGGGGACCCGCCGAGACCGTCCTCAACTCGCCACGCCACCCGTACAGCGAGGCCCTCCTCTCGGCAGTGCCGGTCCCCAATCCGGTCACCCAGCGCGAGCGCAACGCGCATCGTGCTCGAGGGCGACATCCCGTCGCCGGCGAACCCGCCGCCGGGCTGCCACTTCCACACCCGGTGCCGGTACGCGATGGACATCTGCAAGACCGAGGAACCGCCGGAGTTCCACTGCGAGGACGGCACGACGGTCACCTGCCACCTCCACACCTCCGGGCCGATGCTCAACGGCGCTCCCCTCGCGGAGTTCGCGGCCGCCCACGGCGCCTGACTCCCGGGCTCGGTTGTCCCACCCGGCCCCGGGCTGCCATCATTCGCCGGTCGGCGGCAAGGAGCGGAGATGACGACGTTCGAGGTTCGGGACCTGGAGCCGTTCGGCGCGGAGATCCTCGGCTTCGACGCCCGCCCGATCGCCGACGACGCGTGCCGGCGACGCGGCGGAAGCCCTGCGGGCGCTCTTCGACGAGTACGGCCTCCTCGTGTTCCGAAGCGTCGACCTCGACTTCCCCTCCCAGCAGGCGTTGGTCGAGGTGCTCGTCGGTGCGGCGCCCTCGCTCGTCGCGGGCACGACGACCACCACTGCCGGCGCGGTCGTCGAGGAGTTCCACGTGAGCAACGAGGTCGACGGCTCCTACGTCGGCACCGGCAAGCTGCTCTTCCACGTGGACGCGATGTGGTCCGACCGTCCGTTCGAGCTGATCTCGTTGTACGGGGTCAACGTCGATCGCGACGCGAACCCCACCTGGTACGCCGATGCGGCACGCGCGTGGGACACCCTCCCCCACGACCTGCGTGAACGCGTGGGTCCGCTCCATGCCGTCCACGGTGAGGGTCAGCACGTCTACGCGGGTGACGACTACGCCTCCCATCCCGGTGAGCAGGACCGCACGCACACCACGCCGGTCGCGATGGCGCATCCCCGCACCGGGCGCGTGATGCTGTACATCAGCGAGCAGCAGACCCGTGCCATCGTCGACTGCGAGCCGCCCGACGACGGAGAGTTGCTCGCCGCGCTGCGCGCCCACCTGTACTCGCAGGACAACACCCTCGACCACCACTGGCGCGCCGGCGACCTCGTCGCGTGGGACAATCTCCGGATTCAGCACGCACGCGGCGATGTCCGGCGCGACGGGCCGCCCCGCACGTTGCGGAAAGTGGTGGTCCCGCCGCCATGGCTGTGGGCGGTCGACTACCCGAGTGACTGAACAGGAGCACCACGCACCCATGGACATTGCAGCGATGCGCGCCCTTTCCGAGACGCACGGCGTCGGCGAGATGACGCGCGACTGGGACAAGGCCCTCGGCACGATGACCAGCGACGCCATCTACCGGTTCTTCCCGTACCGGCTCGAGCTCACCGGCGCGGAGGCCATGATCGAGTTGTGGTCGCGCTTCTTCCCCGAAGACGGTCCGCTGCCGTGCTTCGACTACACCAACCGCATCCCCGATGCCGGGCAGATGAAGGAGTTCCTCGCCGAGGACGCGCTGCTGCGGAACACCGCCGGCGCCTTCATCGATCCCGACGGTGTGCGGCGCGGCTCGAGCCACGTCACGCGCTTCGACTTCCGCGACGGCCTCATCGCGGCGGAGATCGTGTTCTTCGACGCGACCTTCATGCACTGGATCGACGGCGTGTTCGACGAGGAGTTCCGGTCGCTGCCGGGAGTGGTGCAGCTCTGAGCCTCGCGCGCGTCGGGCGCGGCTAGCGGAAGTCGCCGCGCGGGAGCGTGACACTTCCCGGGAGCGTGTCGGTCTCGGAGTAGATCGACCGCAACACCCGGCTCGTGAACCGCCACACGTCGTCGACCTTGACGAGCTCGTCGTCGTAGATGGCGGAGTGGGCGTAGCCGGCACCGCCGGCCGGGCGGGCGATGGCGTGGAACAGCGTGCGCGCCGTCGCCCGCCGGTCGTCGTGCACCGTGACGATGACGGTGTCGGCGCCCTGCACGAACAACTCCAGGCCGGACACGTTGCGCTCGGACGACTCACGGATCTCCCGCGGCCCCACCGACACGAAGCGCCCGTCGTAGCCGTTGCCGACGGCGGCGGTGGGCACGATCTCGTACCGGGCGTCGGGCGCGAACAGCGACTCGAACAGGTCCCAGTCGCCCCGGCTCGACGCGTCGAAGTAGGCCTCGACGACTTCCCGGATCGCGGCCTTGTCGACCCAGTCGGAGACGCTGGCCGTCGATCCGATCGTCATGCGAGCAGGCCCGCCAACCGTTCGCCCAGCATGATCGTCGAGGCGCTTCGGTGCTCCCGTCGCTCGTCACGACCGAACCGGTCCCGTCGCCGAACTCGACCGGGACACCGCCACCCGGATGGGCGTCGCCGCCGCGCTCTGGCTGCGGAAGGCCACGTCCATGTGCTGGCGCCAGTGGTGCTCCGCCGCGGCGCCGTCGCCGGCGCGGATCAGCGCGAGCACCTGGTCCCACGAGCGCATCGCGCGCCTGATCGCGGCCCGCCCGCGGTCGGTGGCCATGGCCGCCATGGAGTTGGTGTAGGTCACCGGGGTCAGCGTCGCCAGCATGCGACCGACGAGCGCGAGCGCGGGGTTGCCCGAATGCTCCACCAGCGAGCGATGGAACGCGTCGGCCGCCTGCACCCATGCCGACGGGTCGTCGACGACGGCGCGCGCATCGGCGATCCGTTGCGCCAGGGTCGCGAGCGTGTCGTCGTCGTGGTGCTCGGCCACGAGCCGCGCGGCCGGCGGCTCGACGATGACCCGCATCAGGTAGATGTCGCCGACCGATGCACCCGAGAGCTGGAGGAGCAGCCCGGCCTGGCGGATGATCACCTCCGGGTCGGGGGCGCGCACCCGGCCCCCGCCGTTGCCGCCGCGGCGCGTCTCGACCAGCGACTCCGTGGCAAGCACCCGCAGCGCCTCGCGGAGCGTCGGGCGCGAGACGCCGTACTGCTCCATGAGCTCCTTTTCGGTCGGCAGCGCGTCGCCGGGATTGAGACTGCCCTCGATGATCTGGCGGCGGATGTCGTCGGAGAGCATCTGAGGCATGCTGCGCGGTTCGAGCACCGCGGCGTCGTCCAGGCGCGCCCGGTTCATCGACTCAGCGGCCCTGGAAGTTCGCCGGGCGCCGTTCCACGAAGGCGCGCGACCCCTCGACCAGGTCTTCGGTCCGGGCGAGCGTCTGGCCCAGCAGCTGTTCGATGCGCAGGGCCTCCGCGAGGTCCATCGCCGCACCGCGATAGACCGCCTCCTTGGCGCGCCGCGTCGCGACGGGCGCGCTGCGCTCCGCGATTCGGGTCGCCAACTCGAGCGCCCCGGCGAAGGCCTGGCCCTCCGGAACCACGCGGTTCACCAGCCCGATGCGCTCGGCGCGCTCGGCGTCGATGCGGTCGCCCGTGAGGATCAGCTCGAGCGCGATCGCCTGCGGGATCGCTCGGGGCAACCGTTGCGTCCCACCGCCCCCGGGCATGCGCCCGAGCGTGATCTCGAGCAGACCGAGGCTGGCGGTCGTATCGGCCACACGGAGGTCGCAACACATCGCCAGCTCGAGGCCGCCGCCGATGACGTTCCCGTGCAACGCGCCGACGATCGGCTTCCAGCACTCGAACTCGCGCAGGATGCCGCCGGTGGGGACTCCCTCGACCCGGCCACCACGGCGGCCCTTGGCGGTGGACTCGCGCAGGTCGCCACCCGCGCAGAAATCGGGGCCGTTCCCGGCGAGCACCGCGACCCAGAGCTCGCGATCGGCGCGGAACGCTTCGAACGCCCGCAGCAGGTCGACGCTCAGGCGACCGTTGATCGCGTTGCGGGCCTCGGGACGGTCGAGCCGCACCACCAGCACGTGTCCGTGCACCTCGGTCGTGACGGTCGGGCGCTCCGGCGCGTCGACCCTGTCGTCGCTCACGGTTTCTCCTTGATCTCCGGGGGGAGAGGGTCGGCGCGCAGCGGCGTGTTGATGTTGCGGGCAATGACACCCGGCGCGACCTGGACCGTCATCGCTGATCACGTCCCGAAGTCGATGCGCCACCGGGTGGCTCCCAGACGGTGCGCAGTCGGAACGTGTAGTCCTGCTCCAACCGGTAGGCCTCGAGCAGCGGCAGGCCGTCGGTGCGCTCCATCGCCTGCTTCGCCAACCGCACCGCGACGCGGCTCTTCGCGGCGAGCTCGGCGGCGATCCCGGTGGCTGCCGCGTAGCAGCTCCTCGGGCTCGGCGACGGCGACGAGGGCACCCATCTCCAGGAGCTCCTCGGCGCTGCAGCGGCGGCCGCTCAGATACAGGTAACGGGCCCGGCGGGGACCCACGAGACTCGCGAGGTGGTTGAACGCGCCGAGCAAGCCGACCGAGATCTCGGGCGTCTGGATCCAGGCGTCGCGCGCCGCGACCGCGCAGTCGCACATCGCGACGATCGACATCCCGCCGCCGACCGCGGCCCGTTGATCGCGGCCACCACCGGCACCGGACAACGCTCGGATGGCCTCGAGCATCTCCCGGCCGCGCCGGCCCGGCTCGACGCGGTCGAGCACCGGCGCGTCGGGGCCGGCGAACGACCGCAGATCCTTGCCCGCACAGAAGGCCCGGGTGCCCGTGGCAGTGAGCACCACCGCGCCGACGTCCGGATCCCCGTCGACGGCCTCGAATTCCCGCTGGAGGTCTGCGACGAGCACGTCGTCGAGCGCGTGCACCGGCGGCCGGTCCATGGTGAGGGTCAGGACGCCCTCGTGCAGCGAACGGTGGACGGAACCGGGCTGGCTCACCGGCGCACCTCGGGAACTGGGCCTCGAAGCGCACGCGAGGCCTGAAGAGTTAGAATGTCTGACATCGTAGCGTCGCCGTCAACCCCACCGTTCCCGGACCTGCCGCGTGCCACGGTTCCTGCGCTCCTCGCCCACGCGGTGCGGGAGCACGGCGACCACGACTTCGTCGTCACCGCCACGGAGCGCTGCACCTTCCGGGAGGCCGGGGAGCGCTCCCGCCGCCTCGCGCGCCACTTGTTGGCCGCAGGAGTCGGCAAGGGTGCACGGGTCGCGCTGTTCCTCCCGTCGGGCGTGGCGTTCGTGACCGCCTGGCTCGCGCTGGCGCGGATCGGCGCGGTCTCGACGATGTTGAGCACGACCTCCCGTGCGCCGGAGCTGCGGGCCGCGCTGCGGCTGGGCGACGCGGGGCTGCTGCTCACCATCCCGGAGGTCGTCGGACGCGACGTCGGCGCGCTGGTCGAGGAGGCACTCCCCTTCCCGGCCGGAGCGGCCCCCGACCGTCTGCTCACGCCCGAGGCGCCGTATCTCCGATCGGTCTGGTTCATCGGCGACGGCACCGATCCTCGTCCGCGTGCGTGGTCCACCACCGTCGACGTCGAGCACGACGACCCCTCGCTGCCCGTCGACGACGCGTTCCTCGCCCTGGTCGAGGCGCAGGTGCAGCCTGCCGATCCGGTGACCGTCATCTTCACGTCGGGGAGCACGGCGCTGCCCAAGGCGATCGTCCACTCACATGGCGTGGCCGTCCGCAAGACCGGTCCCGGCGTGCGTTTCTGGCCCGATCTCACCGGACCGCACCGTTACTTCTGCGCCATGCCCTTCTTCTGGATCGGCGGCCTGCAGATGATGCTCAGTGCCCTGCACCACGGGGGCACTGTCGTCGCGCAGCCTCGGTTCGACGCGGCCGAGGCGGCGCGGCTGATCGAGGAGGAGCACTGCGCGGAGATCTCGGGCTGGGTGGTCGACGCCATCCCGGGGATCGAACGAGTGGCGCGCATGTCGCCGGCGCAGCGGTGGGGGTTCCCGGTGACGTCGAGCCGCGGCGATCCCCGGCACCTCGGAATGACCGAGACCTTCGGGCCGCACTTCGACCGGAGGTTCTTCGAGTACGGCATCCTCGATCCCGAAACTGGCGCCACGCTCCCCGAAGGCGAGACGGGCGAGTTCTGCATCCGGGGCCCGGGAATGATGCTGGGCATGCTCGGGCGGGAACACCACGAGGTGTTCGACGACGACGGCTTCCTCCACACGGGCGATCTCGGGTACGTCGAGGACGGGCACGTGTACTTCACGGGACGCGCGGGCGAGATGCTCAAGTCCGCGGGCGCGAACGTGTCGCCACTCGAGGTCGAGCAGGCGCTCGTCGCGTTGCCGGGGGTCGACGCCGCGTTCGTGTTCGGCGTCCCCACGAGCGACCGCGGCGAGTCGGTGGCGGCGGTGGTGGTCACCGCGCAGTCCACGACGACACTCGACCCGGCCGAGCTGCAGGCGCGACTGCGAGAGGTGATCTCCCCCTACAAGGTGCCCACGCTCATCGCCACGGCCGACCGCACCGAGCTCCCCCTCCTCGCGTCGGGCAAGGTCGACAAGCGCAGCCTCTCCGCCTCCATGATCGAGCGATGGGCAGCGGCGGGCACCCTCCCCCAAACGACGATCTGAGCCGCCCGGGACCAGGTCAGTGCAGCAGGCCCGCGAGTCGCTCGCCCAGCATGATCGTCGAGGCGTTCGGGCCCCGCGAGAGCATCTTCGGGAACACCGAGGTGTCGGCCACCCGCAACCCGTCGACCCCCCGGACCCGCAGCTCCTGGTCGACCACCGCGTTCGGCTCGGAGTCGGGCGCCATCCGGCACGTGCCGGCCGGGTGACCGGTGTTGAGGTGGTTCCAGACGTACTCGTCGATCGCCGTGTCGTCGGCAATCATCTTCTTCGAGAACCCGACCAGGCCGGCGTTGATCGTCCGCATCTCGGGCGCGTTGTAGAGGTCCCACATCATCCGTGCGGCTTCCCGGAAGCTCTCGCGGTCGGCCTCGACCGAGCAGAGGTTCCAGCGCAGCACGGGATGCGCGCCGGGGTCGGCGGAGCGCAGGGTGACGCTGCCCCGGCTCTGCGCGTGCATCACCGACATGATCACGATCGCGTGGTTCAGGCCGCGCATCTGACGCCACACCGCGCGCGGGGAGGTGCCCCGCATCGCCTTCGCCGCCTTGATCGGCCGCTTCAGCACGTCGCGGGCACCGAGCAGCTCGCCGGCCTTGCGCAGGAACGGCATGATCTCGATCTCGGAGTGGTCGCCCTTCCAGTTGAGCACCGACGTCATCGCGCCCCGGTCGGTCACGTTGGGGAGGTCGACGTTGGAGTCCCAGGACACGTGGCACACCGAGTGGTCCATGAGGTTCTGGCCCACCGCGGGGAGGTCGGCCAGCACGGGGATGCCGTGCTCGCGCAGGTGCGCGGCGGGTCCGATCCCCGACAGCATCAGGACCTGCGGCGTCTTGAGCGCGCCGGCCGCGATCACCACGAGGTCGGAGCGGAACGTGGTGGGCTTGCCGTCGACGAGGGCCTCCACGCCGGTGACCCGCGTGCCGTCGAACAGCACCCGCAGCACCATCGCGTTGCCGACGACCCGCGCGTTCGGACGGCTCATCATCGGGATCACGTACCCGAGGGCCGTGCCGACGCGGTGACCGTCCTGGATGTTGAGGGGCACCGGCCCCACACCGTCGTTCACCGGCGCGTTCTTGTCGGGCGCGTCGGCGAACCCGAGCCCGTGGCAGGCGGCGTCGAACGCGGGAGTGAAGCGCGGCGAACGGTCCGCGGCCTCACGGCGCACGAAGATCGGCCCGTCGTTCCCGTGGAACTCGTTGCTGAAGTCGTGCGTCGGTCTCGACGCGCTTGAAGAACGGCAACACCTGCTCGTAGGACCACAGCTCGTTGCCCATCGCGGCCCAGTCGTCGAAGTCCTCCTGCGTGCCGCGGATGAAGTAGCAGCCGTTGATCGAGCTCGACCCACCGATGCACTTCCCGCGCGGGTACGGGTACGAGAGCCCGGGTCGCATCTCCGCGGGCAGCGCCCAGTTGTGCGGGTTGCCCGGGGCCGCGGTGGACGCGCTCACCGGGTTCATCAGCTCTTCGGGCATCTCGGCCATCGACGGGTAGATCGCGCCGGCCTCGAGCAGGAGGACCCGCTTGTCCGTGTCGGCGCTCAGGCGACCGGCGAGGGCGCCACCCGCCGACCCCGACCCCACGACGATGACGTCGAATTCCTCGACCGTGTTCTCCACTGGGTTCCCCCCTGTTCAGGAAGCAGGAGTGTGGCACAGGCCGACCGGCCCCGACACACGCAGAGTCCCGGCCGCGGCTGTGGGTCAGAGGTCGGCGATGAGCGACCCCGGCGGCGCGAGGGCCGCCTTGATGCGGCGGTTGATGTCGCGCATCTGCCGCACCTGGGCGGGGGAGAGCTGGTCGAACACGAGGCGGCGAGCGGCGTCGACGTGCCCGGGCGCCGCGGCCTCCATCTGGCCCAGGCCGTCGGCCGTGAGCACGGCGAGCGTGGCCCGGCCGTCGTCGGGATCGGGGGCGCGGCGCACCCAGCCCTTGGCCTCGAGCTTCGACACCACCTGCGAGAGCCGGGGCAACGACCCGTTCGCGAATGCGGCCAGCTCGCTCATGCGCAGTTGCCTCGTCGGCTGTGCCGACAGGCCGGCCATCACCGAGTACTCGAAGAACGTCATGCCCGAGTCGCGTTGCAGTTGGCTGTCGAGCGCGCCGGGCAGGGTGAGGAGCACGGCGACGAGGGCGATCCAGGCCTCGGTCTCCTCGTCGCCGAGCCAGCGGGGTTCGTCGGTCGTCATGCACCAGGACCCGATCCGGAAGTTGCTCGACGCCATGGAGCCCAGGAACGCGTCCTCGTGGTACTGCACCGCGCCGGGCTCGTGCTCCGCGGCGCCCACCGCCACCATCACCGGCAGCAGGTGATCGGGCATCGGGTGCGCGACGCGCGCGTCGGGCGCGCGCTCCCACTCCCCGAGGATGCGGCTGCGTTCCTCGCCCTCGTGGCCGACCACCGCGTCGGTGAGCCAGGCGTCGAACGCGCGTGACGGCTTCGTCCCCCCGGGCCCCATCATCGACAGGTTGTGGTAGCTCGGCAGCCCGCTTCCCACGATGAGGACGTTCTCGTCGCGCAACGGCGCCAGCGCCCGCCCGAGCGCGAGGTGCGCGGCGGGATCGAAGTCGCGCCGGATGGAGAGCTGGACCACCGGCACGTCGGCATCGGGATACATGACCGCGAGCGGCACGAAGGTGCCGTGGTCGAATCCCCGCCGCTCGTCGCGACCGGCCGGGATCCCGGCGCCCTCGAGCAGCTGCGCCACCCGTTCGGCGACCTCCGGCGACCCCGGCGCCGGGTACTGCACCTCGTAGGTGGAGGGCGGGAACCCGGAGTAGTCGTAGAGCATCGTCGGCTGCGGACTGAGCTGCACGGTGGGATCGGCTGCGATCCAGTGCGCGGTCACGCAGAGCACGGCGGAGGGGGTGACGCCGATCTCGACGGGGATCGCCTCCAGCGCGCGCTCGAGTGGGCCCCAGTCGCCCATGAACGAGTCCTTGATCCACGGCCACGGGCCGCCCCCGTGCGAGATGGCGTAGGTGGGCAGGCGCGTCGTGCTCACCGGCAGCACTCGCCGTACTGCGCGAGGTACGGGCCGAACGCGTCGCGGATCTCGTCGTCGGTGAGCCCGTACTGCTCCGCGGTGTAGGTGTGCGCACCCCGCGCGCCGGCCCGGTTCTCCTCGGCCCACTGCGTGATCGTCGAGCGCATCTCGTCGGTCATGGTGAGTCCGGCGAAGTCGTAGATGCGCTCGGCGGTGTCGAGGGCGGCGGTGTTCATCTGCTGCTGGCTCACGTCGATGAACCGGTCGTCGCCGATGCGCGCCCGGACCTCGGTGGCATGCAGCGCGGCGCCGGCGTAGCGCTCCAACTGCGCGTGACCGAACACCGACCAGTCGGGGGGCTCGTAGTCGGGGATGCGGCGGCGGATGCCGTCGATCACCACGCTGCACGTGGACGGGACCAGCTTCACCGGATCGCGGTGCGTCCACACGAACTTCGCGTCGGGCCACTGGCCGACGATCTCGTCGAGTTGGTACGCGTAGATCGGCGACTTGAGCAACCAGGAGTGCGGCGGCCGGTGGGAGTGGAGGAGCCGCAGCACCCGGTCGAGGTACGCGAACGCCGTCGGGTGACGGTTGGCCCGCCACCACTGCTCGTAGGTGGGCAACGGGAGCCCGTGGGCGCTGCGGAAGTCGAGCATGTGCACCGGCCCGTCCTCGGCGGGGCCGTCGACGGTGCGGATGTGCATCGTCGACCGCTCGGGCTCGACCCGGCGGGGATCGGACGGCTCCGTCGCGACGTCGGGCGGGGGCAGGGGCTGGTTACGCTCCCACGTGCGCAGGTACCGGAGCTGGGGCTCGAGCGACAGCATGTAGTGCGTGGCCGTGGTCGCGGTGCGGGGCAGGCCCATGATGACGAGCGGACCCTCGACCGGCGCCGCCGCCTCGTCGCCGTGCTCGGCGTACCACTGCTCGATCCGCAGGCGGGTGCTCAGCCGCTCGACGACGATGTCCTCCACCCGCGCCGCCCCGTCGTCGTCGGGCACGTCGATCGGGAGCACCCGGACCATCTCGTGGAGGCCTTCCTGCCACCCGTCGGCGCCGAAGTCGCGCAGACCGGTCTCGGCGATGGCCCGGTTGATCAGCTCTTCTGCAGTGGCTCGCATCGTGGTTCCCATCGTCTGGTTGTCGACCCGGAGGTGTGAGGGTGCACCGGGTGGCGCTCGGGAGGATTCTGCCCCACGCGTGCCGGCCGCAGGTGCGCAGGGCCCGCGATCCCGATACGGTGAGCGCCACGGTCGGGACTCTGCCAGGGGACCGAACGTCGAACTCGGGGAGGGCTCGTGAGGAGTCGTACTGGTCGGTCGCGCCGACGCGTGTTGCGGGGGACGGCGGCGATCGCCGTCGTGGTGTCGGCGCTCGTCGTCGCCACCGGAACGGGAATTGCCGGGGCGGCGAAAGCGCCGGACCCCCAGGTCGACCTCACGAAGGTCAAGGTCGTCGCGGTGCCCGCCGGCAACGGCGTTCCCCAGCGGTCGGCCACCGCGGCGGACGCCCGGCGACCGTTGCCCGCGACGTACACCGAGTCGGAGTACCTCCTCGAGGGGACCGCGTCGGCCTACGACGGCCCGGCGACGGGTCCGGTCAAGGTGGCGAACAGCGGCAACCCCTTCGTGACCCGGATCCTCGTGCGCGCGCCGACCAAGGCGTCCGACTTCAGCGGGACGGTCTGGATCGAGCCCATGAACACGTCGGGCGGCGGCGACCTCGACGCCGTCTGGTCGACGATCGCCCCCTTGATCGAGCAGCGGGGCGACGCCTGGATCGGCGTCACCGTGCGCGCCGGACAGGTTCCCCGGCTCCAGGAGTTCGACGCGGTCCGCTACGCGGACCTGAACATCGGGGCCAACGGCTACGCCTGGGACATGTTGCGTGACGCCGGCGCGCTCGCGAAGTCGAACCGCTCACCGAGCCCGCTCGCCGACCTGAAGGTCAAGCACGTCTACGTCGCGGGCTACTCGCAGAGCGGGGTGGACACCGCGACCTTCGCCAGCGCGTTCCACGGCATCACGCGTCTGCGCGACGGGTCACCGGTGTTCGACGGCTACCTCATCGGCGGACGCGGCGGCTTCATGACCCCGCTCCAGTCGACCAACACCCTCATCCCGAACTTCGAGACCGCCAAGCCGCGCGCGCTCGACGTGCCGATCATGGCCTTCGAAGCCCAGGCCAACGTCGAGGGCTTCGCCGTGACGGTCCCCACGGTCCTGCTGCAGCAGTCCGGTGTCGCGGGGGCCGACAAGATCACCACGCCGACGTACACCTACACGGCATCCGGCGGCGCATACGTGCGGCGACCCGACGCGAACACCGCGAAGGACAAGTTCCGGCTCGTGGAGGTGGCCGGCGCGCCGCACGGTGCGGGCAAGAGCGCCGACTGCGACGGGAACGGATCGACGTTCCCCACCGGGTCGTTCTTCGCGGCCACCGCCGCGCAGCTCGCGCGGTGGGCCGAGCAGGGGAAGGCGCCGGCGAGCGTCCCCCGCATCAAGCTCACCACCGCCGACAAGGTGTCGGTGCCCGCGACGGACCAGTACGGCAACGCGCTCGAGGGTCTGCGCTCGCCGTTCGTCGACGTTCCGCTCTCGCGATACTACGCGCATGCCACCGGCGCGCCGACCTGCAGCAACCTGGGCAACGAGGTGCCGCTCCCTGCCGACACGTTGCGGCAGCTCTACGGCGACCCACAGGGCTACATGACCAAGTTCACCACGTCGCTCGACGCGGCGATCAAGGGCGGGTCCCTGCTCGCGCTCGACCGCCAGGCCATCCTCGACCGGCAGCAGGCTGCGGCGAACGCCGCGTTCGGCGCCGGCTGAACGCAGGCCTACGACGCGCGGGAGGGCGGATCGGTCGCCCGATCCTCGGTCAAGCCGCTGGGGTCATCGGGGACGACGACGTCGGGGCCGCCGGCCACGACGACTCGGTCGCGGCCGGTGGCCTTGGCGTGGAGGAGTGCGGTGTCCGCGGCTTCGATCGTCTCGCTGAAGGTCTTGGAGATCGACGATTCGGCAACCCCGACGCTGACGGTGAACTCGGGGGCTGCCCCATCGGCGACGGCGACGGCGAGCACGTTGCGGACTCGTTCCATGACGAGCAGCGCATCGGCGGCCCCGCAGTCCGGCAGCACGACGACGAACTCCTCGCCGCCGTAGCGGGCAGGGATGTCAGACGGTCGGACGCTGTCGCGGAGCACGCGGGCGAAGAGGCGCAGCGCCCGGTCGCCCGCGTCGTGACCGTGGACGTCGTTGAGGACCTTGAAGTGGTCGAGGTCCGCGTAGGCGACGACGTAGTGCTCGCCGTTGTCGACGAGATCGCGGGCGGATGCCTCCAGGCTGCGCCGGTTGAGCAACCCGGTGAGCGGATCGGTCTTGGCCTGCATCTCCGAGCGGGCGAAGGCGCGCAGCATGGTCAGTCGTTCCCCGGCCCGGCGGGCGACGAGCTCCAGGGTGGTGATCGTCCGCGTGCGTCGGGAGGTCGCAATGATCGGCTCTGGCGTGGAGGACGCCCGTGGCCCGCCCGGCGATGCTCACGGGGACGCACACTGCCGAACAGGCTGGTCCGTTCCGCGCCTTCAGGTAGGGGCAGGCGTCGAGCGCGGTGCTGCTCTCGAAGATCTGGCTCTGTCCGTGGATCGCGGCCGGACATTCCGTGGGCGACGCGACCGGGCACCCATCGGACGGGGCCAGGTTGGCGGTGGCGACCTGGTGGAGGTGCGCCCGGCTGGAGTCGGCGACGAGCATCTCGACGCGGAGGTCCGTCTCTGCGGTGGCGACCGCCTCGCTGACCAGCGAGAAGACGTCCTGCTCCGTGTGCGACATGTCGAACGCGCGGTGGAGGCGCGTCTCGAGCTCGCTGCGATGCGACTGGGCGTCGCTGTCGCTGCGCGTCGCGGCGAAGGGTACGCAGCACGAACAGCGCGGCGATCAGGAGGGCGAGGATCGAGACCCCCGAAGCGACGAGCAGCTGGCTGCGCGTCGTTGCCAGCGCGTCAGATGCCTCGTGCACCAGGAGTGCGATGCGCTGGGCGTAGAGATCCTGCAGCGCGACCAGGGTCCCTTCGGTGTCGAGGCTCATGGATGCGGATCGTGCGAACTGGTCCGGGCTGACCTCGGGGACCCCCAGCAACGCGACACTGAGTTGGCCGCTGTCGGTGGTGAGCTGCTCGAACCGCTGCTGGAGCGCCTTCTCGCCCGGTAGACCGACGGAGTTCGCCTGGTAGGTGTTGAAGTGGCCCTGATACTGCGAGGACGCGCTCGCCACGCCTGAGACCGCGACGGTCCGCTGGTCGGTCGGGAGCGCGAGGGCCTGTGTGAAGGTCGACGACACGGCGGCGAGCCCTCGGGCCGTCTGTTGGAGTTGACGGGACGCGACGAGCAACCGTGGGTCGATGCGATCGAGCGGCTGCTGCGCTGCTGCCAGGTTCGCGACCGTCACCCCGACGACGCCGCACGCCAGCACCACCGCGGCGACGAGGACCACTGCGAGCCGGCGGTACGAAGGCGCGAAGAAGCGCCGCAGCGTCGAACGCTGTGTCATGGTCGGGGCGACCGAGCCCTCGGCTTCCATGCCCAGGTATCGGCACTCTGCGGGCCCGAAGGAAGGAGAACTTCGCGAACGGCAAATCGCGACCCGGAGGCCTGGGAGGGTGTCCTGATGAAGTAGCTCGATCAGCGCAGGACGCAGCCGAGGCACCCGATGCTGGATCACCTCTCCGAAGCGCACAGCACGTACGTCGATCGACGGAGCGACCGGCACCGTGATAGACCGCGGGACGTCCCGTTGAGTGCACCCTCGAATCTGGAGGTCGCAGATGGACACGTCCCCCGTGACGACTGATCTCCGCGTGGTCGCATGAAGGCCGCGGGCCGGCTGCTCGTGTTCGGGGTCGACGCGGATGGCGGGTCGTGCCTCGTCGAGGCGAGGGACATCGTCGCCCGCGACGTCGCTGCGGCTCCCGGGACGGCGATGGCGCAGCTGTTCTCGATCGATCGGTCGCCGCCGCCGGCGTGTCCTCCCGGAGCCGGAACGCCCGTCGCGGGCCGCCCACCCGGGCACGTCGACTGGCACCTGGTCGAGTTGGCGCCCCTCGACGAGTCGCTCGCGTCCGGCCCGGGCACCGCGCTGCACCACCGCAGCGCGTACGACCTCGTCGTGATCCTCGACGGATCCGGCGACTACCTGCTCGCGGACGGTGAGCACCCCGTCAACGCCGGCGATTGCATCGTCATGCCGGGCAGCGATCACGGCTTCCGACAGGGTCCCGACGGATGTCGCATGGTGTCCTTCGAGATCGGCGCGCCGTCGGCCTGAGCCGGCGCGCCCCGAAGGACCGGGCCGCACGAAGGAACGGAAGGACTCGACGATGGACATCGTGGATGGGCAGTTCCACCTCACGCCCGGGAAGACCGACGCCATGTTCGGCGCGATGGACGCCCTCGGCATCACGTCGGTGCTGCTCGAGGAGTACTGGTTCGACCCGGCCGACCACGCGGCCGGGGTGCTCCAGCCCGGGTACCCGCTCGAGAACGGCGCCTGGCGCGCGGTGTTCCCGAACGCGGAGCTGGCGAGCATCCTCAATCCCGAGCGCGTCTCCTTCTACGTCCGCGTCGACCGCCGGGATCCGCGCCTGGAGAGCGTCATGCGGATCCTCGGCGACTCACCGTTCGCCCGGGGGTACCGGGTGCTGCCGACGTGGACTCCCGACGAGGCCCAGGTGTTCGCGAGCGGCGGGTACGACGAGGTGTTCGCCATCGCCGAGGACGTCGGCATGCCGATCTGCCTGGTGATCCCCGGCTGGGTGCACCACCTCCCCCGCTACCTCGAGCGGTACCCCGACCTCACCTTCGTGGTCGACCACTGCGGCATCCCCCGGGTGGACGATGATCGACGGGTCGGATCTCGGCGGACGCTCCCCGCTCGAGTACTTCGACGTGGTGCTGCAGGTGGCCGAGCACCCGAACGTCGCGCTCAAGTGGGGGCACGCGCAGCGGCTGTTCGACGAGCACGAGTATCCCTACGACGCCGATCCGCCCGTATCTCCGGCGGGCCATCGAGGCGTTCGGTGCGGATCGGCTGCTGTGGGCCAGCGACGCGTCGGTCATCTGGGACCACTCGTGGTCGAACCTCCTCACGTACCTCCGCGACGACCCCGAGCTCTCACCGGACGAGAAGGAATGGATCCTCGGGCGCACGGCCCGGCGCATCTTCCAGTGGCCCGCAGCGCCGGGCTCAGAGCATGGCCGAGCCGGAGTCGACCGACAGCGTGCAGCCGGTGATGATCTCCGAGTCGGGTCCCACGAGGTAGACGACCGCGCGACCGATGTCGCGCTCGGCGTCACCCCATCGACTCGTGAGCACCGGACCACCGCCCTTGAGCATCTCGAGCTGCTCGGCTTCCGACCACACCTCGTCGACCTTCTCGGATTTCGCCATCGGGCTGATCGCGTTGACGTTGATGCCGTACTGGCCCCACTCGCGCGCCGCGACCCGTGTCAATCCCCGGATCGCCTCCTTGGCCGTCGGAGTAGCCCACGCGGAGCGTGGAGCGCCCGTGCCCGGCGGCCGACACGGTGTTGACGATCCGGCCGCCGTGCGCCTTCATGTACGGGAAGCACGCGACCATGAACGCCCAGGAGCCCAGCAACCCCGACTCCCAGGTCGCGCGCATCTCCTCCTCCGTCCACTCCTCCAGCGGGTGCGGCGCGTACATGATCTGCGCGTT
The DNA here is from genome assembly GCA_963782705.1 of uncultured Actinomycetes bacterium. Classification (GTDB taxonomy): domain Bacteria; phylum Actinomycetota; class Acidimicrobiia; order IMCC26256; family DASPTH01; genus CAVRGQ01. Next base: position 2,648 of record CAWAKX010000020.1, on the reverse strand, counting down.
GTTCACCAGGATGTCGACGGTCCCCCACCGCTGCGCGACCTCCGCGACCGCGGCGTCGACCTGCGCCACGTCGCGCACGTCGCACTGCAACGCCAACGCCTCCCCACCCAGCGCGTCGATCTCCGCCGCGGTCGCGACCACCCGCTCGAACGTGCGCGCCAACACCGCGACCTTGGCGCCCTCCTTCGCCAGCGCGAGCGCCTCGCCCTTCCCGATGCCCGCGCTCGCGCCGGTCACGATCGCGACCTTGCCGTCGAGCACCCCGGCCATCGCGTCAGTCCTCGAGCAACCGCTTCAGGTTGTCGAGCGAGCCCTGGTACTCCGCGTGGGTCCCGTCGATCATGAAGTCGTCGGTCTCGACGTCGTAGGTGACGAGCGAGGTGTCGGTGCCCTGGGGCACCACATGGAGCGTTCCGTTGATGGTCGTCACCATGTGACCGGGACCGAAGACCACCGACAGGTCGAACTCCTCGGCGAGCTCGTAGCTCAAGGTGCGCTGCGCGTCGTCGCGGGCGACGAGCCGCTGCTTGAGCGCGAAGCCGTCCATGCCCTTCATCGTGATCGTGCGGACGTCGCCCACGACCGTGCACGTGTCGGTGTTGGGCACCCAGCTCACGTCGCCGAAGTCGCCGATCCGGGACCACACGACATCGGCCGGTCGGTCGACGACCTGCTCCGCGCGCGCCTGCTTCACCATGGGAGTACTCCTTCGGGGTCGTGCTCGGGTCGTGCTCGAGTCGTGCTCGAGTCGGGTGTCACTCGTGGGTCTGGGGGGCTGCTTCCACGCCGTCGAGCGCGAGGTGCCGCTCCGAGAAGAGCCACCGTCCGTCGACCCGCCGGAAGCGGTCGTGGTACACGCCGCTGACCACGGGTGTCGGGGGGAACGTCGCGCTCACCACGAGGAGGTAGGCCGTCGAGCTCGCCTCGTCGCCGTCGAGGTCGATGGCGATGGTCCCGATCCAGTGGCGCGTCGGGGTGGTGCCCCGCAGCGTCGGAAAGCCCGCTCGCAACTCGTCGCGGCCCGACATGCAGATGTGCGGCGACTCGAATTCGGCGTCGTCGGTGTAGCAGTCGAGCCACGTGTCGACGTCGAAGGCGTCGCCCGCGTGGAAGATGCGGGCGAGCAGTTGGCGGATCTCGTCGAGGTCGTCGGCCCGGCTCACGGTGTCCCTCCCTGGATGATCGTCATGACTCGTCGCACCGGATCACACGCCGAGTCCGGCGAGGTCCTCGCGCAGGAGCTCGTCGACCTCGGCGAGCTTGCTGTCGCCCTCGTAGGGCTTGAGGAACCCGTTGCGTTGCGCGAAGTGGTCGAGGAGCTCGGGCCGGACCGCGGAGGTCGGGCCCGTGATCTCGGTGATGTCGGGCCCGATGCGCGCCGCGATCTGCGCCAGCCGGTCGCGGTCGAGGTCGAGGAAGCTGATGAGGTTCTCGCCGAGCATGAGCCGGACCTCGTCCTCGGGCACACCCGCGAAGGCGGCACGGACGAAGTCGGTCGTGAACGGCCAGGTGCCCTCGGGGTGCGGGTAGTCGCGTCCGAAGCAGATCGTCTCGACGCCGATCTCGTGGCGCATCTCGACCTCGGACCGGTGGATGAAGGAGGCGCCCCCACGACAGTTCGTCTGCCAGTACTCACTCGGCCTGCGCGTCGCGGGCAGGTCCGCGCGGTGCTCCTCGTAGACCTCGTCGAGGTGCCGCAGCGTGGCCGGCACCCAGTCGACCCTGATCTCCGAGGGCAGGAGCTTCAGGTTCGGGTGCCGGTCGAAGACCCCGCCGAGCATCAGCTGCCACATCGGCCGGCGGGATTCGATGCTGGCGTTGAGGAGGAAGCGGTAGTGCTCGATCGACTCGTCGGCCACCGCGTCGGCATGCTCGAACAGGGTGTCGTGGTCGGTGGTGCCCGCCGCCGCGACGACGTCGTTGTAGATCCGTTCGATCTCCGGGAAGAACGACCCCCACTCCGTGTTGAAGCCGGCGTGCACCACCACGACGAGGCCCCGCTCCTCGCACACCGACCAGAAGGGCTCCCAGGACTCGTCGTAGAGCGGGGCCATGCCCGGCGCGCGCGTGTGGCCGGGCCCGTAGGTGCCGGTGAAGCCGTGATCGGCGATCCATTCGAGCTCCGCGACCGCGCCGTCCATGTCGACGAAGGGTCCGGTCGCGCCGACGAGCAGGAAGCGGTCGAGCGCGAAGCCGAAGGTGTCGGCCGCCCAGCGGTTCCACCCGCGTGCCCCGGCCTCCCAGGCCTCGAGCGTGTACTTGCGGTTCGTGCAGTTGTGGAACAGGTCGCCGAGGCGCGAGTCCCCGAAGTACACGAGCTCGGCGGTGATGCCCTCACGGTCCATGTCGGCGAGACGCAGCAACGGATCGTGGAGACCCTGGAAGCCCTCCTGGTGCGCGGCGGTGTACTCGGGCAGGGGCCCGGTCCCGGTCTGAGCCCCGACCTTGGCCGCCATCAGGTACGCGGCGGTCGGCTGCATGTAGCTGTCGTGGCGCAGGCTCGGGAGCAGGTCGTGGAACTGCGGTTCGAGGTACTCGGGCCACAGCTCGTGCGGCATGCCCGCGTGCGAGTCCGCCGACACGATGATGAGGTTCTCGGCCATCTGCTGCCTCCACGCGAGATCAGTGCGGACCATAACAAGGAATTC
>CAWAKX010000019.1:0-18642 GCA_963782705.1 uncultured Actinomycetes bacterium | reverse complement strand
CGCCGAGCACGTTCCGTTCCGTCATGGCACCAGTATCGCGGGTGGGGCACGCGGGCGCGGCAGGCCGGGTGCTCAGGTGGATGCCGGAGGGTTCAGGGGGAGAGGGTCCGGGCCGCCCATTCGTCGAAACCCGCGAGCAGCGCGTCGGGCGTGGTGCCGTAGTCGTGTTGCGAACCGCGGGTGCGGAACGCCACCCCGACCCGTTCGGGCTGGTTGGTGAAGCAGGAGCCGGCCGCCACGCCGGTCGCGGCGATCGAGTCGTAGTCGTCGAGGTCCATGTGGCGGATCGGCGACATCCACACCGCGTGACGCAGCACCAGCGCCGCCTCGGCCGGATCGTCGGCGAGGGTGTCGCGGCGGGCGTGGAACCCACGCCGCAATTGCGCGCCCGTGAAGGGACCGGGCGAGACGACGGTGCCGTCCCGCACCTCCCACCGGTGCACCACCGTGCCGTCGCAGGTGATGGTGGCGACGATCGGCGCGTCGGGATCGCCGGCGGGGTCGGGCAGCTCGACCGTGCAGCGGTACTCGCGCGTGCCGGTGCCGCGTGCCGCGTGCGCGATGGTCAGCTGCGCGACGTCGAAGAGATGCGTGCAGTGCACCGACGCGGTCGTACGCGTGCTGGAGGTCGCGCGCGTCGGCGAGCCGGGTGCCCACGAGTGTCTGCAGGCCGGCGACGGATGCCGGGCACGTGGCCCACGGCAGCCGGACGTCCTCGCCGGAGATCGCGGTGACCCGCTCACCGTCGTGCCCGACGACGACCCGCACGTGGTGCACGTCGTCCTCCAACGCGCCGCACGCCACCCGGTCGGTGGCCGCGAACCGTAGGTGACGGCGATGGTGACCGTCACGCATCGGCGAACGTCGCGAACACGCGCCGCGGGTCGGCGTAGGTGAGGAAGTGCCCCGCGCCCTGGTGGCGCACGAGCTCGGCCCGCGGCAGGCGCGCCGCGAGCGCGTCGGCCACGCCGCGGGGACCAGGTCGTCGTGCGTGCCCTGGTGCAGGGTGACCGGACCGGCGACCGCGTCGGGCGTGAAGCCCCAGGGCCGGGCCCACGCCACGTACTCCTCGACCATGCCGTCGCCGTGCTCCAGCGCGTGGGCGGCGGCGTGCGCGATGCCGGGGTCGGGGAGCGCGTCGAGGGCGGCGCCCTCCTCGGGCACGGCCCCGCGGGTGGTGAGGTGGGCCCACGCCTCGGGACGGTGGCGGGCGACCTCCCCGAGGCTGCGGAACACGTCGCGGGCCACGTGCGGGTGGTGCTGGGCCAGTCGGGTGAGGCGGCGATCCATCGCGTTGAGCTGGTCGAAGGTGTCGTCGTCGTCGAGCGGGAGCGCGCCGGCCACCACCACGGTGCGGGTGACCCGCTCGCCGAGGCCGGCCGCGCACGCCAGCGCGGTACTGCCCGCCCATCGACCAGCCGAACACCCCGGCCCGTTCGGCGCCGACCGCGTCGAGCAGCGTGGCGACGTCGGCGGCCCAGTCGGCGGTGGTGCGGTCGGGCGACGAGCTCGACGCGCCCAGGCCCGGGCGGTCGGGGGAGAGCAGTCGCAGGCGGAGGTCGCGGGCGGTGTCGTCGAAGCCGCCGACGTCGAGGCCGCAGAGCAGCCCGCCGTGGCAGTTGACGACCGGGACGCCGTCGGGATCGCCGTACTCGCGCCAGGCGAGGTCGCGGCCGTCGGCCAGGCGGAGGAGTTGGTCGGTGGCAGTCATCCCCTCATCATGGCCGAGCCCGCGCGGTCGCGACGACCGCACGTAGTGTGCGCCCAGCCGGCGCGAGCATCACGAGGCCGACGACGGAGGAGAGGCGCATGAGCGGAGTGCAGTTGCGGCGGTACCAGTTGCAGCCCGGGACGACCGACGCGTTCCTCGGCGCGTGGCGTGCCGCGATGGTGGTGCGGCGCCAGTACGGCTTCGAGATCGCGGCCGCGGTCGTCGACCGCGAGATCGAGCAGTTCGTGTGGATCGTGCGCCACGACGGCGACTTCGCCGCCGCGGAGCAGGAGTACTACGACGCGCCCGAGCGCGCCGCGTCTGCCCGTCGACCCCGCGACCTTCCTCGTCGAGAAGTGGGTGACCATGGTCGAGCCCGAGGTCCTCTGACCCGCGGTTGCGCGGCGACTGACCCGCTACTGCGCGGCGAGGAACTCCAGCACCGCGGCGTGGAGCTCGGGCTTGGCGTTGGCCTTGAAATGCGTGCCCGGCACCCGCACCAACTCCGCGTGCAACAGCCCGGCCACCGGTGCAGGGTCGCCGGCCTCGGTGTCATCGACGCCCACCACCATGAGCACCGGCACCGCGACGGTCGGAAACGGTTCGGGGGCATCCGCGAGGCGACCGGTGGTGTAGGCGATCAGCGGCTCACGGTCCATGCCCGCGGTGAGGGGGAAGTCGCGCAGGTCGTCGTCGTGCACCTCGTCCATGCGGCCTTCGAGCGCGGCGAGCATCTGCCGGCGCCGGTCGCGCCCGTGGCCCGACTCGTCGTCGTCGATCCCGAAGCTGCCCACCCCGAGCAGCACCAGGGCCTGCACCCGCGGGTCGACGCTGGTCACGTGGATCGCAGTGTGCCCGCCCATCGAGAAGCCCAGCAGCACGCACGATTCCGCGCCGAGGTGGTCGAGCAGCGCGCCGACGTCCTCGCGGATCGCCTCGCGGGTGTAGCGCTCGGGATCAGTGGGCTTCTCCGACAGTCCGTGACCGCGCGCGTCGAACGCCACGACCCGGTACCCGGCGTCGGCGATCGCGTCGAAGATGCCCGAACGCACGAAGTTGATGTTGCTGTCGGCGGCGAAGCCGTGCAGTAAGACGACCAGCGGGCCTTCGCCCTCGTCGTCGTAGTGGAGGGTGACGCCGTCGTGGCTGGCGAAGTCGGGCACTGCGGAGCTCCGTGCGGATCGATCGGGACGGGTCGTCAGGGCAGCCGGGCGAGGTCGGCGCGGGAGATGGGCGCCTGCCCGGTGTGTTCGGTGGTGTCGAGGTACACGGGTTGGAGGCGCCGCTGTGCGAACTTCCAGTACCCGCCGACCTTCACGACGTCGTCGTAGTAGATGGCGAGGTTCTCGATCGAATAGGCGCCGGTCTTGCGGCTGAGCGCGTGGATGGTGGTGGTCGCCCGCGCCCGGTCGGGTCCGTCGAGGTTCACCACCGAGTTGAGCGCCATCTGCACGAAGAAGTCGGTCGTGGGGATCGATGATTGGACGTCGGCCAGGATCGCGTCGATCCCCACCAGCTCTTTGTCGATGGGCGGCAGGGTGATCCAGCGGGCGTCGGGCATCCAGCACGCAGCGAACGTGTCCCAGTCGCCGCGGGTGGCGGCGTCGGAGTAGCGCACGGCCAGGTCCTTGATCGCGACGACGTCGATCCAGCGCGACGGGTCGTCGTTGGTGCTCAGCGCGCCCATGGTCGGTCTCCCTGCTCGGTGTCCATCGATGGTGACGGCGGTGATGACGGCGGTGGGGGAGCTTGACGGAGCGTGCGAAGATCTGTCAACCGACCGTGCGGGCCGGCGAGGGGAGCGCGACGCCACGATGGGAGCACTCGACGGACGGGTCGCGGTGATCACCGGCGCCGGGCGGGGGATCGGGCGCGAACACGCCCTGCTCTTCGCCCGTGAGGGCGCCCGCGTCGTGGTGAACGATCGCGGGGGCTCGGTGGACGGCATCGGCGCCGACGCCGGCCCCGCGCACGCAGTGGTGGAGGAGATCGTCGGGTTCGGCGGCGAGGCGGTCGCGAACACCGACGACGTCGCCGAATGGGAGGGCGGCCGCAACCTCGTGCGCAGCGCGCTCGAGGCGTTCGGCCGCCTCGACGTGCTGGTGAACAACGCGGGCATCGTGCGCGACCGGACCATTGCCAACATGAGCGAGGACGAGTGGGACTCCGTGGTCCGGGTGCACCTCAAGGGGCATTTCGTGCCGTTGCGTCACGCGGCGGCCTACTGGCGCGACGAGGCGAAGGCCGGCCGCGCGGTGGCAGCGTCGGTGGTGAACACGTCGTCCACGTCGGGGCTGTTCGGCAACCCGGGGCAGGCCAACTACGGCGCGGCGAAGACCGCGATCGCCACGCTCACGACCATCGCCCAGCTCGAGCTCGGCCGGTACGGCGTGCGCTGCAACGCCATCGCACCGGTGGCCGAGACCCGCATCACCGCGTCGGTCCCGGGCGCCGAGGACCACTGGGCGGAGCGCGCCGACCTCGAGTGGAACCCCTGGGACCCGGCGAACGTGTCGCCGTTCGTGGCCTACCTCGGCACCGCCGACTGCCCGATCAAGGGGCGGGTGTTCTACGTGCTCGGTGGCACGGTCGGACTGTTCCACCCCTACGCCATCGTCGACCGCATCGAGACCGACCGCCGCTGGACGATCGACGAGCTCCGCGAGCAGGCCCCCCGTCTCGCCGACGTCCCCTTCGACCTCGGCCACCCCTTCTGACTCGCCGGAAGTGGCGGGTCAGCCGCCGACGATGGAGGGGCCGGCGAGCGCGCCGCCGTCGACCACGAGCGTGTGACCGGTGACCCAGCGCGCGTCGTCGCTGGCGAGGAACACCGCGGCGGGCGCGATGTCGTCGGGTTCGCCGAGGCGACGCAGCGGCAGCACCTTCGCCGCGAGCTCCTCGTGCTCCTCCCACAACGCGCGCGCGAAGTCGGTCTTCACCAGGCCGGGCGCGATCGCGTTCACCCGCACCTGCGGACCCATGTCGACAGCGAGGATCCGGGTGAGATGGATGAGCGCGGCCTTCGTGGTGTTGTACACGCCGATCGACGCGTCGCCGCGCAGGCCCCCGATCGACGCCATGTTGATCACCGCGCCCCGTGTTCGCGCATGCGGGCCCGCCACGCGAGCTGGGTCCACACGAACGCGCCGCGCAGGTTCACCTGGAACGTCTTGTCCCACGCCCGCAGGTCGGCGTCGATGGTGGGCCCCATCGACGGGTTGGTGCCGGCGTTGTTCACCAGCACGTCGAGTGCGCCGAACCGGTCCAGGGTGGCGGTCACGCAGGCGTCAGCCTGGTCGGGTTCACCGGCGTTGGCGGCGAAGGCGGCCACCTCGGCGTGGGGGACGTCGGCCCGGATCGCCGCGGTGGCGGCGTCGAGCGCCTCCTGACGGCGGGCCGAGAGCATCACGGCTGCGCCTTCCCGCGCGTAGGCCGCGGCGATCGCGAAGCCGATCCCGCGCGACGCCCCGGTGATCAGTGCGGTGCGGCCGGCGAGGCGGCCTGGTTGCTGGGTGCTCATGGCGCGCAGTCTCGCACGCGTCGGGGCCGCCGGTCGGCGTGCGAAACGTTGAACCTCCGTTGAGGAACGGCCGATTGCCTACCTGATCGGTGAGTCCGTGCGCGACCATGGCGGGATGTCCACCGCTACCGAGGAGTCCGCCGCGCCCGTCGCGCGGGCGCCCCGCCTCGGCTACATCCCCGCGCTCGACGGCCTCCGCGCCGTTGCGGTGATCGCGGTGCTGCTCTACCACGCCGACGTCCCGTGGTGGAAGGGCGGGTTCCTCGGGGTCGACGTGTTCTTCGTGATCAGCGGCTACCTCATCACCTGCCTGCTGCTCGCCGACTACGTGAACCACGGCCGCATCGGTCTCGGGCGGTTCTGGTACCGCCGGGCCCGGCGCCTGTTCCCGGCGCTGTTCGTGATGCTCGCGGTGGTGAGCCTGTACGCCGCACTCTTCCTCCCCGACGTGCTCGCGCAGCTCCGAGGCGAGGTCGCCGCCGCGCTGTTCTACGTGGAGAACTGGTTCCTCATCTTCCGCGACCTCTCCTATTTCCAGGCCACGGGGCGTCAGCCGCTGCTGCAACACGTGTGGTCGCTCGCGGTGGAGGAGCAGTTCTATCTGCTGTGGCCGCTCATCCTGTTCGCGGCATTGAAGGTGTGGGGTGGGCAGCGCAAGCGCATCCTGCTGGGCGTGCTCGCCGGTGTCGTGGTGTCGACGGTGCTGATGGCCGTGCTCTACCGGCCGTTCCACGACCCGTCGCGCGTCTACTACGGCACCGACACGCGCGTCGCCGCGTTGCTGCTTGGTGCCGCGCTCGCGTTCGTGTGGGCGCCGTGGCGCCTGCGCGGGAAGGCGGGACACAACGCGGGCGCGGTGCTCGACGTCGCCGCCGGCATCAGCGCGCTGGTGCTGCTGTGGATGTTCCACACCGTCAGCTACCTCGACCGCGGCCTCTACCGCGGCGGCTTCCTCGTGGCGGCGATTGTCTCCGCGATCCTGATCGCGGCGACGGTGCACCCGAAGGCCAAGGTGTCGGCCGCAGTGCTCGGCCTCGCGGTGTTCCGCTGGATCGGCGTCCGGGCGTACGGCATCTATCTCTGGCACTGGCCGATCTTCATGGTCACCCGCCCGCACTCCGATGTGGATCTCACCGGCCTGCCGCTGCTCGTGCTGCGGCTCGCGCTCACCTTCGGGATCGCCGCGCTCTCGTATCACTACCTGGAGGAACCGATCCGCCACGGCGCGCTCGAGCGCTGGTGGGCGCGCTACAAGGCGGCGACCGGCGCCCCGCGCGCCCGGGCCAACAAGTGGCTCGGCGTCACCGGCGCCCTGGTGGCCGTCCTCGGCCTGTTCGTGGTGGTGCAGATGGCGGGCGCGGAGGCGAGCGGTCCGCCGGGTGGCTTCCCGAAGGAAGCGCGGGTGGTCATCACTGCAGCACCGACCACGACGCTCGTACCGACCACCACGCTGCCGGGCGCGCCGGCGACGACCGCTCCGTCGAATCTGGTCCCGGGCCGGGTGAGCGCGGTCGGTGACTCGGTGATGCTCGGCGCGGCCCAGGACCTGGCCAACATCGTGAACAACTTCTACGGCCCGTACCACGCGGCGATCGACGCAGCCGAGAGCCGCCAGTTCACCACCGGGGTCGACCTCGTGCAGAGCATCAAGGATCGAGGTGAGCTCGGTGACCGGGTGGTGATCCATCTCGGCACCAACGGCGAGATCGACCCCTCCCAGCTCGACCGCCTGCTCACCATGCTGAGCGGCGCCAAGCGGGTGGTGGTGCTCAACGTGCACGCCGACCGGGTGTGGCAGGCGCCCGACAACGACACCCTCGTCAACACGGTCAAGAAGTACAAGAACGCGGTGCTGCTCGACTGGAACAAGGCCGGGAACGAGAACCCGGGATGGTTCTACAACGACGGCATCCACCTCAACCCGACGGGGCGTCTGGCCTACGCCGAGATGGTGGTCGGCAAGCTCAACGAGGGCCTGCCCTGACCCCCCGGTGAATGGGTCCGTGTGCCATCCTGGGAGGCTCCATGCGCCTGCCCCGGATGCTCCTCACCTTCGTGCTGACCATCATCGTCGGCGGTATCGCCGTCGGAGCGTGCCTCGCGGCTTTGATCCCCGGCACCGTCGAGGTGGCGACCGCGCACCACTACACCACGAACGCCGTCGCCGAGCTCAGCAACCTGGCCGAGCCGTCCACCGTCTACTGGAACGACGGGGTCACCACGCTGGGCACACTCGGCACGCAGTTCCGCGACCCGGTGAGCCTCGACCAGGTGCCCCAGAATCTGATCGACGCGGTGATCGCCACCGAGGACCGCACCTTCTGGACCAACGACGGCATCGACCTCGGCGCGGTGTTCCGCGCCTTCCTCAAGAACGTCACGTCGGGACAGATCGAGCAGGGCGGCTCCACCATCACCCAGCAGCTCGTGAAGAACCGCATCCTCACCAACAAGCGGACGGTGAACCGCAAGGTGAAGGAGATCGAGGACGCGATCCGCCTCAACAAGAAGTTCTCGAAGAAGAAGATCCTCGAGGAGTATCTCAACACCATCTATCTGGGCGCAGGCTCGTACGGGGTGAAGTCGGCCGCCGAGCGCTACTTCGGCAAGCCGCTCGACCAGGTCACCAACGGGGAGGCCGCGCTCCTCGCCGGGCTCATCTCCAACCCGGAGGGAAACAACCCCTTCTCCTACTTCGACCGCGCGGTGCGGCGCCGGGCCGACGTGCTGCGGGGCGAGGTGGAGGCGGGCTACCTCACGCAGGCGGAGGCCGACACGGCCAACAACGAGCCGATGCCCTCGGTGCGACCGCCGGCCGAGCAGCGGCCCACCAACTTCCTGGTGGCCGAGGTGCAGGACCAGCTCCTCGCCGACCCCCGTATGGGCTCCACGCTCAAGGAGCGCACCGACAAGCTGCTCAAGGGCGGCCTGAAGATCTACACGTCGTTCGACCAGACCCTGCAGGCCCAGGCGCAGGACGCCACCAACATCTACAAGCCGCAGAAGGGCGACGACTGGATCGCGTCGCTGGTGGCGATCGATCCCACCACCGGGGCGGTGAAGGCGATGGTCGGCGGCCCCGACTTCACTGGCAGCCAGTTCAACATCGCCACGTCGGCCAACGGCCGCCAGACCGGCTCCACCTTCAAGGTGATCACTCTGGCCGCCGCTCTGGCCAACGGCTACTCGCCCAACGACACCGTCGTCGGCGACGCGCCCTGTCCGGTGCCCTCCAAGTTCCCCGAGGTGCCGCCCGACCAGTACCCGACGAACTCCGACGGCCGGGAAGGTGGTCCTCAGTCGGTCGCGAGTGCGACCGCGAACTCGGTGAACTGCGCCTTCGTGCGCATCGCCACCAGTGTGGGCTACGACAAAGTCGTCGACATGGCCCACAAATTGGGTGTCACCAAGAACAACCTCGGGCCGCCGTTCATCCTCAACGAGACACTCGGCACCAAGGAGCAGAACACCACCACGATGGCGTCGGTGATGGCCACCATCGCCGATCGCGGCGTCTACCACAAGCCGTTCGTCGTGGCCCGGGTCGTCAGCGGCGACGGCAAGGTCGTCATCGACGACGCCAACAACGCGGGCGACCAGGCGCTCGAGCAGTCGGTGGCCGACTGTGAGCAGAACGTGTTGCGCGGCGTGGTCACCAGTGGCACCGGTGGCAACGCGAACGTGGCCGGCCAGGAGATCTTCGGCAAGACCGGCACCACCGACAACACCACCGACGCCTGGTTCATCGGCGCCAACCCCGGCGGCAACGGCCTGCAGCTCGCGACCGCGGTGTGGTTCGGCAACCGCACCGGGGCCCTGGCGGGCGCCGGATTCGGAGGTGACAGCGCCGCGCCGGTGTTCCAGGCGTTCATGAGCTCGGCGCTCGACGGCCAGCCCGAGGCCACGCTGCCCGATCCGGGGCCGGTGTGCGCGCGGGCTGGGCGGTACGTCAATCAGGATGGCGGCCGCAGCGCGACGGTCCCCGGCCTCGACCTGCTGCTCCCCCCCACAGTGAGCGAGATCCCGACGGTGCGCCCGCCCACCATCACCGTGCTGCCGACCACCACGGCCCCGCCGACCACGACCACCACCCTGGGTACGGGCTGATGGCCGACAGCACTTTCGACGAACTCTTCGTGCTCCAGGAGCACGACCTCACCCTCGACCGGCTCAAGCTCCGCCACGACACGCTGCCCGAGCGCGCCGAGGTCGTGGGCAACGAGGCGCGGGTGGCCGCGCTCGACGCGCAGCTCGCCGAGATGCGCGCTCAGCGTGACGTGGTCGCGCGACGGGAGAATGCGCTCGACGACGAGGCGAGCTCGCTGCAGGCGAAGGCCACCGCGGTGGACCGCAAGATGTACTCGGGCGAGATCGCGTCGCCCAAGGAGCTCCAGGCGATGGGGACCGAGGTCGAGCAGCTGCGCCGGCACCAGGCCGAGCTGGAGACCGAGGAGCTCGAGCTTATGGAGCAGCGCGAGCCGCTCGACGCCGAGGTCACGCGCCTCGAGGCCGAGCTGGCCGCGGTGCAGGCCGACCTCGCCGCGGTCCGCGAGCGACTCGCCGCCGCCGAGGCCGAGGTGAAGGGCGAGGCCCGCGCCGAGCTGGCGAAGCGCCAGGAGCTCGCTGGGCGGCTCGACCCCGCGCTGGTCGCGGAGTACGAGCGCTGCCGCTCGCTCACCCACGGCACCGGCGTCGCGCGGCTGGTGGGACTCACCTGCCAGAGCTGTCACCTCTCGATCCCGTCGACCGAGGCGGAACGCATCCGTCACGCGCCCGCGGGCACGATCGAGCACTGCGACAACTGCGGCGCGATCCTCGTCGCCTCCGCGGGCCCGGCTCCCGATCCTGACGCGTCGTAGCCTGCCTGCGTGCTCCTCTGGTACGTCGGCCTGTCGGTGTTCGGCGTGGCGACCATCTTCCGTAGCGTCGGCATCGACTACCGCCTCGTCGCGCTCGGGTCGATGCTGCCGCTGCTGCTGAACCTGCCCGTGGGCTACCGGTCGTTCGGGTACATGCTGCTGTTCCCGGTGCTGCTGCTGCTCGTGGTGATGGTCGGCACCATCGGCCGTCCACGACTGCTGCGCCGGCGCTGGTTGTGCCTGCCGATCGGCGTGTTCGCGGGGCTCATCCTGTCGGGCGCGTTCACCAACCAGGAGCTGTTCTGGTGGCCGTTCCTCGGCACGTCGTTCCCCCACGACGCGCTGCTGCCGGCGTGGTGGGTGGTGCTGATCGAGGAGCTGCTCGGCCTCTTCGTGTGCTGGGTGGTCGTCGGTCAGTACGACCTCTACCTGCCCGGACCGCGTCGGGAGTTCCTACACACCGGGCGGCTCACCGCGAGCGCGTTCGACCCCGACGATCCGGACGCGCCGCGTCCGGGCAGTGGCGGTACGTGCTGACGCGCTACTCGGCGCGGACGGCGATGCGGGTGCGGGAGTTTGCGACGGGCTGCGCGGGACGGCTGTGCGCACCGTCGGCGTCGACGACGAAGCGACCCTCGCCCGGACCCTCGGCCACCGGCATGCCCAGCGCTTCGAGCAGTGCGTGGTCGGCCTCGGCGGAACGGCCCTCGGTGGTGAGGTAGTTGCCCACGATCAGCGCGTTGGCGCCCGCGAGGAGCCCCATCGCCTGCAGCTCGCCGAGCACCTTCTCGCGCCCGCCCGCGAGGCGCAGCCACGCGCCCGGCAGCACGAGGCGGAACAACGCGATCGCCTGCAACGCCTCCCGCGGCGAGATCAGCTCGCGGTCGGCCATCGGCGTGTCGGGCCGCGGGTCGAGCAGGTTGATCGGGACCTCGCACGGCTCGAGCGCGGCGAGCTCGAACGCGAAGTCGACGCGCTGCTCGAGCGTCTCGCCCATTCCGATGATGCCGCCGCAGCACAGCTCCATGCCCGAGTCGATCGCGAGCTGCGCGGTGGCGACGCGGTCGTCCCACGAGTGCGTGGTGCAGATCTCGGGGAACACCGCACGCGGCGCTTCGAGGTTGTGGTTGTAGCGGCGCACGCCCGCTTCGGCGAGGCGCTGCGCCTGCGCGGGCTCGAGCAGGCCGAGCGAGCACGCGACCTCGAGGCCGGTCTCGCGGTGCACGAGGTCGACGGCCTCGATCACCTTGTCGAGCAGGCGCTCGCTCGGGCCGCGCACAGCCACGACGATGCAGAACTGGGTGGCCCCCGCGGCGCGCGTGGCGCGGGCGGCGTCGAGCACTTCGTCGAGGTCGAGGAAGGCGTACACGTCGACGTCGGTGTGGTGGCGCGCCGACTGCGAGCAGAACGCGCAGTCCTCGGGGCAGGCGCCCGACTTCGCGTTGATGAGGCTCTCGAGCTCGACCGTGGGCCCGCAGTAGGCGAGGCGCACCTTGTGGGCGAGGGCGACGAGGTCGGGGAGCTCGTCGAGGGGCAGCTCGGCGACCGCCATCACCTCGGCCTTGGTGAGGGGGCGGTGCTCCTCGAGCAGGGCGGTCTCGGCGACCCGCAACGGATGCGTGGTGGACGTGGTCATGGCGGCTCAGCCTAGGTGCGCGGGTGGGCCGCGAAGAACCCGTGGATCGTCGCGGTGGCGTCGAGGGCGGGGCTGGGGGCGTCGAGGGTGCGTTGCATCCGCCGTCCGCCGGGCCAGGAGTGCAGGCCCTCGGCGATGGTCATCACCGTGACCGCGGCCCCGGTGGGTCCCGGTGACCACCTGGTGGAGGCGACCTCGCCCTGCCGTTCGACCTGCGGCGGGCCCATGCAGCCGTTCACCGCGACGAACTGCTCGACCACGCTGGTGACCGACGGGTAGGTGGGCGGGACGCGCTGCGCCGTGCGCCGCGGCAGCCCGCCCTCGAACGGGATGAAGTCGTCGCGCAGGCCGTGCACGTGGAGCAGCGACACCGGCGCCGCCGGGCCTGGCGGCCACATCATGGTGGCGGCCACCGGCGCGATCGCCGCGAAGAGGTCGGGTGACTCGCACGCCAACCGGTACGCCATCATCCCTCCGTTGGAGATCCCGGTCGCGTACACGCGCCGCGGGTCGATCTCGTGCTCGTCGGCGACGCGCGCGATCGCGGCGCCCACGAAGCCCGCGTCGTCGACTCCGTCCTTCGTCGAACGGCCGCAGCACGTGCCCGCGTTCCACACCCGCCCGAGACCGTCGGGGGCGAGCGTCACGAACCCGTGCTCGCGCGCCGCGCGGTCCCAGTCGCCCTGGCGGGCGATGCCCACGCCTGTGCCGTTCCCACCGTGAAACAGGACGACGAGGGGCCGCGCCGCGTCCAACCCGCCCGGTGGTGAATGGACGCGCGCGGACCGGGTGATGCCGTCGTGGGTGAACGCGAGCGTGCGGGCGCGCAGCTCGCGCGGGTCGCGGGAAGGTCGCACGTCTGGAGTCTCGCGCCCGCAGCCGCTCCGTCCCTCCGCCTACCCTCGCGCCCGTGAGCGAGCATCTCGACGTGGTGATCGTCGGCGCGGGCCTGGCCGGCATCGGCGCCGCGTGTCACCTCCGCGACCGGCTCCCGCACAAGTCGTTCGCGATCCTCGAGGCGCGAGACGCCATCGGCGGCACCTGGGACCTCTTCCGCTATCCCGGCGTCCGCTCCGACTCCGACCACCACACCTATGGGTTCTCCTTCGCGCCCTGGTCCGACGACGAGACCCTGGCGTCGGGCGATGCCATCCTCGGATACCTCCAGCGGGTGCTCGACGAGCACGACATCGGCGCGCACGTGCGCCTCGGCCGCCGCGTCGTGCAGGTGGAGTGGTCGACGCGCGACGCGCGCTGGACCGTCACCACCGAGGACACGCGCACCGGCGAACGGTCGACGCTCACGTGCTCGTGGGTGTTCGCCACCACCGGGTACTTCCGCTACGAGCAGGGCCACCAGCCGGAGTTCCCGGGCGCGGATCGCTTCCGCGGCGCGCTCGTGCACCCGCAACACTGGCCCGCCGACCTCGACGTGGCCGGGAAGCGCATCGTGGTGATCGGCAGCGGCGCCACCGCGGCCACGCTGGTGCCCGCGCTCGCGGGCGAGGCCGAGCACGTCACGATGCTGCAGCGGTCGCCGTCGTACTTCCTGCCGTTGCCGACCCACGATCCCGTGGCCCGGCTCTTCTACCGCGTGCTGCCGCGCGAACGTGCCTACGCGTGGACGCGCGAGAAGAACCGCCGCACCCAGGCGGTGTTCCACCGGCTGAGCCGCGCCCGCCCGCGCGCGATGAAGCGGCTGCTCGTGAACCTCACGGCCAAGCAGCTCCCCGAGGGCTACGACGTCGGGCGCCACTTCACACCGGAGTACGCGCCGTGGGACCAGCGCGTGTGCTTCCTGCCCGACGGCGACCTGTTCCGAGCCATCCGCGCGGGGCGGGCATCGGTCGTCACCGACACCATCGACAGCTTCACCGAGCGCGGCGTGCGGGTCTCGTCGGGCGAGGAGCTCCCGGCCGACGTCGTGGTCAGTGCGACGGGGCTCGACCTGCTCGCGCTCGGCGGCGTCGACACGATCGTCGACGGCGAACACATGGTGACGGGAGAGCGGGTGGTCTACAAGAGCCTGATGCTCTCCGACGTGCCCAACCTCGCGTTCGTGTTCGGCTACACGAACGCGTCGTGGACGCTGAAGGTCGACCTCGCGTGCGAGTGGTTCTGCCGCTGCCTGGCGCTCATGGATCGCCGCGGCTACACCGAAGCCCGTCCGGTGGTGCGTGATCCGGCGATGCCGCGGCGGCGGATGCTCGACCTCGACGCGGGCTACATCCGGCGGGCGGAGTCGGCGTTCCCGCAGCAGGGGACGGGGCCGTGGTCGGTCGAGATGAGCTACCCGACCGACGCACGGCGCCTGCGTCGCGACGCCGTCGACGACGGGGTGTTGCAGTTCTCCCGACCGGTCAGCTGACGGGGTCGAGCACGACCACCGGGATCACCCGGTCGGTCGCCTCTTCGTACCCGGCGAACTGCGGGTAGTCGATCTTCTGTTGCGCCCAGATGCGATCGCGCTCGTCGCCGAGCGCCTCACGCGCGGTGAAGGCGAGCGTGTCGGTGCCGACCTCGGCGGTGACCGCGGGCGTGGCGGTCACGTTGAGGTACCAGACCGGGTGGTCGGGCGAGCCTGCCTTGGAGGCGAAGATGGCGAGCGAGCCGTCGCCCAGCGCCTGGTACATGAGGGGCGTCTCGCGCTCGGCGCCGCTCTTGCGGCCGGTGTGGTGGAGGATCAGCAGCGGGCCGTCGCCGAACTGGGCGACCTTGCCGCCCCGCTCGCGGAATTCGGTCATGACCGCCTGGTTCCAGTCCTCGTACTCACTCATCTCGGCGCTCCTCGGTGGGGGGTGACCAGGATATTGCGCGCGCACGAAAATGCCCCGTTCCACTCTCGACGGATGTCCATGTGTGGGTGACGTGCAACCGCGCGCGCCTCTCGTTAGTGTCCGCGCGCCGGGAGGGCACTCGGGACCGCTCCGGGTGGAGCCGTCCCGTCCGCCAATCATGAGGGGGATCAGGTGTTGGTTCAGCGAAAGAAGCGCGCCGCGGCCGTCGTTGCCGTGATCGCAGTTGTCGTGGGGTTGGTGGGCCTCATGGTCGCACCGGCCGGGTCGACCACCGGGGGAGCGGTGCGCGGCTTCGACGGCTCCACCATCACGGTGGGGGGCATCGGTCCCAAGAGCAGTTTCCCCAAGGGCAACGTCGGTCCCGAAGCCCGGATCAAGCGGTTCAACGACACCAACGAGATCCCGGGCATCAAGATCAAGTACGTCGGGTTCGAGGACGACTCGAACGACCCCGCGTCGGCGCTGTCGGCCGCCCGGAAGCTCGTGACCCAGGACGGCGTGTTCGCCGTGGTCGGTGACGCGTCGTCGTACAACCCCAAGACGTACTTCACCCAGCAGCAGGTGCCGTTCTTCGGCTGGGGCTTCGACAACGCGTACTGCAACCCGAAGGTGCCCACCACCAAGGGTTGGGGCTTCGGGTACAACGGCTGCCAGGTGAACACGCAGCCGGCCCGGGTCGTCGACTACGCGGGCCAGGTGTACACGTACGTGACGAAGCAGACGGGCAAGAAGCACCCGACCGTGGCGTTGATCAACTCCGACGGTGCGAACTACCGGGCGACCATGTCGCAGAACAAGATCGCCTACGCGGGGGACGGGTTCGACGTCGTGTTCGCGAAGTCGGTCATTCCGCCGCCGCCGGCGACGGTGAGCGACTACTCGCCGTACGCCAACATGCTGATGACGTCGAACAACGGCGGCGAGCCCGACGTGATCACCTGCCTGTCGGGTCTGCAGTGCCTCAGCCTCTACACCTCCGTCAACGCGGCGGGCTTCAAGGGGATCTTCCAGCACGCGCTCTACACCGACGCGTTCGTGAAGCCCATGAAGGACACGATCGTCACCGCGTCGAACTCCAACCTGAGCGCGACGGACAACGCGGCGTTGAACCAGATGCGGACCGACGTGGCCGCGATCGACCAGACGCTGGCGGACCACCTCGACGGCACCACCCTCGCGTTGTACAGCGCGGCCGACATGTTCATCCAGGACCTCAAGTCGGTCATCAAGAGCGGCGGCACGAAGGCGATCACGCCCGCCGCTGTCCAGAAGGCGGGGTCGAACCAGCTCTGGGAGCTCAAGGACCTGACCGGGCCGATCTCCTACCCGGTGGCCTCCAACTACCAGGGCGGACCGAAGACCGGTTACTGCATCGCGCTCTACAAGAGCGACGGCACGCAGTGGAACACGGTCGAGCCCTACGCCTGCTCGAAGAAGACCTACCCCTACAAGGGCTAGGACGCCGGGGATCGGTCCGCACCGCGGACTTCCCCAGCACGGACGGAGCACCGGGCCCGGCTGCCACTGGTGGCCGGGCCCGGTCGCGTCGGTTCCGGCTGCCGCGACGAGCGCGCCGCGGTGGTGAACAATGTCCGCGAATGGCTGCCCCAAGATCGCCGGCGCGATGGTGGATCGTCGGCGGCGTGGTGGCCCTGCTCGCCGTGATCGGAGGCGGCGCCGCGGTGGTGCTCACCTCGAGCCCGAGCTCGGCCGGGCACGCGTCCGTGCCGCCGCACGCGGAGACGAGCCGTCCCGGCTTGGTGAGCAGCACCGCGCCGCCGAGCAGCACGACCACGACCACGTGGCCGTCGCAGCACGTTCCCGCGGGGCCACCCAGCGACACGCGGCGCCTCACCGTGCGCACGACGATCGGAGGTGACATCGCTCCGAAGTCGGTGGCGGCGTCGGGCACCGGCCTCGTGTTCGCGGAGAACATGATGTACCGCCACACGGTGACCGTGTACGACGCGGCGGGCAACCTGCTGAGGACGATCCCCGACCGTGTGGATCTCTCGCAGTTCGGTGTGGCCGGTGGCGCGACCGTGCGCGGCGCGCCGGTGGAGGCGGCGTTCACACGCGACGCGGACGACGCGTACGTGACGAACTACTCGATGTACGGGCCGGGGCAGGGTCCGGAGGGCAACGACGAGTGCACACCCGAATCTGCGCGTGCCGTGGGCGACACGCCGAGCTACGTGTATCGGATCGCGACGTGGTCGATGGCGGTCACCCAGGTGATCCCGGTGGGCCTGGTGCCCAAGTACGTCGCGACCACTCCCGACGGGCGCTACGTGCTCGTGAGCAACTGGTGCTCGTGGGACCTGCACGTGATCGACGTCGCGGAGGGCAAGGTCGTCGCAGTGCTGCCGATGGGTCGCTACCCGCGAGGCATCGCGGTGAACCCCGATTCGCGGACTGCATACGTCGCGCTCATGGGGGAGACCCGGGTGGTGAAGGTCGACCTCACCAACCTCACGGTGGCGGGATCGTTCGAGGTGGGGCTCAACCCGCGGCACCTGGTGATCGACCCCGCCGGCCGGTTCCTCTTCGTGTCGCTGAACCAGCCCGGGCAGGTCGTGAAGATCGACCTCGCGAACGGGCAGGTGGCCGGGACCGTGCACACGGGTGAGGAAGCGCGTTCGATGGCCATCGCCGCCGACGGTCGGTCGCTCTACGTGGTGAACTACGCGTCGAACACGGTGACGAAGTTGCGCGCCGACGACCTCGGCGTGATCCAGGACATCGCGGTGGGCGAGCACCCGATCGGGATCACGTACGAGCCGACCACCGGCGACGTGTGGGTCGCGCTCTACAGCGGTCAGATCCTCGTCTTCGCCGACGCTTGACCCGGCGCTTGAACATGTGGGTCTGGCGCACCTCCAACAATGCTCTCTGAGGCGAGAGCACTCTTGGAGGTGCCGGGAGTCGAACCCGGGTCTTCCGATACCTCAGTGGGACTTCTCCGAGCGCAGCCGGTGATGAGTCTCGGGTCGCCGCGCTCACCGGCAGATTTCGGCGACCCCAGCCCCAGTTCGATGTCCCGCACGGCCCTGGGGACCATGTCCGTGCGGTAAGCCACTCTTGATGGCGCCCCGGTTCCGACCGAGTGGCTGGGTCGGGAGGGACGCGCTGTTAGTTGGTACTAAGCAGCGAGAGTGAGGTTGCCCTCAGTCGTGTTCGCATTTAATGGTTGTGTCGACTCTTTTACGACGATTCGACAACGTCGGCTCGCTTCCCCCACCTCGATCCTCGAAATCGAAGCCACGCACCCCCATGTCAAGTGCCGCACCGGTGCATGTCGGTAGGCGCGACCCCTCCAGGATACCGGCGCCCGCTCCGGATTGGCACCGGCTTCCCGGCGCGCACGTCACGGGGGCACGTACCCTGCCCCCGTGACGAATCCCGTGCTCGCCGGACTGCGGGTCCTCGACCTCGGACAGGGCATGGCCGGGGCCCTCACCGGCATGCTGCTCGCCGACCATGGCGCCGACGTCGTCAAGGTCGAACCGCCCGGCGGTGACCCGTTCCGCTCGTTCGCAGCTTCGACGGTGTGGCTGCGCGGCCGGCGGAGCATCGTGCTCGACCTGAAGGACGCCGGCGACCACGAACGCTTCCTCGAGCTCGCCGACGCCGCCGACTTGGTGCTCGAGAGCTTCTCGCCCGGCGTGGCGGAGCGCCTCGGTATCGTGGGCGATGCGCTGCTCGACCGCAACCCGCGGCTCGTCCACTGCTCCATCACCGGGTACGGCCGCACCGGCGGCGCGGCGGATCGCCCGGGATGGGACGCCCTGGTGCAGGCCCGTTCGGGCCTGATGTGGGAGCAGCCCGGTCGCGTCGACGGCCCGGTGTTCCTGCGCCTCGCGCTGCCGAGCTACGGAGCCGCGCTGCTCGCGTCCACGGGTATTCACGCCGCGCTGTTCGCGCGCGAGCGCACCGGCACGGGGCAGCGCGTCGAGACGTCGCTCCTCCAGGGTGCGCTGCTGTGGACCACCCAGATCTGGAAGCGCGCCGAGCACCCCACCGATCCGCTCGACATCCTGTGGCGCCACCGCGACCTCGTCCCGACCCCGTGCTTCGAGGGTTCCGACGGCAAGTGGTTCCACCCGATGGTCACCGCC
>CAWAKX010000018.1:0-20518 GCA_963782705.1 uncultured Actinomycetes bacterium | reverse complement strand
TCGCGGCTGGGGCACGCGGGCGCGGGGCCGGGGTGCTCAGGTGGATGCCGGTGGGTTCAGGGGAGAGGTTCCGGGAGGCCCATTCGTCGAAACCCGCCAGCAGCGTGTCGGGCGAGGTGCCGTAGTCGCGTTGCGAGCCGTGGGTGCGGAACGCCACCCCGACCCGTTCGGGCTGGTTGGTGAAGCACGAGCCGGCCGCCACGCCGGTTGCGGCGATCGACTCGTAGTCGTCGAGGTCCATGTGGCGGATCGGCGACATCCACACCGTGCGGCGCAGCACCAGCGCCGCCTCGGCCGGATCGTCGGCGAGGGTGTCGCGGCGGGCGTGGAACCCACGCCGCAATTGCGCGCCCGCGAAGGGACCGGGCGAGACCGACGGTGCCGTCCCGCACCTCCCACCGGTACACCACCGCGCCGTCGCAGGTGATGGTGGCGACGATCGGCGCGGTCCGAGCCGTCGGGGCCGGCAGTCGACCGTGCAGCGATACTCGCGCGCGCGCCGCGCGTGCCGTGGCGCGATGGTCACGCTGCGCGACGTCGAAGAAGTGCGTGCAGTGCACCGACGCGTCGTATGCGCCCTGGAGCTCGCCGCGTCGGCGAGGCGCGTGCCCACGAGCGTCTGCAGGCCGGCGACCGATGCCGGGCACGTGGCCCACGGCAGCCGGACGTCCTCGCCGGAGATCGCGGTGACCCGCTCGCCGTCGTGCTCGACGACCACCCGGACGTGGTGCACGTCGTCCTCCAACACGCCGCAGGCCACCCGGTCGGTGGACGCGAAGCGCAGGTGCCGGCGGTGGTGACCGTCAGGCATCGGCGAACGTCGCGAGCACGGGTCGGGGGTCGGCGTAGGTGAGGAAGTGCCCGGCGCCCTCGTGGCGCACGAGCCGGCCCGCGGCAGGGCGCCGCGAGCGTGTCGGCCCACGCCGCGGGGACCAGGTCGTCG
The DNA here is from genome assembly GCA_963782705.1 of uncultured Actinomycetes bacterium. Lineage (GTDB taxonomy): Bacteria > Actinomycetota > Acidimicrobiia > IMCC26256 > DASPTH01 > CAVRGQ01. The sequence continues at coordinate 19,575 of CAWAKX010000018.1, read as the reverse complement.
TGCGTGCCCTGGTGCAGGGTGACCGGGCCGGCGACCGCGTCGGGCGCGAAGCCCAGGGCCGGGCCCACGCCACGTACTCCTCGACCATGCCGTCGCCGTGCTCCAGCGTGTGGGCGGCGGCGTGCGCGATGCCGGGGTCGGGGAGCGCGTCGAGGGCGGCGCCCTCCTCGGGCACGGCCCCCCGGGTGGTGAGGTGGGCCCACGCCTCAGGACGGTGGCGGTCGACCTCCCCGAGGCTGCGGAACACGTCGCGGGCCACGTGCGGGTGGTGCTGGGCCAGACGGGTGAGGCGGCGGTCCATCGCGTTGAGCTGGTCGAAGGTGTCGTCGTCGTCGAGCGGGAGCGCACCGGCCACCACGACGGTGCGGGTGACCCGCTCGCCGAGGCCGGCCGCGCACGCCAGCGCGTACTGCCCGCCCATCGACCAGCCGAACACCCCGGCCTGTTCGGCGCCGACCGCGTCGAGCAGCGCGGCGACGTCGGCGGCCCAGTCGGCGGTGGTGCGGTCGGGCGCCGGGCTCGACGCGCCCAGGCCCGGGCGATCGGGGAGAGCAGGCGCAGTCCGAGGTCGCGGGCGGTGTCGTCGAAGCCGGCGACGTCGAGGCCGCAGAGCAGGCCGCCGTGGCAGTTGACGATCGGGCGTCCGTCGGGGTCGCCGTACTCGCGCCAGGCGAGGTCGCGGCCGTCGGCCAGGCGGAGGAGTTGTTCGGTGGCAGTCATCCCCTCATCATGGCCGAGCACGCGCGGTCGCGACGACCGCACGTAGTGTTCGCCCACCCAGCGCGAGCGCCACGAGGCCGACGACGGAGGAGAGGCGCATGAGCGGAGTGCAGTTGCGGCGGTACCAGTTGCGGCCCGGGACCACCGACGCGTTCCTCGACGCGTCGCGCGCGGCGATGGTGGTGCGGCGCCAGTACGGCTTCGAGATCGCGGCCGCGGTCGTCGACCGCGACGTGGAGCAGTTCGTGTGGATCGTGCGCCACGCCGGGGACTTCGCCGCCGCGGAGCAGGAGTACTACGACGCGCCCGAGCGCGCGGCGTTGCCGGTCGACCCCGCGACCTTCCTCGTCGACAAGTGGGTGACGATGGTCGAGCCCGAGGTCCTCTGACCCGCGGCGACTGACCCACTACTGCGCGGCGAGGAACTCCAGCACCGCGGCGTGGAGCTCGGGCTTGGCGTTGGCCTTGAAGTGCGTGCCCGGCACCCGCACCAACTCCGCGTGCAACAGCCCGGCCACCGGTGCAGGGTCGCCGGCCTCGGTGTCGTCGACGCCCACCACCATGAGCACCGGCACCGCGACGGTCGGGAACGGTTCGGGGGCATCCGCGAGGCGACCGGTGGTGTACGCGATCAGCGGCTCGCGATCCATGCCCGCGGTGAGCGGGAAGTCGCGGCAGGTCGTCGTCGTGCACTTCGCCCGTGCGGCCTTCGAGCGCGGCGAGCATCTGCCGGCGCCGGTCGCGCCCGCGGCCCGACTCGTCGTCGTCGATCCCGAAGCTGCCCACCCCGAGCAGCACCAGCGCCCGCACCCGTGGGTCGACGCTGGTCACGTGGATCGCGGTGTGCCCGCCCATCGAGAAGCCCAGCAGCATGCACGACTCCGCTCCGAGGTGGTCGAGCAGCGCGCCGACGTCCTGGCGGATCGCCTCGCGGGTGTAGCGCTCGGGATCAGTGGGCTTCTCCGACAGTCCGTGGCCAGCGCGTCGAACGCCACGACGCGGTACCCGGCGTCGGCGAGCGCGTCGAAGATGCCCGAACGCACGAAGTTGATGTTGCTGTCGGCGGCGAAGCCGTGGAGCAGCACGACCAGCGGGCCCTCGCCCTCGTCGTCGTAGTGAAGAGTGACGCCGTCGTGGCTGGCGAAGTCGGGCATTGCGGAGCTCCGTGCGGATCGATGGGGACGGGTCGTCAGGGCAGCCGGGCGAGGTCGGCGCGGGAGATGGGCGCCTGCCCGGCGTGTTCGGTGGTGTCGAGGTACACGGGTTGGAGGCGACGCTGTGCGAACTTCCAGTACCCGTCGACCTTCACGACGTCGTCGTAGTAGATGGCGAGGTTCTCGATCGAATAGGCCCCGGTCTTGCGGCTGAGCGCGTGGATGGTGGTGGTCGCCTGCGCCCGGTCGGGTCCGTCGAGGTTCACCACCGAGTTGAGCGCCATCTGCACGAAGAAGTCGGTCGTGGGGATCGATGATTGGACGTCGGCCAGGATCGCGTCGATCCCCACCAGCTCCTTGTCGATGGGCGGCAGGGTGATCCAGCGGGCGTCGGGCATCCAGCACGCCGCGAACGCGTCCCAGTCGCCGCGGGTGGCGGCGTCGGAGTAGCGCACGGCCAGGTCCTTGATCGCGACGACGTCGATCCAGCGCGACGGGTCGTCGTTGGTGCTGAGTGCGCCCATGGTCGGTCTCCCTGCTTGGTGTCCACCGGTGGTGACGGCGGTGGTGACGGCGGCGATGACGGCGGTGGGGGAGCTTGACGGAGCGTGCGAAGATCTGTCAACCGACCGTGCGGGCCGGCGAGGGAGCGCGACGCCACGATGGGAGCACTCGACGGACGGGTCGCGGTGATCACCGGCGCCGGGCGGGGGATCGGGCGCGAGCACGCGCTGCTCTTCGCCCGTGAGGGCGCCCGGGTGGTGGTGAACGACCGCGGGGGCTCGGTCGACGGCATCGGCGCCGACGCCGGTCCCGCGCACGCGGTGGTGGAGGAGATCGTCAGGTTCGGCGGCGAGGCGGTGGCGAACACCGACGACGTCGCCGACTGGGAGGGCGGCCGCAACCTCGTGCGTAGGGCGATCGAGGCGTTCGGCCGCCTCGACGTGCTCGTGAACAACGCGGGCATCGTGCGCGACCGGACCATTGCCAACATGAGCGAGGACGAGTGGGACTCCGTGGTCCGGGTGCACCTCAAGGGTCATTTCGTGCCGTTGCGTCACGCGGCGGCCTACTGGCGCGACGAGGCGAAGGCCGGCCGCGCGGTGGCCGCGTCGGTGGTGAACACGTCGTCCACGTCGGGGCTGTTCGGCAACCCGGGGCAGGCCAACTACGGCGCGGCGAAGACCGCGATCGCCACGCTCACCACCATCGCCCAGCTCGAGCTCGGCCGGTACGGCGTGCGCTGCAACGCCATCGCACCGGTGGCCGAGACCCGCATCACCGCGTCGGTCCCGGGCGCCGAGGACCACTGGGCGGAACGGGCCGACCTGGAGTGGAACCCCTGGGACCCGGCCAACGTGTCGCCGTTCGTGGCCTACCTCGCCACCGCCGACTGCCCCATCAAGGGGCGGGTGTTCTACGTGCTCGGTGGCACGGTCGGCCTGTTCCAGCCCTACGCGATCGTCGAGCGCATCGAGACCGATCGCCGCTGGACGATCGACGAGCTCCGCGCGCAGGCCCCCCGCCTCGCCGACGTCCTCTTCGACCTCGGCCACCCCTTCTGACTCGCTGGAAACGGCAGGTCAGCCGCCGATGACGGAGGGGCCGGCGAGCGCGCCGCCGTCGACCACGAGCGTGTGGCCGGTGACCCAGCGCGCGTCGTCGCTGGCGAGGAACACCGCCGCGGGCGCGATGTCGTCGGGTTCGCCGAGGCGGCGCAGCGGCAACACCTTCGCCGCGAGCTCCTCGTGCTCCTCCCACAACGCGCGCGAAGTCGGTCTTCACCAGGCCCGGCGCGATCGCGTTCACCCGCACCTGCGGACCCATGTCGACGGCGAGGATCCGCGTGAGGTGGATGAGCGCGGCCTTCGTGGTGTTGTAGACGCCGATCGACGCGTCGCCGCGCAGGCCGCCGATCGACGCCATGTTGATCACCGCACCCCCGTGCTCGCGCATGCGGGCCCGCCACGCGAGTTGCGTCCACACGAACGCGCCGCGCAGGTTCACCTGGAACGTCTTGTCCCACGCCCGCAGCTCGGCGTCGATGGTCGGGCCCATCGACGGGTTGGTGCCGGCGTTGTTCACCAGCACGTCGAGCGCGCCGAACCGGTCCAGCGTGGCGCTCACGCAGGCTTCGGCCTGGTCGGGCTCACCGGCGTTGGCAGCGAAGGCGGCAACCTCGGCGTCGGGGACCTCGAGGCGGATGGCTGCGGTGGCGTCGTCGAGCGCTTCCTGACGGCGGGCCGAGAGCATCACCGCCGCGCCTTCTCGCGCGTACCCGGCGGCGATCGCGAAGCCGATCCCGCGCGACGCCCCGGTGACCAGTGCGGTGCGGCCGGCGAGCCGGCCTGGTTGCTGGGTGCTCATGGCTCGCAGTCTCGCACGCGTCGGAGCCGCCGGCCGGCGTGCGAAACGTTGAACGTCCGTTGAGGAACGCCCGATTGCCCACCGGATCGTCGACTCCGTGCGCGACCATGGCGGGATGTCCACCGCCACCGAGGAGTCCGCCGCGCCCGTCGCGCGTGCGCCCCGCCTCGGCTACATCCCCGCGCTCGACGGCCTCCGCGCCGTCGCGGTGATCGCGGTGCTGCTCTACCACGCCGACGTCCCGTGGTGGAAGGGCGGGTTCCTCGGCGTCGACGTGTTCTTCGTGATCAGCGGCTACCTCATCACCTGCCTGCTGCTCGCCGACTACGTGAATCACGGCCGCATCGGACTCGGGCGGTTCTGGTACCGCCGGGCCCGGCGCCTGTTCCCGGCGCTGTTCGTGATGCTCGCGGTGGTGAGCGTGTACGCCGCGCTCTTCCTCCCCGACGTGCTCGCGCAGCTCCGGGGCGAGGTGACCGCGGCGCTGTTCTACGTGGAGAACTGGTTCCTCGTCTTCCGCGACCTGTCGTACTTCCAGGCCGCGGGCCGCCCACCGCTGCTGCAACACGTGTGGTCGCTCGCGGTGGAGGAGCAGTTCTACCTGCTGTGGCCGCTCATCCTGTTCGCGGCACTGAAGGTGTGGGGCGGCCAGCGCAAGCGCATCCTGCTCGGCGTGCTCGCCGGCGTCGTGGTGTCGACGGTGCTGATGGCCGTGCTCTACCGGCCGTTCCACGACCCGTCGCGCGTCTACTACGGCACGGATACGCGCGTCGCCGCGTTGCTGCTCGGCGCCGCGCTCGCGTTCGTGTGGGCGCCGTGGCGCCTGCGCGGGAAGACGGGGCACAACGCAGGTGCGGTGCTCGACGTCGCCGCGGGCATCGAGCGCGCTGGTGCTGTTGTGGATGTTCCACACCGTCAGCTACCTCGACCGCGGCCTCTACCGCGGCGGCTTCCTCGTGGCCGCGATCGTCTCCGCGATCCTGATCGCGGCGACGGTGCACCCGAAGGCCAAGGTGTCGGCCGCAGTGCTCGGCCTCGCGGTGTTCCGCTGGATCGGCGTCCGGGCGTACGGCATCTATCTCTGGCACTGGCCGATCTTCATGGTCACCCGCCCGCACTCCGATGTGGATCTCACCGGCCTGCCGCTGCTCGTGCTGCGGCTCGCGCTCACCTTCGGGATCGCCGCGCTCTCGTACCACTACCTGGAGGAACCGATCCGACACGGCGCGCTCGAGCGCTGGTGGGCGAGCTACAAGGCGGCGACCGGCGCCCCGCGCGCCCAGGCCAACAAGTGGCTCGGCGTCACCGGCGCGGTGGTGGCAGTCCTCGGCCTGTTCGTGGTGGTGCAGATGGCGGGCGCGGAGGCGAGCGGTCCGCCCGGGGGCTTCCCGAAGGAAGCGCGGGTGGTCATCACTGCAGCACCGACCACGACGCTCGTACCGACCACCACGCTGCCGGGCGCGCCGGCGACGACCGCTCCGTCGAATCTGGTCCCGGGCCGGGTGAGCGCGGTCGGCGACTCGGTGATGCTCGGCGCGGCCCAGGACCTCGCCAACATCGTGAACAACTTCTACGGCCCATACCACGCGGCGATCGACGCGGCCGAGAGCCGCCAGTTCACCACCGGGGTCGACCTCGTGCAGAGCATCAAGGATCGAGGTGAGCTCGGTGACCGGGTGGTGATCCACCTCGGCACCAACGGCGAGATCGATCCCTCCCAGCTCGACCGGCTGCTCACCATGCTGAGCGGCGCCAAGCGGGTGGTGGTGCTCAACGTGCACGCCGACCGGGTGTGGCAGGCGCCCGACAACGACACCATCGCGAACACGGTGAAGAAGTACAAGAACGCGGTGCTGCTCGACTGGAACAAGGCCGGGAACGAGAACCCGGGCTGGTTCTACAACGACGGCATCCACCTCAACCCCACGGGGCGCCTGGCCTACGCCGAGATGGTCGTCGGCAAGCTCAACGAGGGCCTGCCCTGACCCCACGGTGAGGGGGTCCGTGTGCCATCCTGGGAGGCTCCATGCGCCTCCCCCGGATGCTCCTGACCTTCGTGCTGACCGTCGTCGTCGGCGGTATCGCCGTCGGCGCGTGCCTCGCGGCGTTGATCCCCGGCACCGTCGAGGTGGCGACGGCGCACCACTACACGACGAAGGCGGTCGCCGAGCTCAGCAACCTGGCGCAAAGCTCCACCGTCTACTGGAACGACGGCATCTCGCCGCTCGACACGCTCGGCACCGAGTTCCGCAAGCCGGTGACCCTGGACCAGGTGCCCCAGAACCTGATCGACGCGGTGATCGCCACCGAGGACCGTTCCTTCTGGACCAACGACGGCATCGACCTCGGCGCCGTGTTCCGCGCGTTCCTCAAGAACGTCACCTCGGGGCAGATCGAGCAGGGCGGCTCCACCATCACCCAGCAGCTCGTGAAGAACCGCATCCTCACCAGCAAGCGGACGGTGAACCGCAAGGTGAAGGAGATCGAGGACGCCATCCGCCTCAACAAGAAGTTCTCCAAGAAGAAGATCCTCGAGGAGTATCTCAACACCGTCTACCTGGGTGAGAACTCCTACGGGGTGAAGGCGGCCGCCGAGCGCTACTTCCAGAAGCCGCTCGACCAGATCACCAACGGCGAGGCCGCGCTCCTCGCGGGGCTCATCTCCAGTCCGAGCGCCAACAACCCGTTCGACTACTTCGACCGCGCGGTGCGCCGCCGGGCCGACGTGCTGCGGGGCGAGGTGGAGGCCGGCTACCTCACCCAGGCCGAGGCCGACGCGGCCAACAACGAGGGCATGCCCAAGGTGCGCCCGCCGGCCGAGCAGCGGCCCACCAACTTCCTGGTGGCCGAGGTGCAGGACCAGCTCCTCTCCGACCCGCGCATGGGCAGGACGTTCGAAGAGCGTAAGGACCGGCTGCTCAAGGGCGGCCTGAAGATCACGACGACCTTCGACCCCAACCTGCAGCGACTGGCCGAGATCGCCACCACCGAGGACAAGCCCGACAAGGGGCCGGACTTCATCGCGTCGCTCGTCGCCATCGATCCCACCACGGGCGCGGTGAAGGCCATGGTCGGCGGCACCGACTTCACGGCCAACCAGTTCAACGTGGCCACGTCGGCCAACGGCCGCCAGACCGGATCCACGTTCAAGGTGATCACCCTTGCGGCCGCCCTGGCCAACGGCTACTCGCCCCAGGACCAGGTCTCCGGCGACTCCCCCTGCCCGGTGCCCAGCCAGTTCCCGGAGGTGCCCGCCGACCAGTATCCGACGAACTCGGAGGGCGAAGGCGGTCTCCACACCATCGCCGCGGCGACCGCGGGTTCGGTGAACTGTGCGTTCGTGCGCATCGCCACCAGCCTGGGCTACACCAAGGTCGTCGACATGGCCCACAAGCTCGGGATCAAGAAGAACAACCTCGGTCCGCCCTTCATCCTGAACGAGACGCTGGGGACGTTGGAGCAGAACACGCTCACCATGGCATCGGTGATGGCGACGCTGGCCGACCGGGGCAACTACCACGCGCCGGTCATGGTGGCCACGGTGTCCGGGCCCGACGGCAAGGTGATCATCGACGACCGGAACAATGCCGGCGACCCGGTGCTCGACCAGAGCGTGGCCGACTGCGAGCAGAACGTGCTGCGCGGCGTGGTCACCGGCGGTACCGGCGGCAACGCCAGCGTGGCGGGGCAGGAGATCTTCGGCAAGACCGGCACCACCGACAACCTCACCGACGCATGGTTCATCGGCGCCAACCCCGGCGGCAACGGGATGCAGCTCGCCACCGCGGTGTGGTTCGGAAACCGGCTCGGCGCGCAACCCGGCGCGGGCTTCGGCGGTGACAGCGCCGCGCCGGTGTTCCAGGCGTTCATGAGCGCCGCGCTCGCGGACCAGCCCGAGGCCACGCTGCCCGATCCGGGACCGGTGTGTGCGCGGGCCGGGCAGTTCGTGAACCAGGACGGTGGTCGTACCGCGACGCCCCCCGACTTCAGCTTCCTGAACCCGCCCACCGTGAAGCAGCTGCCCCAGACCACCACGCCGGTCACCCGGCCGCCGTCCACCACGCGGCCCCCGACCACCACGCTCCCGCCCCCGACGACCACCACCGGCACCTGATGGCGGACGGCGCCTTCGACGATCTCTTCGTGCTCCAGGAGCACGACCTCACCCTCGACCGGCTCAAGCTCCGCCATGACACGCTGCCCGAGCGCGCCGAGGTCGCAGGCAACGAGGCGCGGGTGGCCGCGCTCGACGCGCAGCTCGCCGAGATGCGCGCGCAGCGCGACGTGGTCGCGCGACGCGAGAAGGCGCTCGACGACGAGGCGAGCTCGCTGCAGGCCAAGGCCACCGAGGTGGATCGCAAGATGTACTCGGGCGAGATCGCGTCGCCCAAGGAGCTCCAGGCGATGGGGACCGAGGTCGAGCAGCTGCGCCGGCACCAGGCCGAGCTGGAGACCGAGGAGCTCGAGCTCATGGAGCAGCGAGAGCCGCTCGACGCCGAGGTCGCCCGCCTCGAGGCCGAGCTCGCCGCGGTGCAGGCCGACCTCGCTGCGGTGCGGGAGCGACTCGCGGCCGCCGAGGCCGAGGTGAAGGGCGAGGCCCGCGCCGTGGTGGCGAAGCGCCAGGAGCTCGCCGGGCGGCTCGACCCCGCGCTGGTCGCGGAGTACGAGCGCTGCCGCTCGCTCACCCACGGCACCGGCGTCGCTCGGCTGGTGGGACTCACCTGCCAGAGCTGTCACCTCTCGATCCCGTCGACCGAGGCGGAACGCATCCGTCACGCGCCCGAGGGCGCGATCGAGCACTGCGACAACTGCGGCGCGATCCTCGTCGCCTCCGCGGGCCCGGCTCCCGATCCTGACGCGTCGTAGCCTGCCTGCGTGCTCCTCTGGTACGTCGGCCTGTCGGTGTTCGGCGTGGCGACCATCTTCCGCAGCGTCGGCATCGACTACCGCCTCGTCGCGCTCGGGTCGATGCTGCCGCTGCTGCTGAACCTGCCCGTGGGCTACCGGTCGTTCGGGTACATGCTGCTGTTCCCCGTGCTGCTGCTGCTCGTGGTGATGGTCGGCACCATCGGCCGCCCACGCCTGCTGCGCCGGCGCTGGTTGTGCCTGCCGATCGGCGTGTTCGCGGGGCTCATCCTGTCGGGCGCGTTCACCGACCAGGAGCTGTTCTGGTGGCCGTTCCTCGGCACGTCGTTCCCCCACGACGCGCTGCTGCCGGTGTGGTGGGTGGTGCTGATCGAGGAGCTGTTCGGGCTGTTCGTGTGCTGGGTGGTGGTGGGTCAGTACGACCTCTACCTGCCCGGACCGCGTCGGGAGTTCCTGCACACCGGGCGGCTCACCGCGAGCGCGTTCGACCCCGACGATCCGGACGCGCCGCGTCCGGGCGGTGGCGGTACGTGCTGACGCGCTACTCGGCGCGGACGGCGATGCGGGTGCGGGAGCTTGCGACGGGCTGTGCGGGACGGCTGTGCGCACCGTCGGCGTCGACGACGAAGCGGCCCTCGCCCGGGCCCTCGGCCACCGGCATGCCCAGCGCCTCGAGCAGCGCGTGGTCGGCCTCGGCGGGACGGCCCTCGGTGGTGAGGTAGTTGCCCACGATCAGCGCGTTGGCGCCCGCGAGGAGCCCCATCGCCTGCAGCTCGCCGAGCACCTTCTCGCGCCCGCCCGCGAGCCGCAGCCACGCGCCCGGCAGCACGAGGCGGAACAGCGCGATCGCCTGCAACGCCTCCCGCGGCGAGATCAGCTCGCGGTCGGCCATCGGCGTGTCGGGCCGCGGGTCGAGCAGGTTGATCGGCACCTCGCACGGCTCGAGCGCCGCGAGCTCGAACGCGAAGTCGACGCGTTGTTCGAGCGTCTCGCCCATGCCGATGATGCCGCCGCAGCAGAGCTCCATGCCCGAATCGATCGCGAGCTGCGCGGTGGCGACCCGGTCGTCCCACGAGTGCGTGGTGCAGATCTCGGGGAAGACCGCACGCGGCGCTTCGAGGTTGTGGTTGTAGCGGCGCACGCCTGCTTCGGCGAGGCGCTGCGCCTGCGCGGGCTCGAGCAGGCCGAGCGAGCACGCGACCTCGAGGCCGGTCTCTCGGTGCACGAGGTCGACGGCCTCGATCACCTTGTCGAGCAGGCGCTCGCTCGGGCCGCGCACGGCCACGACGATGCAGAACTGGGTGGCCCCCGCGGCGCACGTCGGCGCGGGCGGCGTCGAGCACCTCGTCGAGGTCGAGGAACGCGTACACGTCGACGTCGGTGTGGTGGCGCGCCGACTGCGAGCAGAACGCGCAGTCCTCGGGGCAGGCCCCCGACTTCGCGTTGATGAGGCTCTCGAGCTCGACCGTGGGCCCGCAGTAGGCGAGGCGCACCTTGTGGGCGAGGGCGACGAGGTCGGGGAGCTCGTCGAGGGGCAGCTCGGCGACCGCCATCACCTCGGCCTTGGTGAGGGGGCGGTGCTCCTCGAGCAGGGCGGTCTCGGCGACCCGCAACGGATGCGTGGTGGACGTGGTCATGGCGGCTCAGCCTAGGTGCGCGGGTGCGCCGCGAAGAACCCGTGGATCGTCGCGGTGGCGTCGAGGGCGGGGCTGGGGGCGTCGAGGGTGCGTTGCATCCGCCGTCCGCCGGGCCAGGAGTGCGGGCCCTCGGCGATGGTCACCAACGTGACCGCGGCCCCGGTGGGCCCCGGTGACCAGCTGGTGGAGGTGACCTCGCCCTGCCGTTCGACCTGCGGCGGGCCCATGCAGCCGTTCACCGCGACGAACTGCTCGACCACGCTGGTGACCGACGGGTAGGTCGGCGGGACACGCTGCGCGGTGCGACGCGGCAGACCGCCCTCGAACGGGATGAAGTCGTCGCGCAGGCCGTGGACGTGGAGCAGCGACACCGGCGCCACCGGTCCCGGCGGCCACATCATGGTGGCGGCCACCGGCGCGATCGCCGCGAAGAGGTGGGGTGACTCGCACGCCAACCGATACGCCATCATCCCTCCGTTCGAGATCCCGGTCGCGTACACGCGCTGCGGGTCGATCTCGTGCTCGTCGGCGACGCGCGTGATCGCGGCGCGCACGAAGCCCGCGTCGTCGACCCCGTCCTTCGTCGAACGGCCGCAGCACGTGCCCGCGTTCCACACCCGCCCGAGCCCGTCGGGGGCGAGGGTCACGAACCCGTGCTCGCGCGCCGCGCGGTCCCAGTCGCCCTGGCGGGCGATGCCCACGCCCGTGCCGTTCCCGCCGTGCAGCAGGACGACGAGGGGTCGCAGCGCGTCCGACCCGCCCGGGGGTGACTGGACGCGCGTGGACCGGGTGATGCCGTCGTGGGCGAACGCGAGCATTCGGGCGCGCAGCTCGTGCGAGTCGCGGGAAGGTCGCACGCCCGGAGTCTCGCGCCCGCAGCCGCTCCGTCCCTCCGCCTACCCTCGCGCCCGTGAGCGAGCATCTCGACGTGGTGATCGTCGGCGCGGGCCTGGCCGGCATCGGCGCCGCGTGTCACCTCCGCGACCGGCTCCCGCACAAGTCGTTCGCGATCCTCGAGGCGCGCGACGTCATCGGCGGCACCTGGGACCTCTTCCGCTATCCCGGCGTCCGCTCCGACTCCGACCACCACACCTACGGGTTCTCGTTCGCGCCCTGGACCGACGACGAGACCCTGGCGTCGGGCGATGCGATCCTCGGATACCTCCAGCGGGTGCTCGACGAGCACGACATCGGTGCACACGTGCGCTTCGGTCGCCGCGTCGTGCAGGTGGAGTGGTCGACCCGCGACGCGCGCTGGACCGTCACCACCGAGGACACGCGCACCGGCGAACGGTCGAGGCTCACGTGCTCGTGGGTGCTCGCCACCACCGGGTACTTCCGCTACGACCACGGCCACCAGCCGGAGTTCCCGGGCGCGGATCGCTTCCGCGGCGCGCTCGTGGACCCGCAACATTGGCCCGCCGATCTCGACGTGGCCGGGAAGCGAATCGTGGTGATCGGCAGCGGCGCCACCGCGGCCACGCTGGTGCCCGCGCTCGCGGGCGACGCCGAGCACGTCACGATGCTGCAGCGGTCGCCGTCGTACTTCCTGCCGTTGCCGACCCACGATCCCGTGGCCCGGCTCTTCTACCGCGTGCTGCCGCGCGAACGTGCCTACGCGTGGACGCGCGAGAAGAACCGCCGCACCCAGGCGGTGTTCCACCGGCTGAGCCGCGCCCGCCCGCGAGCGATGAAGCGGCTGCTCGTGAACCTCACGGCCAAGCAGCTGCCCGAGGGCTACGACGTCGAGCGCCACTTCACGCCGGAGTACGCGCCGTGGGACCAGCGCGTGTGCTTCCTGCCCGAACGGCGACCTGTTCCGCGCCATCCGCAAGGGCCGGGCATCGGTCGTCACCGACACCATCGACACGCTTCACCGAGCGCGGCGTGCGGATCGCGTCGGGCGAGGAGCTCCCGGCCGACATCGTGGTCAGCGCGACGGGGCTCGACCTGCTCGCGCTCGGCGGCATCGACACGATCGTCGACGGCGAACGCATGGCGACGGGCGAGCGGGTCGTCTACAAGAGCCTGATGCTCTCCGACGTGCCCAACCTCGCGTTCGTGTTCGGCTACACGAACGCGTCGTGGACGCTGAAGGTCGACCTCGCGTGCGAGTGGTTCTGCCGTTGCCTCGCGCTCATGGATCGCCGCGGCTACACCGAAGCCCGTCCGGTGGTGCGTGATCCGGCGATGCCGCGGCGGCGGATGCTCGACCTCGACGCGGGCTACATCCGGCGGGCGGAGTCGGCGTTCCCGCAGCAGGGGACGGGGCCGTGGTCGGTCGAGATGAGCTACCCGACCGACGCACGGCGCCTGCGTCGCGACCCCGTCGACGACGGGGTGTTGCAGTTCTCCCGACCGGTCAGCTGACGGGGTCGAGCACGACCACCGGGATCACCCGGTCGGTCGCCTCTTCGTACCCGGCGAACTGCGGGTAGTCGACCTTCTGCTGCGCCCAGATGCGGTCGCGCTCGTCGCCGAGCGCCTCACGCGCGGTGAAGCGCGAGCGTGTCGGTGCCGACCTCGGCGGTGACCGCGGGCGTGGCGGTCACGTTGAGATACCAGACCGGGTGGTCGGGTGCGCCGGCCTTGGAGGCGAAGATGGCGACCGCGCCGTCGCCGAGCGCCTGGTACATGAGAGGCGTCTCGCGTTCGGCGCCGCTCTTGCGGCCGGTGTGGTGGAGGATCAGCAGCGGGCCGTCGCCGAACTGGGCGACCTTGCCGCCCCGCTCGCGGAACTCGGCCATGACCGCCTGGTTCCAGTCCTCGTACTCACTCATCTCGGTGCTCCTCGGTGGGGGATGACCAGGATATTGCGCGCGCACGAAAATGCCCCGGTTCCACTCTCGACGGATGTCCATGTGTGGGTGACGTGCAACCGCGCGCGCCCCTCGTTAGTGTCCGCGCGCCGGGAGGGCACTGCAGGACCGCTCCGGGTGGAGCCGTCCCGTCCACCAATCATGAGGGGGATCAGTGTTGGCTCAGCGAAAGAACGCGCCGCGGCCGTCGTTGCCGTGATCGCAGTCGTCGTGGGGCTGGTGGGCCTCATGGTCGCACCGGCCGGTTCGACCACCGGAGGAGCCGTGCGCGGCTTCGACGGCTCCACCATCACGGTGGGGGGCATGGGCCCCAAGGGCAGCTTCGCCAAGGGCAACGTCGGTCCCGAGGCCCGGATCAAGCGGTTCAACGACACCAACGAGATCCCGGGCATCAAGATCAACTACGTCGGGTTCGAGGACGACTCGAACGACCCGGCGACGGCGTTGTCGGTGGCCCGGAAGCTGGTGACCCAGGACGGCGTGTTCGCCCTGGTCGGTGACGCGTCGTCGTACAACCCCAAGGCGTACTTCGCCCAGCAGCAGGTGCCGTTCTTCGGCTGGGGCTTCGACAACGCGTACTGCAACCCGAAGGTGCCCACCACCAAGGGTTGGGGCTTCGGGTACAACGGCTGCCAGGTGAACACGCAGCCGGCCCGGGTCGTCGACTACGCGGGCGAGGTGTACACGTACGTGACGAAGCAGTTGGGCAAGAAGCACCCGACCGTGGCGTTGATCAACTCCGACGGTGCGAACTACCGGGCCACCATGTCGCAGAACAAGATCGCCTACGCGGGGGACGGGTTCGACGTGGTGTTCGCGAAGTCGGTCATTCCGCCGCCGCCGGCGACGGTGAGCGACTACTCGCCCTACGCCAACATGCTGATGACGTCGAACAACGGCGGCGAGCCCGACGTGATCACCTGCCTGTCGGGTCTGCAGTGCCTCAACCTCTACTCCTCCGTCAACGCGGCGGGCTTCAAGGGGATCTTCCAGCACGCGCTCTACACCGACGCGTTCGTGAAGCCCATGAAGGACACGATCGTCACCGCGTCGAACTCCAACCTGAGCGCGACGGACAACGCGGCGTTGAACCAGATGCGGACCGACGTGGCCGCGATCGACCAGGTGCAGGCGGACCACCTCGACGGCACCACCCTCGCGTTGTACAGCTCGGCCGACATGTTCATCCAGGTGCTCAAGTCGGTCATCAAGAGCGGCGGCACGAAGGCGATCACGCCCGCCGCTGTCCAGAAGGCGGCGTCGAAGCAGCTCTGGGAGCTCAAGGGCCTGACCGGGCCGATCTCCTACCCGGTGGCCTCCAACTACCAGGGCGGACCGAAGACCGGTTACTGCATCTCGCTCTTCAAGAGCGACGGCACGCAGTGGAACACGGTCGAGCCCTACGCCTGCTCCGCCAAGAGACTACCCCTTCAAGGGCTAGGACACTCGGGGCTCGGTCCGCACGCCGGACCGCCCCATCACGCACTGAGCATCGGGCCCGGCGCCATTGGTGGCCGGGCCCGGTCGCGTCGGCTCTCCGGCTGCCGCGACGAGCGCGCCTTCGTGGTGAACAATGTCCGCGCATGGCTGCCCCAAGATCGACGGCGCGGTGGTGGATCGTCGGCGGTCTGATCGCCGTGCTCGCCGTGATCAGTGGAGGCGCCGCGCGTGGTGCTCACCTCGAGTCCGAGCTCGGCCGGGCATGCGTCGGTGCCGCCCCACGCGGAGACGAGCCGTCCCGGCCTGGTGAGCAGCACCGCGCCGCCGAGCAGCACGACCACGACCACGTGGCCGTCGCAGCACGTTCCCGCGGGGCCACCCAGCGACACGCGGCGCCTCACGGTGCGCACGACGATCGGAGGTGACATCGCTCCGAAGTCGGTGGCGGCGTCGGGCACCGGTCTCGTGTTCGCGCAGAACATGATGTACCGCCACACGGTGACGGTGTACGACGCGGCGGGCAACCTGCTGAGGACGATCCCCGACCGCGTGGATCTCTCGCAGTTCGGTGTGGCCGGTGGCGCGACCGTGCGCGGCGCGCCGGTGGAGGCGGCGTTCACACGCGACGCGCACGACGCGTACGTGACGAACTACTCGATGTACGGGCCGGGGCAGGGTCCGGAGGGCAACGACGAGTGCTCACCCGAGTCGGCGCGCGCCGCGGGTGACACGCCGAGCTACGTGTACCGGATCGCCACGTGGTCGATGGCGGTCACCCAGGTGATCCCGGTGGGCCTGGTGCCCAAGTACGTCGCGACCACCCCCGACGGGCGCTACGTGCTCGTGAGCAACTGGTGCTCGTGGGACCTGCACGTGATCGACGTCGCGCAGGGCAAGGTCGTCGCAGTGCTGCCGATGGGTCGGTACCCGCGAGGCATCGCGGTGAACCCCGATTCGCGCACCGCGTACGTCGCGCTCATGGGGGAGACCCGGGTGGTGAAGGTCGACCTCACCAACCTCACGGTGGCGGGATCGTTCGAGGTGGGGCTCAACCCGCGGCACCTGGTGATCGACCCCGCCGGTCGGTTCCTCTACGCGTCGCTGAACCAGCCCGGGCAGGTCGTGAAGATCGACCTCGCGAACGAGCAGGTGGCCGGGACCGTGCACACCGGTGAGGAAGCGCGATCGATGGCCATCGCCGCCGACGGTCGGTCGCTGTACGTGGTGAACTACGCGTCGAACACGGTGACGAAGTTGCGAGCCGACGACCTCGGCGTGATCCAGGACATCGCCGTGGGCGAGCACCCGATCGGGATCACGTACGAGCCGACCACCGGCGACGTGTGGGTCGCGCTCTACAGCGGTCAGATCCTCGTCTTCGCCGACGCCTGAACATGTGGGTGGGGCGCACCTCCAACAATGCTCTCGACGCGTGTCGCGGCGAAAACACTCTTGGCGGTGATGAGAGGACTTTTCAAACCCTGACCACCCCGCAGCGGCGCTGATTCGGAGCGCCGCGACCGACGTCAGCGCTTGAATGTTCCCCGGACCGGCGGTAGGGGTGATTGACGTTGCTGGGCCCAACACCTGGCTAGCGCCTGCGCCGCTTCGACGTTCGGTGTTGCCGAGGTAGGGCCGGTCAGCTCGCCTTGCACTGTCGAGGACCTTCGCCGCCATTCACAAAATAGCGCGAGGGAGTGGGCTTGCCGCAAGCGATTTCAACGTGCTGATACTGGCTCGTTCGCTGAGCCGATCACGGCCAGAACCGATGAAGCCAGGAGCTGTGGAATGAGCGTGTTGCCTTCGACGGAGCATGCAGTGGTGATCGCCGGAGGAGGTCCCACTGGGCTGATGTTGGCGGGCGAGCTGGCGTTGGCGGGGGTCGATGTCGTCATCGTTGAACGACGCGCCGGTCAGGATGTCGATGGATCGCGCGCCGGGGGTCTTCACTCGCGCACCCTTGAGGTGCTGGATCAGCGTGGCATCGCGGGACGGTTCCTTGCGGCGGGGCAAGTGCACCCGACTGTGGGCTTCGCCTACGTCCCCCTGGACATCAGCGACTTCCCCACCCGACACAACTACCTGCTTGCGCTGTGGCAGAGCCTCTTCGAGCCCATCCTGGCGGACTGGGTCGGTGAGCTCGGGGTTCCGATCCTTCGTGAGCGTGAGGTGGTGGGCTTCGCTCAGGACGACAGCGGCGTCGAGGTGGAGCTGTCTGACGACCGATCGCTCCAAGTGGAGTATCTCGTCGGCTGCGATGGAGGACGCAGCCTGGTTCGCAAGACGGCTGGTATCGACTTTGCCGGGTTGGATCCTTCGACGAGCTACATGATTGCCGAGGCCGAGATGGTCGAGCCGAAGATCGGCATCCGCCCCGAAGGCGGTGGCATCGGTCCTGTCAACCGTGAGCGGGGTGGGGGGCCATTCGGAATCGTGCTGAGGGAACAGCGGGTCGACCACGTTGGCGAACCAACCTTGCAGGAGCTCCGCGAGGCACTCGTCGTCGCCTACGGGACGGACTTCGGGGTGCACAGCCCGACCTGGATCTCCAGGTTCACCGACATGTCGCGCCAAGCTGCCTCCTACCGTCACGGTCGTGTCCTGCTGGCCGGGGACGCCGCACACGTGCATCCCCCGCAAGGCGGCCAGGGCCTCAACACCGGCGTGCAGGATGCCGTGAACCTGGGCTGGAAGCTGGCCCAGGTGGTCAACAAGACATCACCCGAGAGCCTCCTGGACACCTACCACGCCGAGCGGCATCCGGTCGGTGCCCGGGTGTTGCGCAACACCATGGCCGCAGTCGCGCTCAGCAGTCCCGACGACCGCCACGCAGCCCTGCGCGACACCATGGCCGAACTGCTGAGCATGGACGAGCCGCGCCGGCGCATCGCCGGAATGCTCTCCGGTCTCGACATCCACTACGACCTCGGAGAGGGGCACCCGCTGCTCGGGCGGCGTATGCCCGACCTCGACGTACAGACCGCGGACGGCCCCACGCGCGTGTACACCCTGTTGCACGATGCCCGGCCCGTGCTCCTCAACCTCGGTGAACCCGATGGGTTCGACAGGTCTCCTTGGGCGAATCGAGTCCGGTTCGTCGACGCCGAACACGATGGAGCGTGGGAGCTCCCGGTCCTTGGTGAAGTCGCTGCGCCCCCGGCCGTGTTGATCCGACCCGACGGACATGTCGCCTGGACAGGCGACCTCACCGATCCAGAGCTGGCTCGAGGCACTCGCGACCTGGTTCGGAGCGGCCAATCCGGTGTGAACGTCGCGCATGGGCGCATGGCGCATGGGGTGGCCCGAGCGATCGGACTCGCGAACTGGCCCGCGACCAGCGAAAACGCTGTGTTTCCGACAACGTGAGTGGAGGTGCCGGGAGTCGAACCCGGGTCTTCCGATACCTCAGTGGGACTTCTCCGAGCGCAGCCGGTGATGAGTCTCGGGTCGCCGCGCTCACCGGCGGATTTCGGCGACCCCAGCCCCAGTTCGATGTCCCGCACGGCCCTGGGGACCATGTCCGTGCGGTGAGCCACTCTTGATGGCGCCCCGGTTCCGACCGAGTGGCTGGGTCGGGAGGGACGCGCTGTTAGTTGGTACTAAGCAGCGAGAGTGAGGTTGCCCTCATCTGTGTTCGCATTTAATGGTTGTGTCGACTCTTTCACGACGATTCGACAACGTCGGCTCGCTTCCCCCACCTCGATCCTCGAAATCGAAGCCACGCACCCCCATGTCAAGTGCCGCACCGGTGCATGTCGGTAGGCGCGACCCCTCCAGGGTACCGGCGGCCACGACCGATTGGCACCGGCTTCCCGGCGCGCACGTCACGGGGGCACGTACCCTGCCCCCGTGACGAATCCCGTGCTCGCCGGACTGCGCGTCCTCGACCTCGGACAGGGCATGGCCGGGGCCCTCACCGGCATGCTGCTCGCCGACCACGGCGCCGACGTCGTCAAGGTCGAACCGCCCGGCGGTGACCCGTTCCGCTCGTTCGCGGCGTCGACGGTGTGGCTGCGCGGCCGGCGCAGCATCGTGCTCGACCTGAAGGACGCCGGCGACCACGAACGCTTCCTCGAGCTCGCCGACGGCGCCGACGTGGTGCTCGAGAGCTTCTCGCCCGGCGTGGCGGAGCGCCTCGGCCTCGGGGGCGATGCGCTGCTCGCCCGCAACCCGCGCCTCGTCCACTGCTCCATCACCGGGTACGGACGCACGGGCGGCGCGGCGGATCGCCCGGGATGGGACGCCCTCGTGCAGGCCCGTTCCGGGCTGATGTGGGAGCAGCCCGGCCGGGTCGACGGCCCGGTGTTCCTGCGGCTCGCGCTGCCGAGCTACGGCGCCGCGCTGCTCGCGTCCACCGGCATCCACGCCGCGCTGTTCGCCCGCGAACGCACCGGCGCGGGGCAGCGCGTCGAGACGTCGCTCCTCCAGGGTGCGCTGCTGTGGACCACCCAGATCTGGAAGCGCGCCGAGCACCCCACCGATCCGCTCGACATCCTGTGGCGCTACCGCGACCTCGTCCCGACGCCGTGCTTCGAGGGTTCGGACGGCACGTGGTTCCACCCGATGGTCACC
>CAWAKX010000017.1:0-45967 GCA_963782705.1 uncultured Actinomycetes bacterium | reverse complement strand
GTCAACTTTGGGGAACATCCCGTCACCCGGCCCGAACCCGGCATCCCGCCGGATCCCGTGAAGGTGAACGCATGCCCCTCGACCCCAACAAGCTGACCCGCAAGACCGGCGAGGCCCTCGGCGCCGCCCAGTCGCTGGCGCGCGAGGCCAACCACTCCCAGGTGACGCCCGAGCACCTGCTCGGCGCCCTCGTGGGCCAGCCCGAGAGCGTGGTGCTGCCGGTCCTCCAGCGGATCGGCGTGTCGGCCAAGGTGGTGCGCGACCGGGTCGACGAGGCCCTCGCCCGCATCCCCAAGGTCTACGGCCAGACCGCCCAGCAGGCGCAGCTCAGCCCCGAGTCCTACCAGGTGCTCGAGGCGGCCGACGCGAAGCGGGTCGACCTCGGCGACGACTACCTCTCCACCGAACACCTGCTCCTTGCCATGACGGAGCTGGTCGGCGGCGTGGGCGACCTCCTGCGCGGTCTCGGCGTCACCCACGAGGTGGTGCTCGCCGCGCTCCAGCAGGTGCGCGGCAGCCACCGGGTCACCAGCGAGAACCCCGAGGAGCAGTACCAGGCGCTCGAGCGCTTCGGGCGCGACCTCACCGAGGATCGCGCGCAAAGGCAAGCTCGACCCGGTCATCGGCCGCGACGAGGAGATCCGGCGCGTCATCCAGGTGCTGTCGCGCCGCACCAAGAACAACCCCGTGCTCATCGGCGAGCCCGGCGTCGGCAAGACCGCGATCGCCGAGGGACTGGCCCGGCGCATCGTGGAGGGCGACGTGCCCGAGGGGCTGCGCAACAAGCGGCTCATCTCGCTCGACATCAGCGCGATGGTCGCGGGCGCGAAGTACCGCGGCGAATTCGAGGACCGCCTCAAGGCGGTGCTCAAGGAGATCACCGACAGCGACGGCGAGGTCATCACCTTCGTCGACGAGCTGCACACCATCGTCGGCGCCGGTGCCGCCGAGGGCTCGGTCGACGCCGGCAACATGATCAAGCCGATGCTCGCGCGCGGCGAGCTGCGCATGATCGGCGCCACCACCCTCGACGAGTTCCGCAAGTACGTCGAGAAGGACCCCGCGCTGGAGCGCCGCTTCCAGCAGGTCTACGTGGGCGAGCCGTCGGTCGACGACACCATCGCGATCCTGCGCGGGCTCAAGGAGCGCTACGAGGTGCACCACGGCGTGCGCATCCAGGACGCGGCGCTGGTCGCGGCGTCGGTGCTCTCCGACCGTTACATCACCGCGCGCCAGCTCCCCGACAAGGCGATCGACCTCATCGACGAGGCCGCCTCGCGCCTGCGCATCGAGATCGACTCCATGCCGTTGGAGATCGACGTGGTGGAGCGTCAGATCCGTCGCATCGAGATCGAGAAGGCGGCACTGGCCAAGGAGACCGACGACCCGTCCAAGCACCGTCTCGCCGTGCTCGAGGAGGAGCTGGCCACCCTCACCGAGGAGCGCGACGCGATGGTCGCGCACTGGCAGAACGAGAAGGACGCGATCACCGAGATCCGTTCGCTCAAGGAGCAGCTCGAGACCTCGCGCACCGAGGCCGAGAAGGCCGAGCGCGAGGGCGACCTCGAATCGGCTGCCCAACTGCGCTACGGGACGATGCGTGAGCTCGAGACCGAGATCGGCCTGAAGACCGAGCGCCTCGACGAACTCCAGCACGAGCAGCAGATGCTCAAGGAGGAGGTCGACGAGGAGGACGTCGCCGAGATCGTCGCCAAGTGGACCGGCATCCCGGTGAGCCGGCTCATGGAGGGCGAGATGAGCAAGCTCGTCCGCATGGAGGAGGTGCTCCACGACCGCGTCATCGGTCAGGAGGAGGCGGTCAGCGCGGTGGCCAACGCCATCCGCCGGTCGCGGGCGGGCCTGTCGGACCCCAACCGGCCCATCGGGTCGTTCCTGTTCCTCGGCCCGACGGGCGTCGGCAAGACCGAGCTCGCGCGGACCCTCGCCGACTTCCTCTTCGACGACGAGCGGGCCATGGTGCGCATCGACATGTCGGAGTACATGGAGAAGCACTCGGTGTCGCGCCTGGTCGGCGCGCCTCCCGGCTACGTGGGCTACGACGAAGGCGGCCAGCTCACCGAGGCGGTGCGTCGCCGGCCGTACGCGGTCGTGCTGCTCGACGAGATGGAGAAGGCCCACCCCGACGTCTTCAACGTGCTGTTGCAACTGCTCGACGACGGCCGCCTCACCGACGGTCAGGGCCGCACCGTCGACTTCACCAACACCGTGCTCATCATGACGAGCAACCTTGGTGGCGGCGGGTCGGACGAGGTCGTCATGGACGCGGTGCGCGGACACTTCAAGCCCGAGTTCCTCAACCGTATCGACGAGCTGGTGGTGTTCCACCGCCTCGGCGAGGCGCACATCGCGCGCATCGTGGAGCTGCAGGTCGACCTGCTGCGCGCGCGAATGGCCGAACGCGGCCTGGGCCTCGAGCTCACCGAGCCCGCGCTCGCGCACATCGCCCGCACCGGCTACGACCCCGACTACGGGGCCCGGCCGCTCAAGCGGGTGCTCCAGCGCGAGGTGAGCGACCACATCGCCCTCGCCCTGTTGCAGGGTGAGTACCGCGACGGCGACGTCGTGCTGGTCGACGCGTCGTCCGACGGCGAGCTGCGCTTCTCCTCCCGCCGCGCCCGCGACGGCGACGTCGTGCTGGTCGACGCATCGTCCGACGGCGAGCTGCGCTTCTCCTCCCGCCGCGTGGTGGTGGTTGACTGACGCCCGTGGGTGTCAGCCCAGTCGGAGTGAGGTCGGTCGAGCTCGTCGTCGACGTCACCGACGCGGCCGGACTGGGGGAGGAGGCGACGATCGCGCTGACCGTCCACCTTCCCCCGAGCCCCGCCGAACCGCGAGTCGTCGCGATCGCCCGCCCGGGCGTGGGGTTCAACCGTGGGTACTTCACACGGGATCTGCCCGGGCCGGGATCGGGGATCGGCTCGCAGGCCGAGTGGCACGCCGCGCACGGCTGGGTGTTCGTCTCGGTCGACCACCTCGGGGTGGGGGACTCCTCCTCGCACGACGAGGATCGCCTGACCTTCGCGGTGATGACCGCCGCGGCCGCCGCCGCCGACCGTGCGCTGGTGGGCCGCCTCGTCGCCGGCACCATCGCCACCGATCTCCCCCCGATCGCGGACCCCGTGGTCCTCGGGATCGGCCACTCGATGGGCGGCGGGCTCGCGGTGGTGCAGCAGGCCCGCCACCGCACCTACGACGGCATCGCCGTGCTCGGCCAGAGCGCGGTGTTCAACGAGATGCCAGCCATGGCACCGCCGCCGCTCGGCGCGCCGACGCAGACCCCGTGGTTCGCGCGTGGGACAGCCGTCACGGCGATCCGGCCGGTGTGCTCAACCCGCGCCGGGTGCGGCCCGAGATGTACACCGCCGCCGAGCGGAAAGCGGAATGGGGCTTCCACTACGACGACGTCGAGATCTCGGGACTGGGCCGCGGCCCCTGGGCCGCACGGCAGCTGCTCCCGGCCGTCAACACCTACCTCGTGTCGCCCGGAGCGATCGCGACGGAGGCGGCCGCGATCGACGTGCCGGTGCTGGCGGCCATGGGCGAGCGCGACGTGGTGGTCGACCCGTTGGGTGAGCCGCGCGCCTATCTGAGCGCCGCCTCGGTCGACCTGTTCGTGTGTCCCCGCCTGGGCCACGTCCACAACGTCGGCGGTCCGCGGGAGCTCCTCTGGCAGCGGCTCCACACCTGGGCCGACTGGGTCGCCGCCCACTGCCGTTCGGGGGAATGAACCCCCCGGAGCCCGGCTAGGATCTCCGCAACGTGACACCTTTTGTTGCGTTGCTGCGTGCCCGTTCCGGGCGGACCCGAGTGAGGTTCTCGTGCCGGGCACGGTGATCGTCGGCACCCAGTGGGGTGACGAAGGCAAGGGCCGTTTCACCGACTACCTCTCGAAGGAGTCGGACTTCGTCGTCCGCTACCAGGGCGGCCACAACGCCGGGCACCGCATCGTCGTCGGCGACGACGTGTTCGCGTTGCAGCTCGTGCCGAGCGGCGTGCTCTACCCCCACGTCACCCCGGTGATCGGCAACGGCGTGGTGGTCGACCCCGCGGTGCTCATCGAGGAGCTCGACACGCTCGCCGCCAAGGGCGTCGACGTGTCGCGCGTGAAGCTCTCGGGCAACTGCCACCTGATCATGCCCTACCACCAGGAGCTTGACCGCGTCACCGAGCGCTACCTGGGCAAGAACAAGCTCGGCACCACCAAGCGCGGCATCGGGCCCGCGTACGCCGACAAGGCGTTGCGCGTGGGATTGCGCGCCCAGGACCTCCTCGACGCCAAGATCTTCCGCGAGAAGCTCGAGCTCGCACTGCGCGAGAAGAACGCGCTGCTGGCCAAGGTCTACAACCGGCTCCCCCTCGACGGCGACGACATCGCCGAGCAGTACCTGGCGATGGCCCCGCGGCTCGAGCCGATGATCTCCGACACCGTGCACATCCTCCACGACGCGCTCGACCGGGGGGAGCGGGTGCTCTTCGAAGGCGCCCAGGCGACCTTCCTCGACCTCGACCACGGCACCTATCCGTTCGTCACGTCGTCGAACCCCATCTCGGGTGGCGTGGGCACCGGCGCCGGTGTCGGCCCGCGCGCGATCGAGCGGGTGATCGGCGTGGCCAAGGCCTACATCACGCGCGTGGGCAGCGGGCCGTTCCCGACCGAGCTCTTCGAGGGCGACGCCGTGGGCGACGAGCTCGTCGAGCGCGGACACGAGTACGGCACCAACACCGGTCGTCGTCGCCGTCCCGGCTGGCTCGACCTCGTGATGTTGAAGCACGCGGTCCGGCTCAACACGTGCACCGAGATCGCCATCACCAAGCTCGACGTGCTCGAGCCCTTCGCCGAGATCAAGGTGTGCGTCGCCTACGAGGGTGACGACGGCACTCGCTACGACCACGTGCCGTACCACCAGTCGGTGCTGCACAAGGTGCGCCCGGTCTACGAGACGCTCCCCGGTTGGGAGTCCGACATCAGCGGGTGCGCGACGGTCGACGAGTTCCCTGCCACGGCGCGCGACTACCTCCGTTTCGTGGAGAACTTCGTGGGCGTGCCGATCAGCTTCGTGGGAGTCGGTCCCGACCGCGCGCAGACGGTCGTGCTGCCGGTCGAGGTGTAGGCGTGCGGTTCCTCGTCGTCGGCTCGGGCGGCCGGGAGCACGCGCTGGTCTGGGCGTTGCGCCGTTCGGCCGCGACCGACGTGGTCGTCGCCGCGCCCGGCAACCCCGGCATCGCGGGCCTCGCCGACTGCCGTCGGCTCGACGTCTCCGACGCGGCGGCCGTCGCCGCGCTCGCCGACGACGTCGCCGCCGACGTGGTGGTGATCGGCCCCGAGGTGCCGCTCGTGGCCGGCGCCGCCGACGCGGTGCGGGCGCGGGGGCGACTGGCGTTCGGGCCCGGCGCGGCGGGCGCGCGCCTCGAGGGTTCCAAGGCGTGGATGAAGCACGTGCTCGCCGAGGCCGGGGTGCCCACCGCGCGTCACCGCAGCTTCGGCGCGGGCGACGAGGACGCCGCCTGCGCGTACCTCGAGGAGTTCGGCGCGCCCTGGGTGGTGAAGACCGACGGTCTCGCGGCGGGCAAGGGCGTGGTCGTCACCGAGTCGATCGCCGACGCGCGCGACGCGGTGCGCGCCTACCTCTCCGGCGACGCGTTCGGCGACGCGGGTCGCACCCTGGTGATCGAGGAGGGGCTCAGCGGCCCCGAGCTGTCCCTGCTCGTCGTGTGCAACGGCGACCCCGACGCCGCGGTGCCCCTCGCCCCCGCGCAGGACTTCAAGCGCATCGGCGACGGCGATGCCGGTCCCAACACCGGAGGCATGGGCGCCTACTCGCCGGTGCCGATCGTGTCGGACGCGACCGTCGACGACGTGATGGACCGCGCGGTGCGGCCCACCTTGCACTGGCTCGCGCGCGAAGGCGTCGGGTACCGGGGTGTGCTCTACGCGGGGATGATGCTCACCGCGGCGGGGCCCAAGGTGATCGAGTACAACGTGCGCTTCGGCGACCCGGAGTGCCAGGTGGTGCTGCCCCGTCTTGCGGTCGACCTCGCCGACGTCGTGCACGCGGCGGCGAGCGGCGCCCCGCCGGAGGTCGCGTTCTCCGATGACGCCTGCGTGACGGTGGTGCTCGCGGCCGAGGGCTACCCGGCGTCGCCGCGCACCGGCGACGTCATCGAGGGCATCGGCGCGGCCGAGTCGCTCCCCGGTGTCACCGTGTTCCACGCCGGCACCACGGCCGGGCCTGACGGCGCCGTGCTCACCGCGGGTGGGCGGGTCTTGAACGTGACCGCGGTCGCGCCGTCGATCGCCGACGCGCGGGCGCGCGCGTACGAGGCGGTCGGGCGGATCTCGTGGCCCGGGATGTACCACCGGGCCGACATCGCGGCCGCGGCCGCCGGTCAGGCAGCCGTCAGCGCACCCGGCGCCTCGCCCGCACCCCCGCAATGACGAGCGAGCAGGCGATGCAACGCAGCGGTCCGCCCTCCTTCACCGGGGGGACCAGGCAGACCGCGCACCACGGCTGGCCACACTCGTCGCAGCGCGCGACGGCGTGTTCGTTCCAGTGCTTCGTGCAGTTGGTCACTCCACGGCCTCCTTGCCCCAAGCTCGCCGGCGACTCCCCCGTGGCCTCTCGTTGGAGCGGGTCCAGCCGTACCCGGCTCCTACAGTGTTCGGCAGGAGGAAGGGCTCCCTTGATAGAGCGCTACGCGTTGCCCGAGATCGCCGGTCTCTTCACCGATGAGGCCCGTTTCCGCACCTGGTTGGAGGTCGAGGTCCTCGCCACCGAGGCCTGGTCACAGCTCGGTGTCGTCCCGGCGGCTGATGCGGTGGCCATCCGGGAACGGGCCGATTTCGACGTCACCGCCATCCACGAGCGGGAAAAAGTCACTGAGCACGACGTGGCGGCGTTCGTCGATGTCGTCCAGGAACACATCGGCGGCCCGGCGGCCGGCTGGGTCCACTACGGGCTCACGTCGAGCGACGTGGTCGACACCGCGCTCGCAGTCACCCTGGTGCGGGCCCTCGATCTCGTGATCGGCGCCGCAGCCGAGCTCGAGACGGCCATCGTCGCCCAGGCCCACACCTACCGCGACACCGCGATGGCGGGGCGCACCCACGGCGTGCACGCCGAGCCCACCACCTTCGGGGTGAAGCTCGCGCTGTGGGCCCTGCAGGTGCGCCGCGACCGGGAGCGCCTCGCTCGGGCCCGCGCGGCGATCGCGGTGGGCAAGCTCTCGGGCGCGGTCGGCACCTATTCCAACATCGACCCCGCGGTCGAGGCGCACGTGTGCGCCGAGCTGGGGCTCCAGCCCGTGCCCGCCACGCAGGTGCTGGCCCGCGACCGTCACGCGGAGCTGCTCTACGCGTGCGCGTCGGTGGGCGCCACCGTCGAGTCGTTCGCGCTCGAGATCCGTCACCTGCAGCGCACCGAGGTGCGCGAGGTGGAGGAGCCGTTCCGCGCCGGGTCGCAGAAGGGCTCGAGCGCGATGCCCCACAAGCGCAACCCGGTGAAGTGCGAGCAGCTCTGCGGCCTTGCTCGCGTGCTGCGCGCCAACCTGATGGCGGGCATGGAGAACGTCGCTCTGTGGCACGAGCGCGACATCTCGCACTCGTCGGTCGAGCGGGTGATCCTCCCCGACTCGCTCGAGCTCGCGTACTACGTGCTCGTGAAGTTCCGCTCGGTGGTCGAGGGCATGCACGTCTATCCCGAGCGCATGATCGAGAACCTCGACGCGTCGTACGGTCTGGTGTTCAGCCAGCCGGTGCTGCTCGCGCTGGTCGAGGCGGGCCTCGGCCGCGACGACGCGTACCGCGCAGTGCAGCGCAACGCGATGGCCACCTGGGAACAGCGGCGGCCGTTCATCGACGTGCTGCGCGAAGATCCCGACGTGCTCGACACCCTCGGTGACGAACGTCTCACCGCCTGCTTCGACCTCGGGCACGCGCTCGCCAACATCGGCCGCACCTTCGACGCGCTCGACGCCACGATCGCCGCGCCGCTCGCCTCGTGATGGTCTCGGCGTGACCATCGACCTCGCCCACCGCTACTCGGGGAAGGTACGCGACCTCTACGCGGTCGACGACGAGCACATGCTCATGGTCGCGTCCGACCGCGTGTCGGTGTTCGACGTGATCCTGCCGAACCCGGTGCCGGGCAAGGGCCGGGTGCTCACCGCGTTGTCCACCTGGTGGTTCGCGCAGACCGCGCACCTGGTGCCCAACCATCTCGTGTCGTCCGACCCCGCCGACTTCCCCGCCGGGGTCGGCCCCGAGGCCGCCGGCCGCTCGATGCTGGTGAAGGTCACCGACCCGATCCGGCTCGAGTGCGTGGCACGCGGCTACCTGTTCGGCTCCGCGTGGTCCGACTACCAGGCGACCGGTTCGGTGCAGGGGCACGCACTGCCCTCCGGTCTGCGCCAGGCCGAGCAGCTCCCCGCGCCGCTGTTCACGCCCACCACCAAGGCCGAGGGCAGCCACGACCTCCCGCTCACCGACACCGAGGCCGCGGCGCTGATCGGTGACGACCTCTACGAGCAGGTGCGCGACCTCACGCTGATGCTCTACGCGTTCGGCGCCGAGCACGCGCAACGCTGCGGGATCGTGCTCGCCGACACCAAGCTCGAGTTCGGCATCCTCGACGACGGGCTCGGCGGAGAAGGCCGCGTGATCGTGATCGACGAGGTGCTCACCCCCGACTCGTCGCGCTACTGGCCCGCCGATGAGTACCGGGTCGGCACGTCGCCGCCCTCGTTCGACAAGCAATTCGTGCGCGACCACTACGAGGCGATCGGCTGGAACAAGGAGCCGCCCGCCCCCGAGGTGCCGGCCGACGTCGTCGCCGGTACCCGCGCCCGCTACGTGGAGGCCTACGAGCGCCTCACCGGACTCAGTTTCGACACCTGGTACGGAGACGACACATGAACTTCGCGGTCCGCATCGACGTCACCCACCTGCCCGGCGTGCTCGACCCGCAGGGCGCCACCGTGGAGCGCGCGCTCCCGGCGCTCGGCTACTCGAACGTCGGCGCGGTGTCGATCGCCAAGACCATCCGGTTGCAGCTCGACGCCGAGTCCGAAGCCGCCGCGCTCGCGCAGGTCGACGAGATGTGCCACAAGCTGCTCGCCAACCCCGTGATCGAGCGCTACACCGTGGAGATCACCCAGTCATGACGCGGAGCGAACGAAGCGGGAGCGGAGTGGGAGCGAAGCCATGAAGGTCGGCGTCGTGTTGTTCCCGGGCACCAACTGCGAGCTCGACGTGGAATGGGCGGTGCAATCGCTCGGCGGTGAGGCGGTGTTGCTGTGGCACGGCGACGCCACCGTGGGGGACGTCGACGCGGTGGTGGTGCCCGGCGGCTTCGCCCACGGCGACTACCTGCGCACCGGCGCCATCGCCCGGTTCTCGCCGGTGATGGACGCGGTGGGCGAGTTCGCGGCCGCGGGCGGCCCGGTGGTGGGGATCTGCAACGGCTTCCAGGTGCTCACCGAGGCGGGACTGCTGCCCGGCGCGCTGCAGAAGAACGTGGGCCTCACCTTCATCTGCGACACCGCCACGCTGCGGGTGGAGACCACCCGCACTGCGCTCACCAACCAGGCCACCGTGGGCCAGGAGTTGCGCATCCCGATCAACCACTTCGAGGGCAACTACGTGTGCAGTCCCGAGACGCTGGCCGAGCTGCGCGACCAGGACCGCGTGGTGGTGCGCTACGTGGAGAACCCCAACGGCAGCCTCGACGACATCGCGGGGATCTGCAACGAGGCGGGCAACGTGGTGGGCCTCATGCCGCACCCCGAGCGGGCCAGCGACCTGCTGCTCGGCAGCGACGACGGCGTGGTGATGCTACGCAGCCTGCTCGCCGCCGCCGACGAACAGGCCCGCGCACGGGCGTAATTCCCACCGGACATGGCGACCGGAGTTCCTCACCCACGAGGAAGCCGTTCGCGGGACCGGTGGAGGATGGGGGAGACATGGCAGCCAGCAAGAACCGCGGCGTGACCTTCGAGTCCGTCCTCACCGCGACCGGCAACAACACCGGCATCGTCGTCCCGCCCGAGGTGCTCGAAGCGCTGGGTGGGGGCAAGCGGCCCGCAGTCCTCGTCGACGTCGACGGTTACGGCTTCGAGTGCACCATCGGCTCGATGGGCGGCCGTCAGATGATCGCGTTCAGCGCCGCCCGCCGTCGGGACACCGGCCTCGAAGGTGGGGATCGGGTGAACGTCACCCTGTCACTGGCCGATGGCCCGCGCGCGGTGGAGGTGCCCTCCGACCTGGCGGAGGCGCTGCGCGCGAATCGGGGTGCCGAGGCGTTCTTCCGGGGACTCTCGAACAGCCTCCAGCGCTTTCACGTCGACAACGTCAACAGTGCCAAGAGCGATGACACCCGCCAGCGACGGATCGACAAGGCGATCGCCCTGTTCTCCGCGGGGAAGGCGCGCTGAGGTCCGAGCGCCGACCCGCCCGAACCTGCGGTCAGGATGCTCGGGAGACGCCGGCCTTCTTGAGGATGTCGGCCGACACGCCCAGCTCGCGCCAGGCGGCGTAGGAGATGCCCTTGCGCTGCGAGTAGCTCTTCGCGGTCTTCACGAACGCCGACTCCAGCGCGGTGATGTCGACCTTCTCGCCCATCGACGCCAGTTCCTTCTCGAGGTCCATGCGCTCCTGCACGAGCTGGAGCCGCGCCAGCGCGCTGGCCTCGGGGAGTTGGGCGTCGATCGCGGCGAGACGCTTCGTCACCGAGTCGGGGGTGCGCTTCCGCCCGCGCCGCGGCCGGTTCTGCTCGAGGGCTTCGAGGTAGGCCTTGACCGCGCGCCCTTCGGAGCGCCCTTCGGCGAGGGCGGCTTTGTGCTGATCCGACATGGTCCGAGTGGCTGATTTGGCCATTGTGATCCTCCGCGCGATTGCCCTGTGTCTGTGAGCCTATTTGACGTTGTAGCAGAGCTTCTGTCACCGCCGCATTCGCGGGTAACGCCATCTCGACAAAATGTCCAAATGTAGGGCCGGGCTAAACTGGGCCCTTCGTGAGCGACGAGGTCTCCTCCCCCAACGAGCACCCCACTCCGCTGCGCCCGGGTCTGCACCGGGAGCTCGGAATGACCGACGACGAGCTGGCCGCCGTGGTCGATCTCCTCGGTCGCACTCCCACCGAGATCGAGCTGGCGATGTACGCCGTCATGTGGTCGGAGCACTGCTCGTACAAGTCGTCCAAACGGCACCTCGGGCGCTTTCCGACCGAAGCGCCCTGGGTGCTCGTCGGGCCGGGTGAGGGCGCGGGCGTCATCGACGTCGGCGACGGCATCGCGGTGGCGATCCGCATCGAGAGCCACAACCACCCCTCCGCGGTGGAGCCCTACCAGGGCGCGGCCACCGGCGTCGGCGGCATCATCCGCGACATCTTCTCCATGGGCGCCCGCCCCATCGCCCTGATGGACCCCCTGCGCTTCGGCACCCTCGACGATGCCCGCACCCGCTACCTGCTCGAAGGCGTGGTCGCCGGCATCAGCGGGTACGGCAATGCGGTCGGCGTGCCCACGGTGGGCGGCGAGGTGGTCTTCGACGACTGCTACCGCGAGAACCCGCTGGTGAACGTGCTGTGCCTCGGTGTGCTGCCGGTGGAACGTCTCGTGCTGGCCAAGGCCGAGGGCGAGGGCAACCTCGCGGTGCTGCTCGGTTCGGCCACCGGCCGCGACGGCATCGGGGGCGCGAGCGTGCTGGCCTCGGCCGGGTTCGAGGAAGGTTCGGAGGCCAAGCGCCCGTCGGTGCAGGTCGGCGACCCGTTCGAGGAGAAGCGCCTCATCGAGGCGTGCATCGAACTGCTCGACGCGGGCCTCGCCATCGGCGTGCAGGACCTCGGCGCGGCGGGCATCTCGTGCGCGGCGTCGGAGACCGCGGCCAAGACCGGCGCCGGGATGGACGTCGACCTCGCCCGCATCCCCAAGCGCGAGCCGGGCATGAACGGCGTCGAGGTGATGACCTCGGAGAGCCAGGAACGCATGCTCGCGATCGTCACGCCCGAGAACCTCGACACCGTGTTCGGGCTCTGCGCGCGTTGGGAGATCCGCGCGTCGGTGATCGGCCGGGTGAGCGACACCGGACGGTTCCGCATCTTCGACGGGCTCTTCGACGCGATCGGCGTGCCCGGCGCCAACCCGCCCCCCGCCCGCGGCGACGCGCCACCTGAGGTGTCGTCGGACCGCATCCCGGTGGCCGACGTGCCCGTGGCCAGCCTCGGCGACGGCCCGGTCTACGACCGTCCACTCGCGCCGCCCGCCGATCTCGCCGAGCGGCTCGCAGCCGATCCGGCGCCGATCCTGGCCGAGCGCTTCCCCGCGGGGAGCGACCTGTCGGGTGAGCTGCTCGGGCTGCTCGCCACGCCCACCATCGCCGACAAGTCGTGGGTGTACCGCCAGTACGACCACCAGCTCTTCCTCAACACCGTGGTCGGTCCCGGCGGCGACGCCACCGTGCTGCGCCTCAAGGGCACCGACCGCGGCCTGGCCCTCACCACCGACGGCAAAGCCCGCTTCTGCGCGCTGGAGCCTCGCACCGGCGCGCAGCTCGTCGTGCTCGAGGCCGCCCGCAACCTCGCCTGCGTCGGCGCGGAG
This sequence comes from uncultured Actinomycetes bacterium, assembly GCA_963782705.1. GTDB lineage: Bacteria > Actinomycetota > Acidimicrobiia > IMCC26256 > DASPTH01 > CAVRGQ01. Next base: position 33,355 of record CAWAKX010000017.1, on the reverse strand, counting down.
CCGCGCGCGCTGGTGAACTGCCTGAACTTCGGCAACCCGGAGCACCCCGAGGTGATGTGGCAGTTCTCCGAGGTGGTCGACGGCATGAGCGAGGCGTGCCGCGCCCTCGACCTGCCCGTCGTCGGCGGCAACGTGAGCTTCTACAACGAGTCGCGCGGCAACGACATCGACCCCACCCCGGTCGCCGGCGTGGTGGGCGTGGTGCCCGACCTCACGTCGGCGCCGCCCGCGCCCGCGCTCGTCGCCGGCGACAGCATCGTGGTGCTGGGCGCCACCGCCGCGGAGCTCGGTGGTTCGGAATGGGCCACGCGTCACGGCCTGCTGCACGGCGCACCACCCGCGGCCGACCTCGCGGCGGGTACCGCGCTGCACGCCGTGGTGCGCGACCTCGTGCGGCGGCGCATCGTGAACGGTGTGCACGACTGCTCCGACGGCGGGCTCGCGGTGGCGGTGGCCGAGATGGCCATCGCCGGCGGGGTCGGCGCCACGCTCACGTCGCCCGCGCCGGCACTCACGCCCGGGCTCGTGTGGTTCTCGGAGTCGGCGTCGCGGGTGGTGGTGTCGGTGGCCCCCGACCGCGAGATCGGCGTGATCGCCGCGGCGATCAACGCGGGCGTGCCCGCGGCGATCCTCGGGCGGGCCGGCGGCGACCGCATCGAGGCCGACGGCGCGTTCTCGGTGAGCCTCGCCGAGGCCACCGCGCGTGGCGCGACGCCATTCCCGACATCCTCGGCACCACTCCCGCTCCCGCATGAACGCGGGGCGATGGGGGGAGCGATCCATATGAGATACTGGGTCACGTGATCAGCGCCGATCCGGAACGCAAACCTGGCCATGCGTGCGGCGTCTTCGGGGTGTACGCACCCGGGCAACACGTCGCCCACCTCACCTACCTCGGGTTGCACGCGCTCCAGCACCGGGGTCAGGAGTCGGCCGGCATCGCGGTGAGCGACGGCAACACCATCACGGTGTCGAAGGACATGGGCCTCGTCACGCAGGTGTTCGACGAGTCGCGCCTCGCACCGCTCGACGGCCATCTCGCGATCGGCCACGTGCGGTACTCCACCACCGGGTCGAGCAGCTGGCGCAACGCGCAGCCGATCTACCGGTCGGTGGGCGACGCCGGATTCGCGCTCGGCCACAACGGCAACCTCACCAACACCGTGGAGCTCGCCGAGCAGCTCGGGATGCTCCCGGGCATGATGCGCGAGTCGTTCGACGAGCTCGACTCCACCACCGACTCCGCGCTGGTCGCCGAGCTGGTGGCCGCGGAGTTCGACGCCGAGCCGCGCTCCGACGGCCGCGATCTCGAGGTCGCGCTCGAGAAGGTGCTGCCCCGGCTCGCCGGCGGGTTCTCCTTCGTGCTCATGGACGACGCGCACCTCATCGGCGCGCGCGACCCCCACGGGTTCTGGCCCCTCGTCCTCGGCCGCGCGACCGACGGCGGTTGGGTGCTCGCGAGTGAGACGTGCGCGCTCGACATCGTGGGCGCGCACTTCGTGCGCGACATCGAGCCGGGCGAGATGATCGCGATCGACGCCACCGGCATGCACACGAAGCGCTTCGCCGAGCCCGAGCCGAAGCTGTGCCTGTTCGAGTTCGTCTACTTCGCCCGGCCCGACACCAACCTCTACGGGCGCAGTGTGCACGCGGCGCGCCAACGCATGGGCGAGGCGCTCGCGCGCCAGGCGAAGGTCGACGCCGACATGGTGATGCCGGTGCCCGAATCGGGTGTGCCTGCCGCGCAGGGGTACGCACGCGCGTCGGGCATTCCCTACGGCGACGGCCTGGTGAAGAACCGTTACGTCGGCCGCACGTTCATCCAGCCGAGCCAGAAGCAGCGCAACCAGGGCGTGCGGGTGAAGCTCAACCCGCTCGTCGAGAACATCCGCGGCAAGCGGCTCGTGGTGGTCGACGACTCGATCGTGCGTGGTACCACCACCCGGCAGGTCGTGCAGATGTTGCGCGAGGCGGGTGCCGCGGAGGTGCACTTCCGGGTGTCGTCGCCGCCCTACAAGTGGCCCTGCTCCTACGGCATGGACACGGGGAGCCGCTCGGAGCTGCTCGCCGCCGACATGGAGGTGGGCGAGATCCGCGACTTCCTCGGCGTCGACTCGCTGGCGTACCTCGAGCTCGACCGGCTCACCGCCGCCACCGGCGCGTCCTCCGACTCCTTCTGCACCGCGTGCCTCTCGGGCATCTACCCGGTCCCGGTGCCCTTCGCCGACTCGAAGCTGGCGTTGGAATCCGCGCCGACCGACGGCGTTCCGGAGTCCGCGCCGGCGGGCGACGCGGGCGCTCGATGAGTCGCCGCGACCGCCGCACCGACGAGACCGCGGCCGACGGCACCCCACTCACCTACGCGGGCGCCGGCGTCGACATCGCGGCGGGTGAGCTCGCGGTCGAGCGCATCAAGCAGCACGTGCGCTCCACGTTCCGGCCCGAGGTGGTCGGCGACATCGGCGGCTTCGGCGGGCTCTTCGCGCTCGCCGCGGGCGATCTGCGCGATCCGCTGCTCGTGTCGTCCACCGACGGTGTCGGCACGAAGTCGATGATCGCCCGGCTCACCGGTCGCTACGACTCCATCGGGATCGACCTCGTCGCGATGTCGGTCGACGACATCGCGGTGCAGGGCGCCGAGCCGCTGTTCTTCCTCGACTACATCTCGATCGGCAAGCTCGTGCCCGAGATCGTCGACGACATCGTCGCCGGGGTCGCGCACGGTTGTCGCGAGGCGGGGTGCGCGCTGCTCGGTGGCGAGATGTCGGAACACCCCGATCTGATGGCGCCCGGCGAGTTCGACCTCGTCGGCTTCGCGGTCGGGATCGTCGAGCGTTCGGGCGTGCTGCCGTCGGGCGTGCGCGCGGGCGATGCCGTGATCGGCATGGCGAGCCCGGGCCTGCGCTGCAACGGCTACTCGCTCGCCCGGCGCGCGCTGCTCGACCGCGCGGGTCGTCGCCTCGACGAGCCGGCGTGGAAAGGTGCCCGTCACACGCTGGGCGACGAGCTGCTGCGCCCGAGCGTGATCTACGCACCCGCGATGCGCCACCTGCGCGAACGGGTCGACGTCCACGCGTTTGCCCACATCACCGGCGGGGGTATCCCCGACAACCTGGCCCGGGTGCTGCCCGGGAACTGCGATGCGGTGGTGCGCACGGGATCCTGGGAGGCGCCCCGGATCTTCGGGGAGATCCAGGCCGCGGGCGACGTCGCCGACGACGAGATGTCCCATGTGTTCAATCTGGGGCTCGGAATGCTGGCTGTTGTGCCATTCGCGGAGCGATTCGCTACCCTAGATGTGTTACGCGCTGCCGGTCACGAATCCGAGATCGTGGGCGAGATCGTCGACGGACATGGACGGGTGCACCTCTCGTCGTGATCGGCGGTGATCAGGCCCCCGCCCCCGGACCCGGGTCACCAGCAAAACGGACGAAAGCCTGATAATCTTCTCGAACGGGAACCACCGTCCCGGCAGATGCCGTCGGCACCTGCCGCCCGGCGGGGCGCCCCGATCGGGTCCGGTCGCCGAGCTGATCACGAGGTCCCCACGATGCCCCAGCAGCCTGCCCACGACGACGCCAACGAGCCGGAGCAGCTCCTCACCCCCTCCGAGGTGGCGGCGATGTTCCGGGTCAACCCGAAGACCGTCACCCGGTGGGCGCGCGCCGGCAAGATCTCGGCCATCCGCACCCTCGGTGGTCACCGCCGCTTCAAGCGGTCGGAGATCGAGAAGTTCCTCCATCAGGTCGACGAGACCACCGAGCACTGAGCGCCCGCCGGCCACGGCCGGCAACGACGGACGCACTCGACGGAATTGCGACGACCCGGGCCGGGGCCCGGGTCGAATCGCGTCTGTGGCCGGGACCGGCGTCGATCCGGTGACCCCGCGCTTTTCAGGCGCGTGCTCTGCCGACTGAGCTACCCGGCCGGGGAGGAGTCGGTGTCCCGCCCCCATGCGCACATCTGCGCACATCGGGGCGGGCGACGACTCCGGCGGTCCTGACGGGATTTGAACCCGCGGCCTCCGCCTTGACAGGGCGGCGTGCACTCCAAACTGCACCACAGGACCAGGTGTGGACACCGACGCACGCGCCGGCTTCCGTGCCCCCAGGGGAGTTCGAATCCCCGTTACCGCCTTGAAAGGGCGGCGTCCTAGGCCACTAGACGATGGGGGCTCGAGGGCTCACCTGAGGAAGGGCATCGTAGCAGCACGGGCCCGGTCCGCCTCCAGCCGAACCGTGGGATGCGCACGCCGGCGGGCCATGGCCCGGAACACGAGGTGGTGCACCGGCGTGAGGAGCTTCCAGTAGAGGAAGCCGGGGACGCCGCGCGGTCGGAGCGCGCCCACCAGCACGACCGCGTCGGGCTCGACTCGGTAGCCGAGCAGCGACTCACCTGCGAACCAATCCATGCCGCGCAGCACGAGCTCGCGGTCCGAGCGCCGGACCACTGTCCACCAGTCCACCGGATCACCCGGGTTCGGGGCGCCACCCCCGGGGGCCGGCGCCAGCCGGAGCCGTTCACCGAAGAGGCGCCCGGCCCACACCCGCACGCGCCACAGTCCGGCCACGCCATACCAGCGGTAGTCGCCGCCCACCCGGCCGAGGTCCGCGGCCGCGGCGGACGCGCTTTCCCCGTGGGGCGGGTCGAGTGGCGCGTCGATGCGGGCGCAGTACACGCCGTCGCGGAGGCCGGTCCGCGCGTCGAACAGGTCGTGCTCGAGCGCGCGCAGCTGGTCGTCGAGGGCTTCACGGATCGCGTCGGCGATCGTCATCGGTGCCACGCCGAACGCGGCCTCGGTGCGCGCGCCGTCGTGCACCACCACCTCGGTCACGAGGCTGTCGATCAGCGCGTGGCTCACGTGACGGTCGACCGGCGTGACGAGATCGACCCAGTACGACGACAGGCGCGGAGTGAGGTAGGGAACGTCGACGATCGCCCGTGGGGTCAGGCCGCGCACCCGGGCATACGTCGCGATCATCTCGCGGTAGGTGGTGACCTCCGCCCCGCCGACCTCGTAGACGCCGGGCTCGACGACGAGCGCGCGCGACGAGGTGCCCCACGAGGTCGCGTGCGGCGATGGGCTGGATCCGGGTGCGCACCCACCGGGGGCACACCATGAACGGCAGCCGCTCGGTGAGGGAGCGCAGCATCTCGAACGAGATGCTGCCGCTTCCGATCACCACGGCGGCCCGCAGCTCCACCACCGGCACCCCGGCGCCGGCGAGCGCCGCCCCCACTTCCTGGCGGCTGCGGAGGTGCTCGGAGCCCGGATCGTCGCCCAGCGCGCCGACGTAGACGATGCGCGGCACCGCCGCGGCCGCGGCCGCCCGCCCGAATCCCGAGGCCAGCTCGAGGTCGCGGGCGCGGAAGTCGTCGCCGGTCATGGAGTGGACGAGGTAGTAGGCGCCGTCGCTGCCCTCGAGCAGTCGGCCGACCGCGGCCTCGTCGGCGATGTCGAGCGCGATCTCCCGGGTGGCCCCCGCGACGGGTGGTTCGGGCCGGCGCCGGGCCACGGCGGTGACCGTGTGGCCCTCGGCCGCGAGGCGGGCGACGAGGAGGCGCCCGACGAAGCCGGTCGCGCCGATCACGGTGAGGTGCACGGGGCTGCCAACCGGGGCCCGGGCGGGCCTGTTCCCGTCGGGCCGGGATTTCGCCTTCGCGGGAACAGCGACGGCCGTCCCCGCGTTCCAAACTGCACATCCGCATCCAGATCGGGTCCCGGCGACGAAACACTGTCGTGAGCGCCTGCCCGACGCCAGCGACCGCCGCCCATCGACCCGCTCGGAGACCATCGCCGATGTCCGTCCCCCCCGCCGAGCCCGTTCCCCCCGCCGGGCTGGTGCTCGACGTGGAGCCGCCGGCGGACGGGCGCGCACCGACCGCCGCCGTCCTGGTCCTCCACGGTGGGCGGGAACGCAGCCACGATGCGGTCGAGCCCCGGCAGCTCGCGGTGCGCCGGATGGCGCCCTTCGCCCGTGACGTCGGCCAGCGCCTCCCGGGTGTCGCGGTCGCCCGCCTGCGCTACCGGGTCCGGGGTTGGAACGGCGACGGCCACGACGTGTTGGCCGACGTCGACGTGGCCGTCGATCGCCTGGCCTCGGAGTTCGGTCCGGTGCCCCTCGTGCTGCTCGGTCACTCGATGGGCGGACGGGCCGCGGTGCACGCCGCCGGTGCGCCCACCGTGCGCGGGGTGGTGACGCTCGCGCCCTGGTTGCCCGACGGCGAACCGGTTGCGCAACTCGCGGGGCGGTCACTGGTCGTGCTGCACGGCACCCACGACCGCACGACGAGCGCGAAGGCCTCCGCGCGCTTCGCGGCGCGTGCCCGGCCGATCGCTCGCGACGTCGCGTGTGTACGGGTGGGCGGGAGCGGGCACGGGATGATCCTGCGCTCCGGGTTGTGGCACCGCCTGGCCGCGGAGTTCGTCGCCGCGCTCGCGATCGGCGACGGGCTCGACACCGCGCGGACCGTCGCGCTGGGCGGCGGGCTGCACGAACTGTCTGCCGAGAGGATCGTGACCGTGGATCGTCGCAGTGTCGCGGTGATCGGCGCGGGTGTCGTCGGGCCTCACCGCCGCGTACGTCTTGCAGCGGGAATGCAACGTCACGCTCTACGAGGCCGAGGACCGCCTCGGCGGTCACGCGCACACCCACGACGTGCTCACGCCCGACGGCCGCGTGATCCCGGTCGACTCCGGGTTCATCGTGCACAACGACAGCACCTACCCGAACCTCCTCCGGCTCTTCGCCGAGTTGCAGGTGGAGACGCAACCCAGCGACATGAGCATGTCGGTGCGCTGTGAGGGCTGTGGCCTCGAGTACGCCGGGGCGCGCGGACTCGGTGGGGTGTTCGCCCACCCCGGCAACGTGGTGGATCGGCGATTCCTCGGCATGCTGGTGGAGGTGAAGCGCTTCCATCGTGCTGCGCGACGGCTGCTGGCGTCGCCCGACCCGGACGACGGCCATCTCGTGACCCTCGGCGAGTTCCTGCGCGACGGCCGTTACTCCGACTTCTTCGTCGGGCACTTCATGGTGCCGCTCGTGTCGTGCGTGTGGTCGTGCCCGCCGTCGACCGCGCTCGCCTACCCGGCGCGGTCGCTGTTCACCTTCCTCGAGCACCACGGCGCCCTCCGGGTGACGGGATCGCCCAACTGGCGCACGGTGGTGGGCGGTTCCCGTACCTACGTCGAGCGCGCGGCCAAGGAGCTCACTGCCACCGAGCTCTCCACGCCGGTGCGCGCGGTCGAGCGGCACGCCCGGGGGGTGTCGGTGCGCGACGACGCCGACGAAGTGCGGCGCTTCGACGCGGTCGTGCTCGCCACCCACGCCGACCAGGCCCTCGCGTTGCTCGCGCAGCCCACCGACGCGGAGCGTGTCGCGCTCGGCGCGTTCGGCGTGTCCACCAACGAGACGATCCTGCACACCGATCCGTCGCTGCTGCCGAGGGCGCCACGTGCCCGCGCGTCGTGGAACTACCTGCTCGACGCGTGCAACACCCAGACGGGCGCGGTGCGGGTCTCGTACCACATGAACCGGTTGCACCGGCTCGACGAACCGCTCGACTACCTGGTGACCCTCAACGACGACGGCCGCGTGCGCGACGACGCCGTCATCGCGCGCATGACGTACCGCCACCCCGTGTACACCGAGGAGTCGGTGCGCGCGCAGGCCACGCTGCCGGCCCTCAACGACGGCGCGATCGCCTTCGCCGGCGCGTGGCAGGGCTGGGGCTTCCACGAGGACGGCTGCGCGTCGGGCGTGCGGGCCGCCGAGTCGCTCGGGGTGCGCTGGTGACGATCGCGCCCGCGGTCTACCGCGTGCAGGTCACGCACGGGCGCACCGAGGGCGTGAAGCACGCGTTCCGGTACCGCCACGCGATGTGGCTGATCGACGTCGACGAGGTGCCCGAGCTCCCACGCGGCCTGCGGTGGCTGGCGCGCTTCCGCGCCGCGGATCACCTGGGCGATCCCGATGCGACGCTGCGCGAGAACGTCGACCGCTACCTGGCCGTCCACGGCATCGACCTCGACGGTGGCCGGGTCACGCTGCTCACCAACGCCCGGTCGCTCGGCTACGTGTTCAATCCCGTGTCGGTGTTCTGGTGCCACGACCACTCGGGCGCGCTCCGGGCCGTGATCGCCGAGGTCCACAACACCCACGGCGAACGTCACTGCTACCTCCTCGAGCCCGACGCGCAGGGCCGGGCCGAGGCCGACAAGGGCTTCTCCGTCTCGCCCTTCTTCGGGGTCGACGGCGCCTACGAGATCACCTGTCCCGAGCCCGCCGGCCACCTCGACCTGCGGATCGCGCTCCGGCGCCACGACCAGGTGGTGTTCGGTGCGCGCGTCCACGGGACGCGCGAGACTTCGCGTCCAGTGCTCGCGCAGGCGCTCCGCTGGCCCCTGGCGAGCTACCGGGTGACCGCGCTCATCCGGTTCGAGGGGTTGCGGCTCTGGTCGCGACGGCTCCCGATCGTCGCCCGGCCCCTCCACGCGTCCCAGGAGGGTGTGCAATGACCGCGGCCGTCCAACCATCGCAGTCCCCGGAACCGGCGCCGGCCGGACCCTGGACCCGGCTCGGGCCCGCCCCGCGTCGACCGGTCCACACCGCGATCGCCCGAGGGCTGTTCCACCGTGCGGTGCGGACCCTCGACGTGCGGGTGGTGCTGCCCGACGGGATCGTGATCGGCGGCGGTGGGCGCGATGCGCCGTCGATGCGGATCCGCAGCGACGACTTCTTCGCCCGGGTGGGCGCGCTCGGGCTGGTCGGCTTCGGCGAGGCGTTCATGGCCGACGACTGGGACGCCGACGACCCGGCCGCGGTGCTCGTGCCGTTCGCGAAGCGCATCACGGTGCTCGTGCCGTTGTGGATGCAGCGCCTGCGGCGGTACTACGTGCAGCACCAGCCCGCGCGGGAACGCAACACGATCACCGGCGCGCGGCGCAACATCGCGCGGCACTACGACCTGTCGAACGAGCTGTTCGCGTTGTTCCTCGACGATTCGATGACCTACTCGTGCGCGTGGTTCGAGCCCGGGGACACGCTCGAGCAGGCCCAACTGCGCAAGATCGACCGGCTGCTCGACGACACGTCGGTCGGGCTCGGCGCGAAGGTGCTGGAGATCGGCACCGGCTGGGGAGCGCTCGCGATCCGCGCCGCGCAGCGCGGCGCGACCGTCACGTCGATCACGTTGTCGCAGGAGCAGGCCGCGCTCGCGCGACAGCGCATCGCCGCGGCCGGACTCTCGGGGCGCGTCGACGTGCAAGTGCGCGACTACCGCGAGGTCGACGGAGCGTTCGACGCGATCGTCAGCGTGGAGATGATCGAGGCGGTCGGCGCGGAGTACTGGCCCGCGTACTTCTCGGCCATCGACCACAACCTCGCGCCCGGCGGTCGCGCCGGGATCCAGGCGATCCTGCTCGAGCACGACCGCATGCTCGCGACACGAGACCAGTACACCTGGGTGCACAAGTACATCTTCCCCGGCGGCGCGCTGCCGTCGCGCGATGCCATCGACGACGTGCTCGCCCGCCACACGACGCTGCGCGTGACCCAGAGCCGCGCGTTCGGCGCGCACTACGCGTCCACGCTGCGCGAGTGGCGGTCGCGCTTCGACGCCAACTGGCAGGCGGTCGACGAGCTCGGGTTCGACCACCGGTTCCGCCGGATGTGGGACTTCTACCTCGCGTACTGCGAGGCCGGGTTCGCCACCGGTTACCTCGACGTGGCGCAGCTGGTCCTCGCTCGCTGACCCGCACCGCGGAGCCGCGGCTCGGCCGGGAAGCGGTGTGCCAGACTCCTGCCCTTGCTGGAAGCGGGTCTCTGGGCGGCGTTGGGCCAGTCGGCGCTCCTCGTGGGCGCACTGCTCGTCGCGCGCTTCCCGAAGCTCACCGAGCCGCGCTGGCTCGGGCTCGTCATGGCCTTCGGCGCCGGCGCGCTGATCAGCGCGGTCACCACCGATCTGCTGGTGCCCGCCTACGACGAGGCGGGCCGCGCACCCGCCGGTCTCGGGCTGCTCGTCGGCGCGGGCGGCTACTTCGTGCTCACCGAGTGGCTCGACCGGCGCGCCCGCCGGGAGGACCCCGAGGCGCCGGTCGAGGCCGCGGCCGAGGTGAGCGACGAAGCCATGCCCGCAGGCGCCGACGCCGCCGCGGCGCGCAATCTCACCGTGGGGATGGTGCTCGACGGCATTCCCGAGTCGGTGTCGATCGGCCTGACCCTGCTCGGCGGCGCCACGGTGTCGGTCGCCCTGGTCGGCGCGGTGTTCCTCTCGAACCTGCCCGAGTCGATCGGCGTCGCGGCCGCGCTGCTCGCGGGAGGCATCCCGTTGCGCAAGGTGTTGGGCCGCTTCGGCCTGATCGTGCTGGCCGGTGGGCTGGCCGGCGCCATCGGGTACGGGTTGCTCGACCCCGCCGACGTCGACCTCATCGCCATCATCCAGTCGATCGCCGCCGGGGCGATGATCGTGGTGGTGGTCAACGAGATGGTGCCGATCGCGGTGCGGGGCGCCGGTCGCCACGCCGGCCTCGGCGCGGCGGCCGGCTTTGCCGTCGCCGCGTTCCTCTCGACGCTCTCGGGCTGACGCGACGCGGTCGGAGGGCCTATCGTCCGAAGACCACGACTGGGGGAGACACCATGGGATTGCAGGTTCGAGAGCTCACGCCGTGGTTCGGTGCCGAGGTGTCGGGGCTCGTGCCCGCCGAGACGCTCGACGACGCGACCTGTCGGGAGCTCCAGCAGTTGATGGACGATCGCGAGCTGCTCGTGTTCCGTGACTTCGACATCAGCCGGTACTTCCAGAACTACCTCTGCGAGCTGCTCCGCGTGCAGGGCCAGCCCGACCCCGACGTCGTGGCGTACAACGCCGAGCGCCAGAGCAACTTCTACATCTCCAACCGGATCGACGGAGCTGCGGCTCCCTTCGGCGAGCTGCTCTTCCACTCCGACGCCACGTACTCCACCGGTCCCTACGAGATCCTGTCGCTGTGGGGCGAGGAGGTGCTGCCGCCGGTGGCGCCCACCCGCTTCGCCAGCGTCACCCACGCGTGGGACACCCTCCCCGACGACCTGCGGGCCCGGGTCGAGGGCAAGGTCGCCGAGCAGAGCAACCAGGTGCAGAACCGGGGCGCGGAGGGGGAGCGCCTCCTCAAGGCCATCCGTGAGGAGCGCACGATCACGACCCCCGTGGGCTACGTCAACCAGCGGTCCGGGCGCACGATGCTCTACGTCTGCTCGATGGTCACGAGCAGGATCCTCGATCTGGGCCACGACGAGAGCGAGGAGTTGCTCGCCGAACTGTTCGCGCACATCGAGTCGCCCGGCAACGTCTGGGAGCACGAGTGGCGCAACCACGACCTCGTCGTGTGGGACAACCGTGCCATCCAGCACGCCCGCCCCGACGTCGAGGAGGATGGCCCGGTGCGCACGCTGCGCAAGTCGGCCAGCCCGGCCGTGCCCGCGGGTCTCGCCGCGACCACGGGCTTCGACACCATGACCAACTGAGCCGGCCCGGCCGCGAGACGAGGTGCGACGACCGTGATCTTCACCGACGCCGAACGGGAGTATCTGCACCGCACGATGCTCGGCCGTCTGTCGACCATCGGTCCCGATGGCGCGCCCCAGAATCGACCGGTCGCCTTTCGGGTGAATGACGACGACACGATCGACATCGGCGGGCCGGCCAACGCGACCACCCGCAAGTACAAGAACATCGCAGAGCCGGCCGGAGGTCTCACTCGTGGTCGACGACATGACCCCGGAGGGGCCTGACGAGATCAAGCCGGGTTTCGGCCGCGGCGTGGAGGTTCGCGGCCGCGCCGAACTGATCACGGTGGACGTGTCCCCGGTCGCGCCGGGCTTCTTCAGCAATGACGTGATCCGGGTGCACCCACAGCGGGTCATCTCGTGGGAGCTCGAACGCGAACGCCCCATGTACGCGCGCTGGGTGTGAGCGAGCACTCGGCCCGGGTGAGGTGGCCGGCCTACGTCGCGGTCGTCGGCGCGGGTGACGCCACCCCCGCGCAGGAGGCGTTCGCCGAAGCGTGCGGCCGGGAGCTCGCGCGCCGCGGTGCCGTCGTGGTGTGCGGTGGCCTCGGCGGGGTGATGACAGCCGTGGCGCGCGGCGCCCACGACGCCGGCGGCATCGTGGTGGGCCTGCTGCCCGGCGACGACCGCACCGCGGCGAACCCGCACCTCACGGTCGCGCTCCCCACCGGGCTGGGCGAGATGCGCAACCCGCTCGTGGTGCGGGCCGCCGACGCGGTGCTCGCGGTCGCCGGCGGGTACGGCACGTTGTCGGAGCTGGCGTTCGCGCTTCGCACCGGCGTGCCCGTGGTCGGTCACGACACGTGGGCGATCGACGGCGTGATCGCCGTCGACGACCCGGTCGCCGCCGTCGATCTGGTGCTCGCGCTCGCGAGCCTGAGCGGCGCGGCTGAACCGCGCGGCTGAACGGCGCGGCTGCGACGCCGGGCTCAGGCCGCCGTCGCGTCGGCGGCGAGCCAGCCGGAGTAGCCGCCGAGCAGGTCGGACACGTCGACGAAGCCCTGTTCGCGCAGCAGGCTCGACGCGGCGATGGAGCGGTAGCCGCCCGCGCAGTACACGACGGTCGGCACCGAGAGGTCGAGGTCGGGCACCGACGCCCGCAGCCGTGCGAGCGGGATGGCCCGCGCGCCGGGGATCGTGCCGTCGGCGACTTCGCCGGGGTTGCGCACGTCGACGATCTGCAGCGCGGGCAGCTCGGCGCGGCGCGCCCGCAGCTCGGCCGGCGTGAGCCGCGAGGAGCGCTCCACGAGCTCAGGGTGGTCGACGAAGCGCTCGAGCGGCTGGGCCAGCGCGCCGACCACGCGGTCGAAGCCGATGCGGGCGAGGCGCACGCGGGCCTCGGCGGCGCGACCCGGCTCGGTGACCAGCACGATGTCCTCGTCGGGATGCACGACGTCGCCCGCGTACTCGGCGAAGCGGCCCTCGAGCCCCACGTTCACCGATCCGGCAAGATGCCCGGCGGCGAACACGATCGCGTCGCGGGCGTCGAGCACCACCGCGCCCGCGGCCTGGCGTGCGAGCACGTCGTCGAGCGGGAGCAGCGCGACCTCCGCGGTCTCGTCGAGCACCTCGCGTGCGCGCCGGTTCAACGTGGCGTCGAACGCGAAGTACGGCGGCGCGGTGGGCTGGCCGTCGGTGACGACCGCGACGAACTCCTCCTCGGTCATCGGCTGCAGCGCGTAGTTGGTCGCGCGTTGTTCGCCGATCGTGGTGCTGGTCTCGGTGCCGAGCTGCTTGCCGCACGCGGAACCCGCCCCGTGTGCGGGGTACACGCGCACCGCGTCGGGGAGGGGGAGCAGCTTGGTGCGCAGCGAGTCGTAGAGCATCCGGCCGAGGTCGTCGGCGCTCACGCCGAACGACGAGAGGAGGTCGGGTCGGCCGACGTCGCCGACGAAGAGGGTGTCGCCGGTGAGCACCCCGAAGGGCACGTCGTCGTCGGCGTGCTCGTAGACGACGATGCTGATCGACTCCGGCGTGTGACCGGGGGTGGCGAGGATCTCGAGGGTCACGTCGCCCAGCGAGAGGCGTTGCCCGTCGACGAGGGGATCGATCGCGTAGTCGATGCGGTCCGCGCCGACGGCCTCGCCGTAGGAGATCACCGCGCCGGTCGCGGCCGCGAGCTCGAGGTGGCCGCTCAGGAAGTCGGCGTGCACATGCGTCTCGATCACCCGCTCGATGGTGAGCCCGTGGGCGGCGGCGTCGGCGACGTACTGCGCCACGTCGCGCTGCGGGTCGACGACGACGGCGCGCCCGCTCGCCTCGTCGCCCACCAGGTAGGACGCGTGGGACAGGCACTGCAGGTAGTACTGCTCGAAGATCATGGTGGGATGATACCCCCTGGGGTATACACTCGACACGGGGGCAGCCGAACCCGACTGGAGCCTGCCATGCCGAGCACCCGACGGGAATTCCTCACCGGCGCTCTCGGCATCGGCGCCCTGGCCACCCTGCCCACCGGGGCCCTGGTGCGGGTCAGATCGGCGGGGCCTGGTGCGGGTCGTCGAGCACCAGCCCGAGCTCCTCGAGCTCCACCTGGTCGACCTCGAGGCGTTCCACCTCGTCGAGCTCGTCGGCGTCGCGCGCGAACTCGAGCAGGTGGTTGGGGTCGCCGTGGTAGTGGCGGGCCGCGTCCTCGTCGACGCCGGCGTCGTCGATGAACCCGTCGACATCCGGCGGCGCGACATGAGGTTCGACCTTGCGTTGGTTGCGGGTCGGGTGATCGCTCGACATGGGGTGCTCCTGGCTGCCGGGCCGGCCTCGCCGGCGACCGGTGGGGACGGGCCCACTCTTGCGCACGGGCCGCCCGGCTGCCAGGGACCTCCGGCCCTCACCCCGGGGACCCACCGCCCGGGTTTCTTGAGCGGTTCTCACCCTCCTCTCGTCCGGCTCTTGGGCGCCGCGCCCACGATGCAGGCACGAGATCGCACGGGCACCCCTCCCCGGGGCCCGGAGGGAACGGAGCAGGACGATGAGCGAGATGACTCCCGAGGAACAGGCGGAACGGATCCGGCGGCTGCAGGCGCGCCGGGGCACCGCGGCCGACGCGCCGTCGGTGCGCCGCAAGGCCCGCCGGCGCCACGGCATGAAGACCCGGCTCGCGGTGAGCGCCCTGAGCGTGGCGTCGTTCGCCTCGTTGGTCGGCGTGATGACCGTCGGCGGCCAGAGCACGGCGAGCGTCGCCGCCGCGTCGAACACCTCGACCGCGGCCGTCGCCAGCACCGACTCGTCGTCGACCAGCGCGACCAGCGCGACGACCGCGACGACGGCGGCGCCGTCGACCACGTCGTCGACGTCGTCGTCGAGCACCGCGTCGAGCGGCACGTCGAGCACGTCGAGCTCGAGCCGGGCCGTCACCTCCACCAAGGGCTCCTGACCGGCTCCTGAAGCGAACTTGCGTCGCCCGATCGGAGCGATTCCGATGGGGTGGCGCAAGGTGGTGCAGGTTGGTGCACGGCGACGTGGACGACGGGAGGCCAGGATGCGGTTCGGACTCGACATCGCGCAGCAGCGGTTGAGCTTCGCCGAGGTGGTGGCGCGGGCGCGCTTCGCCGAAGCGCTGGGCTTCGACGGCATCTGGGGCTTCGATCACTTCCAGCCGTTGTACGGCGAGGGCCCCGGTGAATGCTTCGAGGGCTACACCACGCTCGCCGCGCTGGCCACCGCAACCGAGCGCGTCCGCCTCGGGCTGCTCGTGACCGGGCTCACCTATCGCCCGGTGTCG
The DNA here is from genome assembly GCA_963782705.1 of uncultured Actinomycetes bacterium. GTDB lineage: Bacteria > Actinomycetota > Acidimicrobiia > IMCC26256 > DASPTH01 > CAVRGQ01. The sequence goes on along the minus strand of CAWAKX010000017.1, from coordinate 18,088 downwards.
CTGCTCGCCGCGGAGGCGATCACCATCGACCACGCGTCGAACGGCCGGCTCGAGCTGGCGATCGGCACCGCGTGGCTCGAGTCGGAGCACCACGAGCTGGGCATCGAGTTCCCGCCCACCGGCGCGCGGGTCGATCTGCTCGACGACTCGCTGCAGATCCTGCGCCGGGTGTTCACCGAGGACCACGTCACCCACGAGGGCAGGCAGGCGAGCGTGCACGACCTCACCCTGTTGCCGCGCCCGGTGCAGTCGCCGCTGCCGATCTGGGTCGGCGCGTCCGGCGAGCAACGATCGTTGCCGCTCGTCGCCGCGTCACGCCGATGCGTGGCACTGCTTCGGCGACGTCGACGAGCTGTCGGCCAAGTCGCAGCGCCTCAGCGCGATGTGCGAGGACGCAGGCCGCGATCCCGCCACTCTGCTGCGCAGCGCCTCGCTCTCGATCGAGGACCCGATCGACGTGATCCGGCGCCGGGTCGAGGAGTGGGACGCCGCCGGATTCGGGTACCTGGTGGTCGGGTGGCCGTCGACCGGACGGGCCCAGGTGGAGGAGTTCGCTTCCGCGCTGCTCGACTGAGCGCGCAACGGCGCGCAGGGAGGACGGTCACCGATGGCAGGTCTGCGGATCGTGGTGGTCGGCGGTGACGCCGCCGGGATGAAGGCTGCGTCCGTCGCCAAGCGGCGGGGCGGCGACGCGGTCGACGTCGTGGTGTTCGAACGCGGCGGGTACACGTCGTACGCGCAGTGCGGACTCCCGTACTTCGTGGGTGGGGTCGTCTCCCGGACCGAGCGGCTCGTGGCCCGGACGCCCGAGCAGCACCGTGAACGTGGCATCGACGTCCGCATGGGGCACGACGTGCTCGCGGTCGACCTCGCCGCTCGTGAGGTGGAGGTCGCCGGTCCCGACGGCGGCGTCACCCGGGAGTCGTACGACCGACTCGTGCTCGCCACCGGCGCGTCGCCCGTGCGCCCGCCGCTGCCCGGTATCGACCTCCCCGGAGTGATGGGGATCCACTCCATCCCCGACGCGGTCGCGATCGACGCGCTCCTGCGCGACCGCGACGCTCGCCGCGCCGTGGTGGTGGGCGGCGGCTACATCGGCCTCGAGATGGTCGAGGCGTTCCTGCTGCGCGGCCTCGAGGTCACGCTGGTGGAGAAGCTGACCCAGCCCATGGCCACGCTCGACGCCGACATGGCGGCGCAGGTGGCCGACGCGCTCGTCGCCCTCGGCGTCGACGCGCGCTTCGGCGTGGGCGTCGAGGGATTCGAGGCCGGCGCCGACGGCTACGTCGCCGCGGTGTCCACCGAGGCGGGCCGGGTGCCGGCCGACGTCGTCGTGCTCGGGCTCGGCGCCCGCCCGCGCGTGGACCTCGCGCGCAACGCGGGGATCGAGATCGGCCCGACCGGCGCCATCGCCACCGACGACCACCAGCGCACCTCCGCGCCCGACGTGTACGCGGCCGGTGACTGCGCGCAGACCGTCAACCGCGTGAGCGGCGAGCCGGCCTGGGTCGCGCTCGGCACCCACGCCAACCAGCAGGGCCGCGTCGTGGGCGAGAACGTCGTCGGGGGCGACGCGACCTTCCCCGGCGTGCTGGGCACCGCGGTCACCAAGGTGTGCGACACCGAGATCGGCCGCACCGGCCTGAGCGAACGCGAAGCCGCCGAGGCCGGATTCGCCACGGCCGCGGCGATCACCACGGGCCGCACCCGTGCCGGCTACTACCCCGGCGTCACGAAGATGACGGTGAAGGTCGTGGCGGAGGCGGGCACGGGCCGCATGCTCGGCGCGCAGATCGTGGGCGGTGAGGGCGCCGCGAAGCGCATCGACGCGTTCGCGGTGGGGATCTGGAACCGGATGACCGTCGACGACTTCGCCCAGCTCGACCTCGGGTACGCGCCGCCGTTCGCGACCCCGATCGACGTGAGTCTGCTCGCGGCCCGGAGCGTCGAGATCTGACCCACGGACCGCGCGCCGGCCGCACCGACCGAGGGCGACCCGAGCCGAGGTCGGTCGGGACCCCTCCGGCGTGGCAGGCTCGGGGCGTGCCCGACCCCCAGGTGGACGACGTGGAGTGGATCGACAGCGACGCCGCGCTCGCGCGACTCGTCGAGCGACTGGTCGACGAACCCTCCTACGGCCTCGACACCGAGTTCCTCTCGGAGCACACGTACTGGCCGCGGCTGTGCCTGGTGCAGCTCTCGTGGTCGAAGGGGATCGCGCTGGTCGACCCCCTCGCGTGCGACGTGCAGGCGCTCGCGCCGTTGCTCCACTCGCCGGCGATGATGATCACCCACGCCGGGGCGAGCGACCTGCCGATCCTCGACCGCGCGATCGGCGCCCGCCCGGCGGGGCTGTTCGACACCCAGCTCGCGGCCGGGTTCGTCGGCCTCGGCTCACCGTCGCTCCAGTCGTTGGTGTCGGTGCTGCTCGGGGTGCGCCTCGACAAGTCGGAGCAACTCGCCGACTGGTCGGCCCGCCCCATGAAGGGATCGCTCCGTCGCTACGCCGCATCCGACGTGGCCCACCTCCACGCCCTCACCGTCGAGCTCGACCACCGCCTCACCGACCTCGGGCGCGAGAAGTGGGCCGCGACGGAGTGCGAGGTGCTGCGTGTGAACGTGCCGAAGGTGAACGACCCCGACACCGCGTGGTGGCGCGTGAAGGGCGCGTCGTCGATGCGGGGGGAGAAGGCCAAGGTGGCCCAGGCCCTCGCGTCGTGGCGGGAGCGCCGGGCCCAGGCCCACGACGTCCCCACGCGTCAGGTGCTCTCCGACTTCGCGATCGTGGCCGCCGCCAACCGCCCGCCGCGCGACGCGCAGGAGCTGTTCGCGTTGCGCGGGGTCAACCGCCTCTCGAGTGGTGTGGCGAGCGAGATCGTGAGCGTGGTCGAGGCGGCGCGCTCGATGGACGACGCGCGGTTGCGCCGACCGTTGCGCTTCGACGACGTGCCCGACCTCGACGCCGCGGTGTCGATGCTGGTGGCGTGGGTGGCCCAGCTCGCGACCGCGGAGCGCATCGACCGCCAGCTCCTCGCAACCCGTGACGACGTGAAGGCGCTGGTGCACGGACGCCCCAGTCGCCTCGACGACGGTTGGCGCAAGCAGGTCGCGGGCGAAGGCCTCCACCGACTGCTCGAAGGCCAGGCGGTGATCCGCCTCGTCGACGGCGGCCGCCGCCTCAGTCTCGAGGCGTGACCGGCGCGATGTGAGCGGGCGGCGCGACCGCGCCGTCACATGAACGTGTTGCCGTACATCTCCCCGAGCGGGTCCTTGATGAGCTCGAGGCGGGCGCCGTCGGGATCGCGGAAGTAGAGCGACGATCCGCTGACGTGCGCGTACTCGATGCCCGCGCGGTCGAGCTTGTCCTTCAGGTGGTCCCACTTCTCCGGGGTGACCGAGATCGCGAGGTGCTGCAACCCGCCGAGCACCTCGGCGTAGGGCCCGACGTCGAGACCGGGGAAGTCGAAGAAGGCCAACGAGTTGCCGTGGCCGATGTCGAAGAAGAAGTGGGTGGAGCCGCGGTAGTCGCGGTTCTCGAACATGTCGGTGAGGGGGAACTCGAGCAGGTCCTGGTAGAACGCGACCGTCTGCTCGACGTCGGAGCAGAACAGCGCGACGTGGTGGACCCCGCGCGCGGAGGATTCGGGACGGTCGTCGTGCAGCAGACGCGCGCGGCGCTCGGTGCGGGTTGTGGTGAGCGTTTCGATCTCGGCTTCGCCGAGCGGGTGATCGGACATGCGCCGATCGTAGGCCCGCGGCCCGGCGCCGGTCAGGCGAGGTCGGGCGCGGCCACCACGAGGATGCGCACCGCACGGCGGAACCGGAAGCCCAGCGCCTCGTACACGCGACGCGCGCCGTGGTTGTCGTGGGTGTGGTGCAGGAACGGCACCTCGCCCCGGGCGAGGATCTCGCACGCGACCTGCGTGGTGATCGCCGCGCCGAGGCCGCGCCGGCGCGCGTCGGGGTGGGTGCAGACCGCGCTGATCTCGGAGTAGCCCGGCACCTGCTGTCGCTCGCCGGCCATCGCCACGAGCCGCCCGTGCTCGAACACGCCGTGGTAGCCGCCGAGCTCGATGGTGCGGGGCCGGAACGGACCCGGTTGCGCGAGCTCGACCAGAGCCGTCATCTCCCCGACGTCGGCGGTCGTGAGCGGACGTGAGTCGGGCAGCGGCGCGGGTACCAACTCGTCGAGCACCATCTGGTGGCCGACGCCGGTCGCGTGCACGGTCCAGCCCGCGGGCGCCGCCTGCGGCACGCCGCCCCCGAAGAGCACCGCGACGCCGCCGGGTCCGACCACCGACGCGAGGTCGTCCCACGCGGGGTCGGCCGGGTCGGCGAGCGCCGCGAACACCGACACCTCGGGGTGGAAGCGGGCCGCCGCCCCGACGCGCTCGGCCACGTGCGACTGGCGGGTCGTGAGCGCGTGCCACGTCACGTTGTCGAGCAGGGTCGGGTCGGGCCGAGTCGGGTCGGGGTTGGTCGGGCCGGTGTCCACCGCACAGTCGTAGCGCACCGCACCTGGGAGAGTGGCCTCGAATTCACCTGCCCGCGTCGCGGCCGTGGGCGGGCGTTCACCTCGCCTCGTTACGGTCGTCACGTCACGATGAACGCGTCCCGGGAGCACACCCCGGGGAGCAGACCTGGGAAGCCGACCTGGGAAGGGTGGTGACCGATGTGGGATGTTGCCGCGGAGCTCGACGACGACGCCGTCGCCGCGATCGTGTCCGACACCACCTGGCGGGTTGCGCAGGTGCGGCTCGAGTTCGGGCCGGCGCCGACCATCGGTGCCCTGCTCGCGTCGCTCGGCGACGTCCTGGCGTGCAGTCGGCTGATGGCCGTACGACCTCGAGTTCTCGAGACGCCTGAGGGCCGGTTCATGTCCACGTACTGCGACCTGCTGCACCACGACGGGTCGGTGGTCGACGCGCTCTCGCCGCTCCTCGGCTCCGAGGCGATCGGTCTTACCTGATTCTCACCTTCGGCTCAGAGACTCCTCATCGAATGACCGGCAGGCTCGGCCGGTCCCCGACAGGAGCTCTGGAACCGTGACCTCGATCTTCGGCCTGCCCGCGCACCCCCTCTTCGCGCACGTGCCCGTCGTCCTCGTACCGCTCGTGGCCATCGGCGCCGTGCTGATGTGCTGGCCGAAGTTGCGCGCCCGCATCGGCTGGTGGGTCGTCGGCATCCTCGTGCTCGCAGGCATCGCGACCCAGTTCGCGGTGAGCTCGGGTCAGGACCTCGAGGAGTACGTGCGCGAGACGTCGCTCATGCACGACCACACGCGCACGGGTGAGAACCTGCGTCCCTGGCTGCTCGTGCTGTTCCTCTGCCTGCTCGGCGTGATGATCATCGACCGCGTGCTGCAGAAGCGCGCCGCGGCCGCAGGTGACGGCGGCGACGCGGCCACCGCCACCGCGCCCAAGCGCGACGGCCTGCGGATCGCGAGCACGGTCCTCCTCGCGCTCGCCGTCGTCTTCTCGGCGATGTCGGTGTACTGGGTGTACAAGATCGGCCACTCGGGTTCGAAGGCGGTGTGGCACGACACCCAGGTCAAGATCGACAAGGGCCAGGGCGGGCGTGGCGGCGAAGGTGGCGAGGGTGGCGGGGGCTGACACGCCGGCGGCGGTTCCACGCTGAGTCCGGCGAGCAGATTCGTGGAGACGTTCTGCATCGCCAGCGGTCGCCGATCGGGGCTCAGGCGCCGTTCGTACCTCGCCCGCCTGTTTCCTGCGAGTAGCTGTTCATCAGCTCGTCCTGGATCACCTGGGCGGGACGGTCGGTGGTCACCACGCGGAGCGGTCGGGTGAGGGTGCGCGTGCGGTACTTCCAGCCTGCCGGGAGGGCCAGGCGGGTCCCCAGGTCCCGCAGTCCGTCCTCGTCGAGGGTGGGATCCACCTGCTGCGACCACGCCTGCATGACGTAGCGGGCGCCGTCGGGGGCGATCAGCTCGTGCACCTTGCGGCCTCGGGCGAACGTGAACACGGTCCGGCGGTCCACGGCATGGGGAACGTACGGCGCGGTCGCAAGTGACCGACCGAGATCCACGTGGGCGAGCTCGATCATGGTGATCCCACCGAACTCCCGGCGCAGCGCGTCGGGGAGCGGTTCCTTGTCGACCGTGTCCATCAGCCAGTGACGCGGACCGTTGCGCACGGCGAGCAGCACCTGCTCCTGGCGCGCCACGGCCTGCAGGTCGAGCGCCGCCCAGGCCTCGGCCGGGCAGTCGTTGAGCGTGTAGGTGTTGTACACGTCGGCCGTGAGCCCACCCGCGCCGGGCCGCACGAGCAGGATCTCGCAGTAGCGGTTGCCGTACATCCCGCGCTGGTGGACGAGCGTCGTCGACGTTGGTGTCGGCTTCGCGGTTGCGACCGTCGGGACGATCACGATCGTCGCGGCGGAGAGCACGAGGCTCACGGCGACGAGCGTTGCGCGCGACAGGATGTGCACGGCGGGCATTCTGTCGGCTGCGAAGCGTCGGTGCCCGTCCCGGTCAGCTCGACGACGGCGGAGGCTCAGGCGGTCATCGCGTCCCACACGAACGCGGCGACCACCGTGATGAGCAGGTCGCACGCGATCACCACGCAGATCACGAGCCAGCTCCAGCGGCGTTGCAGGCGCACGGTCTCGCGGCGGCCGAGCCCGAAATGGGGGGCGTAGCGGTCGAACACCATCGGCCCGAGGAGCAGCCAGCCGAGCACGCCGAGCTGCGCGAAGTTGAGCGGCACGCCGGAGTCGGTCGCGAACGCGGCGGCCAGGCCCAGCACGAGGATCAGGATCGGCGCCACGAGCTGCGCCAGCACGAAGCGCAGACGCTTGCCGCGCGGCGCCGGCGTCGGGTCGTCGGTCGAGAACCCGACGGGGACGCCGAGCGCCTCGCCGACCTCGTCGAGCGCGACGGGCCGCTTGGCGTGCTTCGCGCACGCCGGGGTCAGCGCGCCGAACCAGTGCCGCCGCATCGCCGCCGCGGGCCGTCCGCAGCGCACGCACGTGTTGCCGACGGTCACCGCGCGCACGCGTTGGTCGCTGGCGCGGAAGCCGTGCTCGTGCTCGATCACCCGCCCGGCCAGATCGACGTCGAGCACCACGAGCTCGGGCTCGTAGCTGCCGAGCCGCCACAGCTGGTCGTCGGTCTCCACCGCGTAGAAGCCGCAGGTGCAGTCGGGGGCGGGTGCGTCGTGGTCCTGGAGTGGGCAGACCGCGCGGTCGGCGACGTCGTAGTCGGTGCCGAGCTGTCGGAAGAACGCGGGTTGCAGCACGATGCGCTCGGGCCGTCCGGGATCGTCGCCGTGCGGGGGGACCGCGTGCGCCACCGCGAGCCGCGCCAGCTTCCGGGCCCGGATCGGCGTCGCGTAGACGTCCCAGGGGAGGTGGACGTCGGGGGTGCTCACCGACGCGCCCTCACGTGCCGACCGGCTCGGGTTGGGGTGCCGGCACGGGTGCGGCGTCGGGCGCGGGGGCCGCGGGCACCGGCTCGGTGACCGGCGGCGCGGAGGCCGGTTCGGTCACCGGGATGTGGATCTCGCGGCGGGGCTTGCCGATCACACCCATGGCGACTCCGGCGTTCGGGGGACGTCCATCGTCCCGCCGTGGCCGCGCGACGTCAACCCTTGGCGAATGATCGCGGCGCGCACGGGGACCTCCGCCCCTGGACTCCTCCCGTCCGGTGGCATTGACTGGTCCGATGCCGATGCTCGGGTTGACCACCCGAGGGCGCACCGGCATGGCGCGAGTCAGCGTGGGAAGCGTCACATGGAAGTAGTGCGGTACGCCTCGGGCCTGGTGTTCGTGGTGCGCAGCCTCGACGTCGCCTGAGTCGGGATTCGTCGGCGCGCCGGTGGAGAGCGAGTCAATCGCCGGGATTGTCGATCTGGTACTGGAGTTCCACCGCGACCAGGAGCCACCCCAAGGCGAGGATGCGCCACTCTCGCGAGATCCCGTTCTCGAAGCGGAGGGTCCAGGTGCCGCTCGAAGGGGAACGGAGGAATCGGCGCTCGGGCACGTCGACGACGGCGATCGTCTTCCCGGTCGCCGAAAAGGCCACTCGGCAGTTGCGCACGAAGGCCTTTGAGGTCTCGTGACCGGCGTCAGCGCCGATCACGACGTTGCCGCGCCACTGGCCGGGCGGGACCGCATGTGCCTGCTCGGGCACGAATCGTCCGATGGTCATGCCACCGGATTCGATCCGCAGGCCCGAGTAGCGCCCGAACCACGGCATTCGGAGCCGCGCGGCCTCCTCGCCGTCGAGATCCTGGATGATCTTCCGGCACGCGACCCCGACGATCTCACCGCTCGCCCGGTCGATCACACCTCGGGTGACGAAGGCGCCGATGCGACTTTGGATCGCTCGAGTGGTGAAGAGGTCCGGTTGCGCAGCTGAGGTCATCACTGCCTCCCCGCGTGTCGACGACGACGTCGCAGGGTAGCGACTGGTCGGTGCGGGCGCACGAGTACGTTCGGTGTCCGATAGCGTCGCCGGACCTGCGGCCAACTGAACGCGGAGAACGAACATGAGCGACGGCACCGACGACGGCACCCTGCGGCTTCCCGAGCGTGCGCTGCCCGCTGCCGACGACGATCAGCCCCGAGGCGCAGGCGATGCTGCGCATGATGACGCCCATCGCCCAGGGAGTGCTGGCGGAGCCGCGCCCGATGCCCGCGCCCGACGACGTCGAGGGGTGGCGCGAGTTCGTGCGCGTCGGTGACGAGCTCATGATCGCCGGCTACATGAGCGGCATCGCGGGCGACACGCCCACCGAGCCGGGCGAGCTCGGTGGCGTTCCCGTGTTCGACGTGCAGCCCGATGGGGTGGACTGCGGTCCCGACGCGCCTGTCTACCTCGACATCCACGGGGGCGCGCTGCTGTTGGGTGGCGGTGAGGCCTGTCGTCTGATGGGTATCGGCGCGGCGACGCGTACCGGCCTGCACACGATCGCGGTCGACTACCGCATGCCTCCCGACCACCCCTACCCGGTGCCGCTCGACGACTGCGTCGCGGCCTACCGCGCGCTGCTCGACCGCTACCGCCCCGAACAGATCGCAGTCGGTGGGGCGTCGGCTGGTGGCAACCTCGCGCCGGCGCTGCTCCTGCGCGCCCACGACGAGGGCCTCCCGATGCCGGCGGCGCTCGTCCTGCTGACGCCCGAGTGCGACCTCACCGAGTCGGGTGACACGTTCGACGTGCTCGAAGGGATCGACGTCGTCCTCGTGCGGCGACTCCGCGAGACCGTCGCGCTCTACGCGAACGGTCACGACCTCATGCACCCCTACCTGTCACCGCTCTTCGGCGACCTCACGCCGTTCCCGCCGACCTTCGTGCAGTCGGGCACGCGCGATCTCTTCCTCTCCAACTCGGTGCGCATGCACCGCGCGTTGCGCGCGGCCGGCGTCGAAGCCGAGCTCCACGTGTGGGAGGCGATGCCCCACGGCGGGTTCGGCTTCGCGCCCGAAGATCTCGAGATCTCGCACGAGGTGCGCACCTTCCTCGCCAAGCACGTGCGCGCGGGCTGACGCGGCGACGGGTCGGCGCGTCACGCGTCGGTGTCGTCGAGCCCCTGGATCTCCGGCGGTGGCGTGATGCCGGCACGCTTCGTCCGCCGCCTTCTGCATCGCGATGAGCGCCCGCGCCGAGGGGCCGCGTGCGAAGTAGCAGGACAGCATCACGTAGACCACCACGCAGATCCACGGGCTCAGGTACGCGATGGGGATCGTGAGCCCGTACACGATCGGGCTCACCGACGAGAGACGCACCGAGCGATGGAGCTGCGCGGGCGTGACGGTGTCGACCATCAGGTGGGGATGGCGCGCGAGGTGCCACCACTGCAACGTGAACACCACACCGATGAGCGTCATCACGAAGCTGTAGAACGCGGTGGCGATCGACGCGTCGAGCCCGCCCTCGTTGAGGAAGCGGGCGAGGATCTCGGTCGGGAAGGGGATGAACCCCACGAGGAGCAACAGCGCGAGGTTGAGGAACAGCAGCGACCGGTCGACCGCGTGCACCCGCTCGAACATGCCGTGGTGCGCGACCCAGATGAGGCCGATCACGCTGAACGAGATCAGGTACCCGAGGTACGAGGGCCAGCGGTCGAGCAGCGCGTCGCCGAGGGACTTCGTGGTGGCCGGCACGTTCTTGATCTCGAGCACGAGCAGGGTCGCGGCGATCGCGATCACCCCGTCGCTCAGCGCCTCGAGCCGACGGGTGGTCAGGCTCGGTCGGGTGTGGGGCGGGCTGGGAGTCGGGGCGCTGGCCACGGTCGCTCGGTGTCCCTCCACGTGCGCACGGGCTCACACGCCCGGGCCGTCACGTGTGCGCAAGCAACGGAGTCACGACCGGGCGCAGCGTACAAGCCTCACGGGCCGACGGGTCGAGGGTGGCGGGTCGAGGCCGCCGGCACTCGCCCGCGCTGGCGCCGCGTCGCGGCGGCGAGCACGACGAACGCGGCCACGGCGACCAGCTCGGCCCCGACGGCGATCACTCCCTCGGTGGTCGTCGCCGTCTCGGTGAAGCCGAGCAGCCCGCTCGTGCGGGACAGGGCGTACGCGATGAGCGACCCGAGGGCCAGCCCGATCCCCGCGAGGGCCCCGGGCCGGAGGAGGCGGGGGACCACGAGCCCGACGACGACGATCTCGGCGACCACGACCGTGGCCACCGCCTGCAGCACGAAGGAGCGGCTGATGGTGAGTCCGGCGACCGACTCGGGCGCGATGCCCCGGTAGCCGCCCCGGAAGTAGAGGTACGCGTGGACCCAGCCCGAGACCAGCAGCGCGGTCGCGCCGATCGCCGCCGATCACGTTCGTGTCGCCGTCATCGCACGACGAGCGTCCCGGTCATGTAGTCATGGATCGCGCAGTGGTAGCGGTAGCGCCCGGGCGAACCCACCGTGATGGTGTCGCGCGCGCCGGCGGCGAGTTGCCCCGTGTCGAACCCGCCGCGGTCGGCGGTGAGCGTGTGGGCGGTGCCGTCGTCGTTCACCACGGTCACGGTCGAATGGGCCGCACCGTGTCCGGGTCGGGGGAGAAGGTGAAGTTGTGGATCGACACCGTCGCCGATGTTCCCGGCCCCCGGGTGCTGGCGGCCCCGACCGGAGTCGTCGCCGGTGAGCGTGAGGGTGACGACCAGGGCCAGCGCCGCGACGAGCGGCACGACCAGCGCGAGGGCGATCACGTCCCGCCGGCGCGGCCCTACCCGGCCGGCCGCGGCCGCCGTGCCGGTCCGCGTCGGCCGGGGTCACGGGTGCCGGTCCTGGTCGGCGTCCCCGTGCTCGTGGCGTCCCCGCTCGAACTCGTGGCGGGCCGCGCCGAGCGATCGGGCGAGCGACGGGATCCGGGAGCTCCCGAAGACGAGCGCGACGATGCCGAGGACGATGAGGAGCTCAGGGCCGATGATGTTGCGCCAACGTCGTCATGGTGGGTCTCCTACCCTCGGCGGGTGTCGATGCGCCCGATGAGGGAAGTTCGCCGCGACCGGCCGGACGGATGACGGAAAATTCTCATCCGACGGGCAACCGGCGTCGAACTCCTCCCGAGATGACCGACGTGCCCTTTCCCGCGCGCCGACGATCCGGCGCTGGTCCGCGCCATCGCGCGCGGCGACCAGGACGCGTTCGCGGAGGCCTACCGGCGCCACGCCGGCGCGGTGTACGGCCTCACGCAGCGGTTGCTGTGGGAACGCGGGCACGCCGAGGAGATGGTGCAAGAGGTGTTCCTGCGCCTCTGGGAGCAGCCCGATCGTTTCGACCGCGCGCGCAGTCCGCTGCGGTCCTTCCTGCTCATGGACGCGCACGCGCGCTGCGTCGACCGGATCCGATCCGACACGCGCCGCCAACGGCGCGAGGAGCGCAGCGCGCGCGCCGACCTGGTCACCGACTACGACGTCGATCTCGAAGCCGCCGACCTCGAGACCGCGGAGCACGTCCGCGTCGCGCTCGACTCGTTGTCGGACGGCGAACGCCGCGCCATCGAGCTCGCCTACTTCGGCGGCAACTCGTACCGCGAGGTGGCGCGCATCCTCGACGAACCCGAAGGAACCGTGAAGAGCCGCATCCGCACCGGCCTCGGCCGGCTGCGGACCATGCTGCGCGATCGGGGAATCGAAGGCTCATGGACGACGCACTGACTCCCGACGAGCTCGCCGAACTGCTCGCGGCGTACGCCCTCGACGCGCTCGACGACGACGAGCGTGCCTGGGTGGAGGCCTACCTCGAACAGGATCCCGCCGCCGCCGCCGAGGCCCGTGAGCTGCGGATCACCGCATCGATGCTCGCGTCCACGGGCGGTCCGCCTCCCGACGGGGTGTGGGAACGCCTGGAGCGGGCCATCGCCGATCCCGCGGCCGCCGCGGTCGCGGCGCCGGCTTCGTCGGATCGCGCCGGTCGTCGCCCTGCCGTCGCCGGAGGAGCGCGCCGCGCGCGTGCGCGCCGACCGGCGGTGGCACTGGGCGACGGCGGTGGCCGCGGTGGCCGTCGTGCTCGCGGTCGTGTTCGGCGGTCTGTGGCTCGCGGCTCGCGGCGACGACCGCGGCACGCCGAGCGTCGCCGCGCTGGCCGCGGCCGCGGCTCGCCAGCCGGGTGCCCGGCACGCGGTGCTCACCGACGCGTCGGGCCACGCCCTCGCCACCGCGGTGGTGACGCGCGACGGCAGCGGGTACCTCACGGCGCAGCTGCCGGCCGCGTCGGCCGGGCGCACGTACCAGCTGTGGGGCATCTCGCGCACCGCAACGGTGTCGCTCGGCGTGCTCGGTCGTCATCCGGGCACGGTCGCGTTCAAGGCCGCGGTGCCCACACAGAGCCTCGCCATCACCACCGAGATCGCGGGTGGCGTCGCGTCGTCCACCGCCGCGCCCGACGCGGTCGGCGACGTCGTCACCAGCTGACGAATCTCCGCGTCGCGTCATCCGCGCACCGCGTGGTGCCGAACCACCTGTGATCGACCGAACCCGTCGGCGAGCAGGGAGTGAACGGATGGCCTTGGACGACAGGACACTGCGTGGACTGCTCGAGCAGTCACAGGACGTGCACTCCGATGCGATGGCGCGTACGAACGAGATGCTCGACGAACTGGTCGACGTGGGCCACGACGACCGACGGACGCGCGACGCATCCGGCGGGGTCGACGGTGCGACCACCGACTCGAGCGAGCTGAGCGACGACCAGCGCCGTCGGCTCCTCCTCGGCGGACTCCCCACCACGGGCGTGCTCGCGGCCGCGGGCCTGGGCACTGCGATGGCCGTGGTCCTCGCATCGCCTGCGTTCGCAGGCAAGGCGATGGACGTGCAGATGCTGCAGACCGCGGCGTCGATCGAGAACCTCGCGGTCGCGACGTACACGACTGCGCTCACGCTCGACTTCATCGGCGGGGCGAGCGCCAACGGCGTGGTGAAGGCCTTCGCGCAGAAGACCAAGGAACAGCACCAGCAGCACGCCGACGCGTTCAACGCGGCGGCCCGCCGGCTCGGAGGCAAGGCGCAGGACCAACCCGATCCCGCGCTGCTCCAGGTCGTCGAGACGGCCAAGCCGACGCTCACCGACCCCGCGAAGGTCGTCGCCCTCGCGATGGAGCTCGAAGACGGCGCCGCGCAGACCTACGTGGCGAACACCGGCGCCTTCGCCAACAAGAACGCACGGGTCGTGGCCGCCAGCATCATGGGCGTGGAGGCCCAGCACGTCGCGATCCTCGCGGCGGTGGCCGCCCTCCTCGCCGGTGGAGCCCCCGAGCTCATCGCCCTGCCACCCGACGCGACCGCACTCCCCGCGGCCGCCGGGAGCGTCGGGTTCCCCGCCGCCTTCTACCCGACCACGGGCGCCCGTCCCGCGACCGAAGGAGCCGTCCAGTGATTCGCCGCAGTCGCAAGCACCCGACCCCCGACCCGACGCCCGTGACCGAGCGGGAGGTCGTGGACCTGACCGCCGACCTGCGCGACGCGCACGAGGAGTCGCTCCCGACGTTGCGCGCCGCCCTCGCGGAATGGCGTGAGGGCAGCGCCGACGTGCAGGCCGGCGTCGCCCGCCTCGTGAGCACTCCGTCGAGCCGCCGTGCGTTCCTGCTCGGTGGTGGTGCGATCCTCGGCGGCGTCGCGCTGGCGAGCAGCGGTGTCGGTCGCGGGGTTGCGGCGGCCGCGACGCGCGGCACCGCGCCGGGGGGCACTCGCTCGGCGTTCGCCGCGGCGAGGGCCCAGAACCTCACCGGCGATCTCGCGGTCGTCGGTCTCGCGGCGTCGCTCGAGAACCTCGCGGTGGGCACGTACCAGGCCGCGATCGACGCCGCAGGAAAGGGCGCGCTCGGGGCGGTGCCACCCGCGGTCGTGACCTTTGCGCAGACCGCGCAACAGCAGCACCGCGACCACGCCGCGGCGTGGAACGGCGTCCTCACCCAGGCCGGCAAGCAGCCGGTCTCCGGTGTCGACCTCACGGTGAAGGCGTCGGTCGACGAGGCGTTCGCCAAGGTCACCGACGTGCCCGGCCTGGCCCGCTTGGCGCTCGACCTGGAGAACGGGGCCGCCGCGACGTACCTCGCCGCGATCGGCGCGGTGAAGAGCCCGGCCGGCATCAAGACCGCGGCGTCCATCCAGCCGGTGGAGATGCAGCACGCCGCGATCCTCCACTTCCTGCTGGGTGAGTACCCGGTGCCCGATTCGTTCGCGACCAAGCGTGGCGCCCGCACCGTCGGCGACAAGGTGGGCTGACCAGGTCGGACCCCTGGCCGCGACCCCCGCCGCGGCCAGGGGTTCAGCCGGCGGTCAGCGCGAAGGTCGCGGTGGCGGTGCTGCCCTGGGAGCCGTTGGCGGTGACGGTGTAGCTGCCCGTCGTGCCGCCGGTGTCGTACGTCGCGTTCACCGTGCCGTCGGCCGCGACCTGGTGCGCGGGGCCGGTGTACGACCCGGCGGGCGAGCTGATCGTGAACGTGACCAGCTCGCCCGACAACGCGCCGATCATCGTCAGGTCGAGCTGGTTCGGCGCGGCGGCGTCGCGGGTCACCGTGAGTGCGGGCGGCGTGGTCTTCGGGATCGTCACGCTCTGACCCTCGACGAGGTTGTCGGGATCGGCGAACGTGTTCGCCGCGAGCAGGTCGGCCACGCGGACGCCGAACTGCTTGGCGATCGCGGTCAGCGTGTCGCCGCGTTGCACGGTGTACGTGGTGGGTCCGGCGGTGGTGCTGGTGGTCGACGACGCGGGCTTGCCCCGGGGGACGTCGCCGGTGCGATCGGGGTCGCCGAGCAGCGCGGCGAGCGCGGTCCAGTCGGAGACGCCGCACCCGTCGGTGCGCGACACCGAGAGGTCGATCTTCTTGCCGTCGACGGTGCCCTCGATGCGCGCGGTCTGCGGACCACCGTAGAGCTGCGAGCAGAGCAGTCCGCTGCGCTGCGACTTCACGACGTCCTGGAGCACGCCCTGCGCCACCGCGGCGCACGCGGCGGCGGCGTTCTGCTCGAGGAAGCCGGTGGCCGTCGGCCCGTCGGCCCCGCCGCACTCGAGCGTGGCCTCGCCGGGCACGAGCACCGACGTCGCGGCGCCGGTCTTCGTGGTGAGGGTGAGCGTCGTCGGCGCGTCGGCCGACGAGGGCGACGATCCGCCGCACGCGGCCAGGCCGACGACGAACGCGATGGCGAGGGAGACCACGCGTTTCACGGTCAGACCCTACGCGCGCGACTTCAACGGCTGGTCGCGCGCCGATCTCCTGACTGTCGTTCAGCGTCGCGGCGGCGCGGCGTGGTCGAGCATCCTCGATGCCGAGAGCCGCGCGTCGGCCCCGGTGACTCGCGAGACTGGCCGCAGTGGAACACCAGCAGCAGTACCAGCAGCGGCAGCCCCGGTGGGTCCGGATCACGTGGTGGGGACTCGGTGGCGTCGTCGTGCTGCTCGGCGCCCACGGACTCGTGGGCTTCGGCGGCGAGTGGATGCACGAGGCCCTCGACGAGTGGATCAGCACCGGGGCGGAGTGGGTGGCGGTCGTGCTCTGCTTCGTGGGAGCGGCCCGCGCCACCCGCGGCCGGCTCGCCTGGTTCGTGATCGGGGTCGCGCTCGCGAGCTGGACGATCGGCGACACGATCGCCGCGGTGCGCCACGACCCCGAGGTGCTGGTCAGCCTGTCCGACATCTTCTGGCTCGCGTGGTACCCGCTGGTCGTCGTCGCGCTCGCGTTGCTCGTCCGTGACCGCGTGCCGGTCTTCGAGTTCCACCGTTGGCTCGACGGCATCGTCGTCATGCTGATGATCGCCACGCCCTGGGTCGCGCTGTTCCTCGAACCCGCGGCCGACCGCTCGCACGCGTCGACGCTCGACGCCGTCGTGGACTTCGCGTACCCGCTGGGTGACGTCGTGCTCGTCGGCGCCGTGCTCGGGGTGCTCGCGATCATGGGCTGGCGCGCCCGCCCGATGTGGTTCGCGTTGGCCGCCGCGTTCACCGCGCTCGGCGTCGCCGACGCGGTGTACTCGGTCGACGCGATCGGTGGGCGGTACCGGTCGGAGACCGCCTTCGACGCGCTGTGGCTCGCGGGCCTCCTGCTCATCGCCTACGCGGCGTGGCTGCCCCACCCCGGGCGAGCTCGAGCCGGTCGAGGTGACCGGTTGGCAGGCGATCGCGCTGCCGATCGCCGCGCAGATGCTGGCCGTGGTCATCCAGGTGTACGGGCTGTTCGCCTACGTGCCGCCGGGGGAACGGGTGCTCACCATCGTGGTGCTGCTGATCTCGATCCTCCAGCTGATCGTGACCCGTCCCCGACCCGGCGCCACGCCGGCACCCGAACCGCGAACGGCCGCGCAACCCGACCACTTGCCGTCGGCGTAGCGTTGCGCGGACGCGACGCGCGAGGGGGGCGATGGGCGATCGGCCGGGCGGACTCGGAGCGGGGGCGCGGATCACCGGTCGGCGTCGTGGTGCTCGTGGTCGCGCTCACGGTCGGCGCGACCGGCGCCGCCCACGCGTCGGTCCACGCGGTCGGGCGCGGTGCGGGGGTTCGACGGCACCACCGTCACCGTCGGCTCCCTCGGGCTGAAGAGCCAACTTCCGCAGGCCGAGCTCGGCGCCCGGGCGCGCATCGCGCGCTTCAACACCACGGGGGAGATCCCCGGGGTCCGCATCGCGTTCACCGAGACCGCCGAGGACCGGGTCGATCCTGCGGTGTCGCTCTCCGAGGCGCGCCGGCTCGTCACCCAGGTCGGCGTGTTCGCGTTGGTCGCCGACGTGTCGGCCACCAACCCGGGCGCCTATCTCGCGCAGCAGCACGTCCCCGTCTTCGGCGCCGCGCTCGACAGCACGTACTGCAGCCACCAGCCGTCGACCACGGTGTGGAGCTTCAGCCCGTTCGGCTGTCTCGGGGGCGACGACCCCGCGTGGGTCGGCGACACCGCGCGGGTGCCGTACGCCTACGTGCGCGAGCGGTCGGGCGCCCGTCACCCCACCGCGATGATCGTCACCACCGACGAGGCCAGCGGCAAGCGCACCGCGCGCCAGGCTGCCGTCGCCTACGCGGGCGCGGGCTTCGACGTGCTCGGCGTGCGCAGCTCGATCCCGGTGCCGGCGCCGAGCGACTACACGCCGTACGTGCAACAGGTGATGTCCGCCGACCACGGCCACGCGCCCGACCTGGTGTTGTGCCTCACCACCCTCGACTGCATCGGGCTGTGGAAGTTGCTGCAGGCGAACGGGTTCTCCGGCGTGTACTCGACCGCGCTGTATTCGCGCCCGCTCACCGCGGTGCTCGGCGGCACGATCGTGAACGGCGCCTACGTGAACCCCGCCGAGGACACCGCGGGCTATCGCCGTCTGAAGGCCGACTTCGACGCGGTGCAGCCCGGGGTGTCGGACCGCATCGACGTCGGAGGCATCGCCGGGCTACACGTCGACCGACATGTTCGTCCAGGCCCTGAAGCGGGTGGCGAAGCGGGGAACGTCGGCGATCACGCCCGAGCAGGTGCAGCGGGTCGCGGCGCGCATGACCTGGCGGATGCCCGGCGTCGCCGGACCCACGCGCTATCCGCGCTCCACGGTGTACGGGTTCCCCACCTGCCGCAGTCTCCTGGCGAGCACCGGCACCGAGTGGGTCACCGTCGCGCCGTTCGCCTGCTCGACCAGGACCTACCCGATGCCGGGGT
>CAWAKX010000016.1:0-120317 GCA_963782705.1 uncultured Actinomycetes bacterium | reverse complement strand
CGGCGGCGACGTCTTCGGCGTGGTACTCGGCGAGCAGCCGCTTCTCGTCGTCGCCCTTCGGGAACATGAAGAACACCAGTGCGCCACCGAGGATGATCGCGATGATCCCGGCGGTGTACGCCCAGTTCGCGCCGTCGACGAACGACTGCTGCGCGGCGGCGATGATCTGCTTGGAGTACTGCGGGTACTGCTGCGCGGTGGTCGCCGCGCTGGAGAACGACTTGGTGAGCTGGTTCTCCACCGAGGAGCTCACGCTCGACGCGTTCGGTGATCCGGCGATGGCCTTGGTGAACGCGGTCGCGTATCCCGCGGCGAGCAACGCACCCAGGATCGACTGCATGATCGCCCCGCCGAGGTCGCGCTGGAGGTCGGCGGTGCCCGACGCCATTCCCGCGCGGCGCACCGGCACCGAGCCGGTCAGCGAGTGCGACGCCGGCGTGCCCGCGAAGCCCACCCCGATCCCGACGAGCCCGTAGGCGAGCCCCACCTGCCAGTACGGGCTGTGGTCGGTCCAGAGGACGAGCATCGTGATGAAGCCCAGGAGGCAGAACACGTAGCCGAGGAGGAGGGTGAAGCGCGCGCCCTTGGCCTCGACGAGCTTCGCCGATCGCGGCGCGACGATCACCATGAGCAACGCGGCGGGGATGATCGCCAGCCCGGCGTCGAGGGTGTCGTAGCCGAGCACGTTCTGCAGGAATTGCTGGCCGATGAACATCGCGCCCATCAGCGAACCGAACACGATGATGCCCGCGCAGGCCGCGACCCAGAAGATGCGGCGATGCGCGACGTCGAGGTCGTAGAGCGGGTTGCGCGCCCGACGCTGACGGATCACGAAGGCGCCCGCGGCCGCGAATGCGATGACCACCAGTCCGACCGCGACCGCGCCCTTGCCGGGGACGGGCGCGAAGTTGATGCCGAGGATCAGCGCCGCGACCATGAGCACCGACAGGATGCCGCCGAAGTTGTCGACCGGGTCGGTGGCCTCGTTCACGTGGGCCGGGACGAACTTCAGCGCGAGCAGGAGCGCGACCACGGCGAGGGGCAGGGTGACGAGGAACACCGAGCCCCACCAGAAGTGCTCGAGCAGCGCGCCCGAGATCAGCGGACCCAGGGCGGAGATGCCGCCGCCGATCGCCGACCAGAGTGCGATCGACCGGGTGCGGGGGGCGCCGGCCCACAGCGCCGTGATGAGCGCGAGGGTTGTGGGGAAGGCCATGCCGGCCGCGACGCCGCCCAGGATCCGGGCGAGCGCGAGCACTCCGTCGGTGGGGGCGTACGCCGCGAGGAGGCACGCGGGCACCGAGAGCAGCGTGCCGGTGATCAACATCAGCTTGCGTCCGTAGCGGTCACCGAGCGCACCGAGCCACAGCACCGACGCCGCGAGCCCGAGCGAGTAGCCCACCGCGATCATGTCGAGCGTGGTCTGCGACGAGTCGAACGCCTTGCCGATGTCGGGGAGCGCGACGTTGGCGACGGCCAGGTTGAGGTTCGCGACCGCGGCGACCAGGATGAGCGCGATCAGGACCGGCTTCGCGTTGGCCGGCGAGTGGTCGGCCTCGGCCTGCGGTGCCGCGGCACCGGGACCTGCGTTCGCCATGAGTCTTCTCCGTTCGGTTGGCGCCGGGAGCTCGTGCGCCGAGAGGCTAGATCCTTGGCGTGAGGCGGGTCGCCCCACGGGGGACCTCCGTGCGATGCTGCATCCGGCGTGGCGCGCGCGACCCGGAGCGGGAGGAACGACCTGTGAAGTTGCCGGTGTCGCACAGGGTGCAGGCACGATGTGGGTGCGCCGGCAGAGTGAGTTGCTGGCGAGAGGGGGTGCCGGGTGTCGGACGATGACCACGGATCGGGTGGATCGGGTGGATCGGGTGGATCGGGTGGGCCCGGCTCGGCTGTGTCGCTGAGCAAGACACGACTGGAAGCGTTCAGTGACGGCGTGTTCGCGATCGCGACGACGCTGTTGGTCTTGGACATCGCTCTCCATCCGCCAGGGACTCCTCTCCGTCAGGTGCTCGAGGCGTGGCCGTACTACCTCGCGTATCTGGTCAGCTTCTTGACGATCGGCGGCGCGTGGCTCGCGCATACGGCGCTGACGGATCGACTCGATCGGGCCGACGCGGTCTTGTTGCGACTCAACCTCCTGGTGTTGCTGTTCGTAGGGTTCCTGCCGTTCCCGACGCGGCTCGTTGCCGAAGCAATCCACGATGTGAACGGCGAGCGAGTGTTCGTCACGATGTACGGCCTCACGCTGCTGGCCATTCGGATCTTCGGATTCGCTCTCGATGAGTACGCGAAACGCGAGCAGCTCTACCGCGCGGTGGAAGGCGAGACTCCCGAAGAGTCTGGACGCAGCAATCTGGTAGTGCTGGCCGCCTACTTGGTCGCGATTCTCATCGGTCTCGTCGTGCCAACTCTCGGGGTCGCGTTCTACTTCGGCATCGCCATCTACCTGGTGGTGCCCTTCCGCGAGATCCGACGGCTGCTCTTCATGCGCTCATAGCCGCCTTGATCTGCGGCGGCAGTTGCTCGACGTGAACTGCGCTTCCCGAGGTCGGTGCGGGAGGCCGCGATGCCAAGCGGAGCACGTGGAATCTGGGGCAGTCCATGTGCTCGTCCGCGAAAGTGGTGCAGACTGCCCCGCGGTCACAGTTCGTGACCCATCACAGCCGAACGGCTGGGTGCTCTTCTGGAGGCTCACCATGCCCGTCCTCGCTTATGACTTCCCGCTCCTCGGGATCTTCTGGTCGTTGTTGATGTTCTCGCTGTTCGTCCTGTGGATCTTCGTCGTGATCTGGTGCTTCGTCGACAACTTCCGTCGCCGCGACCACCATGGTGTCGCGAAGGCGGTCTGGTTCTTGTTCATCGTGTTCCTGCCGATCATCGGCGTCTTCAGCTACCTGGTCACACGCCCCGCCACCGTCGAAGTCATCACGGTCACCGAGTAGCCCTCCGACGGGTTCGTCGTGATCCCGAAGGATCGTGGCCCGAAGTCGCGGTTGCACGCGGTAGGAGGGTCGTGAACCCCAAGACGAGCAAGGGCGGAGCGGCGCTCGTCGCGTTGGCGACGGCACAGTTCCTCATGGTGCTGGACCAGTCGGTGATGAACGTCTCGATCAGTCAGCTGGTCAAGGACTTCGACACCACGGTCACCACGATCCAGGCCGTCATCACGCTGTATTGCCTGGTGATGGCGATGCTCATCATGACCGGCGCGAAGATCGGCGACATCATCGGCCGGCGCCGGGCGTTCGTCATCGGCTTGATCATCTACGCGTGTGGCTCGGCGCTGACCGCGGCGTCGCAGTCCGTTGCGGTCCTCGCGCTCGGATGGTCGGTCCTCGAAGGGATCGGCGCCGCGCTCGTCTTCCCGGCGCTCGCCGCGTTGATCGCCGGCAACTTCGAAGGAGCCAGCCGCAAGGCCGCCTACGCGGTGATCGGCGGCGTCGCCGGCGCGGGGATCGCGGTCGGGCCCATCGTGGGTGGTTGGGCCACGACCGAGCTCACGTGGCGGGTGGTGTTCGTCGGCGAGGTGTTCATCGCCGCGTTCATCTTGTTCATGACCCGCAAGGTGAAGGATGCCCCTGGTCCCAGACCGGCACCGAAGCTCGACTACATCGGCTCGGTCCTCTCCGCTGCCGGTCTGGGGATCTTCGTGTTCGGGGTGCTCGAGTCGAGCACCTGGGGATGGCTCAAGCCCAAGAACTCGCCCATCACGATCTTCGGGTTCTCGCTCACCCTCTACGTCATCGCCGCCGGCTGCGTGGTGCTCTGGGGTTTCGTCCGCTGGCAGGGCCACCGCGAAGCCACCGGACGCGACCCGCTCATCCACCTCTCGCTGGCCCGGATCCCACCGGTGCGGTCCGGCGTCATCGGGCTGTTCAGCCAGAACCTGATCCTGATGGGCACCTTCTTCGTGGTGCCGCTCTACCTCCAACTGGTCCTCGGACTCGACGCGCTCGACACCGGGATCAGGATGCTGCCCATCTCGATCACCATGCTCATCACCGCCGGTCTCGGCGCCCGGCTGTCGAACCGGTTCCCGGTACGCACCATCGTGCGGGCCGGTCTGGTCGTCACCATCGCCGGAGTGCTCATCCTGCTCTCGACGATCGAGCCCACACTCGACAGCTTCGGGTTCGCCCTCGGGATGGGTGTCCTCGGTATCGGGATGGGGCTGATGATCTCCCAGCTCGGCAACGTCATCCAATCCTCGGTCGAGGAATCGGGACGCAGTGAGGCCGGCGGGCTGCAGTTCACCGGCCAGCAACTCGGCTCCGCGCTCGGGGTTGCCTTCATCGGCGCCATCGTGCTGATCGGGTTGACCAACACGTTCACCTCGGCCGTCAAGGACGACGAGCGCATCAGCGCAGAGGTGTCGAACCAGATCGGTGTCGCGGCCGGCAACGGCCTCACCTTCGTGTCGTCCGACCAGGTCGAGAGCGCCGCACAAGACGCCGGCCTCGACAAGGCCACCACGACCGCAGTCGTCGACGACTACGAAACCGCCCAGCTCCGATCGCTCAAAGCCGGCCTCCTCGGCGCCGCCTTCCTCGCCCTCATCTCCCTCGCATTCACTGCGGAGCTCCCCCACCAAGAACCCAACCGCCGGAAGAGACCCGACCCTTCAGCATCGTTGGCCTGACCGCAGCCCCGAATCTTCCTTCGCCAAGACCGAAGCGGACCAGAACGAACGCGTCCACAGTTCCGCAGGCCTTGGGCGCGCTCACGCCTTGTCGGGTTCCGCGACCTCTTCGGCGAGTGTGCCCTGCGCGGCTCCCGAGCCGGCTCGACCTCCGCCTCCGCCTCGGAGGATGAACGCGACCCCCACCGCCACGATCGCGCCGGCGAGTGGACCTGCGATGTACACCCAGTAGGCGTGGAAGTCCGCGCCGACTGCGTCGGGTCCGAACGTGCGTGCCGGATTCATCGACGCGCCGGAGATCGGGCTGCCCCAGAGTCCGGCGAGCGCGATGTAGGAACCGACTCCGAACGCGCCGATGATCCCGAGGTTCTGCGCGCCCGATGCGGTGCCGAGGATGACGCTCACGAGCCCGAACGTCAGGATCAGTTCCATCCAGAACGCATCACCGTTCGAGAAACCATGTGCCGGGTAGTTCGAACCGTACGTCGCGGAGACGTGCACGACGGCTTGGAGGAACCACGCTGCCAGCACGGCACCCCCGAGCTGCACCACGACATACCCCGGGACTCTCCACCACGGAAAATCCCGTCGCAAGGCAAACGCGATGCTCACCGCCGGGTTGAGGTGCGCGCCCGAGACTCTGCCCATGAACAAGATGATCGCCAACACCATCAGCCCGGGCGCGACGACCGCGGCGCTGCGACCGATCGTGCCGGGAAACGCCTGACCCATCATTCCGCCACCCGCGGCGACGAGGACGAGGAAGAACGTGCCCAACAACTCGGAGAACAGGCGCCGCCATTCTTGGGAGGAGTCCTGGAAGTCGTTGACCGCCTCTTCGAACGTCTCCACCCGATCAGCCAGCAGAATCCGGGCCGGCTCCAGCGGTTTGGCGTTCATCGTGGTCTCCTCGAAGGCATCGCACAGCAGGTGAGCGAACGCCAAGATTGTCTCACAGCGTCAGCCGTTGATGCCTGGGGTCGTCCGCCAGACCAGGCGCCCACCTCGGCAGTCACACTCGTTCTCCGATGCCGTCCGACTCCCGAGCGCGGGGTCCTTCTCGTGTTCTGCGAGGTGATCGACGAGGTGCGTTCGCATCTCGATCGGTACGGTGTTGCTGCGCTGGTGAGTGCCGATGCCTTTGCGACGACCCCCAGCGGTCGCCGCCGCCTTGGAATCCGGAGTACGCAGCCATGACCAGTCCTGAGGTCCCCGAAGTCCCGCATGCCCCCAAGCGCCTCACCCCCGCCGAGCGGGTCGAACGGGGCCGGGCGGTGCGCAAGACCGTCCCCCGCACGAGCCATGCGCAGTGGGATCCGCCCTCGTCGCGTCCCGACCCGGTCGGGCTGCTGCAGGGCCAGGAGGACGTCCCGGGTCGCGGAGCTGGTGCCGTTGCGGCACGAGCGCATGCTGGTGTCGCCGTTCACGTTCTACCGGGGCGCCGCGATCGTCATGGCGTCCGACCTCTCGATGACGCCCGACCACCGGCCTCAAGGTGCAGCTCTGCGGCGACGCCCACCTCGCCAACTTCGGAGGCTTCGCCGCGCCCGATCGCAAGCTCGTCTTCGACATCAACGACTTCGACGAGACGTCGCCGGGCCCGTTCGAGTGGGACGTGAAGCGGCTCGCCGCGAGCTTCGAGATCGCGGCGCGCGACAACGGCGTTCCCGGCCAAGCAGGCGCGCGAGACGACCCTGACCGTGGTGAGCGCGTACCGCGTCGCGATGAACGACTTCGCCGCGATGCGGAACCTCGACGTCTGGTACGCGCGCGCCGACGCCCAGACCGTGATCGACCACTGGGGGACCGACGCCGGGCCCGCCGAGCAGAAGCGGCTGCAGGCGATGATCACCAAGGCGGAGTCGAAGGACTCGACGAAAGCCCTGTCGAAGCTGACCGTACGTGACGGCGACACCTACCGCATCAAGAGCGACCCGCCCGGTCGTGGTGCCGGTGAGCCAGCTTGCCGCCGAGCAGGGCGTGGAGATGTCGGAGGACGAGCTGGTCACGTGGCTGCGGAGCAAGTTCTCCACCTACCGCCGCAGCCTGCAGGCCGACCGCCGTCATCTCCTCGACGGCTACGAGCTGGTCGACTTCGCCCGCAAGGTCGTGGGGGTGGGCAGTGTGGGGACCCGGTGCTGGATCGCGCTCTTCCTCGGTCGCGACGACCAGGACCCGCTGTTCCTGCAGATCAAGCAAGCCGAGGATTCGGTGCTCGCCCAGTACGCGGGCAAGAGCGGCTACGCGAGCCACGGCCAGCGGGTGGTGGAAGGCCAACGGCTCCTCCAGGCTGCGAGCGACACGCTGCTCGGCTGGCTGCGCGCCACGGGCCTCGACGGCGCCGACCGCGACTTCTACGTCCGCCAGCTCTGGGACTGGAAGGTCTCGGCCGACCTGGAGTCGATGACGCCGGCGATCATGAAGATCTACGCGCAGCTGTGCGGTTGGACGTTGGCGCGCGGACACGCGCGCTCCGGTGACCGGATCGCCATCGCCGCCTACCTGGGGACGAGCGACACGTTCGACAAGGCGATCGCCGACTTCGCCTCCGCGTACGCCGACCAGAACGAGCGCGACCACGCCGCGGCGGCGCACGTGTTCGGTGACCCGGGTGGCGCGGCCGCCTGAGCCGCCGGTCTAACGTCGTCCCGTCCGCGGGCCCACCCGCCGGACTCGGGAGGCGACATGTCGGGAGCGATGCCGGGAGTGTTCACCCTGCTCGCGGTCGATCCGGTGCCCTGGGCCCGGTCGCAGATGGCGTTCACCCTCGCGGTGCACATCATCCTCGTGCCGCTCGGCGTGGCGTGGGCGTTCATGGCGCTCGTCGCCAACTACCGCGGCATCAAGCGCAACGACCCCGACGCGATCCTCCTCGCGCAGCGGTGGTCGAAGTGCATGGCCGTCACCTTCGCCGTCGGCGCGGTCACCGGCACGGTGCTCACGTTCGAGTTCGGGCTGCTGTGGCCGCGCTTCATGGGCCGCTTCGGCGACGCGTTCGGCATCCCGTTCGCAGTGGAGGGCCTGTTCTTCTTCACCGAGGCGATCTTCCTCGCGATCTACATCTACGGCTGGAGGCGGCTGAAGCCATGGCCGCACTTCTGGACCGGTGTCCCCATCGTGATCGCCGGGATCGGTGGCACCGCGTCGGTCGTGGCGGCCAACGGCTGGATGAACGAACCGAGCGGGTTCACGCTGAACAGCGCGGGCAAGGTCGTCGACGTCGCGCCGTTCGAGGTGTTCTTCAACAAGGCGATGCCGCTCGAGACGCTGCACATGCTCGTCGCCGCGTACCTCGTGGGCGGGTTCCTCATCGCGTCGGTGTACGCGGTGGCGATGCTGCGCGGCCGGCGCGACCACTACCACCGCCTCGGGTTCCTGATCGCGTTCACCGTCGCCGCGGTGATGGCGCCGGTGCAGATGCTGGTGGGCGACGAGATGGCGCGCTGGGTCTACAACAACGAGCCCACCAAGTTCGCGGCGATCGAGATGGTGCCCCAGACGTCGACCGACGTGCCCGAGACCCTGTTCGGCCACCTCAACGCGCAGGGTCAGGTGGAGGGCGGCTTCGAGATACCGGGACTCGCGTCGATCCTGTCCGATCCGTCGGAGGGCACGAGCACCCAGATCCAGGGTCTCGACAGCTTCCCGAAGAGCGAGCGCCCCACCAACTCCGAGGTCGACGTCGTGCACCTCGCGTGGGACCTGATGGTGGGGATCGGCACGCTGCTGTTCCTGCTGTCGGCCTGGTTCGGCGTGGTCTGGCTGTTCCGGCGCGACCTGCCGAAGCCGAAGCTGTTCCTGTGGCTCGCCGCGGCGGCGGGCGTGCTGTCGATCGTCGCCCTCGAGGCCGGGTGGGTGGTCACCGAGGTGGGCCGCCAGCCCTGGATCGTCGTCGACTACATGAAGGTCACCGACGGCGCGACCACGAACAGCGGGGTCTGGCTCACCTTCCTCGTGGTGCTCGGCCTCTACCTCGGCGTCGCGACCACCCTCGTGCTGATCCTGCGCAAGATGGCGCGGGGCTGGCGCGAGGGCGGTGACGACGGACCGAGCGGACCCTACGAACCGCGCGGGCCCCGTCCCGACGCGCCCGAGACCGAGGCGCCCGAGGAGGTGCCGGCATGAACTGGGCCGACGTCGTCGCGCTGATCCTGATGGTGGGGATCGTCGCCTACTCGCTCTTCGGCGGCGCCGACTTCGGCGCCGGCTTCTGGGACCTCTTCGCCGGCGGTCCCGAGCGGGGCCGGCGGCCGCGCGCCGTCGCGCAACACGCGATCGGTCCGGTGTGGGAGGCCAACCACGTCTGGCTGATCTTCTGCCTCGTGGTGCTGTGGACCGCGTTCGCGGAAGCGTTCCAGTCGATCACCCTCACGCTGTTCGTGCCGCTCTCGATCGCCGCGCTCGGCATCGTGTTGCGGGGATCGAGCTTCGCGTTCCGCAAGGAGGTGCAGCGCACGTCGAGCCAGCGCAACTTCGGCGCCGCGTTCGCCTCGTCGTCGGTGCTGGTGCCGTTCTGCATGGGCGCGGTGGCCGGTGCGATCGCGTCGGGTCGCGTGCCCGCCGGCGGCGAAGCCGGCGACCCGTGGGCGAGCTGGCTCAACGCCACCTCGATCCTCGGCGGCGTGCTCGCGGTCGCGGTGTGCGCGTACCTCGCCGCGGTCTACCTCGTGTGGGACGCCAAGCGCATGGGCGACGACGCGATGGCCGACTACTTCCGCGTGCGGGCCATCGGGGCCGCGATCGCCACCGGCGTGATCGCGCTGGTCGGCATCGTGGTGCTCCACGACGACGCGACCTACGTGTTCCACGGTCTGACGTCGCGCGCGCTGCCGTTGGTCATCGTGTCCGCGGTCTGCGGCATCGGTTCGATCGTGCTGCTCGTGCGCGACGCCCACCGGGGCGCCCGCCTGCTCGCCATGGGCGCGGTCGCCACCGTGGTGTTGGGCTGGGGCGTGCGCAGTGGCCCTACCTGCTGCCGACGTCGCTGAAGGTGGAGGCCGCGGCGGCGCCCGACGGCACGCTGATCAGCGTGGTGGTGGTGTTCCTGCTCGCGGCCGTGATCTGCCTGCCGTCGCTCGGCCTGCTCTACGTGCTCGACCAGAAGAGCCTGCTCGACAGCGACGAAGGCGCCGCCGAACCCGGGGGCGACCCCCGAGCCCGAGCCCGCGACCTGACCGCGCCGGCGGCCGCGCTCAGCGGGCGTGGCAGTGCTTGGCCTTGCGGCCGCTGCCGCAGGGGCACGGCTCGTTGCGGGGCGCGTGCGCGAGCATCGTCATCACCTCGTCGGCGAACCCTCCGGCCCGCAGCCGGTCGGCCATCAGCCGCATCACTCCGTCGATGCCGAGGAAGAAGTCGCGGTACCCCGCGCAGAGGTGGTTGAGCCCGCCTTCGCCGTCGGGCGTCGTGGCGAACCGGTTCTTCGGGCACTCGCCGTTGCACGCGAAGCGCACCGGGCACTCGCACGCAGTAGCGGGGGAGTGTGTCGCGCTTCGCGGCGCCGAACGCGCGCTGCTGCGGTGAGGCCACGAGCTCCACCATCTGCGTCTGCAGGATGTTGCCGAGCAGGTAGTCGGGCTCCACGAAGTGGTCGCACGAGTAGAGATCGCCGTTGTGCTCAGCGCGAGCGCGTTCCCGCAGGTCTCGGCGAAGATGCACATCGCCGCCGGGGCGCCGAGCCAGGAGGCGAGCGCGGCGTCGAACATCTGCACGAAGACGGTGCCGACGTCGTGGCGCACCCACTCGTCGAAGACCGCGAGCAGGAAGGCGCCCCACTGCGCCGGGTCGACGGAGCGGTCGGTCACCCGGTCGCCCTCCTGGAAGCCGGTCGCGTTGTCGCGCTCGACGATCGGGATGAGCTGCACGTGGCGCAGACCGAGGTCGTCGCGGAAGTGGCGGTACACCTCGAGCGGGTGGTCCTGATTGGCGGCGTTGACGGTGCAGAGCACGTTCACGTCGACGTCGTGGGCCTGGAGCAGCCGGAGTCCGGCGATCACCTTGTCGTAGGTGGGACCGCCGCGCTTGTCGACCCGGTACACGTCGTGCAGGTCGCGCGGGCCGTCGATGCTCACCCCGACGAGGAAGCGGTGCTCGTGGAGGAACGCGCACCACTCGTCGGTGAGCAGCGTGGCATTGGTCTGCATCGTGTGGTGCAGCACCTGCCCGGGCCGGCGGAGCTCGTCGGCCAGGGCGACCGCGCGGCGGAAGAAGTCGACGCCCATCAGCGTGGGTTCGCCGCCCTGCCACGCGATCGTGACCTCGGGGTCGGTGTGCGCGGCGAGGAGCTGCCCGAGGTAGGCCACGAGCACGTCGTCGCCCATCCGGAACCGGTCGCCGGGGTAGAGCGCCTCCTTCGACAGGAAGAAGCAGTACTCGCAGTCGAGATTGCAGATCGGCCCACTCGGCTTCGCGAGGACGTGGAACGACGCCGGTGCGGTGAGGGGGCGCCCGGTGGGCGCGAGGGTCGGGTCGGTCACGAGGCGTCCGGGTCGGCCGGCTCGTCGCGGGCTGCGGGCGGCGCGCCGGCCGCGGCGTCCGCGCGTGTCGGGTGCCCGCCGGCTCGTGCTCGCCATCCGGCTCACCAGCACCGCGACGACCGTCACCAGGTAGAGCTGGCCGATCGAGCGCCTCGAGCGACGCCAGCGCCCGCCCGAGGTTGCCGGCCGCCGTGTAGTCGCCGTACCCGACGGTGGTCTGGGTGATGAAGCTGAAGTAGAGGAAGTTCGGCAGCGTCGCGTGGCTGGTCTGCACGAAGAAGTCGCTGGCCGTCGATCGCGTCGATCGCGGCGTAGGCGAAGGAGAACATCATCCCGAGCAGCACGTAGATGCAGACCGCGCCGGCCACCGTGTGCACGTCGACGGTGCGGCGCCGGTAGAGCGACGACGCGATCACGATCGGCGCCGCGCCGACGAGCAGCACGTTGAGCGCGAAGTAGATGCCGGTCGGGTCGGTGGAGTCGCTGATGACGATCGAGGCGATCGCCGAGACGAGCGCGATCGATCCCACGATGCCCGCGATCCGGAACAGCCGCCGCCCGACCCGCGCCGCGAGGAGCGCGGCCATGAGCGTGAGCCACTGCAACGCCACGGTGGTGACCCGGGCCCAGTCGTCCGGCGGGCCGGCCGCCATCACGATGTAGGTGCACAGGAGCAGGACCAGCACGTAGCCGAAGCGGTAGCCGGGCGAGCGCTCCTCCAACCACGCCTCGAACCGGGTGGGCCTGATGTCTGCGCGCGCCACGGATCCTCCGGTGGCTCACGGGTCCGCGAGGGCGGCCCGGTGGGATGGGGCGCCAATTGTCACGGAACGAGCACGCGGATGTCGAACGGAGCCGTCCGGGCCCCGCGTGCCGCGGTGGATCAGGGGCCGGAGGGCCCGGTGACCAGGCGGGCCGGCGGCGGCGCCGACCTGCGTTCGGCGACCGTGCGCCAGATGGCGACCAACGCGTCGACCCGGGCCACCTCCGACGCGGTGAAGCGCAGCGACACCGGCCGGGCGAGGAACGCGATCGACCCGGTGGGCTGCGCGCCGTCGGCCACCGCGAGGAGCCACACCGGCCCGGGCGCCTCCACGCCGAAGCCCTCGGGCATCTCCTCCGCCCGTTGCACGACGGGGAGCGAACGCACCGAGCGCGAGGCGGCCGGCGGCCACCGCGCGGCGCGTCGTCGATCGGCGCCACCCACACCGCGGCGGCCGGGCACGCGTCGGCCAGCACGCGTTCGAGGATTCCGGTGGCCCGGGCGACGGGGGCGGCCGCGAGGTCGCGGGCCCAGCGCAGGGCTTCGACCACCGGGTCGGCGCGATCGTCGGCCGGGCTGCAGGAGAGCAGCCGCCCCGCCCCGCTGCGGTCGAGGGCGTGGCCCAGCTCGCCGGGATCGAGACCGGTGAGGAACTCGACGACCATCTCGTCGACCGCGTTGTTCCCGTCGACCTCGTGGACGTCGACGGAGACGACGTCGCCGTTGAGCTCCGACACGACCGTCGCCACCTTGGCCAGGGCGCCGGGGAGGTCGGGCAGCTCGACGCGGATGCTGTGTCTGCTCATGACGGCCACGCTCGCGGCGGCCGGTTACGGGAAGGTTGCGACGGCGTCTCCCCGTCGTGAAGGCAGCCTGAGAGTCCCTCTCAGGCTCGGGCCGCGACCGGGGCCGGGCTCCCGTACGATGCGCGCCCATGGACGAGCTCTCCCTCGACGCCCAGCTGGGGGCCATGCCCCTGTTCGCCGGCCTCACCGACCGCCAGCTCGAAGACGTGGCGGGCACCGTGCTCGACCGCCGGGTGAAGGCGGGCAAGGCGGTCATCAAGGAAGGGAACTGGGGTCACGAGTTCGTGATCGTGCTCGAAGGCGAGGTGGAGGTGGTGCGCAACGGCGCGGTCGTCGCCACCCTCGGCCCCGGTGACTACGTGGGTGAGCTCGCGGTGCTCGACGACGTGCGCCGCAACGCCACCGTCGTGGCGAAGACCCCGGTGGTGATCGGCGCCATCGACACCGGACAGTTCCGCGCCCTGTTGCGCGAGATCCCCGAGCTCGCCGATCGCATCGCCGCGGCGGCCGCGGCCCGCGGCGTGCCTCCCGCCCGCCGTCACCTCCCGCGCCTCCGGCCTGACCGATCAGGCGTCGAGGAGGGCGAGGAGCTCGTCCATCGCGGGGCGGGGGTCGGGGCCCACGAGGATCGTGTGCATGCCGAGCGCCGCGGCCGCGGCCACGTTGCCGTCGAAGTCGTCGAGGAACACCGCGCGGGTCGCGTCGGTCACGCCGAGCCGTTCGAGCGTGAGCGTGAAGATGCGGGGGTCGGGCTTGCGGATCCCCTCGGCGCTGGAGTCGACGACCACGTCGAACAGCTCGTCGACCGGCACGACCGTGCGCCACGCCTCGCCGTACTCGCGGATGTTGTTGGTGACGATCGCGGTGCGCACCCCGCGGGCGCGTACCGCGCGCACCGTGTCGACCACCATCGTGCGGTCGTCGCTCTGCACCAGTGCGGTGAGGATCTCGCCGAGGTCGAGCTCCACGCCCTGACCGCCGGCCTCGGTCGCGATCTCGCGCCACGCGTCGACGAACGACATCTCGCCGCGCTCGAGCCGGTGCCACGCGTGGTCGGTGTCGGTGTCGTAGGGGCCGAACAGCAGCTCGGTGAACGTGACCGGATCGATGCCCTGCGCTTCGGCGTAGGCGTGCACCGCGCCGAACGGTGACGGCGTGAAGATCCCACCGAAGTCCCAGAGCACCGCGTCGATGGGCCGGCGTCGATCGTCACCGCACCATGATCGCGCGCGGAGCTTGTCGCTCCGACGGTCAGGCCGGGGTCGGCCCCGGGCGCCGCGGTGCGCGTTGGCGCCACAGACGGCTCCAGCGGGTGAGCACCACCACGCGGGCGCCCATCAGCGCGGCGAGCAGTCCGCCGATCACCACGTTGCCGCGCAGGAGCAGCGCCACCGCCAGCAGCGAGCCGAGGGCGACGATCACCCAGCGCCACCGCATCATCGACCGGCGCGTCCGGCGGGCCTGCTCGAACCGGGCCCAACGCTCGCGGGTCCACATCGTCGGCTGCTGGTCCATGGCGACCTCCTCGTCGTCCTCCACTGTCATCCCGCACGATGCCCCTGCTTCGTGAGGGCGGTGTGAAGCCCGGATCGGGATTCGGTGAGCGACGGATGAACGGGGCTGCGCGCCCGGCCGTATCATCGCCTCGGCCCCGACGGCCCTCGACACAGCGGGAGCGACTCTGATGGCAGCGAAGGTCTACGACGGCATCGACGGCGTGAAGGCGGCGGTGGGCACCCACCTCGGCTACAGCGACTGGATCGAGATCACCCAGGAGCGCATCAACCTGTTCGCCGAGGCCACCGGTGACCACCAGTGGATCCACGTCGACGTGGAGCGGGCCAAGCAGTCGCCCTTCGGCGGCACCATCGCCCACGGCTACCTCACGATGTCGCTGGTCCCGGCGGTGGTCACGTCGATCGCGCGCTTCGAGGGCTTCTCGATGGCGATCAACTACGGCTGCGACAAGGTGCGCTTCGTGTCGCCGGTCCCGGTCGACTCGCGCGTGCGCGGCGGCGCCGAGATCGAGTCGGTCACCGACGTGGCCGGCGGGATCCAGGTGAAGTTCGTCGTCACCATCGAGATCGAGGGCCAGGAGAAGCCGGCCTGTGTCGTCGAGGCGCTGCTGCGCTGGTACGTCTGACCGACGGGACGCGCTGACCGGCGCCGCTCAGGCGGCGGCGAACACCGGCACGACGACGCCGGCTCGATCGGCATCCACGTCGATGTCGACGGTCGTGGGCAGAGCGCGTCGGGCGCGCCGCCAGTGCATCGACCACGCCATGCCGCCCGCGAGCAGCGGGAGCCAGAGGTCCAGCAGGCGGAACGCCACGACCGCGGCGGCGGCCTGCGGGGCGCTCACGCCGTTCGCCACGAGCAGGGCGCCGAGCGACGCGTCGGCCACGCCGAGGCCACCCGGCAACGGTCCCACCAGCGACGCCATCAGCGTGAGGGTGTAGACGAGCAGCGCGGTCGCGAGACCGAGGTGCACGCCGAGGCCGCTCAACACGAGGAGCAGGCCGGCGAAGCCGAGCAGCTTCCCGCCGATCGCGGTGAGCACGAGGGGGAGCGCGGCGCGGGGATCGCGGCGCAGGCGGCCGAGCGCGTCGGCGAGCTCGGAGGCTGCGGCCGACGCGCCCGGGCGCGGCGACCGGACGGCCGATCATGCGGCGGCCCCGGTCGGCGACCCGTCGCCCCATCCGCGCGAGCGCCTCGATCAGCGAACGGCGCGAGGCCAGCAACACCACGCCGAGCCCGACCACGAGGGCGTACCCGGCCGAGGCGATGGCGCCGAACAGTGCGGTGCCGTGCAGGCCACCGGTGGCCGCGCTGGCCGCGACCGCCACCGTGATGAGGGCGCACAGCGACACCGTCTCCGCGAACTTGGTCGACACGTAGGCCGCGACGACCCGGGCGCGGCAGTGGCCCTCGCGGTCGGCGTGGGCGAGGAACGGGACGAGGCCCGCGGTGCCGCCCGACTTCACCACCTTGTTGGTGGCGTACGACGACGCGGCGACGCCGGTCATCGCCGGGAGGGTGGCGGGGAGCTCGACCAGGCGGAACGAGGAACGGGCCTGGACGCCGCGGTTCACGACCCCGAGGACGAGGAGGGCGAATGCCAGGGGGAGCACGAAGGGCCCCAGTGACGCGACCCGGCCGATGGCGGGAAGGAGATCGCCCCCGTGGACCACGAGGAACCATCCGGCCGCGAGCGCGAGCACGCCGCCGAAGATCCGCGTGCCCCATCCCGCCCGATTGCTCATCCACCCATTGTCGTCATCGGGGTTGAGAACTTGATGAGCGGGAGGTTGCCAGCCGGGTAAGAACCCGCGGAATTCCGGGTGGACGGCGCGGTCGGCGACCGCGATCGGGAATCCGCCGGGCGGCGGCTCGCCCCCCACCGGTAGCGTCCCGGGCGTGGTCGAGCACGCGACGGTCCGGCACCACCGAGCGTGGTTGCCCTACGCCGCCGCGGGCCTGGCGCTCGTCGGATGGGGGCTCGGCCCGCTCTTCGTGAACAGCATCGGCGCCCCGGCGCCCACGCTCGTGCTGTACCGCATGTGGCTGTTCGTGCCGGTCACGCTGGTGGCTGCCCGCCTCGGCGGCGGCCGGGTCGACCTCCGCCTGTTGCGCACCGCGATCCCCACCGGCATCTGTTTCGCGCTCAGCATCGTCACCGGGTACGAGTCGTTCCGCGCCACGTCGATCGCCGCCGCCACCCTCATCCCCGCGATGCAGCCGGCGCTCATGCTGCTCGTCGCCGGGATGCTGTTCGGCGAACGGCGCAGCACGCGGGAGATCGGCCTCGCCATGGTGGCGTTCGCGGGCATCGCCGCAGTGGTCCTCGCCGCGGCGAGCGGCACGTCGTCGCTCGAAGGCGACCTCTACGCCGTGGCCAACCTGTTGACCTTCTCGGCGTTCTTCGTGCTGTCGAAGCACCACCGCAACCGCGACGTGCACGCGGTGTCGCTGCTCGCGGCGACCGCGGTGGTGGCGGCCATCGTGGTCACGCCCTGGGCGCTCGTGGTCGGCACCGACCTCGGCGCGCTCCACGGGATGGACTGGGTGTACCTGCTCGGCCTGGTGTTCGTGTCGGGGCTCATGGGCCACGGGATCATGACCTGGGTGCACCGGTACCTCGACGTCACCGTCACGTCCACGCTCACGCTCGCGAACCCGGTGATCTCCACCGTCGGCGCGTGGCTGGTGTTCGACCAGGTGCTCAACGGCGTGCAGGTCGCGGGGATCGTGGTCACGCTGCTGGCGCTGGGGCTCATCGTGCGCGGGCAGACCCGCTCTGCCCAGCTCGCGGCCGAGGCCGCGTTCGCGGGCGACCTCCTCGACGAGGTCGTCGAACCGGAACCGCCGGGCTGAGCGGCAGGTCGCGCCGCACCATGCCCCGAAGCGCGCTGCGCTCCTACAGGCCGTGGGTCCGCTCGTTGGCGATGAACTGCATCCACACCGGGTAGTCGACCGGATTCCAGAGTTCGTGCACGAGCTCGTCGGCTTCGGACTCGCTGCAGAGGCCACGCTGAAGCGCGTAGAGGCTGTAAAAGGCGCTGACCCTGTAGTTCGCGGCGCAGTGCACGTGCACCTTCTGCGTTGCGCGGGCGTCCATGGCCGCGGCGAACGCTCCGAGGTCCGCGTGGGTGGGCGCCTCGAAATCGACGGGGATGTGTACGTAGTCGAGGCCCTGATCCTGCAGGATGCGCGCCTCGTCGCCGACCGCGTAGGCATGGCTCTCGGGCAAGAGGTTGATCACGGCGTCGTAGCCTTCCGAGCTGAGCGCGCGCAGCTGCTCGACGCTCAGGAGACCTGACGTCGTCAGCCCTTCATGTATTCGCCGGAAGTTGTAGCTGTCTGCGACGCTCATGGCGCTCCCCGATACGTCGACACTCGCACCGATGACAGTGTGCCTGAGCGGTGCCGCAGCTTTCGAGTGGAATTCCCGGACGCCGGGGTTGTGCCAGCATCTGGGTTTCGACCGAGCGGAGGCAGGTGCAGAGATGGCCGAGGAGCCGATCAGCAGCGGGAGTGGCACGCCGGACGATCCGTGGCGGCTGAAGACGCCGCCGTTGTCGTCCGACTACACGATGCACCGCGACGTGCGCGACGGCGTCGACGTGATCGTGTGCACGGTGGGGAAGTCGGTGCTGCTCTACGACGCGCGCGCCATCGACGACCTGCACGCCATGCTCGTGGCGCGCGGCGACTGGGTCGACCTCGGCTCGGCCGACGAGCAGAAGCCGGCCAAGGACGGCACGGTCGAGGCGTGGGGCCGCTCGCCCGACAACCCGGTCGGCGGCTGGTACGGGCTGAAGAAGGGCATGCGCGGCCGCTTCGGCATGTACGTGCCGCCGTTGCTCGAGCACCTCGGCCTCGCCGAGGTGGAGCACAACCCGCGCAACAACCGGATGCGCGCCCGCTGACGCGACGCTCGACGCGCTTACAGGCGCTCGATGATGGTGACGTTGGCCTGGCCGCCACCCTCGCACATGGTCTGGAGGCCGTAGCGGCCGCCGGTGCGCTCGAGCTCGTTGAGCATCGTGGTCATCAGCCGGGTGCCGGTGGCGCCGAGCGGGTGACCGAGCGCGATGGCCCCGCCGTTCACGTTGGTCTTCGCCGGGTCGAAGCCGGTGTCCTTCAACCACGCCAGCACCACCGACGCGAACGCCTCGTTGATCTCCACGAGGTCGATGTCGTCGGGCGTGAGGCCGGTCTTGGCCAACGCGTACGCGGTGGCGGGGATCGGCGCGGTGAGCATGAAGATGGGGTCGTCGCCCCGCACGCTCATGTGGTGGATGCGCGCCCGCGGCGTGAGGCCGTGGGTCTTCACCGCGGCCTCGCTGGCCACGAGCACCGCGGCGGAGCCGTCGCTGATCTGGCTCGACACCGCCGCGGTGAGGCGGCCGCCTTCCACCAGCGTGCGCAGCGACCGGATCTTCTCGGCGTCGGGCTCGCGCGGACCTTCGTCGTGGTCGCAGCCCGCGAGCGGCGCGATCTCCCGGTCGAAGCGCCCCTCGGCCTGGGCGCGCAGCGCACGCCGGTGCGACTCCATGGCGAACTCCTCCATGTCGTCGCGCGTGATGTCCCACTTCTCCGCGATGAGCTCCGCGCCGCGGAACTGCGAGATCTCCTGCTCGCCGTAGCGGGCGACCCAGCGCTGCGAACCCGAGAACGGGTCGGGGTGGCCGAGCGCCTCGCCGGCGACCACCGAGCTCATGATCGGGATCATGCTCATGTTCTGCACGCCGCCGGCGATGACCAGATCCTGGGTGCCCGGACATCACGCCCTGCGCGGCGAAGTGGACGGCCTGCTGTGCGGAGCCGCACTGCCGGTCGATGGTGGTGCCGGGCACGTGCTCGGGCAGTCCGCCGGTGAGCGCGCACGTGCGGGCGATGTCGAACGACTGCGGGCCGACGCTGTCGACGTTGCCGAAGATGACGTCCTCGACGGCATCGGGGTCGACCCCGGTGCGCTCCATCAACGTGGCGATGACGTGACCGCCGAGGTCGGCGGGGTGGACCTCCGACAGGCCGCCCCCACGTCGCCCGACGGGGGTGCGGACGGCATCGACGATGTAGGCCTCGCTCATGACGGCTCCTCTGTGCCCGAAAGTACGGCGTCAGGGTAGGGCACTGCCGCGGCGCGACCGGCATGGCCGCGGGCGCCGGTAGTAGACCGGTCCCGTCCCCGGGAGGTGCGACGTGACGACACGCGACCAGTTGTTCATCGGCGGCTCGTGGGTGGATCCCGCGGGGTCCGACCGCATCACGGTGGTGTCCCCGCACACCGGGGAGCCGCTGGCCGAGGTGGCGGCGGCCGGCACCGCCGACGTCGACCGTGCCGTCGCCGCGGCGCGGGCCGCGTTCGACGACGGACCGTGGCCCCGCATGGCGCCCGCGGAACGGGCCGACGTGCTCGCCGCGATCTCCGCCGCGGTCACCGCGCGCTACGACGAGTTCGCCCGCACGGTGGCCGAGGAGATGGGCTCGCCCTACAGCTGGGCGGTGATGGGCCAGGTGCTCTCGGCCACCATGGTCCTCGACTACTTCGCGGGCCTGGCCCGCACCTTCGTCCCCGAGGAGCTGCGCCCGGGCGTGCTCGCCCCCGCGCTCGTCCGGCACGAGGGCGTGGGCGTGGTCGCGGGGATCATCCCGTGGAACGTGCCGCTGTTCCTCACCGCGCTCAAGCTGGGCCCGTGCCTCGCGGCGGGCGCCACCATGGTGCTGAAGCCGTCGCCCGAGGCGCCGCTCGCGGTGCACCTCCTCACCGAGATCGCCGCCGACGTGGGCCTGCCGCCCGGCGTGCTCAACGTGCTGCCCGCGGGCGCCGAGGTCGGTGAGCACCTCGTGCGCCACGCCGGCGTCGACAAGGTGTCGTTCACCGGGTCGACGGCCGCAGGTCGGCGCGTGGGCGCGATCTGCGGCGAGCAGGTGAAGCGTTGCACGCTCGAGCTCGGCGGCAAGTCGGCGGCCATCGTCCTCGACGACGCCGACCTCGACGCGCTGGTGCCCGCGATGCTCGCCAACTCGATCCTGATGAACAACGGCGAGGCGTGCATCGCGCAGACCCGCATCCTCGCGTCACGCGCGCGCTACGCCGAAGTGGTCGACGCGGTGGCGGGCGCGGTCGCGCTGGCCGCAGTGGGCGACCCGCTCGACCCCGAGACCGCGGTCGGCCCGCTCGTCACGGCCCGCCAGCGCGAACGGGTGGAGGGCTACATCGCGAAGGGTGTCGACGAAGGTGCCCGGTTGGTGGTGGGTGGTGGGCGTCCGGCGGGGCTCGACCGCGGGTGGTACGTGGAGCCGACGGTGTTCGCCGATGTCGACAACTCCATGACCATCGCGCGCGAGGAGATCTTCGGCCCCGTCGCCGCGATCATCGCCTACGACGACGTCGACGACGCGGTGCGCATCGCCAACGACTCCGACTACGGGTTGTCGGGTTCGGTGTGGACGGCGGATCCGCAGGCCGGGGTCGACGTCGCGCGCCGCGTCCGCACCGGCACCTACGGCGTGAACGGCCTCGGGCTCGACCCGGTCGCGCCCTACGGCGGATTCAAGGCGTCGGGGCTCGGACGCGAGCTGGGGCCCGAAGGCCTCGCGGAGTACACGGAGTCGCGCACCATCGTCGTGCCACCGGGGTTCGAGCCCGCGTGACCCGCCCGCGCGCCGCGTTGGTGACGCTCGCGTGCGCGTCGCTGCTTGTCGTCGGCGTGGTGGTCAGGCCGGGCGGCGGAGCCGGTGCCGCGCCGGCACGGGCTGCGAAGTGCGCGGGTCCCGGGGCGATGCGCACGGGAACGCCGGCTGGCACCACCACCCGGACCATCACCGTCGATGGTGAGCCCCGTACCTACCGGATCGAGGTGCCTGCCGGCTCCCGACCGTCGCGCGCGGCGCCGCTGCTCTTCGACTTCCACGGACTCGGGTCGAACAAGGAGCAGCAGGCCCTGTACTCGCGGCTCGAGGTGAAGGGCGGGAAGGCCGGCTTCGTGGTGATCACGCCCGACGGGTCGGGGGGCCTGGCCCGGCGCTGGGTGCCGCCGCCGTTCGCGGGCACCGACGTCGACTTCGTGCGCGCGTTGCTGCGCACCACCGAGCAGGAGCTGTGCATCGACGCGCGGCGGGTGTTCGCCGCGGGCATGTCGAGCGGCGCGATGTTCAGCACCGCATTGGCCTGCGAGCTCCCCGGCACCTTTGCCGCGATCGCGCCGGTGGCCGGCGTGAACGCGCACGCGGTGTGCGACCCGGGCACGCCGCCGGTGTCGGTCCTCGCGTTCCACGGCACCGCCGACGGCGTGGTGCCCTACCTGGGCGGCCCGTTCTTCAGCGGCGTCGACGCGTCGGCGCTCTCCGGGGCGATCCGTGACCGGGCGTCGGAGCTGGCTGGGCTGCGGGCCCGGCCGGTGCCCGAGGCGGTGGCGCAGTGGGCGGCGTTCGACGGCTGTTCGGCGACGCCGCGCACCACGAACGTGGGCGAGGACGTCACCCGCACCGCGTACCCGGGCTGCCGGGCGGGCACCGCGGTGGTGCTGGACACGGTGGTGCAGGGCGGCCACACCTGGCCCGGCGGTGTCGATGTCGCCCGACTGGGGACCACGACGCATTCGATCGACGCGTCGGACCTGATCGTCCGGTTCTTCGCCGCGCACCCGCGCCGGGGCTGAGCCCGACGCGGGGTCGGCGGGAAGGGTCGCGATCAGGCCGACGACGCGCGACGCCGTCGGCGGGCACGAGCTCGGGGGTCCACGCGTGACGTCCGTCGTGACCTGCGGGGAGCAGGCAGCGCAGCTGGTAGTGGAGCCGGGTGGCGCGAGTCTCGTCGCACGTCACCACCGGCGTGGTCGTTCGGGGATCGTCGTTCTCTTTGCGGAATTGCACGGGTGTCCTCCCGGGGGGTTGGAGGGCGAACCTCATTGTCGCGGTTCCATCATCGATGGTGCGACCGACTTTTGCGCGACCGACGTGTGACGAAGCGGTGAACAGCTGATGAGTCAGTAGCTGTCTTCCGTCGCTGTCTTCAATAGCTCCGCGGCAGGCCGAGCACGTGCTGTGCGAGGTAGTTGAGGGTCATCTCCTGGCTCACCGGGATGATCCGCTGCAACCGCGCCTCGCGCCAGTAACGCTCCACATGGTACTCGGTGGCGTACCCCATCCCGCCCAGGGTCTGCATGGCGCGGTCGGCGGCGAAGAACGCGGCCTCGGCCGCGAGGAACTTCGCGGCGTTGGCTTCCTCGCCCACGTCGAACCCTGCGTCGTAGCGGCGACCGGCGTGGAGCGCCATCGTCCACGCGGCGCGCAGCTGCGCGTACGCGTGGGCGAGCGGATGGCTGATCGCCTGGTTGGCCCCGATCGGCCGCTCGAACACGATCCGGTCGCGTGCGTAGTCGACCGCGTGGGCGAGCGCGACCTCGCCGATGCCGCACGACTCACCGGCGAGCAGGATGCGTTCGGGGTTGAGCCCGTGCAGCAGGACCTCGAAGCCGTGGTTCTCCTCGCCGATCAGTCGCCACGACTCGACCGGCAGCGCGTCGTACGCGACCTCGCACGACGCCACCGCGTTCCGTCCGAGCTTGGGGATCGGTCGGATGTCGACGTGGTCGGGGTCGAGGTCGGCGAGGAACAGGCTGAGCCCGCGGAGCCCGCTCTCCTTCGGACCGGTGCGCGCGATGAGCAGCACCACCTCCGACTCGAGCGCCTTGGTGGTCCAGATCTTGCGTCCGGTGATGCGCCAGCCGCCCTTGCCGTCGGGCTCCGCGCGCGTGGTGATGCGACCGGTGTCGGTGCCGGCGTCGGGCTCGGTCACCCCGAAGGCCACGTGCAGCTCGCCGGCCGCGGCGCGCGGCAGGAAGGTCTCGCGGAGGCGCTCGTTGCCGAACTTCACGACGGGGTTGAGCCCGAACACGGTGAGGTGCACGGCCGAGCAGCCGTTCATCGCCGCACCGCTGCGCGCGATCTCGTGGAGCATCACCGCGGCGTCGGTGATGCCGCGTCCGCCGCCGCCGTACTCCTCGGGGATGCAGAGCCCGACCCAGCCGCCCGCGGCGAGCGCGGCGTAGAAGTCCCACGGGAACTCGTGCTCACGGTCGCAGCGTCCCCAGTAGTCGTCGTCGAATCCGGCGCACACCTCGGCCACGCCGTCGGCGATGAGGCGCTGGTCGTCGTCGAGGAGCTCGCGGTCGCCTGGGAAGCCCGTCATCGCGGCAACGCTAGCCAGGCCGGGCGCGCCCGGCGTCGGGCGAGCGGGGGTCTCGTAAGGTTGCGCCATGCCGAGGTCGCAGATGTTCGTGTTCACCGAACCGGCGTCGCCGGAGGCGGAAGCCGAGTACAACCGCTGGTACGACGAGCAGCACCTCGCCGAGGTGTGCGCGTGGCCGGGGATCACCGGCGCGCGGCGTTACCGGCTCAATCCGCAGAGCCCGGGCGCCTCACACTCCGGGGAGCGGCGCTACCTCGCGGTGTACGACCTCGACTGCGACGATCCCCGGGCCCTGGTGCGCGACCTCCAGGCCGCGGCGGCCGACGGTCGCCTGACGATGAGCGACGCGCTGCAGGTCGACCCGTTCCCCGTGGTGAAGCTCTACGACGTGTGGGAGGGATGACGATGAGCGACGACCGCGTCGACGGTCACCGTGGTCGACGGCGTGGCCGACGTGCGCCTCGCCCGTCCCGACAAGCGCAACGCGCTCGACCGCGAGATGTTCCACGCGGTGATCGCCGCCGCCGAGCGCGTGGCCGCCGATCCGGCCGCGCGCGTCGTCGTGCTCTCGGGGGAGGGCAAGGCGTTCTGCGCGGGCCTCGACGTGTCGTTGTTCGGTGCGGTGTCGGGGGAGGGCGGCGCCGACGGCGCGCAGGTGTTCGAGGAGATCCGTGGGCTCGCGCAGCGGATCGTCGGAGTGTGGGGCGAGCTCCCGGTGCCCGTCATCGCCGCGGTGCACGGCGTCGCGCTGGGCGGCGGGTGCCAGCTCGCGCTGGGCGCCGACCTCCGGATCGTCGCGCCCGACGCGAAGCTCGGGGTGCTCGAGATCACGTGGGGGATCGTGCCCGACATGTGCGGCACGCAGTTGCTGCCGCCGCTCGTGGGGCCGGACGTCGCGCTCGACCTCATGATGACCGGACGCACGGTCACGGGGGAGGAGGCGCTGCGCATCGGCCTCGCCACCCGCGTCGCCGACGACCCCTACGCCGCCGCGCACGAGCTCGCCGC
The DNA here is from genome assembly GCA_963782705.1 of uncultured Actinomycetes bacterium. Classification (GTDB taxonomy): domain Bacteria; phylum Actinomycetota; class Acidimicrobiia; order IMCC26256; family DASPTH01; genus CAVRGQ01. The sequence goes on along the minus strand of CAWAKX010000016.1, from coordinate 95,926 downwards.
CGAGCTGGTGGGCCGCAATCCCCACGCGCTGCAGGTGATGAAGGACCTCGTGCGCACCACCCGTGGGCTCACGCTGGCCGACGGGCTCGCGCGCGAGTTCGACGCCACCGCGCCGGTGTTCGGCACTGCCAACCAGCGCGAAGCGGTGCAGGCCAACCTCGAGGGCCGGGCGCCGCGCTTCACCTGACGGGCGCGGCGACGGCGCGGCGTCAGCTGCGCTTGAAGAAGAGGAAGCGGCGCTTCTTCGCAGGCGGCGCGTCGGTGGCGTCGGCGTCGCTGTCGCCGTCGACGTCGCCGGAGAGCGCGCCGAAGATCGCGGCTTCGTGCGCGGCCGCTTCCGAGGCTGCGTGCTCGTCGGCTTCCTGGGCGGTCCGGCGTCCGGCCGAGACGGGTTCGGGCTCCCGGTCGGCCTGACCCGGACGCCAACTGAGCATCGGCACCGACGCGTCGTCGCCGCCGCGCCCGGCTCCCCCTCCGCTCGGCGTGGCCGGGATCGGCGTCTCCGGCGCCGGCGCGACCGTCGGCTCGGCGGCTTCCGGCGCGGCGTCCAGTTCGGCCGCGATGCGCCGGCGTTCCTCCTGCGCGGCGACGACGATGCGCCGCCCCTCGGCCTCGGCCGACGCCAACAGGTCGCGCGCGCGTTCGGCGGCGTCGCGCTCGCCCGGCTTCGCGGATCGCCTGGGCTTCGCGCTCCGCGTCGGCGCGGCGGGCCACCGCGTCCTGTTCCGCGGCGCCGCGGACCGCCGCGGCCTCCGACGCCGCCGCGGCGAGCACCTCGTCGCGGTGACGGGCGGCCTCGGCCCGGGCGCCCTCGAGCACCCCGCGGCGTTCTTCGTCGATCCGCCGCACGATCCCGGCGAGTTCGTCGGTGGCGGTGGCGCGGATGCGCGCCGCTTCCTGCATCGCCTCGGTGAGGATCCGGTCGCGCTCGGCACGCGCCGCGTCGCCCGCGTTGCCGGTCACCCGACGAGCCTCGGCCTCGGCCTCGGCCACGACGGCGCGGGCTTCGGCTTCCGCCCGGGCGCGGGTGTCGGCCCGCAGGGTCGCCAGCTCCGCGTCGAGCGCGTCGCGTCGGGTGCGTTCCTCCGTCGTCGGCGCGGGCGGCGGCTTCCTCACGGAGCCGCGCGGCCGCGGCCTCGGCCCCGGCCAATTCGGCGGCGGCGGTGAGTCGGGCCTGGCGCAACGTGGCGACGGCGGCGCGCCGCAGTTGCTTGGCCGACTTGGCCGACTTGCCGGCGCCGTTCGTGTCGTCGCGCTTGCCCTGCTTGGAACTCATGGTGCGGCAACGTTATTGCCTCCACCGCAGCGATGCGCCGGAACGACCGGGAACTTCCGCGGGTCCCTCGAGCCCGACGGCGCGACCCGCGCCGGGCGCGCCATACTGCGGGGCCGATGCGCCGGATCCACTCCCGTTCCCACGACCGCCGGGCCCGCCGGGCCCGCCCCGCCCCGCTCCTGATCGCGGTCGTGTTCGTCGCGGTCGATGGCGTGTGCCCTGCCGGCGGCGGCGCGGAACCGGCGCACCGGGCGACGGACGCACCGCACCGAGCGTTCCCGTCGCCGCGCCCGGGCCCGGCGGCACGGTCGCCTGGCAGCCCGCGAGCCGCCCGGTGCTCGGGCGACCCGTCGTCTTCACCGGGAACGTGGGTGGCGCGTTCGTGGCGTGGATGGACCCCGAGCTCGTCCGCCCGGTCGTGGTCCCTGGCACCGGCGATCCGTTCGGATCGCCGTGGGGCGGTCAGGTCGATCCCTCGCAGCGGCCGTTCCTCGTCGCCGCGTTCAACGGCGGGTTCAAGGCGGGTGACTTCTCCGGCGCGGTGATCTCGATGGGCGCTCAGTACCGCACGCCGGTCGACGGGCAGGGATCGTTCATCGTGTACGACGACGGCTCGTTCACGGTCGGGGCGTGGCCCCGCGACGTCGACCCGACGAAGAAGGTCGTCGGCCTGCGTCAGAACCTCGGCATGCTCGTCGACGGCGGCGCGCCCACGCCGGCGGCGGCGTCACCGGGGAACTGGGGCGGGTCGGTCGCCGGGGTGGCCACGATGCGCGGCGCCGCGGGCGTCGACGCGAACGGCGGGCTGGTGTGGGCCGGCGGCCGGTTGAGCCCGCAGGACCTCGCCAACGCGCTCGTCGCCGCGGGCGCGGTGCGCGGCATGCAGCTCGACATCAACCCCGACTGGGTGAACTTCAACACCTACGACGTCGGGGCCGACGGCGTCGCCCACGGCAACGGGGTGTTCGGCGCGACGAGCGCCGACCGCTACCTGCGGCCCGACGGACGCGACTTCATCGCGATCCTGGTCCGGGGCACCGTCGCGAAGGGCGCCACCGCGAAGGTGGGGCTCGCGCCGCTGCAGGCCGACGTCAAGGTGCGCTGAGCCCCGGAGCGAAACGATCCGCCGCGACACGAGCTCCGCGCGAAACGAGCCCCCGAGGTGCGGTGCCCAGGGGAAAGCACTGCACGCTCGAGGGCTCGGGCTCCGGGGGCGACCCCGGCGAGCCGGAGTTCGGGGTCAGCCGCCGAACTCCACGGCCACCCAGATCTTTCCGTTCGAGTAGGCGTAGCCCACGCCGACCGAGGTGAAGCTGCCGCGCAGGATGTTGGCCCAGTGTCCCGGCGACGCCTTCCACGCCGCCTCCATGGTGTCGGGGTTCATGGCCTCCGGGCCGACGAGCAGGTTCTCGCCGAGGGTCATGTAGCCCTCGTACCCGGGGCTGTAGAGCACCGACAGCAGGTTCTGGTGGACCAGTCCGCCGTTGGCGGCGGCCAGGTGCGCGGCCCAGTTGGAGGCCAGGCCGGCCAGCTGGTTGTTCCAGCGCCATGACCGGCACGCCGTTGCCGGCCCGGTCACGGTTCATGGCGTTGAACACGCCGGCCGTGATGCCGTCGGGCGGAGCCGGCGGCGGCGGCAGGCACGCGGTGGTGCCGATGGCGAGGGTGGCGAAGAGGATGGTGACGAGGGTGAGTCGTCGCATCACGTGGTGGTGCCTGGTCCCGGTGGTGCCCCTGGTCTCGAACATGGCCGCCTCCCAGCGAAGCGGCGGTTCCCTGCGGAATCGCCGGTGGAGCCTGGTGGTGCTTGCTCCCATTGGCATCGACCCGGGCGCGGGGCGCGACGAGACAGGCCTGGGTCAATCTCGGGGGGCACAGGTGAACCACGCGCGCCGGGCCTTTGGTCCGCGCGTCGGCGCGGGACGGACGCCCGACGGACGGCGCTACGCGACGCCGCTGATGACGACTGCGCCCGCGGTGTCGGACACGGTCAGTTGCGCGGTGCGCGTCGTGCCGTCGGCGAGCGCGACCGAGCAGGGGATCACCTCGCCCGGGCGGGCGACGTGCACCGGAGCGGGTCCGCAGTCGACGGTCGCGGGCAGTGACGTGTTCGCGCCCACGAACTGTTCGAGCGCGGGTCTTGGGGAGTACGGCCTGCGCGGCGGCGAAGGTGACCGCGCCCGACGCCGATCCGACCTTGCCGTCGACCACGAGGAACGCGCCGGGGAGCTGCACCGTGCAGCTGAACGTGGCGCCGGAGCGCCGGGCGATCCGCTCCGGGCACGCGATGTTGCCGAACGCGAGGTCGGGGTAGGTCGCGTGGACGAGCCGCTCCACGGCACGGCGCGTGGCGGTCGGGGGCAGCTCGGGCGCCGCGCCGGCCGCCGGGACCGCGGCCGCGAGCGTGACGACCACCAGGGCGCTCAGCGCGCCCGCACGGACGGCGGTGCGGACGGCGGCAGGACGGCGGTGACGCACGGCCGGAGGCTAGACCAGCCCGCGCGCCCTACGATCGCGACGCTGTGAGCGCCGTCGTGCCCCGTCCCGAGCCCGTTCCCGCGCCGCCACCCGGCGCCGGCGACCTCGTGCGGCGCGGCGCGCGCCTCGGGCTCGGCGCCCTCGGACTGGCGAGCCGGGCCGCGGGTTCGATGTTCGCCGCGGTGCCCGACGCCGACGGCGCCGAGGTCACCGAGCCGGGGCCGCTCGCGCTGTTGCCCGGCGCGGTCATGGGGCTGGCGATCGAGATGGAGCGCCGCACGTCGGGGGTCGTGCGCGTCGTGAGCGAACGCACGGCGGGCGTGGCCGAGGCGGTCACCCGCCCCGCGCTGGTGCAGCGCGCGCTCCAGCCGGTGGAGGACGCGCTGTGGCGGCTCAACGAGGTCGCCCGGCGCGAACAGCAGGCCAACCAGCAGCAGGCCGCGGCGCTGGTGCCGATGATCGTGAACCAGGTGACCGAGAACGTGATCGCCCAGCTCGACTTCGTGCGCATCGTCGAGCAGGTGCCGGTCGACGACATCGTGGGCGCGATCGACATCGAGGGGATCGTCGCCCGCGTCGACCTCGGGGGCGTGATCCGGGAGTCGACCGCGAGCCTCACCACCGAGACGGTGGACGCGCTGCGATCACAGGGGATCGCGCTCGACGACTTCGCGTCGCGCCTCGTCGACCGGGTGTTGTTCCGCGGGCGGTCGCGCGACGTCGCGTTCGACGCGTCGGTCGCCGACGCGGAGAGTGCGTCGTGAAGGAGATCAAGAACCCGCGCTCCCGCACGGCCCAGGGGACGCGCGCGGGGTTCGTGTCGCAGGCGATCGCCGGCGTGCTCGATGCCGCGTGGATCCTGCTCGAGTGGTTCCTCGTGCTCCTGATCTTCGCCATCCTGCGCGGCCTGTTCACCTCGCACCCGTTCGAGATCCCCAAGCCCGAGTCGTGGGTGAGCGCCATCGCGTTGTTCGTGATCGGTGTGGCCACGCTCGAGGCTGCGTGGTCGGGGTCGGGCCGCGCGCCGGGAATGGGGCTGCTGGGGCTGCGGGTCACCGCGGCCGACGGCACCGCGCTCGGTTCCCGCCGCGCGTTCTGGCGCGCGGTGGTGATGGTCGGCACGCTCGGCCTCGGTCTGGTGACCGTGCTCTTCAGTCGCACCAACCGTTCGGTGTACGACCACCTCTGCGGTTCGGCGGTGGTCTACGACTGGCGGCCCGAGTCCGCCGTGCCGCAGCCACCGCGCTGACCGCGGGTCACTGAAGGGCGGCGGTTCAGGATGGCGGCGCGCCGGCGAGACGGGCGCGCAGACCCTCGGCGCCCTTGGCCGCGGTCTTGGCGAAGCCCCGGTCGAGCACCGGCCCGAGCAGCTTCACGATCCCGCGCGGGGTGACGGTCGCGTCGTAGGTGACGATCGTCTTCCCGTCGGCCGTGGTCACGGTGATGTCGTCGACCAGCTGCATCGTGGCGTGCACCGCGCACAACGTGACCCGCTTCGGAGCCTCGTGGCGGATGGTCTCGTAGCGCAGGGTGATGGTGGGCGGACCCACGTGCACGCGCACGTCGTAGGCCGCGCCGGGGCCGGGCTCGCTGCCGGCGACCAGTGCTGCCGTCTCGGTGCCCGGATCCCACTCGGCGAAGTTGCGGGCGTCGGCCAGGTAGGCGAACGCCTGCTCGGGGGTCCAGTCGGTGGTCACGGAATCGCGGAAGTGGGCCATGGCACCATGGTGCCCGGCCGGGCCGGGATCCACCCCTCGGGCCACGGGGACCCTGTGCTCCCGGCCGCGTAGCCTGCGTTCGTGATCCGCACGCGCAAGACTCTGACTGGAATCCCGCACTACAAGCCTGGTCGGTCGGCCGAGTCGGTGGCCGCTGATCACGAGCTCGCCCAGGCCATCAAGCTGGCCTCCAACGAGGTGCCCTTCGGGCCCCTGCCGGTGGCGATGGAAGCGGCTGCCGAGGCGATGCTCGGCGCCAACCGCTATCCCGACAACGACGCGGGAGCGCTCCGCGAGGCGCTCGGCGCGCTGCACGGAGTCGACCCCGAGCAGGTGCTGGTGGGCAACGGCTCGGTTCAGCTCTGCCAGCACCTCTTCCTCACCACGGTGGAACCCGGCGACGAAGTGGTGTTCAGCTGGCCGTCGTTCGAGGCGTATCCGATTCAGGCCCAGCAGGTCGACGCCCGGGTGCGACGCATCCCGTTGCGCGACCGCACCTACGACCTCGAGGCCATGGGTGACGCAGTGAACGAGCGCACCCGTCTCGTACTCGTGTGTACGCCGAACAACCCCACCGGCACGGTCGTGAAGCGTGACGCGGTGCAGCGGTTCCTGGAACGGGTGCCGAGCGACTGCCTGGTCGTGTTCGACGAGGCGTACCGCGAGTTCGTCACCGACCCTGATACGCCCGACGGTCTCGAGCTGATCGCCGAGTACCCACACGTGCTCGTGCTGCGTACGTTCTCGAAGGCCTACGGCCTCGCCGCGCTCCGCGTCGGATACGCGATGGGCGATCCCGACGTGATCGCCGAGGTGCGCAAGCTGCACGTGCCGTTCGAGGTGAACGGTGTGGCCCAGGCCGCCGCGCTCGCGTCACTCGGTGCGCAGGCGGCGATGCGGGAGCGGGTCGACGGGGTGATTGCCGAGCGTGACCGCATGTACGAGGTCTGCCTGGAGCGGGGGTTCCCCGTGGTGGCTAGCCAGGCGAACTTCCTGTGGTTCGACGTGCCGGCGACCGCGGTGGAGCTGGCGTTCCACGGCTGAGCGCAACGGCGTGGTGATGCGGTCGTTCGCCGACACCGGCGTGCGCCTGACCATTGGCACCTCCGAGGAGAACGCTGCCGCTCTCGCCGTGCTCGACTCCGGCCGCGAGGCCGACCTGCTCTAGGGGATTTGTGGGACTGCGGAGCCGACGCCGCGGGTCACGGCGCGGGCTTCGAGCAGGTCAGCGTGGTGGCGGGCGACGTGGCGCTGGAAGCCGCGCTTGCGGTTCACCTTGTCGATCTCGAACTCGAGATTGCGCATGAGCTCGGTGGGGTCGTCGCTGCTGCTGCACATCGCGAGCAGGGTCGCGGCCTCGATCACCTCGTGCATCTCGTTGCGCACCGCGATCCACGACTGCTCGAGCTCGTTGCGGGCCGCGTCGTCGATCCGGCGTTCGGAGGCGGGAAGGTCGAAGGGGATGGGCGTCGGGAGATCGGCTGGCGCCACTGGCAGGTCGTGCGAGTGGGCGGGATCGTGACCGACGTCCGCGTCGATCCGAGCCCCGAACTCGACGCGTCGTCAGCGGCTGGTTCGGGACGCCGGCAACTGGGCCGAAACCAGCACCGGGGCGACACGCCGAGCGCGCCGGCCACGGCCCGCATCGAGGCGGAGTCGAGCACCCGCCGGCCGTGCTCGGCCGCGTTGATCTCGCGGCGGCCCACGCCGGAGGCCTTGGCCACCTGCGAGACCGACACGCCCGCGAGCTCGCGGACGGCACGGAGGCGGACGCCGATGTCCTCGGCAGTGAGTTCGGGGCGCGCGATGTCCATTCGGTGCGTATCGGCGCGGGCGGCGGCGGCCTTGACGCCGAACCGGCGGGCGTGACCTCGGTCATGACCGACACTGTTCGGGCTGCGTCAGTGGCCCTCGGCCCGGCAGGGGTTGCACAGCTCGCCCACGCCCTCGATGGTGGTCCGCAACACCTGCCCCGCCTGCAGGTACTGCGGGGGCGTGCGGGCGTGGCCGACGCCGGCGGGCGTGCCGGTGAGGATCACGTCGCCCGGGCGCAGCGTGACCACGTCGCTGGCGTAGGCCACGAGCGCGGCGGGGGAGAACACCAGCTCACCGGTGCGGCTCGCCTGCATCTCCACTCCGTCGACCGTGCAGCCGATCGCCAGGTCGGGTGCGGTGCCGCCCACCTCGTCGGGGGTGACGAGCCACGGACCGAGCGGCGTGGCGTGCTCCCACGTCTTGCCCTGCAGCCATTCGAGCGAGCGACCCTGCCAGTCGCGCATCGACACGTCGTTGGCGACGGTGAACCCGGCGATCGCGGCCGCAGCCTGCTCGGGTGTCGCGTGACGCACCGTGGTGCCGATCACCAGCGCGAGCTCGGCCTCCCAGTCGACCTGCTCGCGACAGCGCGGGGATGACGATCGGGTCGTGCGCGCCCACGAGCGCGTCGGCGAACTTCGCGAACAACGTGGGATGGGTCGGCAGGTCGTGGCCCATCTCGAGGATGTGGTTCCGGTAGTTGAGCCCCTGGCAGATGATCTTGCCCGGCTGCGTGACGAGCGGCGCGTAGTCGGCGTCGGCCGGCGCGTGGGCGCGACCCGTCGCGGTCGACGCCGCCGCGAGCGCGTCGGGCGCCGACGCGAGCAGTGCGCCGACATCGGGGAAGCCGAGCTCCACGAGCGCGTCGTCGTCGACGCGCACCGCCTGCGTGGCGCCGCCCGTCCGGATCGTCGCGAGCTTCACCCGGCGATCGTGTCACATGGCGGCGCTACCCTGGGTGTCGGTTCGAAGCTCGCCGTCGAATGGCTTCCTGTTGCACGATCGACGGGAGACACGCGGTGGTGATCGAAGAGGCTCGGCTGCGGCTTCGCCGACAGCTCGAGGACACGTTCGGAGTCGAGGAGGCCTCGATCCTGATGGACCGTCCGCCCGGGGGCTGGAACGACCTGGTCACGAACCAGTCGCTCGCGCGCGAGATGGACGCGCTCCGCACCGAGCTTCGCGGCGAGGCCTCGGTCCTTCGGGGCGAGATGGCGGAGCTCAGGACCGGGCTCCGGGGCGAGATGGCGGAGCTCAGGACCGGGCTCCGGGGCGAGATGGCTTCACTCAGGGGCGAGCTCCGCGCCGAGATGGCGGAGTTGAGCGCGTCGGTCGACCGAAGACTGCGTGCGCAGACCTGGATCACCACCACCACGATGCTCACCGGGATGGGGCTGGTCGCCGCGATCACGCGGCTCTGAGCGGAGTCGAGGCGCGCGTCAGCCGGCGAGTGCGTCGACGAGGTGGTCGATGGCGCGGGTGAGCGTGGCCACGTCGTCGGGCTCGATGGCCGGGAACGTCGCGATGCGCAGCTGGTTGCGGCCCAGCTTGCGGTAGGGCTCGGTGTCGAGGATGCCGTTGGCGCGCAGCGCCTTGGCCAGCGCCGCGGCGTCGATCCCGTCGGCGAAGTCGACCGTGCAGGTGACGTGGCTGCGCGCCGCGGGATCGGCCACGAACGGAGTGGCCACGCTGCTCGCCTCGGCCCAGTCGTAGACCGTCGCCGAGGAGCGGTCGCAGCGGCCGGTGGTGAACTCGAGCCCGCCGTTGTCGAGCATCCAGCGCAGCGAGTGCTCCAGCAGGAACAGCGACACCAACGCGGGCGTGTTGTAGGTCTGGTCGAGGCGGGAGTTCTCCACCGCGATCGGCAGGCTCAGCGACGGCGGCACCCACCGGCCCGACGCGCCGATGCGCTCGATGCGCTCGATGGCCGCGGGGGAGCAGAGCGCGAACCAGAGACCGCCGTCACCGGCGAAGCACTTCTGCGGCGCGAAGTAGTACACGTCGAACTGCGTGGGGTCGACGCGCAGCCCGCCGGCGCCCGACGTGGCGTCGACGAGCACGAGCGCGTCGCCCGAGCCCTCGGGCCGCACGATGTCGGTCATCACGCCGGTGGACGTCTCGTTGTGGGGGAGCGCGTAGCAGTCGACCGACGGGTCGGCGTTGAGCGTGGTGCGCGTGCCGGGCGCCGACTCGACCACCACCGGGTCGTCGAGGAAGGGCGCGTCGGTGGTGACCTGCGCGAACTTCGAGGAGAACTCGCCGATCACCAGGTGCTCGGCGCGATGGTCGACGAGGCCGAACGCGGCGGCGTCCCAGAACGCGGTGCTGCCGCCGTTGCCGAGCAGCACCTCGTAGCCGTCGGGGAGGGAGAACAGCTCGGCGAGGCCGGCCCGGATCGCGCCCACCACCGCGCGCACGCCGGGCTGGCGGTGGCTGGTGCCGAGGTAGCCGTCGGCGATCTGGGCGAGGTCGGCCACCGCCTCGGTGCGCACCTTGGAGGGGCCGGAGCAGAAGCGCCCGTCGCCGGGGATCAGCTCGGGCGGGAGGACGATGCTCGTGGGGTCGACGGCCATCGCCCGAGAATACCGGTGCCCCTTCAGGAACCTTCTCTCGATTCCCATCCCGCCGCGAGCTCGTGGAGCAGGCGCACCTCGCTCGCGATCAGCGAGTGCCAGTCGCCGAGATGGAGGCTCTCGTCCTCGCCGTGGATGCGGCTGCCGGGATCGGCGGGGCCGAGCAGCAGCGAGGGGATGCCGCCGAACGCGTCGGCGAAGGGGCCGACGAACGGGATGGTGCCGCCCACGCCCATGCACACCGGCGCGGTGCCGAAGCCGGCGCGCAGCGCGCGGTCGGCGGCGGCGAACGCCCAACCGGTGGGGTCGCAGTGCCAGGCCGGCACGGTGTCGAGCGACGTGGTCTCCACCTCGAGCCCGAACGGCACGCGCCGGCGGAGGTGCTCGGCGAGCGCGCGGTCGAGCCGCACCGGGTCCTGGCCGCGCCCCACCCGCACGCTGATGCGCGCCGCGGCCTCGGAGACGATCTGGTTCGACGATCCCGCGATCGGGTGGCCGTCGATGCCGATCACGGTGACGACCGGGCGCAGCCACAACCGCTCGAACAGCGGCACCGCGGGATCACCGGCGAGGGCGACGCCGTCGTGCAGACCCCACGAGGCGCGCAAGGCCCTCGACGTCGGGCGGGAGCGCGGCGATGCGGGCCCGCTCGTCGGGGCCGGGCGGCTGGTAGTCGTCCCAGCAGCCGTCGAACGCGGCGTCGCCGTGCTCGTCGACCAGCGACGCGAGCATGCCGGCCAGCGCCAGCACCGGGTCGGGGATCGCCCCACCGGCCATGCCGCTGTGCAGCGGGCTGTCGGTGGCGCGCACCCGCACGTCGAGCGAGCACAGGCCGCGCAGCGAGTAGGTGAGCCCCGGAGTGCCGACGGCCCAATTGCCGGCATCCGCGAGCAGCAGCACGTCGGACTGCAGCTCGGCGGCGTGGGCCTGGAGGAAGGGCGCGAGACCGGGTGAGCCGATCTCCTCCTCGCCTTCCACCAGCACCTTCACGTTGCACGGGAGCGAACCGGCGGTGCGCAGCCACGCCCGCACCGCGGCGAGGTGCGCCACCACGCCGGCCTTGTCGTCGGCGGTGCCGCGGCCGAAGAGCCGGCCGTCGCGCTCGTGGGGCGTGAACGGGTCGGCGTGCCAGCGGTCGACGTAGCCGGGAGGCTGCACGTCGTGGTGCGCGTAGAGCAGCACCGTGGGCGCGCCGGGCGCGTGGCACCACTCGCCGACGACGTAGGGATGGCCGTCGCCGACGCGCAGCTCCCGCACTGCCTCCAGACCGGCGTCGCGCATGAGGTCGCCGACCGCCGCTGCGCACGCGTCGACGTCGGGCGTGTGCGCGGGGTCGGACGAGATGCTCGGGATGCGGACGAGGTCTTCGAGTTGGGCGCGCGCCGCGGCGTGGTCGTCGTCGGCCGCCGCGAGGGCGGCGAGCACGTCGGGCGCATCGACGGGGTCGGAGGTCGACGGGGCGCTCATTGCTCCGAGTCTCGCACCTCGCGGTACCAGCGCGGCGCCCGGCGGCGCGCCCACTGCGCGGGGACACGACCGTTGACCATCATCGCTTCGAGCGCGTCGCCGTCGCGTACCGCGAACCAGATGTGGCCGAGCACGAGTGCCCAGATGCCGAACGCGAACCAGTCGTGCACGAACGTGGCGCCGGTGCGCCAGTCGAGGGGGAACGCGTCGAACCAGTGCATGATCGATCCGGTGGCGAGCATCACGATCCCCGCGCCGGCGATGCACGCGGCGTTGAGCTTCTGGCCGGGGTTGAACTTGCCGAGCTCCACCTGGGCGCGTGTCCGCCGCCGGAACCAGCGCGCCTCGCCCGGCGTCCAGCGGTTCAACCGGCGCAGGTCGTCGCGCAGTCGCGCGCCCCGTCGTCGCGCGAGCACGGCCAGGAGCAGCGGCACCGGCAGCAACAGGCCCGACCACACGTGGATGGTGCGCACGGTCTCGCGGTTGCCGACCAGCACGGAGATCGGGCCGGCGTAGAGCGCGGCGCCGGTGAGCATGAGCGTGCCGAACAGGGCCGCGTTGACCCAGTGCACGAGGCGCTCGATCCCGTCGAAGCGCGACAGCGGGGCCTCGGGGGCGCCTGCCGCCCGCGCAACGGCGCGCGCGTCGGCGATGGTGACCCGGTCGGGCGACCTCGACTCAGACGGCATCGTCGCTCCGCCCGTTGGAGCGGCCGACCCACGCGTCGACGTCGTAGCCGCGCACCTCCCAGTAACCGGGTTCCACGCGGTCGACGACCTCGATCCGGTCGAGCCACTTCAGCGACTTGTAGCCGTACATCGGCGCCACGTAGAGCCGGACCGGCCCGCCGTGGGCCTGGGAGAGCGTGCTGCCGTCGAGCCGGTACGCAGCGAGCACGTCGGCGCGGCGCGCCTGCTCGAGGGTGAGGCTCTCGGTGTACTCGCCGTCGAACGAATGGATGCGCAGCGCGCGCGCACCGGGCTTGCACGCCCGCGCGGTCGAGGAGGTCGGCGATGCGCACGCCGACCCAGTCCACGTCGTGCACCCGCCATCCGGTGACGCACTGGAAGTCGCGCGTGAGGCGCGTGGGCGGCATCGCGACCAGCTCGTCGTAGGTGATGGTGAACGGGCTGTCGACCAGCCCGTCGATCCGCAGCTTCCAGTCGGCGCGGCTGCGCGACGGGTCGGTACCGGCGGCGTCGTAGAAGCGGAAGCGGCCGATCGGGAGCAGCGACGCGAGTCCGGTGCCGTCCTTTGCCACGAACGGACCTACCGCCCGCTCGAGGAAGTCCTGGACCCGGGCGCCGACCAGCACGCCGAGCGCGCCGAGGCCGGCGAGGCCGAGCACGACCCGCCGTCCGACCGGCGCGCCCTTCGCCGAGGGCTGCCCGGGTGTCGTGCCGGACGTCGTGCCGGGCGGGGTGGTGGGCTCGCTGTCGGGGGGCGCCGCGTCGTCGGCCATCACCCCAGGGTACGGATCCCGGCGCCGAACGGACTTTCGGCCCTGTCGGCAGGGGCGCGAGACCGGTCGAACGCCTGACACGAACCGGCGTCAATGCAGCCGCCATATGCGGCTCGATTGACGCCGGTTGGGTGAAGGAACGACCGAGAACTACGCGCCGTACTTCTGGAGCCGGCCGCCGTTGGCGAGCATGAACGCCATCAGGTCCTTGGTGGGCCGGATGCCGAGTCCGCCGCGCAGGCAGTGCTTCTCGCCGAACTCCACCACTTCGTCGCGACCACACCGCTCGGCCCACAGCAGCGCGGGGACCGGGTGCCACGAGTGCGCGCCCATCTGCGACGGGGTGGAGTGGTCGCCGGTGACCACGATCACGTCCGGCCCGAGCGCGCGGAAGTCGGGAACCACCGCGTCGAGGTTCTCGATGGCCTTGATCTTGCGCGGGCGGTCGCCGTCCTCACCGGCGGAGTCGGGGTACTTGTGGTGGACGAAGAAGTAGTCGTAGTCGTTCCACGCGTCGCGCAGGATCGCGAGCTGCTCGGTGAGGTCGGCGGGCTGGCCGAGCACGTCCATGCCGAGCAGGCGCGCGATGCCGCGGTACATCGGGTAGATCGCGACGGCCGCGGCGCGCAGGCCGTAGCGCTCGGCGAACGTCGGCAGCTCGCGGTGGGTGTCGAAGCCGCGGAAGAGCACGACGTTGGCCTTGGCGTCTGCGGCGAGGACCGTGCGCACCTGCGCGTCGACCTCGGCGATGAGGTCCGCAGTGCGCTTGGCCTCGGGGTCGGTGGCCGCGACGACGAGCGGGGGCACGCCGGTGACCTGGGGGTCGCTGTCGGAGAGGCTCGGGTCGAGCCCCTCACCGCGCAGCACCACGAGGACGCGGTGCTCGCGCTCGTGGCGGAAGAACACCTCGACGCCCTCCACCTGGACCCCGGCCTGGAGCCGGTCCACCACGGCGCGCGCCTCGACGTCGGGGATGCGCCCGGCGCGCCGGTCGGAGATGGTGCCGTCGGCGGCGAGGCTGGCCAGGTTGCCGCGGGCGGCGACGTCACCGGCCCGGAGCTGGAAGTCGAGACCGGCGGCCGACAGGGCGCCGCGCCCCAGCTCGAACTGCCCGGGGTCGTACCCGAACAGGCCGAGGTGGCCGGGGCCCGATCCGGGGGTGATGCCGGGCCCGACCGGCTCGACCAGACCGGCCTGGCCGGCCGCGACGAGGGCGTCGAGGTTGGGGGTGTTCGCCTCTTCGAGCTCGGTGCCGTGCTCGGCATCGGCGAAGCCGCCGAGACCGTCGGCGACGACGAGCAGGAGCTTCGTGTCGGCAGTCTGGATCAGGGGCGTGAGGTCCATGGGTCCACGCTAGTTCCGCGCTCAGTTCGCGTCGCCTTCCTGCCGATCATCGCGGTGGCATGAGGCACTGGGGCGGAGACTGGAATCTGGGAGGCGCCATGAGCAGGGCCTACGACCGAGCACTGGCATTCCTCGACGACGCGCTCGACGAGCTCGAACCGCCGAAGCCGACCGTCGCCGACCGGGCACCGCATGTGTCCGGGACCCGCCCGCTGCGAGCGGTGTGCCGGTCAGGCGATCGCGAAGACGACCGTCGCGCTGACCGTGAGGGTCTGCGTCCCTGGTGACACCGGGACGGCGTCGGCTGCGGCCGCGCCCGACGCGCGGAGGTCGAACGAGACCGGCGTGGTCTGTTCGTCGATGTGCAGCACGTCGCCCACCGAGACGCCCGCGGCTTCGGCGAGCTGTTCGGCCTGGGCCCGCGCCCGCTTCACCGCCTTGCTCCGGGCGCTCGCCAGCAGCTTGCTGTCGTCGTCGATCGAGAACGTGATGCCCTGGACGCGGATGTTGTCGCCCGCGGCGCCCGCGGCGGCGTCGATCACGGCGCCGGCCTTCGAGAGGTCGCGGATGCGGGCGACCACGGTGTCGGTGGCTTCGTAGCCGTCGATCGCGCCCTGGTCGTCGTAGGTGGGATTCAGCGACAGTCCGACGGTCTGGATGTCGGCATCGTCGACTCCCGCGTCGTGCAGCACGCCGAGCACCTTCTCGGACCGGTTGCCCATCGTGGCCAGCGCGTCGACGGCGGAACCGGAGCGGGCGCTCACGCCGATGGTGAGGTCGGCGACGTCGGGCCGGCCCTTCACCTGGCCGACGCCCACGACGGTGATCGTGCGCTTCGACGAGGCCGCGCCCGCGGCGGGGTTCGCTACGAACAGCGCGCCGAGCGTGACGGTGGTCACGACCACCGCGACCAGCGCCGCGGCATGGGGGAACGTGCGCCTACGCATCAGGGAGCCCTCCCGGTCGGTGTCGGACGACCTCGACGCCGTGCTGGCGTACCGACTCACGGCCCGACGGAATCGGGCGGGAATCGGGCAGGGATCAGCGACCCGCGTTGGGGCGCTTGCCGTGGTTGGCCTTCTTGCGCCGCGAGCGCAGCTTCCGCTTCAGGGTCTTCTTGCTCATGTCTGCCTCCGTAAGAGGCGATGACTCTAGTGGAGTGACCGCGGGTGGTCACCAGCCGTGGCCGCTCGGCCGCCCGGTGTCGTCCAGGAGGCGGAACCCTCCGGGTACGCTCGGACCTTCGGAATTGGGTAGTCCGGAATTGGTCGGAGATGGTGGGAAGCCGATGACACGGGGACGACGTCGAGCCGGGGCCCGCCTTGCGTTCGGCCTGTTCGCCCCCTTGCTGGCCCTCGGTCTGCTGGTCGGCGCGCCCGGAGTCGCCACCGCGCAGACCGTCGATCCGGTCCCCGCCGGCGCGAACTCCGTCATCCCCGCGGCCGAGCCGGTGCCGGGCGAGTACATCGTCACGCTGCGCACCCCCGACGCCAACGCAGTGGTGCCCGAGACCGTCGGCGTCACGAACCGCAACGGCGGCGAGGTGCAGCGGGTCTACAGCCACGCGCTGCACGGCTACGCCGCGCGGATGAGCCCGTCGGAGGCGCGCGAGGTCGCCAACGACCCGGCGGTCGCCAGCGTGGAGCAGAACGGCTACGTGCACGTCGACACCACGCAGGCGCCGACGCCGTCGTGGGGTCTCGACCGCCTCGACCAGCCGACCCTGCCGCTCGACAACTCGTACAGCTACTCGGCCGACGGCGCGGGCGTGCACGCCTACATCATCGACACCGGCATCCTGCCCACGCACACCGACTTCGGCGGCCGGGCGAGCATCGGCGTCGACGAGGTCGGCGACGGCCAGAACGGCGTCGACTGCGACGGCCACGGCACCCACGTCGCGGGCACGGTCGGCGGCACCACCTACGGCGTGGCGAAGCAGGTGCAGCTCGTCGCGGTGCGGGTGCTCGACTGCGGTGGCAGCGGCACCAACGGCGAGGTGATCGCGGGCATCGACTGGGTCACCGCCAACGCGATCAAGCCTGCCGTCGCCAACATGAGCCTCGGGGGCAGCGGCTCCGCGTTGGACGCGGCGGTCACCGACTCCATCAACTCGGGGATCACGTACGCGGTGGCAGCCGGCAACAACAGCTCGGCGAGCACCGTGCGCGACGCGTGCAACTACACCCCGGCCGGCGCCGCCGCGGCTATCACCGTGGGCGCGACCACCAAGACCGACGCACGCGCCTACTACTCCAACGGCGGGACCTGCGTCGACATCTTCGCCCCCGGCGGCGACAACCTCTCGACCGGCTGCCCCGGCCCCGTGACCTGCGGGCAGATCACGTCGGACTGGATCGGCAGCACCACCGCGACCAACTTCATCAGTGGCACGTCGATGGCCACGCCGCACGTCACGGGCGTGGCCGCGCTGTACCTCGCAGCGCAGCCCGGCCAGCACGCCGCAGCAGGTCAGGGACGCTCTGGTTGCCCACGCCGACGCGGGCGTGCTGCTCCCCACGCCGATCCTCGGGGTCGGGTCGCCGAACCTGCTCCTCAACAACAGCTTCGTCCCGACTGGCCCACCAGGCCCGCCAGTACTGAGTGCTTCGCCGGGAGTCAGCAGCGTGCAGCTGAGTTGGACGGTGCCGACCGATGGCGGTCTGACGCTTACTGCCTTCAAGGTCTACCGGGGTCTCAGCGCGGGTGCCGAGTCGGCGATACCGCTCGCGACCCTCGGAGGCACGGCGACGGGGTTTCTCGACACAACCGCCGTGAACGGGACGACTTACTTCTACAAAGTGAGTGCGGTGAACAGCTTGGGCGAAACGTTGTCCAACGAGGTCTCGGCCCTACCCGCCAGCATCCCCGGCGCGCCGACACTCGCGGTCCCGACCACTGCGAGCAACACGGTGAACCTGTCCTGGACCGCACCGGCGAGCGACGGTGGGTCCCCGATCACGAACTACCGCGTGTACCGGGGGACGTCCTCGGGCGGCGAGGCACTGCTCACAACGCTCGGCGCGGGGGCTACGACCTACCCCGACACGGCCGTGGTGAACGGCACGACCTACTGGTACCAGGTCGCAGCGGTGAACGCCGTGGGCGAGGCCCGATCCGTCGAACGGAGCGCGACGCCGACGGGGCCGCCGACGGTTCCCCTGTCGCCGGTCGCGAACGCATCGAACGGACAAGTGGTGCTCACCTGGTCGGCGCCGGCCAGCAACGGCGGAGTTCTCCCGCTGACGTACAAGGTGTACCGGTCGACGACCACCGGTTTCACCCCGAACGACGGGACGAACCTCGTCGCGTCGCCGAGCGGCACCACCTACGCCGACAACTCCGTGACCAACGGCACCACCTATTACTACCGAATCGTCGCGCACACCCCGAGCGGTGACAGTCCGGCGACCGCGCAGCTCACCGCGACCCCCAACGCACAGGTCCAGATCGTCGTTCGAGGCGGGGGCAACGCCATGTACTCGAACCGCTGGAACGGCACCTCGTACACGGGGTTCGCGTCGATGCCGGGCGTGGCGGCGGCGTCGCCCGCGTCGACGGTCTTCGACGGCACGCGCTCGGTCGCGTTCGTGCGAGGCGGCGACAACGCCCTCTGGTACAGCAAGAACTCAGGTGCCGGCTGGTCGACGTGGACTTCGGCCGGCGGGGTCGTCATCACCGACCCGACGGCGACGACGGATGCGTCCGGCCAGATCGAGGTGTTCGTCGTGGGTGGCGACTCGGCGCTGTACGCCGGGTCGATGACCAACGGAACGTTCGGAGGGTTCGCTCGACTCGGGGGAGCGTTGAACGCCTCGGTCGGAGCCGCGTTCGACGGGAGCAAGTACCAGGTGTTCGTCCGAGGCACCGACAACGCCATGTACTCGGGGCTCTTCGATCCGCCGAGCCCCGGATCGTTCGGCTTCGCGCCGCGAGGTGGGGTCCTCACGACGGCGCCGACCGCGGCCCGGGAAGGCTCGATCGTCCGGGTGTTCGTCCGCGGCGGCGACTTCTCGCTCTACACCGCGTCGGTGCCCGCGAACTCCACCTCGGTCAGCGGGTTCTCGCCGGTCGGAGGATTGCTCCTCGGACAACCCTCGGCCGTCTCGGAGGGCAACGCCGTGCGGGTGTTCTGGCGAGGATTCGACGGCGCGCTGTGGACCTCCTGGGTGAGCGGCGGTTCGAGCGCCGCGCCGAAGTCGCTCGGCGGGGTCCTCACCGACGATCCCGGCGCCGCGTTCGACGGTTCAACGACGCGCGTCTTCGTGGTCGGCGGCGGCGGCGGGTTGTACGCGGGTGCCGTCCCGGCGGGCAACGGCTCCTTCTCCGGCTTCGCGGCCCTCGGTGGAGTCCTCACAGCCCGTCCGTCGGCCTCGGCTGGTCCGTGAGCGCCCGGCCTGGGGACAGGTCACGGGAGGGCGACCGGTAGCCTGCGTCCGATGGAACGCCTCGGCCTCGTCGGACTCCCCAACAGCGGCAAGTCGTCGCTCTTCAACGCGCTCACGGGAGCCGACACGGTGGTCGCCGCCCACCCCTTCTCCACCACCGAGACCGCGGTGGCGCTGGCCCAGGTGCCCGACGAGCGCGTCGACCTGCTCGGGAAGATGTCGAGCTCGAAGAAGCTGCGTCTACACGCGGCTTCGAGATCGTCGACATCGCCGCGCTGGTGAAGGGCGCGAGCACCGGTGAGGGCCTCGGCAACCGCTTCCTCGGCTCGCTGCGCGACTGCGACGCCATCCTCTACGTGCTGCGCGCCTTCGAGGACCCGTCGGTCCCCGGCGACAGCGACCCGCAGGGCGACCTCGACACGCTGGAGTTCGAGCTGGTGCTCGCCGACCTCGCGTCGTGCGAGGGTCGCCTGTACCGCCAGCAGCGCGCGGCCAAGGGCGACAAGTCGCTCGCGGCCGAGGTCGCGGCGCTGGAGAAGGCGGTGAAGGTGCTCTCCGACGGCGTGCCGATCTACCGCTCCGACCTCACCGAGGAGGAGCGTGAGCACCTCGCACCCGCGTTCCTCATCACCACCAAGAAGATCCTCGTCGTGGTGAACATCGGCGAGGACCAGCTCGACCGCGCCGAGGAGATCGTCGCCCCGTTCCGCCACGACGCTTTCGATCCGGCCGGCACGGAGGAGGGCGTCGAGGCGCTCGCGGTGTGCCTCCAGCTCGAAGCGGAGGCCGCGCAGCTCGACCCCGAGGCCCGCACCGAGCTGCTCGAAGGCCTCGGCCTCGGCGAAGGTGTGGTGCCGCGTGTGGCGCGCGCCGCCTACCACCGCCTCGGCCGGCGCACCTTCCTCACCACCGGCGACACCGAGACGCGCGCGTGGACGTTCCGCGCCGGCGCCAAGGCGCCCGAGTGCGCGGGCGTGATCCACTCCGACCTGCAGCGCGGCTTCATCCGCGCCGAGGTCATCTACTGGACCGATCTGCTCGAGATCGGTTCGTGGGCCAAGGCCAAGTCCGAGGGCAAGCTGCGCGTCGAGGGCAAGGACTACGAGGTCGTCGACGGCGACGTGCTCGAGATCCGGTTCAACGTGTGAGGGCGGCACCCGGTGACGTGGCTCGTGCGCGACGGTGACGTGCTCGCAACCGCCGAGGTCGCGGTCTCGGCGAAGGCGCGCCGGCGCGGCCTGCTCGGACGCGACGACCTCGACGGCGTGCTGGTGATCCGCCCCTGCCGCAACGTGCACACGATCGCGATGCGCTTCCCGATCGACGTCGCGTTCTGCGATTCCGACGGCACCGTGCTCCACACCTGCACGATGATGCCCTGGCGCGTGTCGCGTGTGGTGCCGCGCGCCGCGTTCGTCGTGGAGGCGCGCGCCGGCGCGTTCGACCGCTGGCGCCTGCGCCGCGGCGACCAGCTCGAGCTGCGCGGATGACCGAGCCCGAGCAGCAGGTGGTCGCGCCCGCGCTGGTGCTCGTCGCCACGCCGATCGGCAACCTCGGTGATCTCTCGCCGCGCGCGGTCGACGAGCTGCGCGCCGCGACGTTCATCGCCGCGGAGGACACCCGCCGCACGCGCGGGCTGCTCACCCACGCCGGGATTCCCGGCGGGGCCCGGTTGCGCAGCGTGCACCAGCACAACGAACGCGAAGGTGCGGAGTGGGTCACGCGCGCGATCGCGGAGGGCGCCCGCGTCGCCTACGTGACCGACGCCGGGATGCCCGGCGTGTCGGATCCCGGCGCCCACCTCGTGCGGGCGTGTCTCGACGCCGGCCTCGCGGTCGAGGTGGTGCCCGGCCCCAGTGCGGTGCTCACCGCGCTCGTGCTGTCGGGGTTCCCCACCGACCGGTTCGTGTTCGAGGGATTCCCGCCCCGCCGCGGCACCGCGCGTCGTGAGCTGTTCGAGTCGCTGGTGCACGAGTCGCGGCCCGTCGTGCTGTTCGAGGCGCCGTCACGCGTCGCGGCCACCTGCGCGACCTGCTCGCGGTGTGCGGCCCGGTGCGCGAGGTGGCCGTGGCCCGGGAGCTCACCAAGCTCCACGAAGAGGTGTGGCGCGGCACCCTCGCCGACGCCGTCGACCGCGCGGCCGAGGTCGAGCCCCGCGGCGAGCACGTGCTCGTGCTCGGCCCCGCGCCCACGCCGCCCGAGGCGAGCGACGAGGAGATCGACGCCCACGTGGCCGCCGCGCTCGAGGCGGGTCTCACCGCACGCGACGCCGCGTCCCGGGTGGCCCGCGACCTGCGCGTCTCCCGTCGGCGCACCTACGACGTCGCCACCCGCCTCCGCCGCCGCTGACCGCTGACCCTCACCCGATCCGTTCCTGCGCTCCTCCGCGCGCGACAGAGCGGGCCTCGAGTGAGCGCCAGGAACGGTGGGGAAAACGGGAGGGAGGCGGAGGGGAGGGCAATAGGGTGTCGGCGATGTCCGAGCCCTTCTACGTCACCACGCCCATCTACTACGTGAACGACGCGCCCCACATCGGGCACGCGTACACCACGGTCGCGGCCGACGTGTTGGCCCGCTGGCGCCGGCTCTGGGGCGACGACGTGATCTTCCTCACCGGCACCGACGAGCACGGCCTCAAGGTGCAGCGTTCCGCCGAGGCGCGGGGCGTCTCCCCGTCGGAGTGGGCCGACACCAACAGCGCGCTGTTCCGCCAGGCGTGGGACGAGCTCGACATCACCTACGACGACTACATCCGCACCACCGAGCCCCGCCACCGCGCCGCGGTGCAGGAGATGCTCCAGCGGGTCTACGACTCCGGCGACATCGAGCTCGACAGCTACGAGGGTCTCTACTGCGTCGGCTGCGAGCTCTACTACAAGGAAGACGAGCTCGACGGCGGCACCAACTGCCCCATCCACGGCACGCCGGTCGAGCACGTGGTGGAGGAGAACTACTTCTTCCGCCTGTCGCGCTACGAAGACCGCCTGCTCGAGCACTACACCGAACAACCCCGAGGCCGTGCAGCCCGCGGGCAAGCGCAACGAGGTGCTCGGCCTCATCAAGCAGGGCCTGCTCGACTTCTCGATCAGCCGCACGTCGATCTCGTGGGGCATCCCGCTGCCGTGGGACGAGCGCCACGTCGCCTACGTGTGGTTCGACGCGCTGATCAACTACTGCACCGCGGTCGGCTACCCCGACGACCGCGCGCGCTTCGACCGCTACTGGCCGGTGAACTACCACCTCATCGGCAAGGACATCCTGCGCCAGCACGCGGTGTACTGGCCCGCGATGCTCATGGCCGCAGGCGAGGCGCCGCCGCAACACGTGTTCGCGCACGGGTACCTGCTCGTCAGCGGCGAGAAGATGAGCAAGTCGAAGCTCAACCAGATCACGCCCGGCCGAGCTGGTCGCCGACTTCGGTGTCGACGGCTTCCGCTACCACTTCCTCGTCGACCAGCGCTTCGGTCCCGACGGCGACTTCTCCTACGAGGCGATGGTGGCGCGCTACAACGCCGATCTCGCCAACAACTTCGGCAACCTCGCCAACCGCGTGCTCAACATGGCGGTGAACTACTGCGGCGGGGTGGTGCCCGACGCGCGCGCCGACGGTCCGCTCGTCGCGCAGTCGGCCGACGCGTTCGCCGCGCTCACCGCGCGTCTCGGCGAGCTCGACTACGCGGGTGGGTTCGGCGCGGTGTGGGAGCTCATCCGTCACACCAACTCGTACATCGAGGACTCGCAGCCGTGGGCGCTCAACAAGGCGGGCGACAGCGCCGCGGTGGCCGCGGTGCTCGGCGACTGCCTCGAGGCGCTGCGGATCGTCGCGCTGCTGGCGTCGCCGATCATCCCGCGTGCCGCGGCGGAGTTGTGGCGCCGCCTCGGCCTGCCCGGTCGCCCCGAGGAGCAGCGCCTCCCCGATGCCGCCGCGTGGGGCCTGCTCCCGGCCGGCTCGCCGCTCGAGAAGGGCGCCCCCCTCTTCCCGAGGATCGAGTCCGAGTCGCGAGGCCTGACGCAGATGGCTCAGCCGAGCGGCAGCGAGGCCAGAGACGAGCGGCAGCGAGGCCAGCTGGGTCGACTCCCACTGCCACCTCGGGATGCTGGCCGAGGCGGCGGAGCCCCTGGCCCGGGCCCGGGCCAACGGGGTGGTGGGGATGATCTGCGTGGGCACCGACCTGCCGACGTCCCACCACGCCCTCGAGCTGGCCCAACGCCACCCCGACGTGTGGGCCACCGTCGGCCTCCACCCCCACGACGCCTCCCGCCTGGCCGCCGAGTGGGGCCAGCTCGAGGCCCTGACCCACGCCGACGAGGTGGTGGCGATCGGGGAGGCCGGCTTCGACCTCTACTACGAGCATTCGCCGAAGGACGAGCAGGAGACCGCGTTCCGCTGGCAGATCCGCCTTGCGCACCGGCTCGACCTGCCGCTCGTGATCCACACGCGCGACGCGTGGGACGACACGTTCCGCGTGCTCACCGAAGAAGAGGTGCCGGCGCGCACGGTGTTCCACTGCTGGAGCGGCGGCCCCGCGGAAGCCGAGCGCGCGCTTGCGCTCGGCGCGTACCTGTCGTTCAGCGGCATCGTGTCGTTCAAGAACGCCGACGACGTGAAGGCCGCCGCGGCGATCGCGCCGCTCGACCGCGTGCTTGGTGGAGACCGACGCGCCGTACCTCGCGCCCGTCCCGCACCGCGGGAAGCCCAACGAGCCGGCGTGGGTCGCCGACGTCGGGACCGCGCTCGCCGCGGCCACCGGGCGCGCGGTCGACGAGATCGCGACCGCGACCCGGGCCAACGCCACCACCGTCTTCGCCCGGGAGTTCCCCGACCCGCTGACGGGCCGGTGACGGCGTCCGCGACCCCCTGACCTGCGGGAACGCGACCGGCGCGTTCCGGGTCCGCTCCGATCGTTGCCGACCCCGGGCCGGTTGGGTACGGTGAGGCCTTCGTCGTGCCGCCGAGGTGGAGGCGCGCGGCCTCCAGTCAGTCGACATTCGCCGACGCCAGGGGTACTCCCGATCGCCGAGCAACCGAACCGTCCCGTCGGCCGTCCGCCGGCCGGGCGCGGCAACCACCGACACAACCACGCGCTGCTGCCTTTGCACGTCGCGCGCGCGATCGGTCCGTCGCCCGCGCGCGCCGAGCCGCACGACGCGGCCGCGTGGTTGCCCCTGCCGCTCGACCTGCACGAGCTCCCGCCCATCGAGGTGCTGATCGACGGCACCACGCGCGTCGCGGTGGAGCACACCACCGCCGACGGCGAGCTCGAGGTCGACCTCGTCGCGTTGGAGGCGCTCGTCGCGCCGTCGCCGGCCCGGGCCGCACCGCACGACGCGGCCGCGTGGTTGCCCCTGCCCGGCGATCTCCACGAGCTCCCGCCGGTCCACGAGCTGCTCGACCCCGACCCCGAGGTGCAGGCCGCGGTGGTCGCCGAGGCCGAGGCCTACCTCCGCGACTCGCTCGCCGCCGCCGAGGCGGTCGTCGCCCCCTCGCCCGCCCGGGCCGAGCCCCACGACGCCGCCGCCTGGCTGCCCCTCCCCATGGTCGACGACCTGCCGCTCGTCCCCGAGCTGGCCGGCGACCCCCGCAGCGACACCGCGGCCGCCGGAGCCGGCGCCCGTCCCCGCCGACGGCGGCTCGCCCGCCTGGCGCCCCTGGGCCGGGCCCTGTTCGTGATCATCCTGGTGGTGGCCACCGTGATGAGCGGGGTGTGGGTGGTCCGCCGCCTCACCGCGCCCGGCGGCTCGTCGGTCACGCTGGTGGTCGACGGCGACCGGGTGCAGTTCCGCACCGGCGTCGGCACGGTCGGTGCGCTGCTCGCCGCGCAGCACGTGCACCTGGCGAGCGGCGACACCGTCACCCCCGCGCCCGGATGCGTCGCTCTCCGACGGCATGCACGTGGCCGTGGCCCGCGCCTTCCCCGTCACCGTCGACCTCGACGGCAAGGTCCGCACCGTTGCGCACCACCGCCACCTCGGCGGCCGCGCTCGGGCAAGCAGCTCCACGTGGGCAAGCTCGTCGCGGTGCGCGGCGATCCCGGGCGTCTCGAGTCGGGCAGCGCAGTGGAGTTCCGCACCCGCCGCGGCGGCCGGCTCGAGGTCGACGGCCAGACCGTCGCCTTCGACTCGCCGTCGCTCACCGTCGGCGAGCTGCTCGACTCCTACGACGTGAAGCTCGTGGGCGACGACTACGTGAGCCCCGCGCCCACCGCCCGCCTCACCGAAGGCACCGAGGTCACCGTGGTGCGGGTCGGCGCGCCGACGCTGTCGACCACCGAGGACATTCCCGTTCGACACCGTGCAGCAGCCCGACCCCGACCTGCCCATCGGCCAGACCCGTGACGTGCAGAAGGGCAAGCACGGGCGTGATGACCGTCACCGTGCGTCAGCGGGTGGAGAACGGCCTGCCGGTGCCGGGCGACGGCCAGGTGGTGTCGAAGGTGCCGACCACGCCGGCGAAGCCGCACATCGTCGCCTACGGCACCAAGGCCGACTGGCACTGGGACGCGCTCGCGCAGTGCGAGTCGGGCGGGCGCTGGGACACCATCGACGCCAACCCCGACGGCTACGACGGTGGTCTCGGCATCTACGTAGGCACCTGGCGGGCCTTCGGCGGCACCGACTTCGCGCCCCGTGCGGGCTACGCCACGCGCGAGGAACAGATCATCGTGGGCATGCGCATCCACGACGCGCTCGGCTGGGACCCGTGGGGCTGCGCCAACAACGTGCTCCACTGGTGACGCGCCGCCGCCGCGGCGGTTTCGGTCGCTGACACGCGCGGAAGTGGGCTCGGGTCCGCGACGTCCGCGCCCGGTAGCGTGCGCCGTCGTGACGACCCTGACCCCGGCCAAGGTGCGCGCGCTGTGCAGCGCGCATGGCATCCAGCCGAAGAAGAGCCTGGGGCAGAACTTCCTCGTCGACGGCAACGTCGCCCGGCGCATCGCGTCGCTCGCCGAGCTCGGTGACGACACCGGATCCGCGACCGGCGCCCGGGTGCTGGAGATCGGCCCCGGCCTCGGTTCGCTCACCCTCGCCCTGTGCGACCAGGGCGCCCAGGTCGTCGCGGTGGAGCTCGACGCCCGACTCGCCGGGGTGCTGGCCGAGGTGCTCACCGAAGCGGGCGTCGCAGACCAGGTGCAGGTGGTGGTGGCCGACGCCCTCGACGCCGACCTCGAATCGCTGGTCGGCGGGCGACGCCGCGCCCGGCACCGTCACCTGTGTGTCGAACCTGCCCTACAACGTGGCCGTGCCCGTCGTGATGCGCCTCCTCGAGGACGTGCCCGCGGTCGGGCCACATCGTGGTGATGGTGCAGCGTGAGGTGGGGGAGCGCCTCGCCGCCGGTCCCGGCGACGAGCAGTACGGCGCGGTGTCGGTGAAGGTCGCCTACTTCGCGGAGGCGTCGCTGGTGGGCCGGGTGCCGCCGTCGGTGTTCGTGCCCCGCCCCCGGGTCGACTCCGCGCTGGTCCGCCTGGTGCGGCGCCCCGCACCGCCGGTGAGCGTGCCGTCGGAGGCCGACTTCTTCGGCGCTCGTGCGCGCCGGGCTTCGCCCAGCGGCGCAAGATGCTGCGGCGTTCGCTCGCCCCGCTGCTCGGCGACCGCGCCAGCGAGGTGCTCGACGCCGCCGGCGTGGCGCCCACCGCCCGCGCCGAGGAGCTCGGGCTCGACGCCTGGGCCGCGGTCGCCCGGAGCGCCGCGGCATGAGGCTGGCCCGCGTCCGCGCCACCGCGTACCCGAAGCTCACGCTGTCGTTGCGCGTCCTCGGCCGCCGGGCCGACGGCTACCACGACCTCGAGGGCCTGGTGGTGTCGCTCGGCCAGCCGCAGGACGTGGTCGAGGCCTATGCGGTGCCCGCGCCCGGCGGCGTGCAGCTCGAGCTGATGCGCGACGACGTGATCGAGGACATCCCCACCGACCACCGCAACCTCGCGTTCATCGCGGCCGAGAAGCTGATGGTGCGCGCGGGGCGCTCGGGTCACGGGGTGCGCCTCGTGCTGCGCAAGCACATCCCCACCGGCGCCGGGCTCGGCGGCGGCTCCGCCGACGCCGCCGCCGCGCTCCTCGCGGTGCACCGCCTGCTCGACGTCGACATCGACGAGGCCGGGGTGCTCGAGGTCGCGGCCGAGACCGGTTCCGACGTGCCGTTCTGCGTGCGGGGCGGCGCGGCGTGGATGCGCGGTCGCGGCGAGCTGCTCGAACCGGTGCAGGTGCCGCAGCGCATCGGTTTCCTGCTCGCGATCCCGCCGTTCCGCCTCTCGACCCCCGACGTGTACGCGAAGTGGGACGAGCTCGGCGGCCCCGAGGCGCAGCGCGTGGTGGCGGCGCCCCGACAGCTGGCCGCCCTCACGTCGGAGCTGGCCAACGACCTCGAACCGGCGGCCGAGGCGGTGGAGCCCCGGCTGCGGAGGTTCCGCCGGGCCCTCGAAGCCGCCGCGGGCGGGCCCGCGTTGATGGCGGGGAGCGGCTCGTCGTACGTGGTGCCGGTGCCCGACGCCCGGCGCCTGCCGGCGCTGGTGGACGAGGTGCGGCGCAAGCTGCGCGTCCCCGTGCTGGGCACCACCAACGTCACCCGCGGCGTACGCCTCTCCGCCTGACTCGCTTGCCCGCTCCGCGCGGAGCGGCGAAGTGGCGGGACGGAGCGAGCGGACGCGAGCGAGGGTGGAGAGGAGTGCCTAGCGACCCTGCTGGCGACGCTGCCAGCGCGTGCGCTTGAGAAGCTTCTTGTGCTTCTTCTTCCTCATGCGCTTGCGGCGCTTCTTGATCAGGGAGCCCATGGCGGATCGCAAGCTAGTCGCCGGCGCGTCGCATCTGCACATCGACCCGCGGATCGCGGCGCGGGCTAGGGTCGCGAGGTCCCGGTCGGGGGTGGTGTAAAGGCAGCACGGGGTCCTTTGGAGTCCCAAGTCGAGGTTCGAAACCTCGCCCCCGAGCCACTCCCGCAGCGGCGAGGCCGGACCTGCCAGTCCGGGGACGTGAGCGTGAGAGCGTGAGAGGGTGCGACACGGCGATGAGCGACCACTGATGGCCGGAAGACGACCCCTGAGCGCGGTGGTGCTCGCCGCGGGCGAGGGCACGCGCATGAAGTCGGCGCTGCCCAAGGTGCTGCACCCGTTGTGCGGCCGCCCGATGCTGCTGCACGTGCTCGACACCCTGGCCCGGCTGCCGCTCGACCGCATCGTGGTGGTCGTGGGCCACGGGGCCGACACGGTGATGGCCGCCACCCGCGAGCAGTACCGCGGCGACGTCGTGGTCGAGTTCGTCGAGCAGCGCACCCGCCGGGGCACCGGCGACGCCGCCAGCGTCGCGCTCACCGCGTTCGCCGACACCATCGACACCGAGGACGACGTGATCGTGGTCACCGGTGACGCGCCGCTGCTGCGCGCCGAGACGCTCGCCCACCTCACGCGCGAGCACCGCCTCGCGGATGCCGCGGCGTCGTTGCTCACCGCCCGCCTCGCGGATCCCACCGGTTACGGACGGGTGGTGCGCGACCGCGACGGGCACGTCGCCGCGATCGTCGAGCAGGCCGACGCCAGCGACGACGAGCTGGCCATCGACGAGGTGAACCCGTCGATCTACTGCTTCCGCCGCAGCCTGCTCGCGCCGTCGCTGCGCCGCCTGAGCCCCGAGAACGCGCAGGGCGAGTACTACCTCACCGACGTCGTCGCCGTGTTGCGCGACAC
This sequence comes from uncultured Actinomycetes bacterium, assembly GCA_963782705.1. Lineage (GTDB taxonomy): Bacteria > Actinomycetota > Acidimicrobiia > IMCC26256 > DASPTH01 > CAVRGQ01. Next base: position 67,730 of record CAWAKX010000016.1, on the reverse strand, counting down.
CGGCCACCCGGTGCTGGCCATCGAGGCCGACGACCCGATGGAGACCGTCGGCGTCAACGACCGTGCGCAGCTCGCCGAGGCCGAGGCCGAGCTGCGCGCCCGCATCAACCGGCGCTGGATGCTCGAGGGCGTCACGATCGTCGACCCCGACACCACCTACGTCGACGCCGACGTGGAGCTCGAAGCCGAGGTCACGCTGCTGCCCGGCACGATGCTGCAGGGCGCCACCGTCGTGCGCGCCGGCGCGGTGGTCGGCCCGTGGTCGCAGCTCGTCGACACCGTGGTGGGGGAGCGCGCGATCGTGCGTCAGACCGTCGCCCGTGAGGCCGAGATCGGCGCCGACGCCACGGTGGGTCCGTTCGTGTCGCTGCGACCCGCGACCCGCCTCGCGGCGGGCGCGCACGTCGGCACGTTCGTGGAGACGAAGAACGCCGACATCGGCGAGGGGGCCAAGGTCCCGCACCTCTCCTACGTCGGCGACGCCGAGATCGGCGCGGGGGCGAACATCGGGGCGGGCACCATCACCGCCAACTACGACGGCCGCACCAAGCACCGCACGAAGGTGGGCAAGGGCGCCCGCACGGGTTCCAATTCGGTGCTCGTCGCCCCGGTCGAGCTCGGCGACGACGCCTACACGGCGGCCGGCGCGGTGGTCACCCGCGACGTCCCCGCCGGCGCGCTGGCCAAGGGGGTTCCCGCCCGGATCGAGGAAGGGTGGGTCAGCTCGCGCGAGGATGAAGGGTCTGCCGATCACGGCCGCGCTTCGGGAGGAAGCTGACATGGAGCTGGTGCCGCGCAAGAAGCTGATGCTCTTCGCGGGGCAGGGCAACGACGAGCTCTCGGCGGAGATCGCCGAGTGCCTGCGGGTGCCGCTCGGCGACGTGAAGCTCTCCACCTTCGCGAGCGGCGAGCTCTACGCCCGCTACGGCGAGAGCATCCGCGGTGCCGACGTGTTCGTGATGCAGTCGCACTGCGAACCGATCAACGACCGCATCATGCAGCAGCTGCTCATGATCGACGCCGCGAAGCGCGCGTCGGCGCGGCGCATCACCGCGGTGTGCCCGTTCTTCGGGTACGCCCGCCAGGACCGCAAGGCCGAGGGTCGCGAGCCCATCTCGGCCCGCCTGCTCGCCGACATGCTCACCGTCGCCGGCGCCGACCGCCTGGTCACCGTCGACCTCCACACCGGTCAGATCCAGGGGTTCTTCGACTTCCCGGTCGACCACCTCACGGCGGTGCCGGTGCTCGCGCAGTACCTCGCCAACGAGGTCGACGGCGAAGTCGCGGTGGTGTCGCCCGACGCCGGCGGCCTCAAGCTCGCCCGCCGCTACGCGAACTGCCTCAGCGAGGCGAACGTGGAGACCGAGCTGGCCTTCATCGACAAGCGCCGCCCGAAGGGCACGCACAACGTCGCGGAAGCCACCGACGTGGTCGGCAACGTCGAGGGCGCGGTGTGCGTGCTCACCGACGACATGATCGACACCGCGGGCACCATCGTGTCGGCTGCCAACCTGCTCATGGACCGCGGTGCGGCGGAGGTGTGGGTGGCCGCCACCCACGGCGTGCTCTCCGGTCCCGCCGTCGACCGGCTGAAGAACGCGCCCATCCGCCAGGTGGTGGTGTCGAACTCGCTGCCGATCCCGGCGGAGAAGCACTTCGACAGCCTCAAGGTGCTGTCGATCGCGCCCACGATCGCCGAGGCGATCGGTGCGGTGTTCGAGGACACCTCGGTGTCCGAGATCTTCCGCGGCGACAACCTCTAGCTCCGACGGCCCGACCGGTCGCGGCGCCACGGAGTGCGCGGAGGCGAACGACGGAGGATGCGGGCGTTGCCGTAGCCTGCGCCGATGACCGGTCCCACCATCGCCGATCGCCGCGCCGAGGGTCGCGCCCGGCGCGAGCGGGCGCCGCTCGCCACGCACGCCGATCCCGGTCCCGTCCCCGAGTCGCGCGATCCCGTCGCGTTCCTCGAGGAACAGGCCATCTCGCGCCGCGACGACCTCGTCCCGATCCGCCACGGTCGCATGATCGACACGCCGTTCGGTTTCCTCCGCGGCGCGGCGCTGGTGCAGGCCCACGACCTCGCGGCCACGCCCACGAGCGGGCTCGTCGTGCAGCTCTGCGGCGATGCGCACATCCGCAACTTCGGGAAGTTCGCCACGCCCGAGCGCAACGTGGTGTTCTCGATCAACGACTTCGACGAGACGTTGCCCGGTCCGTTCGAGTGGGACGTGAAGCGCCTCGCCGCCAGCCTGCACCTCGTCGCCCAGGAGAACGGCCTGTCGCCCGAGAAGTGCGACGACGCGGTGCTCACCACGTTGCGCTCCTACCGCGAGCGCGTCGCGGGCTACGCGGCGATGACCGCGCTCGACCTCTGGTACGACCACACCGCGCTCGACGACGTGATCCGCCACTTCCCGAAGCGCGACCGTGGCCGCGTCGAGCGCGATGCCGCGAAGGCCGCGCGCAAGGACCAGCGTCGGGCCGTGGCCCGCTACACCCACGACGAGCACGCGCACTTCGTCGACGACCCGCCGCTCGTCGAGCACCTCGGGCGCCACGGTCTGGCCCTCGACGACGTGATCCACATGCTCGACGACTACCGCGAGTCGTTGCGCGACGACCGCCGGATACTGATCGACAAGTTCGAGCTGCTCGACGTCGCCCACCGCGTCGGCGGGGTGGGCAGCGTCGGCACCCGGTGCTGGATCGCGTTGTTCGGCGCGTCCGACCGCGACGACGACCGCATCATCCTCCAGGTGAAGGAGGCGCAGGCGTCGGTGCTGGAGCGGTTCCTCGGCGAGTCCGACCTCGGCCACCCCGGCCGGCGGGTGGTCGCCGGTCAGCGGCTCTGCCAGGGCGCCACCGACATCTTCCTCGGCTGGTGCGAGAACGCGGTGAGCGGCATCACCTACTACGTGCGCCAGCTGTGGGACCTGAAGGGCCGCTCCGACCTCACGACGATGAACGCCCGCAACCTCACGTACCACGGCGCGCTGTGCGGCTGGGCGCTGGCCCGGGCCCACGCCCGCTCGGGGGATCCGGTCGCCCTGGCCGCCTACCTCGGGGGCAAGGACACCTTCGACCGGGCCGTGCTGGCCTACGCCCAGGCCTACGTGGCCACCACCCGCCACGACCACGCCCGCCTGGTGGAGGCCGTCGACGCCGGCCGCGTGGCGGCACAGCCCGGCATCTGAACCCCGAATCCGGGGCGGTTTGGTCCGGAGGGGTCCCAGCGGCCAGAATGGAGGGCTCCCAGATCGCTGAAAGGCCCTGCCGCGCCATGTCTGACATCACTCTCGTTTCCGAGCCGCGCACCGACTTCGGCTCCGGCCCCACCGGCCGCCTCCGCAAGGCCGGCAAGGTCCCCGCGGTCGTCTACGGCCTGGGCTCCGACGCCGTGTCGATCACCGTCGACGCCCGCGAGCTCTCGCACGCCCTGAGCGGCGAGTCGGGCTCGAACACGCTGATCACCCTCGACGTGTCCGGCGAGAACGTGCTCACGCTGGCCCGCCAGATCCACCGCCACCCCACCCGGGGCGAGTACGTCCACGTCGACTTCGTGCGCATCCGCCGCGACGTCGCGGTGAGCGCCGAGATCCCGCTGCACCTCACGGGCGAGCCCATCGGCGTCAAGGACGGCGGCCTGCTCGAGCAGCTCATGTTCCAGCTCACCGTCGAGGCGATGCCGGGCAACATCCCGGTCGCGCTCGAGCACGACATCTCCGAGCTGCACATCACCGACCAGCTCCACGTGCGCGACATCGTGCTGCCGGCCGGGGTCACCACCGCGGCCGACGACGACGCGGTCGTCGCGCAGATCACCGTTCGCCGTACCGCCGGTGGCCCGGGCGAGAGAGTGGCGAGGGCGAGGGCGACGAGGGCGGCGAGGCCGCGACCGCGTCCGACGAGCCTGCCGGCGAGGGCGACGGCGAGTAGCCGGTGCTGCGGCGCCGGGGCGACCTCGGGCCGCGCAAGGGCACGGCGGCCGACCTGCTCGTCGTGGGGTTGGGCAACCCCGGCGACGAGTACGCCCACACGCGCCACAACGTGGGTGCCGACACCGTCGAGCTGCTCGCGAAGCGCCACGGGGCCACGCTGAAGAAGGGCAAGGAGCGCGCCCGGGCCGACCAGGTGCGCATCGGCGACCAGCTGGTCGCGCTCGCGGTGCCGCTCACCTACATGAACGACTCCGGCGCCGCGGTGGCCGCGCTGGCGCGGCGTTACGGCGTCGAGCCGCACCAGGTGGTGATCGTGCACGACGAGCTCGACCTCCCGGTCGCCGCGCTCAAGGTGAAGGTGGGCGGCGGGCTGGCCGGTCACAACGGGCTGCGGTCGGTGAAGTCGCACCTGCACTCCGACGAGTTCGTGCGGGTGCGCATCGGGGTGGGCAAGCCGGTGTCGAAGGAGCACGGCGCCGATCACGTGCTCAAGCGGTTCTCGAAGCGTGAGCGCACCGAGATCGACGTCACGCTCGAACAGGCGGCCGACGCGGTCGAGTCGATCGTGCGCGACGGCGCCGACGTCGCGATGAACCGCTTCAACTGATCGTGACGCCTCCCCCGCTCGTGACGCCGCCGCTCGCCGCGCTGGTGCCGCTGCTCGCCGACGACCCGGCCGTGCGCGCGGTCATCGCGCGCGACGCCACCGTGGCGGTGCCCGACGCGGCGCGCTCGCTGTTCACGGCCTCGGTCGCCCACGTGACGACGCGCCGGCCGATCCTGCTCGCGGTCCCCACCGGCAACGAGGCCGAACGCCTGGTGCGCGACCTCGGCCAGTTCCTCGGCGACGACGACGTGGAGCTGTTCCCCGCGTGGGAGACCCTGCCGTTCGAACGGGTGTCGCCCTCGTTGGAGACGATGGGCCGGCGCCTGCGGGTGATGTGGCGGCTCCGTCAGGGCGACCCCGCCTGCGGTGGTGGTGGCGCCGGTGCGCGCACTGGTGCAGCGGCTCGGGCCCCACGCGCACGACGTGGAACCGGTGGTGATCCGCGCCGGCGACCAGGTCGACCGCGACGAGCTCGTGGCCACCCTGATCGCCGCGGGCTACCGGCGCGAGTACCAGGTGGAGGCGCGCGGCGAGGTCGCGGTGCGCGGCTCGATCGTCGACGTGTACCCGTCGACCGACGACCACCCGGTGCGCGTCGACCTCTGGGGCGACGAGGTCGACCGGCTCTCCGCGTTCTCGGTCGCCGACCAGCGGTCCACCCACGACGTCGCCGAGGCCTGCATCTTCCCGGCGCGCGAGCTGCTGCCCACCGACGACGTGCGCGCCCGCGCCGCCGCGCTGGTGGGCTCGCAACCGTGGGGCGCCGAGCAGTGGGAGCGCCTCGCCGACGGCCAGGTGTTCGACGGCATGGAGTCGTGGCTGCCGTGGCTCTGCGCCGACGACCAGCTGCTCACCGACCTCCTGCCCGACACCGCGCTGGTCGCGCTGGTCGAGCCCAAGCGCATGCGCGACCGCGCGCAGGAGCTGCTCGACGAGGAGGCGTCGCTCGCGGGCTCGCTGGCCACCACGTGGGGCGCCGACGACGCCGAGCTCCTGCGGCTCTCGCTGCCGTTCGACCGGCTCCTCGCGGTCACCACCGCCGGCGCGGTGTCGCTGCTGAACACGCCCGAAGGGCCCGACACGCCGCGCGTCGCGGCCACCGCGTTCGATCCCGTGGTCGGCGACGCCGACACGCTGGCGAAGCGCCTGCGCGCCCTCGCCCGCGACGACTACCGCGTCGTGCTCGCGGCCGACGGCACCGGTTCCGCGCAGCGGCTCCACGACGTCCTCGCGGCCGAGGGGCTCGACGCGCTGGTCGGCGAACCCGCGCCGGGCGCGGTGCGCATCGTGGTCGCGCCGCTCGACCGCGGTGTGGTGCTGCCCGGCGCGCGCGTCGCGCTGGTGGCCGAGGCCGACCTCACCGGCCGTCGACGCGTCCACCGTCGCGCGCGCGGCGCACGACGCGGCGCCGACTACTACGACGCGCTCACGCCCGGCGACTACGTCGTGCACCACCAGCACGGCGTGGGCAGGTACCTCGAGATGAAGCCGCTCACCATGGGTGGCGTCGAGCGCGACTACCTCTGGCTCGAGTTCAAGGACGGCAAGGTCTACGTCCCCACCGACCAGGTCGGCCTGGTGCGTCGCTACACCGGCGGCGAGACGCCCACCCTCAACCGCATGGGCGGCGCCGACTTCGAGAAGCAGCGCGCCCGTGTGCGCAGCGCGGTGCGCGAGATCGCCGAGGAGCTGGTGGTGCTCTACCGCCAGCGCCTCGCCACGCCGGGCCGGGCGTTCGGCCCCGACACGCCCTGGCAGCACGAGGTGGAGGAGGCCTTCCCCTACGAGGAGACCCCCGACCAGATGCAGGCCATCGTCGACGTGAAGGGCGACATGGAACGGCCGGTCCCCATGGACCGCCTCGTCTGCGGCGACGTCGGGTACGGCAAGACCGAGGTCGCGGTGCGGGCCGCGTTCAAGGCGGTGCAGGAGGGCACGCAGGCGGTGGTGCTGGTGCCCACCACGCTGCTCGCCAACCAGCACGGCCAGACCTTCCGCGAGCGCTTCGCCAACTATCCCGTGCGGGTCGAGGTGCTGTCGCGCTTCCTCACCGCGAAGGAGCAGGCCGCGGTGGTGCGCGACTTCGAGTCGGGCGCGGTCGACGTGCTCATCGGCACGCACCGCATCCTGTCGGGCGACGTGACCCCCAAGCGGCTCGGCCTGCTCGTCGTCGACGAGGAGCAGCGGTTCGGGGTGCAGCACAAGGAGCTCATCAAGCAATTCGCGACCAGCGTCGACGTGCTCACCCTCACCGCGACGCCGATCCCGCGCACGCTCGAGCTCTCGCTCACCGGGATCCGGGACATGTCGCTGGTGAACACGCCGCCGGAGGACCGCCAGCCCATCCTCACCTACGTGGGGGAGTACGACGACCGCGCGGTCGGCGAGGCGATCCGGCGCGAGCTGTTGCGCGAAGGCCAGGTGTTCTACGTGCACAACCGCGTGCGCGACATCGAGCTGGTCGCCGAGCACGTGCGCGAGCTGGTGCCCGAGGCGCGCGTCGCGGTCGCCCACGGCCAGATGGACGAGAACCGCCTCGAGCGCGTCGTGCTCGACTTCGCCGAGCGCGAGTTCGACGTGCTGGTGTGCACCACCATCGTGGAGAGCGGCATCGACATGCCCACGGTGAACACCCTGGTGGTCGACCGCGCCGATCTCCTCGGTCTCGCGCAGATGTACCAGCTGCGCGGTCGCGTCGGCCGTCGCGGCCAGCGCGCCTACGCCTACCTCCTGCACCCGCCCGACCGCGTGCTCACCGAAGAGGCCTACGAACGGCTCAAGACCATCGGCGAGTTCACCGACCTCGGCTCCGGCTTCAAGATCGCGATGCGCGACCTCGAGATCCGCGGCGCGGGCAACCTGCTCGGCGAGGCGCAGTCGGGCCACATCGCCGCGGTCGGCTTCGACCTGTACTGCCAGATGGTGGTGGAGGCGGTCGGGGAGCTGAAGGGCGAGCCGGTGCCCGAGCCGTCGGACCTCACCATCGACGTGCCGGTCGACGCCAACCTCCCGCGCGACTACGTCGCCCGCGACGACGTGCGCATGGAGGCCTACCGCCGCCTCGCCGCGGTCACCACCCCCGCCGACGTCGACGACATCCGCGACGAGTGGGAGGACCGCTACGGGCCGCCGCCCGCGCCGGCCGTCGCCCTGCTCGACGTGGCCCGGCTGCGGGCCGAGTGCGTGCGGGTCGGGGTCACCGGCATCACCGTGCAGCGCAACACGGCCCGGATCACCGGACTGGCGCTCAAGGAGTCGCAGAAGGTGCGGCTGCGTCGCCTGGCGCCGAAGGCGGTGGCCAAGGACGACGAGGTCGTGGTGCCGCTCGCGGCGCGCCCCGACGGCGTGGCGCCCGCGCTCGTCGAGCTGCTCGCCGATCTGCTCCCGGCCCCCGACGACGCCGCGCTAACGTCCGCAGCGCCATGAACCGCCGCCTTCCCCTCATCCTCGTGGCCGGCCTGCTCGCCCTGTGTGTGATCGGCGTGATCGTCGTCGGTGTCGACACCGGCAGTGGCCTCGGCGCCGTCGCGTACACCGTCGGCGACACCAAGGTGTCGCAGCGTTCGGTGAACGCCGACCTGCAGGCCCTGGCCGAGGACAACCAGTTCTCCACGCAGAACATCGCGGCGACGTTCCGCACCACGAACGGCGCGGTGGCGTCGTCGGCCGCCGCCGACTGGCTCACCATCGAGATCTACCGCCAGCGCGCGTCGCAGATCCTGGCCAAGCGGGGCGAGGCGATCACCGACTCCCAGCGCAAAGCGGCGGTGGCCGGCGTCGTCGCCCAGGCCGGACGCGACGTTCCAGCAGGCAGCTGCGACGCCTTCCCGAGGGGCTGCAGCGCCGGCTCGCCGACATCCTCGTGATCCAGAAGAAGGTCACCGGCGCGAAGGCGCTCAAGGGTGTCGACGTCACCGTCGACCCGAAGTACGGCTTCTGGAGCGCGAGTCAACGCAAGGTGTGCCCGCCCACCGGCTGCCCGAAGCAGTCGGCGTCCTCGTCGGCCGGCGGGTAGGAGCACCCGCGTGCCGGGCCGCGTCGTCGTCGTGGGGCTCGGGCCGGCGGGGGCCGACCACCTCCTGCCCGCGGCGCGCGCCGCGTTCGAGTCGGTGGCGCTGCGGCGCGTGCGCACCGCGCGTCACCCCGCCTGTGTCGACCTCGCGGCGGCGGGCATCGCGTTCGAGTCGTTCGACGACCACTACGACGCCGCACCCGATCTCGACGCCAACTACCGCGGCATCGTCGCCGCGCTGGTCGCGCTGGCGCACGAGCACGGTGAGATCGCGTACGGCGTGCCCGGCAACCCGTCGGTCGCGGAACGCACGGTCACGCTGCTGCACGAGGCCGCCGCGCGCGGCGAGGTGGAGCTGCGCGTCGTCCCCGGCCTCTCGTTCGCCGACCTCGCCTGGGCGCGCCTCGGTGTCGACCCCATGGATCGCGAAGCGCGCGTGGTCGACGCGCGCGCCATCGACGACGTCGAGCTCGCGGGCCCGTTGCTGATCGCGCAGTGCGACAACGCGTTCGTGGTGTCCGACGTGAAGCTCGCGCTGCTCGAACACCTCGACGCGGCCACGCCGGTGACCGTGCTCCAGCGCCTCGGGCTGCCCGACGAGCACGTCGCCGTGCTCGCGCTCGAGGAGCTCGATCGCGGCGCGCTCGACCCCGACCACCTCACGTCGCTCTTCGTCGACGCCGGCGCGGCGGGCGCGGCGCGCGAGATGGTGAAGCTGTTCCAGCTCGCCCGCCGGCTGCGCGCGCCCGGGCGGTTGCCCGTGGGACGCCGAGCAGACCCACCACTCGCTCACCCGGTACCTCATCGAGGAGGCCTACGAGGTGGTGGAGGCGCTGGAGGCGCTCCCCGCCGACGGCCCCGTCCCCGCCGAGGCGTACGCCGCGGTGGAGGACGAGCTCGGCGACCTGCTCTACCAGGTGGTGTTCCACGCGGTGCTCGCGCAGGAGGAGGGCGCGTTCGGCATGGCCGACGTCGCCCGCGGGCATCCACGACAAGCTCGTGCGCCGTCACCCGCACGTGTTCGGCGACGTCGTCGCCGCCGAGTCCGACGACGTGCTGCGGAACTGGGAGCAGATCAAGAAGGACGAGAAGGGCACCTCGTCGATCGTCGAGGGCATCACGCCCGGGCTGCCGTCACTGGTCTACACGCACAAGCTGATGCGCAAGGCGGCGTCGGTGGGCCTCGACCCCGGCTCGTTCACCGACGCGCTCGACCGCATCGACGCGGCGGTCGCCCGGATGCGCGAGCAGGGCGAGGAGGTCGACGCGCAGCTCGCCGAGGTGCTGGTCGGCGCGGTGGTGGTCGCCCGGGTCGGTGGCATCGACGCCGAGTCGACGTTGCGAGGTTGGGCCGCCCGTTACCGCGAGCGCTTCCAGGCGATGGAGCGCCTCGCCGAGTCGCGCGGTCTCGACCTCGCGTCGATGCCCGACGCCGACGTCCACACCCTCTGGCTCGAAACCCCCTGACCCCGACCATGTGTCAGTTCCGCCGGTCCTGACCGGCGCGTCGTGACACGTGCTCGGCAGGGTCAGCGGGCGTCGTCGGGGATGGTGCCCATCTTCCCGTTCTGGAAGTCCTCCATGGCCTCGAGGAGCTGGGCCTTGGTGTTCATCAGGAACGGGCCGTAGTGGGCGATGGGCTCGCGGATCGGCTGCCCGCCGAGCAGCAGCACCTCGACGGCGTCGTCGGGGCCGCCCGGGGTGTCGGCGGCGCGCACGGTGACGGTGTCACCGGCGCCGAACACCACGAGCTCGTGCGCGGCGACGCCGGTCTGCTCCTCACCGGCCGTCCCGCGGCCGAGCAGCACGTAGGCCATCGCGTTGAACTCGGGGTTCCACGGCACGGTGAGCTGCGCGCCCGGTTGCAGCGTGACGTGCGCGTAGGTGATGGGCGTGTGCGTGTCGCCCGGCCCCCGGTGCCCGGCGATCTCACCCGCGATCAGCCGCACCAGCGCGCCGCCGTCGGGCGACGTGAGCAGCGTGAGGTGGTCGCCGGTGATCGCCTGGTAGCGCGGCGGTGTGAACTTGAGGTGCGACGGCAGGTTCACCCACAGCTGCACGCCGTGCGAGCGGCCGCCCTCGCGCAGCGCGCGCTCGGTGGGGACCTCGTCGTGGAGGAGGCCGCTGCCCGCGGTCATCCACTGGGTGTCGCCCTCGCCGATCACGCCACCACCACCGTGGGAGTCGTGGTGCGCGATCTCGCCGTCGAGCACGTAGGTGACGGTCTCGAACCCGCGGTGGGGGTGCCACGGCGCGCCCACCGCCTCGTCGGGCGCGTAGTCGACCGGACCGAGCTGGTCGAGCAGGAAGAACGGGTCGCTCACCGTGGGGTCGACGCCGCCGGGGAAGGGGCGCCACACCTCGAAGCCCGCGCCCTCGATGGCGTGGTGGGCGGCGACCACCGACGGCGACGGGTCGGGGTCGCGCGCCGTCGGGCACGGCGATCGTGGGCAGGGTCAGGGTGTCGGCGACGGTCACTGCGGGCATCGGGAGCTCCTCGGGCAGGCCACTCGGGGCGGTCGTGTCGGGTCGGTCGTTCCCCGCAGGCAACATAGTTGATCCCGCAACTATTCCGCTCGGGCCGCGACGCCGCTCAGGCGAGGGTGACGGGGAGGGCGTCGAGGCCGCGGAGCACCAGGCGGCCGCTCCAGGCGGGCGCGTCGGTCGCGAGGTCGGCCTGCGGGAACCGCTGCACGAACGTGCCGAGCGCGAGGCGCCCTTCGAGCCGGGCCAGCGCCGCGCCCAGGCAGTGGTGGACGCCCGCCCCGAACGCGAGGTGGGTGGCCGCGCCCTCGCGGCCCAGGTCGAGCTCGGCCGCGGTGGGCCCCCACTTCGCCGGGTCGCGGTTCGCCGACGCGAGACAGGTGAGCACGAACTGGCCGGCGTCGAGCTCGTGGCCGCCGAGCTCCACCGGCGACGTGGTGACCCGCCGCGAGAACTGCACCGGCGAGTCGTAGCGCAACAGCTCCTCCACCGCGTTGCCGGCGATCGACGGGTCGGCGGACCAGCGCTCGAACTGCGCGCGATGGCGCAGCAGCGCGAGCGTGCCGTTGCCGATCAGGTTCACCGTGGTCTCGTGGCCGGCGACGTAGAGCAGCACCACCTGGTCGAGCAGCTCGAGCTCCGAGAGCACGTCGCCGTTGTCCTCCGCGGCGATCAGCGCGCTCAGGAGGTCGTCGGCCGGGTGCTCGCGCTTCCACGCGATCACGTCGAGCACGTGACGGGTCATCTCGTCGGACGCGGCGACGATCTCGTCGGCGTGCTGGAACGCGAGCACCGGTTCGAGGGCGAGGGTGAGCGTGTGGGCGAGCGCGCGCAGCTCGTCGCGATCGGAGTCGGGCATGCCGAGCATCTCGGAGATCACCTGGAAGGGGAGCGGGAACGCGAAGGCCTCGATGAGGTCGACCGACCCCTCGGCCGCCGCGCGCGCCTCGGCCGCGGTGAGCAGCTCGTCGACCAGCTCCTGCACCCGCACCGCGAGGTCGTCGATGCGTCGGGGCGTGAACACCTTCTGGACCAGCCCCCGCAGCCGGGTGTGGTCGGGCGGGTCGAGGTTGAGCATCTGGCGGGTGCCGCGGGCGGCGCGCTCCTCGCCGAGGATCTGCAGGCGGGCCTCGGCCCGCACGTTGGCGCCCTCGATGGCGTCGTCGGCGACGCTCAGCCGGGGGTCCCGCAGGAGGCGGACGGCGTCGTCGTGGCGGAACACCGCCCACGGCCCGAACACCAGCTCCTGCACCGGGTTCTCGGCCACCAGCGCCGCGTACTGGGGGTAGGGGTCGTCGGTGAAGCCCGGCTCGAAGGGATTGAAGACGGGTTTCGCAGGGTCCACTGACGTAGGCTCATCGGTCACATCAGCCACACCAGTCACCGCCGTTCAACGGGGATCGGCCTCCCGACTCGTGTGGGAAGGGATGCGAGCGAGATGAGCACGATCGTCGAGGTCGTGGGCCGGGAGGTCCTCGACAGCCGTGGCAACCCTACCGTCGAGGTCGACGTGGAGCTCCTCTCCGGGGCGCGGGGGCGGGCCATCGTCCCGAGCGGCGCCAGCACCGGCGCCCACGAGGCCCACGAGCTGCGTGACGGCGGCGACCGCTACGGCGGCAAGGGCGTGCGCACCGCCGTGGAGCACGTCAACACCGAGATCGCCGATGCGATCGTCGGGCTCGACGCCGCCGACCAGCGCCTCCTCGACGACGAGCTCGTCACCCTCGACGGCACCGACGGCAAGTCGCGCCTCGGCGCCAACGCCATCCTCGGCGTGTCGCTCGCCGCGGCGAAGGCCTCCGCGGAGGACGCCGGGCTTCCCCTCTACCGCTACGTCGGCGGCGCCAACGCGCACGCGCTGCCCGTGCCGTTCATGAACGTGCTCAACGGCGGCGCGCACGCCGACTCCAACGTCGACATCCAGGAGTTCATGCTCGCGCCCGTCGGCGCCGCGAGCTTCTCCGAGGCGCTGCGGTGGGGCGTCGAGACGTACCACGCGCTCAAGGCGCTGCTGAAGGACCGCGGCCTCGCCACCGCGCTCGGCGACGAAGGTGGCTTCGCGCCCAACCTCCCGTCGAACGAAGAGGCGCTCACCCTGCTGCTCGCGGCGATCGAAGCTGCGGGCTACACGCCGGGTGAGGAGATCGCGCTCGCGCTCGACGTCGCGTCCACGAGATGTTCCGCGATGGGCGCTACGTGCTCGACGGCGAGGGCGTGAGCTTCACGCCGGCCGAATGGGTCGATCGACTGTCCGAGCTGAGTGACAAGTACCCGATCGTGTCGATCGAGGACGGCATGTCGGAGGACGACTGGGACGGTTGGAAGGCGCTCACCGATCGCCTCGGCGACCGCGTGCAGCTCGTGGGCGACGACCTGTTCGTCACCAACGTGACCCGGCTCGAGCAGGGCATCGAGCGCGGCGTCGCCAACTCGATCCTCGTGAAGGTGAACCAGATCGGTTCGCTCACCGAGACCCTCGACACGATGCTGCTCGCGGGGCGCAACGGCTACACCGCGATGATGTCGCACCGTTCCGGCGAGACCGAGGACGCCACCATCGCCGACCTCGCGGTCGCCACCAACTGCGGCCAGATCAAGACCGGCGCGCCGGCCCGTTCCGACCGCGTCGCCAAGTACAACCAGCTCCTGCGCATCGAAGAGGAGCTCGGCCCGGTGGCGGCCTACCCCGGCCGCGCCGCGCTGCCCCCCGGGGTCGCGCGTGGCTGACGCGCCCCGCGCCCGCGGCCCGCGTCCCGATCCCGAGAGGGATCGGGAGCAGGCGCGCGAGCGGTCGCAGCGCGCGCGGAACGCACCGGACGACGTCGCGGTCGCCTGCGCGGTGCGCTCCTGCTCGTGATCTGTGTCGGTCTGCTGTTCGCGTTCGTGTACCCCACGCGCACGTTCCTCGACCAGCGCGACCAGATGAACCGGGCGCGCCAGCAGCTCTCGGTGCTCGACCGCGAGAACGCGAAGCTCAGCGCCGAGGCGAAGCGGCTCCAGAACGACGCCGAGATCGAGCGCATCGCCCGCGAGCGCTACGGCCTGGTGAGGCCCGGCGAGCGCCCGTTCGTGATCATCCCCGCGCCGACCACCTCGACCACCACCACGCTGCCGGGCAACCCGTAACGCCGAGCCCCGCTCGTACACTGGCCGTGATGGCCACCCCCGACGACGTCGCCGCGCTCACCGAGCTGCTCGGGCGCGTCCCGCAGGCCGACTTCGACGTCGTGCTGCGCTCGGCGACCGGCGCGCCGGTCGTGGTCCGCAACGAGCCCTTCACCGCCGACGGCACGCCGATGCCCACCCGGTTCTGGCTGGTCGATCCCGCGCTGCACGCCGCGGTGTCGCGCCTGGAAGCGGCCGGTGGGGTGCGGGCCGTGCAGGACGTGGTCGATCCGGCCGAGCTCGCGGCGGCCCACGACCGCTACCGGGCCGAGCGCGACGCCGCCATCGATCCCGCGCACGAGGGGCCCCGCCCCTCCGCCGGGGTGGGCGGCACCCGCATCGGGGTGAAGTGCCTCCACGCGCACTACGCCTGGTTCCTGGCCGGGGGCGACGACCCCGTCGGCCGCTGGGTCGACGACGAGCTGCACGCCGCGGCGGAGCTCCGGCCATGACCCGCGTCGCCGCCGATCGACATCGGCACCAACTCGGTGCGCCTCCTCGTCGCCGACGGCGAGGGCCACGACGACCCGCGCCAGGCCAAGGTGTTGCCCGTCGAGCGCCTGATGCGCATCACGCGCCTCGGTCAGGGCGTGAACGAGACGCGCGCGCTGCATCCTGACGCGATCGCGCGCACGGTCGCGGTGCTGCGCGAGTACCGCGAGGTGATCGAACGACTCGGGGCCACCAAGGTGCGCGCCACCGCCACCAGCGCGGCGCGCGACTCCACCAACCGCGACGACTTCTTCGCCGCGGTGCACGACGCGCTGGGCGTCATGCCCGAGCTGCTCTCCGGCGAGGAGGAGGCCGCGCTGTCGTTCCTCGGCGCGACCGCCAGCATCGACGCGCCCGCGCCCTACCTCGTGGTCGACATCGGCGGCGGCTCCACCGAGTTCGTGCTCGGCACCGACGCGCCGGTCGGCCTCGTGTCGCTCGACATGGGGTGCGTGCGCATCACCGAGCAGTTCCTGGAGTCCGACCCGCCCGCGCCCGAGGAGTTGTCGAACGCGATCGCCTGGGTGCGCGACCTCGTCGCCGACGTGCCGCGCGTCATCCCCGGCGCGCTCGACGCCGCCACCCTGGTCGGGCTCGCGGGCACCGTCACCACCGTCGCTGCGGTGGAGCTCGGTCTGCCCGAGTACGACGCCGAGAAGATCCACGGTTTCCGCCTCACCCGCGCCGCGGTGGAGGACGTGTTCCGCACCTTCGCCACCGAGAACGCCGCGCAGCGCGCCACCAACCCCGGCCTCGAACCCGGACGCGTCGACGTGATCGTCGGTGGGGTCGCGGTGCTCGCGGGCATCCTGCGCACGCTGAATTTCGACGAGGTGCTGGTGTCGGAGTCCGACATTCTCGACGGCCTCGTTCGCAGTCTCCTCTAGTCGCGTAACGGTTTGCGGCTGCCGCGCCGACCGGCAACGCGCAGTTCACGCGACCGGAACGCGGAAATCCACCAGTTCGGTGCGCGGATGTGACGAGAATGTGCGTCATGACCCCGACCGACTTCACTCGTGCCCTGCACACGCTGACGGACGCGGACATCCGCGACATCGCCGCGTCCACCGCACACGACGTCGTGGGCGACGAGGTCGACGCGTGGCGCATCACCATCGCGATCGACAAGGCGCTGCGTCACTCGCACCGCACCCGCAAGGCCGCGCACGCCGCGTACGCCGCCGCGCAGTCGGTGCAGGCGGCCGCGTCCGCCGCGGGCATCGAGCTTCCCGACGCCGAGGTCACCCAGGTGGCACGCGCCGCGGCCGAGGTCGCACGCGGGCTGGTCGCGGGCGACGAGGTCGCGAGCGAGGTGAGCCGGCTGCTCCTGCACTGGTTCCCCGTCCTCACCCGCACCCCCGCCTGACCGACCACCGTTCTTCTCGAACTTGCGTCGCCGACACCGGGATAGACCGCGTCGAGCGACGCAAGTTCGAGGGGAAGTGGGCAGGTAGGTTCGGGGGATGGTGCTCACCGACCGTCTGCTGCTCGGGCCCGGCCCGTCGAACCCCTATCCCGAAGCCGTGTCCGCGCTCGGGCGGCCGCTCCTCGGCCACATGGATCCCGAGTTCTTCGCGTGCATGGACGAGACCATGGCGCGCCTGCGCGAGGTGTTCCGCACCGACCACGCGCTGACCTTCCCGGTGAGCGGCACCGGCTCCGCGGGCATGGAGGCGTGCTTCGTCAACCTGCTCGAGCCGGGTGACACCGCGATCATCGGCGCCAACGGCGTGTTCGGCGACCGCATGTGCGAGGTCGCCCGGCGCTGCGGCGCCGAGGTCGTGCGCATCGAGGAGGAGTGGGGACTGCCCCTCGACCCGCAGCGGCTGCTCGACGCGCAGGCGCAGCATCCCGGCGCCCGCTTCGTCGCCCTGGTGCACGCGGAGACGTCCACCGGCGTCGAGAACGACATCGCGCCGCTCGCCGCGCTGCAGCACACCGACACGCTGCTCGTGGTCGACACCGTCACGTCGCTCGCCGGCATCCCGGTGGAGATCGACGGCTGGGGCGTCGACGCGTCGTACTCCGGCACCCAGAAGTGCCTCGGGGTGCCGCCCGGCCTCTCGCCGGTCACCTTCTCCGAGCGCGCGGTCGAGCGCATCCGCACCCGGGCCACGCCGCCGCAGTCGTGGTACCTCGACGCATCGCTCATCGCCGACTACGTGTCGGGCGGGGGCGGCGCGCGGGTGTACCACCACACCGCGCCGGTCTCGATGGTGTTCGCGCTGCACGCCGCGCTCGGCGCGATCCTCGACGAGGGCCTCGAGCACGTGTGGGCCCGCCACCGCGCGGTGGGCGATCGCCTGCAGCAGACGCTGCCCGAGCTCGGGTTCACCCTCGTGGTGCCCGACGGTCACCGGCTGCCCGAGCTCACCACCGCGTGGCTGCCCGACGGGGTCGACGACGCCGCGCTGCGCAAGGCGCTGCTCACCACCTACGGCATCGAGGTGGGCGGCGGGCTCGGCAAGTTCGCGGGCAAGGCGTGGCGCATCGGCCTGATGGGCCACTCGGCGCGCGAGCGGTCGGTCACCACCCTGCTCGGCGCGCTCCGCGAACTGCTTCAGTGAGGGGAGACCGGCGGGGTCTCCCCGGCGGTCGACCTTGGGACGGAGGAGGCGGAGCCGACGATCGGTGGAGAGGTGGCGGGCCGCAGCATCTCCGCGCGGTAGTAGGCGAGCTCGGCGATCGACTCGCGCACGTCGGCGAGCGCGCGGTGCGTCTCCTGTTTCCCCGGCCGCTTCTTGTACACCGTCGGGGAACCACCGCCGGCAGAGCTCCTTGAAGCTCGACACGTCGATGCTGCGGTAGTGGAGGTACCGATCGAGCTCGGGGAGCTGGTGGTCGAGGAACCGGCGGTCGACGCCGATCGAGTTGCCGCACAGCGGCGCCGACCCGGCGGTGACGTGCTGGGCCACGTAGGCCAGCACCTGCGCGCCCGCGTCGGCCAGCGACAGTGTGGACGCCTCGATCTCGGGGAGGAGCGCCGAGCGGGTGTGCATGGTGCGCACGTAGTCGTCCATCTCGGCCAGCGCCTCGGGCGGCTGGTGCACGATGAGGTCGATGCCGTCGTCGAGCGGAGTGAGATCGCTGTCGGTCACCAGGGCCGCGATCTCCACGATCACGTGCCGGGTGACGTCGAGTCCGGTCATCTCGAGGTCGAGCCACACGAGGCGGTCGTTCGCAGTTGGTCCCGGGGGCGCAGGCACGCGGTCAGGGTACTGAATAGTCTGCGCGGATGAGACTTCGCCGGGACACCTCGATGCAGGGGCCGCGTGTCGCGCTGCGCCCGCTCGAGGTGACCGACTTC
The DNA here is from genome assembly GCA_963782705.1 of uncultured Actinomycetes bacterium. Taxonomy (GTDB): domain Bacteria; phylum Actinomycetota; class Acidimicrobiia; order IMCC26256; family DASPTH01; genus CAVRGQ01. The sequence goes on along the minus strand of CAWAKX010000016.1, from coordinate 49,722 downwards.
GCCGCCTGGCGTGAGATCCGCGTCCGCGGCCGTGACTGGCTCGAGCCGTGGGAGCCCTTTCCCGAGGCGGGCACGCCCGACCCGGCACGTGATCGTGACGCGTTCCGTTCGCGCTGCGGCGCGTGGGAACGCCAGCGGCAGTTCGACTCCGCCTACGGCTTCGGCACGTTCCTGCACGACGGCACCCTCGTCGGTGAGGTGAGCCTGGGCTCGGTGCTCCGCGGCCCGTTCCAGTCGGCGTACATCGGGTATTGGATCGACCCCGCGCAGGCGGGCAACGGGTACACGCCCGAAGCAGTGGCGGTCGTGCTGCGTTTCGGCTTCGAGCGCCTCGGCCTGCATCGCATGGAGGCGGTCATCGTGCCCCGCAACGACCGCAGCCGCCAGGTGGCGCGGAAGCTCGGCCTCCGCGAGGAGGGCGTCGCCGAACGCTTCCTCCAGATCCAGGGTGTGTGGGAGGACCACGTGCGCTACGCGATCACCCGCGAGGAGTGGGACGCGCGCAAGGCCGAGTTCGAGGCGCGCTGGCTGGGCTGAGCCGGGCGCGTCAGTGTGCCCCGGCGCGCACCCTGGCCACGTCGTGCTCGATCAGGTCCATCACGGCAGGAAGCTTGGCGTCGCCCTCGGCGGGCTTGAGGTAGCCGCCCCGCAGGTCGAAGTGGGCGATGAGCGCCGGATCGACCGGGGCGACGTCTGGCCCTGCAGCTCCGCGATGCTCGGGCCGATGTCGGCGGCGATCGCCGCGAGGCGGGCGCGGTCGAGGCCGAGCACCCGGATGGCGTTCTCGCCGAGGACCAGGCGGACCTCGTTCTCGGGGACACCCGCGAACGCGTCGCGCAACCACTCCTTGGTGTTGGGCCACGTGCTCTCGTTGTGCGGATAGTCGCGCCCGAAGCCGAGCGTCTCGATCCCGAGCTCGTGACGCATCGCGACCTCGGAGCGATGGACGAACGACAACGAGGTCATGCAGTGGCTGTGCCAGTACTCGGTCGGGGAGTGCCGGGCCGCGAACGTGTCCCGATCGCGGAGGTAGACGGCGTCGAGCGCGCGCAGCGTCGCCGGCGTCCAGTCGGCGCGGGCCTCGGTCATCACCAGCCGCAGCCCCGGGTGACGATCGAAGACGCCGCCGAGCATGAGCTGCCACATCGGCTGGCGGGCACGGATGTCGGTGAGGAAGTCGAGGGGGAACACCTCCGCGGCCACCATCCCCGCGGTCATCCGTGGATCGTCGGAGTCGTCCATCGCGTCCTTGACCTGCTTGACCGCGTGGTACATCTCGCCGTAGGGCACGCCGAAGCCCGCGTGGACGAACAGCGGGAGGCCGCGCGACTCGCACACGTTCCAGACCGGTTCCCAGTACTCGTCGAAGAACGGCGGCACGCCGGGGACGGCGAAGAAGCCCGGGATGTAGGTGCCGGCGAACCCGTGGTCGGCGAGCCACTCGAGCTCGGCGACCGTGGCGTCGATGTCGTAGCCGGTGCCACCGCCACCCACGAGCAGGATGCGGTCGGGGCGGCTCCCGAACGTGTCGTGCAGCCACCGGTGGTAGGCACGGATCCCGGCTTCGCACACGTCGAGGTCGTAGTCGCGGCCGAACACGTCGGCGAACAGGTTCACCGCACGCGCATCACCCTCGTAGACGTACTCGGCGGCGATGCCTTCCCGGTCCATCTCGGCGATGCGGCGGTCGAGGTCCCAGAGGCCGAAGTGCCCGTCGTCCCGGTAGGCGCCCTCGGTGTCGTAGACGGCGATGCTGCTCCGGTGTCTGCACCTGCAGACCGGCGAGGGTGGCCATCACCGTGGTGTACGCCTCGTCGTCCTCGTGCGCGCTCGGGAGGTGCTCGTGGTAGCGACGCTCGAGATACTCGGGCCACCGGGCCGGAGGCATCTGCGCATGCGAGTCCATGGACACGACGATCAGCTGGTCCATCGAGCATCCCCCTGCTCTTCTCTGGTGTCTTCGATCCGCCGGAGCATCAGTCGGGCCGGACGACGGCCCGCGAGTGGCGGAAGAACTCCTCGACGTCGTGCTCGTACACGTAGGGGTCGGGTGGGCCGACGACGCGTTCCAGGCGACGCGCCTCCGCGAAGGCCTCGACCGCGCCGCGGGTGGTGAAGCGGTAGTCGAACCCGGCGTCGCGCAGCGTGGAGGTGTCGACGCCGCGCCCGTAGCGGAGCAGTGAGAGGGTCTCGGGCGGCAGGTCGGCCGCCCGAAACATCCGCAGCGGCACCGCGGCGGCGCGGGTGAACACCGGCGGCATCGCCACGCGGCGCTTCCCCACGATCGCGCAGGTCTCGCTCCACGTGATGGTCCCCGGTCCCGCCACGTTGTAGATCCCGGGAACGTCGTGCACCGCGGCGAACTCGAGTGCGCGGGTGACGTCGTCGTCGTGCACGAACTGCAGGCGGGGATCGAAGCCGAGCACCTCGGGGACCGCGCGCATCCGCAGCAGGCGCGAGAACGTGGTCGACACGTCGTCGCCGAGCACGTTGGCGAAGCGCAGGCGGGTGGTGACCACGTCGGGGTTGTCGTCGGCGAAGTCGCGCAGCAGCGTGTCGACCTCCACCAGTGACCGTTCGACGGTGGTCGACGGCACGTGGGTGCGGCGCGAGTCCTCGCGGAAGAAGTAGGGATCGTCGAAGTGCGAGCCGTAGACGAGCGTCGACGTCTTCACCACGACCTTGCGCACCACGCTCTCCGCCGCGGCCGCCGCCGCGAGCAGGTTCATGGTGCCGATCACGTTGGTCTCGTGCAGCCGCCGCGGGCTCACCTGCGTGGAGTCGATCTCGAGGTGGGTGTGCAGCACGGTGTCGACCTGGGTGGCGCACACGACGCGCTGCAGGATCGCGTACGACGGATCGGCCTTCACGAACTCGGTGCGGGTGAGCGGCAGCCGCGGCGCGCGTCCGTCGACCCCCACCACCAGCTCCACGTCGTCGCGCGCTTCGAGGGCCTGCGCGACGTGGCTGCCCCAGAAGGTGCCGAGCCCGGTGACGAGGACGCGCCGGCCCATCGTGCGCCCGCTCAGCCGCGCCACACGCTGCGCCGGGCGCGCAGCATGTCGTCGAGCTCGTGCTGGATCATCCCGCGGATGCGTTCCGACTCGTCGAGCACCGTGCCCCGGTTGTAGCGCTCCGCGCCCGGCTCCACGTCGAAGTGCACCGGCGGCAGCACCCGCACCTTGATCTTGGCGGGCAGCGGCGCCACGTAGCCGAGCAGCGGGCCGTACACGAACTGGTTGGCGGTGATCGGCGCGTAGGGGATGCCGAGGAGCTTGGCGAGCCGGTCGCTCTTCCAGAGGATCGGCATCGCCTCCTCGTTGCCGACCACCGCGATGGGGATCACCGGCACCCCGGCGCGCATCGCGATCTCCACGAACCCGCCGCGCCCGAAGCGTCGCAGCTGGTAGCGCTCGCCGACGAGCTTGCCGGTGGCCTTGGTGCCCTCCGGGAACACGAGCACGAGTTGCTGCTCGTCGTGCAGGAGCCGGTACGCGTTGTCGGGATGCGCGGGCACGCCACCGGCGCGTGACCACAACGTGCCGACGACGGGCACACGTCGGAACAGGTTCTCGGCGAGGCCGTACACGGCGCGGTCGAGCTCGGTCTCGATGCCGTGCATGATCACCGGCGCGTCCGACGGGATCGCGCCGCCGTGGTTGGCGACGAGCAGCGCGCCGCCGTCGAGCGGGACGTGCTCGAGCCCTTCCCATTCGGCCCGCAGCCAGTACCGGTAGATCGGGTCGTAGAGCCGCCGGGTCAGCGCCCGGAACGACTCGCTGCGCCCCCAGCCGTCGATGTCGGGGCGCTGCGTCGGCGGGGTCGGCGTCGACCGGGGTGGCGCCACCGGCGCGCGGCACGGCCCGGAGGTGGGCTCGGCTGCCGGTCGGCGGGGTCGGGTCGGGAGTACCCACGCCCCCGAGCGTACCGGTGTCGCGGGAAATGGCCATCCGCGCAGCGGTGCGGCTTGCTGGAATGGACCCATGGACCCGGTGCTGCACCTGTCGATTCCGGTCGTGGAGCTCGGGGCCGCGCGCGCCTTCTACGTCGACGTGCTGGGGTGTGCGCCCGGACGCATCCGCAGCGACTGGTGCGACGTCTGGTTCTTCGGGCTCCAGCTCACGCTTCAGGAACGGCCGGACGAAGTGCTGCCCGACGGCTCGCAGGGCGTTCGCCACTTCGGCGTGACGTTGGATGCCGAAGCATTCGAGGAGGTGTTGCAGCGGCTGGACCGCGCGCCCGTCCGGTGGGTGGCCCGCCCGAGCACCGATGAAGCGCCTCGACGGGAAGACGAGCGCGAAGTTCATGGATCCGAGCGGGAACGTCATCGAGATCAAGACCTATGCCGACCCGGCCCGCCTGTTCCGTTCGGGGTGAGCGATGCGGTGTCAGCCCGGCGCCTGCAGGCCGGTGACCGCCCACCGGTCGCTGCGGTAGCGCAGCAGCACGCCCACCGCACGGGCGACGATCCACAACGACAGCGCGCCCCACAGCCACAGCAGGCCGGCGCCGCTCAGCGCGACGACGAGCGCGGCGGGCAGGTACACCGCGAACGTCGCGACCATCATCGCCACCGCGAGGTAGCCGGCGTCGCCCGCGCCGATGAGCACGCCGTCGAGCACGAACACCACCGCGGCGAGCGGCTGCAGCGCCGCGACCACGAGCAACACGTCGAGCGAGAGGGCGCGCACCCCGGCGTCGTTGGTGAAGAGGTCGACGAGCCACGGGCGGGCGACCACCACCGCGAGGCCGAACACCACGCCGAGGCCGATGCCCAGCTCCAACAGCCGACGGGCCGCGGTCTGCGCGTCGACCCGCGACGACGCGCCGAGGAACCGTCCGACCATGGCCTGCCCGGCGATGGCCAGCGCGTCGAGCGCGAACGCGAGGAACAGCAGCACCTGCGCGCACACCTGCTGCGCGGCGACCGCGTCGTCGGAGATGCGTGACGCGATCGCGGTGGCGGTCACGAACGTCGTCACCAGCGACGCGGTGCGCACCACGAGACGACTGCCGACGCGCGCGTTGTCGCGGATGCCCGCGGCGTCGGGCCGCAACGACGCGCCCTCGCGGCGCGCGCTGCGGGCGACGATCACCACGAACGCGAGCGCGGCGCCGTACTGCGCGGCGACGGTGCCCCACGCGGAGCCGGCGATGCCGAGGTCGAGCCCGTACACGAGCAGCAGCTCGAGCAACAGGTTCACGGTGTTGGCCGCGATCGCGATCACCAACGTGGTGCGCGTGTCCTGCAGGCCGCGCAGGTAGCCGGTGCCCGCGAGCATCACGAGGAACGCCGGCGCGCCGAGCACGCTGATGCGCAGGTACTCCGTGGCGTAGGGCGCGACCCCGGCCGACGCGCCCATGAGGCTCACGAGCGCGGGCGCCAGGGCGAGGCCGAGGACCACCAGCACCGCACCGATGCCGATCGCCAGCCAGCAGCCGTCGGTGCCGAGCTGCACGGCCCGGCGCCGGTCGCCCGCGCCGAAGCTGCGGGCGACGGCCGCGGTGGTGGAGTAGGCGAGGAAGTTGAACGCCGAGAACGCCGCGGTCAGCAGCGTGCCCGCGACCGCCAGGCCGGCGAGGGGGCGGGTGCCGAGGTGGCCGACGATGGCGGTGTCGGCCAGGAGGTAGAGGGGCTCGGCCACCAGGGCGCCGAACGCAGGCACCGCCAGGCGCACGATCTCCCGGTCGTGCCCCCGGCCCGCGCCCCACCCCCGGCCTCGACTCTCTCGTTCTTGCGTCACTCGGGCGTGATTATCACGCCGGAGTGAGCGCCAGAACCACCCGAATCCGGGATCCCGACGTAGCTGTCACACCCCGGTGTGATCATCACTGCATGACCGAACTCGCCGCTCCCCAGGCCGGACCGCCCGCAGCCCCCGTGGCGGCCCCTGCCCCCGTCGACCTCCCCGCGCTGCGCTTCGCCGAGACGGCCCGCCGCCTCGGGGCGGCCGCCCACGCGGCGCGGCCTCGAGGTCCCCGCGTTCCGCTGCCCGCCCAAGGTGCCGGGCGCCGATCGCACCATCCGCCGCTACCCCGGCGGCGCGGTGGTGGCGGTGCGCCTGCGGGGCCGGCCGTTCGAGGCCGCCCTCGCCGACATGGTCGAGGGCGTGGTGGTCGCCAACCGCCTGCCCGAGGGCGAGGCCGCCGCGGTGCGGCGCATGCTCACCGAGGCGGCGTGGGGGGTGTCGTCCGAGGCGGGCACCGACTCCGTCAGCCCCGGCTCGCCCCGGTGGCCGTCGCCCCCGTCCCGGTCGCCGCGTGACGCGGCCCCCGGGTCGTAGCCTCGGGGCCAGCCCGGCCCGGGTGGCGGAACGGTAGACGCAGGCGGCTTAAACCCGCCGGCCCTTCGGGGCGTGGGGGTTCGATTCCCTCTCCGGGCACCCTGAAACCCGAAGGGATGCTCGTGCGTCTTCCTCGCGTGGGTGACGACCAGGAGCTGGTGGACTTCTGCCGTGAGGAGTGGCCGCGGCTCGTCGGGTCGCTGAGCCTCTACGTCGGCAACCCCCAGCTCGCCGAGGATCTCGCCCAGGAAGCGCTCTACCGGGTGTGCCGGCACTGGCGCACGGTCCGCACCGCCGATTCCCCCTCGGCCTGGGCGCATCGGGTGGCGTTCAACCTCGCGGCGTCCGACGGCCGTCGCCGCGCCGCCTGGAACCGGGCCCGCGACCGCATGCCCGCGCCCACGCCGTTGCTGGTGGTCGACCACGCGGAGGTGCTCGCGGTGCGCGACGCGGTGGCCGCCCTTCCCGAACCGCAGCGCGCCGCGATCGTGCTGCGCTACTTCGCGCACCTGACCGTCGCGGAGACGGCCGAGGCGATGCGCTGCCCGCAGAACACCGTGAAGACCCACACCCGACGCGCCATCCTCGCGATGCGCGCGTCGGGACTGCTCGGCGACGACGACGTTTCCGCCGAGCTCCCCGATGTCGAGGAGGCCCGATGACCGACGCGCTCGAAGAGCAGCTGCGCGCCGCCGCCGCCACGCCGAGCCACGAGCTCGACGTGCACGCGCTGATCGCCCGCACCGCAGCGTCGCCGACGTCGGCTGGTCGGCGGTGTCGCCGCGGCCGTGGTGGTGGTGCTCGCCACGGTCGGGATCGCGGCCGTCGCCACCGGCGGTTCCGGCGGCGACGACGCGAGGATCGCCATCGGCGCCCGCGACGACGGTCGACCCCCGAAGGGTGGACCCGCGTGCCGCTCGCACGGCGGCACCTCGATCGCCGTTCCCGACCGGGATGGGAGTCAGTGCTCCTTCGCGAGCACAGTCCGCTCGATCGCTGGGTGTCGTCGGCACCGGCGCCGCTGGGCGACGAGGCGCCTTGCTCAGGGCCTGCCAGACGCCGGAGAGGACGGGGCCGGGCACCTGGGTGTTTCTCTACGACGTCACCGGCAATGTCTCAGAGTCCGGAGTGACGCTGCCCGACGGCCAGACGGCGACTCCCGACGACTTCGCGGACCGACCCGCCACGTTCGGCTCCGACGGAGATCTCCGCCCGAATCTCCGGACGATCGGCTCGTGCGGGAGCTCGGCGAGTCTTCCCGTACCGACATCGGGCACGGTATCGCCATCAGTCGGACGTGCGGACGTGGCGTTCGCGGAATACCTCTTCCGGGATCACGGGCGGTTGTTCGTGGCCCGCGTGGTGTCCCGCGATCCGGGTCAAGCCACCACCGAGCTCGGCGACCGCGTGCTCGACACGTTCCGGGTGCGCGGCGACGACCCGACGATCGCCACCACCACGACGCTGCCGACCGCGACCACTGCGCCGGCGACGACCACTCCGCCGCCCGCGGACGCGTCGCCCGACGAGCTGGCGATCCGCGACGTGTACATGCACCTCATCGGCCAGGTGCCGCGTGACGCGATCGGTCGACTACGTGGAGGACTTCGCGTCGATCGCCGACTCCTGGCGGGCGGGGATGGCCCAGAACACCGAGGAGGCGATGTCCGGGTACTCGATGCGAGTCGACTCGGTGACGGTGACCGACGCCTCCCACGCCGACGTGCGCTACAGCCTCGTGTTCGCCGGTAGGCCGGCGTACGACCACCTCGCCGGCGGTGCGGTGAAGATCGACGGACGCTGGTACATCACCCGCGAGACCGTGTGCTCGTTGCTCACCAACGGTGGCATCAAGTGCCCGGCCCGGACGACGCCGGTGCCCTGACCTCAGCCGTTCGGCGAGAACTGTCCCGGCGCGTCGATCTCCCGGCACACCTCGGTGAGGAGGTCGAACGCGCTGTCGATCTCGGCGGCGAGCGCTTCGTCGGCTCCGCCGTGGTCGTGCACCCACGACGTTCACTGCGACGCTCAGCGCCGAGAACACCACGTTGGCCGCGAGGCGACAGTGGGCGTCGGGGGCATCGAGCCCGCGTCGCGTGGCCAGCGCTTCGGCGACGAGCGCGACCCACCGCGCCGCGAGCTCCGCACTCAGTCCCCGCAGCACGGGAGAAGTGGTGGCGGCGCGGGTCTGGCGCGCGAAGCGTCGCGGGTCGACGTTCGGCACCCACTCATCCCGGATCGCCCGGGTGACCGCCACCAGGTCGGGCTCGGCGGCCGGGCGGGCGACGATGGCGGCCCGCAGCGACCCCTGGCCGTAGCCCTCGTCGCTGAAGATGACCTCGCCCTTGGTGGCGAAGTAGCGGAAGAAGGTGGCCTTCGACACCTCGGCCCGCTCGGCGATCTGCGTCGACGGTGGTGGCCTCGAAGCCCTGCTCCACGAAGAGGTCGAGGGCGGCGTCCTGGATGGCGAGGCGCGTCCGCTCCTTCTTGCGTTCGCGCAGCCCCTCGGGCGCCGGGGAGGGCGGCCGTGCGGGCGGGGCAGGAGCTGCTTGCGCGGTCCTCGGCACGGCGTTACCATACCGTGGTCGCAAGTGATACTCAAGTCTCATTCCTTGACCAAGGACGCCGGCCCGAGGTCGTGGATCCGAGGATGTGGACCCGGAGGGGGACCCGAATGACCACCACCGAGAACATCCGTCGAGGGCCAGGAGCTGACGCTCCCGTTCCCCCGGGAGAGCGTGCTGGAGATCGCGCCCCTCTACAAGCTGCTGCGCGCGGAGGGCCGCCCGATCGTGAAGGTGACCACGCCGGCCGGCGACCCGGCCTGGCTCGTGGTCGCGCACGAGGAGGCGAAGATCGCGTTCTCCGACAAGCGCTTCGGCTACTACGTCCACAAGGACCCGCCGAGCGCGTCGCGCATGACCGACGCCGCGTTGCACTCCGCGCCGATGGGCGGCATCGACTTCGAGATCGAGTCGAGCCGGCTGCGCAAGCTCTTCACCCCGAGCCTCGCGCCCAAGCGCACGCGCCTGCTGCACGACTGGATCGTCGAGCTCACCGAGGGTTGCATCGACGACATGCAGGCCGCGCACGACGCGGATCCGAGCGCGCCGGTCGACTACCACGACCTGCTCGGCTACAAGCTCCCGGTGCTCGTGATCTGCGCGCTGCTCGGCATCCCCGAGCAGGACCGCGACCACGTCTTCGAGCTCTCCGACCGCATGGGCGTCTACACCAGCGGCACCGACCCGTTCGTGGCCATGGCGGAGCTCGAGGCGTACATGAAGGAGTTCCTCGCCTGGAAGCGCGACCACCTCGGCGAGGACATGATCTCCGACATGATCCGCGCCGCAGGCGGAGGACCCCGGCTACTTCTCGACGTTCCCCATCGAGCACTACGCCGCGGGCGTTCGTGTTCCCCGGCCACGAGACCACCGTCGCCCGCATGGACATCGGCCTGCTCTACCTCATCGCCGACACCAGCCGCCGCGACTGGCTGCAGGAAGACGCCGAGGGCCGCATCGACCAGGTGGTCGAGGAGGTCGTGCGCCTCACCTCCGCGCACCAGTTCGGCCTCATGCGCTACGCGCTCGAGGACATCGAGCTCGGCGGCGTCACCATCAAGGACGGTGACCTCGTGATCATCTCCGAGGCGTCGGCCAACCGCGACGAGCACCTCTTCGAGAACTCCGAGGTGTTCGACCCCACCCGCAACTCGAAGGGTCACCTCGCGTTCGGGCACGGCGCGCACATCTGCATCGGTCAGAACCTGGCCCGCACGGAGCTGCGCATCGTGTTCCCCGCGGTGTTCCGCCGCTTCCCCGACCTGCACCTCGCCGGCGACATCGCCGACATGCGTCTCAACAACGACCGCATCGGTGGCGGGCTCTCGAGCCTTCCCGTCACCTGGTAGGAGGAACTCCGATGACCCAGCCCCAGGCAACCCCGATCACCCCGTACCTCGGTGTCGAGATCACCGGCGTCGACCTCACGCAGCGCCTCGACGACGAGACCATCGCGTACCTGCGCAAGCAGTTCGACGAGACCGGTCTCCTGCTCTTCCGCGACGTGAGCCTCGACCGCCCCACCCAGGTGTACCTCTCCGAGATCCTCAACGGGCACGAGCCGCCCACCGAGGAGGAGGCGATCGAAGGCGCGCGTCCGTCAGGGCAACTTCATGATCACCAACGAGGACCCCGACTCCGCGGTCCCCGAGGGTCGGCTCATGTTCCACTGCGACAGCATGTGGTCCGACGAGCCGTTCGAGGTGCTGTCGCTGCACGCGCTCAAGATCGAGCCGCCGGTGCTGCCGACGATGTACGTCAGCGCGACGTCGGCCTACGAGGCGCTGTCGCCCGAGCTCAAGGAGCGCATCGCCGGGCTCAACGCGCTGCACGTCCCCGGCCCCGACTACGTGCACGAACGTCGCCGCGTGCTCTTCCCCGGCGAGCTGGTGCAGGGCCGTCGGTCCCGGGTGTCGACCTACAGCCAGCACGTCGTGTGGACCCACCCGCGCACGGGCCAGCCGATCCTCTTCGTCACCCAGGGCATGACCCGCGAGATCCTCGAGCTCAACTGGGACGAGAGCGAGGACCTGCTCGAGGAGCTGTTCGCGGTGATGTACGCGCCCGAGCGGGTCTACGAGCACGAGTGGCGTGAGGGCGACGTGATCTTCTGGGACAACCTCGCCGTCCACCACGCGCGGCCCTACGTCACGATGCAGGGACCCGCGCGCACCCTGCAGAAGGTCGGTCTGCCCTCGCCGCGCGACCCCAATGCGCATCTGATCGACGCCTACGCCAAGGTCGGCTAGAACCATCCCGGCCGCATCGGCCCGCACATCCGGAAGGACCAATTCACGATGAAAGCGTTTGCGCTGAACGAGGGCGACCAGTCCCCGTCGCTCCTCGACCTCCCCACTCCCGAAGCCGGCGAAGGTCAGCTCGTCGTCGACGTCGAGTGGTCGTCGGTGAACGGCATGGACATCATGACCGCCTTCGGCATGGCGCCGCAGATGATGGAGGTCATCTACCCGATCGTCGTCGGCCGCGACTTCGCCGGCACCGTCGCGCAGGTGGGCCCCGGAGTCGAGGGCTACGCGGTCGGCGACGCGGTGTTCGGCGTGTACCTCTCGTACCCGCTGCACGAGGGCACCTGGGCCGAGCAGGCCGTGGTGCCGGTCTCGGGCACCGCGAAGCTTCCCGACGGTGTCGACGCCCAGACCGCCGGTTCGCTCAGCCTCGCCGCGGCCGCGGGCCAGGGCGCGGTGAACCACCTCGCGCTCACCGGTGGTGAGACCGTCCTGATCGTCGGCGCCACGGGTGGTGTGGGCGCGGTCGCCATCCAGCTCGCCAAGGCTGCGGGCGCCACGGTGATCGCCACTGCGTCCGGCGCGGAGCAGGTGGAGTTCGTGAAGGGGCTCGGGGCCGACGAGACCGTCGACCACACCGGCGACCTCGCCGCCGCCGTGCGGGCCCTGCATCCCGACGGTGTCGACTGCGTGATCCACCTGGCCGGCGACGCCGGGCCGCTCGCCGATCTCCTCGTGAGCGGCGGGCGCATCTCCTCGACGCTCGGCGCGGGCCCTGCCGCGTTCACGCGTGACGACATCGTGGCCAACCCGGTCATCACGATCCCGACGCACGAGATGGTCGAGGGTCTCGGCGCAGCTCGCCGCGAGCGGCAAGCTGCGGGTGCCGATCACCAAGACCTACTCGCTCGACGAGGTCGGTCAGGCCGTGCAGGACTTCGCCGCGGGTACGCTCGGCAAGCTCGCAGTCGCAGTCAAGTAGCACCACTTCGCGACACCGTCCACGCGAGAGGCGGCCTCCGGGCCGCCTCTCGCCATGTCCAGGGGGAGACGTCGATGACCGAGGGAAGCGGGAAGCTCGCCGGCAAGGTCGCGCTGGTCACCGGCGCGGGTTCGATGGGGGAGGGGTTCGGCACCGGCAAGGCGATGTCGGTGCTCTTCGCCCGGGAGGGCGCCAAGCTCGTGCTCGTCGACATCGACGAGGGGCGCGCCGCGGAGACGAAGCGCATCATCGAGGAGGAGGGTGGTGAGGCCACCATCGTGCTCGGTGACCTCGCCGATCCCACGGTGCCGGCGCGCATCGTCGCCGACGGCGTCGCCGCCTACGGCCGGCTCGACATCCTCGTGAACAACGCCGCGCTCGCGAACCCCATCAACTTCCTGAAGATGGATGACGCCACGCTGCACAAGATGGTCGCCATCAACCTCACCGCACCGCTGCTCCTGTGCAAGGCCGCCATCCCGGCGATGATCGACAGCGGCGACGGTGGCTCGATCATCAACATCTCGTCGGTGGCGTCGATCCGCGGTCAGGGCGGTGCCCACACGGTGTACGCGGCGACCAAGTCGGCGTACCGCGGGATGACGGTCGACCTCGCCGACGCGTTCGGTACGCAGGGCATCCGGGTGAACACCATCGCTCCCGGCATGATCACCACGCCGCACCGCAGCCACATCATGAAGGAGCAAGGGGTCGCGGAGGACAACGACTTCCTCGCACAGAAGACGTGCCTCGGCATCCAGGGCGACTCCTGGGACATCGCCCGCGCCGCGCTGTTCCTCGCCGGTCCCGACGGTCGCTACATCACCGGCGTGCTGCTGCCCGTCGACGGTGGCGTCGTCGCGCGCAGTCACTGAGGTCGATCGTGCCGACGATTCCCACCGAGTTCCGCGCCTACGTGGCCCGCACCGACGACGGCGAGTTCCGCCGCGGCATCGAGGAGCTGCCCACCGCGATCCTCGGCGACGACGGTGTGCTCGTGCGGGTCGAGCGTTCGAGCGTGAACTACAAGGACTCGCTCGCCGCGTCGGCGAACGGCCGCGTGGCGCGCATCTCGCCGCTCGTGGTGGGCGTCGACTTCGCGGGTGAGGTGCTCGAGAGCGACAGCAGCGAGTTCGCGCCGGGCGACGTGGTGATCGGCTCCGGCTACGACCTCGGCGTGTCGCACCACGGTGGCTTCGCGCAGCTCGCGCGCGTGCCCGCCGGCTGGCTGGTGCCCATGCCCGCCGGGCTCGACGTCGACTCGCGCGATGACCATCGGCACCGCGGGGTACACCGCTGCGCTCTCGGTCGCCACGCTGCAGGCGCACGGCCTCGCGCCCGGCGATGGTCCGGTGCTGGTCACCGGCGCGACCGGTGGCGTCGGCAGCATCGCGGTGGGGATCCTCGCCGGCCTCGGCCACGAGGTCGTCGCCAGCTCCGGGAAGGCGGCGTCCGCCGGATGGCTGCACGAGCTCGGGGCAACGACGGTGATCGACCGCGCCGAGCTCACCGACACGCCCAAGCCGTTGATGCCCGGCATCTACGCGGCCGCGGTCGACGCGGTCGGCGGCGCCACGCTCGCGGGCGTCGTCGCGCGCCTGCGCACCGGTGGTGCGGTCGCCGCGAGCGGGAACACCGGCGGCATGGCGCTGGAGACCACCGTCGCGCCCTTCATCCTGCGCGGTGTCGCGCTGCTCGGCATCGACACCGTCACCACCCCGATCGCCCGTCGACGCGAGCTGTGGAACCGGATGACCGGCGATCTCGCCCCGCGCGGGCTCGACGAGATCCGCCGGGTCGTGGCGCTCACCGACGTGGAGACCGCGCTCGACGAGATCGCGCGCGGCGGCGTGCAGGGCCGCTACGTCGTCGACACCACCGGCTGAGCTACTCGGCGAAGTCGCCGGATGCGGCGCGCAGCTTGCGCAGCAGGGTGAAGAGCTGACGCAGCTCGCGCTCGGCGAGCGGGAGCTCGGCGAACACCTCGGCGTTGAGCACCTTGCCGGCGCGCGCGGCGACGTCGCGCCCTTCGTCGGTGAGCGCGGCGAGCGTGGTGCGCCGATCGTGGGGGTGGGGCTCACGCACCACGAAGCCCTGGGCCTCCAGCCGGTCGACCGCGTTGGTGACGCTCGCCGGGTGCACCTGGAGCCGGTCGCCGATCTTGCCGAGCGGCAGGCGCCCGTCGGTGGCGAACGACAGCAGGGTCAGGAGCTCGAACCGGGCGAAGGTGAGCTCGAACGGCGCCAGCAGGGCGTCGATGCGGCCCCGGAAGAGCTGCTCGGCCCGCACCACCGACGTGACCGCGGCCATGCCGTCGGCGGCGTCGTCCCAGCCGTGCGCCAGCCACTGGCGGTGGGCCTCGGCGATGGGATCGAAGCGCAACGGGCGGGCGGGCACAGCGGGTCCTCGGGTCCTCTCGGGTGGTCGTCTGGGAGGTGCAATTAGTTGGACGACCAACTATCGTACATCCAATGAGCACCCGACGTCCGCGCACCCTCGCCTCCCCGCCGCTTCGTCACCGCCGCCAGCCTCTTCGACGGTCACGACGCCGCGATCAACATCATCCGCCGCATCCTCCAGACCAGCGGCGCCGAGGTGATCCACCTCGGCCACGACCGCTCGGTCGACGAGGTGGTGCGCGCCGCCCTCGAGGAGGACGTGCACGGCGTGGCCATCAGCTCCTACCAGGGCGGCCACGTGGAGTACCTCACCTACCTGGTGGAGCGTCTCCGCGAGGAGGGGCTCGGCCACGTGAAGGTCTACGCGGGCGGTGGCGGCGTCATCGTGCGCGACGAGATCGAGCTGCTCGAGTCGCGCGGCGTGGCCAAGGTGTTCTCGCCCGACGACGGCCGCGCCATCGGTCTCCAGGGGATGATCGACGAGATGCTCGAGCAGTCGTCCACCGACCTGGTGGCGCAGTGGTCGCCGTCGGTCGAGGAGCTGGCCACCGGCTCCGCGCTCGCGCTGGCCCGCACCATCACCGCGCTCGAGCTCGGCGCGGTGAACGACGCCACGCGCGACGAGCTGCGCCGCGCCGCGACCCGCCGCAGCGTGCCGGTGCTCGGCATCACCGGCACCGGTGGTTCGGGCAAGTCGTCGCTCACCGACGAGCTGGTGCGCCGCTTCCGCATCGACCAGGAGGACAAGCTCCGCATCGCGATCATCGCGGTCGACCCCACCCGTCGCCGCAGCGGCGGTGCGCTCCTCGGCGACCGCATCCGCATGAACTCGATCGACACGCCGCACGTGTACTTCCGTTCGCTCGCCACGCGCGACGCCGCCACCGAGATCCCGCCGTGCCTGCCCGACGCCATCGCCGCCTGCGCGGCGTGGGGCGCCGACTTCGTGATCGTGGAGACTCCCGGCATCGGCCAGGGCGACTCCGCGGTCACCGAGCTCGCCGACATCTCGCTGTTCGTGATGACGCCCGAGTACGGCGCGGCCACGCAGCTCGAGAAGATCGACATGCTCGACTTCGCCGACGTGGTCGCGATCAACAAGTTCGAGCGCCGCGGCGCCGACGACGCGCTGCGTTCGGTGCGCCGCCAGGTGGTGCGCAACCGCGAGCGGTTCCACGACGCGCCCGAGGACATGCCGGTGTTCGGCACCGTCGCCGCGCGCTTCAACGACGACGGCGTCACCGCGCTCTACCAGGAGCTGCGCGCGCAGCTCGCGGGCAAGGGCCTGGTGGTGAGCGACGGTCTGCTGCCCGTCGTCACCGGCAAGACCTCCACCAACCGCGGGGAGATCGTCCCCGGCGCCCGCGCCCGCTACCTCGCCGACATCGCCGAGCTGGTGCGCAGCTACCACGCCACCTCCGACGCGCAGGCCGACGCGGTCCGCGCCCGTCAGCACCTGCGCGAGACCGAGCGCATGCTCGCCGCCACCTCCGCCGGCGGTGGACCGAACGAGGCCGCGGTCGAGGCGGTCGCCGCGCTCCGCGCCGAGGCCGACGCCCGGATCACCCGCGAGACCGAGAACCTGCTCGCCGAGTGGGACGGCCTCGACGAGATCATCGCCGGCGACGACCGTCCGCCGGCCGAGTCGCTGAGCGGCACCATCGTGCCCCGCCTCGCCCGTCCGCACTTCGAGGACGACGGCGAGCGGCTTGCGCTGGCTGCGCGAGGAGCACCTGCCCGGCCACTTCCCCTTCACCGCCGGCGTGTTCCCGTACCGCCGGGCCGACGAGGACCCCGCCCGCATGTTCGCCGGCGAGGGTGGCCCCGCCCGCACCAACCGGCGCTTCCACATGCTCGCCGAGGGTCAGCCCGCCACGCGCCTCTCCACCGCGTTCGACTCCGTCACCCTCTACGGCGCCGACCCCGCCGAGCGTCCCGACATCTACGGGAAGATCGGCAACTCCGGCGTGTCGATCGCCACGCTCGACGACATGAAGACCCTCTACTCGGGCTTCGACCTCTGCGACCCGTCCACGTCGGTGTCGATGACGATCAACGGCCCCGCGCCCACGATCCTCGCCATGTTCCTCAACACCGCGATCGACCAGCGGCTCGACCAGTTCCGCGAGCGTGAGGGCCGCGAGCCGTCGGCCGAGGAAGCGGCCGAGATCCGCACGTGGGTGCTCAAGAACGTGCGCGGCACGGTGCAGGCCGACATCCTCAAGGAGGACCAGGGCCAGAACACCTGCATCTTCTCCACCGAGTTCTCGCTCGGGGTGATGGCCGACATCCAGGAGTGGTTCATCGAGCACGACGTGCGCCGCTACTACTCCGTGTCGATCAGCGGCTACCACATCGCCGAGGCGGGCGCGAACCCGATCAGCCAGCTCGCGTTCACCCTCGCCAACGGGTTCACCTACGCGGAGGCCTACCTCGCGCGCGGGATGAGCATCGACGACTTCGCGCAGAACTTCAGCTTCTTCTTCTCCAACGGCATGGACCCCGAGTACACGGTGCTCGGTCGCGTCGCCCGGCGCATCTGGGCGATCGCGCTGCGCGACCGCTACGGCGCGGGGGAGCGGGCGCAGAAGCTCAAGTACCACATCCAGACGAGCGGTCGTTCGCTGCACGCGCAGGAGATGGCGTTCAACGACATCCGCACCACGCTGCAGGCGCTGTGCGCGCTCTACGACAACGCCAACAGCCTGCACACCAACGCGTACGACGAGGCCGTCACCACCCCCACCGACGAGTCGGTGCGCCGGGCGCTGGCCATCCAGCTCGTCATCAACCGCGAGTGGGGCCTCTCGATGAACGACAACCCGCTGCAGGGTTCGTTCATCGTGGAGGAGCTCACGGCGCTGGTGGAGCAGGCGGTGCTCGACGAGCTCGAGCGCATCAGCGAGCGCGGCGGCGTGCTCGGCGCGATGGAGACCGGCTACCAGCGTGGTCGCATCCAGGACGAGTCGATGCTCTACGAGCAGCGCAAGCACGACGGCACGCTGCCCATCATCGGCGTGAACACGTTCATCGACCCGAAGGGCGGCGACACCCCGCACGACATCGAGCTGCGCCGCAGCGACGACGCCGAGAAGCAGGAGCAGCTCGAGCGCCTGCGCGACTTCCAGGCCCGTCACGCGGCGGAGCGCCCCGCGGTGCTGGCCCGGCTGCGGGATGCCGCCCTGGCCGGCGACAACCTGTTCGACGTGCTCATGGACGCGGTGCAGTGCTGCTCGCTCGGCGAGATCAGCACCGCGCTGTTCGAAGTGGGTGGCCGCTTCCGCCGCAACGTCTGAGTGGTGCAGACTGGCCGGGTGATCCGGTCAGTGCTGTGCCGCCCGGCGCGGGTGCTCGTCGTACTCGTCGATGAGCGCGGCGGTCGTCGGTGCGACGGCGGTCGTGTCCGCGGCCGACGATGCGCCGACCCCGGGGCTGAGCGTGTCGTTCACGTTGAAGCGCCACTCGGTCGTCGCCGGCGGGACGGTGAAGGGCACCGTCACCGTCCGCACGACACCGGACGGGTCGGTCAGTTCGCGTCATGGGCTGCGGCGGATGGTTCCGAGGTCGTCGCTCGTGGGGAACGGCGTCGAGCCGACGCTCGCGTGGCCTGACGTGCCTCGGACCGATCGAGATTCCCGGCGGGAACGACGGCGTACCCGATCGTGGTGGACGCCTCGTATTCGTCGTGCAGCAGGATGCCGAGAGTCGTCGCCACCCTGTGTCGGCGATCAGCTGCCACCCCTTGATGCCCGGGAAGTACCAGGCGCGCTTGTACCAGAGCCCCAACGGTCGTGAAAGCGCCAAGCCGCGTCACCGTCAAGGTCACCGCCCCGTAGCGCGCCCGCGTAGCGTGCTGGCGTGGCATTCGAGATCATCGAGCGCGACGAATGGGCGGCCCGGCGGGATCCGGCGTGGTCGTTGCCGGAGTGGCCCGGCGGCGCGGGTGATCTCGACGCGGTCGAGCTGCGCGACGTGTACGCGCCGCTGGCCGAGCTGGTCGCGCGGACGGTCGTCGGCGGACCGCGCCACCGGAGGGCCCGTTCGTCGTGTGGATCTCGGGTCGGTCGCGGTGGGCAAGAGCACCTCGGCGCGGGCGCTGGCCACGTTGCTGGAGGCGCACGACGCCGTCGGTCCCGGGCGGGTGGCCCAGGTGTCGACCGACGGCTTCCTCTTCCCCAACCGCGTGCTGGAGGAGCGGGGGATCATGGAGCGCAAGGGCTTCCCCGAGAGCTTCGACACGCGAGCGCCTCGCCACGTTCCTCGGCGAGCTGCGGTCCGGGCGAGGCCGAGGTGCGGGCGCCGGTCTACTCGCACGAGCGCTACGACGTGACCGACGAGGAGCTCGTCGTGCGCGACGCCGCGGTCGTGGTGCTCGAAGGCCTCCCGGTGGTCGACGACCCCGTCGACCTCGCCCTCTACCTCGACGCCGAGGAGTCCGACATCGAGGCGTGGTACGTCGAGCGCTTCCTCGCGCTGCGGAGCGAGGCGCTCGACGACGACTCGTCGTTCTTCCGCCTGTTCGCGGGCATGGACCAGGACGACGCGGTGGCCATCGCCCACCAGGTGTGGACCCACATCAACCTGGTGAACCTGCGCGAGCACATCCTGCCCGCGCGCGACCGGGCCGACGTGGTGTTCGAGAAGGGTCCGGACCATGCCGTGCAGCGTGTCTACGTGAGACGATGACGTCATGACTGCGGACACCGTGACTGGCGACCAGGAGCTCGTCGACCGCCTCGACGAGGTGTGGACGTCGATCGACGGCGCTCGCCGCCGATCTCACCGCCGACGAGTGGGCGCGGCCCACCGAGGTGCCGGGCTGGTCGGTGCAGGACAACCTCGTGCACCTCACCGCGATCGAGGCGATGCTGCTCGGCCGGCCGCTCCCCAAGGCCGACATCCCCGAGCTGCCCGCGCACGTGAAGAACGACTTCGGCCGGGCGAACGAGCGCTGGATCGAGTCGCGCCGGTCGTGGAGTGGCGCCGACTGCGCCGTCGAGTTCCACGAGGTCACCCGCGAGCGGATCGCGCAGCTGCGCGCCCTCGACAGCGCCGGGCTTCGACGCCGACTCGTGGACGCCGATGGGGCCGGGCACGGTGCGCACGATGCTGCCGTTCCGCATCTTCGACTGCTGGGTGCACGAGCAGGACATGCGCCGCGCGCTCGGTCGCCCCGGCGATCTCGACACGCCGGTCGCCGAGTTCGCCTACGGGATGATGCAGCAGGCGCTCGGCTTCATCGTGGGCAAGAAGGCCGGCGCCGCCCGACGGCGCGGTGGTGGTGTTCGCGCTCGACGGTCCGCTGGCCCGCGAGCTCACCGTCGCCGTGGTCGAGGGCCGGGCTCGTCTGGTGGATTCGGCGCCTGCCGGTGCGGCCGCCACCGTCACCGTCCGCACCGACACCGAGACCTTCGCCCGGCTGCTCAACGGCCGGCTCGACCCCCGAGCAGCTCGCGGCGGGCACGGTCGTCCTCGACGGCGACGAGGGGCTCGGCCGCCGCGTGCTCGCCGAGATCAACTACTTGTTCTGACCAGTCGCGGACTCGGCCTCGTTTGGCAGACTGGCGCCATGACTCACGAAGTGCGAGGCGTGGTGGCGCGCGGCAAGGGCGAGCCGGTCGGTATCGAGACGGTCGTGGTGCCCGATCCCGGGCCCGGGGAGGCGCTGGTCGACGTCGCCGCGTGCGGCGTGTGCCACACCGACCTCCACTACCGGGAGGGTGGCATCAACGACGACTTCCCGTTCCTGCTCGGCCACGAGGCCGCGGGCCGGGTGGCCGCGGTGGGGGAGGGCGTCACCGACGTCGCCCCCGGCGACTTCGTCGTCCTCAACTGGCGGGCGGTGTGCGGCGAGTGCCGGGCGTGCCGGAAGGGCAAGCCGCAGTACTGCTTCGCCACCCACAACGCCACGCAGAAGATGACCCTCACCGACGGCACGGTGCTGTCGCCCGCGCTCGGCATCGGCGCGTTCGCCGAGAAGACGCTCGTGGCCGCGGGCCAGTGCACGCCGGTGTCCGACGCCGCCGACCCCGCGGTCGCCGGCCTGCTCGGCTGCGGCGTGATGGCCGGCCTCGGCGCGGCGATGCTGACCGGCAACGTGCAGCGCGGCGACACCGTCGCGGTGTTCGGCTGCGGTGGCGTGGGCGACGCCGCGATCGCCGGCGCCAAGCTCGCGGGCGCGACCGTGATCGTCGCCGTCGACCTCGACGACAACAAGCTCGGGTGGGCGAAGGAGTTCGGCGCCACCCACACCGTGAACGCAGGCAAGGAAGACGCGGTCGAGGCGGTGCGCGCCGCGACCGGCGGCTTCGGCGCCGACGTGTGCATCGAGGCGGTCGGCAACCCCAAGGTGTTGGAGCAGGCGTTCTTCGCCCGCGACCTCGCCGGCACCGTCGTGCAGGTGGGCGTGCCCACTCCCGACATGCAGTTCCCCGCGATCCCGATGATCGAGTTCTTCGGGCGGGGCGGCGCGCTCAAGCCGTCGTGGTACGGCGACTGCCTCCCGTCGCGCGACTTCCCGCTGCTCGTCGACCTGCACCTCCAGGGTCGGCTGCCGTTGGAGAAGTTCGTGAGCGAGCGCATCGGCCTCGAAGGTGTCGAGGAGGCGTTCCACAAGATGGAGCGCGGCGAGGTGCTCCGCAGCGTGGTGGTCTTGTGATCGAGCTCGTCACCACCGAAGGTGTGTTCCGCCTCGACGGCGGTGAGTGGGACGTGCAGAACAACGTGTGGCTGGTGGGCGACGACCGCGAGGTGATCGTGTTCGACGCCGCGCACGAGGCCGCGCCGATCGCCGCCGCGGTGAACGGACGGCGCGTCACCGCGATCGTGTGCACGCACGGTCACAACGACCACATCAACGCCGCGGCCGAGCTGCAGGCGCTGGTCGACGCGCCGATCCTGCTGCATCCCGACGACCTGATGTTCTGGCGCGACGTGTACTCCGACCGCGATCCCGACGGACCGCTGGCCGACGGCGACGTGCTGCGCGTCGACGGCGACGAGCTCGGCGTGCTGCACACGCCCGGTCACTCGCCCGGCGGGTGCTGCTTCGTGCTCGGCTCGGGCGGTCACGTGTTCAGCGGCGACACGCTGTTCTGCGGCGGTCCCGGCGCGACCGGCCGCAGCCACAGCGACTTCCCGACCATCGTCGAGTCGATCCGGGCCCGGCTGCTCACGCTGCCGCCGGAGACGATCGTGCACACCGGCCACGGCGACTCCACCACGATCGGCGCCGAGGCCCCCGACGTCGAGGAATGGCTGCGGCGCGGCCATTGAAGGGACAGCGATGGAGCTCGTGACCAACGTCGTCACCGGGAGCAACGCCGAGCGGTTGCTGGTGCTGCTGCACGGGTACGGCTCCGACGAACGCGACCTCGGCGGCCTGCTGCCGTACCTCGACCCCGAGGGCCGCTTCACCACCGTGCTGCCGCGCGGGCCGCTCGCCACGCCGCCGGGCTTCGCCTGGGTCGACTGGAGCGACCCGGAGGCGTCCGCCACGACGCTCGCCGACTCCATCGCCGCGGTCGACGCGCTCGTCGACGCCGAGTGCGAGGCGCGCGGCCTCGCCCGCGTCCGACGCGGTCATCGGCGGGTTCTCCCAGGGCGGAGGCATCGCGCTCGCGGTCGGGCTGGGCCCGTCCGACAAGCCCCGTCCCGCCGGGGTGCTGGCGATGAGCCCGTCGGTCTCCTTCGATCCCGCCATCATCGACGTCGCCGCGATACGCGACGTGCCGGTGCTGCTGCAGCACGGCACCGACGACCCGATGGTGCAGGTCGCCGGCACCCGTGCGCTGGCGAAGTTCCTCACCGACGGGGGCGTCCCCGTGGTCTACGGCGAGTACCCGATGGGCCACGAGGTGAGCCTCGAGAGCATCCAGCAGGGCAAGGCCTGGCTCGACGCGTTGCGCGCGGGGGAGAAGCCCGCGGCGGCGCTGCCCGAGCCGCCGCCGGAAGGACCGGTGAAGGCGGTCACCACCGCGACGTTCGACACCGAGGTGCTCGCCTCCGAGCTTCCCGTCATCGTCGACTTCTGGGCGCCGTGGTGCGGCCCGTGCCGCCAGGTGAGCCCGATCGTGGAGCAGATCGCCACGATGCGCGAGGGCTCCTACAAGGTCGTGAAGGTCAACATCGACGAGGAGCCGGTGCTCGCGGAGCGGTACGAGGTGCAGAGCATCCCGCTCATCGGCCTGTTCCGCAACGGCCGGCTCGAGCGCGCCGCACTCGGCGCCAAGCCCCGCCCGCAGCTCGAAGCCGAGCTCGGCATGCTCGTCATCCCCTGACGGACTCCGGCGGGCGGCGCCGCGGCGGACGATCAGAGCAGGATCGGAGAAGCGCGACGACTGTGTGCCGCGTACCGTGAGCTTCGTCACGAAGCTGCGCTGACCAACTCCCGGAGGAGAAACCCCATGGCGACCGCGGTCGACTTCACCAACGTCTCGACGGCCGGACTCGAATCGTCTCCCGTCGCGGATGCGCTGGCCGGGTTGCGGGCCCACGAGGCTCGCTACTTCAAGAACAAGTTCGACTACGAGTTCACGGTGGAACCCGCGAAGAAGGCCAAGCGCCTCGTCGACCACGTCCACGAGATCCTCGAGCAGGAACGCGACATCGTGATCGCGTCCACTCCACTCGAGGCGACGCAGTTCGAAGTGGGCGGCACCCGCTGGACCTACGTGTTCTACGAGAGCGGCCTGTCGATCAACGTGATGTACCCGCTCGACGATCCGAAGCGCCGTGCTGTCGGCTTCAAGCTGTCCGACGGCATGGAAGTGCCGGAGGAGCTCGCGACCCGCTTCAAGTTCGCGAGGCAGAAGTCGAAGTTGGCCGGCACGATCCGCGGCTCGTACTTCGTCATCAAGGGCGAGTACTGACGGAGGACCGCAGCGACGCGACCACGATCGCGCTTCGGGTCAGCCCACCGACCACATGCGGCGACCCTCGCCGGCGAGGAGTCGGCCGAACGCGAGGCCGGGGAAGTGCGCCGCGCCGACGGGCACGTCGCTCCCCTCGAGCTCGCGTGCGAGCGCGATGCGCGTCTCGCGTGCCAACACGGGATCGACGTCGGCCAGCGCGCCCCACTCGTCGTCGACGAGTTCGACGGGGCAGTGCACCACGTCGCCGACCAGGAGCGCCCGGTCCGCGCCCGACGACAGCACCACGAGGACGCTTCCGGGAGTGTGACCCGGCGCGAGGCGAACGTCGACACCCGGTGCGAGGGTCACGTCGGCATCGAAGAGCTCGAGCAGCGGCTCGACCGGCGTCAGCTTCGCGGTGGCCGTCTCGTCGGTGCCGATGAAGTGCTCCCAGTCGAGGCGGTGGCACCGGTGCACCGCGTTGACGAAGATGACCTCGCCCTCGTCGCTCGCCCATCCGATGTGATCGCCGTGCAGGTGGGTGTACACCACGTCGGTGACGTCACCCGCGGCGATGCCGTACTCGGCGAGGCTGTCGAGCAACCCGCCCCCCGATCCGGGCATCTGCGGTCGGGGGCCCATCCCCGCGTCGACGAGCATGATGCGCTCGCCGCTGCGCACGACGTAGGCGCCGAACGCCAGCTCGAGCCGGCCGTCGTCGTCGAGGAGGTCCCGGTGGGGCAGCCAGTCCTCTTCGCTCGGGTCCCCAGGCCGGGGAGGGGCGACAGGTTGGCGAACATCTTGGCGGCGTCGAAGCGCGCCGACCCGTCGAGCACCGGCAACACCTGGATCGCTCCGATGTCCATCGTGTCCGAACCTCTCCGTCCGTTTCGACTCGACTGCGAAACCCCGCTGGGCGTTCCGGCGCAGTGTACGGCGAGCATCGCTGCTGCCGCCGCGTGCGCCGCCGTGCGTCCTGCGGCGGGCCCGGGCTACATTCCGTCCCGGACGCGAACCTCGGCGACGGCTCGGATCGACGGGGAATGGGGAAGGCACACGATGACGACGACGGCAACCGACAGCGACCTGGTCTTCGACCCCTACGACCACGAGATCATGCTGAACCCGCACCCGCTGTTCCGGCGGCTGCGCGAAGAGGCGCCGCTCTACTACAACCCCGAACACGACTTCTACGCGGTGAGCCGTTTCGAGGACATCGAGAAGGTGCTCCTCACGCGCGACGTGTTCATCTCGCGCAAGGGCGTCACGCTCGGTCTGCTGAAGTCGAACTTCGAGATCCCCGCGGGCACGCTGATCTTCGACGAGCCCCCGGTGCACGGCATCCACCGCGCGCTGCTCTCCCGGATGTTCACCCCGCGGCGCGTCGCCGAGCTCGAGCCGAAGATCCGTCAGCTCTGCGCCGACCTCCTCGACCCCCTGGTGGGGAGCGACGGCTTCGACTTCGTGCGCGACCTCGGGTCGATCGTGCCGATGCAGGTCATCAGCATGCTGCTCGGGATTCCCGAGGAGGAGCAGGTGCGCATCCGCGACCACTTCGCGTACCAGCGTGAAGAGTTCGATTCCGCCGAGATGGACAACGAGAATGCCGGCCTCGATGGTGGCATCTTCGCCGAGTTCATCGATTGGCGGGTCGAGCATCCCACCGACGACATCATGAGCAAGTTGTTGCACGCCGAGTTCGAGGACGAGAACGGCGTCACCCGCAAGCTCAGCCGCGACGAGCTGCTCTGCTACGTGAACATCGTCGCCGCGGCCGGCAACGAGACGACGCGCATCCTCATCGGCTGGACCGGGAAGCTCCTCGCCGAGAACCCCGACGAGCGACGCAAGGTGGTCGAGGACCTGTCGCTGTCACGGCCGGCGATCGAGGAAGTGCTGCGCTGCGAGCCGAACACGCTCACCAACTGCCGCTACAGCGTCGCCGACTACGAGTTCCAGGGCCAGGTCGTGCCGGCGAACAGCATGATGGTGACGCTCACGCCGTCGGCCGGGCGCGACGACCGCGTCTACCCCGACCCCGATCGCTTCGACGTGACGCGCGAGCCGGGCATGCACATGTACTTCGGCTTCGGCGCCCACTACTGCCTCGGGCAGGCGTTGGCCCGGCTCGAAGGTCGTGTGGTGCTCGAAGAAGTGGTGAAGCGCTTCCCCGAGTGGGACGTCGACCTCGACAACGCGCGCTTCATGTACCACACCGACAACCGCGGCTACAGCAGTCTCCCCATCGTCCTGCCGTAGCCCGGAAGATCAGCTCACGCTGACGCGGAGGTCGGCGGCGACCGATGCGATCCAGCGACCGACGTGATCGGCGTCGCGCCAGTCGCCCGCGCTCGTCTTGGCCATCGCGCTGGCGGGGAAGCCCTGGGCGTCGGGAGCCAGGCGACCACCGAACGTCGCGTGGTCGCGGGCGTCGACGCGGTCCATGAGCTTCCGGACGCCCTTGACGGGTGGGATCACCTTGGTCGCCGCCGAGTCGTCGAGCGGGCCGCTCGAGAAGAAGTAGACGGGCCGACCGCGCAGCTCCTTGGTGTGGCGTCGCACGAAGCGGCGGGCGTCCTTGTGCCAGCGGTTGGCGTAGAGCGCGCCGCCCACGATCGACGCCGTCGAAGCCGTCGACGCTGCGAACGTCGGCGGCCGGCACCACCTCGGCGGCGAAGCCCTCGTGCCGCAACGCGTCCGCCACCATCCCGGCGAGACCCTCGGTGCCGCCGCGCTTCGAGCCGTAGGTCACGAGCATCGTCATCGGGCACCTCCCGTTCGGGTTCTTCGTTCTCAGGCCCAGCGTCGCCGACCGATCCGCTGCTCCCCAGAGGCCATGGTCACCAGTCGTCTCCGGCAGTTGGGCGCGTGATTGCCCGGGTCGGCGGCGAAGCCATAGGTTCCGCCGCAGAAGTTCAGCTGCGGAGTCCGAGGGGGAAGCAATGGCTGGTCGTTGTGAAGGCATGGTCGCGCTGGTCACCGGGGCCAGCCAGGGCGGGAGTGGCACCGGCCTGGCGATCCGCCTGGCGGCGGAGGGCGCGAAGGTCGGCATCACGGCCCGGTCCGAGGAGGGCCTCGAGCGCACCCGCCAGGCGATGGAGGAGCTCGGCGGCGAGGTGCTGGTGATGCCGTGCGACCTCGGCCTGCCCGACGGCGGGCGCGAGACCCTGGTGGCGCGCACCGAGGAGGCGTTCGGGCCGCTCGACATCCTCGTCAACGAGCCCGTGTTCCACGACCTCAAGCAGGTGCACGAGTGGACCTTGCCCGAGCTGCGGTGCGGCTGCCGAGCTGAACATCTGGGCGTACTGGATGACGATGGCGCAGGTGATCCCCGGCATGCGCGAGCGAGGTCGGGGTTGGATCCTCAACTTCACCAGCTTCAGCGGCGAGCTCCCTCCGGGGCCTCCGTTCGCGTTCAAGGCGCGTGACGGCAGCTCGATGTACGGCGCGACCAAGGCGGCCATCAACCGGGTCACGGTCTCGGCGGCGGCCGAGAACTACGGGGTGATCGCGGTGAACGCGCTCACCCCCCAGGTGGCGGGCGGTCGTGCGGTGAACTCGGCGCACGTGCCGGTGAAGGAGATCTGGGAGCCGGCCGAGACGATGGTGGAGGCGGGCTTCGCGCTCATCACCGGCGACCCGTCGGTGCTCACCGGGCGCATCGCCTACAGCCTGCAGCTGATCGTCGAGCTCGACATCCCCGTGTACGACTTCCCGGGGAAGAACCTCATGGAGGGCTGGCAGCCCGCCGACGTCGTGCAGCAACATCAAGGCCGACGAGGCGTTCCACGCCGGGAACGACTGGCCCGACGTCTTCGACTTCCACCGCGTGAACACGCCCTACCCCGAAGTGCTGCGCAACGCGCCTCCCGTGCAGCTGGGGTGACGTCCCGAACGTCCGGCGAGTTGCCGCGGAGAGCTTGCAGGCGCAACGCGCGCCGTGGGAGAGCGCGGTGAGTCGGATCAACCCGGGCGGGCGGCGCCGATGACCCCGGGCCAGATCTGCGTGATCTGCACCGCGGTGCCGGTGTGCGGCGCATGGAGCACTGCTCCGCCCCCCACGTAGATGCCGACGTGGCCGTCCCAGAACACGAGGTCACCGGGCTGGAGCTGGTCCATCGACACCGCGGGGAACATCGCCTGCTGGGCGTAGGAGCCGTGCGGCATCGAGACGCCCACCTTGCCCCACGCCATCATCGTGAGGCCCGAGCAGTCGAAGCAGTCGGGACCGGAGCCGGCGTAGCAGTAGGGCTTGCCGAGCTGGGCGTACGCGTAGTTGAGCACCGTGCCGACGTTGCCGCTCACCGACGGCGGCGTGGGCCGGGGACCCTGGTTGCCGGGAAGGGGCGCCGCGAGCTGGTAGCGGGCGGCGGCCGCCGCGGCCTCCCGGGCCTGGCGCTCGGCCTCGGCCTTCGCCACGAGGTCGGCGATCTGACCCTTCACCTGACCCTGCAGCGCCTCGAGCTTCGCCTGGCCGGCGTCGAGCTCGTTCTTCTGCGACTGGATCGCGTCGCGCTGCTGCTGCGCGGCCTGTCGCGCGTCCTCGGCCTCGGCCTTGCGGATCGTGACCTGCTCCTTCGCCTTCACGAGATCGTTGAGGATCTGGTCGTCGCGCTGCGCGGCGAGAGAGCTGTACTTCGACTTGGTGGAGAGGTCCTGCGCGTTCGCGGCGTCGAGGTTCTCGATGCCGCCCGTGCTGCCGCTCTGCGTGTAGACCGCGGCGGCGCGACGGGCGACCTCGGCACGCAGCTCACGCGTCTTGGCCTGCGCGGCGGCGACCAGGTCGTTGGCGTGCTGGATGTCGGCGACGGCCTGGTCGAGCTTGCCCTGCGCGGTGTTGATCTGCTCGTTGAGCGCGCTCAGCTTCTCGGCGTTCTGGTTGATCTGCTGCTCGAGCTGGTTGGCCTGGGCCTGGAGGTCGTCGATCGGCGCCGCCTGGGAAGCGGCAGGGGTGAAGATCACCCCGATCGTCAGCATGGCGAGGATCAGGGGGACGAGCTTCACCGATCGGCGGTTCATGTGGGGACTCCTCCGGCGACGCCGTCTCGGTCCTTGCTGAACACGGTCTGTGTGCACAACAGGCTGGGGCTGACAACAACACGTCCGTACGGGTTCGCCGTACGGACATTGGGGGAAACCCTAGCGAACCTGGAGGGGGGTCGCCAGCACCGTGGCCGCCGCGCGGCCCCCGATACCGCACTCTCGCACACCCCGCGGCTGCCCGAATTGTGAGGGTATCGCAGTGATCCTGGGGGTTCCCGGGACCCGATCGGCGGCATTCCGCCGCAGGTGCGTTGATCGGGAGTTGAGACTTCCCGGCGGCCGCGGAACCGGGAACCCGAACCGGATCGCGGGCTCAGGCGACGGGCCAGCCCGGGGTGGTCGGCGGGTCGCCGGCGACCGGCGACGGTGGGGCTGCTCCACTGCTGGGCCTTGGCGACGCCGTCGACGACGCGCTGCCAGGCGGCGGCGTCCCAACCCTCGGCCACGTCGACGAGGGTCGTGTCCTGGCGCAGGTGGACCAGCGCGGGGAGGTGGGTGAGGCCGAGGCTGTTCACGAAGCTGCCGTCGGGGTCGGTGAGCACGATCGCCTCACGTTCGGCGTCGCCGAGCACGCCGCGGGCGATGAACTCGTCGCCGAGCACGCAGTAGACGATGCGGCAGTCGGAGTCGCCGAGCACGTTGGAGATGCGCCGGGCGATCGGCACGAACATGCCGGCCTCGGGCCGCGGCGGCAGCACGACCAGGCAGAGCTGGAAGATGGTCGCCCAGTCGTCGAGCGTGCGGGTGACGCCCTTGCTGCTCGTCAGCTTGATGTTCGGGTCGGGAGACTTCGCCACGTCGGACCTCCTGGAACGCCCCGACGGTAGCGCGTAGCCTTTCCCGAACCCCGTAGCGGCGCCCGCAGGGCGTTCGCCAGCGAGCGAACGGCCGCGGACCGGGTCCCCGGGTCGCAGAGAGGGAGCGAGTCAAATGGGCGAGCTGGTGAAGTTCCCGAGCAACGGCACCGAGGGTCAGGGGTACCTGGCGCTCCCCGACGCCGGCGCGGGCCGTGGCGTGGTCGTGCTCCAGGAGTGGTGGGGCCTCAACGACCAGATCAAGGAAGTCTGCGACCGCTTCGCCGCCGAGGGCTTCGTCGCCCTCGCGCCCGACATCTACCGCGGCGTGGAGACCAAGGAGCCCGACGAGGCGGCCAAGCTCATGATGTCGCTCAACATCGAGCGGGCGGCCAAGGACATGGTCGGCGCGGTCCACTACCTCGCGCACCACGAGGCGGTCACCTCCGACGGGGTCGGCGTGGTCGGCTTCTGCATGGGTGGTGGCCTCGCGCTCTGGCTGGCCACGCTGGCGCCCACCGAGGTGGCGGCGGTGGTGCCGTACTACGGCGTGATCCCGTGGGAGGCCGCGCAGCCCGACTACTCGGTGCTCGAAGCCGCGGTGCAGGGTCACTACGCCGAGGTCGACGACTTCGCCGGGCCGCCCGCGGTCGCCGCGCTCGAGGCCACGCTCACCGAGCACGACAAGCGCTTCGAGGTGTTCCTCTACGAGGGCACCGAGCACGCGTTCGCGAACCACCACCGTCCCGAGGTGTACGCGCCCGACGCCACCGCGCTCGCGTGGGACCGCACGCTCGACTTCCTGCGCGAACACGTCCGCTAGTTCGCCGCGCGCGCGTGTCGGCGCGCCCGTCGTACCCTGCGGCGATGCGTCCGGGCACCCCTCCCTGCCGTTCCCGGTGGCGGCCGTGCTCTGGTCGTGGTGCTGTCGTGCGCGGCGCTCCTCGTCGCCTCGCTCCCGCCACCGCCGGCAGGAGCGGTGGAGGCGGGAAGCACCCGGTACGCGCCGACCACGGTGCCGGCCGGTTGGTACGTGTGGGGCGCGACCGCGCCCGCGGCGGGCGAGCAGGCCACGGGCGGGTTCACCTTCTACGCCCGTGACGGCGCGCCCGGCTCGGGCCCCGCGCTCGCGATCGGCTCGATGGCGCGTGACGGGTTCTCCGGACTGCGCGACCCGTCGCCGCGCGCGGTGAGCGGCCTGCCGTCGGGACGCCTGGCCCGCAACGGCGACGTCACCTGGGTCACCTGGCTCGCGCCCGGGGGCGCCGACGTGCGGGTGGTCGCGGCCCGCGGGCTCGACGACGACGCGGTGGTCGCCGCCGCGAAGGCTGCCCGCTTCCCGGCGTCGGGCCCGCCCACCGTCGGGGGCGACGGCGTGCCCGACGGCCTCACGAAGGTGGTGGCCGACGCCGGCATCGGACCCGACACCACCTACCCCGCCGAGCAGATCGTGCTGGTCGACGCCACCGGCGGGCAACGCGTCACCCTCGACGTGTTCACCGCCGACCGGGCCGAGCGCGCGTTCGTGCAGTTCTGGGCCGACCAGGCCGGCCGCCGGGGGAGTGCCTCCGACGCGCGCACCCGCGCGGTGGTGGTGCAGCGCGACGGTCGCACGGTGGTGGCACAGGGCGCGGTCGACCCCGCGGTGCTGCGCGCACTCGCGCGCGCGACGACCCGCACTGACGACGCGGGCTGGGAGGCGTTCCGGTCGCGCGTCGCCGAGCTCCCCGTCGCCGCGTTCTTCCCGCAGGTCGACCGGGCCACCGGCGCGGTGCTCGACGGCGCGTCCGACGGCACGCGCTGGGCGGTGGGCTGGGACCGCGGCGCCGCGCAGCCGAGCGCGTGGAACATGCTGCTCACCGCCGACGGGACCCAGGGTGGCGGCGGCACCGGTCTGCCCGACACCGGTCTGCCCGACGTCGCGTCGTCGGGCACCATCCTCGGCCACGACGGGATGTTGTTCGCGGGGATCGTGCCCGCGGGCGCGGCCGTCGCCCGGTTCGAGCCGCCTGGGCGCGCGCGCCGTGACCGCGACCATCGGACCGCTCACCCCCGACGGTGCACACCGGTACTTCGCCGCGTGGGTCCCCGGCCTCGACGGCACGTCGCCGCTCGTGGTGTTCGACGCCGCCGGCGCCGAGATCGCCCGCCGCGCCAACTTCGGCTGCAACACCTGCCCCTGACCCCGGCCCTCTCCTTCCGAGCATGTGTCACTCGTGCACGTCCGGGCACGTGCCGTTTGTGTCACTTGGTCGATGGGGGAGGACGCTCGGGGGAGAGGTGAGGATGCGGAGCATGGTGGGCGGCAGCTCGTCGCGGCCGGCGGCCACCAGGGCGGCGCGTTCCACGTTGATCGCGTCGCAGCGGCGGTCGGGCCAGTCGCGCCACGGGCCGTCGGCCAGCGCGCCCACGTCGCCGCGTGCGTCGGCACAGGCGCGGAGATAGCCCTGGAGCGCGCGGACCTCGGGTTCGCCACCGACCGTTCCGTGGCCGGGGACGAGCACGTCGGCGAGCTCGACCACCACGTCGAGGGTGGCGATCCACTCCTCCAGGTTCGACTCCCACCCGAGCGGGCGCGCGCCGAACGATCCGAGCCCGCCGGTGAAGCACACCTCGGCGTCGGCCACCAGCACCAGCACGTCGCCGGGCGTGTACCCGCTCGCCGGGAGCACCTCCACGCGCGGGGTGAGCTGCGCGGCGCCGTCGACGAGATGGGTCACCGGGCGCGTGCCGACCTCGGCGAGCACGTCGAACTCGGCCGCGAACTCGGGCCAGAAGTTGCGGTACGCGTCGATCGGCATGGCCAGGTCGAGCGCGTCGCTGGTGTGGCGCGACCCGAACACCGCCGACGCCGGGAAGGCCCGGGTGCCGCCCGCGTGGTCGACGTGTCCGCACGTCAGCACCACCCGGCGCACCGGGAGCCCGAGCCCCGCGACCGCGGCCGCGAACGGCTCCCACTGGGAGCGCACCATCAAGGTGTCGACCACGGTGAGGCCGTCGTCGTCGACGATCACGCCGGCGTTGGCGACCCCGGCCCGGCCGGCGGGCGCCACCCACGCGAGCACGCCGGAGGCGAGCTCGTCGAGCGCGGGACCGGCCATCCCCCGAGGCTACGCCCGCACGCGATCGGGGGCGGCGGGGCACGGTTTCCGGAGCCCCGCTCCGCTGGGTTACCCTCCCGTCCATGACCGAACGCAGTCGCTCCCTCCCGCGCCGCACCTGCCTCGCCGTGCCCGGCTCCAGCGAGAAGATGCTCGGCAAGGCTCCCGGCCTCGGCGCCGACATGGTGTTCCTCGACCTCGAGGACTCCGTCGCGCCGCTCGAGAAGGAAGGCGCCCGCGACAACGTGGTGCGCGCCATCAACGAGCTCGAGTGGGGCGACACCGTCCTGTGCGTGCGCGTGAACGCGTGGGACACCAAGTACACGTACCGCGACGTGATCACCGTCGTCGAGGGCGCGGGCGAGCGGCTCGACGAGATCATGCTGCCGAAGGTCCAGAAGGCCAGCGACATCGTCGCCCTCGACCTGCTGCTCACCCAGATCGAGCAGGTCACGGGCCGCCAGGGCCGGATCGGCATCGAGGCGCAGATCGAGACCGCGCAGGGCCTCATCAACGTGGAGGAGATCTGCAAGGCCTCGTCCCGCATGGAGACCATCGTGTTCGGTCCCGCCGACTTCGCGGCCTCGGCCGAGATGCCGGTGCTCACCGGTGGCGTGCAGGTTCCCGAGTACCCCGGTGACCACTTCCACTACGTGTTCGCCAAGATCCTCATGGCCGGGCGCGCCGCGGGCCTGCAGGTGATCGACGGCCCCTACCTCAAGATCAAGGACGTCGACGCGCTGCGCGACTACGCGATGCGCACCCGCATCCTCGGCTACGACGGCAAGTGGGCGCTGCACCCCGACCAGGTCGCGGTGATCAACGAGGTGTTCACGCCCACCCAGGAGCAGTTCGACCGTGCGTTCGACATCCTCGACGCCTACGAGAAGGCCACCACCGAGGGCGACCGCCGCGGTGCGGTGATGTTCGGCGACGAGATGATCGACGAGGCGAGCCGCAAGATGGCGAACAAGTTCGTCAGCCGCGGCAGCCGCGCCGGGATGACCCGCAGCGCGTCCTGAACCTGCAGGGTTGAACGCTCCGGTGTTCGCCGCCGACCGCGACGCGCCGTCGGCCGTCGGCTGGACCGGGCGCACGTTCGGATCCGCGCCTGAGCCGGCCTCGCCGCGACGACGCGCCAGGTGTGACCACGAGGCTGGCGGGCCCGCCCACCTTCCCGGCGGCGCAGCGATGCGAAGCCCTGGTGGTGACGCGCCTCAGCCGACCAGACGTGACGACTCAGGACGTGAGCGCGTCCTCGGCCAGCTTGCGCGCGATCACGCGCAGGCAGAGCGTCTCGTCGGCGCCCTCGAAGATGCTGAGCACCCGGGCGTCGACGAAGTAGCGCGACACCGCGAACTCCTCGGCGTAGCCCATGCCGCCGTGGATCTGCATCGCCTCGCGGGTGACCCACTCGGCGGTGCGGCACACGTAGGCCTTCACCATCGACGCGGCCAACGTGCCCTCGCCGCGGCCCATGCGCCGGGCGACGTCGTAGGAGAACTGCCGGCCGGCCTGGATCAGCGCGGCCATGCGGGCCAGCTTCATCCGCGTGAGCTGGTAGTCGAACACCGGCTTGCCGAACACGTTGCGGTTCTGCGCGTACTCGAGGCCGGCGTCGAACGCGGCCTGCATGAGCCCGACGGCGCGCGCCGCGGTCTGCAGGCGGCCGTTCTCGAAGCCCTCCATCTGGAGGTAGAAGCCCTTGCCGAGCCCGGCTTCGCCGCCGACGAGGTTCGCGGCGGGCACGAACCAGTCGGAGAACGACACCTCGTAGCTGTGCATGCCGCGGTAGCCGATGGTGTCGATGGCGCGGCCCTCGATGGTGCCGCCCTCGGGCTGGTCCAGCGCGAACGCGTGCCCGTCGGTCGGGTCCTTCTCCACCACGAACAGCGAGAGGCCGCGGTGGGTGAGCGACTTGTCGGGGTTGGTGCGGGCGAGCAGCATGAGCAGGTTGGCGCGGCCCGCGAACGTGGCCCACGTCTTCACGCCGTTGATGCGGTACCCGCCGTCGACCGCGGTGGCGCTCACGCCGATGCCCGCGACGTCGGAGCCGTAGTCGGGCTCGGTGACCATCACGCCGACCATGAGCTCACCCGCCGCGATGCTCGGCAGCCAGCGCTGCTTCTGCTCCTCGGTGCCGCCGGTGACCAGCGCGCGCGTGAGGATCTCGGGCCGGGTGATGAGCGAGCCGCCGATGCCGAGCGAGCCCCACGAGAGCTCCTCGGTGGCGACGACCATGCCGAGGTAGTCGGCCTCGCCGCCGCTCGCGAACCCCTCGTACTCCTCGGGCACCGACAGGCCGAAGCCGCCGATCTCGGCGAGGCCGCTGATGATCGCCTCGGGCACGTCGCCGTTGGTGCGGTGCACGTGCTCGGCGACGGGCCGGATCTCCTGCTCCGCGAACTTGTGGAACGTCTCGGCCGCGAGCTCGAAGTCGTCGGGGAGGTGACGGGGGCCGGTGCCCGCGGTCTCGAGCGTGGCCGCGATCTCCTCGAGGAACTCGGGCGAGCGGTGCGCGGCGACGAAGTCACCGGCCGCGTCGAGCGCGCCGGGGGCGACGCCCCACAGCGCCTCGCGGCCGACGAGCTTGGTCGCGAGGTCGGCGATGGAGTCGGCGATGTACGCACGCGCGAGCTTCGACTCCAGCTCGCCCTGGGTCGCGTAGTCGAGCATCACCTTCGAGCCCTCGACGGCGCTCGCGGCGTGGGCGAGGTCGTAGGCGAGCACCTGGTGCTCGTCGAGCTTCGAGACGGAGATGCGTCCGTCGACGGTGGCGCTCTCGGCGAGGTGGCGGGTGGCGGCGGTGACGACGGCGGCGGCCGCGTCGACCGCCGCGCTGGCGGCGGCGAGCTGGTCGGTCATGGCCAGGAGCCTACGACGCTCCCCGATGCCGGTCGGAAGCGGGCGAGGCCCTAGCCCTGCTTCGTGGCGGCGGGAATGGTGGTGGTCGGGACGGTGGTGGTGCTCGCCGGGGCCTCGGTGGTGCTGGTGGGCAGCGTGGTGACCGGCGCGCTCGTGGTGGACGGGGCGGAGTACGGGGGCGTGGTGGCCACCGTGCCGCCCGACGTCTTCGACCCCGGCGCGACCTGGGTGGAGCCCTCGGTCTGGATGGTGCCCTTGTCGTGGCCGTCGACCTTCTGCGCGGTGATGCGGCACTGCGTGTCGAGCAGCGTGTACACCGACCGGGCCAGGTACTTGCCGCCGTCGACGGTGAGGTGCACGCCGTCGCCGGCCCGCATCGTCACCAGCTTGCCGGTCTCGTCGGTCAGGTTCTGGGCGAACTTGCCGTCGGCGTCGGCGAAGAGCTTGTGGGCGTCGACGTACTCGGCGTTGGTGTGCTTGGCGACGACCCCGGCCGCGACCGCGTTCACCGCCGCGGCCCCTTCGTCCATGTTGTCGTCCTTGAGGATGGGCGCCCCCACCCAGTAGACGGTGCGCCCGTCGGTGCCGAGCACGGTGAGCATCTCCTCGACGCGCTTCGCGTACTCGACCTTCCACGCGTCGCCGTCGGTGGGCGTCGTGTAGTCGTTGGTGCCGATGAAGAACACCACGATCTCGGGCTTCAGCCGCTCGAGCTCCGACTTGGCGTGGTCGGGCCAGTCGAAGAAGCCGGGGTTGGAGAGCCCGCTCGACACCCGGGAGTCGAAGTAGGGCTGCACCACACCGGTGGCGCCGGTGATCTCGCCGAGCGCGGGGCCGAGCGAACCGGCGAGCGAGTCGCCGCCGACCCACAATCGCAGCGGGTCGTCGCTGGTGAGCGTGGCCCGGCACGCGTGCTTCGGCGCGGCGACGGTGGTGGTGGTCGATCGGGTGACGTCACCGGGCGCGACGCGCACGGTGCCGGCGGCGCGCGTCGCGTCGTCGCCCCCGAACGACACCACGCCGGTGGCCGCGACCGCGACCCCGGCCACGACGACGAGCGCGACGACGACCATCACGACGGTGCGGACGCGACTGCGTCGCTGCTGCTTCCGGGCTTGGCGTCGGGCCCGGCGGCCGCTGCTGGATGACTCGGGCATGGATGCTCTCGTCGTCGGGAACTCGAGGGCCGGGCTCCGGTCGATCCGGGAAGGGGGACCGGAAGCGCGCGGCGCGGGAAGCCGCGATGGTAACCCCGGGCGCTCGGAGGGCCCGGTCAGGAGCGGCCCGCGGCCACCCGCAGCAGGCGTCGGGGCCCGCCCCGGCGCACGGTGCCCACCACGGCGGCGGGCGACACTCCGGGGTGGTGGGGCGCCACCCGCACCCGGAGCACGCCGGGTCGCGACTCGAAGCGGACCGGGGCGTCGAGCACCACCGCCTCGCCGTCGACGCCGGCCTCCACCGCCTGGCCCGACTCCACCACCACGGTGCGGTCGCTCCACTCGTGCCAGCCGCGGAACGACGATCCGCGCCCGGCCGACTCCAACGCGACGAGCTCGGCGAGATCGCGCGCGTCGTGCACGTCGATCACGATCACGCCGAGCACGCCCTCGTCGAGCCGGGCCCGGGTGCCGAACCCGCCGATCCCCGACAGTTGGTACACGTTGTTCGACACGAGCACGAGGTCGGGATGGGCCTCGTCGACCCCCGACGGGCCGTGCACCTGGAAGTCGAACGGGTCGTAGTCGTTGCCGAGCAGGTCGGGGAGCATGCGCGCCGCGGTGCCCACCTTGTCGTCGCGGTAGTCGTCGGACTGCACGATGCGCGCGTAGAGACCGAGGGACACGTTGTTCACGAACACCCGGCCGTTGACCGTCGCGAGGTCGACGCGCCGTTCGAAGGCCGCGGCGAACGCGTCGAGTGCGCCCTCCACGTCGTCGCGGTCGACGCCGAGGTCGAGGGCGAAGTGGTTGCGGGTGCCGGCCGGGATGCACACGAACGCCACGTCGTGCTCGGCGACGACCCCGGCGACCAGGGCCTGCGAACCGTCGCCGCCGGCGACGCCCACCACGTCGGCGCCCTCCGCGATCACGTCCCGGGCGAGCTGCTCGAGATCGGGGGCTTCGGTGAGGTCGACGGCGCGGATGCCCCGGGCCTCGGCGGCGGCGACGAGCGCGGCGTCGGCCTTCCCGCCGCCCGACTTCGGGTTGTAGAGGAGCACGGGACGGGCGGCCGGCGGCACCGCGGCCCCGGGCGGGGCGGCGTCGCGCAGGCTCGCCCGGTCGGCCCGCAAGCGCGAACCGGGCCAGGCCGGCGGTGGCGAACGCGAGGACCGCGACACCGAGGAGCAGCAGCAGGCCGCGGTCGCCGGTGACGAACACGATCACCCCGACGATCGCGGCCACCAGGACGAGCACCGCGAGCACGCGGCGGACGCCGCGCGTGGCGAGGACGTACCACGCCGCGACCACCGCGACCGCGAGGCAGACGAGCGAGAGCACGAGGTCGTCCCAGGAGGACCAGAGGGTGACGGCGGCGACGACCACGGTGGCGAGCGCGGTCGCGATCGCGGCGAGGGCGGCGACCTGACGGCGCCGGTCCGGGCGGGCGGTGGTGTCGGGCACGTCCTGCATTGTGCCAGCGATTCCCGGCCGTGTCCCGACGGCGCGCTGCGACCGGGTGCGCCGGTCGCGGTCAGCCGATCTCGGCGGCCGGGTGGCTGAGCTGCGTGCGGTAGAGGTCGGTGTAGAGACCGCCGGCGTTGAGCAGCTCCTCGTGACGGCCCTGCTCCACGATCCGCCCGCCCTCCAGCACGAGGATGCGGTCGGCGGCCACGATGGTGGAGAGCCGGTGGGCGATCACGATCGACGTGCGCCCGGTGAGCGCCTCGGCCAGCGCCTGCTGGATCGCCAGCTCCGACTCGGAGTCGAGGTGCGACGTGGCCTCGTCGAGGATCACCACCGCCGGGTCCTTGAGCAGCATGCGGGCGATGGCCAGGCGCTGCTTCTCGCCGCCCGACATGCGGTACCCGCGCTCGCCGACCAGCGTGTCGTAGCCGTCGGGGAACCCGGCGATGAGGTCGTGGATGCGCGCGGCCCTGCACGCGTCGACCAGTTCGGCGTCGGTGGCGTCGGGGTTCGCGTACCGCAGGTTGGCCCGCACGGTGTCGTGGAAGAGGTGCGGGTCCTGCATCACCATGCCCACCGAGTCGCGCAGCGACTCGAGCGTGAGGTCGCGCACGTCGTGGCCGTCGACGCAGACCCGCCCGGTGGTGGCGTCGTAGATGCGGGGGACGAGCAGCGCGGTGGTGGTCTTGCCCGCACCCGACGGTCCGACCAGTGCCACCAGCTCGCCGGGCGCGGCGGTGAACGAGACGTCGTGCAGGATCCACGCGCTCTCGTCGTCGTCGAGGTCGGTCGCGCCGCTGACCTCCTCGAGCGAGCGGATCGACGTGACCGCGGCCGACGGGTGACGGAACCACACGTGGTCGAAGGTGACGGTGCCCGCCGCGACCCCGGTGCCGGCGGTGTCGCCCGCGTGCGTGGCGACGAGGTCGAGCGCGTCGGCGCGGTCGGTGATGAGCGGCGGGAAGTCGAGCACCTCGAACACCCGCTCGAACGACACCAGCGCGGTGAGCACGTCGACCCGCGCGTTCGCGAGCTGCGTGAGGGGCTGGTAGATCTGGCTCACGTACACCGCGAACGCGGCGATGGTGCCCACGCCGATGGTGCCCGAGATCGCCAGGTTCCCGCCCACGAAGTACACGATGGCGGTGCCGATCGCCGCGACCAGGCCCAGCGCGGCGAACAGCACGCGCGAGTACATCGCGGTCTCCACGCCGATGTCGCGCACCCGCCCGGCCCGGTCGGAGAAGGTTGTCGCCTCGGTGCGCTGCTTGCCGAACAGCTTCACGACCAGCGCGCCGCCCACGTTGAAGCGCTCGGCGATGGTGTTGTTCATCGACGCGTTGAGCTGCATGCTCTCGCGCGTGAGCCGCTGGAGCTTCGGGCCCATGCGCTTCGCCGGGATGATGAAGAACGGCAGCACGATCAGGGTGAGGATGGTGAGGCGCCACTCGAGGGCGAGCATGAACGCGATGGTGACGACCACCGCGATCACGTTGGAGAACACCGTGCCCAGCGTGTTGGTGACCGCCTGCTGCGCGCCGACCACGTCGTTGTTCATGCGCGACATCAGCGCGCCGGTCTGCGTGCGGGTGAAGAACGACAGCGGCTGGTGCTGGATGTGGTCGAAGAGCTTCGTGCGCATGTCGAAGATCAGGCCCTCGCCGATCTTCGCCGAGTAGTAGCGCTGCACGAGCTGCAGCACGGCGTTCACCACCGCGAGCAGCACCGCGGCGAGGGCGAGCACGCCCACGAGCTGGCGGTCCTTGTCGGGGACCGCGGTGTCGAGGAGGGCCCGGAGGATCAGCGGGGGGATGGCGCTCACCACCGAGGCGCCGATCACCGCCACCACGAAGCCGATGAGCTTGCCGCGGTAGGGGCGGGTGAGGCCGAGCACGCGGCGCAGGAGCGCGCGCTCGACCCGCTTGCCCTTCAGTTCCTTGGTGTCGCGGCCGAAGCCGTGGATCGCGGGGTGCACGTCAGCGGGGGGTGCGGGCTCGGGGGTCCATCTGCGGCCACGCTACCGGCCGGTTGCGGAGGCGAGTCCGGGGCAAACCCGTCGCTAACGTTTCCGCCATGACGATCCACGAACGCCCCTTCGGCCGTCTCTTCGAGGACTTCGTCCCCGGCGACGTGTACAAGCACTGGCCGGGCAAGACGATCACCGAGGCCGACGACCACCTGTTCTGCATGATCACGATGAACCACCACCCGTTGCACACCGACGCGTGGTACGCCGAGACCCAGACCCAGTTCGGCAAGAACGTCGTGGTCGGGAACCTCGTGTACTCACTGGTGCTGGGGATGAGCGTGCCCGACG
The DNA here is from genome assembly GCA_963782705.1 of uncultured Actinomycetes bacterium. Taxonomy (GTDB): domain Bacteria; phylum Actinomycetota; class Acidimicrobiia; order IMCC26256; family DASPTH01; genus CAVRGQ01. The sequence continues at coordinate 9,651 of CAWAKX010000016.1, read as the reverse complement.
TCAGCGGCGCGGCCATCGCCAACCTCGAGATCGAGTCGTTGCAGCACAAGATGCCCACCTTCCACGGCGACACCATCTACGCGGAGACGCTGGTGCTCGACAAGAAGGAGTCGTCGAGCCGTCCCGACCGCGGGATCGTGAGCGTCGAGACGCGGGCCTACAACCAGCGCGGCGAAGAGGTCTGCTACTTCCGGCGCAAGGTGATGGTGCCCACGCGCGAGGCCGCGAAGCCGCGCGTGCGTCCGTACACCTCGCCCAACGAGCCGACGGCCGAGGGCTGAGACCGACGGGTACCGGGCACATGGCCAGCTGCGTCTTCTGCGCCATCGTCGCAGGGGAGCAGCCCGCCCACGTGGTGCTCGACACCCCCGAGGCGGTCGCCTTCCTCGACCGCCGACCGCTGTTCCCCGGTCACACGCTGGTCGTGCCGCGCGCCCACGTGGTGACGCTGCGCGACCTCCCGCCCGAAGCGATCGGCGGGTTCTTCGCCCGGGTGCAGGAGGTCGACGTCGCGGTGGAGGAGGCCACCGGCGCCGCGGGGTCGTTCGTGGCCGCCAACAACGTGGTGAGCCAGAGCGTGCCGCACCTCCACGTGCACGTGGTGCCCCGCAGTCCCAAGGACGGCCTGCGCGGCTTCTTCTGGCCCCGGCAGGGGTATGCCGACGATGCCGACGCGGCCGCCGTGGCGGCCCGGATCCGGAACCTCTTGCAGCCCTAATCGTTAGTCTGCTAACAATGAGGGCCCTATGGAATCTGTCGCTGCGGGCTCCGTGCCCATCGGTCGCCACCTCTACCTCGCGCAGCGCGCCACCCACGACGCGCTCGACCGGCGCCTGCGCGAGCACGGCGCCAGCGTCTGGAGCTGGGTGCTGCTGCGCGAGGCCGCCAACGCCGACGGCGCGAGCCAGCGCGAGTTGGCCGACCTCATGCGCATCGAGCCGCCCACACTGGTGCGTCACCTCGACAAGCTCGCCGAGGAGGGGCTGGTCGAACGGCGTCCCGACTCCCACGACCGCCGCGTGATGCGGGTGGTGGTCACCGCCGCGGGCCGTCGGCGTCTCGCCCGGCTGCACGAGGTGGTGCTCGAGCTCGACGCCGAGCTGCGCGGCATCCTCACGTCACGCGAGGCGAGCGTGCTCGAACGCGCGCTGCCCCGTATCCACTCGTACTTCACCGAGCAGGAACACACCTCGGCCGCGAAGGACGCGCACAAGGAGGTCCCCCGTGCCCGCGCGCTCTGACACCGTGGTGATGCGCACCGAGGCGCTCACCAAGGTCTACAACGGACACATCCGCGCCGTCGACGGCCTCGACCTCGCGGTCTACGAGGGCGAGATCTTCGGTCTGCTGGGGCCCAACGGCGCCGGCAAGACCACCACCGCGGGGATGCTCACCACGCGGGTGATCCCCACCAGCGGCCGAGCCTTCGTGGGCGGCATCGACGTCGTCGCCCACCCCAGCGCGGCGAAGCAGGTCATCGGGGTGGTGCCGCAGAGCAACACCCTCGACCGGTCGCTCAGCGTGTGGGAGAACCTCTACTTCCACGGCCGCTTCTTCGGGATGGCCGCGGCCACCGCGAAGTCGGAGGCCACGCGGCTGCTCGAGCAGTTCCGCCTGTCGGAGCGGGCGAAGGAACCGGTCGGCGCGCTCTCGGGCGGCATGGCCCAACGCCTGATGGTGGCCCGGGCGATCATGCACCGGCCGGCCACGCTGTTCCTCGACGAGCCCACCGCCGGCCTCGACCCGCAGAGCCGTCTCGCGCTCTGGGAGATCCTCGGCGAGCTGCACGCGGCCGGGCAGACCATCCTCCTCACCACGCACTACATGGAGGAGGCCGACGAGCTCTGCGACCGCCTCGCGATCATCGATCACGGCAAGCTGCTCACGCTGGGCACGCCGACCGAGCTGAAGAGCGCGACCGGCGCCGACACCATCGTCACCGTGACCGCGCAGGGCGACCTCGACGCGTTGGCCACCCTGCTCGCGGCCGAGGTGCCCGGTGCCCAGAACGCGACCCGCGTCGACCAGAACGTGCTCGTGGAGGTGCGCGAACAGGGCGGCGTGCTGCCGCTGGTGTTCGGCGTCGCCGAGCGCCACGGGTACCACGTCTCCGACGTGTCGGTGAACGAGCCCACCCTCGAGACCGTCTTCATCAACCTCACCGGGAAGGACCTGCGCGAATGACCGCCGTCGGCGCCACCCTCGACAGTCCCACCTCGTCCCCGAACGGTCACCGAGCGCGGCGGCCCGCGTCGCGTTCCGGGCGCTCCTGCTGCGCGACCTCGTCGTGCTGCGCAAGACGCTCAAGGAGTTCATCCCCCGCACGATCCTGCAGCCGCTGCTGCTGGTCTTCGTGTTCACCTACGTGTTCCCGAAGATCGGTCAGGGCGTGGGCGGCGCGAACGCCAGTGGCTTCTCCACGCTGCTCGTCGCCGGGGTGATCGGCACCACCATCCTCATGCAGGGCATCCAGTCGGTGTCGTTGCCGATGGTGCAGGAGTTCGGCTACACCCGCGAGATCGAGGACCGCGTGCTCGCGCCGATGCCGGTCGCGCTGGTCGCGGTGCAGAAGGCGATCTGGGGCGCGCTGAGCGGCCTGTTCTCCGCGCTGATCGTGTTCCCCATCGCCGCGGTGGTGCCGGCCACGCCCGTGCACCTGCACGTGAACTGGCCGATCCTGCTCACCATCACGCCGCTCGCCTGTTACATGTGCGGCGCGCTCGGGCTCACGTTCGGCACCCGGTTCGATCCCCGCACCGTGCCGCTGCTGTTCGGCATCATCGTGATTCCGCTCACCTTCCTCGGCTGCGTGTACTACACGTGGCAGTCGCTGGAGGCGATCCGCTGGCTGCAGATCCTGGTGCTGCTCAACCCGCTCGTGTACCTGTGCGAAGGGTTCCGGGCCGCGCTCACCGAGGTCCCGCACATGAGTCTCTGGGCGGTCTACGCCGCGCTCATCGGGTTCTCCGCGCTGTTCACCTGGATGGGGATCAACGGGTTCAAGCGCCGCGTCCTGAGCTGATCCGGCGGCCTCCCGGGCCGCGCCCGTAGGTCGTCGGTCACACGAACAGCGGGGCGCGCCCGACCCCACCGGTAACGTGGGACGTCTATGTCGGGCACGGCACAGGTCAACTTCTGGGGGGTCCGGGGCTCCACCCCCTGCGACGGCCACCAGTTCGATCGCTACGGCGGCAACACCTCCTGTGTGGAGGTGGCCGTTCCGGGCCACGAGCCGATCCTCTTCGACCTCGGCACCGGCCTGCGCAACCTGGGCGAGCACCTCGAGCAGACCGGGCAGCGCGAGGGCTACCGCGCCACCGTCCTGCTGAGCCATCTCCACTGGGACCACATCCAGGGCCTGCCGTTCTTCGCGCCCCTCGCCGCGGGCGGCGGTTCGGTGCAGATCATCGGGCCGCACCAGCCCGAAGGCCCCCTCGCCGACGTGTTCCGCGGCGTGATGCAGCCGCCGTACTTCCCGATCACCCCGGAGCAGCTCCTGGGCCAGGTGGCCTTCGATTCCGTCGGCCGCGAGGACTTCGCCCACCAGGGCGCCAAGATCCGGTCGCGCTGGGTGCGCCACACCGATCCCGCGCTCGGCTTCCGGGTCGAGATCGAGGGCACGTCGGTGGCCTACCTCTCCGACCACGGGCCGGGCACCGTGCCCACCGACCCCGACGACTACGTCCCCGACGACGTGCTCGAGCTCTGTGACGGCGTCGACCTGCTGATCCACGACGCGCAGCACACGAGCGAGGAGTACGAGACGAAGCGCTCCTGGGGCCACTGCACCGTCGAGTACGCGATCCTCGTCGGCCGCCTCGCCGGCGCGAAGGAGCTCGCGTTGTTCCACCACTGCCCGTCGCACGGCGACGACCGCATGGACACGATCCTGCGCGACGCTCGCGACCTCGTCGCCCGCACGGGCGGCCCGGAGGTGTTCGCCGCCCACGACGGCATGCGTCACGCGCTCGGCTGACCCGTGACCGACGAAGTCATCGTCCCCGACGACCGCCGCTTCCGCGAGGTGCTCGGGCATTTCGCAACCGGGGTCACCATCATCACCGCCTCCGACGAGGGCGAGCCGGTCGGTCTCGCCGCGAACTCGTTCACGTCGCTGTCGCTCGACCCGCCGCTCGTGCTGTTCTGCGTGGGGAACTCGTCGAGCACCTGGCCGCGCATCGAGCACGCGGGCACCTTCGCGGTGAACATCCTCGGCGAGGGTCACGAGGAGTTGTCGCAGCTGTTCGCGACGCGCGGCGCCGATCGGTTCTCGCAGACACCGTGGCACGCGGGCGTGTCGGGCGCACCGGTGCTCGACGAGGCGATCGCCTACCTCGACTGCCGGCTCGAGGCGCAGTACCCGGGCGGCGACCACACCATCGTGGTCGGGCGGGTCCTCGACCTCGACCTCCGCGAGGGCGCGCGGCCACTGCTCTTCTACCGGGGCCGCTACTCGCGCATGGACGAAGGCGACGACGCGGCATGAGCCGTCGGTGACCGCCGCCGACGTCGCGATCGCGGCGAGAGTGGTGGTCGCGCTGGTGCTGGTGGCCTCCGGCGCGGGCAAGCTCGCGGCCCTGCCGCGATCGGGTGCGAAGTTCGGCGCCGAGCTCGGGGCCTACGCGTGGATCGCGTACCTGGTTGCGATCGCGCTGCCGGTGGTCGAGCTCGTGGTCGCGGCCGCGCTGCTCTTCGTGGACTCCGTGTGGCCGGCGTACGTCGCAGTGGCCGTGTTCGTGGCCTTCACCGTGGTGCTGATCCGCCGGATCGCGCGCGACGACCGGCGGCCGTGCAATTGCTTCGGGGCGGCATCGTCGCGCCGCGCGGTGTCGACGCTGTCGCTGGTGCGCAACGGCTGGTTCCTCGTGCTCGCGATCCTCGCCACCGGCACCGCGAGCGTGCACGAACCCACTGCGGTGGCGGAGACGGTGGTGCTCGGCGTGGTCTTCGCCGGCGTGTCGGCCGCGTTGGTGGTGCGCACGTGACCGCCGATTCCCGCGTCGTGGTGCTCACCGGGAACGAGTCGGAGGCCGAGGCGCTGGGGACGACGGCCCGCGCGTTGGAGGCGGACGGTCACCGCACCGTGGTGTTCGTGGGCGACGTGACGACCGACGCCGGCCGCGCCGCGCTCCGCGAACTCCTCGCCGAACTGTTCCCGTCACCCTGACGTCTCCACACGGAGTGGTGGTCAGGCGTCGGCGGCGGCGCGGATGGCGGCGAGGTCGAGGCGACGCATCGGCATGATCGCCTGCATCGCCTTGCTCATCCGCACGGGATCGGCCTGCATGGCCTCCATCTCGGCGAGCGGGACCGTCTGCCACGACACGCCGTAGCGATCCTTCAACCAGCCGCACGGACCCTCCTCGCCGCCGTCGGCGGTGAGCGCGTCCCAGAAGTGGTCGAGGGTCTCCTGGTCGGGGGTGTCGATGACGAACGAGATCGACTCGTCGAACGCGAACGGCGCGGGTCCGCCGTTGATCGCGGTGAAGCGGGTGCCGTCGAGCTCGAAGTCGACGAGGAACACACCGCCCTCGGGTCCGGGCATGTCGGGCCCGTAGTGCGACACGCGCACGACGCGCGAGTTGGGGAACACCGACACGTAGTACTCGGCGGCCTCGAGGGCCTCGGTGTCGAACCAGAGATTGGGGACGATGCTGGGCATGACGTGCTCCTTCCCGAAGTGCGGCGCGATCACACCAGCTCGACGGCGGGTTCGAGCCGGTGTGCGAAACGGCGCAGGCTGCGCATCAGCACCAGGCCGGTCACGAGGATGAGCAGCGCGTTGGTGAGCGCGGCGGCCGCATCCCAGCCGAGCGACGTGGCCACGTAGAACTGCCAGTAGCGGTGCAGGGTGGCGCCGAGGCCGAGCCCCGGGTGCCAGTCGAGCGCGCCGCCGCGCTCGAACGGCCAGAACCAGAGGTTGAGGATCGCGCCGTAGAGGAACCCCCACACCCAGCCGTAGGCGGCGAGCACCCCGACCTCGAGGCGCGGGTCGAGGCGCTCGGTGACCCGGCCGAGCAGCCCGGCGCCGCCGCCCATCCACCCGAGGGCGAGCATCTGGAACGGCAGCCACGGCCCGATGCCGCCGGTGATGATCGCGGAGACGGCCATGGAGCACAGGCCGAGCAGCAGTCCGAAGCGGGGACCGAAGGCGGCGCCGGCGAGCACGACGAGGAAGAAGATCCCGCTGCCGCCCCCGGGAAGGTCGACGAGGCGGAGCAGGCCCGCGCACGCGGCGAGCATGCCGAGCAAGGCGACGGTCGCGCCGTTCATGGTGCCTCGCCGCACTTCGAGCAGCACCGCGACCACCACCAGCGCGCCCACGACCGCGGCGACGAGCGGCGCGTCGCCGTTGTGGGCCTGGTCGGTGAGCGCGGTGGCGGGCAGCCAGAACGGGTAGAGGAACGCGGCCGCGCCGACCACGACCATGAGCGTGTACACCAGCGCGGGCCGCAGCCACGCGGCATGGGTGGGAGTGGGTGCGGCGACCACGGTGGTCATCGACGTTGCAGCTCCCGCGCGACTTCCTCGACGGTGAGGAACGGCGGCAGCACGCGGAGCACCTGCGGCGCGAAGAGCGAGCCGGTGAGCACGGTGCGGGCGTCGCCGTCGGCCACCACCTCGCCGTCGCCGAGCACGACCGCGTGGGTCGCGCAGCGGGCCGCGAGCTCGACGTCATGGGTGGCGAGCACGACGCTGCCGCCGTGCGCCGCGTGCTCGCGCACCGCGTGTTCGAGTGCGGTGCGCGACGGCGCGTCCATGCCCCGGGTGGGCTCGTCGAGCAGCAGCACCGGCGCGCCACCGACCGCGACCGCGGCGATGGCCACACGTTGGCGCTCGCCTCCGGAGAGGCTGCGCGGGTGACGGTCGGCGAGATCGTGGAGGTGCAGCGTGTCGAGCCAGTGGTCGACGGCTCCGACCGTCGGGTCGCGTCGCGCGCCGAGCAGCCGCAACGTCTCCTCGAGCTCGCGGCGCACCGTGGGCGCGAACAACATGGTGTTGGGATTCTGCGGCACGTAGGCGCAGCGCGCGTCGCCGGGACGCGTGACCGTGCCGGTGCTCGGCGACTGCAGCCCGGCGAGGGTGCGCAACAACGTGGTCTTGCCCGAGCCGTTGCGGCCGAACAGCGCGATCACGTCGCCGGCGCGCAGATCGAGGTCGACGCCGCGGAGCGCGTGGTGGCCGCCGAGCGTGACGGCGAGGCCCTGCGCGTGGAGCACGACGTCGCCGGGCGTGGCCGCGTCGCGGTCGTCCGGCGCGGGGAGGTCGATCGGCGCGCGCAAGGCGTGGTTGCGGGCGTCGCGCACGGTGAGCGGCGGCGGGTCCCAGCCGAGCAGGCGGCCGAGCCGGGTGACGGTGGGCGCGCCCGCGTACGTGGCGAGCAGCTCCGCGGGCCGGGCGGGAGTGCCGACCGAGCCGCCGTCGACGATCACCGCGCGGTCGGCGAGCGGTGCGGCGCGCTCGAGGCGGTGTTCGGCGAGCACCACGGTGGTGCCGAGGTCGGCGTTGAGGCGGGTGAGCGCGGCGAGCACGTCGTCGGCGCCCTGCGGGTCGAGCTGCGACGTCGGCTCGTCGAGCACCAGCGCCGAGGGCGCGGCGGCCAGCGCGCCGGCGATCGCGCAGCGCTGGCGCTCGCCGCCCGACAACGTGGTGGGGTTGCGGTCGCGCAGGTGGGCGATGCCCGAGCGCGTCGAGCGTCTCCTCCACGCGGCGGCGCATGGCCTCCTGCGAGTAGCCGAGGTTCTCGAGCACGAAGGCGAGGTCGCGCTCCACGTGGTCGACCACGGTCTGCGCCTCGGGGTCCTGGGCGACGAAGCCGACGACGTCGGCCAGCTCCCGCGGGTGGTGCGTGCGGGTCGACCGCCCGAAGGCCACGACGTCGCCGCCGAAGCGCCCGCCGCTCGCGTGGGGCACCAGGCCGTTGGCGGTGCGCAGGAGCGTGCTCTTCCCCGACCCCGACGCGCCGACGACGAGCAGCAGCTCACCGGGCTCCACGTCGAGGTCGACGTCGGTGATCGCGGGACGGGGCGCGTCGGGGTAGGCGAACGACACGCCGCGGAACGAGAGCGCGCTCACGAGCTGCTCCGGAACCGTGCGGGGAGCCCGACCGGCGCCAGCAGCGGGAGCAGTGCGAGCACCGGCGCGGCGTGGAGCGCGGGCCAGGCGACGGGGGAGGGGGCCCACACGAGCGATGTGTCGCCGACCACCGCGACCACCGCCATCGCGGCCGGCGCGAGCAGCGCGGCGCCGGCGACGGCCCAGTCGACCACCGTCATGCGGCGCGGGCGGTACCGGGTGCGCCGTGTGCCCGACGCCGCGAAGACGACCGCGACGCCGAGGCCGACGATGCCGCCCACGCCGAGCAGCACCGCGGTGGTGTGGGCCTCACCCACGAGGGCGACGAACGCGCCGCCGAGCGCGAGCAGCGAGAGTGCACCGCACCAGCCGGCCGCCTGGTCGCGCGGCCCCGCGCCCGCGCGTGCGAACCCGCGCGCGTCCATCGACTCCGAGAGCGTGACCGCCCGTTCGAGGCCGAGCTCGAGCACCGGCACGATCTGGCGCAGCAGCCGGCCGCGTCGCACGACCCGACCGCCGGTGCGGGCGCGGTCGGCGTCGCGCACGTCCTGGATGGCGCCGAGCGTGGACGGCACGAATGCGAGCGCGACCACCACCACCAGCCCGAGCTCGTAGAACGCGCGCGGCGTCGACTGCGCGAGCTCCGAGTGCGACACCACCGCGTTGAACGCGCCGAACACCGCCATCACGCCGACGATCGCGAAGCCCTCCGCGAGCGAGTGCAACACGATCGGCAACGCGACCGGTCCGCCGACGGTGAACCCGCCGAGCAGACGCGGGAGCCCGAAGTGGGGAGTGGTGAAGAGCACGTCGGCCGACGCGTGGGTGGTGGCGGCGGTGAGCAGCGTGCGCACCACGGCGAAGAGCACGCCGACGCCGACGAGGATGGGGAACGCGCGGGCGTAGGGCCCGGGCCGCGCGTGCAGCGACACCGCGAGCGCGGCGATGCCGATCACCAGCGCGACGTACACGGGGCTGGGGGCGAGCTCCACGCACGCGGCGGCGGCGATCGCCCAGACCAGCCACACCCCCGCGTGCCAGGTGCCGGTGGCGGCGAGCGGCGCCGGGCGCGTCGACGCTCGGGCCGCGGGCAGAGTTTGCACGGTGCTCGTCACGTCTCTAAGGTGCTTCCTCGACAGCGGTCGTGCGCAACTCGGATGTTGAGTCCGGTGTTGCAAGCGGTCCCGGGGGTGACCCCGGGGCGGGGGAAGTCGGTGAGAGACCGACGCTGACCCGCAACTGTGAGCGGTGCTGCGGCGATTGCCGTACTCCGCGAGCCAGGCTACCTGCCGCCGTCCGCCGGGCCACCGGTGCTCCCTAGTGGAGCCGCCCTCCGGGGTGGCAGAGAAGGCCCTCGTGGACCAGGGGCCGTGGAGGCAACCATGACGCACGTCCGTCGTGCGGTCGCGGGCATTGTCGTGCTCGCTGCCGCGCTCTTCAGCAGCATTTCCGGTGGTCTCGTCGCGCCCGCGCACGGCGCGAGCGCGACCGTGAGCGCCGCCATCGACTACCTCGACTCCCAACAGCTCGCCAACGGCGGGTGGGACTCCGACCCCAACAGCCAGTTCCTCACCC
>CAWAKX010000015.1:0-81632 GCA_963782705.1 uncultured Actinomycetes bacterium | reverse complement strand
GGCTCACCGGCACGAGGTCGCGCCGGTAGGAGCGGTGCACGTCGTCGACCGCGGCCTGGAGGTCGAGCTGGGCGCGGGCCAGCCGGGCGCGCAGCTCGGCGATCTCGGCCTGGGCCCGCTCGAGCTCGGCCTCGAGCTCGAGCACCCGTCGCACGCCGGCCAGACCCACCCCGTCGTTGGTGAGCTCCTGGATGTGGCGGAGCTGGGAGATGTCGCGGTCGGAGTAACGGCGGCTGCGGCCCTGGGTGCGGCTCGGCTCGATGAGGCCCTTGCGCTCGTAGATGCGCAACGTCTGCGGGTGGACGCCCGCGAGCTCGGCGGCCACCGAGATGATGTAGAGCGCGCGGTCGGCAGCCGCGTCGGCCGCGTGCTGCGCGGCGGATGCGGTGCTCGTTCGCGTCGGCCATCGTCTACACCCCCAGGTGTTCGCGCACGTCGGAGGACAGCTTCCCACCCAGCTGCTCCACGAGCGCGCGTTGGTCGTCGTCGAGGTGGGTGGGCACGATCACGTCGAAGGTCACGAGCAGCGCGCCGGGATCGCCCGACGCACGCGGGATGCCCTTGCCGCGCACCCGCACGGTCTTGCCGCTCTGCGTGCCCGGCGGCACCTTGACCGTGACCGGCGCGTCGAGCGTGGGCACCTTCACCTGCGCGCCGAGCGCAGCTTCGGGGAAGGTGATCGGCACCTTCACCGTGAGGTCCCACTTGCCGCTGCGCGCGAAGACCGGGTGCGGCGCGACGTGCACGATCACGTAGAGGTCGCCGGCCGGCCCGCCGTTGACGCCGGGCGTGCCGCGCCCCTTCACGCGGATGCGCTGGCCGTCGTCGACGCCCGCGGGGATGCGCACCTTCACCGTGCGCGGCCGCACCTCGATGCCGCGGCCCTTGCAGTGCTTGCAGCGGTCCTTGACGATCACGCCGCGTCCACCACACGTGGGGCACACCTGCGAGAACGAGAACGGGCCCTGGTCGACCGCGACCGAACCGGCGCCCGCGCAGGTGCCACAGGTGTCGGGCACCGTGCCGGGCTTCGCGCCGGTGCCGTTGCACACCGAGCAGGTGGCCTCCGACGTGAGGTTCACCGCGGTGGTGACGCCGTGCACCGCCTCGAGGAAGTCGAGGTGCAGTTCGGTCTCGATGTCGTGGCCGCGCTGCGGCCCGGCCGCGCCACCGCCGCGACGACCGCGCCGGGTACCGCCACCGCCGCCGCCACCGAAGAGGTTGCCGAAGATCCCGCCGAGGTCGCCGAGGTCCTCGAAGCGCACGTTGCCGCCGCCGGGGAAGCCGCCGCCCGGGAAACCCGCCGACCCGCCGGGCCGCCCATGTTGGGCCCCATGCCCGACGCGACCATCTTGCGGACCTCGTCGTACTCCTTGCGCTTCTCGGCGTCGCCGAGCACGTCGTTGGCCGCGGAGATCTCCTTGAACTTCTCCTCCGCGGCCGCATCGCCCGGGTTGGCGTCGGGGTGGTACTGCTTCGCGAGCTTGCGGTAGGCGCGCGTGATGTCCTTCGCCGACGCGTCCTTCGACACGCCGAGGACCTCGTAGTAGTCCTTGTCGAACCACTCGCGTTGCGGTGCCACCGACTGCTCTTCTCTTCTAGTTCCGGCGTGACGCTGACCATGGCGGGGCGCAGGACGCGACCCTTGAGCCGGTAGCCCGTGCGCATGATCTGGCCGACGTGCGGATCGCCGTCGCCGTCGTCCTGCATCACGGCCTCGTGCTCGTTGGGGTCGAACGGCGACCCCTTCCGCGTCGATCTGCTCGAGGCCGTTCTTCCGCAGCACCGCGACGAGCTGGGCGTGGATGCCCTGCACGCCGTTGCGCAGCTGGTCGACGTCGCCGCCGTCGACGTGCGCGAGCGCACCGTCGAACGAGTCGAGCACCGGGAGCAACTCCTCGAGCAGACGTTCGTTGGCCCGCTCGACGAGCACCACCTGCTCGCGCTGCATGCGCTTGCGGTAGTTCTCGAAGTCGGCCTGCACGCGTCGCAGCGTGTCGACCAGCTCCGCCCGCTCGCCCTCGAGCTGCGCGAGGTCGGACTCGACGATCTGCGGCCGCGGCCTCCTCGTCGAGCAGCTCCTCGACGTCCCCGTCGAGATCGGGAAGCTCGTCGCTCGCCTCCATGGTTCGCTCGCTGCTCGCCGGGATACCCGGCTCCCGGACGCTCGCTCACTGGTTCCTCGCCGGGCTCGTCGACGATCTCGGCGTCGGCGACCTCGTCGTCGTTCGGCGCGCCCGCACCGGCGTCGCCGGCGCCGCCCGCCGCCTGCTGCGACGACTGCGCCTGCTGGTAGAGCCGCTGCGCGAAGTCCTGGCTCACCGCGACGAGGTGCTCGTGGCCCTTCTTGACCGCCTCGATGTCGGGGCCGGCCAGCGCGTCCTTGAGCTCCTTGAGCGCGGCCTCCATCTTCTCCCGGTCGTCGGGCTGGACCTTGTCGGCCTGGTCCCGCAGGAGCTTCTCGGTCTGGAAGACGAGCGAGTCGGCGTTGTTGCGCACCTCGGCCTCTTCGCGCCGCACCCGGTCCTCCTCGGCGTGCGCCTCGGCGTCCTTCATCATCCGCTCGATCTCGTCCTTGTTCAGGGCGGTCCCGCCGGTGATGGTCATCTGCTGCTCGGCGCCGGTGCCGAGGTCCTTGGCCGACACGTGCACGATGCCGTTGGCGTCGATGTCGAAGGTGACCTCGATCTGCGGCACGCCACGCGGTGCCGGCGGGATGCCGACGAGCTGGAACGTGCCGAGCAGCTTGTTGCGGTACGCCATGTCGCTCTCGCCCTGGAGCACCTTGATCTCCACCGACGGCTGGTTGTCGTCGGCGGTGGTGAACACCTCGGAGCGCTTGGTGGGAATCGTGGTGTTGCGCTCGATGAGCTTGGTCATGATCTGACCCTTGGTCTCGATGCCGAGGGACAGCGGCGTGACGTCGAGGAGCAGGATGTCCTTCACGTCGCCCTTGAGCACACCGGCCTGCGCGGCCGCGCCGACGGCGACGGCCTCGTCGGGGTTGACGCCCTTGTCGGGGTCCTTGCCCGTGAGCTCGCGCACGAGGTCGCTGACCGCGGGCATGCGGGTGGAGCCGCCCACGAGGATCACGCGGTCGATCTCGTCCTTCGTGAGCCCGGCGTCGCGGATGGCCTGCTCGAACGGGCCGCGGCACGACTTCGAGCAGATCGGCGGTGAGCTCCTGGAACTTGGCGCGCGACAGCGAGAGATCGAGGTGCAGCGGGCCCTCGGCGGTCGCGGTGATGAAGGGCAGGTTGACGTTGGTCTCCTGCAGCGACGACAGCTCGATCTTCGCCTTCTCCCCGGCCTCCTTGAGGCGCTGCACGGCCATCTTGTCGGCCGCGAGGTCGACGCCGTGCGCGTTCTTGAACTCGCTCACCAGCCAGTCGATGACGCGCTGGTCCCAGTCGTCGCCGCCGAGGTGGGTGTTGCCCGCGGTCGACTTCACCTCGAACACGCCCTCGCCGAGGTCGAGGATCGACACGTCGAACGTGCCGCCGCCGAGGTCGAAGACGAGGACGGTCTGGTCGTGGTCCTTGTCGAGGCCGTAGGCGAGCGCGGCCGCGGTGGGCTCGTTGATGATGCGCAGCACCTCGAGGCCGGCGATCTCGCCCGCCTCCTTGGTGGCCTGGCGCTCGGCGTCGCCGAAGTACGCGGGCACGGTGATCACGGCCTGGGTGACGCTGTCGCCCAGGTAGGCCTCGGCGTCGCGCTTGAGCTTCTGCAGCGTGCGGGCCGAGATCTCCTGCGAGTTGTAGGCCTTGCCGTCGATGTCGATCGTCCAGTTGGTGCCCATGTGGCGCTTCACCGAACGGATGGTGCGGTCGGGGTTGGTGATGGCCTGGCGCTTGGCCACCTCGCCCACGAGCACCTCGCCCGTCTTCGAGAACGCGACGACCGACGGGGTGGTGCGGGCACCCTCGGAGTTGGGGATGACGACCGGCTCGCCGGCCTCGAGGACGGCGACGACGGAGTTGGTGGTGCCGAGGTCGATACCGACGGCCTTGGGCATGGGGATTGCCTCCAGAGTGGGGTGGATCGTTGGACTGGTGGGGGACGAAAGGGTCTCGGCCGGTTCTCTCGGCCGGGCTCTGACAGACCTTGAGGACCTGGCACGCTAGAACCTTGAGTGTTTCGTTGTCAACTTTTGCGGAAGGGCTCGCATTCCCGTCCCGGAGGAATTCCGTCGGGATCCTCCGGGACAGGACCCGGTCGGTTCCTGTACATTCCCGGCGATGGCCCGACCCGATCCCTTCGTGGAGACCCTCGCCACCGTGCCGCTCTTCTCCGCCTGCTCGAAGAAGGAGCTGGCGCTGGTGGGCAAGGGCGCGGAGCGCCTCACCGTCGACGCCGGCAAGGTGATCGTCACCGAGGGCGCCGCGGGGGCCGAGTTCTTCGTGATCCTCTCCGGGACCGCGCGGGTGGAGCGCAGCGGCCGCGCAGGTCGCCACGTTGGGCGCCGGCGCCTTCTTCGGCGACCTCGCGCTGCTCGATCGGGCGCCCCGCAACGCGTCGGTGATCGCCGAGACGCCCATGGAGCTGGCCAAGGTCGGCCAGCGCGCGTTCGACGAGCTGCTCGAGGTGCCCGGCTTCTCGAAGAAGCTCCTCGCCGGCCTCGCCCGCCGCCTCCGCGCCGAAGACGCCAAGACCCGATAAGTGCGCCGCTCGCGGTAGTTTTCGCGGGTTCTCGGCTCAGTTCGTGGAAAGGGCGCACGTGCGTCGTCTGAAGCTGCCCAAGCCGCACCAGCTCGTACTCGTCGTCGGCGCGCTCATCGCCCTCGGCACCGCGGTCTCGGGGATCATGCCCCGGGTCACCGAGTGGGTCAGCCACTCCGAGACCACCCGCGAGCCGTTCGTCGACGTCCCCGACCCGCTCTACTGGGCCTTCTACTTCACCGCCGCCACCATGCTCATGGTGTGCGCGTGGCTGGTGAGCCAGCGGGTGCGCAACTACGAGCGCGGCGCGCCCGACGACCGGCGCACCACGAAGAAGAACCTGCACCGCCGCATGAAGGACTTCCGCGCCGGCGTGTGGATGCGCACCCTGATGCGCGACCCCGCCGCGGGCGTGATGCACTCGTGCATCTACTTCGGCTTCCTCGGCCTGTTCGCCGCCACGATCATCCTCGAGCTCGACCACCAGCTCCCCGACAACCTCAAGTTCCTCCACGGGGGCGTCTACGAGGGCTACGCGTTCGCGGCCGACCTCGCAGGTGTGGTGTTCGTCGTCGGCATCGTGTGGGCGATCGTGCGTCGCTACGTGGAGCGTCCCTACCGCATCCGCATCAAGACCAAGCCCGAGGACGCGGTCATCCTCGCCACCTTCCTCGTGATCGGCCTCACCGGGTTCCTCACCGAGGCCCTGCGCATCGCGCTGCTCGACCGGCCCGACTTCGAGAAGTGGTCGTTCGTCGGGTACCCGCTGTCGTCGCTGTTCGACTCGTGGTCGGTCGGCGGGCTGCAGGACGCGCACCGCTGGCTGTGGGGCATCCACTTCGCCGCGTTCGTCTGCTTCCTGATCGTGCTGCCCACCACGAAGCTGCGGCACATGGTCACGTCGCCGATGAACATGTACCTGAAGGACAAGGACCGGCCCAAGGGCGCGATGAAGCCCATGCCGAACCTCATGGAGACGGAGCTCGAGACCTTCGGCGTCGCCACCATCGAGGACTTCACCTGGAAGCAGCTCTTCGACACCGACGCCTGCACGGTGTGCGGCCGCTGCACCGCGGTGTGTCCCGCGCACGCCACCGGCAAGCCGCTCGACCCGCGTGAGATCGTGCTGAAGGTCGGCGAGGTCATGGCCGCGACGGGCGACCCCAAGGTGTCGCCGCCCGTCGGGGTGGCGAAGGGCATCACCGTGTCGGCCGACTCGGTGTTCGAGCGCATCACGTCGGAAGAGCTGTGGGCGTGCACGTCGTGCAAGGCGTGCGACGAGAACTGCCCGGTCAACATCGAGATCCTCGACAAGATCCTCGACATGCGCCGCTACCTCTCGCTCATGGAGAGCGACTTCCCGGCGGAGCTCGGCAACACGTACCGCGCCATGGAGAACAGCGGCAACGTGTACGGCATGAACCAGGGCGAGCGCGGCGACTGGGCCGCGGAGCTCGAGGGCGTCGACATCGTCGAAACCGGTTCGGGACCGCTCGGCCACGAGTACCTCTACTGGGTCGGCTGTGCCGGCTCGTTCGACGACCGCAACAAGAAGACGAGTCGCGCGGTGGCGAAGCTCCTGCAGCGCGCCGGGCTCGACTTCGCGATCCTCGGCCCGAGCGAGATGTGCACCGGCGACCCCGCGCGCCGCTCGGGCAACGAGTACATCTTCCAGATGCTCGCGATGCAGAACATCGAGGCGTTCGACGGCCTGGGCGTGCAGAAGATCATCACCCAGTGCCCGCACTGCTTCAACACGCTGAAGAACGAGTACCCGCAGCTCGGCGGCAACTACGAGGTGATCCACCACTCGCAGCTGCTCGCGCAGCTCGTGTCCGACGGCCGCCTCTCGCTCGCCGGCGCGTCGCTCGACGAGAAGGTCACCTACCACGACAGCTGCTACCTCGGCCGCCACAACGACGTCTACCTCGCGCCCCGCAACGTGATCGGCAAGCTCGGCGGGATCGACATCGTCGAGATGCCGCGCAACGGCACCAAGGGCATGTGCTGCGGCGCCGGCGGCGCGCGCATGTTCATGGAGGAGACCACGGGCAAGAAGGTCAACCTGGAGCGGGCCGAGGAGGCCGTCGCCACCGGTGCCGCCCGCATCGCGGTCGCGTGCCCCTTCTGCTACGTCATGATGGACGACGGCGTGAAGGCCCAGGGCAAGGACGAAGAGGTCAAGGTGCAGGACATCGCCGAGATCCTGATCGAGGCCATCGAGCAGGGCGAGCGCGCCCCCGTGCCGGCGAACGACTTCACGACCGGTCTCTGAGATGCGGCGTGCCTGAGATGTGGTGTTGCGGTCGCCCCGTGCGGCACAGCCGGCGCGCGTTCCTCGTGGGCGCGACGGCGGTGGCGGCCGAGACCGCGCTGCTGGCGAGCGGTGCGGGCCGCGCGGTCGCCCGGACGCGTCGGCCCACCGGCCCGCCGGTCACCACGGTCCCGCCCCTCGCGGCGCGTGACGCACTCGTCGCGCTGCAACCGCCGCTGCCCAAGTTCTTCCGGAGCGGCCCCGACCACGCAGCCGCGAGTGGCGATCACCGTCGACGACCTCTTCACCGCGGCCAACGCCGACGACCTCGCCGCGCTGCTCGACGTGGGCAAGGCCAAGGGCGTGAAGTTCTCCTTCTTCCCCACCGGCGGCGCGCTGCAGGTCGCACCTCAACGCGGGCAAGGCCGACATCTGGAAGCGGGTGGTGGAGGAGGGCCACGAGATCGGCAACCACACCTACACCACTCCAACCTCACCACGCTCAACGACGCGCAGGTGCGCAGCGAGCTCGCCCGCACGCGCGACACGCTCGCGCAGTGCCTCGGCTCCGTCCCCTACACGATGCGCATGATGCGGCCACCGGGCGGAGCGGGTGGCTACGTCGACGGTGGCGACCCGCGCATCCAGAAGATCAACGCGGAGTTCGGCTACTCGATGGCGATGTGGACCATCGACTCCAACGGCACCGCGGGGAACGCAGTCGCTCGCGAACAAGGTGGTCGGCGCCGCGCAGAACGGCAGCATCGCGCTGTTCCACTTCGTGACCTTCGCCGAGGGGAACTTCGCGCCGATGCTCGACCGGTTGCGCAGCGAACGGAAGCTCGAGCCCACGAACATCACGGGGCTGTTCGGTTCGTGATCGTGGCGAGCGCCATGAGCACGGCGTTCACGTCGGTCCGCAGCTTCTCGACCGCGGCGTCCACCTGCGGCGCCAGCACGTTGCGCTTGGTGACCGCCTCGTTGTAGGCGGGGACGTCGCCCTTCTTGCCCGCGTCGAACGCGGCCTGCACGAGCGCGACGTCCTGCTGTTCGAGGTCGGCCACCTGGGTGAGCTCGGCGGGGATCGCGTCGAGCTGGGCGCGCACCGAGGCGACGGTCGCACGTGCGGCCGCGAGCCGGTCGGCTGCGGCGCCGTTGGTGTCGGAGGCCAGCGCGGCCCGCACAGTCGTCGCGGTGCGCGGTCGGCGGCGTCGGCTTCACGGTTCGCCCACACCAATGCTCCGCCGGCGGCCAGCGCGAGCAGGAACGTCACGATGCACGAGGCGACCAGCCAGCCCGACACCCGGCGCCTCGGCGGCGACGCGTCCGCGACGATCGTCGCGCGGCTCAGCCACTGCTGCTCCCGAGGGCCGCGAGCGCGGTCCGGGCGTCGTCGGCGCGGTGCGCACCGCCGTGGTGGCCTGGTTGAGCGCAGTCAGCGCGTTGGCCGCGTCGGCGCCCAGCGCGTCGGCGATGCCCGACTCCGCGTGGTTGTAGTGCGCAGCCGCCTCGTTGCGTCGCGTCGACGGCGGCCTTCGTCGCGTCGGACTGCGCGCGGATCAGGAGGAACAGCGCGGTGAGTCGGTCGATCGCGACGTCGGACTCCGACAGCTCGCGGTCGAGGGAGGCCACGCGGGCCTCGAGCGGACGCGTCGCCTCGCGAGTGTCCTGCGCGTCCGAGGAGGTCTTGAACGCGAGGGCGCCGAGTGCACCCGCCACGACGCACGAACACCACGGTGAGCACCGCGAGCACCGTGTTGACCGGACGGCGTGTGCCGCGCCGACCACGGCGGCGGCGTCCCGCGGCACGTTCCGCCTGCTCCGCCTGGGTGCGACGCGCGTCGCCCGGGCTCCCCGAACCCTCGAAGGCCGTCGTCACCCGGCCCTCCGGAAGCACGTCCGCACGTGGTCGTCGACCAGCCCCGCGGCCTGGAGGTAGGCGTACACCGTGGTGGGCCCGACGAAGCGGAATCCCCGGCGCTTCAGATCCCGGCTGAGCGCGGCCGACTCCGGCGTCGACGCCGGCAGCTCGGCCAGGCTGGACCAGTCCCCCACGATCGGTGATCCTCCCACGAAGTCCCACACGTAGCGGTCGAACGACCCGACCTCGTCCGCCACCGCGAGCAGCGCCCGGGCGTTGGCCACGGTCGACTCGATCTTGCCGCGGTGGCGCACGATCGCGGGGTCACCGAGGAGCCGCGCCACGTCGGCCTCGCCGAAGGCGGCCACCCGTTCCGGATCGAACCCCTCGAACAGCCGCCGGTAGCCCTCGCGCTTGTTGAGGATCGTCGACCAGCTCAGCCCGGCCTGCGCGCCCTCGAGGGTGAGGAGCTCGAAGTGGCGGCGGTCGTCGTGCACCGGCACGCCCCACTCGTCGTCGTGGTAGGCGACCATGCGCGGATCGGTGCCCGCCCACTCGCACCGGACCCGGTCGGCGCCGCCCGGTGGGCGGGCCGCCATCAGCCGTCGGCGCGGAAGTTGAGGTAGTAGCGCGAGGGCGTGGGACCGCGCTGGCCCTGGTACTTCGATCCGGTGGTGTCGCTCCCGTAGGGGTGCTCGGCCGCGGTGGTCATCTTCAGGAAGGAGATCTGGCCGATCTTCATCCCCGGGTACAGCGCGATCGGGAGGTTGGCCACGTTCGACAGCTCGAGCGTGAGGTGACCGTCCCAGCCCGCATCAACAAATCCCGCGGTGTTGGAGACGAAGACGCCACCCGAACCGGCGAGGAAGTTCTCGATGTGACGGCCCCCGGGGCGGACCTCGATGTCGTAGATCGGCTCGGTGACCCCCGTGTCGCGGACCTCCACCACGTCGTCCCAGAGCAGGTCGCCGCCGACCAGGCGATCGAGACGGCGCAGCTCCTCGGTGCCGGCGGCACGGGGTGAGTACGCGTCGCGCAGACGGCGCAGCGTCGCGAACCGAACCGCGTCGCGTCCGCGGCGGCGTTCGATGTTGTTGAGGTCGGTGGCGTTCCGGTAGCCGGCCTCGAGGCTCGCCGTGCGCTGATCGAGCCCGGCGCGCTCGCGCAGCGCGATCAGGAGCTGATCCGGCAGCGGGACACCGGTGAGGAGCTTGTGCTCCCCCGTGGGTGCGTAGACCTGGCAGATCGGCGCGTGGCCCCGGTCGCGCCACGACGTGCCGGCGCGGCGACCGAGCCGGGCGAAGAGGACGAGGAGATCGGCGACCAGTCCCTCCGAGATCGTCCAGACCGAGACACGCGTGTCCTCGATGCTGCCGTCGCCGTCGACCAGGCCTTCGAGGAAGGCTTCGAGCAGCTCGTTCGGCCACGAGAACACCACCGGCGGGATCCGCTTCTCGGCGGCCTTACCCCCGGCCCCGATCCACTCGAGCAGGCTCGACGCGAAGGTCGAGGTGCAGGTGACCGCGCCCGCGGCACGGTACGTCGGCAGGCCGAGCGAGTGCAGCACCGTCTCGACCCGATCGAGGATCGCCTGGTCGGTGTTGGACACGACGAACTGCGAGCGGCGTCGGGACCCTTCGGCGGCATAGATGCCGAGCAGCCAGGCCAGCTCGCGATCCACGAGCAGCGTCGGCGGAAGCCCGTTGCGGCCGCCCTTGGTGACGATCCGGTCTCCCGGACCCATGTCGTCGAAGAGTCCGTCGACGAGCGCCGCGAGGTGCATGGGCAGACGGCCCCGGCCCAGGTAGTACTCGGAGTGCCGGTACCCGTGGTCGCGCAGGAGCCGCGCGAACACGTCACCACCATCGGCGAAGGCGTCGCGCACGGCCGGGCCCTCGCACACGAGGTCTCCGTACGCCGACTCGGGAATCACGTCGAACAGGTCGATCGTGGTGCGCGCGAACTCGGGGTCGGGGATCCGCCGCGGCACCGCCACCCGGGTCCCCGGGCCGAGCTCCGCGGTGCGCACCTTCCGGATCTCCCCGTCGCGGCCGAGGGTGAACAGGTTGTGGCCGGCCGTGACCCGCACCCGCCGACCCGACCGGAGCACGATCTCGTAGATGCGATCGGCGGGTCCTTCGTACCAACCCGTGATCGCGTGGTACCCGACCTCGAACGTCTCCGGATCGAATCCGACGACGAAGCCTCGTTGCTGCTTGCGCACGACGTCGCCGATCGGGCACGGCCGCAGCACGCCGTCGTCGAGCACCATGACCGTCTCGCTGGCCGGCAGGCTCGAGTGGATGAGGAGGCCGAGACGGCCGAGCGACGATTTTCCCTCGAGCCGCGCGACGAGGTCGTCCGGCAACGCGACGCGTTCGAGGGTGGAGCCGAGCACGAACTCGCCCGGGTGGAGGATGAAGGCGCTCTCGTCGGCCACCTCGACCAGCTCGGTGAGGTCCTCCTGGCGCTTCTTCGGATCGATGTAGGGCGTGGTGTCGTTGCGGAACACCCGGAAGTAGCGGTCGACGTGGAGGTCGACCGACGACGGCTGCACGGCGCCCTTGCCCAGCGGATCGATGACGATGCGCCCGGCGGCGAGCTCCTCGCGGATGGTCACGTCGGAGAGGATCACGGCGGGGAGCATATCGGGGCCGTACGACGGCGACCGGTGTCGGAACCACGTCGCCGCTCGCTTAGCGTGGCGGAGTGCGCGCCCTGCTCGTCCTCGTCGCCGTGGCGGCGAGCCTCCTCACTCCGGTCGCGGCCGCGGCCGCGGCCGCCGCGTCCCCGACGGGTCGCGCCACCGACGTCCTCGCGACCCTGGCCGTGAAGGGACGCGCCCCGAAGACCGGCTACTCGCGCGAGCAGTTCGGCGCGGCGTGGTCCGACGTCGACCACAACGGCTGCGACACCCGCAACGACGTCCTGAACCGCGACCTGGCCGGCAAGCAGTGGCGGCCGGGCACCCACGACTGCGTGGTGGTCGCGGGCACCGTCACCGATCCGTACACCGGCCAGGTGCTCACCTTCGCCAAGGCACGCGCCTGGGAGGTGCAGGTCGACCACGTCGTCGCCCTCTCGGACGCGTGGCAGAAGGGCGCGCAGCAGTGGGACGCCACCAAGCGACGCGCGTTCGCCAACGATCCGCTCGAGCTGCTCGCGGTCGACGGGCCCACCAACGCCCGCAAGGGTGACGGCGACGCCGCGACCTGGCTGCCGCCGCGCAAGTCCTTCCGGTGCGCGTACGTCGCGCGACAGATCGCGGTGAAGGCGCGGTACGGGTTGTGGGTCACCTCGGCGGAGCACGACGCGATGGCGCGGGTGTTGGGCACCTGCCCGGGACAACGGGTGCCGACGTGACGGAGACCGGCGGAACCACCGAACCCACGACCGCGGTCGTGCGGGCCGAACGCCTCGTCGCCGGCGGGCTCGCGCTGGCGCGCCGCGACGACGGGCGCGTCGTGCTGGTGGAGGGCGCGCTGCCCGGCGAGACCGTCACGGTCGAGCTCCACGATCGCCGCGGGACCGCGCACGGCGAGGTCACCGAGATCGTGACCCCGTCACCGGCGCGCGTGGAACCGGCGTGCCCCCACGCCCGCGCCGGGTGCGGCGGGTGCGACCTCGCCACCCTCGACCACAGCGACGAGCAGGGCGCGCAGCTCGACGCCAAGCTCGACCTCGTCCGCGACGCGCTGCGGCGCAACGGAAAGTGGACCGACCCCAACGTCGTGCCCGGGCCGCCGCTCGACCCGTGGGGCTTCCGCACCTCGCTGCGCGTCGCCGTGCACGACGGGCGCGCCGCGCTCCGCCGGCGCCGTTCGCATGATCTCGTGACGCTCGACCACTGCCTCGTGGCCCACCCGCTGCTCGACGACCTCGTCCACGAGGGTCGCTTCGGCGACGCCACCGAGGTGGTCCTGCGCGTCGGCGCGGCCACCGGCGAACGGCTCGCGCTCGTGAGCCCGACGCGTGACGGGGTCGTGCTCCCGCCCGACGTGCGCGTGATCGGGGCCGACGAGCTCGCCGCGGGAAAGCGGGCCTGGATCCACGAGGAGGTCGCCGGCCGCCGGTGGCGGGTGTCGGCCGCGTCGTTCTTCCAGACCCGCCCGGACGGCGCCGCGGCACTGGTCGCGACCGTGCGCGATCTCGCGGGGCGCGTGCTCGGCCGCGACGAAGGGACGCTCATCGACGCGTACGGCGGCGTCGGGCTGTTCGCGGGCGGGCTGCTCGACGGCCGCTCGGGCTGGCGGGCGCTCGTGGCCGAGGAGTCGCCGTCGTCGACCGCGGACGCCCGGGTGAACCTCGCCGACCTCGACGCCAAGGTGGTCACGACCACGGTCGAACGCCTGCACCCGCCGCGCGCCGACGTGGTGGTCGCCGACCCGTCGCGCGACGGACTCGGGGCGCGGGCCGCGCAGGTGCTCGCCGGCGCCGGAGCGGCGCGCATCGTGCTGGTGAGCTGCGATCCCGCGGCCGCGGGACGCGATGTCGCCCTCCTCACCGAGCTCGGCTACCGCCCCAAGGTGTCGGTGGTGCTCGACCTGTTCCCGCACACCCACCACACCGAGGTCGTCACCGGCTTCCACCGGAAGTAGCGCGCGCCGAGCGGGAGCGCAGGTCAGTCGGGGAGCGGGCGCGGGGTCATCGCGTCGGCGCCGTCGGCCTCGAGCACCGCGACCATCTCGTCGAACAGCTCGCGCGCCTGCTCGTGCGAGTCGCCGATCGCGGTGAGCCCGAGGTGTCCCTCCGACGCCAGCGCCGAGAGCATGTGGAACACCACACCGGTCTCGGTGAGCGGGTTGTAGTGCAGGCCGTGACGGACCGCGAGGTCGAACACGTCGTCGGGTGTGAGGCCGCGGAAGTCGGGCGAGTCGACGTGGTCGCTCGCGACCAGGAACTTCTCGCGCCCCGATCGCACGGTGAACGTGGCCCGCTCGGGGTCGTACACGCCGTCGGTGAGGTACTGCAGCGTGAGGAACGGGTGCGTGGTGCCGCCCTTGCGCAGGTTCACCTCGATCGCGTACGCCTCCCACTCGTCGCGCTCGTTGCGCACCGCGACGAAGTCGAGCGCGAAGCGGCCGAGCACGCCCTCGCGCACGAGACGGCGCCCGACCTTGGCCGCCTCCCCGGTGATCAGCGCCGCGTACTCGCGGTTCGCGGGGAACACGCAGCCGAGATACGCCTGCCCGCTCGGTCCGCCGAGCAGCTGGTCGTGGGTGGAGAGCAGCTCCAGCTCGCCGAGCGGCGACGCGCGCATCTGCACGCTCGGACTGGTGAACTCCCGCCCGGTGATGCGCTCCTCGACGACCCCGCCGCCCGCGGCGAGCGCGGCCTCGTACACCGGGTGCGGAGTCCCGGCCGCTTCGAGCTGCATCGCGCGCACCGCCTGCTCCACCGCGGCGCGTTCGCCGTCGGCGCCGGGCGCCGGAACCGCGGCAGAGGTCGACGAGCGCGTTGCCGTCGCCCGACACGCCCTCGTTGAGCTTCACCAGCACCTGGCCGATCGCGGGCTTCGCCGCGCGCATCGCGACGACCGCGTCGACGACGTCGTCGATCGAGTGCAGGTCCTCGGTGCCGGCCGGGTGGGGCACGCCCTCCTCGGCGAACAGCCGCCGGCCGCCGCTCTTGGTGCCGAAGTCGACGAACTTGGGATCGGCGCCGTACATCGGGATGCCGAGGTGCACCGCGAGGTCGCGTTCGAGGTCGGTGGTGAGGAACGGCACGAGGTGGGCGCGGCGACGGTCGGGGATGAGCGCCCGGATGCGCTCGAGCAGCCGGGGCCGTTCGAGGAGCTTGGCCGACAACGGCTTCGACGAGCCGTCGAGCACCGGCACCGTGAACAGGCGCCGGCGGGCGTGCGACTGCGGCACGTCGGGCACCAGGCTCAGGTAGTAGTCGACGACGCTCGGGTGGATGGGTTCCGAGGTGACGTAGATCATCCGGGCCAACGGCTGGCGGAGCAGGAAGAGCAGGAAGAGGTAACGCTCCTCGTAGGGCGCCATGACGAGCCCCGAGCCCTCGAGCAGTTCGAGCGACAGCGACGGCACGACCACGATGGTCTGCGGGTCGGGGGTCATCTCGTGCATCGAGTCCCAGAGCTCGACGAGACGCTCCTGGAGCTCCTCGAAGCGGGCCTGCAGGTGCTCGGGCGACATACTCCTCCGCGCGGTCATGGCGAGATGATCGCGCACGCGTCGCGGCCCCCCGTTCCCGGGGGGCCGTGAGAACGCTCGCGTGAGCCGCGGAAAGGCGGCGGGGCCAGTCGGTCAGACGCCCATGAGCTCGAACATGTTCGTCCCCATGATCTTCTCGATGTCGGCGTCGGAGATGTTCGCCTCCTTGGCGAACCCGATGTAGCTGTTCGGGTCGGCGAGACCCTCGGGGTGCGGCCAGTCGGAGTTGAACAGCACGTGCTCGACGCCGATCGACTCCACGAGCGGCTCCATCGGGTCCTCCCAGTAGGGAGCGATCCACAGCGCGCGGGCCAGGGTGTCGAGCGGGTGCTCGGCGAACTCCTGCGGGAGCTTCCCGTAGGCGTCGAGCAGGTTGTAGCGGAGGATGCTGATCCAGGCGCTGCCGTTCTCGATCGACGCCAGGCGCACCCCCGGGAAGCGGGAGAGCATGCCGTGGCCGACCGCCGAGTAGAGCGAGTCGAGGATCGGGCGGCTCTTCGTGGACATCAGCGAGAACACGTCGGGCTTGAACGGCAGGTACTCGTCCTTGGCGCCGAGCCACTCGTTGGAGTGCCGCTGGTAGCCGGAGTCGGAGGAGTGGAGCATCACGGGGATGTTCGCCTCCTGGATGCGGGCCCAGAAGGCGTCGTTGTCGGGGAGGAACGGCGAACGGGTCGCCCTCCACCCGGCGACGGGCGCCGGCCGCACGAGGACCGTCTTCGCGCCCCGCTCGAGCACCCACTCGAGCTCCTGCACCGCGAGCTCGGGGATGGACAGGTTCATCACCGGCGTGGTGAAGATGCGGCCCGCGTGGTCGAAGGTCCACTCGTCGTAGAGCCACTGGTTGTACGAGTGCGCGACGGCGGCGCTGGCCGCCGGGTCGTCCATGAAGTTGACCTCGATCACCGACGCGAGCGTCGGGAAGTTGACGATGGCGTCGATGTGCATGCGGTCCATGAGCTCGATCCGCTTGTCGCGGTCGGTGAACTCGGGGATGGCGCGCATCGGCACCACGATCTCCCGGAACGACTTGCC
Source organism: uncultured Actinomycetes bacterium (assembly GCA_963782705.1). Lineage (GTDB taxonomy): Bacteria > Actinomycetota > Acidimicrobiia > IMCC26256 > DASPTH01 > CAVRGQ01. The sequence goes on along the minus strand of CAWAKX010000015.1, from coordinate 65,647 downwards.
GCTGGTGTTCCGGCCCGAGAAGTACTCCATGCCCGACGCGGGCGCCGCGACCACCCCGAAGGTCGGGTTCGGGATGTAGTCCGACACCCGGCCGCGAATGATCACCTTCTTGCGTCCGTCGATGTCGGCGACCCGGAACGCGCCCTGGTACTCCTCGGGCAGGTACCGGGTGAAGGCGTCGACCCCCTCGTAGAGGTGCATGTCGCAGTCGAACACCCGGTAGGGGACCTCGGTGTACGACATGTCGGGGCTGTGCTGGATGTATTCCATGGCGGCGACTCCGCAGTGCTCGGCGTTGATGTAGTCGGGGTGGATTTGTACGCAGCCTAAAAACCTCCGGGGCCGCGTTGAAGGGCCGAAAGTCCCGGACCCGCCGCGGTCCGAGCCGAGGCGCACCGCCGGCCACGTGTCAGCGTGGCGACGAATCGCGGCGCAGCTCGAGGAAGCTCCACCCGAGCGGCGGCATCGCCGTGGTGCCGGAGTCGACCGTGAGCTCGATCGCGGTGATCGCCCGGCTCTCCTCCGACGCGAGGAACACCGCCGGCCACGCGATGTCCCAGGCCGACGCCTCGTCGACGAGCATGCCCGCCCGGCGGCGCATCTCGCGGATGCGTTCGTCGCCGCCCTGCCCCATCGGAGTGAAGGCGTGACCGGGCGCCAGGCAGTTGACCCGGATGTTGTGGTGCCCGTTCTCGTACGCCCAGTCGCGCGACGCGGCGAGCAGTGCCGCCTTCGACGCCGCGTACGCGCCGCTCCCCATGGCGCGCGCGGCGGCCACCGAGGTCAGGTTGACGATCGCGCCGCCACCCGCCGCCTTGAGGTGCGGAATGGCATGGCGGGCGCAGAGCATCGCGGCATCGAGGTTGAGCCGCAGCACCGCGTCCCACTCGTCGAGCGCCACGTGCTCCGGACTGCGGCCACCGCCGGAGATGGCGGCGTTGTTCACCAGGGTGTCGAGGCCGCCGAACGCGTCGACCGCGTCGCCCACCGCGCGCGCGACCTGTGCTTCGTCGGTGACGTCGGCGGTGAGCGCGACCGCGTCGCCGCCGAGCTGCCCGATGATGTCCACCGTGCGCTGCGCGCGCTCGGGCGAGATGTCGACCACCGCGACCTGCGCGCCCTGCGTGGCGAACACGATGGCGATCGCCTCGCCGATCCCGATCGGGATGCCACCCCGGGTTCCGGCGCCGGTGACGATCGCTCGCTTGCCCGCGAGGCGGGTGCCGGCGTCGGCGGCGCGCACCCACGGGCGGTCCTCGAGGCCCTGCATGACGTCGCGCTGCGTCGCTCATGGCGCGAAGTCTGGCACCGGCGCGAGGAGGCCGCAGTCGGTCGCGGCTCGGACCTTCAGAAGATGGCGAGCGGGTTCACCGGCGAACCCGAACCGCCGTCGACGCGCAGTGGCGCGAGCACGAACTGGAACTCCCAGCGGCCCAGCTCCGCGCACGTGGTCGCGAGCGCTTCCAGGTCGCAGTTGTCGATGAGCGGCATGCCCATCATCACGAGCGCGAGCACGTGCACCGGGGCGGGCAGCTCGCGGTACCAACCGTCGGCCGACTCCTGTGACCAGTCGCAGCCGAGCATCGCGACGTCGCGGTCGTGCAGCCACGGCAGGCAGGCCGGATGCCAACCGCGCGCGCCCTCGGTCGACGACGCGAGGTGCTTCACCTCGGAGCGTTCGTGCCACCGACCGGTCCGCAGCAGGACGACGTCGCCCGGACCCACCTCGACCCCCTGGGCGGCCGCGGTGGCCGCGAGCTCGTCGGGGCTGACCCCGTGCCCGCGCGGGAGCAGGTCGAGCCCCTGCGCACGCGGCACGTCGAGGAGCACGCCGCGCCCGACCACGCCGTCGGCCAGCTGCGTGATCGCGCCCCAGGTGGATCCGAACTCCGCGTTCGTGTGGAACGCGGCGCGGTCGTTGTAGAGGCGGCTCTGGTAGAAGACGTGGCTCAGCGCGTCGACGTGGGTCGTCTCGAGCCCGTGGAACACCATCCCGAGGTACTCGGCCGCATTGGCCATGTCGCCCCGCACCCGCTGCGACCGCGGCAGACCCTCGTGCGAGTGGCACGCGGCCTCCCCGGTGGCCAGCCAGAACAGCTGCGCGGTGCGTTCGGGGTCGTCGTAGCGCCCGCGGATCTCCCGCGCGCACGACACCGTGCGCCCGTCGGTGACGAGGCGGGCGGCGGCGACCCGGTGCTCGTCGGTGATGAGGTTGAGGGTGCCACGCTGGTCGTCGGGGCCCCACCGGCCCCAGTTCGACAGCTGCTCCACGTAGCCGAGCACGACCTCGGCGCTGGGCGGTGTCCATGCCACGGCGCGACCCCCTGTTCTCGCCGGACCCACGGCCGGCGACGTCCGTCGGGGCGCAGTATGGACCGTCGGGGCGGCGGGCGCGGACGGCGGACGGCGCGGCGGGCGCGAGACTGCCCGGATGACCACGCGCCCCGAACCCGACCCCGCGCTCGTCGCGCGGCTCAGCCTGTCGGTGACGCGACTCGCGCGCGTGCTCCGCCAGCAGGAGCCGGCCCGGTCGAGCCCCGCGGCGGCGGCCGCGCTCGCGACCATCGTGCGCCGCGGGCCGATCACCCTCGGCGACCTCGCGGCGGCCGAGCAGGTGTCGCCCTCCACGATCACCAAGATCGTCAGCCGCCTGGAGGCCGACGGGGCGATCGAGCGGGTCATCGATCCCGACGACCGCCGGGTGCACCGGGTCCAGCTGAGCGAGGAGGGCCGCACGGGGATCACCCGGTACCGCTCGCGGCGCAACGCCTGGCTCGCCGACCAGCTGGCCGGGCTCGACGACGACGAGCTCGCCCGGGTGGTCGCCGCGGTCGACGTGTTCGAGCGCCTCACCGCGGCCGAAGGCCGCGACCCGGTGTCGGACGGCGACGCCTGATGGGCCCGGGGGCGGGCGGCCACGACAGACGGTACGCTTGGCGTACTACCTCGGACCTGCAGTCCCGAGCCCGGCGGGAGCCACGATGACTTTGCCCTGGATCATCTCCGCGGACGACCACGTGATCGAGCCGCCCGACCTCTTCGAGACCCGCCTCCCCGCGAAGTTCCGCGAGCTGGGGCCCCGCGTGGTGCGGCTGCCGTGGGAGTTCGGCCCCAACTTCGTGCGCGGCAACATCCGCCCCGGCGGCGACGGCGCGCCCACCGACTTCTGGCAGATGGAGGGCGACAAGTTCCTCGCCATCCCCCGGCTCGAGATCGGCGCGGGCATGGACCCGGAGCTGGTCGACCACAAGGCGATGACCTACGAGGAGATGCCCGCCTCCACCTACCAGGTGAAGGAGCGCCTCCTCGCCATGGACGAGGCGTGCATCGAGCGGTCGCTCTGCTTCCCCAACGTCGTGCGCTTCGCGGGCCAGATGTTCCTCTTCATGGACGACAAGGAGCTCGCGCTCGCGTGCGTGCAGGCCTACAACGACTTCATGGTCGACGAGTGGGCCGGGGAGAGCGGCGGACGCCTCATCCCGCTGTGCGTCGTGCCGCTGTGGGACGCGCAACTCGCGGCCGACGAGATCCGGCGCAACGCGGCGCGGGGCGTGCGGGCGGTCACGTTCACCGAGCTGCCGGCCAACATCGGCCTGCCGAGCATCCACGACAAGGACGGCTACTGGCTGCCGTTCATCGAGGCCTGCGCGGAGACGGGCACGGTGATCAACATCCACATCGGGTCGTCGTCACAGGTGCCGCGCACCTCCGACGACGCGCCCGGCTGCGTCTCGATGGTGACCGTGAACTTCAACGCGCAGCTCTCGTTCAGCGACTGGATGTTCTCCGGCCTGCTGCGCGCGCTACCCCGGCCTCAAGCTCGCGTTCTCGGAGAGCCAGATCGGCTGGATGCCCTACGCGCTCGAGCGGATGGACCGCATCTACCGGATGGGCAACAAGATCGCCCGGATCCCCGCCGTGCTCACCGAACCGCCGAGCCACTACATGGCCGGCCGGGTCTACGGGTGCTTCTTCGAGGACGACTACGGCCTGCGCAACCGCGACGCGGTCGGCATCGACCAGATCACGTTCGAGTGCGACTACCCGCACCAGGACTCCACCTGGCCCCACACCTACGAGTACCTGCAGCAGGCGGTGGCCGACCTCTCCGAGGAGGACCAGTACAAGATCGCGCGCGGCAACGTGATCGAGATGCTGGGCCTCGAGCCCGAGCTCCCCGGCTTCGCGAACGCCGACGCTGACCGTTGGCCCGCCCTCGTCAGACCAGGCTGAGCGCGGTGCGGACGCCGACGCCGGCCTCGAGGTCCGCGAACGCGTCGCCGATCTCGTCGAGGGGCCGGCGCGCGGTCACCAGCGCCTCGAGGTCGAGCTGACCGGCCCGCCACATGTCGAGGAAGCGGGGAATGTCCCGCCGCGCGTTCGAGCTGCCGAGCGTGCAGCCGAGCAGACGCTTCTCGGCGAGCAGGAACCGCAACGGGCTGATGCTGATCGTGTCCTGCACCGGCGGCGCGCCCACGAGCACGATCGTGCCCCCCGGGCGGGCCGCGGCGATGGCCGTCTCACCCAACTTGGCGACGCCCGCGGTCTCGAACGCGTAGTCGGCGCCGTACCCGGTGAGCGCGCGCGTGGCCTTCGCCACGTCGTCCTCGGCGGGATCGATCACGTGGGTGGCGCCCATCGCCAGCGCGGTCTCGCGCCGGCCGGGCAGGAGGTCGACGCCGATGATCCGCGCCGCGCCCGCAGCCCGCGCACCCTGCACCGCGCAGAGCCCGACGCCGCCGAGTCCGAGCACCAGCACCGACGACCCGGCCTCGACCCGAGCGGTGTTGAGCACCGCGCCGGTCCCGGTGAGCACCGCACACCCGACGACGCACGCGACGTCGAGGGGGATGTCGTCGTCGACCCGCACCACACCCTGCTCGCGCGCCAGCGTGTACTCGGCGAAGCCACCGATCCCCATCCCCCGCCGGACCTTCTCGCCGTGGCGGGAGAACCCGGTGGTCCCGTCGGCGAACGAGCCCGCGAACTCGTCCTTGTTGTTGAGACACAGCGCTCGGCTGGTTGCGGAGGCAGAACGCAGCAGTTGCCACACGCCGCCGCCGCGCTCAGGAGCACGCGGTCGCCGGGCGCCACGGTGGTGACGCCCTCACCGACGGCGTCGACGACGCCCGCGGCCTCGTGGCCGAGGACGGTGGCGACCGGGAGCTCCGCGTGTAGGCCGCTGTAGTCGGAGTGGCAGACACTGCAGTGGTGCACGCGCACGCGCACCTGGCCGGGGCCCGGGTCGGCGATCTCGAGATCGTCGACCACGAGCAGGTCGGTGGTGCCGGGCACGGTGATGGCGGCGCGCATGTCAGTCCTCCTCGGTCTCGACGCCCGGGCGCGGCGCGCCCGGTCGGGTGATCAGGCCCGCCAGCTCCAGCACGCGGGCCGGCGGGAGGTACATCTCACGCACCTGGCCCCCGAACGGGAGCAGGGCGTCCTCGATGGCGTTCGTGAGCGTCGCGGGCGCCACGATCGCGCCGCCCTCGCCGACGCCGCGGAAGCCGAACTCCCCGTCGGGATCGGACTCGAGGTGCTCGATCTCGATGGTGGGGATCTCCATCGCGGTGGGCACCAGGTAGTCGAGGAAGGTGCTGGCGATCGGGTTGCCGGCCTCGTCGTAGGCCGCGTGCTCGTAGAGCACCTCGCCGATGCCCTGCGCGATCCCGCCCCGCACCTGCCCCTCCACCACGTCGGGGTTCACCACCCGACCGCAGTCCTCCACCACCACGTAACGCAGGAAGGACACCTTGCCGGTCCCGAGGTCGATCTCGATCGCGCACGCGTGAGTGCCACCCGACCAGCCACTGCCGGTGATGCCCTCGCCGGTGAAGGTCTCCTGCGCCACGAGCTCCCGCTCGGTGCCGGGGGCAAGGGTCATCGGTGCGGTGAGCGCCCGCATCGCGATCTGCGCGAGCGGGAGCGACTTCTCCGGCACGCCCTTGGGCACGACCGCGCCGTCGGTGATCTCGAGGTCGTCGATCGCGATCTCGAGCATCGACGCCGCGACCTCGAGCACCTTCTCCCGGAGCCGACGGGTGGTGACGATGACCGCGCCGCTCGCCCAGGTGCCGGCCTTGCTCCCGCCGGTGCCGATCGGGCTGTACGGCGTGACGTCGGTGTCGCCGTGCACCACGCGCACGTGCTCGAACGGCACGCCCATCTCGTCGGCCGCGAGCTGGGCCAGTGTGGTCTCGTGGCTCTGCCCGTGCGGTGACTGCGACGTGATCACCGTGATGTGGCCGTCGGGCTCGAGCCGGACGCGTGCGGTCTCCCCACCGGTGCCGCCGCCGTTCGCACGCATCTCCGGCGGACCGGGCGCACCCTCGATGAACGTCGCGAAGCCGATGCCGATGCACCGCCCCTCTGCGCGCGCCGCGGCCTGTTCGCGTCGGAGCTCCTCGTAGCCGATGAGGTCGAGGGCCCGGTCGAGCGACTCGCGCGACGACACGCCCTCGAGGCCGAGCCCGGTGATCATGCGGTCGCCGGCCTCGCCGTCGACCATGTTGAGGCGCCGCACGTCGGCGGGGTCGAGACCCAGCTCGTGGGCGACGACGTCGAGGATGCGCTCGCGCACCCACGTCTCGATCTCCCACGGGCCCCGGTAGGCGACGTAGGTGGCCTTGTTCGTGCTCACGCCGGTGAAGTCGAACGAGTACCCCTGGAGCCGGTACGGACCGGGCAGGACGCGGCGGGCGATCGACGCGAACAGCGGCGCGGGGTACGGCACCCACGGGTAGGCCCCGGTGTCCATGATCATCTGCCACCTTGAGGCCGAGCAGCGTGCCGTCGTCGCGGATCGCGACCTGGGCGTCGACCGTCTCCTCGCGCGCGTGGCCCGACGCGGTGAGGTGCTCCTGGCGGTCCTCGATCCACTTCACCGGCCGCCCGAGCATCCGGCTCACCGCCGCGAGGCAGTAGTCCTCCCGGAACATGCCGCCCTTGAGCCCGAACGCGCCCCCGATGTCGCCGGCGAGCACGCGCACCGAGCTCACGGGAAGGCCGAGCACGGTGGCGAGCTGCATCCGCACGCCGTGCGGCGTCTGGGTGGCCGAGCGGTAGGTGAGCTCGCCCCGGCCGGGGTCGAAGTCGGCGATCGCGCCGCGCGTCTCCATGGGGACGTTGGCCACCCGGTGCTGCACGAGGGTCACGTCGAGCACGCGGTCGGCGGCCGCGAACGCGCCGTCGACGTCGCCGAAGGAGTGCGACGTCGACGCGATCACGTTCGACTCCAACTCGTCGAACACCGGCGGCGAGTCGGGGTCGAGCGCGGTCGCGTAGTCGACGACGGGCGGGAGCGGGTCGTACGACACCTCGACCAGCTCCGCGGCATCCTCCGCGAGGTAGCGGCTCTCGGCGACGACCATCGCGACGATGTCGCCCACGTAGCGCACCTTGTCGCCGGTGAGCACCGGGAACGTGGGCGCGCGCATCCCGAAGAACTTGGCGCCCTGGATCTCGATGGGCGCGCACACCGACTCGAAGTCGGCCGCCGGTCACCACCGTGGCGACGCCGGGCAACGCACGCGCCGCGCTGGTGTCGATGCCCGTGATGCGCGCGTGCGCGATCGGACTGCGCACGAACGTGGCGTGCAGCATGCCGGGCAGGCTCACGTCGTCGACGTAGCGGCCGCGTCCCGTGAGGATGCGCGGGTCCTCGACCCGGTGCACCCGTGCTCCGACCAGCCTCATGTCGCACTCCCATCGTCTGCGTCGTCTGCGTTGTCCGGGCCGGACGCCGCAGCGACGCTGCGGGTCCATTCCTCGATCATGGTCACGTCGTCGGGCGAGAGGCCGACCTGCGGGTCGATGTGCACGAGCAGCGTGGGCGCGCCGCGGGTCTCGGCCCAGGCCCACGCGTCGTCGGGGATCAGGTCGTCGATCCACACCGTGGGCCGGTCGCCCACGTACTCGCGGATCGCGGGGAGCTTGAACACGTTCTTCCCCTGGTGCTCGAAGGTGAGGTGCTCCAGGGTGTCGAGCCACGGCACCAGCTTCGAGAGCAGCAGCCCGGCCGTGTCCTCCCAGCCGGTGGCCCACACCAGCTCGCCGGCGTCCTCGAGCCGACCGAGCAGCTCGGGGAGGTCGTCGCGCACCTCCACGTAGGCGCCCCGGCCGGCTTCGAGCAGGAGGTGCCCGGTCCAGCCCTCGGCGGGGCAGACGTCGGACACGTTGATGACGCCGTCGATGTCGAGGAGGATGAGCGATTCCATCAGCGCGCGGGAACCTCGAGGAGCTCGGCGAGGCGCCGGATGTTGGTGGTCCGCGACTCACGGTCGGGATCGCCGAGCGCGATCACGACGTGCTGCACGCCGGCGGCCGCGAACGCGTCGCGCTCGGCGAGGATCTCGGCCTCGCTGCGCCGGCTGAGGTCCCACTCCCACGTGTACACGGAGACGGTGAACGACTCGTCGGGACGGTCGCGCCGGATGCGGGCCACCTTCGCCGCCGCGTTCTCGGCGGTGATGTCCTGCACCGCGTGCGCGTGGAACCCGTCGCCCAGTTCGACCGCGCGGCGGTAGGCGCGCTCGCTGGTTCCCGACACCCAGATCGGGATCGGGTGCGCGGGCTTCGGCGCGATCTTCACCAACGGCGACCGGTAGTGCGCGGTGTCGATCTGCACGTAGTCGCCGGTCCACGCGGTGCGCAGGATGCCGATGATCTCGTCGGCGCGCACGCCTCGGGTGGAGAAGTCGCTGGAGAGGGCCGCGAACTCCTCCGGTGACCAGCCGACCCCGGCCGACACCAGGACCCGACCGCCCGACAGCTGGTCGAGCGACGCCAACGCGTTGGCCAGCCACAACGGCTCGTAGTACGGGATGGTGAGCTGGATCCCCACCCCGATGCTGCTCGTGATCGCGGCGGCCGTGGCCGCGGTCATCATCGGGTCGAACATGAACGGCGAGATGTGGCTCTCCTGGCCCTTGGGCGACGTGACGTGGTCGTTCACCCAGAGGTGCGAGTAGCCGAGCTCCTCGACGAGGGCCGCGGTCTCGCGGATGGGGTCGCGCCCCGCCGCCCGTCCGCCCTGGGGCAGCGCGATCGCGAACTCCATCGTCGTCATCCGCGCTCCTCCCAGCGGTAGCACCGCAGCGTGTTCTCCCCGAGCAGCGCGGCGCGGTCACCGTCGGACAACGGCCACCGGTCGCGGAACGCGACCACGGCGTCGCGGTAGGCGTACGAACGCGTGGACCGCTGCCAGTCGGTGCCCCACAGGCACCGGTCGATCCCGTAGGCGTCGACCGCGCGCGCGACCGGCTCCCACAGGTCCGCGAACGGGAAGCCCTGCTGGGAGTAGGTGCACACGCCGGTGAGCTTGAGCGCCAGGTTGGGGTGGCGGGCCAGCGCGAGCACCTGGTCGAGTTCGTCGAGGGCGTCGGGCGGCGACGGGGGGACGTCGTGCTGTTCCAACCCGAAGTGGTCGAGCACCAGCTGCGTGTCGGGAAACGCGGCCGCCAGCTCGTCGGCCACCGCCAGGCGCCCCCAGCAGAACAGGTTCACGACGAGCCCCACCTCGGCCGCGGTGCGCAGCGCGGCCCGGACTCCGGGATGGTCGGCGCCCCAGTTCGTGCGGGGCATGAAGAACACGCGCAGCCCGACCGCGCCCGGCTCCTTCGCCCAGTGCCGGATCTGCTCGACGATGTCGTCGTCGCGCGGGTCGATCGGCGCGACGAGCCGGAACCGATCGGGAAACTGCTCGTACACCGACTCGGCGTACGACGTGTCGGTGGCGTACTGGGTCCACGCCGACACCAGGATCGCCCGGTCGACGCCCGCGTCGTCCATGGCCGCGACCATCTGCTCGCCGGTCATCTCCCGGGGCTCGATGCGTTCGACGTCGATGCACCACGGCCGGTCCGCGGTGTTCGCCGCGTAGGCGTGCACCTGGGCGTCGACGATCACGCCTCGGCCTCGGTCGCCTCCGGCTTCGGGTGCGACGATCCGAAGGTGAAGATCCGGTCGTCGTCGGGGGCGGGGAGGGGCTCGGCCCGGAGCCGGCTCAGCACCACGGAGAACTGGTACTCCTCGCCGGGCAGCACCTCGTAACTCACCTCCTCGAACCCTGCGGTCGTGAAGGAGTTCCGGACCACCTCGGTCCGACGGCGGGCCCGGGCGAAGAAGGTCCACACCACGGCGCCGTCGGGGCGCAGCAGGTGACGGAAGTAGCGGATCACGCGCTGCTGGTCCTCGTCGTCGACGTGGCCGAAGAACCCCGACGCCACGACGAGGTCGACGGGCGCCAGCCCTTCGTAGGCGCTCGTCACCGACGCGTCGCCGTTGAAGATCTCGAGGCCGGTGACCCCGGCCGCGTCCGCCGAGCGGCGGGCGTAGGCGGCGTTGTCGGGATCGAGCTCCACGAGCCGCCCCGACACGTCGGCACCCCGGGGGTGCCCGGCGAGGGCGCCGATGAGCTCCCGGCCCTGACCCCCGCACACGCTGACGACGGTGATCGGCCCCGGCGGGCAGTCGGCGAGCACGTCGGCGACGAGGCGTTGCACACCTCGCGCCCGGCCGGCGATCTCCGAGTCGGGGTCGTCGTACTCCTCGTGCCAGTCGCTCCAGTCGCTGGTTCGCAGTCTCAGTGGTTTCACGGTGCACTCCTTAGCGCGTCGGGGCGGTGACTGTCACATGGTGTGGCCGGTCCGCCGCGCCGGTCACCGGGCGGGAACTCAGTTGTGGGCCACGTCCGAGAACGGGACGTCGCGGTCGACGCTGGGCTCGCGCGGCAGCCCCAGCACCCGCTCCCCCACATTGTTGCGCTGGATCTCGGCGGTGCCACCGGAGATCGACGCGCTCCGGCTGGTGAGCGAATGCCGCGCCCACTCGTCGCCGCCCGGCTGGGCCGCGTCCCAGGCGGTGCCCCCCGGGCCCGCCAGCCCCAGCGCGGTGTTGGCCACCCGCTGGATCAGCCGGTCGCGCCCCATCTTGAGCAGGCCCCCCAACGGGGTGTTGGAACGTCCCGCGGCACGCTCCGCGGCGACGCGCGCCACCAGGAGCCGCTGCACCTCGGTGGCCACGTACACCGCGGCGATCTCGTCACGGACGCGCGGGTCGACGGCGATCCCCCGCGCCGCGACCAGCCGCGCGAGCTCGGCCATGTCGTCGAAGGAGTCCTGGCGCTTCGGCCCGCCGCGCCCGACCCACGCGTGCTCGATGCCGAGCAGTCCGCGCACCACCTGCCAACCGTCGTGCTCCGCGCCCACGAGGTTGGTCACCGGGACCGCGACGTCGGTGAAGAACTCCTCGCAGAAGTGGGCCTCGCCGTTCATCTGCCGGATCGGCCGGATCTCGATCCCCGGCGCGCGCAGGTCGACGATGAGCACCGAGATCCCGCGGTGCTTGGGCACGTCCCACGCCGTGCGCACCGGGCAGAGCGCGAAGTCGGCGAGGTTCGCGCCGCTGCTCCACGTCTTCTGGCCGTTGAGCACGTAGTGGTCGCCGTCGCGCCGGGCCGACATGAGCAGCCCCGCGGGGTCGGAGCCGCCGCCGGGTTCGGAGAGGAGCTGGAGCCACAGCTCGTCGCCGCCCAGGATCCGCGGGACGTGCTCGGTCTTCTGCGCCTCGGTCCCGAACGCGACGAGCGTGGCGCCGAGCACGTTGATCGAGACGCCGAAGGCCCGCTCGGGCACGTAGTGGCCCGCGGCCTCCTCCCGGAAGATCCGCTCGTGCGTCGGCCGTGAGCCCCTGACCGCCGTACTCCACGGGGAAGGTGAACCCCGCGTACCCGGCGCCGTGCAGGAGTCTGCTGCACGTGGCGTGCATGGGTGAGATGCTCCTCGGTGCGCTCGGCCACCAGGTCGGGATCGTCGCCGTCGAACGCGACGAGGTGCTCGGCGATCCACGCGCGGGCCTCGAGGCGGTAGCGCTGCAACCCCTCGGCATCGGGTCCACCGGACATCAGGGAGCAGGCTATGGGTGACGACCTCGCACGGCGATTCCTCGACCTCGAGGAGATCAAGCAGCTGAAGGCGCGCTACTTCCGCCTGCTCGACGCGAAGCAGTGGGACGCCTGGACCGAGGTGTTCACCGACGACCTCGAGTTCGTCTACGTGGACCCGTCGGTGCAGAACGTGCCGCCGGGCGCCACGCCGACCGCCGACGGCGGCGCGCTCGTCGGCCGCGACCTGCTGGTCGCGTCGGTGAGCGCGGCGATGCGCCACGTGACCACCATCCACCACGGGCACATGCCCGAGATCGCGTTCGTGGGCGCCGACGCCGCGACCGGCCACTGGGGTCTCACGAACTACTGCGAGTACCCGACGGCCGACGGCGGGACCGCGTGGCTGCGCGGCTACGGCTGGTACGACGACGACTACGTGCGCACGCCGGACGGCTGGCGCATCCGCCGCTCGCGCTTCTACCGACGCGACATGGTCGACTCGCCGGGCTGAACCGCGCCCGACTGAACCGCTCCCGGACCTACGGGATGCTCACCGGCAGCTTCGACCAGCCGCGCGTGTCGACCCCACCGGTGAGCTCGGCCTGGTCGAAGTCGCAGGTCCACTCCGGGATCCGGGCGAGGAGCGTCTCCAGCGCGATGCGGCCCTCCACGCGGGCGAGGTTCGCGCCCAGGCAGAAGTGGGGCCCGAAGCCGAAGCTGAAGTGCTGGTACGGCGTGCGGTGGATGTCGAAGCGGTCGGAGTCGTCCCAGTAGGCCTCGTCACGGTTCGCGGCCGGCGGGATCACCACGACGATGCTCTCGGCCGGGATGGTCTGCCCGTGGAACTCGGAGTCCTGCGGTGGACCACCGGCAGAAGTGGTACGTCGGCGGATCGCAGCGGAGCACCTCTTCGAAGGCCTGCTGGATCATTCCCGGGTTGGCGACGAGCTCCGCCCGCTGGTCGGGGTGCTGGCCGAGCAGGCTGCCCGCCGCCGAGATCGCGGTGGCGGTGGTGTCGCTCCCCGCGGAGGTGATGAGCGTGAGGTAGGTGACGATCTCGTCACGGCGCAGCGTGCGCTTCTCGCCGGTCTCGAAGTCCTCGAACTCGTACTTCGAGAGCTGGGTCATGACGTCGTCGGAGGGATGCTGCTCCCGCCAGTCGAGATACTCGTTGAACCACGCGGCCGCGGCCATGATGCCCTCGGTGATGGTCTGCTCCGGATCCGCCGAACCCTCGTGCATGCTCTTCTGGAACACCGCGACCAGTTCGGCCTGGTCCTTCTTCGGCACGCCGACGAGCATGCCGATGACCTGGACGGGCAGCTGCAACGCGAAGTCGCGCATGAAGTCGAACGAGTCGCGCCCGACGAGGCCGTCGACGAGCTCCACGCACAGGTCGCGGATCTGGGCCTCGAGGCCGGCCACCGCGCGTGGCGTGAAGAGGCGCGACACGATGCTGCGGTGCATCGTGTGCATGGGCGGGTCCTCGAAGATGAAGAGCCCCGGGGGCATCTGCACGCCCTGCGTGATGATGTTGTAGACGCCACCCTTGCCGGAGATGAACGTCTCGCGGTCGGACAGCACGCGGAAGAGGTCGTCGTGCTTGCTGAGCGTGTAGAAGTCGTACTTCTCGTTGTAGTAGACGGGCGCCTCGTTGCGGAGCCTGCGGAACGTCTCGTACGGCGACGCGTAGATGTCGCGGTCGTACATGTCCCAGTAGACGTCGGTGCCGGTCATGGTCATGGTGCTACCGCCTGGTGCTCGGATGAGGGGTGAACCCGGTCGGGGCGCGACTCCGCGCGACGCTGCGTGCGCTGCGCTCCGTCGACCGTCACCGGAATGGTAACGCCCGCGGCCTCCACCGACGGCAGGGTCCGAGGGCATCAGTTGGCCTAGCGTGCCCCCGGTGTCCGACCCCGTCGACGCGCTCCTCGACCTCCTCGAGCTCACGAACACCGGCGCGGGCCGGTTCCGGAGCCGGGCCGCGGCCACCGACCGACTGCGTGTCTACGGCGGCCAGATCGTGGCGCAGGCGCTGATCGCGGCCGGGCGTTCGTTCGGCCCCGACCGGGTGCTCCATGCCGTGCACGCGTCGTTCCTGAAGGCCGGTGATCCGCGGGAGGCGATCGACTACTCGGTGGAACCGATCCGGGACGGCGCGGCCGTGAGCAGCTGCCGGGTGAGCGCCACCCAGGGTTCGCGCCCGCTGCTCGTACTGACCGCGTCGTTCCACGTCGGGGAATCGGGCCCCGAGCTGTTGCCCCCGGCTCCGGTGGTCCCGCCGCCCGACGAGATGGTCGAGATCGACGACTGGCGCCTCGCCGGATCCGAGCCGAGCGACCCGACCGTCGCCCCGTACTTCGTGGACGCCGTGGAGTTCCGCCAGCACCCGTCGACGTTCCGGCCGGCCCCGCCGAACGGCCACGGCGAGGTCCACGATCGGGTGCGCGAGATCTGGCTGCGCACCCGATCGCGCCTGCCCGACGACCAACTGCTGCACCAGGCCGCAGTCGCCTACGCGTCGGACAAGCCGATGCTCGGGCACCACGGTGCTCGGGCCGCCGCTGCACGGCGATCCCACCACGCACCTCGTCGCCAGCCTCGACCACGCGATGTGGTTCCACCGGCCGTTGCGCGCCGACGAGTGGCTGCTCCTGCGGGTGGAGACGGCGACCGCGGGGCACGCGCGCGCGTTCACGCGCGGCGAGGTCTTCCGGGCCGACGGTGCGCTCGCGGTCAGCGTGGCCCAGGAGGGCCTGATCCGCCCGTTGGCCACCCCGGGCTGACGATTCCGCGACTCCGGTCGCGTCGGGTCAGAGGGCGACTCGTTGGCGCAGGATCGCGTGGAAGCGTTCGAGCAACTGCGCGCGACGCTCGTCCCCATCCACCCGACGGCTCGTCGGCGGCAGCGCGGACGCGAGCTCGGCGCGCGGGACGACTCGCGTCCGCAACTCGGGACCCGACGGGCGGCGCATCGTGCGGAAGGCGAGGATCCCCTGCTCGAAACGTTGGGTGTCGAGCCAGTTGTGGAGACCGGGATCGTCGGCGCACAGCACCAGGCGCACCCGACCGTCGTCGTCGACCGCCGCGCGCGACGGGGTGAAGCTCACCGACCGGTACAGGTAGTCGAAGCTGTTCATGAAGACGCCACCGAGTGAGGCCATCCAGAAGGCGTCGGTCGCGTCGAACTCGACCACGAGCGCGTCGTCGGGCGCAAGCTTCCAGATCATCATCGCGACCGCCCGACCGCGTTGCGCGTCGGCGGGGTCGTCGCTCTCGAGCACGGGGAACGCGTTGACGACGTCGGGATCGATCCAGCCACCGCTGTGTTCGTAGCGGTGGTCGGGCCACTGCTCCATCAGCTCGGTGAGGAACTCCCCGGCCCAGTCCATCGCCTCGACCATGACCGCCGGCGTCGGGAGCGGACGCGGGGAGTCCATCCCGAGGCGCTCGATGCGCAGCCGCCACGGCTCCTCGGCCCACGCGTCGAAGCCCTGCCGGATGAACAGCTTGCGGGAGCCCGCCGTGGTCGGGAGCCAGTTCGACGCGCGGGAGGCGCCGCCGACGATCACCTCGAAGCGACCGTCGGGGTCGACGGCGATCTCGTCGCCGAACAGGTTCGCCTCGGGAACGTCGCCGAACGGCTCGTGGATCGACGGCGCGCCCGACGCGTCGGTCGCGGGGCGCGGTCCGTGCACGGTGATGTTGAAGAAGCGCGCGGTGCCCGCCTCCCCCCAGATCCGGTAGACGGAGTCACCGTCGATCCATGCCTGTTGGTACGCGAGGTCGGCGGCGTCACCACCGAGCTTGCGGAACGGCGTGCAGAACTGGTGGATCACGGGGAACCGGGGGTCGCGGCTCTCGAGCGCGAGATCGAACGCCTGGCCCAGGTTCTGGGTCAGGTGGCGGAACGCGTCCGACCGCAACAACGGCGACGCGGCGTTGCTGTCCTTGAAGGCCTGCCGCCCGGCCTCGCGCAGGCGGGTGCAGAACGTGTCCCAGGCCGCGGCGAGCGCCGCGTCGTCCCGACCGTCGCCGAAGGCCACGGACACCTCCTCGCTCGTGGGCCCCGCCCGGGCTCCGAGTTGTTCATGCGCCGAGCCGGTCGAGGATCGCGCCGACGTGGTCGGCCGTGCGGCGCACCGCGGTCCGCGGACCCTCCTCCTGGATCCGGGGTCCGAGCAGCTCGATGTCGAACACTCCCTCGTAGCCCGCGGAGAGGAGGACGTCGAGGATCTGCTCCAGCGGAATGACTCCGTCGCCCGGCACCGCGCGGCCCGGGAGTGAGCGGTCGCCCAGCACGTAGTCGCTCACCTGCACGAGCCCGCACCGCGGCACCGCCCGTCGGAGCAGGGCGTCGAGCCCACCCTCCGCCCAGCAGAACTGGAGGTCGAGGCACAGTCCGAGACCGCTGCGTTCCGCGAGCTCGAGCGCGTCCACCAACGAGTGCGCGATGTGGATGTCGGCGTACAGCGGATTGGCGTTCTCGAGCAGGACGGAGATCCCGTGCTGCTCCGCGACCGGGAGCGCCTGCGCCATCAGCGTCGAGAACCGGTCGGCCGCGGCTTCCCAGGAGAGTCGCCCCCGTCCGCCGGTGAGCACGTACACGGTGGGCACGTCGAGCTCCGCCGCGATGCCGAGCAACTTCACGAAGGTTGCGACCGCGCCGTCGTCGCGTTCGAGGTCGGGCGCGATCGCGAACGGATGGTTGATGGCGACCGGGTGCGGACCGGCGGTCCCGAGTGCCGCGCGCGTGGCGTCGAGGCCGCCCTCGGCGAGGAGGCCGGGGCTGGTGAGGACGACGCGGTCGACCCCGAGATCCCGGCACTCCCCCACGAACTCCGCGAGCGTCGCCTCCGGGAAGCACAGCTGGTCGACGGAGAGGCGCGGGTGCATCGTCGTCAACCCCGCCGTTCGATCTCGATGCCGAACCGCTCGCGATAGGGCGCGAACTCCTCGTGCAGTGTCGCCACGTCCTCGCCGATCATGTCGGTCGTGTACACGAACCTGCCGTACCGGTCACCCCGGTTCGCGGCGAGATACCCGCGCATCGCGGTCTCCGCATCGGCCGTCCAGGGCTGGTCGGCGAACTCGAGGTAGTCACGCACCACCGCGATCGGATCGCGCATGAAATCTGCGTAGTGGGCGTGGTGGACACGAGGGTCGGCCACCATCGGGTTCTCGAGCGTCGCCGCGAACTCCATCCGGCTCGCGGCGAGGTGGACGCGCGCCACTTCGGCATGATCGAACTCGCCGACGAGTCCCTCGTGGAGACTGGCCGCCATGGCGATGCGCGACGCGGTCACCTGCACGGGATCGCGGTGGATGAAGAGCACTCGCGCGTCGGGGTAGGTCGCGAACAACGCGTCGAGGCGGGGACCGTGGAACCCCTTGAGCACCCAGCGGCGGTCGGGACGCCCGTGTTGGATCGCCTGGAGCATCTTCCGGTGGATGGCGTACTGCGCATGCGGATCCGCGGGCAGGCCACCCACGACCATGCCCATCGGCACCCGCCACCAGGCGGTCGGCGTCAGCACCCGGAAGTCGAACGCCCACGTGCGCTCGCACTCGGGCAGGCCGTTGCCGAGCATGTCGTTGTACGGATGGCACACGAGCCAGGCCGACAGCTTCTCGTTGATCTCGCGCCACTCGGCGTCGGCGAGCGCCCGGCGGGGATCGTCGGCGGGGCCGGGCCGGGTGGCGGCGACGGATGCATCACCTCCCAGAATCGCAACGCGCGTGCCGCGGGATCGACCGAGAGGAGCGCGTGCAACAAGGTGGTGCCCGATCGCGGCGCGCCGGTGACGAAGAGTGGATGCTCCACCGGTTCGGCCCCGAGGTCGAGGCGCTCGTGGTCGGCCATGAACCGCAGCCGGTCGGTGAGGAGCCACGAGCAGTTGACGGCCGCCGCCCCTTCGCCCCCCGGGCCCACGAGCGCGGCCCGGATCACGTCCACCGCGACACGGAATCGATCCGGGAAGGTCGGGTCGCCCCACTCCGCGCACCCGGTCGCCGCCTGGGCATCGGCGAGGAGCTCGTCCGCGTCGAGCACGCGGGTCACCGGCGCGCCCCCCGGAGTCGCAGCAACTCGTCCTCCGCCTCCCGCACCCGGGAGGCCGAGCGCGTCGCGAACTCGACGCCCGCCATCCCGGAGTAGTCGAGGATCTTCGGCACCCGCAGCCCGGCGTCGCAGTACTCGGCCAGGCGGCGGGCGATCTCGCTGCGGTGACCCATGGGGCACGACGTCGAGGATGGCCTGCGGATCCGTCCGGGCCAGCATGTCGAGGACCCGCTCGCGCGTCATCGAGGAAGGATCGATGTCGTGGAAGCCGCGCCAGTCGTCGCCCAGCGGGTGCTCGTGACCGTGGGCGCGCATCACCGTCGCGGGAATCTGCATCACGTACGCCTTGACCAGCGGGGCCTCCACGACCTCGGCCAACTCGTCGTCGTCGCCCACGAAACACGTGATGATCAAGGCGGGGGTGATCGCGTCGGGATCACGACCGGCCCGCTCGGCGGCGGCGCGCAGGGTCGTCAACTTCTCGGCGTAGTCGTCCGGCGACCAGATGTCGGCGGGCCACCATCCGTCCGCGTAGCGCCCGGCGAGCTCGAGCATCCGCGGTCCGTTCGCCCCGATCCAGATCGGCGGGCAGCGACCTCCGAACGGCTCGGTGTCGAGCCGGGCACGCCGGAGCCGGAAGAACTCGCCGTCGAAGTCGACGGGACCCTCGTGCTCCCAGAGGAGGCGGATCACCGCGAGCGCCTCCGCGAAACGCGCGACCGGGCGGTCGAACTCGAAGCCGTACGGCACGGTGTTCTCGAGCTCGCCACTGCCCAGACCCAGGATGAAGCGGCCCCGCGAGAGGTGGTCGAGCGTGAGCGCCGACTGCGCGAGCGACACGGGGTGCCGGCGCACCGTGTCGACGACGCTGGTGGCGATGCCGACCCGCTGCGTGGACACGGCCACGGCGCCGGCCACCGCCAGACTGTCGAGATAGCGGTGCGGCGAGGGCGACGTCACCGCGAGGTCGGTGAACTCCGGCGTCCAGATCGAGTCGGGCCAGAAGCTGACCAGGTGGTCGGGGAGCCAGACCGAGTGGTACCGGCCGCTGTCGATCTCCTCGAGGCCGCCGAGGTCGAGCGGGAGCGTCGTCCGAAGGAACGCAGCGGGCTGGACATCCATCCGGGAGACCTCGTCGGCAACGGACCGGGCGCTAGGACGACCAGCAGTATGGCGCGGCGTGGCCAACTGCGAATCCGGGGCGACCACTAGCCTCCGCGCGGCCAGAGGTCCGCGACGAGACCGGGGGGATGCCGTGAGCGAACAGCCGTTGCGCGTCGTCGTCTGGTCGACCGGAGGGATCGGGTCGGTGGCCATCCCGGCCATCGTGCGCCGACCCGGACTCGAGCTCGTGGGCGTGTGGGTCCACTCGCCGGACAAGGTGGGGCGCGACGCCGGCGAACTGGCCAACGGGGTGCCGATCGGCGTCGCCGGCGACGAACGACGCCGACTCCTTGATCGCGCTGGCGCCCGACTGCATCGTCTACACCGCCGGTGCACGCGACTCCGCCGCGGTCGCCGACTACGAACGGTTCCTCCGGCGCCGGGATCAACGTGGTGTCGACCTCCGCGATCGGCGCGGTGTACCCGCCGACCTACCGGGCGAAGTCGCGCGACAAGATCGTCGCCGCCGCGGAGGCCGGCGGCGCGTCGTTCTACGCGTCGGGGATCGAGCCGGGGTTCGCCGCCGACCAGCTCCCGATCCTGCTCACCACGCAGTCGATCTCGGTGCGCTCGGTGCACTCGTACGAGATCGGGCTCTACGACGACTACCCGATCGCCTCCACGATGATGGACGGGATGGGCTTCGGGCGCCCGCTCGACTTCGAGTCGGGCTTCTCCAACCCCGACGCGATCCTCCACAGCTGGGCGGGCCAGGTGCGCTACGTGGCCGACGTGCTGGAGGTGGAGGTGGAGGACCTGCGCGTCGTGTACGAACGGGAACCCACCGATCGCGACCTCGAGGTCGCGTGCGGCACCATCCCCGCCGGCACCTGCGGGGCGCTGCGCATCCAGGTGATCGGCGTGGTCGACGGACGGGACGCGATCATCCTCGACCACGTGACCCGCATGGCTCCCGACCTCGCGCCGCACTGGCCCACCGGCCCCCACCCCGTCACGTACCGCGTCGAGATCGAGGGTGACCCGAACATCACCTGCGACATGGGCATGGTCGTCGACGACGCGGCGCGGCTCGGGATCACCGGGATGACGTCGGGCGCGGGCGCGATGGTCGCCACCGCGATGCGCGTGGTGAACGCCGTCCCCTACGTGGTGGAGGCCCCGCCCGGACTGCTCAGCTCCCTCGACCTGCCGATCACCGCGCCACGCGGCGCGTTCGCGACCTGATCAGCCGGCTTCAGCCGGCCGGAACTTCGGGAGGGTCACCGATTCGGTGAGCGGGGTGAAGGTGACCTCGAGCGCCATGCCCGCGCGCAACTCGTCGTGGGGGCAGTCGACCACGTTGGTGATCAGCCGCAGCCCGGCCTGCTCGGCGAGCTCGACGGTGGCGTACACGTACGGCAGCTTGTCGGCGAAGTACGGGTGGAACGCCTGCTCCGCGATCGTCCACGTGTAGAGCGTGGCCCGGCCCGACACTCGTTCGGGCGCGAGGTCGGTCGACAGACACTCCGGGCACACCGGACGCGGCGGGTGCACGAACCGCGAGCAGTCGGCACAGCGCTGGATCGAGCAATTCACCGCGGGCGGCGCCCTCCCAGAAGAACCGGCTGGTGTCGTCGGGCGTCGGCAGCGGCGGCGGGACCCCGTCAGCCATCGACGCCTCCTCGGGAGCCGGTCGCACGCGTCGTGAACGTCATGACGCGGTGAGCAGCACGGCGTGGCAGTTCGGTCCGTGGGCCACGGTGAAGATCGACGCCTCGGCGCCCGGCACCTGGCGCACGCCGCACTCGCCGCGGAGTTGGCGCACGGCTTCGATGCAGTGGCTGCCGCCGTGGCGCCGGCCGACGTTGCACACACCACCGTCGGTGTTCATCGGGATGGAGCCGCCGAGCCGGGTGTGACCCTCCTCGATGAACGGGCCCGACTCGCCACGGCCGCAGAAGCCGAGGACCTCGAGCCAGGTGCGGGCGATGACGGAGAAGCCGTCGTAGAGCTGCACGCAGTCGACGTCGGCAGGCCGGAGATCGGTGCGCGACCACAGCGTGTCGGCACACACCTCCACCGCACCGCCGAGGATGTCGTCGAGGTACTCCCAGGTGGTGTGCATCGCGGCCATCGCCGCGGCCTCCACGAACACCGG
Organism: uncultured Actinomycetes bacterium; assembly: GCA_963782705.1. Lineage (GTDB taxonomy): Bacteria > Actinomycetota > Acidimicrobiia > IMCC26256 > DASPTH01 > CAVRGQ01. The sequence continues at coordinate 44,440 of CAWAKX010000015.1, read as the reverse complement.
CTTCGCCCGCCAGCTCGCGGCGCGCTCCTCGGTGGTGAAGATGACCGCGCTGCTCGCGTCGCACGGGTAGTCGCAGTCGAGCAGGCGGGCGGGTCGCGAGATCCACCGCGACGCGAGGTAGTCGTCGACGGTGATCGGGTCGCGGAAGATCGCGTCCTCGTTGAGGCTCGCGTGGTAGCGCGAGGTGACCTGCTGCGCGGCGAACTGCTCGTGGGTGGTCCCGTAGAGCGACATGTACCGCTGCATCGTGAGCCCGGCGATGATGCCCGCGCCGCCGGGCAGCCCGTACGGCGCGGAGAACTGCATGTCGCCCGCGAAGACGGGTGCGGCGGGGCGCGCCGCGCCGGGCGCGGGCTTCCGGCGGGCGGTGCGGCACGGGTGCACCGCGATGCAGGTGTGGCAGTACCCGGCCCGCACGGCACCGATGGCCGCGTTCGCCGCGTCGCCGAAATTGCTGGGCGCGGGCGCGTAGAAATTCAGCGGGGTCATGCCCCACATCTGCGACGCGAGGAACACGTTGATGGAGCTGTCGGCGCTCTCGCCCCACGGCTCGGGTTGGCCGACCGGGTGGAGCACGAGGCCGTCGACGTCGGCCGCGGTCATCCCCGCGTCGCCGAGCGCGGCGCGCACCGACTGCGTGGCGAGCTCCTTGTAACCGAGCCCGGTGTCGCGACCGATGGTCGAGAAGCCGACGCCGACGATCGCGACCCTGTCCCTCATCGTGGCGGACCGTAGTCCGGATCGCGCGCCTCGCGTGCGGAGGGCGCGGACGTGGGCGCTCGTCAGTCGGGCGAGGGCCGGACCAGGTTCTCCTGGGCGATCGACGCGACGTGCGTGCCGTCGTGGTGCCACACCCGGCCGGCGTAGAGCGCGCGGGCGTCGGCCAGTGAACCCGGTTCGAGGTCGATGTAGTGCCACTCGTCGAGGCGCGTGCGCCGGTGGATCCACACCGCGTGGTCGAGGCTGGTCAACACGGTGAGGTGCGCGGGCGCCTCCATGTTCCACGGCGACCCGAGGTCGGAGACGTACGCGACGAGACAGTCGTGCAGACGCGGATCGTCGGGCAACGTGCCCGCCACCCGGGCCCAGAGTCGTCCCGTGACGCGGCGGTCGATCGGTTCGGGGCCCTCGGCGACGACTCGGCGCACGTCGAAGTACCCGTTGAGCGCGTTGGCCGTCTCGAAGTAGGTCGTCTCGTCGAGCGGCACGGGATCGCGCAGCGGCTGGAGGACCTCGGCGGTCTCCTCGGGGACGTGGAACGAGCAGATCATGCGGAAGATCGGCGCGCCCTCCTGCGTGGCGACGACGTGGCGGGCCGAGAAGGAGCGGCCGTCGGTGTCGCGGTGCACCTGGAACTCGATCGGCAGCTCGGGGCGGCCGCGCCGGAGGAAGTACGCGTGGGCGGACTGCGCCCAGCGCGGCTCGTCGACCGTCTCGTAGGCCGCGTGCAGCGCCTGCGCGGCGACGAGGCCACCGAAGAGGTGCCCTTCGACATGGGCGCTGATGTCGATCGCGTAGCGGTCACCACCGACGGGTTGCGGGCGCAGCAGCGACAGCAGCACCTCGACGTCGTCGGAACCGCCACGGTGGGCGAACGGGAAGGTCTCCGGGTTCGGCACGGCCGTCGACGTTAGCGGCGGCATGCGCCGGCGCCAGTTGATCAGGCGGCCGGTTCGGGTGGTGGCGCGTCGTCGCGTCGGACAGACTCCTCGCGTGCGAGAGGCCCGGGCGTGACGGACGCAGTGGTCCCCGAGGTGATCGAGCCGGTGTCGGGGACCAACCCACCGGCCGGCGCGCCCCGCGTCGACGTGGACGCGCTCGGCTACGTGGTCGAGGAGTTCTACCTGGGCGGCACGACCATCGCCTACGACCTCCTCGCCCGACGCCGACTACACCGAGGACGGCCGCTGGGACGCCGCGCCCCGCTCGACGGCGGGCTACCTCACCCGCATCCTCGTGGTGCGCCCGCGGGAGGCGTCGGCCTTCAACGGCACCGTCGTCCTCAACTGGCAGAACGTGTCGGCGGGCTACGAGATGGGGAGCCTGGGCCCGGGCGACGAGGTCTTCGCGGGGTACGCGTGGGTCGGCGTGTCGGCCCAGGAGGTCGGCATCGACGGCTCCTTCATGCGGCGGGGCATGGGCGGCGGCCAACCGCTGCGGCACGTCCGATCCCGAGCGGTACGGACCGCTGCGCCACCCCGGCGACCCCGGCTCGTTCGAGATCTTCTCGCAGGCCGCGCGCGCGTGCGGCCCGAGCCGCAGCGGCGACGTCGATCCGCTGGGCGGGCTCGACGTGCAGCGCGTGATCGCGACCGGCGGGTCGCAGTCGGCGATGCGGCTCGTCGCGTACGCGAACGGCGTGCACCCGCTCACCCGCGTGATCGACGGCTTCCTGCTGTCGGTGTGGGAGGGGCGCGCGCCGCGGCTCATGGCCGGCGGCGAGGACTTCTACTACGTCACCACCACGTTGCGCGACGACCTCGACACGCCCACGGTGATCGTGAACAGCGAGTTCGAGGCGCTGCCCCTCGCCGGTCTCGCCGTCGACGATCACGACACCCGCCGGTTGTGGGAGGTGGCGGGCACCCCGCACGGCGTGTGGCCCGGGAAGGCGACGCCCGACGAGAAGGGCGTGATCCCCAACCCGCTCTCGTACCAGCCGGTGCTCCAGTCCGCGCTGCGGCAGCTCCACCACTGGCTGGCCGACGGCATCCCCGCGCCGCACCAGCCGCGCATCCAGCTCGTCGACGGGCCACGACCGGCAGTCGCGCGCGACGCGTTCGGCAACGCGATCGGCGGCGTGCGGCTCCCCGATCTCGAGGCGCCGACCCACGAGCACCGCGGGATGGCCATGGGGACGGGGTACATGCCGCTGTTCGGCGGGTCGCAGCCGTTCACCCCCGACGAGCTGCGCGCGCTCTATCCGTCGCGTGAGGTGTTCGTGCGGCGGTGGTGCGACGCCGTCGACCGTCTCGTCGCGAGCGGCGGTCTCCGGCCCGAGGACGCTCAGGCGATGAAGGCCCGCGCCGACACGGAGGCCGAGCGGCTGCCCGCGGCCGACGGTTGATCCGGCGCCACCGCTGCCGGAATTTGTACGACCGACCGGAGGGTGCGAAGGTCTGTGCACGACGGAACCGCAGTCGAACCCGCGAACGACGCCCGAGGTGCCAGACCATGACGCAGACCCTGTCCGACGTCTACTACGACCCGTACGACGAGGCGATCCACCTCGACCCGTATCCCGTGTTCCGTCGGCTGCGCGACGAGGCGCCGCTCTACTACAACGAGCGCTACGACTTCTACGCGCTGAGCCGGTTCGACGACTGCGAACACGGCATGGTCGACCGGGACAACTTCCTCTCGAGCAAGGGTGTGCTGCTCGAGACCATCCAGGCGGTGCGCCGCGGCGAGATCGACATCCCGCGGGGCACCCTCATCATGGAGGACCCCCCGGTCCACGGCATCTACCGGGCCATGCTCTCGCGGCTCTTCACCCCGCGGCAGATCGCCGGCCTCGAGCCGAAGGTGCACGCATTCTGCGACCGCCGGCTCGACGAGGCCCGCGAGGCCGGCCGGTTCGACTTCGTCGCCGACCTCGGGCTCGAGCTGCCGATGCGCGTGATCTCGATGCTGCTCGGCATCCCCGAGTCCGACCAGGAGGCGGTGCGCGACCACTTCGAGGATTCGATGCGCAGCGAGCCGGGCGAGGTCCCCGAGGTCGACCACATGTCGCTCGCGGGCGAGATGTTCGCCGACTACGTCGACTGGCGCTACCAGCACCCGTCCGACGACGTGATGACGCAGCTCATCACCACCGAGTTCGTCGACGAGGACGGCACCACGCGCACCCTCACCCGCAGTGAGGTCCTCACCTACCTCACCGTGCTCGCGGGTGCGGGGAACGAGACCACGAACCGGGTGTTCGGCTGGATGGGCAAGCTCCTCGGCGACCACCCCGACGCGCGCCGCGAGGTGGCGGCCGACCGGTCGCTCGTGCGCAACACGATCGAGGAGATCATCCGCTACGAGGGCGTCGCGCAGATCATCGCCCGCTACGTGGGCCACGACGTCGAGCTCTACGGCGAGACGGTGCCCGAGGGGAGCGCAATCCTGTTCCTCAGCGGGTCGGCGAACCACGACGAGCGGATGTTCGCCGACCCCGACCGCTTCGACATCCACCGCACCATCGGCCACCACCTCGGCTTCGGGTACGGCGCCCACTTCTGCCTCGGCGCGTCGCTGGCGCGACTCGAGGCGCGCGTCGGGCTCGAGGCGGTGCTCGACCGGTTCCCCGACTGGGAGGTCGACGAGGAGCACACCGTGTTCCGGGTGATCTCCAACTCCGCCCGCGGCTGGGACGCGATGCCGGTGATCATCACGTCCTGATCCCCGACGAGTGCCGACGCGGCGGGAATGCGCGGCCCACCGCGCCGACGTACGCTTGACAGCGTGTCGTGGCCGGCGATCCCCTTCGAAGCGTGGCACGACACGTGCGACACCCTGCACGCGCACACGCAGGTGCTCGGCAAGCTCTGCGTGGCGCTCGCGCCGCCCGAGCCGCAGCTCCAGCACGCGGCGCTGCGCCTCTCCGCGCGCGGTTGGGAGACGAATCCGCTGCCCGCGCCCGACCGCTCCGGCGCGCTCGTCGTGGCGCTGGATCTCCACACCCATCACGCGGTCGCCGAACACTCCGACGGGAGCACGCGTCGGGTTCCGCTGGGGCCGCATCGATCGGTGGGCGACGTCACCCGGGAGCTCCTCACGGGCATCCGCGAGCTCGTCGGGCCCGTCGACATCAACCCGACCCCGCAAGAAGTGCCGTGGACCGTGCCGCTCGACGAGGACGAGGAGCACGCCACCTACGAACCCGCCCACGTCGAGGCGTACTTCGCCGCCGCCACCCAGGCCGCGCTGGTGCTCGCCGAGCTGCGGGCCCCCTTCCGGGGGCGGTCCACGCCGGTGAACGCGTGGTGGGGGAGCTTCGACCTCGCGGTGAGCCTGTTCTCGGGGCGCGCGGTCGACCCGCCGTCGCAGGGTTTCATCACCCGCAACTCGGCGAACGCGGAGGAGATCGCGGTCGGGTGGTGGCCCGGCGACGCCCGCTACCCGCGGCCCGCGTTCTACGGGTACGCGCTCCCCGCGCCCCCGGGATTCGACGCCGCGACCGCGTCGCCCGCGGCGGCACGCTGGAACCCCGAGCTGGGTGAGTACCTCCTCGACTGGGACGACGTCCGCGCGCGAGGCCGACCCGCACGCCGCCGCGGTCGAGTTCGGGCGCTTCGTCATCCGGCACTCGTGCGACTCCTGCGGGTGGGACCTGCCGTTGGCCGCGAGCGCCGAAGGCGCCACGCCGCCCATCGACTGACGGTGACCGTGAGCTCGTTCGAGCAGGAGGCAGTGTCGTGACGGATGTCCTGGGTCTGTTCCAACGTGCAGCCGACGGATTCGCGCGGTGCGTCCATGCGATCGGCGTCGAGCAGTGGCACGACGCGACGCCGTGCACGGACTGGGACGTGCGCGACCTCGTGAACCACGTGACCGTCGAGCAGCTCTGGGTGCCTCCGCTCGTCGAAGGACGGAGCGTGGCGGACGTCGGCGACCGGCTCGACGGCGATCAGCTCGGCGACGACCCGGTCGCGGCGTGGGACGCCGCGGTGGCCGCCTCCCGGTCGTCGTTCGGCGCGCCGGGCGCCATCACGGGCACCGTGTCGCTGTCGAGCGGCCCGCGGGCGACGAGCGACTACTGCTGGGAGATGGCCACCGACGCCTTGATCCACTCCTGGGACCTGGCCCGGGGCATCGGCGCCGACGACACCCTCGATCCCGAGCTCGTCGCGCTGGTCTACGAGCGGACGCTCCCCTTCGCCGAGCAGCTCCAGGAGTCGGGGATGTTCGCTCCGCCGGTACCGGTGCCCGACGACGCCGACCCGCAGACGCGACTGCTCGCGCTGTTCGGACGACGGTCGTAGCATCGGGCGCGCCACGACCGGAAGGCCCTTGCGTGGACGTCGAAGCTCACGATGTCGAACCTCACGATGTCGAAGAGGTGATCCTGATCGCCCGCGGCATCGCGACGGCCGTCGCGCCCGACGGCGGGCTCCTCGGAGTGCAAGCCGATCTGCTCGGGGCGATCGCGTTCGCGCTCACCGGGGTGACGGTCGACTACCGCGCGCTGGAGCCGTTGGGACCCGACCAGCTCGCCGCCGTGCTGACCGCCCGCGACCTGGAGTTTCGCCAGCGGATCGTGCACCACATGGTGCTGGGCGAGCTCGTGTTGCGGCCGATCCCCACCGTGGTCGCCCATCGCGTCGCGAAGTACGCGGAGGCCCTCGGGGTGCAGGACAAGTTCGTGCGCGTCGCTCGCCGCTACGCCCAAGGGGCCTACGGACTCGCGTGGAAGGACCTCCAGCGCAACGGCTTCGTCGAACACGTCGAGCAAGCCGGTGGCGGGGTGCAGGCAGGCAGAGCCGGCCCCGATCCCTTCGTCCCCGCGGCGATCGATCCGGAGCTCACCGCGAGGTGGGTCGGCTTCGCGGACCTGCCCACCGGGTCGCTGGGCCGTTCGGCGTGGGAGATGTACGACGGCCGCGGCTTCGAGCTCCCCGGCGCGCCCGGCGGCGCGCCCGCGTACCTCGCGCAGCACGACTTCGTGCACGTGCTCGCCGACTACGGCACGAACCTCAAGGGCGAGCTGGAGGTCTTCGCCTTCATCGGCCGCGCCGACCCCGACCCGAAGGGCTTCGCGTGGCTGGCCACGCTGACCGGCCTCTTCGAGACCGGCTACATCCGTACCACCGGGTTCTTCGACCGCGACGTCCGCGAGCCCGTCATCCAGGCGCCCGGGATGAGCCACCGCGTCGCCGACGCGATCCGACGGGGCAAGGCCGTGTGCCTGACCTCCGGCGTCGACCTGTTCGAGGTCGACTACTACGCCCTCGCAGCCCGGCCCGTCGCCGACGTACGCGAGATGCTCGGGGTCACGCCGAAGGCCGACGACGCGGTCGACTGCGGGTCGGTCGGGCTCTTCGACCTGGCGGGCATGTCGGAGTCCCAGCAGCAGTTCGTGACGCAACGCCGAGGAGAGGCACCGTGAACCAGAACTTCACCCAGACGATCACCGTGCGCTGCGACGACCCGGCGCCGATCGTGGCGCTGCTCGAGGAGTGGGACGTCGAGCAGGCCTCGACCGACATCATGGGGTACATGGGGACCCGCCTCCTGGCCGACCGCGAGCACCCCGGCAACTACGTGATCGTCGCCGACTTCGGCGTGGTCGACCCCGACGTGCCGGCGGCCGACGAGGCGAACCGCAACAACGAGCGGCCCGAGACCCAGGCCTGGGCGGCCCGGCTCCTCGCGCTCGTGCGCGACGCTCCCGAGTACCACCACTTCGACGAGCTCTACCGCACCGACTTCTGACCGTCCCCCGCCCGGGCGCGGTCCGTGCCGTCGGTACCGAGCGACCGGCTGGCCAGGACCACTCCGGCGAGGACGAAGACCACGACCGCGGAGATCACGAACGGCACGTGCCCGGTCCCGTGCCAGGCGAGACCGGCCCAGGTGCCGGCGACGAGCAGCCCGAATCCCGACACCGCGGACTGGACCCCGAGCGCCGTACCGCGTTGCGCGCCCGGGACGATGTCGGCGATCCAGGCGCGGCTCACACCGTCGGTGAGCGCGGTGTAGGCGCCGTAGACCGGGAAGATCACCCACAGCCACGCGGGCGACGAGACGAGCCCGAACGCGAGGTAGCTCACCGCGAACACGACCATGCCGATCCCGTAGACCAGTCGGCGATCGAGCCGGTCCGACACGACACCGGCGGGATACGAGAGCGCGGCGTACGAGAGGTTGTAGAGCACGTACAAGCCGACGACGCCGCTGAAGCCGAAGCCCAGGCTGTCGGCGCGCAGGAGGAGCAACGTGTCGGGGAAGTTCACCAGCGCGAACAGGCCGGTGATGGTGACGACGCGCCAATACCGGCGCGGCAGGCCGCGCACCACCCACGGTTGGCGGGTGTGCAGTCCCGGATGCGGGCGTTCGCGAATCGCGAAGACGAGCGCGACGCTGATCACCGCGGGGATGACCGCGATCCACAGCAGCGGGCGGAACCGTCCACCGACGGCCTCGTAGAGCGCGAGGCCGATGAGGGGACCCACCACCGCGCCCGCGGTGTCGGCCGCGCGGTGGAACCCGAATGCCCGTCCACGATTCGCCGGCGTGGTCTCGTCGGCGATGATCGCGTCGCGGGGCGGCCCCCGCAGGCCCTTCCCGACGCGGTCCGTCGCGCGGGCGAGCATCACCATCGGCCACGCGCCCGCGGCGGCGAGCATGACCTTGCCGGCCGCGGAGATGCCGTAGCCGCCGGCCACCAACGGCCGGCGGTGGCGGAGGTCGGCCAGTCGCCCCGACACCGCCTTCATCGCCGACGCGATGCCGTCCGCGAGACCCTCGATCGCGCCGAGCACCGCCGGCGGTGCGCCGAGGACCCCGGTCACGAAGAACGGGAGCACCGGGTAGAGCAGCTCGGAGGCCGTGTCCTGGAAGAAGGACACCAGCGACACCACGTAGACGTTGCGGGACAGGCCCTCGGTCGACCCGGGGTCTTCGATCTCCGCCGCTCGGGAACACCGTTCGGGTCGGTCACGTCGACCATGTCGTCAGCATGCGGTCGCGTCGCGATGGGATTCGCTGCCGGTCAGAAGTTGAGCGACGACGTGCGCGGGCCGTGCACGCCGCCCAGTGTGGCCCACTCCTCGAACCCGCACATGCGCCGCGAGCTCGGGGTGCGCGCGCAGCACGTCGGGGTCCAGCGACAGCGTCCAGTTCTCCTGGCCGCGGAGGTACGGCAGGTAGTACGCCGCCAACACCGCGCGCCGCTTCTGGTCGCGGGTGCGGTTCAGCCCGGTCGCGTGGTGCAGCCGACCGTCGATGAGCGCGAGCGAACCGGCGCGCCCGAGCAGCTGTGCCGGCGCCGTCGGTTCGAGGTCGTGGGGCGGGTACTCCACGAGCCGGTGACTCCCGGGCACCACGACCGTCGCGCCGTTCTCCTCGGTGAAGTCGTCGAGGAACCACGCGACGTTCAGCACCAGGAGTTGCGCGGAAGGTTCGGGGAGGAAGCCCTGGTCGGTGTGGAGCCGGCCGATCTCGCGGTCGCCGCCGGGCCCGGTGGTGTTGGAGCAGAGGTTGCTGAGGATGAAGTCGTCGCCGAGCGTGGCGCGCACGAACCCGAGCGCGACCGGAGCGAGGGCCATGTGCACGAACTCCTCGCCGCGGTTCAGCAGCGCCCACACGCGCTGGTTCGCGCCGTCGGGTCCGTAGATGGCCGCGCGCCCCGCGGCGATGTCCTCCTCCGCGGCGCGATCGAGCGCGTCGCGCGCGGCGGCGACCTCGTCGGCGTCGAGCACGTCGGGCACCACGCAGTAGCCGACGTCGTCGAGTTGGCGCAGGGCGTCGTCCCTCTCCTGCTCGTCGATCATCCGCGTCATCGCACTCCCCCTCGTGCCGGCGCGCGCGGCTACGCCGACGTCGTGATCCCGGCGGCCGCGACCTGGTCGGAGATCGACTTCAGGTCGTAGTAGTCGCGCCACCGGGTGATGCGGCCGTCGTCGTCGAGCTCGAACACGCCGGCGACGTCGAGGTGGAACCACTGCCCTTCCAACTCGAAGTTGTCGACCCGTTCGACCATCACCACGCCGTCGGCCACGAGCAGCTTCCTGACGTCGACCCGGTGCTTCGGGAAGGTCGCCGCCGCCTCCCGGATCGCCTCGCGCCCTTCGAGGTAGCGCAACGTGCCGTCGACGTAGACGCTGTGGTCGGCGAAGAAGCTGGCGTGCTCGTCGGGGTCCATCTCCGCCCAGGAGGCGAAGAACTCCCGCACGATCGTCTCCGGCGTCCGGTCCATGACCCCTCCTCGGCCTGTCCTCGAACGTCGGCGGCCGCACTCGATGCTACGCACGGCGTCGGATCGGGGTCGAGCGCCGTGCTCGTTTGTCGAGCGCGCCCCAACCGTGCGAGCGTGTGGCAGCTGATCGAGGACATCGAGCGCACGGCCGGCCGGCCGGCGCCGGAACCAGGGGGAGCGATGACGACGACCGCACCGGACGACTGGTGGATGATCTCGGTCGACGACCACTTGATCGAGCCCCCGAGCGTGTGGGTCGACCGGTTGCCGGCCCGGTTCCGCGACCGGGGACCGCGGTGGGTGGCCGACGACCAGGGTGAGGCCTGGCACATCGACGACGAGGTGCGCGTGGTCGTCAACGGAACGGTCGTCGCGGCCGCGTATCCGGCCGGTGAGAAGCCGGCGACGTTCCGGCCGATGGCATGGGACGAGATCCCGGCCTCGTGCTGGGATCCGATCGCCCGCGCGGAGGCGATGGACCTCGACCACGTGCTCGCCAGCCTGCCGTTCCCGAACCTTCCCGGGTTCGCGGGTCGGGTCTTCCAGAACCTGAAGGACAAGGAGCTCGCGCTCCTGTGCATCCAGGCCTACAACGACTGGATCATCGACGAGTTCGCGGCGGCCATCCCGGGCCGGATCATCGAGGTGGCGCTGATCCCGATGTGGGACGGCGAGCTCGCGGCGCAGGAGGCCGAGCGAGCCATCGGTCGCGGCGCGTGTTCGGTGTCGTTCAGCATGGCGCCGCACAAGGTCGGCTTCCCGCCCATCCACGACGAGCACTGGGATGCGCTCTTCTCGGTCATGAACGAGGCGGGGCTCCCGATCTCGACCCACCTCGGCACGGGGTTCGAGACCGACCCGGGGTTGATGGTGCAGAACATGCACAAGCAGATGGAGAGCCCCGGAGGGAGCGCGGACTTCGGCAAGACGATCGGGTTCTCGGTCGAGGGTTCGGGCCGCCGGCGCGAGATGCACCCGGCGATCGGCGCCGCGATCCAGCTGTCGGGCCAGGAGTGCCTCATCGACTGGCTCACGAGCGGAACCTTCGACCGCTTCCCGAACCTGAAGGTCGCGCTGTCGGAGAACGGCATCGGCTGGATCCCGTCGATCCTGCAGGAGGCCGACGTGCTCGTCGGCTACACCCGCAACCGCATCACGTCGCCGACCGACGCGGAGAACAACCCGATCCTCGACGAGCAGGGTCAGCAGCGGGCACGGGCCGCGATCGACGCGCGCGCCGAACGGATGCAGCAGATGCCACTGCCGAGCGAGGTCTTCCGGGAGCACATGTACGGCTGCTTCATCTACGACCCGCTGGGGCTGGAGAACATCGACCGCATCGGGGTCGACAACGTGATGATCGAGACCGACTTCCCGCACTTCACGAGCCGCTGGCCGCACTCGCTCGACGCAACCGCCGATGCGCTGCTCGCGCTGGACGACGAGGTGCGCACGAAGGTGCTGCGGGGCAACGCCGAGCGCGTGTTCAAGTTCACGCCGGCCGAACCCGCCGCCACGAACGGGAGCAACGCATGAACTTCGACTTCTCCGACTCGGTGGCGATCGTCACCGGCGCCGGCAGTGGCATCGGCGCGGCGTGCGCGCGTTCGTTCGCGAAGCGCGGTGCCCGCGTGGTCGTCACCGACATCGATGCCGAGCGCGCCGAGAAGGTGGCGGGCGAGATCGGCGAACGGGCTGTCGCCTTGCGGGTCGACGTGACGAGCATCGACGAGCTCGAAGCCGCGCGCGACCTCGCGCTCGATCGCTTCGGGCGCGTCGACCTGGTCATGAACAACGTCGGGCTCCCGGTGTTCGGGGCGGTCGAGGACATCCCGTTCGAGGGGTGGCAGCGCCAGGTCGACGTCAACATCCTCGGCATCGTGCGCAGCAACCTCGTGTTCCTGCCGCTGCTCATCGAGCAGGGCGTCCGGGTGGATCGTCAACACCGCGTCCATCGGTGGCCTGCTGCCCTACGGGCACGACCGGCTCCCCTACGTCACCACCAAGCACGCGGTCGTCGGGCTCACGAAGGGCCTGGCGGTGCACCTTCGAGCCAAGGGGATCGGCGTGTCGTGCCTCTGCCCGGCGCAGGTCCCGACCAACATCGCCGAGGCGGTGACCGTCTACGGCACGCCGACCACCATGCCCGTGTCGCCGCACTTCCCCGTCGTCGAGGCCGACGTGGTGGGCGAGCAGGTCGCCGACGCGGTGGAAGCCGGCCGGTTCCTGATCCTCACCACGCCCGAGGTCGCGGACGACCTGCGCGCCCAGGGGAACGACATGGACGCGTACATCGAGCAGGTCATCGTCGACTACACGTGACCGCCCAGCCGGACCCTTTCCTGCAGCATCCATCCCGACGCGGAGGTTCCCGTGACCGTGCCCGACAAGACCATGGAGCTCCTGCGCAGCAGCGCGGCCCTCGTGCCCGAGGAGATCCGCGCCGACTGGGAGGAGCTCGTCGGTCGCACGATCGCCGACGTGTGGGACCGGCCCGTGCTCCCGGCGCGGCAGCGCTCGATCATCACGATCGCCGGCCTGGCCACGCTTGGTGCTCCCCACCGAGCTGCGCACGCAGGTGCGTCTCGCCCGGGTGAACGGCATGACCCGCCTCGAGATCTGCGAGGTGGTGATGCAGATCGCCGGGTATGCCGGCGCGGGTCGCGCGCTCGAGGCGATGCAGGTGCTGCGCGCGGTGTTCGAGCAGGAGGGCGACGCGGCGGCGTCCGAGCCGCTGCCCGACGGCGACTCGTGGCCGCCGATGGAGGGCCGTCACGACCGGGCCCGGATCACCATCAACAAGCTGCAGCCGCACCAGGGCGACGTGATCCACGAGCACGCGGGCGAGTACGAGGTGGAGGGCGGCACCGATCGCACGCCCCTCTCGCCGATCTCCGGCGGGATGGGGTGGATCCACGACAACGCCTTCGGCGACCTGTGGTGCCGGCCGCACCTCTCCGACGAGGAGCGCGAACGCGCCACCACCGCGGCGCTGATCGCGCTGACGATGGACGTCGAGCTGCGCGGCCACTTCCAAGCGAACGTCTCGTTCGGCTTCACCCCGGAGGAGATCGGCGAGGGGATCCTGCAGCTCGCGCCCTACCTCGGCTATCCCACCACCGTGCACGCGATGCTGCTCGCCGGCGAGGTGATCCGGACGTTCACGCCACCGGGCCGGGCACCTACAGCACCCTGAGGCCTCCACGAGGCGGTTGCTCGTTTTGCGGTGACGGCCCGGGCTGGTCAGAATCGACCGCATGACCGGACCCCGCGGCCAGGTCGGGTCGGGACACGAGCACGCGATGGATCCCGGAGGGCAGATCGACCGCGCCGTCTGGCGGGTCTGCGTCGTCGTCGTCCTCGGGACGTTGATCACCTCGCTGGACAGCACCGCGTTGAACATCGCGCTGGACACCTTGTCGAAGAGCCTCGACGCGCCGCTCACCCGGGTCCAGTGGGTCGTGAGCGGCTACCTCCTGGCCACCGCGGCCGTGGTCCCCCTCTCGGGCTGGACGGCGCGCCGGTTCGGCGCGAAGCGCACCTTCCTCGTCACCATCGTCCTCTACCTGGCCGGCGCGGTGCTGTGCGGGACGGCGCCCACGGCCTCGGCGTTGATCGTCTTCCGCACGCTGCAGGGTCTCGGGGGCGGGATGCTGCTGCCGATCGGGCTGATGCTCCTGGTGCAGGCGGCCGGGCCGGCCCACCTGGCGCGCGTCATGGGGGTCTGGGGTGCGGCGGTGCTCGTGGGTTCGATCGGCGGACCGACGGTCGGGGGCGTGATCCTCGACGCGTTGACCTGGCGGTGGATCTTCTTCATCTGCATCCCGTTCGGGGCCGTGGCCCTGGTGCTCGGGCGCCGGTGGCTCCCCGCCGACGTGCGCGAGGACGCCGGTCCGCTCGACCGCCTCGGATGGATCCTCGTCGCGGTCGGCCTGGTCGGCGTGACCTACGGGCTCGCGAAGCTCGGCGGCGGCGGCTCGCGGGCCTGGATCGTGGTCTCCCTGGTCGGCGGCTCGGTGCTCGTCGCCGCCTTCGTCGTCCGGTCGCTCCGGGTCGAACACCCCCTGCTCGACATGCGCCTGTACGCCAACCGGATGTTCAGCGTGTCGTCGGTGAACACGTTCTTCGTGGGCGGGGTCGTCATGGTCGGCACGACGATCCTGTTGCCGCTGTACTTCCAGGTGGTGCGGCTCGAGGATCCGCTCGACACCGCGCTGCTCCTGATCCCGCGTGGCCTCGCGGCCGCGGTCGCCATGTTGATGGCCGGCCGCCTGACGGAACGGTTCGGCGCCGGACGCACCGCGGTGACCGGATCGCTGCTCACGTTCCTGGCCACGGTCCCGTTCGTCATGGTCCAGGCCGACACGTCGTACGTGACGACGAGCGTGCTCACGTCACTCCAGGCCTTCGGGCTCGGGCTCGCCGGGATGCCGGTGATGACCGCGGCCTACCGGACGCTGCGCCCCGCCCAGGTGCACGACGCCACACCGCAGCAGAACATCATCCAGCGACTCGGTGGCTCGATGGGTGCCGCCATCCTGGCCGCCATCCTCACGAGCCAACTGGCCGACGCCGGATCGTCGCCGTCGGCGCAGGCCGACGCGTTCGCGACGACATCCTGGTGGCTGCTCGGCGCGACGGCGCTCGCCTTGATCCCGACGACCTACCTGTGGCTCGTCGAACGGCGACACGGACCCACGCTCGGGATGGAGGTGCCCGTCGAGGAGCTGGCGGGCGAGGTCGCCATCGTGGCGCTCGAAGGCGGCTGACGCGGCGCGCCGGCTGGAAGTGGGACGAACGGGTGACGGGCATCGAACCCGCGTCCTCAGCCTGTTGGGGGTGACCGGGTTCGATGGCCGGCCGCATCGCCGGTGATCGGTCGACGCCCGCGGCTCGTCGGTGAGTGCTGTTCCGTTCACAAGGCCGAAGTTGCGCAGCGAGGCCCTCCAGAAGCTGTGGTCAGAGGTAGTCGCGCCGGACGAGGTCGCGGGTGGCGAACCAGCCGGGGATCGCCGGGAGGTAATTGAAGGCGAGTTGGTTGGCGAGGACCGCGGCGATGGCGATCTCTTTGGGCACGCCGAATGACACGAGCACTGCAGACAGCCCGACGGTACCGACGGCGGCTCCTCCGCCTGGGATCGGCACGATGGAGGCGATGGTCACGACGCCGACGTTGGTGGCGAGCAGCGCCCAGAAGGACACGTGGCCGCCGAATCCGACGAGACAGGCCTGGAGGCACCAGGTGGACATCACGGTCGCCACGACGTTGCCGCCGATCAACAAGGTGACGTGACGCGGCGATCGCAGCGCATCGGTGATCGCCGTCGTGGCGCGTGACAACGGAGGAAGTACCCGCCCTCGCAGCTTCGGGACGAAGCCGATGATGCCACTCACGAGAACGACGAGTGCCGCGACGATGAGGAGGGTGAGCAGCAGTCCGTTCGTGGGGATGAGTGAGAGGTCCACTTTGCGCTGGTGCGACGAGCAACGCGAACCAGGAAGCAGCCGAGTGCGGCGACGAGGGCACCGAAGGTGCTCAACAAGCCGCCGGCGGCGACCGCGGACGAGAGGTCGACGCCCAATCGTTGCAGAAATCTGCACCTGCATTCCTTGACCGCCGATGCCGGGGATCGCCAGATTCGAGAACGACATTCCCAGTTGCAACTCGGTGGTGGGCACGAGTGGTAATGGCACCCGCACGGTGCCTTGTAACGCGATCGCGTACGCGATGTTGGATGCGAACGAGATGATGATCGCGAGCGCGATCCAGATCCAACTCGCGCTGCGCATCGTGTCGGCCACGTCAGCGGGGTTGCCGACATCGAGGAGCAGTGCCCCGACTGCGACGAGCGCACCGACCGTCATCACTGCGCCGGCGAGCGTGATGCGCCGCACCTGGACCAGCTCGGGCGGGTCGACGCCCAGCGCCGAGGCGGCGACCGCGCGCAGTCGCTCCAGCCGATCGGCGAACGCGCCTCGGCCTTCACCACTGAGTCTTCTGACTGTCGACGACAACGCGGCGGGTTGCAGCAGGGGCAGGGACCGCTCGACTGCGTCGGGCCCGACTCCCGCGAGCCGCGGCTCTGACTGCGTGCTCGTCGCCGATGAGCGCCGCGGTGGACGCGAGCAGTTCCGCCACGTTCGAGGCGAGGCTGGCCGGGTCTCCGGTGACTTCGGCGAGATCGAAACCCACCAGCCAGGACTGGTCATCGCGGACGATGACATGATCGGCGTCGAGATCTCCGTGCGCGATTCGGCACGTCCCGAGCGCGGCGACGTCAGCCCACAGGCGGCCCAACAGGGCATCGGAGACTTCGTCGCGGTGCAGGTCTCCGAGCGCAGCTCCCTCGATGGGGCGCTGCACGAGCAGCGCCGCTTTCGGACCCGCGCGACCTGCGACCACGACGGGCGGAACATGCACTCCGTTCTGCGCGGCGACCAGCAGTAGATACGCCTCGTGTTCCACCTGCTGCACGCGAGTCAATGCGAAACGTGGCGCGGATCGCTTGTTGATGATGGTCAACCAGAGTTTGACGAGCAGTTGTTGGTGTGCGTCGTCGCGCCCGACGACACGGATGCGAAGGGGTCCCTGATCGTCTTCGGCGAGGACGAGCGTCGACGACGCGGGCTGATTGGACGCGAACCGGACGTCACGAACGGTGAGCCCGAGATCCTCGAGTGCCTCGGTGATCTGGGCGATGGTCGGCCGTGTCCCCGGCGAGCCAAAGAGGAGATGCACGAAGCATCCCACCGTGACGCCCAGCACCACGCCGGCGAAGAGGTCGTTGGGAAACGCGGTGCCGAGATACAGCGCGGAAGTCCCCAGCAGCACGACCAGCGTCCACCCGAGCGCCCGAGCCGGGCGCGTCACATACGGCGCCGCCGCCCCGATCACCGCGACGACGATCGCCACCCGTGCAGACGGGAAGGTCGACGGTGCGCTCCCGAAGACGGTGATGCGCAATGTGTGCGTGATGTCTTCGTGCGCATCGACGATCTCGCTCAGCACCCGCGCCGCGGTCCATGCGAGCAGCGCCGCGACAACAAGATCGCGAGCGAGACGGCGACGCCCGGCCACCAACGCGGCGACTACGACCAAACCGATCGCCCACAGCGAACCAATCCGATACAGAGCCGCGGAAGATGGGCGCGCCGCTGGCCGGCAGCGAATTGAACACGTCGAAGACAGCGCGTTCGCTGTGCGACACATCACCGTGATGCAGCGACGCGAGGACCAGGAGCGTGAGACCGACCAGCAGCCCGAACCAGTCACGGGTGCGGCGCCTCAACGCGCCTTCGGCCGCGGGGCGGAACATACGTCTTCGCCACGACGGCTCGAGCGGTGAACCGTCCAACGTTGCGGTCGTCACCGCCGCGTCGACTTCGGCGCCGAGATCGTCCGCACCGTCCCGCGTGGCACCACCGGAGTCCGCGAACGTGCCCGAAGTCCGGGTCGCATTCGCCGCGTCGGACGGTTCAGGAGTCGTCATCGTGCGCACCCGCGGTCTCGTGACCGGGCCGAGTGCACGCTTTCTCCACGCTCAGGAGTCCCATCTGGCCACCCACTTCGCCGGTCGTCGCGCTGCCGGCGAACGGTACAACGCGCGCGTGGGCCCTGCGCGACGTCGCCCCACGAGCCTGGAAGGCGCGCCTGATTCCTGGCCCGCTTGGTCTTCCGCTGTTGCGGGCTTCACGTTCCCATGACGTTCCCGGCGTTGTCATGGTGACATCAGCCCAGCGGGGCTGGGTCGAACCCCCAGACCACACCCCACAGAAGGACACGATCATGGACTCGAAGATCAAGAAGCTCACCGCTGGTATCGCCCTCGCAGGTGCACTCACCGTCGGCACCGCCGGCGCCGCGTTCGCCGCCGACAGCTCCACCAGCACCAACGCCACGCCGTCGACCCAGACCGCCGCCGGCCACCCGCGTATCAGGGCCGACTTCCGCCGCGGCGCGATGAAGGTCGTCGCCGACACCCTCGGCGTCAGCCGCCAGGACCTGCGTGCCGCGTTGGGCGCCGGCCAGACCGTCAGCCAGTACGCGACCTCGCTCGGCAAGGACCCCCAGACCGTCGTCGACGCGTTGATCAAGGGCGCCAACACCAAGCTCGACCAGCTCGTCTCCAGCGGCCGGTTCTCCCAGGCACAGGCCGACGCGGTCACGAGCAAGCTCTCCAGCCGCATCGACACGCTGATGAACCACCAGTTCCGTCAGCACGCCAGCGCCTGAAACCACCACCAACCTTCAGCCGTCTCGACGGTTGACCCGGTGCCCGCCGAGCATTCGTCCGGCGGGCACCGTCGCGCCCGGGACGGTCACGACGGAGCCGGCCCGCGCAACACGGGGTCGTAGCTCACAACACGGGGTCGTAGCTCACAGGTACTTCACACAACCCTGACAGTTGCTTCGACTGC
Organism: uncultured Actinomycetes bacterium; assembly: GCA_963782705.1. GTDB lineage: Bacteria > Actinomycetota > Acidimicrobiia > IMCC26256 > DASPTH01 > CAVRGQ01. The sequence goes on along the minus strand of CAWAKX010000015.1, from coordinate 26,118 downwards.
CCCGCCGACACTGAGCACAGGAGCCGACACCGAGCAGGTGCCACGAAGTGACGGAGGGACCGAGATGAGCTGGGACAGTGTGCGGAGGTTGCGCTGGATGGTCGCTGGGTTCGGCCTGGTTGCCGGGACGTTCCTCCTGATGGTCGGGCAGGTCCTGATCGGCGGGATCATGGTCGTGATGGCCGGGGTGCGCATCGTGATGTTGTTCACGATGGAGCGACGCGTCGCCGGTGACCGCGGCACGGCCGTTCCGCCGTCGCGCGGGGCCACGGGCCTGACCGCCGGCGGAGGGCGTGTCGGGGGTCGCCGCGATGAGCTGCTCCAACGTCTCGCGCGCCAGGAGCTCGAGGTCGCGGCCACCACGATCGGCATCACGCCCGACGCGATCCGCCGCGCGGTCGACGACGGCCGAACCATCTCGGCAGTAGCCGCCGACGCCGCCGTTTCCTCCCGTCAGGTCATCACCGCCGTCTTCGAGGACGCGACCGCGAGAGTCGACCGTGCGGTCGCCGCCGGAACCCTCCCCGCCCACCGCGCAAAGGTCCTGCGACGCCGGCTCCCGAGCTGGGCCGAGCGGTTCGTCCTCGGCACACCGGGAATGCTCGCGAACGCCAGAGCCGCGGGTCGACCGCGCAGGAATGATGAAGGGCAGTCGGTGAAGCGCTCTCAGGTTCGTCGGAGACGGTGTGATGGCGTCATGAACACCGTGTCCTCACATTTCCCTGATGTCGGCGCGGCATCCTTGGAGCCATGAGCAAGCACACGAGCACGAAGCAACGGGTGGCCGTCGCCCACGTGTTGCGGCGACTCTCGATGGGGCCCCAACCCGACTTGGTGGCGACGCTCAAGGACTCGGACGCTGCGATCGCTCGGGCACTCGACCTGAGCGCTCCGGCGGCGGCGCCGCCCGCGATTCCGCCTCCGCCGGACTACAACACGGCTCAAGCGGTCGGCGCCCTGGAGCAGCCCGTCACGTTCTGGCTGCAACAGATGCAGTCGAGCCCGCGACTCATCGAAGAACGGCTCGTGTGGTTCTGGCACGACCATTTCGCGTCGAGCGTGGCGAAGGTGCGCATTCCGTACATGATGTGGCAGCAGCACCTCCTGCTTCGGAACCACGCAACCGGGAACTTCGCCGAACTGCTGCACGCAGTCTCGAAGGATCCCGCGATGCTCTGGTACCTCGATGGCGTCAGCAACACCGTGCGTGCGCAGGAACGAAAACTTCGGACGCGAAGTGATGGAGCTGTTCACGCTCGGGCGTGGGAACTACACCGAGGAAGACGTGATCGAGGCGTCGCGTGCGTTCACCGGTTGGGCGGTGAACATCCTCGGCCTGCCTCAACTTGCGGCGCTCAACGCGCTCGCTCCGCCGTGGAACGCGGTATTTCTTCCGGCGCGTCACGACAACGGCATGAAGACTTTGCTCGGCACGACGGCCAACCTTGATCTCGACGGCGCGCTCGACGTGCTGCTGAATCATGAAGCCACGGCGAAGCGCATCGCGGGGAAGCTCTACACGGAACTCGTCGGCGTCGCGCCGTCGGACAAGGCCGCAACACGACTCGGCAAGAAGTTCCGCGACGGGAACTACGAGGTGATGCCGCTCGTCGAGGCCATTGTCGCGGAGCCTGCCTTCACCTCCGACCAGGCGATCGCGCGGAAGACGCGTTCGCCGATCGAGAAACTCGTGGGCATCGTGCAGGCCATTCCGCCGAGCAGTCTCGACATCGGCCGCCTGGGCCGACGGGTTCTCCACGGTCAGGCAACTGGGGTTGCCGACGCGCTCCATACGCTCGGCTACATACCGTTCGCGCCGCCCAACGTCGCCGGCTATCCGAAAGGCCTCGGACTCGTCGGACCGCATCAGCTGACCCATGCTTTCGACCTGCTGTCGGTGTACCCGACGGCGCCGGCAATCCCGACCAAGCTCGACGATCTTCTCGATCGCTATGCGCTCGTCGACGTGAGCGACCGCAGCCGCGATGTCTTGAACCGGGAACGAGATCACACCCGACGACTGGCCCTGTTGGTGGCGTCGCCCGAGTACGCGGTGGTGTGACGATGAGCGACGGAAGCACCTTGGACATCGACCGCGAACTCAGCCGGCGCCGGTTCCTGGCCGGAGTGGGTTTCGGCCGGCACGCTCGTCGCGGGCAGCTACGCGCTCAACACGTGGGCGCGTCCGACCGCTGCGGGCGCCGCGAGCAACCCGGTCAAGCAGTCGGGCACGAAGGATCGCACGGTGGTCTTCGTCGAGCTCGCCGGCGGCAACGATGGCATCGGTACCGTCATCCCGTACAGCGATCCGAACTATCGCCGACTTCGGCCCACGCTCGCGATCGACACTCCGATCGACCTCGACGGTTCCGTCGGCCTGCACCCCAACCTCGCGAAGCTGGCCGACCGATACCGCGCCGGGCAGGTCGCGATCATCGAGGGAATCGGCTACCCGAACAACGATCTCTCACACTTCGCGTCCCTCGCGACCTGGTGGTCAGGCACTCCCGGCCAGGCGAGCGCCTCCGGATGGCTCGGTCGCTATCTCGACCACACCGTCGGATTCTCCGATCCGCTCGCCGGGATCGTCATCGGCCCGGGGCCTTCGCCCGCGTTGGTGGGAGAAAGCTCGTTCGCCACGAGTATCAGCGACGCTTCGGGCCTCCAACCGAATGCGCCGGTGTGGATCACGGACTCCACCACCTTGCCGGAGACCTGGGCCAAGTTCGCGCCGCGGTGCGCCTCGATACCGCTCGACGCTGCTCGGTCAGGTGCAACGCGCCGTCGGCCTCACCAGCGACGCCCGCGTCGATCTCACCCGCATTCTTTCGACGGGTCCCACGAGCGCTGACAATCACCATCGCGACTGCAGCCGCGTACACCAACGGCACCCCGGTCGCGAGTCTCGAACTCGCGGCCCAGCTCGTCGCCGCGAAGGATCCGCCCAAGATCGTCTATGTGACCAACGTTGGTGACTACGACACGCACCAGGGTCAAACCGCGCGTCAACAGGCACTGCACGTGGATCTCGATGAAGCACTCGACCGCTTCTTCACCTCGATCACCGCCGCAGGCGTCGACGACAATGTGATCGTCGTGACATTGTCGGAGTTCGACTGCGTGCACAGGAAAACTGCAGCGGTACAACCACGGCGCCGTGAGCGTACACTTCGTCATGGCTCGAAGGTCAGGAGTCTCACGGTAACATCAGCCTTGCCACACTCGACTCGCGTGGCAACCTGCCGATGACCGTCGACTTCCGCCAGGCGTACGCCACCACGTTGGAAGGCTGCCTCGGACGACGCTGAACCAATCCTCGGCCCCGGCTTCGTCGTCATTGCCTGTGCTCGCCTCAGAAACAGTAACGGTAAGCGTTTCGAGCACTCAGGAACCTCGGCTTATAGGTCCAGCAGTTGTTCTCGCTACGACAACATCGCTACGGCAAGTTTTCGTGCGAATCGTTGCCTTTGGTTGTCAGGCCTTGCGCCGCTTCACATTCATCGTCGTCGAGCAACAGCGTCGCCTACTCCTGGTGACAGCTCGTGCGCGCGTTCGGGTTTCGCTCCGTTCCCTAGCTTGGTCGGCGACTGACCTCGCCATGACGATTCCTTCACGTTGGCGACGTTGTCATGAGTGACAACAGTGTTCAGGGCGATGGTCGAACGAGCAGCGCCCATGCGAAGCGGAGGCGATAAGATGAACCGGAACTCGATAGGGACGATGCGGTATCTGTTCTTCGGTGTGAGTCTGGTGGGCGGCCTCATCCTGCTCGCCGCCGGTCAGACGCTCATCGGCGGCTTGCTGGTCGCCATGGGCGTCGTACGGATCGTGCTGCTCGTCTCGATGCAGCGTCGTATGGGATCGTCGTCGCCGACTCGCGGTGGAAACAACAGCCCTCGCGGCGACAGCAGATGTTGCGGCGACTCGCCGGTATGGAACTCGACGTGGCCGCGGCCGCGATCGGCGTCGCACCCGACGTCCTGCGGCGAGCAGTCGACGAGGGCCGGTCGATCGCCGCGCTCGCAGCCGACGCAGGTGTTCCCTCCAACCAAGTTGTCGACACGGTCGTGCATAACGCGAACGCGAAGGTCGACCGAGCCGTCGCCGACGGACGCATCGCCGCCGACCGGCGAGCATGCTCCGTGGCCGACTGCCCAACTGGCCGAGCAGCTCGTCACCCAGACACCGAAGATGCTCTTATCTACAATCCACCTTACCAAATAAAAATCCATCAATAAAAATCCTCCCATACTATTTAATTAACTCTCACAAACACTCATTAACAACCAATAACCAATCTAAATCACAACTTACGCTGAATTGTCGACTAGATTGTCGGTTACGAGCGTTACGATTCTACACTCTTATCATATCCATTCAATGCGACGCCGAAGACGATACTCGGCGAGCGCGATCGAACCGAACGTCGTTAATCGATGCACAGGTCAGCCGCCTGTCGGGTCGAGACCGTATCCGACTCTAGAATTGTTTCGATCAGTGTCGTCCAACGTTCGTCGAATTCTTGCGAAGTTGCTGCATGTAGACCTTACGATGTTCGGATCACCTTCGAACGCGAAGTCCACACGTTGTCGAGAAATTCTAACTTCGCGACGATCTCATACTGCCGCATATTAAATCGAACACTGAAAACTCTCGAGCGTAGCACGACCTTGGTGTTGCTCTGCTTACAACGATGTGTCACTGGATCGATCACGAGTTACTCTTGTGTAGACGATGTTCGAGTCTGCAATCGCGAGCAGCGCGGGATCGGCAGGTGCACTACGAACGAGAACAGCTTCGTGAGGAAGTTATTGCTCCTGCATCGAGCGCTTCAGCATGATTGTACTCACTCCTTCGGTGAGCATCAGGATCGTGTCAGTCCCGCGTCGCGTAGCTGCTTGAACACCTTGTACCATTACCCTGCAACATGATGTCGAGCACGATCACGTCATAGCTATGTCGTCGCTATCAGAAACCATCGGTTCACTTATTTACCAATCCTCATACCCTCACCCTATTCTTCTCTCTTCACATCAGCACCACAACAAACTTCTTTATCTATCTAACATCCCCCAACTAACCACTTAATCCTCTATCCAATCTCTACTAACTTTCATTCTTACCCATATTCACCTAGTTACTACACAACACATACTATAACTCAACCACAAAATCACCATCAACTCACTCTTACTCACATCTCTTCTTATTCATCAATCCACCTCTTCACCAACAAAACACCAAACTCCAACAACACACCACTTCACACACCATCAACACTTACTCCCACACAACACACACCACACCCTACACTAACTCACACCCACACCACAAACTCCACACTACTCTACAATATTACCGATTCAGCCATGCTCCAGTACGGTGCCGCAGCGATGAAGACCATCGCGACAGCATCGTTGTCCTACCTGCAGGCGATCGTCATCGGGATCCTGCAGGGAATCACGGAGCTGTTCCCGATCTCGAGTCTCGGGCACTCGGTGCTGGTCCCGGAATTGCTCGGCTGGCATTCGCTCGTCGCCGGGCAGTCAGCCGACGAGTCCTTCTACCTCGCGTTCCTCGTCGGTCTCGCACTGCGCCACGGCGATCGCGCTGATCATCTTCTTCTGGCATGACTGGGTCGACGTCGTGCGCGGGTTCTTCACCACGCTGCGGACCCGACGCATCGAAACCGCACCGCAACGCATGGCCTGGCTGCTGATCCTCGGCACCATCCCCGTCGGCATCGTCGGCCTCGTGTTCGAACACAACCTGCGCACCGTGTTCGCGAAACCCACCGCGGCAGCAATCTTCCTCACCCTCAATGGAGTGATCCTCCTGGCCGGGGAACGACTCCGCCGTCGCGGCGAGGTCCGCAAGTTGGTGATGGAGCACGACCACCACACCGACCCTGGCCACGACGTCGGACGCGACCTCGACACCCTCGAGCTACGCGAGGGCGTCTTCGTCGGCTCGTCGCAGATCCTCGCCCTGTTCGCCGGGCATCAGCCGCTCGGGGGTCACGATGGTCGCCGGCCTTCTCCGCGGGCTCGACCACGAAGACGCCGCGCGGCTCGTCGTTCATGCTCGCGACACCGGTGATTCTCGCCGCGGGCGTCTACAAGCTCCCCGACCTCGCCGGCCACAACGGCGACGGCATCCGCGGCCAGGTGCTCGTCGGCAGCATCTGCGCCGGCATCGCGGCGTACCTCTCGGTGCGATTCCTCACCCGCTTCTTCGCGACGAGGACCCTCACGCCGTTCGCGATCTACAGCCTCGTCGTCGGCATCGGCATGATCCTCTACCTCAACGTGTGACCCATCCGATCGCCTCGTACTGGCGTTCGACCCGATCGAAATCCTTCACAACTCCGTATAGTCAGCGGCTGTGTCTGAAACCCCGAGATAGTGAAACCTATCGCACCTGGTTCAGTCCGGGTGTCGCTGGAATCGGTGGGGCGAGCCTTCTCGCCGATGTCGGCCACGAGATACCGACGGCGCTGCTGCCGTCGTTGCTGACCTCGACGTTCGCCGCTCCTGCTTCCGCGCTGGGTGTGATCGAAGGCGTCTCCGACGCGCTGGCTGGTGTCGCCCGATTGGGCGGCGGCGCGCTGGCCGATGACCCGCATCGGCGCCGCTCGGTCGCCGTCGGCGGCTACGCCACGACAGCCGTCTTGTCGCGGGCATCGGCGTGTCCACCACCACCGCTCAGGTTGCCATCCTGCGCGCCGGAGCGTGGACCGCTCGTGGCCTGCGCGTGCCCGCCCGCAACGCCTTGCTCGCCGACATGGTGCCCGCCGAGGCGTACGGCAGTGCGTACGGGTTCGAGCGTGCGATGGACAACCTCGGCGCCATCATTGGTCCGCTGGTCGCCATCGTCCTCGTCGGCGTCGTCGGCACCCGCTGGCGCGATCGGCCTGTCGGTCATCCCCGGCCTGCTCGCCGCCGCTCGCGATCATCTACGCCATTCGCCACACCGCCGACGCCCCATGAGCGCCATCGCCAACCCATCCGCCTGCGGATCCGACCGGTCATGCAAGGGCAACTCGGCAAGCTCATGCTCGGCATCATCGCGTTCGAAATCGGCAACTGCGCCGCCACCCTGCTCATCCTCCGAGCAACCGAACTGTTCGAACCCGGCCGCACCGTTGATCGCGCCACCCAACTCGCCCTCGTGCTGTACGTCGCCTACAACCTCGCCGCCACCCTCGTCAGCGTCCCCGCCGGACATCACGCCGATCGCCGCGGCGCGACCCGAGTCATGGCCGCCGGGGCCGCTCGCTTCGCATGCGCCTACGCCTGGTTCGCCGTCGGTCCGAGCGAGGTCATCGTGCTCGCTCCCGCCTTCGTGCTCGCTGGCGTCGGCATCGCTTGCGCCGAAACGGCCGAACACGCCGCCGTCGCCGCCCTCGCGCCGACCGACCTACGCGGCTCCGCCTTCGGACTCCTCGCTGGTATCCAAGCCGGCAGGAACCTCGCGGCGTCCACCATTGCGGGCATCTTGTGGACCGCAGCGTCACCAGACGCGGCCTTCATCTTCCTCGCAGTCCCATGATCGTCGCCGTGCCGCTCATCCTCGTAGCAAAAAACTAACACCACACTCAAATCAGTTCCACCAGACCCTGAAACGCTGGCTCAACGCCCGTGCAGCACCCACAACATCACCGAGCTCCAAAGGCTCCTCGACGACTTCCGCTGCCACTACAACGAACAGCGGGCCACTCCACGCTTGCGGGGAACTCGACTCCAGCAGTCGCCTACCAAGCCCGACCCAAAGCCGCTCCCGAGGATCGCAGCACCGACCACCACTCACGTTCGCACGACAAATCGACAAAGCCGGCAAGGTCACCCTCCGCCACGACGGCAAGATGATCAAAATCGTGTCGGACGAACCCACGCCCGAACCCCCGTCATCCTGCTCATCGAGGACCTCGACGTCACGTCATCGACGCCACCACCGGCGAGCTCCTCCGAGCCCTCACCATCGATCCGACCAAGCCCTACAGCCGACCGGCCGACCCAGGACGCACACCAACCAGAAACCCTGACAGACACGCGAAAAATGGAGCGGGTGACGGGAATCGAACCCGCGTTCTCAGCTTGGGAAGCTGATGTTCTGCCGCTGAACTACACCCACGGGGGACGGCGCGAAACCTGGCGCGAAACCCGACAGGGCGTCATCCCTGGGGCGATCGTAGCGGTGGCGAGCCCGCCTTCCGAAGCTTACGCCTGGAACCCGTGCCGGGGCTGCGCTTCTCGTCTCCGAACTCAGCTGCTCCAAGCCGCCCGATCGGAGCAGTCCTGGCGCACGCTCCTGCCAGCGAGGCGTGAACGCTGACGGTCTGGCCGTTCACACCGGTGGATGACCGCTGGCATCCGCCGAGGATTCCTGTCAGTGCAGGTGGACATCGGGTGTACGTTCGAATTTGATCGCTTGTTCGGGGGCGACGGCGAGTTCGCGCCTGGGCGTGGACCCTGCTCGAGTTTGAGCCCTCCGCCTCTTCCGTTCGAACACACGGGAGCGGCCAGATGAGCGGTGTTGCTGGATGTCGGAAGCTCGTTGCCATGGTCGTGGTCGCGTTGTCGGGTCGGCGATGCTGGTCGCGACATCGGCAACGCCCGGCGCGGCTGCGACCGGAGGGTGTGCGGGCCGCGCCTACGTGACCAACTACGTGGACGGCACGGTGTCGGTGATCACCACCGCCACAGGCAGCGGTGTCACCTCCCATCACCGTCGGCAACGGTCCGGGTGCGGGTTGGGTGGCGATCACCCCCGACGGCAAGCACGCCTACGTGACCAACGTCTTCGGTGGCACGGTGTCGGTGATCACCACCGCAACCGGCGCGGTGTCGGCCCCCATCACCGTCGGCAAGGGTCCGGCCAGTGTGAAGATCACCCCCGACGGCAAGCACGCCTACGTGACCAACTCCGGTGACGGCACGGTGTCGGTGATCACCACCGCGACCGGCGCGGTGTCACCTCCCATCACCGTCGGCGCAGAAGCCGGCCGAGGTGGCGATCACCCCCGACGGGAAGCACGCCTACGTGGTCAACGACGGTGGACGGCACGGTGTCGGTGATCACGACGGCGACGGGTGCGAGTGTCGGCCTCCCATCACCGTCGGCAAGTATCCAGGCGGCGTGGCGATCACCCCTGACGGCAAGCACGCTTACGTGACGAACGTCGGGGACGGCACGGTGTCGGTGATCACGACGGCGACGGGTGCGGTGTCGGCCCCCATCACCGTCGGCAAGGGTCCGGTCGCGGTGGCGATCACCCCTGACGGCAAACACGCCTACGTGACCAACGAGGGGCCGAACGGCGCGGATGACACGGTGTCGGTGATCACCACCGCGACGGGTGCGGTGGCGGCCCCCATCACCGTCGGCAAGGGTCCAGACGCGGTGGCCTTCACCCCTGACGGGAAACTCGCCTACGTGACCAGCTCTGGGGCGAACGGCGACGGTGACACGGTGTCGGTGATCACCACCGCGACGGGTGCGGTGTCGCCTCCCATCACCGTCGGCAAAGTTCCGTACGCGGTGGCGATCTGCCCGGCGCGGACCGCCCACGGACGCCGATGATGACCGTGCGGGAGTGACTGACCCCACGCTCTCGGCCCGGCAGGTACATCGCCCAGGTAGCACCGAATGCCCACTGGGTCGCTGTGACACGCCGCAGCCTCGAGGGACCCGGCGGAGCACGAACGCGTTCCGGAATCCGGTCCACCGCGTTCCGACGGGATCAACACGGCAGGCTGCGAGCGTTGCCCTGCACCACTGCCGGACTTTCGCGCCGTCCCCCACCCGCGCGGGAGCGAGATCGTAGCCCAGGCCCCGAAGCCTCACCCGAGCCGAGTGCACGGCGGGACCCGCCCCGGTGGCTAGCGTCGAGCGCATGTCGAACCAGACCCGGGCGATCGTGACGTCCCTCACGGGGATCCTCATCCTCGTGATCAACATCATCGACGCCGCGCAGCGCGGGTCGTCGGTGTGGAACTTCGTCGCCATCGCGTGCGGCACGTTCCTGTTGTTCTACGGCTTCACCGGCGTGGTGCGCGCCGGCCAGCCGCCCGTCTCCGCCCTCGGCGACCCCTCGCACCTCCGACGCCGGCGCCTACTTGCCGGTGAAGTGCGGCGGGCGCTTCTCGGCGAAGGCGCGCTGGCCTTCGCGGTAGTCCTCCGACTGGAAGCACGCCTCGATCAGCGCCTCCACGTGCGTGAGGTCGCGCTGCGCCGGGTCCTTGCCCAGCTCGCGGATCGCGGCCTTGCAGGCCTTCACCGTGAGCGGCGCGTTCGCGGCGATGGTGGCCGCGAGCGAGCGCACCTCCGACTCGAGCTCGGCCGCCGCGCACGACGCGGTTCACGAGGCCGATCGCCTGCGCCTCGTGCGCGCCGACGCGTCGCGCCGAGAAGAGCATCTCCGCCGTGTGCGCGGGGCCCACGAGGGCCTGCAGCTCGCGCACCCCGTCGATCCCGTAGCCGAGGCCGAGACGCGCCGCCGGAATCGCGAACTGGCTGTCGTCGGCGGCGATGCGGATGTCGGCCTTCATCGCGGTGAGCAGCCCGCCGCCGATGCAGTACCCGCGGATCATCGCGATCACCGGCTTCAGCATCGACCGCCACGCACCCCACGACGCGTGCAGCGCGGCGTCGTACTCCGCGCGCGCGTCCACCGCGGTGCGGCGGGTCTCGAACTCCGAGATGTCGGCGCCCGACACGAACGCCTGGTCGCCGGCGCCGCGCACCACCACCACGTGCACCTCGGGATCGATGGTGAACGCCTCGAGGATGCGCGGCACCGCGCGCTGCATGTCGTACGACATCGCGTTGTGACGCGCGGGGTTGTTGTAGGTCATCCAGCCGATGCCGGCCTCCACGTGGGCGAGCATCTGCTCCGTGCCGGTGTCGACGGTTCGCATGGTCATCGCCGCGGCTCCTCTTCCATCCGGACCACACCCGCAGCTGCGAGCGCGTCGATCTCGCCTCTGTCGTAGCCGAGCTCCGCGAGCACCTCACGCGTGCGGGCGCCGTCGGCCGGAGACCCGGAACGCACCGACGTGGGTGTGTCGCTGAACGTGAGCGGCGGGCGCAGCACTGCGATGTCGGCGTCGAGGTCGGCGAGCTGACGCACGCAGGTGGGGCCCGCGCGGCTCGGGTGAGGTCGACGACGCGCAGCCCTGCGAGTGGTCCGGGTGACGCGGGGTCCGGCTCGTCGTAGAGGCCGTTCACCGGGGGCCGTCCACTCGAGTTCGCTCAGCCGAAGCGGGCGGCGAGACCCGCGACCATCACCACGAACCCGATCACCATGTAGAGCACGGTGCGGATCAGCGGCGCCTGCGCGAGCTCACGTCGGGGCGACGGGTTCGCGACGCTGCGTACCGGACTTCCGGGGCGCGATCGCTCGACGGTGCGCGCCGCGATCCGGTCCTCGTCGCGGCCCCGCTTGATCAGCGCCCAGAGGTTGGCGAAGAACAGCGCGGCGCCGAGCGCGGCGATGAGCTCGCGGAGGACGTCGTCGACGAAGCTGCCGAGCACGGGGTGCACGGCGGTCATCGTAGAGACGTCTGCGCCGACGACCGAAAGGGGCCGAGAAGCCAGGGGCTCCCGGCTTCCAGATCATCAGCCCCACGATGACGACGAGGAGCACGTTGAGGGTGGCGCCGGCCGCCCCCACCTTCTTGCCCAGCGCCTGGAGCTGCGTGACCTGCGGCGGCGGCCCACCGGTGGGCGGACCCGCCGCGATCATCTCGCGCATCAGGTTGCCCATCTTCTTCACCGACGGGATGAGCACGCCGTGGGAGATGCCGATGCCGACGACGTAGAGGACGACGGACAGCCACACCCAGGTCTGCGAGAACTTGTACACATTGGTGTCGCCGACCTTCGCCAGCGCGAGGACGACGAAGCCGAAGACGAAGACCGCGTAGATGAAGTACTCCGCGATCTTGGAGATCCGGAAGTTGGCCTCGAACACCGCGAGTCCCTCGGGCCCCGGGCGCTTGCGGATCTCCTGGCCGTAGAGCGCGTTGAGGTACACGGCGCCGAACCCGATGATGGCGCACATGATGTGCACCAGGAGAAAGAAGTCGTAGACCCCGTTGCGGTAGGTGGCCAAGATCGGCATGGTGACGTCTCCCTGTCGCTGCGGAACCGCGGCATGGTACGCCGACCCGCTCGCCCGCGCGTGCACCTGTGCTACAACGCGTCGGTGCGCGTGCTCGTCGCCCGATGTTCCGTGGAGTACCAGGGTCGCCTCGGCGCCCGGCTGCCCGAGGCCAACCGTCTCGTGCTGCTGAAGGCCGACGGGTCGATCGCGGTGCATGCCGACACCAAGGCCTACAAGCCCCTCAACTGGATGAGCCCGCCGTGCACGGTGCGCGAGGAGGAGGGCCGGCTCGTCGCCACCAATCCCGGCGGCGAGACGCTCACCATCGAGCTGCACGAGGTGCTGCACGACTACGCGTTCGAGCTCGGCGACGACCCGGGCCTGGCCAAGGACGGCGTGGAGGCCGAGCTCCAGGAGCTCCTCGCCAAGCGGGTGGCCGCGCTCGGCGAGGAGCTGCGCCTGGTGCGCCGGGAGTACCCCACCGACATCGGGCCCGTCGACCTGCTGTGCCGCGACGTCGACGACCGCGCGGTGGTGGTGGAGGTGAAGCGTGTCGGTGAGATCGCCGGCGTGGAGCAGCTGCTGCGCTACCAGGAGCGTCTCGACCTCGATCCCGCGCTGCGGCCGACGCGCGGCATGTTCGTGGCCACGCGGATCAAGCCGCAGGCGCGGGTGTTCGCCGAGAGTCGCGGCATCGCCTGCGTGGAGATCGACCTCGAGGAGCTGCGCGCCGGCGCCCCCGTCGACCTGCGTCTGTTCTGACGCGGGGTCGACGGGGGCGCGGTGGCGCGGCGGGTGCGGTCAGGCGTCGGACGGATCGCCGGCCGGGTCCTCGGCGAGGATGGCGTAGAGCTTCCGGCGGGCCTCGGTGAGCACCGCGATCGCCGCTTCCTGCTGCGCCGGGGTGCCCGCCTCCATCACCTGGTGCGCGGCGAGCGCGATCGGCTTGATCGCGTCACGCATGCGGAACTGCGCGGGGTCGAGGCCTTCGGTGACCTCGTCCCACGGCTTGCGGTCGCCGAGCTCGGCGGCCGCTTCCGCGCCTTCGTCGGTGAGGGCGAAGCGCTTCTTGCCGCCGTCCTCGGTGGCGCGCACCAGGCCCTGGTCCTCGAGCAGCGCGAGCGCGGGGTAGACCGCGCCGGGGCTCGGGCGCCACGCGCCCGACGTGCGCTCCTCGATCTGCTGGATCATCTCGTAGCCGTGCATCGGCCGCTCGGCGAGCAGCGCGAGCGCCGCGGCGCGCACGTCGCCCTTGCGGGCCCGGCCCCGGGAACCGCCGCGGAAGCGGCGTCCGAAGCCGGGGCCCCAGGGCCCCTCGGGCGGGCCCTGCCAACGGCGCGGACCGCGGCGCCCGCGACGGCCGGTGCCGGCGGGATCGGTGAGGGAGGCCTCGGGCTGGTCGTACTCGTGGTCGTGGTCGTGCGGGTGGTCGTGGAAGTGGTCGTGGGGGTGCATCGGGATGGGTCTCCTTGTCGTGGTGGCGGGTCGCCGGTCCCATCCCCGGGGGGAGCCGGGATGGGTGACGGCCTGACCCGCTCGTCATGTCTTCGTTGCATCACGATATATCGCGATGCAGTCGGAGTGCAAGCCCAAGATTTCCTCGGCCGTGGAGGCCCAGATCGGTCGATAAGTGTCACACCCCCCTGATTTGATCGTGGGGTGAGCGAGTTCCGGGATCTGTTGGACGAGTTGCGGCTGCTGGGAGACGGAGCGTCTCCGCCGCGGCGCGTGACGCGGAGATCCGGGAGATCCGCCGCCGCGAGGCGCGTGACGTCTGGCGATGACGCGGGTGCTCGACGAGCGCCGGGCGTTGCGGCCGGATCAGGCCGCGCGTCGACGGCGTGTCGCGATGCGACGGCGCGGCGGAAGGTGGAGACGGCGCGGAAGTTGGAGTCGCTGCCGCGTCTGGCGGACGCGGCGCTCGACGGCCGAGTTGTCGGCCGGAGCAGTTGGCGCCCGCGGCGGAGCTGGCCGACGAGGACACCGACGCGGAGGTCGCCGAGCGGGCGCGTGACGGCGTCGCCGATGGCGCTGCAGCGCATGGCGCGTGAGCAGCGGCGCGATGGCGCGTGAGGAGATCGTGCGACGCCGGGAGCGACGGTCGTTGCGGAAATGGCGTGACGACCACGGCTTCCTCCACGGCCGGTTCGAACTGCCGCTCGAGCACGGTGGTGCGGAGGTGGAGGCGTTCTTCGACCAGGTCGCCGAACGCATGCGCCCCGCGAAGGGTGAACGCTGGGCGTCGCTCGAACACCGCCACGCCGACACGCTCATCAGCTTGTGTCGGCGCGAGACCGCAGCCGATGGGAGCGCTGTCCAGGACCGCGCGCAGGGCCCGACGATGGCCGCGCGGCCGACGGTCGTGGTCGACGTGCCCCTCGACCGGACCCGCCACCCTGTGCTGGGATGGCCGCTGCCCGACGAATGGGTCGACGCGCTGGCGTGCCGAGGTGAACGTGCAGCTGCGCGCGGTCGACGAGCACGGCGATGCCCGTCGCCGACGGTCCGGTCCGCAAGTTCGTGTCCGACAAACGCCGCAGCGTCAGTCATCCGACGAGACGGACACTGCCGCTGGCCGGGATGCCGACGACGACTCGGACTCCAGGTCCACCACCTCCTCCCGTCGAGCTGGGGCGGCGACCGACGACATCGCGAACCTCGCCGCGGTCTGTCCCGCGCACCACGCGCTGTTGATCCCCCATGGGGAGTACGTCCTCGACGGCAACCCGAACCAACCCGACGGACTCGTACTCCGGCGCACCAGGCCCGACGAAGCCCGACAACGGGAGCGGAAGCGACGACGCCCGCCGTCCGCGGCCTGACCCGGACGGCGAGCACCTCGGGAGCGCGACGATGGGAACCATGGAGCGATCGGACCAGAGCTGGACGGTGCGCGCGATCGCCACGGTGGTGGCCGACCGCAGCGAGGTGGTCGACGACGACTGGGACGCGGTGACCTCGTCGATCCATCTGCTTCCGCCGTTCGACGAACGGTCGGTGCAGGGGCTGGATGCGTTCAGCCACCTGGAGGTGATCTACGTCCTCGACCGGGTCGATCCCGACGCCGCGCACGTGCACGCGCGGCGGCCGCGCGGCAATCCCGAATGGCCGGAGGTGGGGATCCTCGCCCAGCGGGCCAAGGACCGCGTGAACCGGCTCGGCCTCTCCACCTGCGAGCTGCTGCGGATCGAGGGCACGGTGCTCCACGTGCGGGGGCTCGACGCGGTCGACGGCACTCCGGTGCTCGACGTGAAGCCGTACCTGGAGGAGTTCGGGCCCCGCACGCCGGTGCGCCAACCGGCATGGTCGCGGGAGCTCATGGCGGGGTACTTCCGGGTCGGCGACTGAGCGCGCGTCGGTCGTCGTCACCGACCGACCGCGGTTCGTAATGCCACCCGGCGCCGCGCGACGCCGGTGGATACCGTGTCTCGTGCGCGTGTTGCGGGTTCCCGGGTTCGCGCTGCTCCTGGCCGGGCAGGCGGTCAACACCACCGGGTCGTGGATCTCGGCCATCGCCATCTGGGGCTTCGCCGCGTTCAAGTTCGACGTGGGCGCGAGCGAGCTGGCGCTGCTGTTCGTCGCGTTGTCGGTGCCCGGCGCGCTCCTCGGTCCGGCCCTCGGCGTGCCCATCGACCGCTTCGGCCCCAAGGCGACGCTCGTGGTCGCCAACGTGCTCGGGATGCTCGACGCGCTCGCGCTCACCCAGGCCCACAGCTACTCGCAGATCGTGCTCCTCGCGCTGCCGCTCGGCCTGGTCGACGCGCTCGCGCGCGCGTCGCTCGACGCGGTCCCGCCCCGCATCGTCCCCGACGACCAGCTCGTGCGCGCCAACGCGCTGCTCGGCGGCGCGCAGGACCTCGCGATCGTCGTCGGCCCGGTCGCGGCGGCGATCGTCAACGCGCACTGGGGCCTGAGTGGCGCCTTCGCCGTCGACGCCGCGACCTGGCTCGTCGGCGCGCTGGTGGCGCTGCGGATGCACATCCCCCACGAGGCCCCGACTCCCACCGCCGATTCCACGAGCTGGTCGGAGCTCCGTTCGGGCGCGCGCCTCGCGCGCGAGACCCCCGGGCTGCGCTGGACGTTGACCGTGAGCGCGAGCGTGTTCGCGCTCTGGGCGCTGTTCGGCGTGCTCGAGCCGCTCTACGTGCGCGACGTGCTCCACGAGACCGACGAGACCTTCGCCCTGTTCCAGACCGTGTTCGGCATCGGCCTCGTCGCCACGAGCCTGGTGCTCGCGGCGTGGGGCGAGCGACTGGCGCGCCCGGTCGTGATCGGCGGCGCGGTCGTGGCCTCGGGCCTCACCGCCGCGCTGTACCTCGGCACCGAGACCGTCGCGGTGGCCTACGTGGGCGTGTTCCTGTGGGGCGTGGTGGTGGCGTTCTTCTTCGTGCCCGCCCGCACGTTGCTGCAGCGGTACGCGCCCCGCGAGTTCCACGGGCGCGTCCTCGCGCTGAGCCACTCGCTCGAGCCGGCCACCGCGATCGTGGTCACCCCGCTGGCCGCGCTCCTCCTCGGAGTGGTGAGCGTGCGGGCCCTCGGCGTGGCCGGCGGGATCGTCGCCACGCTCGGCGGACTGCTCGTGCTGCGGGCCGCGCGCCGGCTCGCGCCGCCCCCGGCCGCCGAGGGGGCGCCGACGCCCCGTGCGTCGGACGCGGTCGGACTCGGGGGCGCGCCGCCGGCCTGACCGTTCGGGCGGGTCTCCGGGCGCTCAGTCGGCGGGCAGGCGGCGGGTGAGGCGCTCCGGTCGACGCCGCGGCTGCGGATCGGGCAGGTCGGCCGGCAGGTCGGCGATCGCGGTACGCACCGCGGCGAGCGCGTCGAGCAGCGCCTGCTGATCCCCGTCGTCGAGACGGGCGAACACCGCGTCGGCGGCCTGCGCGATGGCGGGCAATGCCTCGTCGAGCACGGCCTGCGCCGCCGGCGTGATGTCGACCAACACCCGTCGACGGTCTGCCGCGTCGGCGCTGCGCACGACGTAGCCCTTGCGCTCGAGCGTGTCGAGCACCGAGGTCATCGAGCCGCTCGTGATGTGCATGCGCGCCGCCACCTCGCCGGTGAGCATCGGCCCGCCCTCGCCCTCGATGACCGCGATCGCGTTGAAGGCGGCATGGCTGAGGCCGTGGCGGCGGGTGACCCCACCGACCACGGCGTCGACCATGCCGCCGACGACCTCGAGCTCCCGGGCGCAGCGGGTGGCGAGCCACGACGCGCCCGGGAACTCCTGCTCGAAGGCGACGGCCTCCGGTGGTCGTCGATCGTTCAGCTCAGGCCTCCGCCACGATGTCGACGCGCGGCGGGCCGGCCACTCCGGCTCGCGCCATCGCCTCGTGCAGACCCGGCGAGTTGGCGAAGGCTGCCGCCTGCTCCACGCTCGGCCAGTAGTGCAGGACGGTCACGTCGTTGGGGTTGGCCGGATCCTGCCACACGCTCCTCGCCGTGCAGCCGAACTCCTCGCGCAGGGGCTCGACCGTCTCGTAGATGTCACGCCACGCGGCGTAGTCCTCGACCGTGTGCCGTACGACCAGCAATGCCTGTCCCATGGTGTTCTCCTGTCGATCCTGGTCGGGCGGGCGTCTGCCCGGGTATCCGAACTTCAAGTATCTCGAAATCAAGATACTTGAACCCGAGAGATCAGTCAAGCCCTGCCGGGGATTCCGTCGGGCAGGGAGTGGGGCCGGCCGCGCTTGCATTGGGAAGGCTTCCCTTAGTAAGGTCTGCCTCACCTGACTTCCCGGGGAGGACCACCGTGCTGCCGACCTTCGTCATCGGATTGCGAGAAGGACTGGAGGCCGCCCTCATCGTGGGGATCGTGGCCGCCTTCCTCGTCCAGGAGGGCCGGCGCGACTCGCTGCGCTGGATGTGGGCCGGGGTGGTGCTCGGCGTGCTCGTCGCCATCGGTGTGGGCGTGGGCCTGCGCATCGCGTCGCAGGAGCTCCCCCAGCGCGAGCAGGAGCAGCTCGAGACCATCGTGGCCCTCGTCGCCGTCGGGATGGTCACGTGGATGATCTTCTGGATGCGCAAGCACTCCGCCAACCTGAAGGGCGAGCTGCAGGGCAAGGCCGGCGCCGCGCTGGCCACCGGCTCCACCGCCACGCTGGTGGCGATGGCGTTCCTCGCGGTGATCCGGGAGGGCTTCGAGACCGCGGTGTTCCTGGTGGCGGTGTTCAACGACGCCCGCGACCCGCAGGCCGCCGGCCTCGGCGCGGTGCTCGGCATCGCGGTCGCGGTGGTGATCGGCTACCTGCTCTACCGCGGTGGCGTGCGCATCAACCTGAGCCGCTTCTTCAAGGTCACCGGCATGATCCTGGTGATCGTGGCCGCCGGGCTGCTCAGCAACGCGCTGCACACCGCGCACGAAGCCGGCTGGTGGAACTCGATGCTCGGCCAGGCCGCCGACCTGTCGTCGGTCGTCACCCCCGGCACCGTCCGCTACGCGCTGTTCAACGGGATGTTCGGCATCCAGCCCAAGCCGACGACCGGCGAGGTGCTCGTGTGGTTCCTCTACGCCGTCCCCATGGCGTGGGTGGTGCTGCGGCCGGTCAAGCGTCGTCGGGTCGACGAGCCGAGCGGCGCCAAGGTCGCGCCCTCGTGTGCCGTCGCCACGGCAGTGACCGCAGTGCTCGTGCTCGGCCTGGTCGGCGTGTTCGCCACCGCGGCGGGCGCGGCCACCAAGGAAGTGAAGATCGAGATCACCGACAAGGGGTGCCCCAAGCGCATCGAGACCTCTTCGGGGAAGACGACGTTCGAGGTCGAGAACGTCGACTCGAACGTGGTCACCGAGTTCGAGGTGCTCGACGGCAAGAAGGTGATCGGCGAGAAGGAGAACCTCACGCCCGGGTTGTCGGGCAGCTTCACCGTCGACGCTGCAGCCGGGCACGTACACGACGCTGTGCCCCAACGGCGACCGCGAGAAGGGCGTGCTGGTCGTCACCGGCGCCGCGACCGGCGCCAAGACCAGCGCCGCCGCGGCCAGCAAGGTGAAGGTCACGCTCGGCGAGTTCGTGGTGCAGGCGAAGCCGAAGTCGGCGCCGGCCGGCAACGTCGACTTCGTGGTCACCAACAAGGGCTCGATGACGCACGAGTTCGTCGTGGCCCGTACCACCGACGGCACGCTGCCGGTCGACGCCGACGGCATGGTCGACGAGTCGCAGCTCCCCGAGGGCGCGCTGCTCGGCGAGCTCGAGGACATGGGCCGCGGCGACAAGGCCACCCTCGACCTGAAGGGGCTCACGCCGGGCAGCTACGTGCTGTTCTGCAACATCAAGCAGACCCACGACGGCGTGACCGAGATCCACTACAAGGAGGGCATGTCGACGCCCTTCACCGTGAAGTGAGCCGCGCGCAGTGACCGGCGCCGCTCACTCCGCCCCGGGTCCGCGACCCGGGTCTCTCGTCCGGCCCGGGTCCGCTACTCGCGGGCCATGTTCTCGAACTCGGCGCGCTGGGGCAGGAAGGCCAGCTCGGCCTTGCCGGTGGGGCCGTTTCGGTGCTTGGCGATGATCACCTCGGCCTTGCCCCGGTCGTCGGACTCCGGGTTGTACACCTCGTCGCGGTAGATGAACATCACGACGTCGGCGTCCTGCTCCAGACCACCGGATTCACGCAGGTCGGCGAGCATCGGCCGCTTGTCCTGGCGGTACTCGAGCTGCCGGTTGAGCTGCGACAGCGCGATCACCGGGCACTCCAGCTCGCGGGCGAGGATCTTGAGGCCCCGGGAGATCTCCGAGACCTCCACCTGGCGGTTCTCCGCCCGCCGGGTGCTGCTGCCCTGCATGAGCTGGATGTAGTCGACGACCACCAGGCCGAGGTCGCCGAAGCGGGCCCGCAGCCGGCGGGCCTTGGCCCGCATCTCCATCACCGTGCAGTGCGGGTTGTCGTCGATGTAGAGCTGCGCCTCGGCGAGGCGACCGACCGCGTGGCTGATCTTGCCCCAGTCGGGCTCGGAGAGCTTCGCCGTCCACAGGCGGGTGGCGTCGACCCGCGCCTCCATGGCGAGGATGCGCTTGGTGAGCTCGAGCGTGCCCATTTCCATCGAGAAGAACACGACCGGGCGGCCGGTCTGCGTGGCGACGTTGCGGGCGATGCCGAGCGACAGCGCGGTCTTGCCCATGCCGGGGCGGGCGGCGAGGATCACCAGGTTCTCCGGCTGGAGCCCGTGGAGCACGCGGTCGAGGTCGGTGTAGCCGGTGGGGATGCCGATGAGGTCGCTGTCGTCGCCGTAGCGCGCCTCGAGGTTGTCGAGGGTGTCCTGCAGCGCGTCGCGGATGCCGGTCATGGTGTCGCTCACGCGACGCTCGGCGACCTCGAACACCAGCGCCTCGGCGCGGTCGAGGGTCTCGGTGACGTCGTCGGGCGTGTCGTAGCCCATCTCGGCGATGTCGCCGGCGACGCCGATGAGGCGACGAAGGAGCGCGAGTTCGTTGACGATCCGCGCGTAGTGCGCGGCGTTCGCCGACGCGGGCGTGCCCGCCTGCAGCTCGAGCAGCTTGGCGCGCCCGCCCACCATGTCGAGCAGATCGGCGCGCCGCAGCTCCTCCGCGACGGTGACCGGGTCGGCCGGCTCGCCCTGGCCGTGCAGCGACTGGATCGCCTCGTACACGTGACCGTGCGCGGGCTTGTAGAAGTCGGCGGTCTCGACGTGTTGCTCGACCGCCGCGGTGATCGCGTCGCGCGACAGCAACATCGCTCCGAGGAGCGACTCCTCCGCCTCGAGATTGTGCGGCGGGATGCGTCCGCTCGCGCGGCGACGTACGGGTTCAAGTGCCTGGACCACTACCGCTCCTGCTTCCGCCCCTGGTCCCGTCGCGTGTGCACCCGGCGGGCGTACCCGGCCGGTACGGGAAGACAGCAGTCTGCGGGCCGCAGCCTGTGGATCGCTAGACCAACAACCCGGGTTTTTCCTGGGGATACCAAGGGTTGAGACGGGGATTTCCCTGTGGACAGCGTGTGGACAACCAGTGGTTCCTGGGGACTCGCGGACGTGCTCACGAAGAACAGCAGATCAGAGGGGTAGGACATCTACGAGGCCGGCTCCGGACGCGACGAGGCCCCGGCCGGAGCCGGGGCCTCGCGTGGAACCGGTGTGCGGAAACTCAGCCGTTGAGCGCCTTGGCCTTCGCGGCCTCGAACTCGGCGTCGGAGAGGACGCCCTGGTTCTTGAGGTCGTTGAGGTGGGCGATCTCCTCGGCGGTGGACTTGGTGGTGCCGGCCGCCGTCTGGATGTACTGGCGGGCCGCCGCGTCCTGCGCTGCCGCCGCCTCCTGCGCGTGCTCGGCCATCTTGTGGCCACGCGCGATGAGGTAGATCAGCACACCCAGGTACGGGAGGATGATGATCGCGATCACCCAGATCGCCTTGGCGAAGCCGCCGAGGTCGTGGCTGCGGAAGATGTCGCTGAAGACGACGATCAGCAGCCAGATCCAGATGAAGAACAGGAAGAACCACAGCATCGACAGGAAGACCTGCCCGGTGCCGAATTCGGACGCGAGAGTCATTGCCACTCCTCAGAGGTTGGTCGAGATCGGGTGACCCTACGCCACGCCCCACGGCCCGGCCTCACCCATCGGGGGTGAAACCTACGCCACGCGGCGCGATTCTGCACGGGAGTGACACAAGTTGCCGACCGCACGACCGTCGCCCGCGCGCGCAAGACTCCAGCGATGCGCGACACGATCCGGAGCGCCGTTCGGGCCCTCCGCGGGTGGGCCACCCGGAACCAACCCGAGGACGTCGTGCGCCGCCGGCCCACCGACGCGCTCCGCGTCGTGGTGGCCGCCGTGCTGGTCGTGCCGCTCGCCTACCACGCCGGGCACCTCACCCTCACCGAGCAGCGGGTGGTGGAGTTCTTCGACTCCATCCCCCACGGGGCCCGCACCCTCTTCCTGGTCCTCTACCAACTCGCGGCGCTGTGGGCGGTGGGCCTGCTCGTGGTGACCGTGCTGCTGCTGCGCCGCTGGCGCCTGGCCCGCGACCTCGTGGTCGCCGCCGGCCTGGCGTGGGTGGTCGGCCGCCTCCTGGCCTACTTCACGAACCAGACCGACCTGTGGGACGCGATCCGCGTCACCTTCGACCTCGGGAACGTGCCCCGCTTCCCGATGGTGCGGGTCGCGGTCGCCACCGCGGTGGTGCTGGTCGCGTCGCCGCACCTCACGCGCCCGACGCGCCGGATCGGCCAGGGCATCGTGGTGCTGCTCGCGCTCACCGGCCTCTACCTCGGGCGCGGCGCGCCCACCGACCTGCTCGCCGCGCTCGTGCTCGGTTGGGGCGTGGCCGCGCTGGTGCAGTTCGCGTTCGGCACGCCGGTGGGTCGACCGACCGTCGCCCAGGTGGAGCGCGCGCTGGCGTCGCTCGGGGTCGCCATCACCGGGGTGCGCCTCGCCGACGAGCAACCGGTGGGCCGGGCGCTGTTCCTCGGCGAGGCGGCCCGGGGCCCGGTGCGGATCGTGGCGCTCGGGCGCGACGAGGCCGACGCGCAGTGGCTCGCCCGGGCCTGGCGCTACCTCGCCTACCGCGACGCCGCGCCCACGCTGCTCGCGACGCGCCGCTCGCAGGTGGAGTACGAGGCGTACCTCGCGCTGCTGGCGCGCGACGCCGGAGTCGACACGCCCCGCGTGGTGGTGGCCGGCGAGGTCGGTGCGCTCGCGCTGCTCGTGATCGAGCAGGCGCCCGGCATCGAGCTCTACGACCTCGAGCCCGACGCCGTCACCGACGACGATGCTCGACGGCGTGTGGCGCGAAGTGGCGCTGCTCCACGAGGCGCGCGTCGCCCACGGCAAGCTCGACGGTCGCCATCTCGTGGTCGACGGCGGGCGCGCGCAGATCGTGAGCTTCGACTACGCGACGAGCAGCGCGCGGTTCCGCCAGACCGCGGGCGACGTGGCCCAGGTGCTCGGCGCGACGTGCGCGAAGGTCGGGCCCGCGCGCGCGGCCGACGCCGCGGTGCGCGGGGTCGGGGTGGAGGCGGTGACCGCGGCGATGCCGGTGCTGCAGCCCGCTGCGCTGTCGGGCTGGACCCACGACGCGCTCGGCGGGCGGTCGCAGCTCGACGACCGGCTCGACGAGCTGCGCGACGAGTGCGCCCGCGCCACCGCGAGCGAGGCGCCCGAGCTGCGCCGCCTCTACCGGGTGCACCCCCGCAGCCTCGTCATGGCCGTGGGCGCGCTGCTCGCGGTCGGGCTTCCTGCTCAGTCGGGTGGGCGATCCCGAGGTGTTCTGGGCCACCATCCGCGACGCCAACTGGTGGTTCATCCTCCTGGCGATCGTGCTCGGCTTCGGCACCGACGTCGCCTTCGGCATCACCTTCCTCGGCAACGTGCCCATCCGGCTGCCGATCTGGCCGAGCATCGAGCTGCAATCGGCGATGTCGTTCTCCAACCTCGCGGTGCCGGTGGCCGCCGACACCGCGATGCAGATCCGCTTCCTCCAGAAGAACGGCCTCGACCTCAGCTCCGCGGTCGCGGCCGGCGGCCTGCTCAGCACGATCTCCGAGATCATCGTGCAGGTCGGGCTGCTCTTCCTCGCGCTGTGGCTCGCGCCCGACTCGATCGACTTCGGCCGCATCGACACCGCGCAGATCGTGGTGGTGGTGCTGAGCGTGGTGTTCCTCGTCGGCGTCGCGGCGGCGATCGTCTTCGGCGTGCGCAAGCTGCGCGCAGAGCGTGCTGCCGCCGATCCGGCGCGCCGCGCTCACCGTGTGGAGCGCGATCCGCACGCCCAGCCGTCTCGCCCTGCTGATCGTGGGCAACGTCGTGGCGCAGTGCCTCTACGCCGCGTCGCTGCTCGCCTGCCTCGCCGCGTTCGGGGCCAGCGTGAACTTCTGGACCCTGCTCGCGCTCAACATCGGCATCTCGGTGATCGCGTCGCTCGTGCCGATCCCCGGTGGCGGCACCGCGGTGTCGGCGGTGGGCCTCGCGGGCATGGTCACCGCGTTCGGCGTCCCGACCGCCGCCGCGTCGGCCGCGGTGCTCGCGCACCAGCTCGCGGTCACCTACATCCCCGCCATCCCCGGCTGGTTCGCCACCAACGACCTGGTCCGCAAACGCATGCTCTGACGCTACGGGCGGTCCGGGAGCAACGAAGAGGGCGGCCCCGGAGGGCCGCCCTTCGTCGTACTCGTGTTCGGCCGGAGCCGGGTGGAGCTATTCGGCGACGACGTGCACCACGACACCGACCGAAACGTCGGTGTGCAGCTTCACCGTGACGTCGGCGTCGCCGAGCTCACGGATCGGCTCCGCGAGGTCGACCTTGCGGCGGTCGACCTCGACGCCGGTCTGCGCCTGGAGCGCCTCGGCGATGTCGGCCGCGGTGACCGAGCCGAAGAGCTTGCCGCCCTCACCGGCGCGCACCTTGATCTCGAGCGCACGCGAGCCGAGCTGTGCGGCCAGCGCCTGCGCCGCGTCACGGTCGCGGGTCTCCTTGACCTCGCGGGAGCGACGCATCGACTCGGCCTGCGCCACCACACCCTTCGTGGCCTTCATCGCGAGGCCCTTGGGCACGAGGTAGTTGCGGGCGTAGCCGTCGGCGACCTCCACGAGGTCACCCTTGCGGCCGAGCGTGTCGACGTCTTCGCGGAGGACGATCCTCATGACTCCTCCCCGACGGTCTCGCCGGACTCGGCGGAGGCGACGGTCTCGGCGGACACGGTCTCGACCTCGACCTCGAAGGCCTCGGCGACGACGGTCTCGCCACCGACAGCCTCGGCACCGACGCCCTCGTCGAGGACGACCGTCTCGTCGAGGGTGACGCCTTCACCGCGCTCCTCGGTGGCCTCCGGGCGCGGCGTCGTCTCACGCAGGTCGCGGTCGCCACGCTCGCGCCGTCCGCCACCCTTGCGCTGGGTGACCTGGCGGACGCTGTAGGGCAGGAGCGCCATCTCACGGGCGACGCGGATCGCCTTCGCCACCTCGCGCTGCTGCTGGGCCGAGTTGCCCGTGACGCGACGCGCCCGGATCTTGGCCCGCTCCGACATGAAGCGGCGCAGCAGGTTGACGTCCTTGTAGTCGATCCACTCCACCTGCTCGGTGTTGAGGATCGAGATCTTCTTCTTCTGGGGGCGCCGGCGGTCGTTCGCCGCGCTCTTGCCGTTGGTGCGTCGTTCCCTGGCCATGATTAGAAGGGCTCCTCGCCGAATTCGTCGTACTTCTCCGCGGCAACGGGCGCGGCGCCACCGCCACCACCCGGGCTCGCGCCCGTGCCGCCACCCGAGCTCCCGCCCGAGCCGCCGCCGAAGTCGCCGCCACCGCGACGCTCGTTGCGGGTGACCTGTGCGGTCGCCCAGCGCAGAGACGGGCCGACCTCGTCGGCCACGATCTCCACCACCGAGCGCTTCTCGCCGTTGTCGGTCTCCCAGCTGCGCTGCTCGAGGCGGCCGGTCACCACGACCCGCGACCCCTTGCCCAGCGACTCGGAGACGTTCTCGGCCATCTCACGCCAGCACACGACGTTGAAGAAGCTCGTCTGCTCCTCCCACTCGTTGCTCTGGCGGTTCTGCCAGCGCCGGCTCACGGCGACGCCGAAGGACGCCTTGGCGGCGCCGCCCGCGGTGTAGCGGATCTCCGGGTCGCGGGTGACGTTCCCGACGATGGTGACTGTGCTGTCGGCCATGATCTGTTCCTCCTACGCTTCCGCCTCGCCACCGCCTGCGGGAGCCGCCGCCGCAGCCGCCCCGGCGAGCTTGCCGTAGACGTGCTCGGGGATCCGCAGGATCTTGTGGCGCAGGACCTCGTCGGCCAGGGAGAGTTGCCGGTGGAGCTCGTCCATCGCCGCGGGCTCGGCCTTGGCCTGGAGGACGACGTAGTAGCCCTCCCAGCGGTGCTTGAGCTCGTAGGCGAAGCGACGCTTCCCCCAGAAGTCGACCTGACCGGGCGTCGCGCCCTTGTCGACGATCAACTGGGTGTAGCGGGCGACGAGAGACCGGATCGTCTCCTCTTCCACGTCCGCGTCGAAGATGACCATGACCTCGTACGGCCTCATGGGCCGGACCTCCTTCGGACCACCGCCGCGGCGGGGGCGAC
>CAWAKX010000014.1:0-115525 GCA_963782705.1 uncultured Actinomycetes bacterium | reverse complement strand
CACCACACGATCGGCTCGACGATGCGGCGCACCTCGGGCTTCGTCGCGTCGCCCGGCGCCGCGAAGTCGAGGGGCGCGGGCGGCGCGGCCGAGAGGTCGAGGGCCCGGGCGACGGCGGCGTCGGTGTCGTGGAGATCGGCCACGACGTCCGCGTGGGGCGCCATCGACAGCCGCCGGACCACGTGGGCGACCCGCTCCCGTTCGGACACCGTCATGGCGCCAGGTTCCCCCGGCCACGTCAGGGAAATGTGAAGGCCGCCCCAGAGTTCTGCGACCGCGCGGGTCAGTGCCCGCGTCGCACGTCGCCCGGTCAGGTGCTGGGGAGGACCTGCGGCAGCGGCCCGGTGACCGGCGCAGGGCGGATCGCCCGGGCGTCGACCTCGGCGAGCTGCTCGGCGGTGAGCACCGCACGCAACGACGCCACCGCCACCTCGACCTGGTCGAGGGTGGGCTGACGGGTGGTGAGCTTCTGCAGCAGCAGGCCCGGCTTCATGAGCACGCGCACCCACGCCTTGTCCATGTGCTTCGCGGCGAAGCGGATCACCTCGTAGCTCATCCCCGCGATCAACGGGATGAGGATCACGCGGGAGAGGATCAGCAGCAGCCAACCCGGTCGCCCGATGAACGAGTACACGACGATGGTGACGACCATCACCGTGAGCAGGAAGTTGGTGCCGCACCGCACATGTGCCGTGCCGAACTTCTGCGCGGACTCCGCGGTGAGCTCGACGTTGTTCTCGTACGCGGCGATCGCCTTGTGCTCCGCGCCGTGGTACTGGAACACCCGTCTTGATGTCGGCGCAGCTGCGCGATGAGCGCGAGGTAGCCGATGAAGATGCCGAGGCGGAGCACACCCTCCGCGACGTGGAACCACGTGCCGTCGAGACCGAGCACGTTGCCCATGCCGTTGGCCGCGACCGCGGGCAACACGATGAAGATCGCGGTGAAGAACGCGAGCGCCGCGCCGATCGTCCAGCCCATCGCCTTCGAGGAGATCTGCTCCTCTTCGGGGATCTGGCGGTTCGCCGACCACGACAACGCCTTGAAGCCGAGCGCCATCGACTCGCCGAGCGCCATGACGCCGCGCACGAGCGGGACCTTCGACCACTTCTCCGCCCAGGTGGGCACGTCGTGGATCTCGATCTCGATGTCGCCTTCGGGGGTGCGCACCGCGACGGCCCACGTGCGCTCGCCGCGCATCATGACTCCCTCGACGACCGCCTGGCCGCCGACGTAGCGGGTTCCCGCCTTGGTGGGCTGACCGCTCATCGCGCGCTGCAGTCCCTAGGCCTTCGTGCCCTGCTTGGCCTTGGTCTTCTCGAGGCGGCGCTGGAAGCGCTCCACCCGGCCACCGGTGTCGACGAGCTTCTGCTTGCCCGTGTAGAAGGGGTGGCACTCGGAGCAGAGCTCCACGCGCAGCGAGGTCACCGTGGAACGGGTGGTGAACTCGTTGCCGCAGGAGCAGTGCACGGTGCACTCGGTGTAGTCGGGGTGGGTTCCGGTCTTCATAGTGGATCCAGTCTAGGGGCTCGGGTGGAGGCCCCGGACAGCGGCCCGGTCGGGCCGTCCGGGGTCAGCCGCCGGCGGACGGCGTCAGCCGCCAGCCGTCGGGGTCTTGGCGATCTCGGCGAGGAACTCGTCGTTGCTGCGGGTGGTGCGGATCTTGTCGATCAACAGCTCGAGGCCCTTGCCTTCTTCCAGGGCGTTGAGCACCCGGCGCAGCTTCCACACCTGCTGGAGCTGCTGGCGGTCGAAGAGCAGCTCCTCGTGGCGGGTGCTCGACCCCTGCGGGTCGATCGAGGGGTAGATGCGCCGCTCGGCGAGCCGCCGGTCGAGGCGCAGCTCCATGTTGCCGGTGCCCTTGAACTCCTCGAAGATCACCTCGTCCATCCGGCTGCCGGTCTCGACCAGCGCGGTGGCGACGATGGTGAGCGAGCCACCCTCCTCGATGTTGCGGGCGGCGCCGAAGAACTGCTTCGGCGGGTAGAGCGCGCTGGAGTCGACACCACCCGACATGATGCGGCCCGACGTGGGCGCCGCGAGGTTGTACGCGCGGGCGAGACGCGTGATGCCGTCGAGCACGATCACGACGTCCTTGCCCATCTCGACGAGACGCTTCGCGCGTTCGATGGTGAGCTCGGCGACGTGCGTGTGCTCGTCGGACGGACGGTCGAACGTGCTCGCGACCACTTCGCCGCGCAGCACGTGGCGCTTCATGTCGGTGACTTCCTCGGGCCGCTCGTCGACGAGCAACACCATCAGGTGCACCTCGGGGTTGTTGCGTTCGATCGCGTAGACGAGCTGCTTGAGGATCGTGGTCTTGCCCGCCTTCGGCGGCGACACGATCAGGCCGCGCTGCCCCTTGCCGATCGGCGAGATGAGGTCGACGATGCGGCCGGTGATCTCCGCCGGGTCGTCCTGCATCTCGAGGCGCAGCTTCGAGTCGGGGAACAGCGGGGTGAGGTCCTCGAACTTCACGCGGTCGCGCGCCTCGTCGGGCGTCAGGCCGTTGATCTCGTCGACGCGCAGCAGGGCCGGGTACTTCTCGTTGCTCGCCTGCGGGCGCGACGCGCCGGTGACGTAGTCGCCCTTGCGCAGCGCGAAGCGGCGCACCTGCGAGGCCGACACGTAGACGTCCTTCGGACCGGCGAGGTACCCGCCGGCGCGCAGGAAGCCGTAGCCCTCGTCGCGGAGGTCGAGCAGGCCCTCGACCGGGATGGGTTCGCCCTGGAACTGCTCCTGGCGCGGCTCGGGGCTGCCGCCCTGCTCCTGCCCACCGCGGCCGCGACGCCGACGCCGGCCCCGGCGGTTGCCGTCGCCGAACTGGCGGTCGTCGTCCTGGTCAGGTGCTCGGTTCCCGGCGCCGGGCTTCCCGCCGCCCTCGCCGCTGGTGTCACGGGACGTCTCGCGAGACGACTCACGGGAAGTGTCGCGGGAAGTGTCGCGAGACGATTCGCGCGACGTGGTGGTGGAGGTGGTGGTGGACGCTTCGGGGGAAGGGTTCGTGGCGGAGCCTGTCGTCGTCGGGTCGTCGGACCGCGCTGCGGTTGACTCCCCGTTGGAGGAGTTGCCGGCATTGGTCTTCGCGGTCGAGCCGGTGGACTCGGTCGATCCGTTCGACGCGCCGGCCGTGGCGGACCGGCGGCGCGGGCGGGGCATGACGTCGACGTCGGCATCCGCGCCGGAGTCGCCACCGAGCGCGTTCTCCTCGGCGGCGAGTGCGGCCAGCGAGTCGTCGGCGGCCGCGAGCTCCGACGCGCGTGCGGAACGCACGCGGCGCGGCTTCGCGTCGGCGTCGCCGTTTCCGGTCGCGGTCGTGCTCGACGCGGACGCGCCGCCGTCGACTGCGGTCATGATCGCCTCGACGAGGTCGGCCTTGCGCATGCGCGTCGCCGCCTTCACCCCGATCGCACTGGCGATGGTGTGAAGCTCCTCGCGGTCCTTGCCGGCGAGCACCGACCGGTCGATCTGCTGCTCGGGACTCATGGTGTGGTACTCCCTCGTGCCGTCCGGGCCGCGACTGTGGAGGCGGTGGAGCGGGCGGGCACGCGTTGTCAGTCCCCAGGAGTCGTCAGGGGAGAATCCCCCCGGGGAGCGAGAGACGGAACTGCCACGAGCCGAGAGCGATCCGTTCGAAAGAACGGTCGCTCCAGATCGGCGGGCGGCAGGGCCACTGTACCGCTCCAGGGGCCGGGTGCCAAACACCCCGGCTCCGGGTCGGTCAGGCGACCACGCGCTCCATCAGCGTGTGGGCGGGCACCGCGACCTCGCCGGCCACCGCCGCCTCGGTGTACTCGCCACCGGGACCGGCGACCTCGGAGTCGAAGAACAGGTAGGGCACGGGCGCGGACGTGTGCGTGCGGATCCCGCACGGAGTCGCGTGGTCGGGCAGCACCAGGATGCGGTGCGGCGTGCCGCGCAGCGCGTCGGCGAGGGGTCCGATCACCTCGGAGTCCCACAGCTCGAGGGACCGCACCTTCTCGTCGATCGCGCCCTGGTGGCCGGCCTCGTCGGTGGCCTCGACGTGCAGCAGGAAGAAGTCGCGGTCGGCGAGGGATCGCAGCGCGGCGTCGCGCTGCGCGCCGTAGTCGTTGTCGAAGCCGGCGGTCGCGCCGGGGACGTCGACGACCTCGATGCCCGCGAGCACACCGAGCCCGCGCACGAGGTCGACGGCGGACGACAGCCGGCCGTCGACGCCGTAGCGCTGCGCGAAGTCGGGGAGGCGCGGGCGCGTGCCCTGACCCCACAGCCAGATCTGCGTTGCGACGGAACCCACGTCGGCCGCGGCCGCGGCGACCACGGGACGCGACGCCTCCATCAACGCGACGAGCTTCTCGGCCGCGGGCCCGGTGGGCCACACCGCGGGTTGGCCGGTGAGGTCGTGCGGCGGCACGCACTCGGCGTCGCCGAGCGCGGCGGGCACCACGCACAGGTGGCGGTACTCGACACCCGGGTGGAAGCGGATGCCGTCGCGGCCACCGCCGAGCTGCGCGTCGAGCGCCTCGACGATGTGGCGCGCCTGCTCACTCGTGACGTGCCCGGCCGCGAAGTCGACCATGGTGCCCGCCCCCGGCGTGCTCGCGTCGACGGTGACCAGGTTGCAGCGGAACGCGACCTCGTCGGGCCCGACCTCGACACCCATGGCCGCGGCCTCGATCGGCGCGCGACCGGTGTGGTACTCGGCCGGGTCGTAGCCGAGGATGGCGAGGTTGCCGACGTCGCTGCCCGGCGGCAGACCGGGTGGGATCACCTCGGCGAGCCCGACCTCGCCGCGGGCGGCGAGCGCCGCCAGGTGGGGCATGCGCGCGGCCTCGAGCGGCGTGCGGCCGCCGAGCTCGGCGAGCGGCTCGTCGGCGCAACCATCGGGAACCAGCACGACGTACTTCACACCCCCATCGTAGTGCGCCGCTCGTCATCGGTCTGGCGAACCGCGACCGCCGAGTGCCCGGCTGCGCCGGACGGAGTGAGCCGGAGACGGAGCGAAGCCGTGCTCGGCGAGCGGGACGGCGCAGCGGAGCGACCGTCGAGGAGCGAGCGACGGGGGAAGGCGGTCAGTCGAAGACGACGGTGCGGCGGCCGTGGACGAGCACGCGGTGCTCCACGTGGGCGCGCACGGCGCGGGCGAGCACCGCGACCTCGAGGTCGCGGCCGCGGCGGCGCAGGTCGTCGACCGAGTCGCGATGACTGACCCGCACCACGTCCTGGTCGATGATCGGGCCCTCGTCGAGATCGGCGGTCGCGTAGTGCGCGGTGACCCCGATGATCTTCACGCCGCGCTCGTGGGCCTGGTGATAGGGCCTCGCCCCCACGAACGCGGGCAGGAACGAGTGGTGGATGTTGATGATCCGCGCGGGCCAGCGCGCCACGAAGTCCTCGCCGAGGATCTGCATGTACCGGGCGAGCACCACGAGGTTCACGTGGTGACGTTCGAGCACGTCCTGCACCGCGGCCTCCTGCGCGGGCTTGGCGTCGGGGGTGACGGGCAGGTGCACGAACTCCGCGCCGTACCACTGCGCGACGCCTTCGTGATCGGCGTGGTTGCCGATCACCACCGGGATCTCGACCGGCAGCTCACCGCTGCGTGAGCGCGCCAGCAGGTCGACGAGGCAATGCCCCTCCTTCGACACCAGCACCGCGACGCGCGGCACGTCGTCGGAGAAGCGCACCGCACAGTTCATGCCGAAGCGTTCGACGATCGGTGCCAGCGCCGAGGTCAACTCCTCGCGCGAGAGGTCGAAGCCGTCGAGCGCGAACTCGACGCGCTGGAAGAACACGTCGTCGGTGCGGTCGGTGTGCTGCTGCGCGTCGAGCACGTTGCCGCCGTGGCGGTACACGAAGTCGGCCACCTCGGCGACGATGCCGGGGCGGTCGGGACACGAGAGCAGCAGGACGGCGGTGGGACCCATGGGGAGCGCTCCCGATCAGCCGGTGCGGCGGATGACGAGGCCGGCGACGCGGCGGGACACGCTCGGCGGCGACAGCGAGGCGAGCGAGGCGGCGGTCTTGTTGAGGGCGCCGGGGATCGACACCGACCGGCGACGCTCGAGATCCCGCAACGCGATGCGCACGACATCGGCGGCCGACTGCCACAGCACCTCGGGGAGATGACTCACGCCGAGCCCGGCGCGCTCGTGGAACTCGGTGTGCGTGTAGCCGGGGCACAGCGCCATCACGTGCACGCCCTTGCGCCGCGCTTCCTCGTGCACGGCATGGGTGAAGCTGGTGACGAACGCCTTCGACGCGCCGTACGTCGCGCTGTCGGGCGCGGGCTGGTAGCCGGCGATCGACGAGACGTTGACCACGGCGCCGCTCCCCCGTGCCTCCATGGCGGCCAGCGCGGCGTGGGTGAGGCGCACCAGCGCCACGACGTTGAGCCGCACCTCGTCGAGCTCCCGCTCCACGTCGAGATCGGCGAAGTGGCCGAAGGTGCCCATGCCCGCGTTGTTCACGAGCAGGTCGACCGGATCCTCGCGTGGCGCCGAGGCGCGCCGCCACCGATTCGAGCGCGGCGGCGTCGAGCAGGTCGGCCGCGAGGCACTCCACCGAGATCCCGGCGCGATCGCGCAGCTCGCCCGCGAGCGTGTCGAGACGTTCGGCGTCGCGGGCGACGAGCACGAGATCGACGCCGCGCGCCGCGAGCTGCACCGCGAACTCACGGCCGATGCCGGCGGACGCGCCGGTGACCAGCGCGCGCTCCGCGACCCGCGGCACGGAGCGGCCGCTCACGCGACGCCCAGCACCTCGGCGACGATCTCCGTCGTCGCCTCGACCGCGTCGTCGACCTGCACCTCGGCGATGGCCCGGTTGGGGTCCTTCAGGCCGTGCCCGGTGACCGTGCACACGACCACGTCGTCAGGGGCGAGGAGACCGTCGGCCCCGGCCCGCAGCAGCCCGGCGACCGACGCGGCCGACGCGGGCTCCACGAAGCAGGCGACCTCGGCCGCGAGCAGCCGGTACGCCTCGAGGATCTTCGCGTCGGTGACGTCGCCGATGTGACCGCCCGACTGGTCGCGCGCGTCGACCGCGCCCTGCCAGGACGCGGGGTTGCCGATCTGGATCGCGGTGGCGAGCGTCTCCGGGTGCAGGACCGGCTCACCGTGCACGATCGGCGCGGCACCCGCGGCCTGCCAGCCCAGCATCCGCGGGAGTCGCGTGGAGCGGCCCAACGACGCGTATTCGTTGTACCCCTTCCAGTACGCGGTGATGTTGCCGGCATTGCCCACCGGGATCGAGTGCACGGTGGGCGCGTCGCCGAGCACGTCGACGATCTCGAACGACGCGGTCTTCTGGCCCTCGATGCGCGACGGGTTCACCGAGTTCACCACTTCGACACCGGGGCGCTCACCGAGCTCGCGCACGATCTCGAGCGCGCGGTCGAACGTGCCGCGCACCGGCACCACCTTGGCGCCGTGGATCAGCGCCTGGGCGAGCTTGCCCAGCGCGATCTGGCCCTCGGGGATCAGCACTGCGCACACCATGCCCGCGCGCGCCGCGTAGGCCGCCGCCGAGGCCGAGGTGTTGCCGGTGGACGCGCAGATCACGACCTTGGCGCTGCGCTCCAGCGCGTGCGACATGGCCAGGGTCATGCCCCGATCCTTGAACGAACCGGTGGGGTTGAGCCCCTCGACCTTGAGGTACACCTCGGCAACGCCGGCCCGCGCGGCCAGCGTGGGCGCGGCGAGCAACGGCGTGTTGCCCTCGAGCAGGGTGACGACCGGGGTCGCGTCGGTCACCGGGAGATGCTCCCGGTACTCCTCGATCAGGCCCTTCCAGGCAACCGCGCCCACTGCGTTCCTCTCCCTCGTGCCTCATTCCTCGCCGACCACGCGGAGCACCGAGCCCACGCGGTTGACGACGTCGACGCCTTCGAGCGCCGCGACCGTGGCCCGCAGGTCGGACTCCTTCGCGGTGTGGGTGACGAAGATCAGGCGGGCTTCGTCGCCGACGTCGCGCTGCTGCATGGAGCGGATCGACACGCGGTGCGCGCCGAACTCGGTGGCGATGGCCGCGAGCACTCCGGGACGGTCGGCGACGGCCAGCTCCAGGTAGTACTGCGACTCGATGTCGTCGATCGGCCGGATGGGCTTGGCCGCGAGCGCACCGACGGTCGCGCCCTTGCGGCCCTCGACCACGTTCTTCGCCGCGTCGACGAGGTCGCCGAGCACCGCGGAGGCGGTGGGCCCACCGCCGGCGCCGCGGCCGTAGAGCATGAGCTCGCCGACCGCTCCCCCTTCGATGAACACCGCGTTGAACGCGTCGCGCACCGCGGCGAGCGGATGACGCACCGGCACCATCGCCGGGTGCACCCGCACGGTGACCGCGCCGTCGACCTCCTCGGCGACCGCGAGCAGCTTCACGACGTAGCCGAGCTCCGCAGCAGACGCGATGTCGGCCGCGGTGATCCCCGTGATGCCTTCGCGGTACACGTCGGCCGCCACCACCTGCGCGCCGAACGCGATCGACGCGAGGATCGCGACCTTGGCCGCGGCGTCGAAGCCCTCGACGTCGGCGGTGGGGTCGGCCTCGGCGAACCCGAGCGCCTGCGCGTCGGCGAGCGCGTCGGCGAACGACGCGCCCTCGTCGGTCATCTTGGTGAGGATGTAGTTGGTGGTGCCGTTGACGATGCCGGTGACCCGGCGGATGCGGTCGCCGGCGAGCGACTCGCGCAGCGGCCGGATGAGCGGGATGCCACCCCCCACCGACGCCTCGAAGAGGATGTCGACCCCGGTGCGCTCCGCGGTCTCGAACAGCTCGCGGCCGTGCGCGGCGATCAGCTCCTTGTTGGCGGTGATCACCGGCTTGCCGGCCGTGAGCGCCTCGACGATGAGCGTGCGCGCGGGCTCGATGCCGCCCATGACCTCGACCACCACGTCGACGTCGGGGTCGGACACGACCGACGAGGCATCGGTGGTGAAGGCCGTGGCCGGGATCGGCAGGTCGCGCGGCCGCGCGAGGTCGCGCACCGCCACCCGCGTGACCTCGATGCGCACACCGGCCCGGGCCAGCACGTCGGCGTTCTCGTGGATCAGGCGCACCAGGGCGCCGCCGACGTGGCCGCACCCGAGGACCCCGACCCGTACCCGTTCGTCCACGGCGTCAGTCTCCCTCATGTCCGGCGGGATCGTCGTCACGGGCCACGAGATCCTCGTAGGTCTCGCGCCGCACCACGACGCGGGCCTCGCCCTCGGTCACGAACACGACCGCGGGGCGGGGCATCTGGTTGTAGGTGGAGGCCATGGAATGGCCGTAGGCGCCGGTGACCGGCGTGGCGAGCACGTCACCGAGCTGCACGCCCTCGGGGAGCTGCGCGTCGGCCACCAGCAGGTCACCCTGCTCGCAGTGGCGGCCCGCCACCGTGGCCACGAACGGCCGCTCGTCGCCGGCGCGGGCGGGCAGGAACGCCTCGTACACGGCGTCGTAGAGCGCGGGACGCGGGTTGTCGCCCATCCCGCCGTCGACTGCGACGTAGGTGTGCGTTCCTTCCGTCGGCCAAGCGGATCTCCTTCACCGTGCCCACGGTGTAGAGCGTGAGGCCCGACGGGCGCGGCGATCGAGCGTCCGGCTTCCACCGCGAGCTTCGGCGCGGGGTCGAGCCCGGCCGTCGCGCAGGCGCGTGCGAACCCGTCGCGCACCGCGGCGCCGAACTCGGCGATCGACGGCGCGTCGAGATCGTCGACGGTGTAGGGCACCGCGAGGCCGCCGCCGAGATTGAGCTCCCCCACCGCGTGACCGGTGGCGTCGCGCAGTTCGGCCGCGAGCCGCGCGACCACTTCTGCCGCGAGCACGAACGACTCCAACGCGAAGATCTGCGACCCGATGTGGCAGTGGAAGCCGGCGAGCTCCATCGCGTCGCTCGCCACGACGCGCGTCGCGGCCGCGAGCGCGGCGCCGCTCGACACCGTGATCCCGAACTTCGAGTCGTCGGCGCCGGTCGCGATGTACTCGTGGGTGTGGGCCTCCACTCCCGGCGTGACCCGCAACAGCACCGAGGGTTTCGGGCACCCGTCGGCGACGAGGCGCTCGATGCGGTCGAGCTCGTCGGTCGAGTCGACGACGATGCGTCCCACTCCTGCGATCAGCGCGTCGCGCAGCTCGGCGTCGGACTTGTTGTTTCCGTGGAACGAGAGCCGGGCCGCCGGGAACCCGGCGCGCAGCGCGACGAAGGCCTCACCGCCGCTCGCCACCTCGAGCCTGCAGCCCCTCCTCGTCGACGAGACGGCGCCATCGCGGTGCAGAGGAACGCCTTGCTCGCGTACGACACCGCCTCGGCGCCGAACGCCGCGGCGTACTCGCGGCAGCGGGCGCGCAGCTCGCCCTCGTCGTAGACGTAGAGCGGCGTGCCGAAGCGCTCGGCGAGCCCGGCGACGTCGCAGCCGCCCACGATGAGCCGACCGGCGGGGTCGAGCGCCGCCGAGCGCGGCAGCAACGCGAGGTCGATCGGCGCCGCGCTCATCAGTCGTTCACTGCCGAGTCGTCGGCGTCGGCCTCGTCGGGACCCGCGGTGCCGTCGCGCCACATCTCGTCGGGCGCGTGCACGCCGAGGATCGCCAGCCCGCCGGCCAGCCCGAGCCGGCACGCCTCGGCCAGCCAGAGGCGGGCCTGGGTGAGCGCGGCGTCGTCGGAGATCACCCGGCAGTCGCGGTAGAAGCCGTGGAACGCCTTGGCGAAGTCGCGCACCCAGGTGGTGACGCGGTGCGGCGCGCGCAGCGCCGCCGCCTCCTCGAGCACGCCGGGGAACGCCTCGAGCGCGCGCAGCAGCTCCAGCTCCCGTTCGTGGGTGAGCGGCGCCAGGGAGACGTCGCCGACGGGCAGGCGCGTGACGCCCCGCTCGGTGGCCTTGCGGCCGATCGCGGCGATGCGGGCGTGCGCGTACTGCACGTAGTAGACGGGGTTCTCCATCGACTGCGCGGTGACCACGTCGAGGTCGAAGGTCTGCGCGGTGTCGATGCCCTGGAGCAGGAACGTGAGCCGCACGACGTCGGGGTCGACCTCGTCGAGGATGTCCTCGAGCGTGATCACGTCGCCGGTGCGCTTGGAGATGCGCACCTCCTTGCCGTCCTTCATCAGCTTGACCAGCTGGCCGAGCAGCACCTCGGGCTCGCCCGCGGGGTAGCCGAGCGCCTCGAGTCCGGCCTGCAGCGACTTCACCTGCCCGTGGTGGTCGGCGCCCCAGATGTCGACGAGGTGCTCCCACCCGCGCTCGAACTTCGACCGGTGGTACGCGAGGTCGTTGCAGAGATAGGTGGTGGCGCCGTCGCTCTTCACCAGCACGCGGTCGCGCTGGTCACCGAAGTCGGTGGCGCGCAGCCACACCGCGCCGTCGCGCTCGTCGACCACGCCGCGGGCGCGCAGGTCGTCGAGCACCGCGGCCACCGCGCCCGACTCGTGGAGCGTGCGCTCGGAGAACCAGGTGTCGAAGAGCCACGCCGATGCGGCCGAGATCCTCCTGCAGGGTCCGCACGTTCTCGCGGTACCCCCACTCCTTGGCGTCGTCGACGGCGACGTCGTCGCCCAGCTCGGCGCGCAGCTTCCGCGCCATGTCGACCAGGTACTCACCCTGGTAGCCGTCTTCGGGCGGCTCGCGTCCCTCGTAGCGCGCGATGAGCGACGCCGCGAAGGTGTCGAGCTGGTTGCCGGCGTCGTTGAGGTAGTACTCGCGGTGCACCTCGGCGCCCTGCGACGCGAGCAGGTTGGCGAGCGCGTCGCCGACCGCCACCCAGCGCGCCCCACCCGCGTGGAGTGGTCCGGTGGGGTTGGCCGACACGAACTCGAGGTTGATCTTCTCGCCCGCGAGCGCACGGCCGTGCCCGTAGGTGTCGCCCTGGGCCACGACCGCGCGCAGCACGTCGTGCAGCCAGGTGGGCGAGAGATAGAGGTTCAGGAAGCCGGGGCCCGCGATCTCGACCCGTTCCAGCGACGCCGGCCGCTCGCGCTCGAGCTCCTCGGCCAGCTTCGCCGCGATCTCCCGCGGGGGCCGGCCCACCGTCTTCGTGAGCTGGAGCGCCACATTGGTGGTGAAGTCGCCGTTGGCGGAGTCCTTCGGCGGCGTGAGCTCCACCCCGGCCGGCGGCGCGGGGAACCCGCACACGTCGAGCGCGTGGTGCACGGCGGCGAGCAGGAGGTCACGGATCACGGTCGGCTTCGCCACCTGTCGGGTGTCGGACGGCTGTCGGGGGGAGTCGGACGGGCGCCGGGCGGCAGGCCCCCGGGAAGCCCGCATGGTAGTTGGGGGTGTCCGTCCACCGGCCCGTTCAATACCCCCTCCGGGGCGGGCTATCGTCCTCGGGTCATGAGCCTCGACGAGCTGGAGCTGGAGCTCCGCCGGCTGCGCGGCGTGCGCGCGGTCGGATTCCAGGAGGACGACGGGCTCCTGCTCGTGGAACTGCAGGCCGGGCCCGACGCCTACGCCGAGCTCGCGCGCGACGCCACGCTGGTCGCCACTCAGGGCGCGGTGGGCCCGGTCGCGGTCGAGGTGGTGCGCTGGGGCGACCGCGGCGAGCCCAACCGTGACACGCGGCTGCGCCTCGTCGAGATCTCCAACGACGCCGCGGCGGGCGAGCTGCAGGTGTGCCTCTCCCTCGGCGACCGCCAGGGGACCGGCCGGGCATCGACCGCGCACGGGTTGCTCGCGCCGGTCGAGGCCACGGTCGCCGCGGTGCGGGCATTCCTCCCCGACCTCCGATTCGTCGCCGGATGGGCCCGCCACGTGGAGACCACGCCCGAGCGCCGCTTCCTCGTGGTCGCGTCGGTGACCGACCCCGACACCCAGGAACACCGTCGCGGGGCCGCCGAGGGCACCAGCCCGGTCACCGCCGCGACCCGGGCCACGCTCGCCGCGCTCAACCGCACGATCGCGCCCGACCTCGCACCCCTGCTCTGAGCCTGCTCTGCACCCGACCCGGCGGGTCAGTCCCGGACACGGGAGTAGTGCAGCGTGACCATGCCGCTCGGGAACACCTCGACGTCGTCGAGGTGCAGTGCGCCGGTGCGGCCGACCGGGTGGAAGAGCGGCCGGCCCTCGCCGAGCAGCACCGGGACGCGCGTGAGCGCGAAGTCGTCGATCAGCCCTTCCGCGAGGAAGGCGCTGATCAGCGTGCCGCCGTCGACGTACACGCGCTCGTAACCCTGCGCCTCCCAGAAGGCCAGCGCGTCGAGCGGCGCGCGCTCCCAGAACGTGACACCCGCGCGGACCCGGCGGACGGTGCGTGAACACGAACACCTCACGCGCGCCGAAGGGCAGCGGGTCGAGGTGGGCGATGTGGTCGTAGGTGCCGCGCCCCATCGCCAGCGCGTCCACCGACGCGAGGAACGCGTCGAAGCCGTAGTCCTCACCGGGTGCGCCCGCCGACTCGAGCCAGTCGAGCCGGTCGTCGAGCGTCGCGATGTAGCCGTCGACACTCGACGCGATGAACACCGACAGGCGCGTCATCGAGGCTGTCCCGCCATCGCGCACCGTAACGCCACGCGCCGCTAGGTTGCCGTGATGCCCATGGGACCGCGCGTCGTCACACCGGACGAGGCGCGGCGCGGCTGTGCGCGCTGGGTGACCACCTGCAGGCGACGGTGCTCGCCGCCCGGGACGACACCCGGGACGATGCCCGGACGCGCGGGCTCGACCTCGCCGCGGTCGAGGGCGCGACCGCGGCCGACACCGTCTACACGCTCGACCGCATCACCGACGACGTGCTGCTCGAGTGGTTCGACGCCCACTGGACCGGCGTCGAGGTCGTGTCCGAGGGACTCGACGCGCCGGTGGTCGTGGGGGTCGACCCGAACTGGACGGTGATCGTCGACCCCGTCGACGGCACGCGCGGACTCATGTACGACAAGCGCCCGGCGTGGTCGCTCGCCGCCGCAGCCCCGGTCGGCGGCACCCTGCGCGACGTGGTCGCCGCCGCGATGACCGAGCTCCCCGTGTCGAAGCAGACCGCCGCCGACCAACTCAGCGCGATCCGGGGCGGCGGGGTGATCGGCGAGCGGGTCGCGCTGGCGACCGCCGAACGCACGGCGTTCACGCCACGACCCTCCACCGCGACCGACCTCGAGCACGGGTTCGCGCAGGTCGCCAAGTTCCTCCCCGACGGCAAGGTCGCCCTCGCCGCCTTCGAGCAGGCGCTCTTCGCCCGGCTCGGGGCACGCGACGTGTTCGACGACGAGTACCTCTGTTCCGCAGGCGAGCTCGCCGAGGTCGCGTACGGGCGCGACCGGTTCGTCGCCGACCTTCGCCCGCTGGTCGCGCCCGGCGCGCGCGCGTGCCACCCCTACGACGTGTGCACCGCACTGGTCCTCACCGAGGCGGGAGGCATCGTCACCGACCCGTGGGGCGATCCCCTCGACGCACCGCTCGACACCACGACGCCGGTGGCGTGGGCTGCGTATGCGAACATCGCGCTCGCCCGCTGGATCGGACCGGCGCTGGCGGCACTCGCCGCCGACCTGCCGGCCTCCGCTCCTCCGCCCTCTTCTTCTCCCGAGATCCCACCGGAGCACGCATGACCGAATCCCGGACCGTGGTCGTGACCGGTGGCGCCGGCTACATCGGCAGCCACACCTGCCTCACCCTGTTGGAGTCGGGGTGGCGCGTCGTGGCGCTCGACAACCTCGCCAACAGCAGCGTGGTCGCGGTCGACCGCGTGCGCGCGCTGGCCGGCGATGCCGGTGCGCGGCTCTCGTTCGTCGAAGGCGACATCCGCGTGCCCGCGGATCTCGACCGGGCCTTCGTCGAAGCCGGCGACGCGAGTGCGGTGATCCACTTCGCGGGGCTCAAGGCCGTCGGCGAATCGGTCGCCGAACCGCTGCGCTACTACGACAACAACGTCGGCGGCACCGTCGCACTGCTCGACGCCATGGTGCGCCACGAGGTGCACGACCTCGTGTTCTCGTCGTCGGCGACGGTGTACGGCCAGCCCGAGCACCTGCCGATCACCGAGGACTCACCGCTGGGCGCCACCAATCCCTACGGGCGCACGAAGTTGTTCATCGAGGAGATGTTGCGCGACCTGTCGACCACCGGCGGTTGGCGCATCGCACTGTTGCGCTACTTCAACCCGGTGGGCGCGCACCCGAGCGGGCGCATCGGCGAAGACCCGGTGGGGATCCCCAACAACCTGATGCCCTACCTCATGCAGGTGGCGGTCGGACGGCGCGAGCACCTCACCGTGCACGGCGACGACTACCCCACGCCCGACGGCACCGCGGTGCGCGACTACCTGCACGTGGTGGACCTCGCCGAAGGGCATCTCGCCGCACTCGAGCACATCGACCGCATCGAGGGCGCGGTGGCGATCAACCTCGGCACCGGCGTGGGCAGCTCGGTGCTCGACGTGGTGCACGCCGCGAGCGACGCGATCGGCCGCGACCTGCCCTACGTGGTGGGACCGCGACGCCCCGGCGACGCGGTCGCGGTGTGGGCCGACCCCGGACTGGCGTCGTCGTTGCTCGGGTGGCGTGCGACGCGCTCGCTCACCGAGATGTGCGCCGACCACTGGCGCTGGCAGTCGACCAACCCCGACGGCTACCGCAGCGCGTAGCTACGACGACGCGGCGTCGCGGTAGGCGACGTAGAGCTCGCGTGGCCAGTAGCGGACGACCTTCGCTGCGTCGGCCTCGACGAGTTGGGTTCTGACCCGGTCGTATTCGTAGCAGTTGAGCTCGTACTGGTTGCCCCACGGGTCGACGAGTTCGAACGCCCAGCACATGTCGAAGTCCACGAGATCGGTGAGCACGAGACGCTCGCCTCGCGGGTTGTCGATGCCGCAGGGCAGCGAGTGGGCGAACGACATGAAGCTGTCGGCGTCGACGCTGAACGCGACCCCGGTCTTCTGCGGAACCATCGGGTGACCTTCGCTGGCCTCGAACAGCGCCAGCATCGTCCGACCGCCATCGGCCGAGATCTGGAGCGGGCCACCCTCGAACCCGGTCGCCCAGAAGTCGTACCTGTCGACCGGCTCGAACCCGAGATGCTCCGCGTACCACCGGGCGGCCTCCGCGCGATCCGGCACGCGGATGTGGACATGGTCGAGCCGTCCCATTCGGAATGCTGACCGCTCCGGTGGCATGGCGCGAGCGTAGAGGTCGAGCGGCATCTCGGGGCCCTGACGTGCACGGCCGCTACCGTGGCCTGATGAGCAGCCCGCGAGTGGCCGGTGGCGTGGTCCACAGGCTTCCCGCCGACCTGCGCGAGGCGCTGATCGCGAACCCCACGGCACTCGAAGCGTGGAAGGACATCACGCCCCTGGCCCGCAACGAGTTCATCTGCTGGGTCGAGGATGCCAAGCAGGAGACGACCCGGGCACGGCGCATTCGACGGACCCGGGAGGAGCTGGAGGAAGGTCAGCGGCGACCGTGCTGCTGGCCAGGGTGCAAGCACCGCGAGCGCACCGGCAGGTAGCAGCCGGCGCTCGAGATCAGAGCTTGCCGGGACCGCCGGTGCGGGCGCGGATCATGGCGTCCTGCACGAACGAGGCCACGATGTTGCCGTCGGC
Source organism: uncultured Actinomycetes bacterium (assembly GCA_963782705.1). Lineage (GTDB taxonomy): Bacteria > Actinomycetota > Acidimicrobiia > IMCC26256 > DASPTH01 > CAVRGQ01. The sequence goes on along the minus strand of CAWAKX010000014.1, from coordinate 99,041 downwards.
GTCGAACACGTCGGCGCGGCCGTAACAGCGGCCGTGGCCCGCGTACGGGCTGCGGTGCGCCATCAGCAGCCAGTTGCCCGCGTGCACCGGTTCGTGGAACGTGAGCGTGTGGCCGATCACGCCGGTGGAGAGCGTGACGTGCGCGAGGGCCTGACCCACGCCGGGGTGCGGCCGCATCGCGGTGGCGATGAGGAACGGGTCGGTCGCGAACGACAGCAGCGCCTGGTCGAGGACCTGGTCGTCGGGCGCACCCTCGAAGCGGCTCCACACGTCGAGCTCGGCCGGGCCGACGGCGTCGGGGTCCTTGATGTCGACGCCGCCGACGACGCGCACGTCCCACCCACCGATGTGGCTGTAGCCACCGGGGCTCTCCTCGGGTCCGGCCACCCGCGGGCACGGGCTCGCTGTAGCGGATCAGGTCGGGCTCGTCGGCGCTCAGCAGCACGATCGAGCGCGAGCAGAGGCGGTCGCCCTGGTGCATCGACACCGTGCTGCTGCCGAACCCGCGACCGTCGTGCATGCGGTCGACGGTGATGTCGAGCGGCGAGTCGTACGACGCGGCGCGGGCGAACACGGTGTGGACGGTCTTGACCCGCTTGTCGGCGACACCCGCCGACGCGGCCACGATCGCCTGGCCGAGGAGCTGGCCGCCGAACACGACCTCGTGACCCAGGTCGGCGTGGTGCCCGACGAAGCGGTCGGGACCGGCGGGCTCGATCGCGAACGAGTCGAGCAGGGGTTGGATTGCCAGGTCGGACACGGCCGGTACTCCTCGGGAGTCACCCTCGACGCGCTCGCGCGCCGCGGTTCGACGTTCGATTACTTGGGCGGGAAGCGCAGCGCGCCGTCGAGGCGGATGTTCTCACCGTTGAGGTAGTCGTTGCGAGCGATGGCTTCCACCAACGATGCGAACTCCTCCGGGTAGCCCATGCGCTTCGGGAACACGATGAACTCGACGATCTTGGCCCGCACCTCGTCGGAGACGTCCTGCATGAGCGCGGTCTCCATGGTGCCGGGGGCGATCGCGCACACGCGGATGCCGAGCGGCGCGAGGTCGCGCGCCATGGGCAGCGTCATGCCGAGCACCGCCGCCTTGGACGAGCCGTACGCGATCTGCCCCGCCTGCCCCTCGATCCCGGCGATCGAGCCGGTGTTCACGATCACGCCGCGCTGCCCGTCGGCCTCGGGCTCGTTGCCGGCCATCGCCGCGGCGGTGAGGCGGCTCACGTTGAACGTGCCGGTGACGTTCATCATCAGCGTGCGGACGTAGACGTCCTTGTCGTGGGGCACGTTCCCGCGGCCGACGATGCGCCCGCCGTCGACGCCGCCACCGGCCACGTTGACGACCACCGACAGGCGACCGAGCTCCTGCGCGGCCGCGATGGCCGCCTCCACGTCGGCGTCGTCGGTGATGTCGCCGCCGATCGCGCGGGCGCCGTCGCCGAGCTCCTTGGCCACGAGCTCGGCGGGCTCGAGCGCGCGGTCGAACACCACGACCCGCATCCCCGCCGCCGCCAGCCGGCGGACGGTGGCGGCGCCGAGACCCCCGGCCCCACCCGTGACGATTGCCGAACGACCTTCGAGCTCCATGGACCCCGCTGCCTCTTCCTCCGGTCAGCCCGCCTGGGCCCGGACACCGACGATTTTCGACGTGGTACAACCTACGACGCCGTACGACCCCGAGCCGGACTCGCCGGAGGACCCCCTGTGACCGAAGTGATGAAGGGCATTCGCATCCTGGAGGTCGCGGAGCAGACCTTCGTTCCCGCGGCCGCCGCGATCCTGGCCGAGTGGGGCGCCGAGGTGATCAAGGTCGAGCACGTCGAACGCGGCGACTCGATGCGGGGCCTGCTCCAGACCGGCCTGGCCAACATGGACACGCGAGTCCACGTGCTGCTCGAGCACTCCAACCGCGGCAAGCAGAGCATCGCCCTCGACCTCGCCACGCCCGAGGGCCAGGACATCGTCTACAAGCTCGCGGCCACGTGCGACGTGTTCCTCACCAACAAGCTGCCGAACGTGCGCACCAAGTTGAAGATCGACGTCGAGGACATCCGGGCCCACAACCCGAACATCGTCTACGTGCGCGGCACCGGTCAGGGCGAGCACGGCGTCGACGCCAACCGCGGCGCCTACGACCACCTCGCCTACTGGTGCCGCTCGGGCGCGGCGATGGGCTCGACCGTCATCGGCGACCTCCCGGTGCGCCAGCCCGCGCCCGCGTTCGGCGACTCGGTCGGCGCGATGACCATCGCCGGCGGCGTGATGGGCGCGCTGTTCCACCGCGAGCGCACCGGCGAGGCGACCACCGTCGACGTCTCGCTGCTCGCCACCGGTCTCTGGTCGATGGGCGCGGCCATCGCGCTCGGGCTGCAGAACGGGATCCCCTGGCGCGCCGCGCCGACCACCGAGACCACCGGCAACCCGCTCGTCGGCATGTACGTGACCGCCGACGAACGCTGGATGGCCTTCTCGTGCCTCCAGGGCGCGAAGTACTGGCCCGAGATCTGCCCCGCTGCTCGGCCGTCCGGAGCTGGCCGACCGACCCCCGCTTCGCCGACCACGAGTCGCTGAAGGCCAACGCGGCAGGCGGCATTCGAGATCCTCTGCGAGGTGTTCGCGTCACAGCCCCTCTCGCACTGGCGGACCGCGCTCGACGGCTTCAGCGGCCAGTGGTCGGTGCTGCAGGACACCATCGAAGCCGGGAACGACCCCCAGAACGCACCCAACCACCTCATCCAGGACTACGTGAACTCCGAGGGAGAGCCGTTCCAGCTCGTGGCCCCGCCCGTGCAGTTCGGCGGCGTGCCGTCCACCCCCAAGCGGGCGCCGGAGTTCAACGAGCACGGCGACGAGGTGCTCCAGTCGATCGGGTACGACTGGGACACGATCATCGACCTCAAGGTGCGCGGCATCGTCGCCTGACAGCGATCGCGACCGCGTCGGTCGACCGGTACGCCCCATTGGCGATCCGGGACGGCCGACGGCGAGAATGAGGCTCCGTACAAATTTCCCCGTACGAATTTCGTCGTGCGACGACGGGAGCCTCCCCTTGGAACTCGAATTCACCGACGAGCAGCTCGAGCTGCGCGACAACGTGCGCGGCGTGCTCGAAGGCACCTGTCCCCGCAGCCTGCTGCGCGCCGTCTTCGAAGCCGACGACGATGCCGACGCGCAGGTCGCGGAGCTCTGGCGCCAGATCACCGAGCTCTACTGGCAGGGGGTCGCGATCCCCGAGGACCTCGGCGGGCTGGGTCTCTCCTACGTCGAGCTGTCGATCGTCGCCGAGGAGCTGGGCCGGGCCGTTGCACCCGGGCCGTTCCTCGCCACGGTCACGCAGTTCGCCCCGCTCGTGCAGGAGGTCGCCGACGCCGAGCGCCGGCGCCCGGTTCCTCGCCCCGATCGCGGCCGGCGAACAGACCGCGACCGTCGCCTTCGCGGAGGGCGACCGCTGGTCGGTCGACGCGGTGCAGGCGCGCCAGCCGCCGGGACGGCCGCTCCGGTGACGGCTGGGTGCTGCAGGGCGCCAAGTCCACCGTGTTCGACGGGGCCACCGCCGACGTGGTGGCGGTGATCGCGCGCGGCGACGACGGACTCGGAGTGTTCGTGGTGCCGGGCAGCGCGCTCAAGGCGTCGGCGCGCACCGCGCTCGACCCCACCATTGCGATCGCCGACGTCGCGCTCGACGGGGTGGTGGTGCCCGACGACCACGTGCTCGCGACCCCGGGCACCCCGGGTGTGGCCGAGCAGGTCACCCGCGCGTGGCAGCACGCCACGGTCGCGCTCGCGACCGCGACCGTCGGCACCTGCCGGCTGATCTTCGAGGAGACGCTGCAGTACGCGAAGGACCGCGAGCAGTACGGCCGCCCGATCGGCTCGTTCCAGGCGCTCAAGCACCGCCTCGCCGACATGTACCTCTCGGTGGAGAAGGCCACGTCGCTCTGCTACTTCGCCGCGCTCACCATCGCCGAGGACGACCCGCGCCGGGCCGAGGCCACCGCGTTGGCGAAGGCCGCGGCCGGCGACTGCCAGCGGCTGCTCGTCCAGGACGGCCTGCAGATGCACGGCGGCATCGGCATGACCTGGGAGCACGACCTCCACTTCTTCCTCAAGCGGGCGAAGTGCGGCGACGGCCTGCTCGGCGGGGCGATCACCCAACGCGCCGAGCTCGCCCGCATCCTCGGGCTGATTCCGGGAGCCGGCCAAGGAGCGGCGGCGTGAAGCTCACGTTCTCACCCGAGGTCGAAGCCTTCCGCGAGGAGTTCCTCGCCTGGCTCGCCGACAACCGTCCCTCGCCCGAGGAGATGGCCGCCGATCCGTCCAAGTCGACCGCGCACCTCCCGCAGTGGATGCGTGAGTTCATCGGCCGCATGTTCGAGGCCGGCTGGCTCGTGCCGGGCTGGCCGCCGGAGCGCGGCGGGCGCAACGCGGGGCCGGTCGAGACCCTCGTGTACATGGAGGAGATGACGAAGGCCGGGGTGCCGCGCACCACGAATCCCCAGGGTCTCGGCATCATCGCCCCGTCGATCCTCGACTACGGCACCGAGGAGCAGATCCGCGACTACGCGATGCCGCTCCTGCGCGGCGAGCGCACCGCGTGCCTCGGGATGAGCGAGCCCGGCGCGGGCAGCGACCTCGCGGCGCTCAGCACGCGTGCGGTGCGCGACGGCGACCACTTCGTGGTGAACGGGCAGAAGGTGTGGACGTCGGGCGCGAACTACGCCGAGTTCTGCTTCCTCTTCTGCCGCACCGACCCCGACGCGCCCAAGCACAAGGGCATCAGCATCCTCCTCGTCGAGATGGACACGCCCGGCATCACGGTGCGGCCGCTGCCCGAGATCGTCGGGCCGCGACCACCCCGACCTCAACGAGGTGTTCTTCGACGACGTGATCGTGCCGGCGGAGAACCTCGTCGGTCAGCTCGAACAACGGCTGGGCGATGGCCAACGGCTCGCTCGCGCACGAGCGCGGGATGGTCTGGCTCGACGGCGTGATGCGGCTCGAGCGCCTGTCGCGCGACGCGCTGGCCGAGGCCCCCGCGTTGCTCGACGCGCTGCCCGCCGACGAGCAGCGGCGCGGCGATCGACCAGCTCATGCGCAGCTACACCGACGTCGTCGCCACCCGAACCCTCGGGTACCGCGGCTTCGCCCGGTTGGTGCGCGGCGGGACCGCACCCGAGCAGGCGCTGATGAAGGCCTTCGTGAGCGAGACCACTCGCGAGCTGTCCCTCACCATGGCCGAGCTCGCCGGCGCCCGCGCGGTCGACGCCACCGGCGAGAACCACCTCTGGGAGTACTCGTGGTTCGAGCGCTACCTCTGGTCGTACGCGGGCACGATCTCGGCGGGCTCCTCGGAGATCCAGCGCAACATCATCTCCGAGCGGGTCCTCGGGCTCCCGAGGAGCTGACCGACAGCGATGAGCGTGCCCGGCGTGCAGCTCGGCGAGCAGCTCGGCCCGTTCGCGGCGCACCTCGGTCGCGGGTTCCTCGCCGAGTACGCCGCCGCCACCCACGACCCGGGCGCCGCAGCGCGCCGCGGCGACGTCGCGCTCCCGGTCGCGCTGGTCACGAAGATCTGGGAGGCGCAGGAAGCGGGCCGGGTCGCCCTCACCGCGCGCGAGGTGCAGGACGGCGCGGTCGGCGGGGTGCACGGCGAGCACGAACTGCTCCTGCACCGTCCGGTGCAGCCCGACGACGAGCTGCGCGTGTTCGTCGCCGGTCACGGCGCACGCGCGTCACGCGACAAGTCGTTCGTCACGCTGCGCTATTCGATGCTCGACGCGCACGACGAGCTCGTCGCCGAGCAGTGGTGGACCACCGTGTACTTCGGTGTGGGCTGCGACGGCGTGGGTGAGCCACCGCCCGACCACACCTTCCCCGATGCCGCGCGCGACGCGCCGCTCGGCGTGCACACGGTGCGGGTCGACGACGCGATGGCGCGCGCGTACGCGGCGGTGTCCGACGACTGGTCGGCGCATCACTTCGAGGTGGAGGCGGCGCGGGTCTCGGGCTTCGACCGCGTGTTCCTCCACGGGTTGTGCACCATGGCCCTCTGCGCGCAGGGTGTCACCCGGCTGGCCGCCGACGGCGACCCGACGCGCCTGCGCCGCCTCGCGGTGCGCTTCGCCTCGCCGACCTTCCTCGACGAGGACCTGCACGTGCACGTCTACGACGCCGGCGCCACCGGCATCGCGTTCGAGGCCGACTGCGCGGGCGCGACGGTGATCGCGCACGGCCGGGCCGAGCTCTTCTGACGTTCCACCCTCGCTCGCATCCGCTCGCTCCGTACCACTCGACCGGAGGACCTCGATGACCACGACCGCAGGACGATGGGGAGGCCAGCTCCTCGTCGAGCGCCGCGCCGTGCCGGGCGGCACGGTCGCCCTGGTCACGCTCAACCGGCCCGAGACCTACAACGCCACCACCCCCGAGATCCACACCGGCCTCACCGAGGTGTGGGCCGAGCTCGACACCGATCCCGACCTGCGCGCGGTGGTGCTCACCGGCGCGGGGAAGGCGTTCAGCGGCGGTGGCGACCTCCAGCTGCTGCTCGACCAGATCGACGACCGCGCGTTGCGCGATCACCTGATGGTCGAAGCGGCGGCGATCGTGCGCAGCATGACCGCGCTGTCGGTGCCGATCATCGCGGCGGTCAACGGACCCGCGGTCGGCCTGGGCTGCTCGCTCACCGCGATGTGCGACCTCGTGCTGGTGGAGGAGCAGGCCTACTTCGCCGACCCCCACGTCGCACTCGGGCTGGTCGCCGCCGACGGCGGTGCGCTCATGTGGCCGCTGCTCACCGGACTGCTCCGCGCCAAGGAGCACATCCTCCTCGGCGACCGCATCGACGCCGCGGAAGCCGTGCGCATCGGCATCGCCAACCGCGTGGTGCCCACCGGCACCGCCCGCGACGCCGCGCTCGACCTGGCCACGCGCCTCGCGGTGATGCCGCCGCAGGCCGTGCGGGAGACCAAGGCGCTGCTGCAGCGATCGGTCGTGGCCGCGGTGGCGACCCTGCTCGACGACGCGCTGGCGCGGGAGACGGAGTCGTTCGACGAGCCGGCGTTCCGGGCGAACGTGGAGCGGATGCTCGCCGACATGGCCGCGCGCCGCGCCGCGAAGCCAGCCCCGCCGCCCGCGACGAGCGACTGACGCCGCGACGAGGCCCGCGTCAGGACGGCCGGCGTCAGGACCAGAGGTGCGCGGTGGCGAGCACCGCGAGCTTCCCGCCGTCGCCGGCGTCGTGGATCTCGATGTTGGCCACCTCGCCCACCACCTCGGCGCGGGCGACCGCGGGGCCGATGCGCACCGGGCGCAGGTAGCGCAGCGCCAGGTGCGAGAGGCCCGAGGCGCCGCTCACGGAGAGCGCGGCTTCCTCGGCCACCAACGCGAGCAGCCCGCCGTTGAGCGTGCCCGCGGCGTTCCCACCTCCGGGCGGCAGCGGGATGCTCGCCACGCCCGGCGCCTCGCGCGTGCAGCCGGCGCGCTCGGCGAACGGCACGGTGAGCGGTCCGAGGTCGGCCACGTCGAGGCGGATGTCGTCGAAGTGGTCGTCCACGCCGGGCGCCATCATGAACGAGCCGTGGGCCACGCCCACCGGGGTGCCCTCGCCGTCGATCAGCTCGGTGGTCGACACCACGACCGAGCGCCCGGCCTTGACCACCCGGCCGATGGCCCGCACCTCGGTGAGCCCGACCGGCGCGCGGTAGAGATCGAGGCCGAGCTCGAGCGTTGCCGGGACCCGCGGCGACGAGCGCGACGACGGCCAGCTTCCCGCACACGATGTCGGCCCAGGTCGCGAGCACCGAGGTGCGCAGGACCTCCGTACCCGGCGTCCACATCATGGGCGTGATCGCGGCCCGGCCGTGGCACTCGTCGCCCTCGGGCCAGGAGTCGAAGCCCAGCTCGTTGACGATGCGCACGCCCGAATCGGCCATGGCGGGCACTGTAGCGACGGCCGCGTCGCGGTTCGACCGCCAACTGGCGCCCCGGGCGCGGCGCCGCGCGCCCCGGATAGCCTGCGGCGCCGAGCACTCGTCCGGAGGATTCCATGAGCACCAGCGACCTCGAAGCCCGCCTCGACGCGATCGAGAGCCGCCTGGCCATCGGTCAGCTCCCCGTCCGCTACGCGATGGCGGTCGACGGCCGCGACGTCGATGCCTGGGTGCGCCTGTTCGTCCCCGACGTGCAGGTCGGGCGTGACCGCTTCGGGCGCGACGCGCTCGCCGAGCACATCGAGGGCTCGTTGCGTGGCTTCCGCCGCTCCGTCCACCTGATCTGCGGCCAGCGCATCGACCTCGACCCCGACGACCGCGATCACGCCACCGGCGCCACCTACTGCCGGGCCGAGCACGAGGTCGAGGACCGGTGGATCCTCACACCGATCATCTACTTCGACACGTACCGACGGGTCGACGGCGAGTGGCTGTTCCAGCGCCGCAAGGAGCGGCACTGGTACGCGGCCGACATCAACGAGCACCCCCAGGCCGTGGGATTCGACTCGTGGCACTTCTCGAAGCCGCCGTCGCTCCCCGACGCGTTCCCCTCGTGGGCGCCGTTCTGGGGTGAGGACGAGCCCGAGGTCTGAACGTCCCAGCGATCGGCCCGCACGCGCGACGCCGCCGCTTTGCACCGCAGCAGGTGATCCGATAAGAACCCGAGACCCCGCCGCGCCCGACGCGGGCGGGAACGACACGAAGCAACGAAAGGGAACTCCATGAGTGGCGAGCTGACCGGCAAGGTGGCGATCATCACCGGCGGTGCCTCCGGCATCGGGAAGGGCTGCGTCGGCCGGTTCGTCGCCGCGGGCGCGAAGGTCGTCATCGCCGACGTGAACGCCGAGGCCGGCGAGGCGTACGCCGCCGAGCTCGGCGACAGCGCGGCGTTCAAGCAGACCGACGTGTCGAAGTGGGAGTCGGTGCGCGACGTCGTCGACTTCGCGGTCGAGAAGTTCGGCGGCCTGCACGTGATGTTCAACAACGCCGGGATCTCGGGCAAGAACTACGACTCCCTGCTCGACCACGACTTCTCCGACTTCGAGCAGGTGATGGCGATCAACGTGCTCGGGGTGGCGTGGGGCATCAGGGCGGCCGGCGCCTACATGAAGGAGCACGGCGGCGGCTCGATCATCAACACCACGTCCATCGGCGGCATGCAGGTCTCGGCCGGCAACGTCGTGTACGGGATGTCGAAGGCGAACGTGATCATGCTGTCGCAGTCGGCGGCGATCGCCCTCGGCCCGTCCAACATCCGCGTCAACTGCATCGCGCCGGCGAACATCGAGTCGCCGATCCTCGGCAACATGCTCGGCAAGGGCATGCCCGAGGACAAGAAGGAAGCGATGATGGACGAGGTGCGCGCCTGGCTGATCGCGCGTCAGCCGCTCCCCCGCCAGGGCACCACCGACGACATCGCCGAAGCAGCGATCTTCTTGGCCAGCGAGCGCTCGAGCTACTCCACCGGCCAGATCATCTGCGTCGACGGCGGCATGCTCACCGGGAACCCGAACAACGCGGGCGGCCTCGGCGACATCGTCGCCAAGTACCACGGCGCGAGCTGACCGGGAGGCCGGCGTCCGCTGACACGGCGGGCGCCGGCCGCGCCGCGTCCCGGAATTCGCACACCCGGCCGGCGCGGATCGTGAGAGCATCTCTCCGTGAGCGCGATCTGGCCCTTGTTCGACCTTCGAGTCGACACGCCGCGCCTCACGCTGCTTTACCCGGACGACGACGCGCTCGAACTCGTCGCAGAGGCCGCGGCGGGCGGTATCCACGACGCCGATGCGATGCCCTTCTACGAGCCGTGGAGCCGCGCTGAGCCGCCCGCGCTCCAGCGCAACATCGTGCAGTACGCGTGGTCCCGGCGCGGATCCCTCAGCCCGACGGCCTGGCATCTGCCCTTCGTCGTGTTCGACGGCGAGCACGCCATCGGCGTGCAGGACTTGTTCGCGCAGGACTTTCCCACCGCGCAGACTGTCGACACCGGTTCGTGGTTGATCCGCTCGGCCCAGGGGCGGGGAATCGGCAAGGAGATGCGCGCCGCAGTGTTGCACCTCGCGTTCGAGGGACTGGGCGCGCAGGAGGCCTACTCCGCCTCGTTCGCGGACAATCCCGCGTCGGCGGCGGTCAGTGTCGCCAACGGCTACGAGCGGAACGGCGCGGTCGTCCTCGATCGTGAAGGACGCGCCGCGCGCAATCTGAAGTGGGTCCTCACCCACAATCGCTGGGCGCCATCACGGCGCGACGACATTGTGATCAGCGGCCTCGACGGCTGCCTGGAACTCCTCGGCCTCTCGCCCCGCGACTGACCGGACTGCCAGCGTCCGCTACCACCGAGCACGTGTCACTTCCACCGGTTCCGCCCGGCAGATGTGACGCTCGGTCGGAGGAAGCGATGTGTCAGTGCGCGGTCCAGCCGCCGTCGACGACGACGCGCTGGCCGGTGATGTAGCGACCGGCGTCGCTCGCGAGCAGCAGCAGCGCGCCGTCGAAGTCGGCGGGCTGGCCGTGGCGCTGGATGATCGTGTTGCGCAGGATCCAGTCCTGGATCTTGGGGACGTGGATCACTTCCTCGTTGATCTCGGTCTCGATGAAGCCCGGGACGAGCGTGTTCACGCGGATGCCGTAACGGCTCCACTGCGCGGCCCACTCACGCGTGAGCGCCTCGATGCCGCCCTTGCTCGCCGCGTACACCGCCTGCGGGAACCGACCGATACCCACCGAGGCGACGATCGACCCGATGTTGACGATCGAGCCTTCCTCGCGTTCGCGCATCCCCGGGTAGACGGCCTGGCCGAACGCGATCGGCGCCTCCACGTTGACCGCGAGCGTGCGGCGGATGGTCTCGTACGACTCCTCTTCGGCCTTCGCGCCGGGCTCGAGCCACGCGGCGTTGTTCACCAGGATGTCGACGTGGCCGCCGAGCGCGTCGACGCACTGCTGCGCGGCGGCCACGCTCTGGTCCCACTCCGACAGGTCGCCGTTGATCGCGACGAGGCGACCGGTGGCCATGGCCTCGTCGTCGAGCACCGTGGTGCGGCGCGCCACCGCGGCGACGCGCGCGCCGGCCATCACCAGCGTGCGGGCAAGGCGGTTGCCGATGCCGGCGCTGGCGCCGGTGACGATCGCGGTCTTGCCGGTGAGATCGAAGATGCCGTCGGCTGCGGTCACGGTGTGGCTCCTGGGTCGAGAGAGGACGAAGCGGCTACGCGGGCTCGCGCGGCAGGCCGAGCACGCGCTCGCCGATGATGTTGCGCTGGATCTCGTTCGACCCGGCGAAGATCGTCTCGGCGCGCGACCACTGGAAGATGTACGAGAACTCGTCGGTCTCGTCGCTGCCGCCGACGAGGCCGGCCGGGCCCATCAGGTTCATGGCCAGCGACCCGAGCTGCTGGTGCCACGCCGACCACTGCAGCTTGCCGATCGACGACTCCGGCCCGAGCGCCTGGCCCTGGATCATCTTCGAGAAGCTGCGCAGGCCGTTGAGGCGCACGAGCTCGAGCCCCATCCACACCTCCGCGAGCTGCTGGCGCACCAACGGATCCGCGGTGAGCCCCCGCTGCTTCGCGTAGCGCAGCAGCGCGTCACGCTCGGTGCCCCAGCGCAGCTGCTCGCCGAGGAACGCGGTGCCGCGCTCGAAGCCGAGCGTGCCCATCACCACACGCCAGCCCTGGTTCTCCTCGCCGACGATGAGATCCGCACGGGTGCGGGCGTCGGTGAAGAACACCTCGTTGAACTCGGCGTTGCCGGTGATCTGCACGATGGGGCGCATCTCGATGCCGGGCTGGTCGACGGGCATGAGCAGGTAGCTGATGCCGCGGTGCTTCTTCTCCGCGTTCTGGTCGGTGCGCACCACCACGAAGATCCAGTCGGCGATGTGCCCGAGGCTGGTCCACACCTTCTGGCCGTTCACCACCCACTCGTCGCCGTCGCGCACGGCGGTGGTCTTGACGTTGGCGAGGTCGGAGCCGGCGTCGGGCTCGCTGAAGCCCTGGCACCAGAACTCCTCCATCGAGAGGATCTTGGGCAGGAAGCGGCGCTTCTGCTCCTCGGTGCCGTACGCCATGAGCGTGGGCCCGAGCAGCTCCTCGCCGAAGAACGAGATGCGGTGCGGCGCGCCCGCGCGCACGTACTCCTCGTGGAAGATCATCTGCTGCGTGATCGGCAGCCTCGCGCCCGCCGTACTCCTTCGGCCAGCCCAGACCGATGTAGCCGCCGCTCGCCAGCTCGCGCTCCCAGGCCTTGCAGATCTCGAGCGTGTCGCCCTCGCCGAGCGCGTGCGCGTGACCGACCGCGGCGTAGTCGCCGACGACGTGGGTCTTCAGCCAGCCCTGCACCTCGGCGCGGAACGCCTCGTCGGCTGCGGAGTAGGAGAAGTCCATGCTGAGGGCACCACCAGGTGGTCGGGATCGCGACGGCAGCGTCACGATCGAACGGAAGGACGCTCTCCGACGTCGTCGTTGAAGAGACCGGTGAGCCCGCGGCGCCCCACCCGGCGCACGAGACGCGCCCGGGTGGCGGTGACGCCGGTGGGCAGTCGCCGGATCGCGACGCTCGCGCGCGACACCCACGACAGCGCGGCCTCGTCGCAGAAACCGATCGCACCGTGGAGCTGGTGGGTGACCCGGAACACCACGTCGGCGGCCTCGATCGCCGCGGCCCGCAACGCGAGCGCGTCGTCGAGCGCGTCGGGACTGCGCGTCTCGAAGCTCCACAACGCGTACTTCGCCAACACGTCGAGTCCGGTGCGCTCCACCTCGGCCTCGGTGAGCTGGAACTGCACACCCTGGAACTTGGCGATGGGCTGACCGAACTGCTGACGCTCCACCACGTACGTGCGGGTGAGCTCCACCGCGCGGTCGAGCATGCCGAGCAGCTCGAAGCACGGCAGCACCAGCGCGAGCGCGACGTCGGACTCGGGCGCCACGTCCTCCAGCGGCGTGAGCTCGAGCGGGACCATGAACGAGCCCGGACGCGTGCTGGGCACGCCCGGGCGCGCCTCGGCAATGCTGCGGTTGCCGTCGAGGTCGAGCGCGAGCCAGCGCCCGTCGATCCCCTCGACCCGCGCCGCCGGCGCGGGGCCGTCGACGACCACCAGCCCGCCGACCGCCTCGTCGAGATCGGTGGGACGGGCCAACCACTCGGCCACCGGGTACGGCACCGCCCAGTGCCCGGCGGCGCGACACAGCGCGGCGGCGGCCTCGGCCTCGTCGTCGCTGCGGCGCGGGTCGAGCTCCGCGGCGCCGAGCTCCGCGAGCACCGGCTCGACCAGGGCGGCACGCCGTGTGGGATCGGCCGTCGCGTTCGCCGCGAGCTCCTCGCCGGCCGCCTCGAACGCCTTCCCGGCGAACGCGCCGAACTCGAGGGCTTCGTCGCTCAGCTCCGGGTTCACGACGACACCAACGTGCGGGCCAGGAGGATGCGCTGCACCTCGATGCTGCCCGACGCGACGGTCGACGCGCGGGAGTACGTCCAGTGGTCCTCGACGTCCTTGCGGAAGCTGCGCCCCGCCTCGGAGTCGAGGGTGGCGTGCCCGACGATCTCCGCGAGCACGTCGCCGCTCTCCTGGTCGAGGAGGGTGACCGCGATGCGGTAGGCCGCGGCGTCGCCGGGCGAGATGCGGCCGGTCTCCTGGGTGGAGATCACCTTGTACGCGAGCAGGCGGGCGCGGCGGCAGTTGGTGAGCGCGCGCACCCAGCGCGACTGCAGCTCCTCGGGGAGGTCGTCCCACTCGTCGCCGAGCGCGGCGGGCGCCTCGAGCAGCAGGTGCTCGTCGCGCGCGTACCGGGCGATGCCCACCCGCTCGTAGGCGAGCACCTCCTGCACGACCTTCCAGCCGTCGTCGACCGGGCCGAGCACGTCGGCCTCGGTGACCCACACGTCGTTGAAGAACACCTCGTTGAGGTGGTGCGGCCCGACCATGCTCGCGATCGGTCGGACCTCGATGCCCTCGCGGTCGATCGGCACCATGAAGATGGTGAGCCCCTGCTGCTTCTTCTCGAGCTTCGACGTGCGGGTGAGCAGGAACACGTAGTCGGCCATCGTGGCGTACGACGTCCAGATCTTCTGGCCGTTGACGTACCAGCCGTCGCCGTCACGCCGCGCCGAGGTGGTGAGCGAGGCGAGGTCGGAGCCGGCGTCGGGTTCGCTGAACCCCTGGGCCCACACCATCTCGCCGGCCGCGATCTTCGGCAGGAAGAAGGCCTGCTGCTCGGGCGTGCCGTGGCGCATCAGCCCGGGGCCGACCCAGTTGACGCCCATGTACTGCGCGCCACGCGGTTCGTGGTGCGACCACATCTCCTCGCGCATCGCGGTCTGCTCCCACGCGCTCGCGCCCGCGCCCGCCCCACTCCTCGGGCCAGGCCATGCAGAGCAGGCCCTCGGCCGCGAGCAGGCGGCAGAACGCCTGCGCGGCCGCGAAGTCGGCGGGGTCGTTGGTGAACGCGCCGTGGAAGCCCGACGGCATGTGGTCGGCGATCAGATGTCGCAGGCGTTCACGGAGCGCGGCGACGTCGCCGCCCATGTCGAAGTCCACGGATTGCCTACGCCCGGTCGAAGATGGCCTCGGCGTTGGTGCGCATGATGCGGTGCTTGGCGTCGTCGCTCATGCCCCCCATCGTCGCCTCGAACTCCGACGGCCTCGTGACACCCTCGGCATGGGGGAAGTCCGAGCCGAACACCAGGCAGCTGTCGTCGCCACCGAGCAGGTCGACGAGCTTCGGGATGTCGTCCTCGGGGTACGGCGCGACGCGGACGTGCTCCTTGAAGATCGCCGAGGGCCGCTCCTTGAGCTGACCGCCGACCCAGGGACCGTTGCGACCCATACCCCGGCTCTTGTCCATGTGGTCGAGGGTGTGCGGCACCCAGCTCGCCCCGTGCTCGGCGATCACCGCGCTCAGGCGCGGGTAGCGGCCGAACAGGTTGTCGAAGATCAGCGAGGAGATGGTGTCGACGACCGGGCGCTCGCCGTAGAGGTTCATCCAGCCCCAGGCCGACATGCTCCACGACGACGGGTCGGGGTTCTGGCCCCACGCCGGGCGAGATGTGGTCGAAGTACCAGTTCGGCATGATGTGCAACGCGATCACCACGCCCGCCTCGTTGAGGCGCGACCACACCGGGTCGAAGTACGGGTCGGCGGGGCTGCGGCCGTTGGCCGGGCCGGTGGGCAGCAGCACCACCTTGGCGCCCCGGTCGAGGATCACGTCGGTGAGCTTCACCGCCTCGTCGAGGTCGCGCAGGCTGAGCAGCGCGGTGGCGTAGAGCCGGTCCTCGTAGTTGAAGCCCCACGTCTCGTCGAACCAGCGGTTGTAGGAGTGCAGGTTGGCGTAGAGCGCCTCGGTGTCGTCGACGTAACCCTCGGCCGAGAGCGCGATGGCCGACGGGAAGAGCACGCAGCGCCCGACGCCCTGCTCGTCGAGCACCTTCAGGCGCGGCTCGCGTTCGAGGTACTCGGGGCGCATGGGCTCCCGCACGTACTCGGCGTTCGGGTTGCCCGACGCCATCTCCTTGAGCAGCTGCTTGAGCGACCCGGGGATGTACGCGTAGTCGAACCCGATGCCCTGCTCGCTGTTGAAGTCGCGATGCGGTGCCCGGCGAGCACGACGTCCTCGCCGCTGCCGCTCTGCACGACGCGGAGCGACGCGTCGAGGTACTTCTCGGGCAGGTAGCGGGTGGCCGCGTCGCGCGGCTCGTAGCAGTGCGTGTCGCAGTCGAACACGCCGGGGATGCTGGCGGTGCTCATGCTGATCTCCTCTGTGCTCCTGGCCGGGCGAGCAGACGGCGATGCATCGTCGTCCCCGGCTCAGCGAACCAGGTCGTTGCCCAGGTTCGCGATGTTGATCTTCCGGTTCACTCCCGCCGGCGAGTAGTCGTACCCGGAGAGCGGATAGCCGTTCGTCAGGAAGGCGAACGAAGTACCGGCCTCGGGGTCCATGAACGCCATCTGGTAGGGCGCTCCTCCACATCCGAAGGTAGCGGGCGACCCGGTGCGCGGTGTCCAGCTGCCGCCCACCGTACCGCTGACCATCACGAACAGGCCCACGTTGGCGGTCTCGTCGCTGCCGCCGTAGAGCACGTCGCCGAACGGCGGTTCCGACACCCGCGGCCGGATGGCATCGCGCACCGTCGCCTCGTCCCACAGCCCGGAGTGGAAGAGCGCCTGGGAGAACATCGCGACGTCGGCCGCGGTGGCGCACACCGAGTGGCTCGGCTCACCGCCGGCGAGCACCTCGGGGGTGGCGAGGTACCACGGGACCCCACGGGTCGACCTCCTGGTCGTCGCTCGTGCGGTCGGTCGCCACCGGCACCGCCAGCACCTCGTCGAACCGGTCGGCGGGCACGGGGAGCATGATCCCGAGCCCGAGGGGCTCGACGATCTCGGCCCGCAGGTAGTCGTGGAAGGTCATCCCGGTGCGGCGCTCCACCAGCTCGGCGATCACCCACGCGGCCGCGGTCAGGTGGAACTGCAGCCGGCTCCCCGGCTCCCAGTCGAGGCGCCACCGACCCATGGCGTCGAGCCGGGTCTGGCGGTCGAGCATCTTGGGGTACCCGAGCGGCGCGAACGGGAAGCCGGCGGTGTGGGTGAGCACCTGCTCGACCGTCACGACCTTCCTTCCCGTTCGTCGCGAACTCCGGGATGACGTCACCGACCCGTTCGTCGACCGAGAGCAGCCCCTCGCCGATGAGCTTCCACACCGCGCCGGCGACGATCGTGCGCCCGACGGACTGGAGGATGTAGCGCGACTCGTTGCTCGCGTCGCCGTAGGTCTCGAACGCGACGAGTCGGCCGTGCCGGGCGACCGCGATCTGCGCGCTCGGCATCACGCCCGCGTCGACCTCGAGGCGCACCCGCTCCTTGAACAGCTCGAGCAGCGCGCGGTCGACGCCGACCGCTTCCGGCTCGACCAGCTCCATCGACATCGCTGCCATCACGTCCTCCGGCCTGGGAACGACCGAGGGCGTGGGCCTCGGCCCACGCCCTCGCGTCGCGCTTCGTGTTCGCCCGTCGGTCTAGAAGTAGACGAGCCGGTCGTACGACCGCACCTCGTCCCCGGCGAAGCCGCCTTCGGAACCGGGCAGACGGTAGAGCTTGGCCGTGTTGCCGGCGAGGAGCGCGGCGCGCTCGTCGGCCGGGATCTCCTCGGTGGTGAGCATCGCGGCCTGGTGGTTGTCGGGCCAGTCGGTGGTGTCGAGCGGGAAGTGGCTCGCCCACATGAGGTGGTTGAGGCCGATCTTGGACCGGTTCTTCACCGCCGAGCGGTCGTGGTTGAACGTGAACCAGAACGCGTCGCGCACGTACTCGCTCGGGAGCTTGTCGGGGTCCTCGAGCGCGAACTGCTCGAGGTGACGCATGCGCACGTAGTTGATGTCGAGGAACTCGAGCCAGTGCATCGCCCAGCCGGCGTCGCCGTGGGCGATGACGAAGCGCACGTTCGGGAAGCGGTCGAAGAGGCGGGCGACCACGAGCGGCTGCGCCTTCTCGGCGGCCTGCGGCCGGAGCCCGGGCGAGATGCCGGCACTCGGGGACGACGGTTGCGTGGCGCCGACGGCGTAGTGCAGCGTGACGGGCGCGCCGAGCTCGTCGATGGTGGCCCAGAACTCGTTGTCGGCCATCGGTCCGGGCGACGCCGCGCCACCCGGCCAGTCGTCGACCATGAGGCCCTTGAGCCCGAGCTCCTTCACCGCACGCTCGGCTTCCGCCTTCGCGTCGTCCTGCGTGGAGATCGGCAGCTTTGCGATGCCGACGAGGCGGTTGGGGTTGACCGAGCAGAACTCGGTGATCCAGTCGTTGTAGACCTTGGCGCACTCGCGGTGCAGGTCGACGTCACCGAACAGGGTGAGGGCGTCCCACAGGCCCGGCGACGGGTAGAGCACCTCGGCGTCGACGCTGTCGGCGTCCTGCGCGGCGAGACGCGCGGTCGGGTCGTAGAGCGCGGGCATCGCGTCGGAGAACTTGACCGGCTTCTCGCTGTCGGGGGTGCGGTAGCCCGACCCCGTCTCCACGCTCGCGGGCAGCGGCACCGGGTCGAGGTCGCCGACGACCCAGGCGCTGCCGCCCTCGTGGTCGACGAGGCGCGGGGCGCGGTCACGGAAGGACGCAGGGAGCCGCTGCTCGAAGAGGTCGCCGGGCTCGAGGACGTGCGAGTCCGCGGAGATGAGTTCGTATCCGCTCATGGTCGTCGTGCTCCTTGCTTTCGAACTGCTTTCGAACTGCTTTCGAACTGCTTTCGACGTGCGTCGGGCGTTCGGCCCGTCACGCACCACGCTTCTCGGTGCTGTCTACCATCTTGCCCTCCGCCGTCACCGATAAGTCTCCCGGCCAACTGACGACCTCCGCCTCGGCCAGTTCGGCCATGGCCTGGTCGTCGTAGCCCAGCTCCCGCAGCAGTGGCCGGGTGTACTCCCCCAGCTCGCAGTACGACCGCACCGGTCCGGGCGTGGCGCTCAGGTCCACCAGCGGCTTGTGGCGGTAGTACGTGCCCCCGAAGCTCGGGTGCTCCGACGCGGTCATGAGCCCGATCTCCACGGCCTGCGGGTCGGTGTAGACGAACGCGAAGTGCGACGTGCCGTCGGCCAGCGCGCAGCCGACCCCCTCGTCGAAGCACCGCTGCTCCCAGTCCTGGGCCGGGCGGGTGAGGAACACGCCCTCGAGGGCGCCCTCGAGCTCGGCGCGGTGCTCCGCCCGGGCGGCCTTCGTGGCGAACTTCGGGTCGGCGGCGAGGTCGCCCCTGTCCGCGACCTTGCAGAAGCGGGCGAACTCGTCGTCCTCCACCGCGGCGAGGAACACCCAGCGCGGGTCCGGGTTGGACGTGGGCGCGGGCAGCGGCTGCTCCGGCCCGCGTGGCGCGCACTCGTAGAGGCGGTAGGTCGCGCCGGTGCCGTACTGGAAGTGGTCGACGACCGGGCGGAGCGACACCCCGGCGTGGGACTGGGCGTCGCGGTAGTTGTGGTACAGGTTCGAGACGATCATCGACGACTCGAGGCTCTGCCCGTCGCCGCTGCGCTCCTTCGCGAGGATGCCGAGCATCATCGCGGTGGCGTGGCCGGCGGCGGCGACCGGGTCGGCGCCGGTCTCGGTGAGCGGCAGGTTGTCGGCGCCGGCCTGGTAGGCGGTCGTGCCGACGAACGCCGCGACGACCGGGTCGATGGCGGGCTGGCGGGCCCACGGGCCGATCGAACCGTACGACGCGCCGTACTGGTACACGATGTCGGGGTTGATCGTGCGCAGCGTCGCCTCGTCGATGCCGAGCGACTCGGGCACACCGAGACGGAAGCTGTGCACGAACACGTCGGCCCGCTCGATGAGCCCGCGCAGGATCTCCTGACCGCGCTCGTCCTTGAGGTTGAGGGCGATGCTCTGCTTGCCCTGCTGCGCACGCGCCATGTTGTTGTGACCCAGGTTGAGCACCGGGTCGTCGGTGGTGCCGCCGGCGAGCAGCCGGTACGGGTCGCCGCGCAACGGCTCGATCTTGATGATGCGGGCGCCGAGATCGGCGAGCAGCGCGGTCGCGAACGGCGTGGCGTAGTAGTAGGCGCACTCGACGATCGTGATCCCGGCGAGCGGGCCGTCGAGGTTGGTCGCCCGCGGCTCGGGCAGCTCGGGCGCGGTGGCGGTCTCGGCGAGCACCGCGTCGGTGTCGGCGCCGGGCACCGCCGCCGGGGCGACCGCCGGCAACGCGCCGTCGAACTTCACGAGCGGACCGACCTGGGTGACCGCGCCGACGACCGGGTCGTCGTACTCCGCGAGCAGTCCGGCCGCGACCACCTGGGGGTGACGCAGCGCCTGCTGCGTGGTCTGGATCACGTCACCGCACACGTTGCCGTTGGCGAGGTAGAGCTCCATCCACTCGTCGGCGGTCTTCTCCTTCATGCGCTGCCGCACGAGCTCGATGAGCTCGTCCTTGGCCTCGGTGGAGAGCGTGTAGGGCGCCTTCTTGAAGCGCTCGTCCTCCCAGATCCAGTCGAACCCGATCGTCTTGATCCACGCGGGGAAGAAATGCGGCTCGGTGTGCGAGTGGACCAGCCAGCGCCCGTCCTTGGTCTCGACGCGCATCCCGATGAGGTTCGTCTGCCGGGGGTCCATGTGGTGCGGGAGCGCGTTGCGCGCGTCCTGGATCTTGCCGGTCGCCACCGCGGACTCGTCGGGCAGCTCCTCACCCTCGCGCCGCAGCCAGCGCACCGTCGGGTGCTGGCGGACGCTGAGCGCCTGCAGGAGGTTGGTCTCGATGAACTGACCGCGACCGATGAGGTCGCGTGCGCGCACCGCCGCGAGGATGCCCTGCACGGTGAGCATGGCCGCGAAGAAGGACGCGTCGTCGCCGGCACGGAAGACCGGCCGCTTGCCGTCCTGGAACCAGCCCGCCTGGGTGCGCATCAGGCCCGCCTTGGCCATGATCAGGTGGTCGTAGGCCGGCAGCTCGCAGAGCGGGCCGGTGCGACCCCACCCGGTGACCGAGCACTGCACCAGCGCGGGGTTGATCGCCGACAGCGCGGCGTAGTCGAGGCCGAGGCGTGCGGCCTCGGCCGCGGTGGCGCTCTCCACGAGGATGTCGACGCCGCGCACGAGCTGCTGCAGCGCGGCCTGGCCGTCGGGGGTGGTGAGGTCGAGCGAGATGCTGCGCTTGCCACGGTCGAGCAGGTGGTGCGCGGGGTTGTCGGCGTGCGGGCGCTCACCCGCGAGGTCGACCTGGATCACCTCGGCGCCGTAGTCGGCGAGGACCATCGTGGCCATCGCGCCGGCGACCCCCCGGCTGAGATCGAGCACACGCAGGCCGGAACACGGCGCAGTCATCGGTGACACTCCCCTCGAACTTCCTGTTGCTGGACTTCCTGTTGCCCGCTCGTGGCGACGCCGCTGGTGCCGACGTCGCCCTCGCGGTTCATCTCGACGCGGGCACCGGGCGCGGGCACCGGGGGCGACAGGCCTCGGCGGCCCGGCTCGCGCGTGCGCGGCGTCCGCGATGTGCCGAACGGTACCACCGGGCCTGGGAACGGCCCCCGCCCGCAGATGGTCGTCGCGGCGTCGAGCGCGGTGGGCCGGGCGACGGGTCAGAACGCCCCGAGCGGCTCCACCGCCTCGGCGTCGAGGAACCGCCGGCCGAGCGCCGCCGGGCCGGACGGCGGCATCAGCGCGCCGAGCGCGAACGCCCGACGGACGAGACGCGGCACCGGATGCTCCTCGGAGAGACCGATGGCCCCGCACACCTGCATGGCGTGCTTGCCCACGATGTCGACGCTCGTCGCGGCGACCGCGCGGGCCCACTCGGCCGCGTCGACGCGACCGTCCTCCCACGCCCGCGCCACGACGCCCCGGGCACCCACGGTCTCCGCGTAGGCCTCCGCCAGCTTGTGGCGCACGGCCTGGTTCACGGCGATGGGCTGACCGAACTGCTTGCGCGCCGAGACCTGTTCCACGGCCACGTCGAGGATGTGCTGGCTGATGCCCACCAGCTCGCTGGCGATCGCGAGCTGCGCCCGGCGCCCGACCTCGTCCCACGGCGCGACCGGTTCGCCCGTCGTCGCGGTCAGGCGCACGCGCACCCACCCCGTGCCGGCGGCCATGCCGCCCGCGGGCGATTCGTCGACCTCCACGACGTCGAGCGCCGCGAGGTGGCCGTCGACGGCGCGCGAGGACGCGACGCGTCGCCGAGCGGGCGTAACGCGATGCCGGTGACCGGACGGGGCCCGGCCGTACCGTCGCCGCCCACGGTGGCCGCGAGCGACCACACGATGCGCACCGGGCCGTCGATCCCGACGGTGGCGGCGGTGACGACGTCGAGCGCGTCGGTGTCGGCGCCGAGCGCGCCCTGCGCCTCGAACAACGTGGTGAACGCGAACGCCTCGTCGGTGGCCGCGAGCTCGGCCCAGCCGAACTCGGCCAGCGCGGCGCCGATGTCGTCGGGTGACGATTCGAGCGCCTGGCGCACCGAGGTGCGTACGAGATCGAGGAGGTCTTCGTCCATCGCGCGCCTTCAGCTCTCTCGGGGGAGGCCGAGCACCCGGTCGGCGATGAGCGAACGCTGGATCTCGCCCGCGCCACCCATGATGCTCGCCGCCCGGCTGTACCACCATTCGTCGCGCCACTGCGTGGCGCGCTCGTCGGTCGCGAACACGAACGCGCCGTCGGTGGCGTGGCGCGCGACCTCGTAGAGCGTCTGCTCGGCGCGCGCGAGCAGCACCTTGTCGGCCGAGGCATCGGGGCCCACCGTCTCCCCCGCGTCGAGTCGCCGCACCGATTCGATGGCGCGGCCGCGCACGGTCTGGAGCAACAGCCACGCGTTGCCGATGGCGGCGTCGGTGGTGTCGTCGTGGCCGACGTCGTCGAGCCAGCGCACCAGCGCGCGCAGACGTTGCATGCAGAACGCGTGCCGCTGCGCGGCGTACATCGCGCGCTCGTACTGGAGCATCACCATGGCGACGTACCAACCCTGGTCGGGCCCGCCCACCATCCGGTCGATCGGCACCCGCACGCCGTCGAAGAACGTCTCGCACATCTCGTCGACGCCGCTGGCGAAGAGCAGCGGGTTGCGCGACACGCCCGGGAGATCGGTGTCGATCAGGAGCGCGGCGAGCCCCTTGTGGCGGCTCTCGGGCGTGCCCGTGCGTACGAGCGTGAGGATGCGGTCGGAGAGGTGGCCGTGGCTCGTCCACACCTTCTGGCCGTCGACCACCACGGTGTCGCCGTCGATCACGCCCCGCGTGCGCAGGCTCGCGAGGTCGCTGCCGGCATCGGGCTCGGAGAATCCCTGGGCCCACAGCTCCTGGCCCGAGAGGTACCCGGGCAGGAACCGCGCCGCGAGCTCGGGCGCGTAGTCGAGCATCGCGGGCCCGATGACCTCGTTGGAGTAGTCGGAGTTGGGCAGGTCGAGATCCGCCCGGCACAGCTCGTCGTAATAGGTGGCGCGATGACGCGGCCCGCCGCCGAGTCCCCCGAGCGCCTCGGGCCAGCCGACGCGCTTCCAGCCCTGCTCCCACATCACCTGGGTGAGCGCGCGGTGCTGCTCCATGCGTTCCGCGAACGTTCCCGGCGCCGGGAACGTGACCTCGTCGCGGTGCGCGCCGAGCCAGGCGCGCAGCGCGGCCCGGTACTCGTCGAGATCGAGGGGGATGGTGGCGCCGGACACCGCCGCGCTCACCGGATGGACGGCTTCCCGGGCTTGGCCGCGGCGCGGTCGAGCTCGGCGGTGCCGATCGGGTTGCCGACCTGCGTGTACATGAGCGCGCTCGCCATCGCCTGCGACCGGGTGAGGTCGAGGGAGCGCCACAGCGCCTTGACCGTCCCCTGCACCGCGGCGGGCGGCTGGCTCGCGATCAGCCGCGCGAGCTCCTGGGCCCGCGCCACCAGCGCGTCGCGCTCGACGATCTCGGTGACCAGGCCGATCTGCAGCGCGCGCTGCGCGCCCAGCCGTTCGTGCAGCCCGAGCAGCGACATGCGCATCACCTCGGAGAACGGCATGCGGTACGACATCGCGATCGGCTCGAGCGCGGCGACGAAGCCGTAGGTGACGTGCGGGTCGAAGAACGTGGCGTCAGGGCTGCAGATGACGATGTCGCAGTCGGCGATCCAGTAGAACGCGCCGCCTGCGCACATCCCGTGCACGGCCGCGATCACCGGCTTCCACACCTCGTGGCGGCGCGGGCTCAGCTTGTGGCCCGGGTCCTCGTTCTCCGCCCACGGATGCTCGCGGTCGACGAACGGGCTCTCGGAGTCGAGGCGCTCGGTGACGTCGATGCCGGTGCTGAACGCGCGATCGCCGGCCGCGGCGAGCACCACGGCGCGCACGTCGTCGTCGGCCTTCACCTGCTCCCACAGCCGGACGAACTCCGACTGCATCTGCTCGTTGAACGAGTTGAGGACCTCGGGTCGGTTCAGCGTCACCGTCAGGACCCCGTCGACCGGTCCGTCCACGACGATCGTCTCGTAGTGCATCCCGTCCCCTTGGCCCTGTTCCCCGTAGTCGTTCGGTGCGGCGCCGTCATGCTACGCATTCCCCTGTGGACGGAGCCGGGCCACAGGTGGACAATGGTTCGCCGCGCGCCGACGAGCGATTCGGGACGATTCCCCGCATGGTGCAGGCCAACGCGCGGCGCTTCGCGACCCGCGAGGCCGTGGTCGACGGCGCGGTGCGCCTGACCTTCGCCGACGTCGAGCGCGACATGACGCGCGTCGCCGCGGCACTGCTCGCGTCGGGGGTCGAGCGCGGCGACCGGGTCGCGTTGTGGGCGCCGAACTCGGCGTCGTGGATCGGCGCCGCGCTGGGGATCCTGGCGGCGGGCGCCTGGCTCGTCCCCGTCAACACGCGGTTCAAGGGCGACGAGGTGGCGGAGATCCTCGCCCGCACCGACGCCCGCCTCCTGTTCACGGTCGACGAGTTCCTCGGGACCGATCCGCTCGCCATGGTGCGCCGGGTTGCGCCCGACCTCCGGGCGACCCGCGATGCGGTGCTCCTGCCCGGGCCCGGCGCGGACGACGCACCCGGATGGAGCGACTTCCTCGCGAGCGGCGACGGCGTGACGCCCGCAACGGTCGACGCGGTCGTCGCCGCGGGGCGACCCGACGACGTGAGCGACCTGATCTTCACGTCGGGCACCACGGGCACGCCCAAGGGCGTCATGTTGCGGCACGGCGCCAGCCTCCGCGGCTACGAGATCTTCGCCGCGCACTTCGGTCTCCACGAAGGCGACCGCTACCTCGTGCCCACGCCGTTCTTCCACTGCTTCGGGTACAAGGCGGGCTGGATGATCGGCCTGCTGTGTGGCGCCACCACCTACCCGCTCGCGGTGTTCGACGCCGAGTCGGTGCTCGCGATGATCGAGAGTCTCGGCATCACCCACTTCCCGGGGCCACCGACCATGTTCGGCGCGCTGCTCGACCACCCAGGTCGCGAGGGGCGCGACCTGTCGACCCTGCGCCACGCGATCGTGGGCGCGGCGTCGGTGCCCGAAGTCCTGGTGCACCGCATGCGCGACGAGTTGGGCATCGACGCCGTCCTGAGCGCGTACGGACTCACCGAGAACCACGCGCTGGTGTCGCTCACCGACGCCGACGCGCCGGCCGACGTGGTCGCCACCACCGTGGGCCGCCCCATCGCGGAGGTGGAGGTCCGGGTGGTCGACGACGAGCTCCGCGACGTGCCCGACGGCGACGAAGGCGAGCTGCTGGTCCGCAGCCCGTACCTCATGAGCGGGTACTACGAGGACCCCGAGGCGACGGCGCGCGTGGTGGTCGACGGGTGGTTGCGCACCGGTGACGTCGGCGCGTTCGACGACCGCGGGCTGCTGCACATCACCGACCGCAAGAAGGACCTCTACATCGTCGGCGGCTTCAACGTGGCGCCGGCCGAGGTCGAGCAGGCGCTGCTCGGGCTCGAGGGGGTCGCGCAGGTCGCGGTGGTGGGGGTCCCCGACGACTACTTCGGCGAAGTGGGCTGCGCGTTCGTGGTCGCGGCGTCGGGTGCGTCGCTCACCGCGGACGCGGTCGTCGCGTACGCAGCGCGAGCACCTCGCGAACTTCAAGGTGCCGCGGCGCGTGGAGCTCGTGACCGAGCTCCCGGTGAACGCGACCGGCAAGGTGCGCAAGGACGAGCTGCGGCGGCGGGCCCGGCCGCGGCCCGATCAGGTCTGACGGCGGGCGCGGCCCTCGACCGATTCCGCGAAGCGCAGCCAGCACTCGGCGCGACGACGCGCCTCGTCGGCCACCTCGTAGACGCGACTGAGCGGCACGGTCGCCATGTGCTCGGCCACGTCGTCGCCGGTCACCGCGGTGCAGTCGAACCATTCGACGAACTCGCGACCACCGTCGCGGTCCGTGCAGGCGCGGTCGCGACCGAGGGCGAACGGCTGCTCACGCGGGCGGGGCGGGAGGTCGATGACCGCGGCGAGCGGTCGCTCGGGCTCGTACATCGACGACGAGGTCGCGGTCCCGGAGCGCACCGCGTTGCGAACGCTGCGGACGGTCTCGGGCGAGGCGCCCACCGCGCGCGCGATCGTGCGCAGCGACGCGTAGGGCTGACGCTCGAGCTCCTCGGCGATGCGACTGCGGACCGCGTGCGGGTCGACCGGGCGCACCCGGCCGTCGCGACCGATGCGCGCGACGGGCCGGTCGGTCCGCACGACCCGGCCCTGGGCCACGAGCTCCTCGCGCACGCGGGCGACCGTCTTCGGCGACAGGCCGCAGCGCGCCGCGATCCCCCGGTCGGAGTGCTCGGGGTTGGCGACGAGCAGGTGACGCGCGGCGTCGCGGCGTTCGGCGAGGGTGGGCACCCCCGGGTCGGCGAAGGCTGTGGTCATGGTCGGTGTCCCCCTCCGTGCCTGGACGGCTGCTCCGTGTGGCACAGAAATCAAACTATCGTTTGATTGAATAGCAGACCAGGTCCCGCCCGTCAAGGAGTCCGGGACCGCGGACGGGTCACCACCGTGGACACGGGCCGGGCGCGGCGCGCCGGGCACGTCGATATGGTGGGCCGTCCGCCGACGAGGACGACGAGGAAGCGCAGGATCCGTGGCCACAACCCGTGAACACGAGGGGGCGCGCAGGCCCGGGACGGCGCGGCCCCGAAGGGCACCCTCAACGAGGAGCGCTGGGGCGAGATCCTCGACGCCGCCGGCGCGGTGTTCCACGAGAAGGGCTACCAGGCCGCGCGCATCGAGGACATCGCGGCGCGGGTCGGGATCCTCAAGGGCAGCCTCTACTACTACATCCAGACCAAGGAGGACCTCCTCTACGCGCTGGCCGTCGACAGCCACGAGAAGGGGATCGCCACCCTCGCGGAAGACGAGGCCACCCGCTCGGCGGACGCCGCCACCCGCCTCGACGCATTCGTGCGGCGGTACATGGCGATGATCCCCGCCACCCCCGACTACGCGGCGGTGGCCGAGCGCGACGTGGGGCTGCTGCGAGGCGAACGGCGGGAGCACATCATGGGGATGCGCACCGAGATCCACCGGTTCCTGCGACGGATCGTCGAGCAGGGCATCGACGAAGGATGCTTCGACGTCACGCTCGACCCCGGTGTCGTGACCAACAGCCTGCTCGAGATGCTCCACGGCACGGTCCGATGGTTCCGCCCCGGCGGGCGCCGCAGCTACTCCGACCTCGCCGACTTCTACGTGGCCCTGGTCGCGCGCGGCCTCGCGCCGGCGCCGGGCGAACCGACGACGGCGTGAGCGACTCCGGGCCGAGCCGCCACTACGCAACCATCTGGGAGGAGATCGCGGATCGCATCCCTGATGCCCCCGCGCTCGGGCACGGTTCCCGGCTCATCACCTGGCACGACTTCGAGCAGCGCGCGGCGCGCCTCGCCGGCGCGTTGCAGGCCCACGGCATCGGCCGGGGCGACACCATCGCGGCGTACCTCTACAACTGCCCCGAGTACTACGAGGTGTTCTTCGGCGGCCTGAAGATCCGGGCGGTGCCCTCGAACGTCAACTACCGCTACGGCAGCGACGAGCTCCTGATGCTGCTCGAGAATTCGGAGGCGAAGGCGCTCGTCTTCGACGCCGCGTTGCGCGACCGCGTCGCGTCGGCCGCTCACCAGGCGACCGGGCTGCGCCTCCTCGTCGAGGTCGGCACGCCGCCCGGCGACGAACCGAGCCGAGGCGTGGTCGCCTACGAGGACCTCCTCGCGTCCGCCGAACCCGCGGCGCGCATCGAGCGCTCGGGAGACGATTCCTTCCTCTCCTACACGGGTGGCACGACGGGCCTCCCCAAGGGCGTGCTCATGCACGTCGAAGGCAGCATCCGCAACTGCATCTGGTTCCGCGACCTCTTCCTCGACCGGCCACTCGAGCCCGACGTCACGCCGGTCGAGTTCGCGGTGCGGCAGTGGGAGTCGGGGCGACCGATGGCGGCGGTCCCGGCATCGCCGCTGATGCACAGCACCGCCTTCATCTTCGCGACGCTGCCGGCGCTCACCGCGGGCGGCAACGTCACCACGCTGGAGAGCCGCTCGTTCGACGCCCACGAGCTCTTCGCAACGGTCGAGGCCACGGGCGCGCAGGTGCTCGCGATCGTCGGCGACGCGTTCGCACTCCCGATGGTCCGCGCCCTCGACGAGGGCCGACCCGGAGGCGGGAACTACGACGTGTCTTCGGTGCGCTCGATCTGCTCGGCCGGCGTGGCCTGGAGCGCGCACCTCAAGGAACGCCTGCTCGACTTCATGCACGACGCGATGCTGTTCGACGCGTGCGGCGCGAGTGAGGGCGTGAGCTACGGCATCCGGCAGGTGCGCTACGGCGACGCCGCCGCGACCGCGAACTTCGATCCCGCGCCCGGCCTCAAGGTGCTCGGACCCGACGGTACCGAGCTCCCACCGGGCGAGGTGGGGACGTTGGCCGGGCCCGCGGCGGCGACCGGCTACTTCCGCGACCCCGCGAAGTCGGCGGAGACCTACTTCCTCATCGACGGCGTGCAGTACGCGATGCCCGGCGACCTCGGCCGGATCGAGCACGACGGCTCCGTCACCCTGATCGGCCGGGGCGTGAGCACCATCAACACCGGCGGGGAGAAGGTGTACCCCGCCGAGGTGGAAGAGGCGATCAAGGAACATCCCGACGTCGAGGACTGCCTGGTGCTCGGGGTGCCCGACGAGCGCTTCGGTCAGGCCGTGACTGCGTTGGTGGTGTGCCGCGCGGGCAGCGCCGCCACGAGCTCCGACATCACCGGCACGGTGCGCGACGGCCCTCGCGGGATACAAGGTGCCGCGCCGCGTGTACTTCGTGGACGCGGTACCCCGGGCCGCCAACGGCAAGGTCGACTACGGTGCCGCCGCGGCGCTGGCCGCGCCGGGGGAGGCCGACGCCTGACTCCCGGCCTGGGCCCGCGCCCGCACGGTCTCGGACACGATGGTCTCGGACACGATGGAGGGGAATCGGTGGACACGCGCGACGACACCGTGACCGGCGGACGGCTGGTCACCAGGGAGCTGGCCGAATGGGTCACGCAGCTCCGGTACGAGGACCTCCCCGCGCCCGTGGTCGAGGAGGCCACCCGCGCCTTCGCCGACTACCTCGGCGAGAGCCTGTTCGTGGGCGCCACCAAGGAGTGGGGCCAGGCCATCGCGGCGTTCGCCGAGCTCGACGGCGGGTGCCGCCCGGAGGCCACCATCATCGCCACCGGCGCCAAGGCCACCGCGGCGCGCGCCGCGTTCGCCAACGGCACCATGGCCCTCGGCTTCGAGTACGCCGACTTCGGACGCGGCGGCCGGCCCTACCCGTTCGCGGTCACCGGCCCGCTGGTGATGAGCGAGACGCGCCACAAGCCGGGTCGCGACCTCGTCCTCGGCATCGTGATCGCCTACGAGATCATCGACCGCCTCGCCGGGGCGATGATGCCCACCGAAGCCGAGGTCAACGCCGGCACCCACACCTCGAGCGGCTTCTACGTCCCCGCGGTGATGGGCACGCCCGCCTCCGCCGCCGCGTGCTCGCGGGTGCTCGGCCTCGACGCCCTGCAGACCACCTACGCGATCGGTCTCGGCTGCGCCTTCGCGGGCGGCAGCTTCCAGGGCCACGAGGAAGGCTCCTGGCAGCGGTCGCTCAACGGCGGCATGGCCGGCGAGCGGGCCGTCACCGCCGCGCTCATGGGCGAGCGGTACTTCAAGGCCACCGCGATGGGCATCGAGGGCGTGCAGGGGTTCGCCGCCACCTTCTGGGGCGGGCGCTGCAAGCTCGACGAGCTGCTCGGCGGCCTCGGCGACTCCTACGCCATCTCCACCCGCTGGGTGAAGCCCTACCCGATGAACCTCACGCTGCACGCGCCGGTGGAGGCGCTGCTCAAGATCGTGCAGGGCAACGACATCCACCACGAGGACATCGTCGAGATCGAGGCGGCCTGGCAGCGGGTCGAACCGTTCCTCGCCAAGCACAAGGTGTCGACGGTGGTGAGCGCGCAGGCGAGCCTGCCCTTCGCCCTCTCGGTGGCCGCGGTGCACCGCACGATCGGCGTCGACCAGTTCACCGACGAGACGGTGGCCGACCCCCGGGTGCAGGGCCTCATCCCGAAGACGGTCGTCTACCAGGACTCCGAGCTGTACCAGAAGGTGAAGTTCTCCAAGCCCGGCCGCGTGACGGTGCGGCTGAAGGACGGCCGCGAGTTCACCGAAGAGGTGCTCTACCCGCGGGGCAACCCGTCGAACCCGCTCAGCGAAGAGGACTTCAAGGCCAAGTTCATGGACATGGCGGTGCGGGTGCTCGGCCAGGAGCAGGCCGACCTGCTGTACCGCAGCGCCCGCAGCGTGGAGACCCTCGACGACGTCGCCGAGATCACCCCGCTGTTCAGCCCCCGCTGAACGAGCTCGCCCTCCCCGCTCGTTCCTCAACTACCGAACTCACACGAGACGAGGCAGACTCCTCCTATGGGAATGAACACGATCGAGAAGATCCTCGCCAACCACTCCGAAGTCGACGTCGTCAAGCCCGGCGACGTGGTCGTCGTGGACGTCGACACGACCGTCCACTTCGACTCGATGCGCGCCGACGTCCTGCGCATCCACGACCCCGACATGGTCGTCGCACTGTTCGACCACCAGGTGCCGGCCCCCACCGTGCAGGCGGCCAACCACGCCATCAAGATGCGCGACTTCGTGGAGAAGTTCGGCATCAAGAACTACTTCCCCGTCGGCCAGCACGGCATCAGCCACGTGCTCGTCGCCCAGGAGGGCATCGCGCTGCCCGGCACGATCCTCGCCAATCCCGACTCCCACACGTGCTCGTCGGGCGCGATGAACTGCCTCGCCCGCGGCATGGGTTCCAACGAGATGACCTACATCCTCTGCAAGGGGACCACCTGGTACCTCGTCGGCCAGACCACCAAGATCGTGCTCGACGGCACGCTCAACGACCGCGTGTACCCGCGCGACATCATCCACTACCTGCCGGGCAAGTACGGCGACTTCGCCAACCGGAACCTCGAGTGGCACGGCGACGGCCTCGCCAACATCGACATGGACGGTCGCCTCACCATGGCCACCATCTCCGCCGAGCTCTCGGCCGAGTTCTCGATGTTCCCCTACGACGACGTGCTCGCCAACTACCTCGAAGGGCGCGCCAAGCGCGAGTTCGAGCCGGCGTTCCCCGACGAGGACGCCGAGTACGAGATGGAGCTCCACATCGACCTCGACAACCTCGTGCCGCAGGTCGTGCTCCCGAACAAGGTGGCCAAGAACGTCAAGCCCGTCACCGACGTCGCCGCCGAGAAGATCAAGGTCGACCAGGCCTTCATCGGCTCCTGCGCCAACGGCCGGCTGAGCGACTTCAAGGTCGCGGCCGACGTGCTGAACGGCAAGAAGATCGCCGACGGCGTGCGCATGATCGTGACGCCGGGCAGCCAGGCGATCCTCCAGGAGGCCATCAAGCTCGGGTACGTGTCGACCATCATGGAAGCCGGCGCGGTGGTCACCAACTCCACGTGCGGCGCCTGTTTCGGCGGTCACCTCGGCCTCCTCGGCGACGGCGAGGTCTGCATCACCGCGTCGACCCGCAACTTCCAGGGCCGGATGGGCAGCCCCAGCGCGAGCGTCTACATGGGCTCGCCCGCCACGGTGGCCGCCTCGGCCATCGCCGGCGTGATCTCCGACCCCCGCGAGTTCTGACCGCCACCCGGTCACCACGCGGCCAGCAGACGAAGACCCCAGACGAGAAGGAAGCACCCACCCATGTCGAACACGTTCAGCGGGAAGGTCTGGAAGTTCGGTGACGACATCAACACCGACCTCGTGATCCCCAACTTCGCGGTCCTCATGCCGATCGAGGAGCAGCTGCAGTACTGCTTCAGCGCCAACCGGCCCGGCTGGGTCGACGAGGTCCAGCCCGGCGACGTGCTCGTCGGCGGGCACAACCTCGGCGTGGGCTCCGCCCGCGACATCGGCGCGGTCTGGAAGGGCCTCGGCATCTCCGGGGTCGTCGCCGAGTCGTTCAACGGCCTGGGCCTGCGCAACTGCGTGAACTCCGGACTCCCCTCGCTCCCCTGCCCCGGCATCGGCGACGCGGTCGACGAGGGCGACGTGATCGAGGTCGACTGGATCAGTGGCGTCGTCACCAACGTCACCAAGGGCACGACGATCCAGGGCAACCCCGTCCCCAAGCCCCTCGCCGAGATCATCATCGGCGGCGGCGTGGAGAAGGTCCTCCGGGCCGAAGGATTCCTCGCCGAGCTCTGAGCCTGACGCCCGGCGTCGCTCGCCGCTGGCGCACGCACCGAAGAGGAGACTCCGATGGCAAGCTCGAACGCGTCCGTCACCGAGCAGGTCGCCGACTGGGTGGTGAACGTCGGGTACGACGATCTCCCCCAGGCCGCGATCGACCGGGTGCCCAACCTGGTCCTCGACTCGATCGGGAACCAGTTCGCGGGACTGACGGTGCGCCTCGGCACGCTGCTGTCGGAGTGGGTGCGCGCCCAGGGCGCGACGCCGGAGTGCACGGTGACCGGCAGCGACCTGCGGACCTCGGCGTCGTACGCCACGCTGCTCAACGGCGCGACGTCGCACGCGCTCGAGAACGACGACATCGCGACGTTCAGCAGCCACCCGAACAGCCCGCTCACCGCGTCGAGCGTCGCGCTCGGCGAGAAGCTCGGCGTCTCGGGACGCGACCTCGTGCTCGCCTGGGTGGTCGGCTGGGAGATCACCGCCCAGACGATGAAGCCGGTCATGGAGCCGCTCGGCAACGGCCTGATCAACCGCGGCTGGTTCAACCAGGGCTTCCAGGAGTGCCTCGGCGTCGCCGCGCTCTCGGCGAAGCTGCTCGGCCTCGACGTCGACCAGACCCGCATGGCGCTGGGCCACGCGGCCTCGGCCATGGGCGGGGTCATGAAGAACCGCGGCAGCGACACCAAGGGCTTCACCGCCGGCAACGCGGCGATGCACGGCGTGATGGCCGCCGAGCTGGCCGCCATGGGCTTCACCGCCAACCCCGACATCTTCGACGGCGAGTTCGGCGTGGCCCGGATGCTCGGCCTCGAGAACGGTGATCCCGAGAAGATCCTCGACGGCCTGGGGACCTTCAACCTCGCGACCCACGGCGCCACGCTGCGGCTGCACGCGTCGTGCGCGGCCGCGCACTGGAGCATGGACGCGATCCAGAACATCGTGCGCCGCCGGCCCGTCGCGCCGGAGGAGATCGAGGCGATCGAGGTGGAGTTCCCCGCCTTCCTCGAGTCGAACGTGCCCTACACGTCGCCCCAGTCCGGCCTCGAGGCGAAGTACAGCCTCGAGTTCGACGTCGTGACCATCGCCCTCTACGGCAAGGGCGGGATCCACGAGTACACCGACGAGAAGGTCCAGAACCCGGTGGCGCAGTCCCTGATGCAGCGGGTGAAGCGCATCCCCACCGGCGGCGGGCTCGAGAGCCGGGTCGTCCTGAAGCTCACCAACGGCGAGGAGCTCGAGGACACGGTGACCACCACCCACGGCACCCCGCTCGACCCCCTCACCCAGGACGAGATCCTCGGCAAGTTCCACGAGACCGCGGGCACCATCGCCGGCGAGGAGCAGCGCCAGCGCATCATCGACCTCTGCGCCGGCCTCGCCGACCTCGCCGACGTGCGGACCCTGGCCGGCGCGCTGGCGGTGTCCAACGGCTGACGCAGCCCGGCCCCCGCTCCGGGGTGCCGTCCGGCCCCGCGCTCAGGTACCTTCTAGATCCGAAGCGGAATCGTTGCAGCGGAGGTTGCGCGCATGGCCTGGGACCTGGTGGTCACAAACGCCCGGATCGTCGACGGTACGGGCCGGGCGGCCTACGTCGGCGACGTCGCCGTCCAGGACGGCAAGATCGCCGAGATCGGTGCGGTGAGCGGCGCGGCCGAGCGCACCATCGACGCCGAGGGCCGGGTGCTCGCCCCGGGCTTCATCGACGCCCACACGCACTACGACGGCCAGCTGCTCTGGGACCCGTGGGCCAACCCCGCGGCCGTGCACGGCGTCACCACCGTCCTCATGGGGAACTGCGGCTACACCCTCGCGCCGGTGCGCCCGCAGGACCAGGAGTACCTGATCGGCCTGTTCGCGGCCACCGAGGAGATCCCGAAGGGCGCGCTCGAGGCCTTCGCGCCGCTGCCCTGGGAAACCTTCCCCGAGTACCTCGACACGATCGAGGGCACCCTCGGCATCAACGCCGTGATCCAGGTGGGCCACAGCGCGGTGCGCCGCTTCGTGATGGGCGAGGACGCGCTGCACCGGGAGGCGACCCCCGAGGAGATCGCGGAGATGGTCCGCGTCGTCGAGGAGGCGATGGACGCCGGCGCCGCGGGCGTGAGCAGCAGCCACGCTCCGCACCAGCGCGGTGAGCAGGGCGAGCACATCCCCACGTACTTCTCGACCCACGCCGAGATCCTCGCGCTGGCCGACGCGGTCAAGCGCAAGGGCCGCCAGCTCGTGTCGATCAACCCCGCCACCAAGCGCGACGGCCTGAACGACGAGGACCGCGCGTTCCTCGTCGAGATCGCCGAGACGTCGGAGACGGTCGTGTCGTGGAACGACTTCGGGCTGGGCACGCCCAACGGCGACAGCGCGCTCGCGTTCATGGAGGAGGAGCTCGGCAAGGGTCACCGCATCTACGCGGTGGCCCGCTGCCAGCGCGCCGAGTCGCGCTTCACGCTCAAGAAGCTCTCCGCCGCGTTCGCCGGCTCCGAGGACTGGGTCGACCTCTCCCGGCTCGACCCCGAGGACAAGCTCGCGGCGCTCGCCGACCCCGAGTGGCGGGCCCGCCTGGCCGAGTTCTGGAAGTCGGCCAAGTTCCTCGACAACGCCACCGTCGAGAAGACCACCAACCCGGAGAACAAGCACCTCGAGGGTCGCCTCCTCAACGACATCGCCGCCGAGCGGGGCTGTCACCCGTCCGACGTCATGTTCGACACCGCGATCAGCGACGAGCTCGGCACCTACTTCCTGCTGTCGGGCCCGGTCAACGTCGACGAGTCCCGCCTCGAGCGGATCCTCAAGAGCCCGGCGACCCTCGTCGGCATCTCCGACGGTGGCGCCCACCTGCAGACGTTCGCCGGCGGCGACTACCCGAGCTACTTCCTCCAGCACTGGGTGCGGGAGAAGGGCTCCTTCACCCTCGAGGCGGCGGTCGCCGCGTTGACCAGCGAGGTCGCCGACTTCTGCGGCCTCTCCGACCGCGGCACGGTCGAGGTGGGCAAGGCCGCCGACCTGGTGATCTTCGACCCCGACACCGTGGGACCGCTCGCGCTCGAGACGCTCGACGACATCCCCGGCGGTGGCCAGCGCATGACCAAGCAGGCGCAGGGGATCCCGTTCGTGATCGTCAACGGCGTGCCGATCATCGACGACGGCAAGCTCGTCGGGGCCCTGCCCGGACAGGTCGTGCGCGCGAGCTGACCGCTCGCGTGAGACCCGCCGCGCGACCGGCGCCGCTCCGGGGACAACCGAACACGCGAACCGAGCTCCTCAGGAGGGCGACGTGAACGTCGACGACATGATCATCCTCAGCATCGACGACCACACGGTCGAGCCGCCCGACATCTTCCAGGGTCACCTCTCGGCCGAGTACCTCGAGCGCGCGCCGCGCCTGGTGCGCGACGAGGCCGGCAAGGACCACTGGATCTTCGAGGGCAAGGACGTCGCGACCGTCGGGCTCAACGCGACCGTCGGGTGGCCCAAGGAAGACTGGGGCATGGACGCCAGCTCCATCGCGGAGATGCGCCCCGCCGCGTACCGCATCGACGAGCGGGTCCGCGACATGGACCGCAACGGCACCTTCGCCTCGATGTGCTTCCCGAGCATGCCCGGCTTCTCCGGCGGGCGCTTCTACGACGCCGCCGACAAGGACCTCGCGCTGGTGATGCTGCGGGCCTACAACGACTGGCACATCGACGAGTGGTGCGGGTCGCACCCCGGCCGCTTCATCCCGCTCGGCATCGCGCCGGGGTGGAACATGGACGAGACCGTCGCCGAGGTGAAGCGCATCGTGGCCAAGGGCGCCCGGGCGATCAGCATGCCCGAGATGCCGCACCTCATCGGTCTGCCCACGTACCAGAGCGAGTACTGGTTCCCGTTGTGGCAGGTGTGCAGCGACGAGGGCGTCGTCGTGTGCCTCCACATCGGCCAGGGCCTCGACGCGATCGACATGGGGCCCGACTTCCACATCGACAACTACATGGTGCTGGCCACCCAGGTGTCGGTGCTCTGCACCCAGGACCTCATCTGGGGCCCCGCGTTGCGGAAGTTCCCGCAGCTCAAGTTCGCGTTCTCCGAGGGCGGCATCGGCTGGCTGCCGTTCC
This sequence comes from uncultured Actinomycetes bacterium, assembly GCA_963782705.1. Classification (GTDB taxonomy): domain Bacteria; phylum Actinomycetota; class Acidimicrobiia; order IMCC26256; family DASPTH01; genus CAVRGQ01. The sequence continues at coordinate 62,809 of CAWAKX010000014.1, read as the reverse complement.
TCATGGACCGCATCGACCGTCACTACGAGAACCAGCGCTGGACCCGTCAGGACTTCGGCGGCAAGTTGCCGAGCCAGCTCCTGCGGGAGCAGACCCTGGCCTGCTTCATCTCCGACCCGACCTCGCTGCGGCTCGCGCACCAGATCGGGATCGACATGATCGCCTACGAGGTCGACTACCCCCACAGCGACTCGGTGTGGCCCAACGCGCCCGAGTTCCTGCTCGCCGAGTGCGACGGCGCGGGCCTCTCCGACGACGACATCGACAAGATCACCTGGCGCAACGTCGCCCGCTTCTGCGACTACGACCCGTTCGCGGTGATCCCGAAGGAGCAGGCCACGGTGGGCGCGCTGCGGGCGCAGTCGCCCGACGTCGACACCGCCGAGGTGTCGCGCGCCGAATGGCGGGCCCGCTACGACGCGAACCCGCCGTACCTCGTCCCGAGCGCCTGACGCCCCGCGCCGGACCCACTGCGCCGCACACGTGGCCCCGCGGGCCGCGGAAGGGAGCACCATGACCGCCGACGACGCGCGCCCGGGTTCGGCCGTGGGCACGGTGGGGTTCATCGGCCTCGGCGACATGGGCGGCGGCCATGGCCGGCCGCATCATCGCCGCCGGTCACCCCACGGTGCTGTGGGCCCGCCGGCCCGAGGCGCTCGAACCCTTCGCCGCGCCCAACGTGGAGTTCGCCGCCACGCCCGCCGACCTCGCGGCGCGCAGCGACCTCGTCGGGGTGTGCGTGTGGCACGACGAGGACGTGCTCGACGTGTGCACGCGCGCCGACGGCGTGTTCGCCGGGTGTCGACCCGGCACCGTGGTGGCCATCCACGCCACCGTGCTCCCGTCCACGTGCGCCGCGCTCGCGGCGGCCGCGCCCGAGGGCGTGGAGGTGCTCGACGTGCCCGGTGAGCGGCGGCCGCGCCGGCGCGGAGGCCGGCACCCTGGTGGTCGCGGTCGGCGGCGACGCCGACGCCGCGGCGCGCGTGTCACCGGTGTTCGGCGCGTTCGGCGACCCGGTGATCTACATGGGCCCGCTCGGATCGGGCCAGCTCGCCAAGCTCGTGAACAACACGCTGCTCGCCGCCAACTTCGCGCTCGCCGACGACGCGCTCACCCTCGGGCGCAAGTTCGGCATCGAACCCGACGACGATGGCGCAGTTCATCCGTCACGGCTCGGGCAAGAGCTTCGCGCTCGAGGTCGCGGTCGGGGTGCGGGCCTCCGACCCCATGCGCCGGGCCGCGCTGGCGCCGATGGCGAAGGACCTCCACGCGCTCTACGAGGACGCCGAGATCCGCGCGCTGGCCAAGGGCACCGGCATCTTCGCCGCCGCGGCCGAGACCACCGTCGAGCGCCTCGAGTCGCCCCCGGCCGAGTGGCCGTCGTCCGCCGAAGCAGGCTGATCCCTCCACACGTTCACGTCTTTGCCCGGACCGGCGTCTTCTCGCCATGCCGGCGACCCGCAGAGGTCACGGAATGCCCGAACGCCGGCTCTCGGTCAGCAGTTGGCGACCGCGTCGAGCGCCTTGCAGATCTGTTGTCGGCCGCCGGTACCAAGTTCACCGAGCCGGACGGTGAGCACTGACTTCGGTACCGAGGCAAGGCTGTCGAACGTGGCCACGCTGTCGTGGTCGATTCCCTGGTCCGGACCCACCGGGACGCAGGTCGGGATGTCGCGAATCGTGGTCGTCACTGGAGCGACGACGACGTTGTTCAGGACCGGGATCACCTCGTCGCGGGAGACGATGAGCACTGGGTCGGCGCTTCGAGTTCGGCGTTTCCATGAGCCAGATCTCGGCCTGCGCTACCACGGCTCCGCCTCGGTCATCGCGATTGCGCTCGCCATCGCCAGCTCATCGTCCGCGGCAGTTTGCGGGAGCTCTCGATATGCACGGGCGATGGATGCGCCCACGCGTGCGCGGCGCACCGTGTCGCCAAGCAGATGAACCCCGCGGCGGATCACCGCAGATCGACTGTCTCCGATGCCTTCGTCGACGAGCTCGTCGATGAGGGCGAGCTCGTCATCGGTGAACCGTGTGGGCACAGGCGTTGTCATACGAAGTAGTATACAGATCGTAGAACAAAGCCGCCAAGTGGCGGACCTTCGACGGTCCCCGATCGGAACCCGCCGGCGCAGCTACGCCGACGCGGTGATCGTGAGGTCCTTCTCGACCAACTCTGCGATCAGCCCGATCTGCTCGTCGCCCTCCCACGGCTTCGAGAAGCCGCCCCGCGCGTTGAAGCTGGCCATCAGCTCCGGACGGATCTCCGCGTGCGGCCCGGTGATGTCCTCGATCGTCGGTCCGATCCGCCGGGCGATCTCGGCCAAGCGCTCGCGATCGAGACCGGCGAAGCGGATGGCGTTCTCGCCCAGCATCGCCCGCACCTCGTCCTCGGGCACGCCGACGAACGCCTCCTGCAGCCACTCGCGGGTGTGCGGCCACGTGCTCTCGGGGTGCGGGTAGTCACGACCGAAGAGGATCGTGTCGACGCCGATCTCGTGGCGACGGTCGATCTCCACCTTGTGCACGAACGACGCACCGGCCATGCAGTTCTCGTGCCAGTACTCGCTCGGCTTGCGACGGGCGGGCACCGCGTCGCGGTGCTCCTCGAACACACCGTCGAGGAAGTCGAGGGTGGCCGGGATCCAGTCGAGGCGGATCTCGGTGAGCATCAGTCGCAGCGCCGGGTGACGGTCGAACACGCCGCCCAACGTCATCTGCCACAGCGGGCGACGGGACTCGACGTTGCGGTTCACCCACCACGTGAAGAAGTCGGCCGACTCCTGGCGGACGGCGTCGGCGTGGGCGAGCATCGCGTCGCGGTCGGTGCTGCCGGCGGCTTCGGCCGCGGCACCGTAGATGTCCTCGATGACGTTGAACACCGTGCCCTGCTCGGTGCCGAACCCGGCGTGCACGACGACCGCGATGTTCCGCTCCGCGCAGGCGGCCCAGTACGGGTCCCAGTACTCGTCGTGAAGCGGCGGCAGTCCCGGGTGCGTCATGTAGTGCGGTCCGTAGGTGGCGGTGAAGCCGTGGTCGGCGAGCCAGTGGATCTCGGCCACCGCGGCGTCCATGTCGACGCACGGCCCGACCGCTGCGCAGAGGAGGAAGCGGTCGAGCGCGAAGCCGAAGTTGTCAGCGGCCCACCGGTTCCACGCGTGGGCGCCGGCCTCCCACACCTCGAACGGGTACGTGCGGTTGTTGACGTTGTGGAAGAGGTCGCCCAGACGCGAGTCGCCGTGGAAGACGAACTCGGCGGCGACGCCCTCGCGGTCCATGTCGGCCATCCGCAGCACCGCGTCGTGCAATCCGTGCCAGCCCGTGCTGTGGGCTTCACGGTGCTCCTCCAACGGCGCCTGCCCCTGCACGCGAGCGCTCAACATGGCCATCGCCACCGGGTAGATCTCGTTGTCCTCGTGCAGGTTCGCGATGAACTCGTGGAACTGCGGATCGAGGTACTCGGGCCACAGCTCCTTCGGGATCCCGGCATGGCTGTCGGACGAGATGACGATGAGGCGCTCTTCCATGGTCTTCCCCCTCGAGAGTTCGCTCCGACCCCCTGGCGAGCGGCGCGACCCATACATCGTACGACTCGAGACCAACGACGTGCCCGGGAGCACTCCCTCTCGCCGGGTCGACGTCAGGAAGCCGGGCAGACGTCGCTGTAGACGAAGCCGTCGCGTTCGATCGGGCGGGCCGGTGACGACGGGGATCGGCGCCCGGAACCCGGGGCCGTCCCAGACGAACGTGTGGAACTCGCCGTGCTCGCCACACGGATCGACCCCCGAGGGCAGGTCGGCGAGCAGGTCCTCGTCCCACGGCCGGCCGGCGAGCTCCGGTGGGGCCTGCGCGGGGTCGACGCACGTGACCACCGCCTTGACGCCCGCGTCGAGCATGTCGCGGGCGAGCACGTCGGTGGGCCGGTTCCACAGGGGAAGAGCGCGGGCGTGATGCCCGTCGCCGCGAGCGCCTGCTCGCGGTCACGCGCGGATGTCGGCGAGGAAGAGATCGCCGAAGACCATCTGCTCGATCCCCGCGTCGCGTGCCACCGCGAGCGCGTCGCGCATCGCGTCCTCGTAGCGTTCGTTGGAACAGGGCGACGGCAACTCGACGAGATGCAGCGGGAGTCCGAGTCGTTCCGCCTGGGTGACCACCAGATCCCGGCGCACCGCGTGCATCGACACGCGATCCGCGGCAGCGTTCATCGAGACCAGGAGACCCACGACCTCCACGTCGGGTTCCGCGCGCGCCGCCGCGAGCGCGAAGGTGCTGTCCTTCCCACTGCTCCAGCTCATCCAGACCCGGCTCACGAGACGACCCGTCACCCGCGGCGCAGCACGTCGGGGTACGGCGTCTGCGGGCGGTTGAACTCGTAGGTGTGCGGCCACCGGAGGTACTTCTCGGTCCAGTCCTCGCGGTGGTGGATCGCCGCGACGATGTCGTCGGGCTGCCACCCCTCGACGAGCTGGGTGCCGGTGAGGTCGTAGACCGGCCGCTGCAGCTCCACCAGCAGCATGAGGCTGAACGCGATGCGCCCGGTGAGCATCGTCGTGTCGCCGGTGCACAGCGCGAGCGCGGCCTCGGCCATCGTCTCCAGCGGCTCGCAGATCGAGGTGTCCTTCACCATGCTCGTGCCGCTGCTGATCCGCTCCGTGAAGATCGACCGCTGCGGCGCGAGCGTGTTCATGACGATGCCCTGGTCCTGGAACTCGACCGCGGCGTAGACGGTCATGGTGTTCAGGGCGGACTTCATCGCCGCGTACAGGCTGCTGTGCCACTTCGTCTTGGCGGTGTAGGGCGGTCCCGGCGGAAGCTCCGCGCCCATGCTCGACAGGTTGAGGACGTATCCACCACCGCGCTCGGCCATGCTGTCGGTGGCCTGCTGGGTCAGCAGCCAGGGCGCCCAGAGGTTCACCTCGCCTTCCGACTGCATGTCGGCGTGGGAGAACTCCCCGAAGCGCTTGAGGTCGCTGACCACCGCGTTGTTGACGAGGATGTCGATCGGGCCCAGCGCGTCCTCGGCGCGCGCGATCAGCGAGTCGCGGCCGCCGTCGGGATCGCCCAGGTCGCAGGGCAGGACGACGGCCTCCCCGCCGAGGTCGCGGATCCGCGCCGCGGTCCGCTCGAGCCCGGCAACGTTCCGCGCCACCAGCGCGATCTTCGCCCCCTCGGCCGCGAACCGGACGGACATGGCGGTGCCGGTCCCGCCCGATCCGGCGCCCGTGATCAGCGCGACCTTGCCTGCGAGCTCCTGCACTGCGTCCCCCTCGTTCGCGGATGCGGATGCGAATGTCGGAGTCGGCTCAGACCCCGAGCGAGCGGCCGACGATCTCGCGCATCACCTCGTTGGTGCCGCCGTAGATGCGGGTGATGCGGGCGTCGACGTAGGCGCGGCCGATCGGGTACTCGAGCATGTAGCCGTACCCGCCGTGGAGCTGCACGCCGAGGTCGACGATGCGCCCCTGCAGCTCGGTGCACCACATCTTCGCCGCCGACGCCTCCGCCGCGGTGAGCGTGCCCTCGTTGAGCGCGACCACGCAGCGGTCGACGAACGACTCCCCCACCATCACCTCGGTGGCCATCTCGGCGAGGCGGAACCGGCGTGTTCTGGAACGCGCCGATCGGCTGACCGAACGCCTGGCGTTCCTTGCAGTACTCGAGCGTCCACTCGAACGCGGCCCGCGCCGCGGCCACGCCGTTGGCCGCGATCGACAGGCGCTCCTGGGCCAGGTTGTCCATCAGGGACCCGAAGCCCTTGCCCTCCTCGCCGAGGAGGTTGGCGACCGGCACCTCGACGTCGTTGAAGAACAGCTCCGCGGTGTCCTGCGAGTGCAGGCCCACCTTCTCGAGGTTGCGGCCGCGCTCGAAGCCGGGCATGCCCCGCTCGAGCACCACGAGCGAGATGCCGCGGTGGCGCTGCGACGGGTCGGTCTTCACCGCGGTGATCACGAGGTCGGCGTTGATGCCGTTGGTGATGAAGGTCTTCGACCCGTTCACCACGTAGTGGTCGCCGTCGCGCTTGGCGGTGGTGGCGATGCCCGCGAGGTCGGACCCCGCGCCGGGCTCGGTCATGGCGACCGCGGTGATGAGCTCGCCCGAGCAGATGCCGGGCAGCCAGCGCGCCTTCTGCTCGTCGTTGGTGAGGTCGAGGAAGTACGGCATGCAGATGTCGGTGTGCAGCGTGATGCCGAGACCCGCGGCGCCGGTGCCCGCGCGCTGCAGCTCCTCGCCGAGGATCAGGTTGTAGCGGAAGTCGCGCACGCCGCCGCCGCCGTGCTCCTCGGGCGCCGCGAAGCCGAGGAAGCCGAGCTCGCCCGCCTTGGCGAAGAGCTCACGGTCGACGATCCCCGCCTTCTCCCACGCCTCGTTGTGGGGCAGGACCTCCTGGGCGACGAACTGCCGGAAGCTCGCCCGGAAGAGGTCGTGTTCCTCGTCGAACAGTGTGCGCTGCATTGCCGACCTTCTCCCTGGACCACGGCACCGGCGGACTCCCGCACGCTAGGACGAACCGGCGCACGCACCAACACCCGGCTGGTAGAAACGCCCCATGGAGCTCCCGCCCGCTCGACCATCCCGCCACCATCCCCGCGGTGCTCCGCGCCGCGGCCGAGCGCTTCGGCGACGCGCGACTTCGTGGTGATGCCCGATCGGCGCCTCACGTTCGCGAGCGCCGAAGCGGCATCCCGCGAGGTGGCGAAGGAGATGCTCGCCCGCGGAGTGGGCAAGGGCACCAAGGTCGCGATGCTCGACACCTTCTCCACCGAATGGGTGGTGTGCTGGCTGGCGGCCACCCGGATCGGGGCGGTGTTCGTGCCCCTCGCGTCCACGATGAAGCCGCCCGAGGCTCGCTGGACGATGCGCCACGCCGACGTGGCGCTGCTCGTGATCCCGCCGACGGTGCTCGGCACCGACCTCTCCGAGTTCACGACAACCGCGGTCCCCGGTCTCGCCGACGCCGGGTCCGGCCCGCTCTACCTCCCGGAGATGCCCTACCTGCGCGAGGTCGCCTCCACCGCGCCCGGCGGGCCGCCGTGGGCGACCCACCTCGCGCTGCCCACCGGCGCGTCGGCCGACCGGTCCGGTCGACGACGCCTTCCTCGAGCAGGTGGAAGCCGAGGTGCGGCCCAGCGACCCGATGGTCATCGTGCACACCTCGGGGTCGACCGCCGAGCCCAAGGGGGTCGTGCACACCCATGGCGGCCTGGTCCGCCACGGGGCCAACCTGCTGCGCAATGCGAGTCCGGGACCCGACCCCGACGAGCGGTGCTTCACCGGGCTCCCCTTCTTCTGGGTCGGGGGCTTGAGCTTCGGCCTCCTGCCGCGCGATGCACGCCGGGTCCGCGATGCTCGTCATGGACCGCTTCGAGCCACTGGGCGCGATCGAGCTCATGGAACGCGAGCGGGCCAACCGCTTCGTCGGCTGGGCGCCGATGCACGAGGCGGTGAAGACCCACCCCGAGTCCGCGGCACACGACCTCTCCCGCGTCCGCGACTTCACCGGCGTGTACCCGCTCGTCGGCGTGCCGCAGTTCCACAACTCGCTGGGCATGACCGAGACCGGCGGGCCCGCACACCACGTGTCCGCCCAGCGAGCGCGGCCGGGTGCTGCCCGCCGAGCTGCGGGGTTCGTTCGGGCGGCCGCTGCCGTACGTGCAGCACCGGGTGATCGATCCCGACACCGGCGCGGTGCTCGGCGACGGCGAGCACGGGGAGCTGCTCGTACGCGGGTACAACCTCATGGCCGGCATCTACAAGCGCGAGCGTCACGAGGTGTTCGACGACGACGGCTGGTACCACACCAACGACGGTGGCGAGTTCCGCGACGGCTACTTCATGTTCACCGGTCGGCTCGGCGAGATGATCAAGACGTCGGGCGCCAACGTGTCACCGCGGGAGGTCGAGGTCGCATTGGAGGCGCTGCCCGGTGTCGCGCTCGCGCAGGTCTTCGGCATCGCCGACGAGCAGCGCGACGAGCTGGTGGCCGCGGTGCTCGTGCCCCAGCCGGGCGAGGTGCTCGACCCCGACGCGATCGTCGCCACGTTGCACGAGCAGATCGCCACCTACAAGATCCCGAAGCGCATCGCCGTCGTCGGTCCCGACGACATCCCCTGGCTGCCCACGGCCAAGGTCGACCGCCGGGAACTGGCCCGGCGCCTCGCGGCCGGCGAGCTCGACGGCCGCGCCTGACCGGGACCACGCAGACGCAGCGGGCCCGGCGGGTGCTCCGCCGGGCCCGTCGTGCACTCAGATGACGCCCAGGTGGCTCAGCCGCCCGACCTTCGGCTTCGGGCTGTAGGTCTTGGTCGAGCACGATCCACGTCTCGACCGGTCCCACGCCGTGCCGTTGCTCTCCGAGTTGGCGAAGCACGACGGGAAGCTCATCACCGTCGTCTTCGGGTACTGCGTCTTCATGAAGCCCGGCAGCTCCCACGTGATCGTCGACGCCACCTTCTGGACGTTCACGGGCGTGATGTTCGCTCTTGCCCTTCGCGGCCACCTTCTTCGAGCGCGGTGACGAACATGTCAGCCGAGCGTGTACCCGAACACGTCACCGAGGTCGAGCTTCGCGTTCGGGGTAGATCGCGTCGATGTCGGTCTGCATCTGGTGAAGCCCGTCGACGTCCGCCGCGGCCTGGAAGTTCGGGTACGGGTGGTTCACGTAGCTGCCGTTGAAGATCTTCACCAAGGCGTCGCTGTAGAGGCCGTGGAAGAAGTAGCCCTTGTAGCCCTGCTGCTGGAGCAGTGGCCAGATGCCCGGGCACTGCACGTTCGCGGCGCAGAAGATCGCGTCCGGCGGCTTGCCGTTGTCGGCCGTCATGATGTTGCTTCACGTAGGGCGAGTAGTCGCTCACGTTGCGTGATCGGAAGGTCGTTCTGCTTCGCGACGACGTTGAACCCGGTGCCCTGGGCGGCCATCTGCGAAGATGTCGAGCGGAGTTCGTCCCCGAGGAGTTGTCGTTCCCGAACGACAGGAACGTCGGGTGCTTCTTGTCCGTCTCTTCGCTCACGTACGTGTACATGGTGTGGAAGTTGTCGGTCACGAACGACGGGTTCTGGGGCACGATGCAGCCGCTGCGGCCCGAAGCCCCACACGTTCGTCGACGGCCTTCGGCGCTGCAGTAGCTCACGTCGAAGCCACCGCCGAACCACGGCACCTTCTGCTGCGTCAGGTAGGCGCCGGGCGTGTTCGCCGAAACGTTCGGCACGACCGCGAACACCTGACCTCGGTCACCAGGCGACGTGCGATCGTTCAGCGCGGTCGCGGTGTCCTGCGATGTCGTCGGCGAACTCGGTCGAACTTGATCTTGACGCCCTTGATCTCGTTGGTGTCGTTGAACCGCTTGAAGCGCGCCGCCGCACCGTCTTCCGACGTGGGCAGCTGGGCCTTGATGCCGAAGCCGCCGACGGTGATGGTCGTGCCGTCGAAGCCCCGCACCGCGGTACGGGTGCCGGCGCCGGCTGCGGCGACCGTCCCGATCGTCAACGCACCCGCCACCGCGAGCACGACCAGCGTGACGATCACGCGTCGGCCCCTCCTGTGTCCCCGCTCCATGCTTCCCCCTCGTTCGATGGACGATGCCCTCCCGGCGTTCCCGTGCGCACCCTAAGACGGTTGACTGAACGACGCACCTTCCACAGGCGGACGGAACCGGCCCGGTGTGGGCGGCGCCGTCCAACCGCGACCCGGCACGGGGGAGGCGGATCGGACCGCGGCGAGGCGGCGTCGGGGCCGCAAAGGTGCCAGGATGCACGCCGGCCGCGCACCCGGGGGCGCCGTGACGAGAGGAGTCTGCGGGTGGAACCGTTCGAGAGTCTCGAAGGCAAGGTCGCCATCGTCACCGGAGCGGGGTCGAGCGGCCCCGGGGTGGGCACGGGCAAGGCCATCTCGGTCCTGCTCGCCCGGTCCGGCGCGAAGGTCGCCCTGGTCGACAAGTTCCCCGAGCGCGCGGCGGAGACGCTGGCGCTGATCGAGGGCGAGGGCGGCGATGCGGTGGTCATCGAGGCCGACCTGGTCGAGATCCCGGCCTGCCAGGCGGTCGTCGACCGGACGGTCGCGGCACTGGGGACGGGTCGACGTGCTGGTGAACAACGCGGCGATCGCGTCCACCACCAACCTGCTCGACACGTCCGACGAGCTGTACGAGCGGATCGTGGCGATCAACCAGACCGCACCGTTCATGCTCTGCCGGGCCGCGATTCCCGAGATGGTCAAGGTGGGCGGCGGCGCGATCGTCAACATCACGTCGATCGCCGCGATGCGCGGCACCGGCGGAAGCGGTCAGGCCGCGTACGCCACCTCCAAGGCCGCGCTGGTGGGCTTGATGACCGATCTGGTCGACGCCTTCGGCAAGCAGAACATCCGGGTGAACTGCGTCGCGCCGGGCATCGTCGACACGCCCATGCGGGCCCAGGCCCTGGCCATGGGCGGTCTGAAGCCCGGCCAGGTCGACTTCGGCGCCATGGTCCCCCTCGGGCGGGAAGGCACCGCGTGGGACGTCGCGGAGACCGTGCGGTTCCTCGTGGGCCCGGCGGGCAACTACCTGAGCGGCCTGCTCATCCCCGTCGACGGCGGCAAGACCACCACCAGCCACTGACCCCCCCCTGATCCCGACTGACCCCCGAACGAAGAGAAGCGAGGAACGAGAAGCATGCAACCCACCGACAGCCTCGAAGGCAAGGTCGCCATCGTCACCGGCGCGGGGTCGAGCGGACCCGGCGTCGGCACCGGCAAGGCGATCTCCCTCACGCTCGCCCGCGAAGGCGCCCACGTGGTGCTCGTCGACAAGTTCGCGGAGCGCGCCGAGGAGACCCTCGCGCTGATCGAGGCCGAGGGCGGCACCGCCGTGGTGGTCACCGCCGACCTCGCCGAGATCCCCGCCTGCGCCGCAGTGGTCGAGCAGGCAGTGGCCGCCTTCGCGCAGGTCGACGTGCTCGTGAACAACGCCGCGATCACCTCGGGGTTCAGCCTGCTCGACACCACGCCGGAGCAGTACGCGACGGTCGTGGCGATCAACCAGACCGCGCCGTTCTTCCTCATGCAGGCCGCCATCCCGGAGATGGTCAAGGTGGGCGGCGGCGCAATTGTGAACATCACGTCGATCGCCGCAATGCGCGGTCAGGGCGGCAAGGGCTGCACGGCCTACGCGGCGTCGAAGTCGGCCCTGGTCGGGATCATGACCGACGTGGTCGACGCCTACGGACCCCAGGGCATCCGCGTCAACTGCGTCGCACCCGGCATCATCGACACCCCCATGCGGACGGGCGTGATGGTCGAGGGTGGGATCGACCCGGCCACCATCGACCTGGGCGCGCGGGTGCCGCTGCGCCGAGAGGGTGACACGTGGGACATCGCCCGCATGGTGCGCTTCCTCGTGGGCCCCGAGGGGCACTACATCACCGGCGTGCTCATCCCCGTCGACGGAGGCAAGACGTCCACCAGCCACTGACCGAGCACTGGCGCCCCGGCGCCGGCGCCTGACCCCCGGGGGACGGCAGTCATGGAACGAGAAGTGCTCCTGACCGGCATCGGAGGGCCAGGGCGTGCAGTTGGCGGCCACCACACTGGGCGTGGCCGCCACCGCGATCTCGCTCGAGGTCATGGTGTTCGGCAGCTACGGCGGCACGATGCGCGGCGGCTACACCGCGGCGACGGTGGTCGTCGGTGACGAACCGCTCCAGACCCCACCCGAGGTCGACGACGCCTGGGCCGCGCTCGCCATGCACCACGACTTCTGGCCCGACGAACGGGACCGTCTGCCGTCCCGGCGGCATCGTGGTGGTGGACAGCTCGGTGTTCCGGGGCGACGTCGGCGCGCCCGACTGCACGGTGCTCCCGTTCCGGCCACCGAGCTCGCGGCCGATGCCGGTTTCGCCCAGTCGGGCGCGATGGTCGCGCTCGGCGCGTTCGCCGCGGCCACCCGCATCGTCACCCTGGAATCCCTCGTCGGCGCCGCGCACCAGGTGCTGCCGAGCTACCGCGCGCAACACGCGGAGAAGAACGCCCGCGCCCTCACCGTGGGCTGGGAGCTGGTCGCCGAGCCTCTGGTGCCGGCCTGGACCGAGACGAGCGAGCGCCCGATGACCGAACACACCGCCCTCGTGCGCGGCACCGTGGTGATCGACGTCGAGGCCTGCAAGGGCTGCGACCTCTGCATCGACGCGTGCCGACCCGGGGTGCTGCGCATGACGACCACCACGTTCAACACCGCGCGGTTTCCGCTACCCGGAGCTGCTGCCGGGCTGCACCGCGTGCCGCGCGTGTGCGCAGATCTGCCCCGACTTCGTGTTCCAGGTGTGGAAGTACGACGAACCGGTCGAGGTCACCTGGTCCGACGGCGACACCACGGTCGCGACCCCGGAGGTGGCGTGATGCCCCGTGAGCTGATGGAGGGATCGGAGGCCATCGCCCGCGGCGATGGTCGCCGCCGGGTGCCGCTTCTTCGCGGGCTACCCGATGACGCCGTTCACCGAGGTGCTCGAGCACATGGCCGCATTGCTGCCCGAGGCGGGCGGCGTGTGCATCAACGCCGAGAGCGAGCTCGAGGCCATCGGCATGACATGGGGGGCCGCATCCACCGGCGCGCGCGCCGCCACCGGATCGGTGGGGCAGGGCCTGTCGTTGATGCAGGAATCGCTCGCCGAGCTCTGCTTCGCCCGCGTGCCGCTCGTGGTGCTCAACATGGCGCGCGGTCAGGGCGACTACTACCAGTCGACCCGCGGCGGCGGGCACGGCGACTACCACCACATCGTGCTCGCGCCGAGCAGCGTGCCCGAGGCGGTCGAGCTGGTGCAGCTCGCGTTCCACCTCGCCGACGAGTGGCGCATCCCGGTGGTGCTGCTCGGCGACTACTACCTCGCGCACGTCCGCGAGGCGGTCGAGATCACGCCGCTCGACTTCGGTGCCGCTCCCGCGAGAAGGAGTGGGCGATCAGCGGCGCGACCACCGGCACCGGGCACGCCCGCATCGTGTCGAACGTGTTCCCCACCAAGCGCGGCGACACGGACCTCCGATGCCCTACGGGCGAGTGGCTCGAGGCCATCGAGGGGCGCATCGAGGCGCTCGCCGCGGGGGTCGAGCCGCGGGTCGAGACCGCGTTCCTCGACGGCGCCGAGCACGTCGTCGTGGCCTACGGCACGCCCGCCCGCTTCGTGCGCTACGCGGTCGGCCAACTCCGCGACGAGGGCCTGCCCGTCGGTTTCGTGCGGCCCATCACGCTCTGGCCGTTCCCGAGCGAGGTCGTCGCCCGAGCGCCGGAGGCGGCCGCGGGTCGGCGTCGGTGTACGAGCTCAACGCGGGCCAGATGATCGACGACGTGCGCCTCGCGGCGCCCGGCGTGCCCGTCGAGTTCATCGGCGGCATCAGCTTCGACCCCGCCGGCTTCGGCATCGCCCCCGAGCTGCGGGTCCGCAAGGTCGAGGAACGGATCCGTGGCGCGATGGACCCGAACCCGGCCGAAAGGAAGGCATCCGATGAGCGAGTCCCCGGACCCTCGCATCACCATCCCCGTCGTGGCGTCGGCCGCGCCGCCCGAGCGGCCGGGCCGCATGCTCGACGACTTCACGCCGCCGCTGATCCTCTCGGGCGAGCACGAGCTCTGCCCGGGTTGCGGCGAGCCCGCCGCGATCCGATCGGCGGTCGAGATGATCGACGAGCTCGGCCTCACGTCGCGGCGCGATCGCGGTGTTCGGCATCGGCTGCTACACCACGTTCTCGCCGTCGCTCGACGTCGAGACGCTCCAGGCGCTGCACGGCCGCGCGCCGTCGTTGGCCACCGGCGTCAAGCGCATGCTCCCCGACAGCATCGTGTTCACCGTGCAGGGCGACGGCGACATGGTGAACGAGGGCCTGCAGGAGGTCATCCACACCGCGGCGCGGGGCGAGTCGGATCACGTGCATCATGCTCAACAACGGCGTGTTCGGCGAGACCGGCGGCCAGATGACCGCCACCACCGTCATCGGTCAACGCACGAAGACCACGCTCGACGGCCGCAACGTCGCCGACCACGGCAACCCGATCAAGCTCGCGCCAGATCCTCGCCGGCATCGACGGCACCGCCTACGTGGCCCGCGGCGCGGTCACCAACCGGCGGGCGAGGTGGCCCGCCTGCGGCGCATCCTGCACCGCGCGTTCGAGGTCCAGGCGCAGGGCATCGGGTTCTCCTTCGTCGAGATCCTCACCATGTGCCCGACCGGGTGGTTCGTCGACACCGAGGACGCGCCGCGAGTACCTGGCCGACAACCTCGCCCAGGTCCACGAGGTCGGCGTGCTCAAGGACCTCGGCGCCCCGGCCTGAGCCGCGGCGCACCGTGCAGCTCCTGGTCGGCGACGTCCTCCGCAGCGCGGCCGCGCGTCACCCCACCGGGTGGCGGCGTCGCTCGGCGACGACTCGCTGACCTTCGCCGAGCTGGAGTCCGAAGCCCGAGCAGTGCGCGGCCCGGCTGCTCGCCGCGGGGTCGCGGCGCGGCGACCGGGTCGGCTTGGTGCGCCCGCAACTCGCTCGAAGCGGTGGTGCTGCACGCGGCGTGCGCGTTCATCGGCGCGATCTTCAGCCCGTTCAACCCCGCGTCGACCGCGGCCGAGCTCGCGGTGCTCGTCGAGATCGCGCCGTCCCGCGATCGTGCTGAGCCTCGACGGCCGCGACGGCACGCGTGCGCTACGACGCGCTGCCCGTCCGCGACCCTGCCGCGACGACGAGCTCCCGACCGTGCACGAGGACGACTCCATTCGTCGATCTTCTTCACCAGCGGCACCACCGGTCGACCGAAGGGGGCGGTGCTGTCGCACCGCGCCGAGCGGCTGCGCGGCGGCTTCGACGCACGTGCCGCACGGGGCCGCACGTGTCGATGTTCCCCCAGTTCCACATGGCCGGGTGGGTGAGCCATCTCGAGGCTGGAACCGGGGCGATCGCGTCGTGTGGGTCGACCGCCCCGAGCCGGACCAGCTCCTCGACGCCGATCGACCGCCACCGGGCCCACTCCACCTACCGCATCCCCGCGGTGTGGCGCCGGATGCTCGACGCCGACCGCAGCCGGCTTCGACCTGTCGTCGCTGCGCGGTGCCGACACCGGCACCTCGGCCACCAGCCCCGAGCTGCTGGCCGGCATCAAGGACGCCTTCCCGGCGACCACGACCTCGGTGGTCTACGGCTCCACCGAGGCGCACCGGGTGCTGCGTGCTCGACGACCAGGAGCTCTTCGCCCGCCCGTTCTCGGTGGGCCGCCCGGTCGTGGGGTCGTTCCTGCGCCGCGACGACACCGGCGAGCTGTGGGTACGCAGCCCGCTGCTGTTCAGCGGCTACCTCGACGACCCCGAGGCCACCGCGGCCGCGCTGGTCGACGGCTGGTACCGCACCGGCGACCTGGTCGAGCGCGACGACGACGGCTTCCACTTCGTGGTGGGCCGCACCCAGGAGCTGATCCGCAGCGGGGGCGAGTCGATCGCCCCGGTGGAGGTCGAGGCCGCGCTGCTCGGCTGTGCGGGCGTGCTCGACGCCGCCGTCGCCGGCGTGCCCGACGACGACTGGGGCGAGGTGGTCACCGCGTTCGTGGTGGACGCGCCGGGCGCCACCGTCACCCTCGCCGGGCTGCAGGACGCAGCTGGCGACGACGCTGGCCCGCCAGAAGCTCCCCCGCCGGCTCGAGCTGGTGGCGGAGATCCCGCGCACCGGCGCCACCGGGCAGGTGGCGCGGGCCCGCCTCGTGGCCGTCGCCCAGGAGCGGCGCGCCGGTGCGGCGGACCAATAGATTCCCCGCGATGAGCGAGCAGCAGAAGGTCGCCTTCGTCACCGGCGCGAGCCGCGGGCTCGGCAAGGCCTGCGCGGTCGAGTTCGCGCGCGCGGGGTTCCGGGTCGCGGTCACCGCCCGCACCTTCGACGCCGACGACGAGCGCAAGCTGCCGGGCAACCTCCAGGTGACGGCCGACGCGATCGCCGCGGTCGGCGGCGAGGCGCTGCCGATCCGCATGGACCTCGACGACCGCGCGTCGGTCACCGAGGCCGTCGACGCGGTGGACGACCAGTGGGGCCGCATCGACGTGCTGGTGAACAACGCGTTCTACCAGACCCGCGAGAGCCAGGACTCGCTCGTCGA
Organism: uncultured Actinomycetes bacterium; assembly: GCA_963782705.1. Classification (GTDB taxonomy): domain Bacteria; phylum Actinomycetota; class Acidimicrobiia; order IMCC26256; family DASPTH01; genus CAVRGQ01. Next base: position 46,719 of record CAWAKX010000014.1, on the reverse strand, counting down.
CATGAGCATCGAGCACCTCGACAAGCAGATCCGCGTGAACCTGGTCGCGCCGATGTTCCTCGCCAAGCTCGTGCTCCCCGGCATGCTCGAACACGGCGGCGGGAGCGTGCTCAACATGGTGTCGGGTGCCGGCGTGCACGAGCTCGACGTCGCGCCCGGACCGCGCGAGCTGGGGCTTCGGCTACGGCACCAGCAAGACCGGGATGATCGAGATCGCGGCGATGCTCGCGTCGCAGTACGGCGACCGCGGCATCCGCTCGTTCAGCGTGCAGCCGGGCACCGTGCTCACCGAGCAGCTCGCGGTGGCGATCGGCGACGGCAACCTCGACGCCGACGACTTCACCCCGCCCGAGTGCCGCGGCCCGCACCATCGTGTGGCTGGCCACCGCACCCGAGGCGACGGCGATGAACGGCGCGCTGGTGTGCGCGCCCGAGTTCGCCCCCGCGCACGACCTCGCCTGACCCCGGCGTGGAAGAGCGGCGCTACTGAGCGGCGGGCTCGGTGCCGTGACCGACCCGAGCGATGAACTTGCCCGTCTTGGCCGGCATCCAGAACTCGGCGGTGTGGAACGCGAGCGTCCCGTCGTCGGCGCCGCCCGACGGCGCCGTGATCCGAAGCTCGGCGAACACGTACCAGTCTTCGATCACCTGGTGGAGCAGGTCGACCGACTCGACCTCGTACTTGGCGAAGAACGCCTCGTAGTACGCACGGTGCACCGCGGCACCTTCGTGATCCGTGATGGTGCCGTCGTCAACGACGTAGTCGCGGACCGTCGACGAGATGCCGTCGTGGAGGACGGCCATGACCGCGTCGACGTCGTTGGCGCGCATTCCTTCCTGGTACGCAACGAAGTTGTCGTACACGCGCGCGCGAGCGAGCAGCGGGTCTTCCGGGATCGTGTTCGGCTCGTCGGGTCCCCCGAGCGACTCGACCGGGTACTTGATCCACACCAGCTCGCCGGTGATGCCCGAGCCACCGCCCGACGGGAACATGCCGAGCGTCTGCATCATGTGCACGTTGGCGGTGTCGCCCTTCATGCACGCCTTGGAGATGTTGTCCTGGAACGTGTACCACGCACCCCGGATCTCGGTGAGCCCGATGACCTCGAGCAGATCGCTCATGCCGCGGATCATCTCGTAGCACTCGACGATCTCGTCGCGGGTCGTGATCCTCGGCAGCTTCACCGTGCCGTCGGGCGCAGAGCTCGGGCATCACCATGTAGGCGTACGGCCCCTCCTCGGTGAGGGTCGCGTACAGCGGCACCATGTCGCCCTCGACGGCGTTGATCTCCTCCTGGATGTGCCACACCGTCTGCGCGTACGCGTGGGCTGACGCGGCGGCGGTGACGCGAAGGATCTCCGGGTCGATGTCGAGCGCAGGCATGGGTTCCCCCAGTTCGGTGCCGTTCCGGTAGGGCGACACTACAGAACCCGGCGGAGGGTGCGCCCGCCGCCCGGGCGGTACGAGGCCGGCGCGCCGAGGCCGGCGCTACGAGGGCGGCGGTGCCTGGCGGGCCATGGCGACCATCCCGCCGTCGACGACCACGTCGCTCCCGGTCATGAACGACGCGGCATCGGACGTGAGGAAGTCGACCGCCGCCGTGACCTCCTCGGGCCGACCCCACCGGCCGCTCGGCGTGGCCTTCACCACGTCGTACATCATCTCGTTGCGTTCGGCTTCCTGGCGCGACATCGGCGTCTCGACCACACCCGGGGAGAGCGACAGGATCCGTCCGCCGCGTGGCCCCCACGACAGCGCGGTGCGACGGACCAGGCGGATGACCCCGAGCTTGGAGTACGAGTAGCAGGTGAGCCCGTCGTCGAGGTCGGCACCGGCCGCGGCGAGGCGCTCGAAGAAGCCGTCGGCGAGCGGGTCGTCGAGCGCGGGTGCCACCGGCGGCGTGTCGGCCACCATGTACGCGGCGGCAGACGCGAAGCACACCGCCGCCGTCCCCGGGCCGACGCACCGGTCGAACGCGACGAGGGTCCGGGCCGTGCCGACCAGGTTGACCTCGAGGATCTCGCTGTCCGGGGGCCAGCGACGCGGCGGAGATACCCGCGGTGATCACCAGCGATCGCACGCTGGTCGAGGCCCGCAACGAGCGCCGTGAGCTCCTCGGGGCGCGTCACGTCGCACTCCCGCGCCTCGACGTCGCCACCGAGCTCGGTCGCGAGCGACTGCACACTCGCGAGGTCGCGGTCCACGACCAGCAACGAGCCCCGGGCCGCGAGCCGGCGGGCCACCGCCGCCCCCATGCCCGACCCGGCACCGATCACCACGGTCTCCACCATCACCTGTCCTCCGTGACGCTCAAGCTCAGTCGCCGGCCCGCACCGCGTCGGCGACCTGCCGACCGATGAGGTACCCGAAGGTCATCGCCGGACCGATGGTCGCGCCGGGCCCCGCGTAGCAGCCGGGCGCGGCGCCGTTCGAGCAGTTGCCCGAGGCGTAGAACCGGGGATGGGATCTCCGGTGAGCACCGAGAGCACCTTGCCGGTGGCGTCGATGCGCAACCCGCCACGCGTGGAGATCGCACCCGGGTACATCGGCACCGCGTAGAACGGGCCCACCTCGAGGGTGCCGAGCGCGACGTTGGGGCCGTGCTCGGGGTCGCCCCAGGCGTGGTCCCACGCGTTCTCGCCCCGGTGGAAGTCCTCGTCGACACCGCTGCGGGCGAACCCGTTGAAGCGCTCGACGGTGGCCACCAACGTGGCGGGGTCGACGCCGATCGACGCCGCGAGCCCGTCGACGGTGTCGGCCTCGTGCACCCACTCGGGCCGGTACTCGGGCGGCGGCACCTTCCAGTTGAGGATCGCGTAGCGGTCCTTGCCCTGGGTGTCGAAGATCAACCAGGCGGGCCAGTTGCGCGGCGCCGCGCCGGTCACGTCGCCGAAGGACTCGCCGGCGTCGTAGTAGTTCACCGACTCGTTCATGAACCGCTTGCCCGCGGGGTTCACCATCATCGTGTGCGGGAGCGAGCGGTCCTCGCGGGTGCCGGCCGCGTTGGCCACACCGTCGGGGCCGAGCATCGGCGTGTGCGGCATCCACCACGCGTCGCCCATGCCGGCCATCTGCGCGCCGACCGCGGCGCCCATGCGGTGGCCGTCGCCTTCGTTGGCTTCGTTCTCGCACGTGTACAGGAGCGGCCGCTGGAGCCAGATGCGCTTGAGCTCCTCGCTGTGCGCGTAGCCGCCGGTGGCCATCAGCACGTGCGGGGCCCGGAACTCGACGACTTCGCCACCGTGCTGCGCGCGCACGCCGGCGACCGCGCCGCCGTCCATGATCAGCTCGACCGCGGGCGACTCCACGTGCACCACGACGCCCCGTTCGAGGCACGCCTTCAACAGACGGGCGATCAGCGCGGTGCCGCGCCAGTAGACGTCGACCTCCGGCGGGTCGGGGGTCGCCATCGTCGCCGCGAGCTCGGAATCGGGACGGGTCAGGTGCATGCTCTGGCGGTAGTACTCGAGCATGTTCCCGGAGCTGCGGAGGTCGGGCCCCTTGCGCAGCTTGTCGGACCACTCGCCGAGCTCGGACACCGAGATGCCCATCGCCTCGATCGTGCGGCCCCCGCGCATCCCGCCGGGCAGCCAGCCCCGGTAGTCGATCGCGCCGCCCTCGGCCGGCCAGGCCTGGAAGGGGATGCCGGCCTCCATCAGCAGCCCCACCATCTCCGGGCCGGCGTCGACCATGGCCTCGAGCATGTCCTGCTCGCCCGCCTCGCCGGTGCACTCGCGTAGGTACGTGAGCGCGGCGTCGCGGGTGTCCTCGAGCCCGACCTCGGCCATCACCGGGTTGCAGGGCACCCAGGCCCCGCCGCCGGAGATCGCGGTGGTGCCACCGACCAGGTCGGTCTTCTCGAGCACGGTGACCCGGGCGCCGCCGATGGCGGCCACCAGCGCGCCGGACAGCCCGGCGGCGCCACTGCCCACGACCACGAGATCGGTCGTGGTCCCGTCGATCACACCCGCCATCTCACGTCCCCCTCGGTCGCGTCCCCTCGGTCGGGGCCCCCGACCGTCAACGGCGGACGTTAAGCGCGTTGTCTCAGGAAATCAAAGGTCGGGGAACTGCGTGCGACCCTCGTCGACCGGGCCGCCGGCCACGAGGAGCTCGAGGCCGGTGATGTACGACGCCGCCGACGACGCCAGGAACACCGCGGCGTTGCCGATGTCCTCGGGCGTGCCGTTGCGGCGCATGCGGGCCTGGTTGTTCATGTTCTCGAGCATCTCCGGGGTCATCTGCTCCATGATGCCCTTGAGCGCCTCGGTCTCGGTGACGCCGGGGTGGATGATGTTCACCCGGATCTTGGGGCCGAGGTCGGCGGCGAGCGACTTGGTGAGCTGCACCAGGCCGGCCTTGGCCGTCTCGTAGGTGAGGTGCCCGCGGGCCGCCTTGCCGATGGTGACCGAGCCGATGTTGATGATCGACGAACCCGGCCGCTGCAACAGGTGCGGCACCGCGGCCTTGGCCATCGCGAACACCGACGCCGTGGTGAAGCGGAAGAGGTCCTCGAGCATCTCGACGGTGGTGTCGTCGAACGAGTGCCAGTGGTAGCCGCCCCCGGCGCAGTTCATGACGATGTCGAGCCCACCGAGCTCGGCCACAGCCTTCTCGACCACCCCCGGGATCGCCGAGAGATCGCTGACGTCGGCCGGACAGACGACGGCCCGCCGCCCGCCGGCGCGGATCTCCTCGGCCACCGCCTCGAGGTCGGACTCCGTCCGGGACACGAGTGCGACGTCGGCGCCCGCCTTGGCGAACGCGCGGGCGCAGCCCTTGCCGATTCCCTTGCCGCCACCCGTGACGAGCGCGACCTTGCCTTCGAGTGAGAATGCATCCATGGCGGGCGACCCTATAGCGGGGACGCGCGCCGGGCAACGTGGGCGGCCATCCGCGCTGGGCGCGGGGGCGACGCGTCGCGTGGCATCCTTCGCAGCCGGACGGGTCGGCAGGGTGCCGACCATGGCAACAGGGAGACGGGGACGGGTATGAACGGGCTGCAGGACAAGTCGGTGCTGATCGCCGGGGGGACCGGCGGGATCGGAAGCGCCACCGCGCTCCGTCTCGGCGCCGAAGGCGCGCGGGTCGCGGTCGGCTCGCGCGACGAGGCCCGCGCTCGCGCAGGTCGCCGACCTCGTGACCGCCGCCGGAGGCCGGGCGTTCGCGGTCGAGCTCGACCCGGCCGACGAGGCCTCGGTCGGCGCGGCCATCCGGGCCACGGTCGCGGAGTTCGGTCGGCTCGACGCATTGCACGTGAACGCGGCCAACATGACCGCCGAGGTGATCGCCAACGACTCCGACGCCGTCGGCATCGACCTGGGTGTGTTCGACCAGACCGTCGCGGTGAACCTGCGCGGACCGTTGCTGTGCACGCGCCATGCGGTGCCCGCGCTGCTCGACGCAGGGGGCGGCGCGATCGTCTACACCAGCTCCGCCGCCGCGTTCGTGGGCGAGGCGGAGCGGCCCGCCTACGCCATGACGAAGAGCGGCCTGCACGCGCTGGTCCGCCACGTGGCCTCGCGCTGGGGTCGGGAAGGCATCCGGGCCAACGCCGTCGCGCCGGGGCCGGTCCCGTCGGAGGCCGTGCTCGCCTACCTCGACGACGCGATGATCGAGGGCATCAAGTCCGCGGTGCGCAGCCCGCGCATCGGCCGCCCGGAGGACGTCGCGGGCATGATCGCCTTCCTCGTGTCCGACGACGGCGAGTGGGTCAACGGGCAGGTCATCAACGTCGACGGCGGCATGGTGATGCGCTGAGCCACCGCAGGCCGACGTTCGCAGGCTCGTTGACGGTCGCGACGCGGCGCCGGTAGCGTCGAACGCGCCGAGCCCCACGGCGACCCGCAGGGTCGCGGAGGCAGATCCGGCATCCGGGGGATCTCATGACCACAGGCACCGACCACCTCGTCCTCGTCTCCGTGGACTCCCACGCCACCGTGCCGCCCGCGCGTGGGCCGACTACCTCGACCAACGCCACCACGAGCACCTGCCGCGCCTGCAGGAGGAGACCGACCTCTACGCGCGGGCCACGTGGGGGCTCAGCACGTCGATCATGACCCCCGAGAACCTCGCCGACCACAGCGGCGACGGCGGGTGGCGCGGCGTGGACGACCGCGACGTGCGCATCGCCCAGATGGACCGCGAAGGCGTCGCGGCCGAACTCGTGTACCACGGCGACCTGCGGGTCAACGACCTCGCGCACAACGTCAGCAACGGCACGTGGCCCTTCGAGGTCTGGGACGCGGGTGCGCACGCGTACAACCGCTGGGTGCACGACGAGTTCGGGTCCGAGCCCGACCGCCTCATGCTGGTGGGCGCCATCGACTCGTGCACCGACCTCGACGCGACCATCGCCGAGATCCGCACCATCGCCGACCGCGGCTTCGTCGGCACGTTCATGCCCGGCTTCCTCCGGCACCGCGACATGCCCCCGCTGTTCGACCCCTACTGGGAACCGCTGTGGGCCGAGTGCGCGGGCTTGGGGATCGCCCTCGTGGTCCACGCCGGCTTCGGGTTCGAGCAGGGCGAGGTCGACGACGCGATGGAGCGCGTCGACCGTGAGGTGGCCGCGAGCAACGGCACCGAAGCCGACTTCCTCCGGCGCATGGGCAGCGAGGTCTTCGTCGACTTCTTCTCCGACATCAAGTCCCGCCGCCCGATGTGGCAGATGATGTTCGGCGGTGTCTTCGACCGGCACCCCGACCTCAAGCTGCTGCTCAGCGAGATCCGGCTCGACTGGATCCCGTCGCTGCTCGGCCACCTCGACGCGCTCTACGACAAGCAGCCGCGACACGCTGCCCGCGACGCGCCGCCCGAGCGAGTACTGGCGCACCAACTGCCGCAGCCGCACGTCGTTCGTGCACAAGTCCGAAGTGGAGATCCGCGACGAGATCGGCGTGGAGACCATCCTCTTCGGCAGCGACTACCCCCACCCCGAGGGCACCTGGCCCAACACCCCCGACTGGATCCACGACGCCTTCGCCGGGGTCCCCGAAGCCCAGGCCCGCCTCATGCTGGCGAGAACGCGATCCGTTTCCTCAGTTCGAGCACCACCGCCGCTCGTCGCCATCGCCGAGCGGATCGGACCGAAGGTGACCGACATCGTCGGACCCGGCACGCGGTAGACCCCGGACTGGTCGCCAACTTCAACGCCCGCGGCGGCTACCTCAGGCCGGCCGAAGGCCCCCGCGCATCCCGCAACTCGTGCCCATGATCGACGAGGACCTCGGCCGCGTCCACGCCCGGGCCTGACCCACCGACCCGGAGGAAACATCCCGATGACCGACGACGCACTGCGAGCGCAGCTCGAAACCCTGCAGGCCGAGGTGCAGCGGCTCCGCGACATCGACGAGATCCGTCAGCTCCGGGCGCGCTACTTCGTGTGCGTCGACCACCAGGAGTGGGAGCGCTGGGGCAAGGAGGTCCTCACCGAGGACTTCCACCTTGAAGACGACGCCGGCGTGCAGGACGGCCGCGATCTCGTCGTGCGCGAAGTCGGTGCCGCGCTGGTCGGCGCCCAGACCGTGCACCACGGCCACGACGCCCCTCATCGAGCTCACCGGGCCGGACACCGCCACCGGCATCTGGGCGATGAACGACTACGTGAACATGCCCAGCGACGGCTCGGGCGTGGTGCTGCGCGGCGACGGCTGGTACCACGACGAGTACGTGCGCACGCCCGACGGCTGGCGCCTGAAGTCGTGCCGGATGGAGCGTCACCGCGTCGACGTCACCGGACTGCCGGAACCCGTGTAGGCAGCGTCGACCCCCGCCCCGTCCCCTCGTCACGAAGGACCACCATGCAGGTCTCCCTCCACATCGTGCGTTTCGACGCGGACGCGTGGGCCGACATCCCGTCGACCCTCACCGCCGTCGGCGAGATCTGCGACGCCGGCGGAGTGTCGACGGTCTCGGTGATGGACCACTGGTTCCAAATCGACTCCATCGCACCGATGGCGAGCCCGATGCTGGAGAGCTACAGCACGCTCGCGTTCCTGGCCGGACGCACCACGCACGCTCCAACTCCGAGCGTTGGTCACCCGGCGTGACCTACCGCCAGCCCGGGCCTGCTGGCCAAGACCGTCACCACCCTCGACGTGCTGTCGGGTGGTCGCGCGCAGCTCGGGCTCGGCGCGGCCTGGTACGAGCGGGAGCACGTCGGCCTCGGCGTCCGTTCCCACCGCTGGCCGAGCGCTTCGAGCGCCTCGAGGAGGCACTGCAGATCTGTCAGCAGATGTGGAGCGACGACGACGGTCCGTACTCCGGCAAGCACTACCAGCTCGCGGAGACGATCTGCTCGCCGCAGCCGATCACTCACGCCGCACCCGCCGATCATGATCGGCGGGAACGGCGAGCAGAAGACGCTCCGGCTGGTCGCCCGGTACGGCGACGCGTGCAACCTGATGGTGGCGACGCCCGCCGACGTGGCACACAAGCTCGGGGTCCTGGCGGAGCACTGCGAGCGCGAGGGACGCGACGGATCGTCGATCACCAGGACGGTCACCTACGTCGCCGACCCGTTCGCCGACGTCGACGAGTTCGTCGACCGTGCGCGGAGTTCGCCCTGGGCGCTCGGAGTGGACGAGATCGTGCCTGATGGCGACCGTCAGGACCCGCTCGCCGACGTCCGCGTCGCCTGCGCGTGACCGTCCGCCTCCCGAACCGCTCCCCGACGTGATCGAGGAGCTACCCGCGATCTCCTGACGCTCCCCGAGCGCGGAGCTACGCAGCCTTGGCCGACGAACCGGGCTCGTCGTAGGGCAGCTTGTAGAGGTCGGCGGCGTTGCGCCACATGATCCGCTCGATCTCGCCCTCGCTCGCACCCTCACGCTCGAGGATCTCGCGACCGAGCTCGTAGTCGACCGGCCAGCTGCTCGAGGAGTGCGGGAAGTCCGGACCCCAGAGCATGTTCTTGATGCCGATGTCGTAGCGGTCGGCGACGCCGGTCTCGTCGACGATGTACACGACGGTGACGTTGCGGTGGAAGTACTCGCTCGGCAGCAGCGGCAGGGTCCACTCGGCGGGTTGCGCTTCACCGACTCGTCGAAGCGCTCGAGGTAGTAGGGGATCCAGCCGGTGTGCACCTCGGTGCCCACGAACTTCAGGTCGGGGAAGCGCTCGAACACACCGGTCGAGATCATCCGGTAGAGGATCGCCGGGAAGTTGCCGGCCTCGATGTCGACGCCGATCTTCTTCGCTCGGGCCTGTGCCTCGGGCACGCCCTCGGCGTTGATCTTCGAGCCGAGGTCGCCATACGGGAAGAAGAACATGGTGTGCACGTTGATCGGCATGTCGAGCTCGACGGCCTTGGCCCAGAACCGGTCGTCCTCGGGCGACGGGTCGGTGAACGAACCCGCTCGGGTACGCCTCGAGCTGCACCGTGCGCAACCCCATGTCGACGCACCGCTCGAGCTCGGCCATCGCGTCGTTGATGCCGGTCGTGGGCAGCGTGCCGTTGCAGATGAACCGCTCCGGCGTCGTACGCCTGGAACTCGGCGATCCAGTCGTTGTACGACCTGGTAGCACGCGAGCGAGAGCTCCTTGTCGGGCATCAGCTTGATCCCGTTCCACACCGTGCCCACACCGTTGAAGATCACCTCGGCGTCGATCTGGCCTTCGGCGATCTCCTTGACCCGCTCCGCCGGGTCGTACGAGCCGGGGAACATGTCCTCGTAGCGGACGCCGCGGTCCTTGATCTGCTTGAAGCCCTCGACCAGCGACGCGTGGTCGTAGCGCTTCGCCGACTTGAAGTACATCGAGGAGAAGCCCATCACCGACGGCCGGGACTGGCCCTCCATGATCCAGGCGTGGCCCTTGGTGTTGGGCGTCTCGATCACGCGGGGACCGCGGTCCTTGAACTTCGTCCGGCAGCCGATCGGTGAACAGCGTCGGCGGCTCGTTGACGTGACCGTCAGCCGAGATCGCGTCGGTACTCCATGGTCATCCTCCACTGATCCGATCACCCAGCGTGTCGGCCGTGTCCCGGTCCGACCGCGGTGGTGACTCGGCGAGAACGCTACCACCGTCCCGTTCTCGGGACGGGCCATCACCCCGGGGTAGAGTCCCCGCCCATGCGAAAGTTCATCACCGGCACGAATCCCGACGGTCGCTCCTGCATCGTCGAGGAGAGCGACGTCACCCCGGGGCCGGTCCCCGGCATCGACAAGCTGACCCTCGCGAGCCTCTGGAACACCGACCAGAGCCCACCCCCGGCCCGGCCCGAGCAGACCGGTCACTTCATCGACATCCGGCTCCCCGGTTGGGTGCGGTGGCGGTGGTCGAGCACCCGCCGCCCACGAGGCCGACGCGAGACGGCTCGAGCGCGATGCACCACACGAACACGATCGACCTCGATCGTCGTCATCGAGGGATCGACCCAGATGATCCTCGACGACGACGTGCGCGACCTCGTCGCGGGCGACTGCGTCGTGATGACCGGCGTCGACCACGCGTTGAAGGCGGGACCCGACGGATCGCCGCGTCGATCTCCGTGGCGATCGGCATCCCGACCGCCGAGCTGACGCGGGCTTCAGCTCGCGGCGCGGATCAGACGCGAGGACGTCGTCGGGCCCGAGCGGCTGCGACCGGACCTGCACGCCGAGCGGCGCCAGCGCGTCGGCGACCGCGTTGATCACCGCCGGCGGCGCTCCGATCGCGCCGCCCTCGCCCATGCCCTTGTGCCCACCGGGGTTGGTGGGAGCGGGCGTCTCGATGTGGCCGTACTCGATCAGCGGCACCTCGGACGCGGTCGGGAGCAGGTAGTCGACGAACGTCGTCGCGAGCGGGTTGCCGGCGTCGTCGTACGGCAGGTACTCGTAGAGCACGCCGCCGATGCCCTGCACGACGCCGCCCGCGATCTGGCCCTCGACGACGGTGGGGTTGATCATCACGCCGCAGTCCTCGCTCACCACGTAGCGCAGGATCTCGACCCGGCCGGTGTCGCGGTCGACCTCGCACACGCAGATGTGGCACGCGTTCGACCACGTGCAGAACCGCGGCTCGGCGTGTAGCGGGACTGGGCTTCGAGACCGAGCGGTAGCCCCGGCGGCAGACTCGCCGGCTCGCGTGTACGCCTTCGTCGCGATCTCGGCGAAGGTCATCCCCTTGCGTCGGCGTGCCGACGACCTGGACGCGGCCGTCGACGATCTCGAGGTCGTCCGGCGATGCCTCGAGCACGTGCGCGACGATCGCGACCATCCGACTCCGGACCTCCTGCGGCGGCCTGGACCGCCGCGGTACCGGCGATCACCGCGCTGCGGCTCCCGCCGGTGCCGGGGCCGATCGGTGCCGAGTCGGTGTCGCCCTGGCAGCACCCGCACCTGCGCGATCTCGAGCCCGAGCTCGTCGGCGACGACCTGCGCGATGGTCGTCTCGAGGCTCTGGCCGTGGCTGGCGGCGCTCGTGAACACGTCGGCCTGGCCGTTCTGGCTGATGCGCACGGTCGCGCCGTCGGTGGTCATCCAGCCGAACGCCATCGCCGACGGCTCCGGGAACAGGCTCACGCCGATCCCGACCAGGCGCCCCTCGGCCCGCCACGCTCGCTGCTGCTCGCGGAGCTGCGTCGTACCCGATCATCTCCGCGGCCTGCTCGAGGTTGGCGGCCGCGGTCATCTGGTCGAACACCATCCCGCTCGGCATCGTGTACGGGATGTCCTCCTCGTGGATCACGTTGCGACGCCGCAGCTCCAGCGGGTCGATCCCGAGGTGCGCCGCGAGGCAGTCGATCATCTGCTCGCGCGCGACCGTCTCGATACATCCACGGACCGCGGTAGCCGCCCCGGCCCTGCGTGTTCGTGTGGACGGTCTGCGCGGACGCCGCGAACGCGGGAGCCGGTACGGACCGGGGAACACCATGGCGCGAGAGCATCGCCGCGCTCGCCATCGCCGCCGGGAACGCGCCGGCGCTCTCGAGGAACTCGACCTTGGCGCCGAGCAGCGTGCCGTCCTCGTCGGCGGCGAAGGTCACGGTCGCCTGGTCCTCGCGGGCGTGCTGGTCGCACATCAGGTTCTCGCGGCGATCCTGGATCCACTTCACCGGGCGCGCCGAGCAGCGTGCGTCGCGAGCACGACCGCGACCTCCTCCTGCGACGGGGTACATCTTGAGCCCGAACGGACCCGCCGACGTCGGGCATGATGACCCGCACCTGGCTGTCGTCGATGCCGAGCACCCGCGCCAAGAAGCTGCGCACACCGTGCGGTCCCTGCGTCGAGATCCAGACCGTGAGCTCCTGCGCGGACGGATCCCAGCTCGCCAGGGTGCCCCGGGTCTCCATCGGCACCGTCGGCGTACCGGTGCTGGCGAGAAGGTCTCGGTCAGCACCACCGGAGCCGACGTCGAGCAGCGCGTCGAGCTCGGGGTTCTCGGCGGCCGGGATGCTCGCCGTGCAGGTTCGATCCCGTCTCCGGGTGCACGACCGGGGCGTCGGCGTCGAGCGCGTGCTCGCAGTCGAGCACCGCTGGCAGCGCGTCGATGTCGATCTCGATCGCGTCGACCGCGTCCTCGGCGAGGTAGCGCGACTCGGCGACGACCATGGCGATCGGATCGCCGACGAAGCGGACGTCACCGTCGGCGAGCACGCGGAAGCGGCCGGTCGTGCCGAGCGCAGCTCGTCGTCGACCAGCCAGTCGGTGCACGAGGTGGTTGAGGTCGGACGCGACGTAGCACGGCCGCGACACCGGGCATCGCCGCCGCCGCCGTGGTGTCGACCGACACGATGCGCGCCGCGCGGCGATGTCGCTCCGCGCGAACGCGACGTGCAGCGTGTTCGGCAGCTGGACGTCGTCGACGTAGCACCCATGACCGGTGAGGAACCGCGCGTCCTCCTGCCGCGCGATCCGCTTGCCGACGAACCGGGTCGACAGGGCCGTCATGCGATCACGCCCGACAACTGGTTGCTCTCACGCCCGCGCCCGCCGGTCCAGGACCCACGTTCACAACTCCTCCTCGCACGAGGGACATGACGTCCGTCGCCGGCGAACGCTACGACACGCGCGCCTCCCCCGATGTGGACGGCATCGTGGTGGCCATGCCCCCGTCGACGAGCACGTCGCAGCCGGTCATGAAGGACGCCCGTTCGGAGGTGAGGAAGCTCACGACGTTCGCCACCTCTTCCGGCCGCGCGTGCCGCCCGAGCGGGCTGTTCTTGATGATCTCGGCCTGGATCGGCGTCTGCTGTTCCTGCATCCGGCTCATCGCGGTGTCGGTGCTGCTTGGTGAGAGGGACAGGATCCGAGCACCGAGGGTGCCCCAGGGCTTGGCTCGGCGCCTGACGAGTCGCATGACACCGCGCTTCGACACCGAGTACCCGAGTGGCGCATTGTCGGGATCCACGCCGACGTCGCGGAGACGCTCGAAGAAGCCCTCGGACAGCGGATCTTCGAGGACGGTCATCAGCGCCGGCGCCTCGGGGATGCGATGGCCCGAGAGGGACGCAAAGCACACCGCCACCGACCCGGGCCCGACCAGCGGTTCGAACGGCGCGAGCATGTGTTCGATCTCGTAGGCGACCTCGTAGATCACCGGCTCTGGCGCCATGGTGCGGCCAGCTCGTGGTGACGATGAGAGCGTCGAGGCCGCCCGGTCGTGGACCCGCCCCGACCCCCCGCGTCGATCTGCGCCGGATCGGCGACGTCACACTCCGCCGCGGCCGCGTCGGTGCCGAGCTCCGCCGCGAGGCGCTCGACGCCGTCGAGGTCGCGGTCGACGAGCAGCAGCGGGCCACGTGGCGCGGGCAGTTCGCGACCTCGATCCCCATCCCCGAGGCGGCCCCGATCACCACGTTCACCATCACCGCTCCTCGTCACTCCGCCCGCGGTTCCGCGACCACCACCATGACACGCGCGGCCGGTGTCGTACCCTGCCGCACATGGAATTCGGACTGACTCCCGACAATCGTCGCGGCGACGACGGCGCGACCTGGGTCGCCGCCGCGAGCGATGCCGGCTACGCGGCTCTGGGTCTGAGCTCGCTCCACCTGCGCGACGACGCCGTGCCCGCGCTCCTCGCCGAGGCCGGGCTGCGCTGCCACGAGCTGCTCGGCCTCGTCGTCACCGACGAGGACACGACCCGGGGCTGGGCCGACCAGATCGTCGGCCAGATCGGCCGGGTGCACCCCACCTGGGTGAACACCACGTTCAAGGTGATCGACGCCGACACTCCCGCACCGCGCGGCGCTGCTCGACCATGTTCGAGGAGGCCGGGGCGGGCATGGCCATCGAGTTCAGCCCGCTCGGGCCGGTGGCGTCGCTCCAGGACGCCCTCGACCTGGCCGACGCCGCGGGCGACGCGCACGTGGGTGGTGGTCGACAGCTGGAACGTGACCTACGGACCCACCACGTGGACCGACCTCGAGCAGCTCGACCCGGAGCGCATCGCCTACGTGCAGTTCGACGACGGCCTCGCCCGGGTCGGGGACCTCGAGACCGAGGCGATGGAGCGCCGCACCTACCCCGGCCAGGGCACGTTCGAGCTCGAGCGCTTCGCCACGACGCTGCGCGAGCGCGGGTTCGACGGGGTGGTGAGCCTCCAGATCCTGAGCGCCGAGCTGCGTCAGCTGCCACTCGCCGAGTTCGCCCGCACCGCCCTGGAGACCTCGGCGCCCTACTGGAGCTAGTCGCGGCCGGCGCCTGCCGGCGGAGCCGCGGCACGGGCGAGTGCCGGCGGCACGTAGCCGGAATCGGCGCTCAGCACGTTGGTCCCCGGGCGGACGATCGCGTCGATGCGGTCGAGCACCGCGGCGTCGAGGCGCACGTCGGCCGCGCCGATCTGGCTCTCGAGGTGCTCCATCGTGCGCGGGCCGATGATGGCCGCGGTGATCGCCGGGTGCTCGAGCACGAACGCGATCCCGAGGTGGATCAGCGAGATGCCCACCTCCTCGGCGAGCAGCGCCAGCTCCTCCACCACGTCGAGCTTGTGCTGGTTCTCGGCGAGGGAGAGGTCGTACCGGCGCGGCGACGAGCTGCACGCGGTTGCTCGACATCTCCGTCGCCCCCTTGCGCCACCGGCCCGACAGCCAACCGCCACCCAGCGGACCCCACGAGATCACGCCCATCCCGTGGCGTTGGCACGTGGGCAGCATGTCGGCCTCGATCGCCCGGTAGAGCAGCGAGTAGGGCGGCTGCTCGCAGACGAAGCGCTCGCGGCCGCGGCGCTCGGCCACCCACTGGGCCTCCACGATCGCGGAGGTCGGGTAGGTGGAGCTGCCGAGGTAGCGCACCTTGCCCGCGTGCACGAGATCGCTCAGCGCGCCGAGCGTCTCGTCGTGATCGGCGCGGGCGTCGAGACGATGGATCTGGTACAGGTCGACGTGGTCGGTGTCGAGGCGGCGCAGGCTGTCCTCGCACGCCCTGATGATCCAGCGCCGCGACGATCCCCGGTGGTTGGGCTCGTCGCCCATCGGGAGGTGGCACTTCGTCGCGAGCACGACGTCGTCGCGCCGGCCGCGCAGCGCCTTGGCCAGGATCTGCTCCGACTCACCACCGCCGTACACGTCGGCGGTGTCGACGAAGTTGACGCCGGCGTCGAGCGCCGCGTGCACGATGCGGATGCAGTCGTCGTGGTCGGTGTTGCCCCACCCGCCGAGCATCATCGCGCCGAGGCACAGCTCGCTGACCCTGACTCCCGTGGTGCCCAACGTGCGGTACTTCATGGCGCCGAGCGTATGCGGCGGCTCAGAGGATGAACCCCGCGCTGGTGTGCAGCGTCTGCGCCGTGAGCTGTCGGCTCGCCGGCAGGCACAGGAACAGGATCACCTCGGCGACGTCCTCCGACTCGGCCACGCTGTGCAGCAGGTTCTCGAACGGGCCCTCCGACACGAGACGTTCGAACCCGTCGGGGCTGCTCATGCGCTCCTCGCGGTACGGCGTGCGGGTGAGCCCGGGCGCGACGGCGTTCACGTTGATGCCGTGCACCCCCAACTCCGCGGCCGCGGTGCGGGTGAGCGACGTGAGCGCGGCCTTCGACGCCGCGTAGTGCGGCGACGTCCGCTTGGCCTGGAACGCCGCGCTCGACGTGACGTTCACGATGTGCCCGCCGTGGCCCTGATCGATCATGTGCCGGGCCGCTTCGCGGACGAGCAGGAACGGCGCCCGGAGGTTCACCGCCTGCACGAAGTCCCAGTCGTCGGCGCTGATGTCGAACAGCCCGGTGCTGCCACGCGGCGCGCCGATCCCCCGGACCGCGGCGTTGTTCACCAGGATGTCGACCGCCCCGAACTCCTCCACCACCCGGTCGACGGCCGGCGCGATCGCGTCGGCGTCGGCGAGGTCGACGGCGAAGAACGCGCCGCGTGCACCGAGGTCGTGCAGTTGCGCCACCGCGGCCACGCCCGCCACCTCGTCGCGGCCGAACACCACGACGGTCGCGCCGTTGCGCCCGAGCAGCAGCGAGGCGGCGAGGCCGATCCCCGACGCCCCGCCGGTGACGATGGCGACCTGGCCGGCGAGCGGCAGGGACCCTTCGGGGGTGCTCTCCACGTCAGTGCTCCCGGTCGGCGTCGTGGTGGCGGTCGGCTTCGCCGAGCGCCACGATGTGCGCGTTGCTCATGTCGACGATCTCGTCGACGTGCTCGGCGATGAACTCCGGCGTCATCGCGTCGTGCTGCAGACCGTCGTTCTGGGCGAACGCCATGCGCAGCACCTGGCCGCCGCCGCACACGAGCATCACGCCGTTGAGGTCGCACGACTCGTGGGCGAGGTAGATCGCCGCCGGCGACGCGAGCTCCGGCGTGTAGGGCAGCATGCTCGTCTCGAACACCTCGGGCGGCGCGTCGTAGGTCTTCGCCATGATCTCGGGCGACGAGAGACGCGTGAACGCCCGCGGCGAGAATCCGTTCACCGCGATCCCGTGCGCGGGACCCTCCGCCGCCAGGGTGAGGGTGAAGCCGATCACGCCGCCCTTCGCGCCGCCGTAGGTGGTGAGCTTGCGGTGGATCCCGAGCGGGCCCTCGGAGCACGTGTTCACGATCCGTCCGGACCCCTGCGCGACCAGGTGCGGCCATGCCGCCTTGCACACGTACACCGTGCCGAGGTACTGCACCGCGAGCATCGTGCGGAACTGGTCGAGGGTGTGGTCGACGAAGAGCTCGGGGTCGGCGATCCCCGCGTTGTTGATCACGATGTCGAGGTGACCGAACGCGTCGATCGCGGTCTGGACGATCTTCGCCGCGCCCTCCTCCTCGGCGACCGACGCGACGCAGGCGACGGCCTCGCCGCCGAGCGCGGCGATCTCCGCGACGAGCTCGTCGGCCGGACCGCT
This sequence comes from uncultured Actinomycetes bacterium, assembly GCA_963782705.1. Lineage (GTDB taxonomy): Bacteria > Actinomycetota > Acidimicrobiia > IMCC26256 > DASPTH01 > CAVRGQ01. Next base: position 29,461 of record CAWAKX010000014.1, on the reverse strand, counting down.
CGACGCCACCGCCGCGCCGTCGACCGGACCACCGAGATCGGCGACCACGACCTGGGCGCCGCGCGTCGCCAGGTTCAGCGCGTGGGCCCGGCCCACGCCGCGCGCACCACCGGTGACGATCGCGACCTTCCCGTCGAACCTCAACTCACCCATCGGTTGCCCTTCCCTGTCGCAGTGGACCTGGTTCAGCTGCTCGCGGCCGCGGCCGCGGGTCGCCCGCGGAACACCGAACAGCAGGTGTCCACGGGGTAGGCCGGCCACTCGTCGTCGGCGAGCGGCGTGTCGAGCTCGTCCTGCGTCGGGCCGATGCGGTCCGCGATCGGCTGCAGGCGCGCGCGATCGAACCCGTAGACCTCGGCGGCGCGATCGGCGAGGAGCGTCGAGCGCACCTCGGTCGGCAGGTCCCACAGCTCGGCTCGCAGCGACTCGACGGTGAAGGGCGCCGTGCCCTCGGAGTGGGGCAGGTCGGCGCCCCACATCAGGTTCGGCACCCCGTGCTCGTAGCCGCGCCGGAGGTCGTGCGGACCGGCGATGTAGCAGTTGCTCGCGAAGTACTCGCTCGGCAGCCGGCGCAGCTCGTCGAGCGCGTCCTTCACGTGCGCGTAGAAGGGCGTGCCCGTCCCCATGTCGCGCAGGCGCGCCATCATGTCCATGCGGTCGAGCACCTCCTTGACCTCGGTCGCGCTCGCGATCTCGGTGGTGACGAACCGGAGGTCCGGGTAGCGCTCGAACACGCCCGCGAAGATCAGGTGGCTGATCGCCCGCCCGGAGTAGAACTGGATCTCCACGAAGTGCACGAGCTGCGAGGCCTTGCCGCCCTCGTACACCGACTCCGTGGGCGCCGCGGCGTGGCGGTGGATCGGCAGGCCGAGCTCCGCGCACACCGCCCAGAGCGGGTCGAGCTCCGGGTAGTAGAGGTTGGCCATCTTCAGCACGTGGTCGCCCGGCAGCAGCACGCCCTTGAGCCCGGCCTCCTTCGCGCGTCGCACCTCGGCGATCGACTCGTCGATGTCCTCGAGGAAGATCTGGGCGAAGCCGGCGCGGCGGTCGGGCTCCTCGGCGCAGAACTCCGCGAGCCAACGGTTGTGGGCGCGCAGGCCGGCGAAGCGCAGCTCGTACTCCTCCCGCGAGCGCGGGCCGGGCGACGTGAGCACGCCCGACGGGTAGAACGGCGGCGGCGTGTTGGGGAACAGCACCTCGGCCGCGATCCCCTGACCGTCGAGGTACGCGTTGCGCGCGGCGCCGTCCCAGTTGAGGTGCGACGCCGCCGACGCCACGCCCGCGCGGTTGTCGACCGGCCGGTCCTGGTCGAGCTCGTCGGCCCACGCGTCGTGGAACGTCGCGGCCCAGGCGTCGAACTCGTCCTGGTACCGCTGCTCCAGGTACGGCTTGTAGTCGGGCAGGTCGGCGCCGCAGTGCCCGTCGGTGGAGATGACGATCTGTCGCCCGGTCCCCTGGCTGCTCATGGCCACTCCTCGTGTCGCTCGGGTCAACGGGCGGTGAGACCGCCGTCGACGACGATCGCCTGTCCGCTGATGAACGAGGCGTCGTCGCTGGCGAGGAACGCCACCACCTTGCCGATGTCCTCGGGCTCGCCCCACCGGCCGAGCGGCACGTGCAGGCGCTCGGTCACGAACGCGTCGCCGTCGGGCGCCTCGTACAGGCTGCGCGTGAGCTCCGACTTGATGTACCCGGGGCACACCACGTTGACGCGGATGTTCTTCGGGCCGTAGGCGAGCGCGAGCGTGCGGCTCAGGCCGAGCACGCCGTGCTTGGCCGACGGGTACCCGGTGCGCTCGACGTCGGGCGCCATGAGCGACCCGCGGATCGACGCGATCGACCCGACGTGGATCAGCGTGCCGCCGCCGGCGCGCTCCAGGTCGTCGACCGAGTGGAGCGACGCGTAGTAGGGACCCTTGAGGAACATGTCGATGGCGCGGTGCCAATTCCGCCGGAGATGGGGGCGCCGGCGCTGGTGACCACGGTGTCGAGCCGCCCGTAGCGATCGACGGCCGCCTTGATCGCGTCGCGCACCTGGTCCTCGACCGTGATGTCGGTGAACACGAACGACGCGGTGCCGCCGGCCGCCTCGATGCCGGCGATGACCTGCGCGGCGCGCTCCTCGTTCACGTCGGCGACCACCACCGACTCGCCCTCGGCGGTCAGGGCCTGCGCGCACGCCGCGCCGATCCCCGACGCGGCCCCGAAGACCACTCCGACCCGTCCCTCGAGCTTCACGTCTGCCTCCTCATGTGCCCTCCACACCGGTGGGAGGGCCACGACGACTGCCGGGAGCCTAGGCTGCGGCCCGCTTCGGCACCGAGGGAGACCACCATGACCGAGACACCCGAGACCAGCGCCGGCCACCGCTTCGTGGGCCAGCGGGTCGCCCGCTCGGAGGACGCCCGGTTCCTCACCGGTCACGGCCGCTACGTCGACGACATCACCCTCCCGGGGATGCTCCACGCCGCCTTCGCCCGCAGCGACGTCGCCCGCGGCCGCATCGTGGCGATCGACGTGAGCGCGGCCCGCGAGCTGCCGGGCGTGGTCGCGGTGTACACCGCCGCCGACCTCAACCCGCGGGTGCTCGACCACCGCGTGGAGCAGGAGCTCGACCACGCCGGGCACCGGCCGTTCAGCCTCCTCGCCGACGGCGACGGTCCGCTTCGTCGGCGAACCGGTCGTCATGGTCGTCGCCCGGTCCCGCTACGTCGCCGAGGACGCGCTCGAGCTCGTGGTGATCGACATCGAGGTCGAGGAGCGCGGTCGTCGACTACCGCCGCGCCCTCGAGCCCGACGCGCCCGATCGTGCACGCGGGCGCGACGTCGAACGTGGAGGAGCTCCCCGCCGGTGACCCGAGCGTGCTCGACGCCGACCTCGCCGCCGCGCCCGTCACCCTCACCGAGACCTTCCGCCAGCACCGCTACGCGTGCGTGCCGATGGAGACCCGCGGCACCGTCGCCAGCTGGGACCCGTTCGTGCGACAGCTCACGGTGTACGCGTCGACCCAGGGACCGTTCGGGGTCCGGGGCCAGTACGCGCGGATGCTCGGGCTCGACGCCAGCCAGGTGCACGTGATCATGCCCGACGTGGGCGGCGCCTTCGGCTCCAAGATGTGGCCGGCCACCGAGGAGCTGGCCGCGGTGATCGCCACGTTCCTCCTCGGCCGCCCGGTGAAGTGGATCGAGGACCGCCGCGAGCACCTCCTGTGCTCGCCGCACTCGCGCGAGGACGAAGCCACCGTCACCGTCGCCACCGACGACGACGGCCGGTTCCTCGCCATGCGCGTCGACTTCGTCGAGAGCGCGGGTTCGTACCCCGCGCCGGGCGGTCAGACCCTCATCTTCTCCAACATGCTCTTCCCCGGGCCCTACAAGGTCGCGAAGTACGCGGGCACCGGCCGCACCGTGCACACGAACACCACCGGCCGCGGCGCGTACCGCGGACCGTGGATGATCGAGACCGTCGTGCGCGAGCAGATGGTCGACCGCGTCGCCGCGCACCTCGGGATCGACCCCCTGGAGCTGCGTCGTCGCAACGTGCTCCACGACGACGACATGCCCTACACCATGGCGTCGGGGATGGCCTACGACCAGATGACCGCGGCGGCCACGCTCGAACAGGCCGCCGAGATGATCGGGTACGACGAGCTCCGCGCGCAGCAGGCGCAGTGGCGCGCCGAGGGTCGCCTGGTCGGCATCGGCATCTCCCTGCTCGCCGAGCCCTCCGCGATGGCGTTCGGCGCGATGTCGAGCGAGGCGACCACGGTGCGGGTCAACGTGGGCGGCACCGTCGACGTCATCACCAGTTCGATCAGCAACGGCCAGAGCGTGGAGACGACGCTCGCGCAGATCGTGGCCGACGAGCTCGGGGTCGACTTCTCGACGCGTCGCGCGTGCTCCAGGGCGACACCGACGTCAACCCGCCGTCGGGCGGCTCCGGTGGCAGCCGCGCCGCGGTCATCGCCGGCAGCTCGGCGCGCGACGCGGCCAAGCTCGTGCGCGGACGCATCGTGGCCATCGCGGCCCAGTCCCTCGAGTGCGCCCCCGAGGACCTCGAGATCGTCGACAGCCAGGTGCGGGTGGTCGGCTCGCCCGACCGCCACCTCACCTTCCAGGAGATCGCGCAGACCGCGCACTTCTCGCCGCACGCGATCCCGGCGGGCCAGGGCCTGGGCCTCGAGGACCTGGTGCGCTACCAGCCCGACGGCTTCGTGACGTGGTCGAACGCGTGCCACATCTGCGTGGTCGAGGTCGACCGCGCCACCGGCAAGGTCGAGATCCTGCGCTACGTCGTGAGCGAGGACTGCGGCGTGATGATCAACCCCAACGTGGTGGAGGGTCAGATCGCCGGCGGCGTCGTGCAGGGCATCGGTGGCGTGTTCTACGAGCACCTGCCCTACGACGAGGCCGGCAACCCGCTCGCCACCACCTTCATGGACTACCTGCTGCCCACCGCCGTCCGAGGTGCCCACGATCGAGTACGGCCACATCGAGACCCACGCCCCCACCAACGCCGGTGGGCACAAGGGCATGGGCGAGGGTGGTGCGATCGCCAGCCCGCCCGCGCTCGCCAACGCGGTGGCCGACGCGCTCGCGCCCCTCGGCGCGGAGATCCGGTCGCAGCCCCTCGGGCCCAACGACGTGTTCGAGCTCCTCCGCGCCGTCGGCGCCGCCTGACCCACCCCTTCCCGTTCTTGCGCTTCTCGCGCGTCTATCGCGCGAGAGCGCCAAAACGGGGGGGGCTCAGTCGTCGGCGGGGTCGGTGATGCCGAGCGCCTCGCGGGCCAGCTCGGCGGCGCGCTTGCGGTCGACCTTGTCGCGGGGCGTGCGGGGCACGTCGTCGAGCGGGAACAGGTGGCGCGGCACCTTGTAGTGCGCGAGCTCGCCGCGCAGCTCGGCGATCACCGCGGCGTCGTCGGCCTCGCCTTCCCACACGATGCCGGCCACGGGCAGCTCGCCGAGGCGCTCGTCGGGGATCGACACCACCACCGCCTCGTGGACGAGCGGCGACCGGCGCAGGTGCTCCTCGACCTCGGCCGGGTACACGTTGAACCCGCCGACGATGATCTTCTCCTGCACGCGACCGGTGATGTACAGGATGCCGTCGTCGATGCGGCCGACGTCGCCGGTGTGGAACCAGCCCTCGTCGTCGAGCGGCACCTTGTCGCCGCCGATGAACTCCTCGGTGAGCTCGTCGGTCTTCACCAGGATCTCGCCCTCACCCGCGGGACGGTCGTCGTCGAGCGGGAGGATCTTCACCTCGATGCCCTCGGCGATGCGCCCGACCGAACCGGGGCCCCGCCGACCGGCCATCACGTCGTCGTAGCGCTCCTGGGCCACGGCCCCGGTCTCGGTCATGCCGTAGGCCTGCATGATCGGGACGGAGTAGCGCGTCTCGAACCGCTCGCGCGTCGCGGTGGGCAACGGCGCGGTTCCCGAGGTCACGTACTTCACGCCGCGCAGCTCGAGCGGCTCCTCGGTGGTGGCCAGCATGTGGATCATCGCCGGCGTGAGCTGCAGCGAGTCCATCTCGTAGCGCGAGAACAGCGCCGTGGCCGCGGCCACGGTGAACTTGGGCACGAGCAGCGACGAGCGGCCGATCCACATCCGGAACGCCAGGCGGGAGATCCCGGCCATGTGCCCGAACGGGTTGAAGATGACACCGGGCGCCAGGTGCGGCGGCGCGGGCTGCGGCCGGTAGTCGCTGTTGCGGGCGTAGGCCGCGGCGACGCGGTGCGCGCCCTCGACGATGTCGAAGTGGCTGTGCACGATGCCCTTGGGCTTCCCCGTGGTGCCCGACGTGAAGATCGCGACCGCGAAGTCGTCGGCCGCGGGGAGCCGCAGCTCGCCGGCATCTGCGGCGGCGCGCCATTCGTCGTCGCCGACCTCGGGGGCGCCGAGCAGCCGACCGTCGGGGTCGACGCGCAGCACCGTGTAGGCGTCGGGGAGCTCCGGCGCGTCCTCCAGCGCGATGACCACGGAGACGTCGGCGAGCTCGAAGAGCCGCTCGGCCTCGACCGCGGGGAGCAGCGTGCCCACCGCGGCGACCACCGCGCCGCTCCACCAGACCGCGAGCGACGCCACCACCCAGCTCGGGGAGTTGGTGAGGTAGCACCCGACGTTGTCGCCGGGGGCCACCCCGGCCTCGCGCAGCGCCCGGGCCAGCGCGGCGGCCTGCGACGCCACCAGCCCGTAGGAGCGCGTGCAGACCTCGTAGGGCTCGTCGTCGGCGATGGTGAGCAGGTACGGGGTGCTCGGGTCCTGCCGGGTGCGCAGCAGCGCGATCTCGGCCAGGGTCCGCGGGTTCGTGTCGTCGCTCATCAGGACCGCGGCACCTCGGACCAGGGCATCCCGCGGTAGGGATCGGGCTCCTGGGGCAGGCCGAGGACCCGCTCGCCGAGGATGTTGCGCTGCACCTCCGACGTGCCACCGGCGATGCTGCGCGACCGGATGCGCAGGAACGACCATGCGGTGTTCCGCAACCAGCGGTCGTCGGGGTCGTAGGCCTGGCCGTGCGGACCCTCGAGGTCGAGCGCCAGGTTCTGCAGCTCCTGCGCGTTCTGGCTCACCATGAGCTTCATCACCGAGCCCTCGGGCCCGGCCTGGCCGGCCTTGCGGCGGGCGGCGGAACGCTGCCCGGTGAGCGACGCCACCTTCTCGTTCATCCACGCCTGCGCGACGCGCTGGCGCATCGCGGGGTCGGTGATCGCTCCGTGGTGCTTCACCAGCGCGGAGACGGTGCGGCCGACCGCGTGGCTGCTGCCCGCGAGCGCGTTGCGTTCGTTGGCGAGCACGAACTTCGACACGTTCCAGCCGTCGTTGAGCTCACCGAGGCGCCACGCGTCGGGCACCCGCGCGTCGTCGAGGAAGGTCTCGCAGAACTCGGCGTCGCCGGTGATCTGCACGAGCGGGCGCACGGTGATGCCGGGCTGGTGCATGTCGATGAGGAAGAACGAGATGCCCTGGCGCTTCGGCACGTCGGGATCGGTGCGGGCGAGCAGGATGCCGTACGACGAGATGTCGCCCATGCTCGTCCAGACCTTCTGCCCGTTGACGATCCACTCGTCGCCGTCGCGCACCGCGCGCGTGGCCATGCTCGCGAGGTCGGAGCCGGCGCCGGGCTCGGAGAAGAGCTGGCACCAGATGTCCTCGTGGCGGGCGATGCGCCGGAGGAACTTCTCCTTCACCTCGTCGCTGCCGAAGTGCAGGATCGCGGGCGCGGCGAGGTCGAGGCCGATCGGGTTCTTCGTGCGCGGCACCTTGTACGTGCCGAGCGTGCGCATCACCGCGGCGCCGACCTTGTTGGAGACGCCGAGACCGCCGTACTCCACCGGCCAGGTGGGCGTCATGTAGCCCTTGTCGGCCAGGTCGAGCCACCACTGCTTCTCGTCGACCAGCTCACGCGCCGTGAACAGCGCGTCGGCGTCGTCGCGGTCGATGGCGTCGATCCACTCCGCGGGCAGTCGCCCGCGGACCCATTCCTCGACCTCGGCGGTGAGCGCGTCGACGTCGACGCCGCCGGTGTCCGATTCGGTCACTGCCATTGCGCTTCCCTCTTCTCGGCGAAGGCGAGCGGCCCCTCCGTGGCGTCGGGGTGCTCCCGGTGGGCCAGGAGCAGCTCCCAGCCGTACTGCATGGCGTCGCGCATCGGCAGCTCGAGCGCCTGGCGGATCGACCGCTTCGACGCCTCGATCGCGGCCGGCGACCCCGTGGCGATCTTCTCGGCCAGCTCGATGGCCCGGTCGAGCAACTGGTCGGGCTCCACGATCTCGTCGACGAGCGAGATGCGCAGGGCCTCCTCGGCGTTCATGCGCAGGTGCTTGCCGAGCACCGCGAGCCGCAGGGCGTTGCCGAGGCCGATGCGCGGCATGAGCGTGATCGGCTCCAGCGCGGTGACCTGACCGACGCTCACGTGCGTGTCGGTGAAGGTGGCGGTGGACGAGGCGATCACCACGTCGGCATCGGCGATGAAGTGGAAGCCCGCGCCGGCGGTCACGCCGTTGACCGCCACGACCGTGGGCAGCCAGCAGTCGCATTCCATCGGCGTGGTGTCCATCTCCTCGTGGACGTCGTCCTTGGTCTCGCGGAACCCGCCGCGCTCCTGGATGCCCTTGAGGTCCATGCCGGTGCAGAACGCCCGGGTGCCGGCGCCGGTGATGACGATCGCCCGCAGCTCGGGGTCGGCCTTGGCCGCGTGCCAGGTCTCGGTGAGCGCCACGTGCACACCGTCGCTCAGTGCGTTCAGGCGGTCCTGGCGATCGATGGTGACCACGAGCACGCGCCCACGTCGCTCGACCTTCAGCTCGTCATCCACGCTCAACGTCTCGACACTCCCTGTGTGGGTCCGCCGGGCCGCCGTCCAAGCGACGACCGGCGCGGTGGCGACTCTATGCCTCTGCGCCCGGTTCACTCATCCCGGAGAGCATGGGCGGCGGGCCGAGCGGGGCGGCGCCGGCGCCGTACGGCCGCCACGGCACACCGATCAGGCGACGCCGGCCCCAGAGCGGATGCTCCACCTCGGGGAAGAACCCCCGGGCGGCGAGGTGCTCGTCGGCGATCAGCGCGGGCGCGGCGCCGACCCGCTCCGCGGGGACCCCGGCGGCGCGCAGCGCCCGGGCGAGCGCGTCGGGCTCCCACGCCGCGGTGACCGCGGCGATCAACGCGTCGAGCTCGCCCCGGTGACCGAACCGCGACTCGCCGGTCGCGAACTCCGGCGCGCGCAACGACGGCGTGTCGAGGGCCGCGTCGAGCACGGTGGCCAGGGCCTCGAACTGCACGTCGCCGTCGACGGTGAGCGCCACCCAGCCGTCACCCGCCGGGTAGACGCCGCTCGGCGCGTAGGGCGACACCTCGTTGGCCCGGTCGACCGACGCGTCGCTCGCGGGGTCGAGGCTCGCCGCGGCGAGGAACTCGGGGAAGTGCGACACGATGGCGTCCGCCATCGCGTAGTCGAGGCCCGCGCCGCGGTTGCCCGCCGGGCCCACCGCCCACGCGGCGACGATCGTGGCCACCGCGTAGGCCGACACGAGGTCGCCCCACGCGAGGTCGATGTCGGCGGGCTCGCCGTCGGCGTTGCGGGTGAGGTACCCGAGGGCCGCGGCGGCGTGCATGTTGTAGGCGTAGGCGCGGTACGACGCGTAGGGGCCGTCCTGGCCGAAGCCGGTGGAGCTGATCGCCAGCACGCCCGGGTGCGCGTCGAGCGCGACCGACGCCGCGACGCCCAGCGTGCGCGCCCGTTTGGCGCCGAGGTTCTCGAGGAACACGTCGGCGTCGTCGAGCAGCGCGACGAGGCGGTCGGGCTCCTCCTCGACGCGCAGCACGGCGTTGGTCTTCGAGTGGTTGGCGAACGCGAAGTAGGCGGTGCGGTCGAGGCCGGGCTCACGGTCGATGTAGGGACCGTTGCGGCGGTACATGTCGATGCGGCCCAGGTCCTCGAGCTTGGTGACGCGCGCGCCCAGCGCGCCGAGGAGCGCGCCGGCGAGCGGCACCGCGAGCACGTGGCCGGCTTCGAGGACGCGCAGCCCCCGGAGCCCGTGCCGCCGGCGCTCCCCCGCGTCGGCATCGCGGTTGCCGCCCGCCACGACGCGGAACGGCGGCGCGACCGCGACGGTCTCCCGACCGTCGGCGAGCGGCAACGGGTCGAACGCCTCCCGGTGGAGCAGTTGCGGCGACGCGAGCAGCTCGGCCGGCGAGTACATCGCGGTGGCCGGGACGCCGTGGGCCTGCAGCGTGGACTCGGCCGCTTCCTTGGGCATGGTCGCGGCCCAGGCGGCGACCTGGTCGTTGATCTCCGCCGCGCCCTCGATGCGCGACTCGACGGCGGTGAACCGCTCGGCCCAGTCGGGGTTGCCCATCGCGGCCACCACGCCGCGCCACTGGTGGTCCTCCATCGCCGAGATGCGGACCAGTCCGTCGGTGCACGCGTAGAAGCTCGCGGGCGCGCCGTAGCGCTGCGCGCCGCCGAGCGTGCCGGTCTGGAAGAACAGCGCGACGAGGTCGAGCACCGGGCCGGTGGCGACCGCGGCTTCCTGCGCCGACACGTCGAGGTGCACGGGACCGTCGGCCGCGAGGTCGAGGGCCTGACAGCACGCCAGCGCGGCCACCTGGCCGGAGTTGAACAGCGACTGGACCCCGCCGAGCTTCATGGGCGCGCCGGTGCGCGGATCGCGCACCGACGCCACCAGACCGGCAGCGGCGCCCAACGTGAGCTCGGTCGCGACGTCGTCGCGGCGCGGACCGGTGAGCCCGAAGGCGCTGATGGTCACCCACGGGGCGGCGCTGGCCGGCGACCCAGGCGCCGTGGTCGTCGGCGGTGACGAGTGCGGCCGAGGGGCCGGTCGCGCCGCCCACCCGGTCGGCGACGACGAGGTCGTAGGCCCCCTCGGCGAGCTGCGGCCTCGAGCGCGGCGAGGTCGCCGCAGTCGGCGAGGGGCACGCGTCGCTTGCCGCGGTCGAGCTCGACCGCGAGCAGGCTGACCGGCCCGTCGTCGGTGTCGACCGCAGGCCGCCCGCGCCGGTGCACGCTGTGCGCGTCGACCACGGTGGTCACGTCGGCGCCGAGCCCCCAGAGGATGGCGGTCGCCGCCGCACCGGCCACCCCGTCGCCGAGCTCGAGGACCCGCAGGCCCTCGCAGGAAGTCCGCTCGATGCCGGGCCGCCCCAGTGGCAGCGGTCCCGGTCGCGGCGGCCTCGCTCACGGGGCCTGGGCTTCGGGGATGTCGTCGGGGTCGAAGGCCGGGATCTCCGCCGTGGCGCCATCGCGCGTCGGGAGGATGACCACGGCGCGCGCTTCACACGAGCGGGTGCCGCGCTGGTTCTCGCCCCAGAGGTCGATGGTGACCGCGTTCGTGGCGCGGTCGATCTCGCGCACGACGCCGGAGACGAAGTGCACGTCGCCGCGGTAGTTGAACTTGCGGATCGACGTGGAGAACTTCCACAACCAGGCGCCGTCACCCATCCAGTTGGTGACGAGGTTGCCCATCCACGTGGAGCGCATGATGCCGTAGTCGTAGGCCGCGAGGTGACCCATGCGCTGCGCCCATTCGTCTTCCCAGTGGCAGCGCTGCGCGGTGTCGGGGAACCCGAACTCGTTCTTCGTGTAGAACTTCGGCACCCGCTGGCGGTTCTTGTAGGCGACGCGCGACGCGCCGCCACCGAAGAAGCCCCATCCCGTGCCGACGTGCCAGGCCAGGATCTCGGTGCCGAGGAGCGGGCCCTTCACGATCGGTCCGAGCTCCTCGCCGACCTGCACCTCGTCGACGTAGCGCGGCGTGGCGCCCCGGATCGTCTCGGCCGCGTAACAGGCCTCGATGCGCTCGACGTCCTCCTCGGTGAAGGAGGCCTGCTCGAGCTGCTTGTTGGTGCCGGCCTTCGCCGACTTCTCGCGGTCGGCGTGCCAGTAGTCGAGGAACCGGTAGGCGGACGGGCTGCCGCCCTCGTCCTCCCACGCGACCCGGTGCGACACCAGCGCGCCCGAACCCGCGCCGAAGGTGCTCTTCTTGAGCTCGGCGGAGAACAGGCTCTGGGTGAGCCAGAGCACGTCGCCTTCGCGGATCGGCTTCGGGAAGATCCAGCGCTCGCCGCACATGTACTGGCCGATGCCGGCGAGCGGGTCACCGCCCTTGAGCTCGGCCTTCTCGGCGTCGGTGAGCTCGAACGGGCGACGGATCCCCGCGCTGTACGCGTAGAGGGGCGGCGCGATCGGCGCGCCCCACGGCGACGCCTCGGCGTAGTCGCGGTCGGTGTAGAGCGGGTTGTCGTCGCCGCACCCGAGCGCGAAGTGCCGGAAGGAGTCGACCGACGAGTACTCGTTGTGCTGACGCGGCGAGAAGCTGATCGGGATGCCGATGCGCCGGCGCACCAGCTCGATCGTCTCCTCGTTGAGCTCGCGCGGCTTCTTGCCGGTGAAGGTGGCCTTGTCGTCACTCATCGTGTGCTCGCTTCTTCCAGTCCGAGGTCGCGGACGAGATCATCGGTGATGCGCCGGCGATGCCATTTCGCCGTGCCGAACAGCAGCTCGTCGAGCGTGGCGCGCTTGGTGTAGAGGTGCGCGTCGTGCTCCCAGGTGAACCCGATGCCGCCGTGCACGCGCATCGGCGAGCGCGCACGCGGTGCGGCACTGGGGGCCGACGAACGACGCCACGAGGTCGCCGTGGCGCGTCCACCCGTCGGCGTCCTCGGTGTCGAGGGCCGCGGCCGCGCCCTGGCTGGCGGCGCGGGTCGTCTCGACCACGATCGACATGTTGGCGCAGTGGTGCTTCACCGCCTGGAACGACCCGATGGGCTTGCCGAACTGCATCCGCTGCTTCGCGTACTCGACGGAACGGTCGAGCATCTCGTCGGCCGCGCCGGCGGCGTCGCAGGCGGCGGCGACCGCGCCGAGGGCGACGAGACGACCGATGATCTCGTCGGCCGCGTCGCCCGGCTCGGTGAGCAGCCGGTCGTCGGCGACCTTCACGCCGCTCAGCTCGACCCGCGAGGCGCGCCGGGTGGCGTCGACGAGCGGGGTGTCGTGGATGGTGACGCCGTCGGCCGTGGCGTCGACGGCCGCGAGCAGCGCGCGGCCGTCGTCGGCCCGGGCCGCGACCACCAGCACGTCGGCGACGTCGGCGGCCAGCACGAAGCCGGCCGCGCCGCTCAGCTCCACGCCGCCGTCGGCCGGGCGCCAGCCCATCGTGGCGCGGGCGGCGTCGTAGGAGCCGTCGGCACTCGCGAACGCGACCGTGCCCAGCTTCTCGCCCCACACGAGCGCGCGGAGCACCTCGTCGGCGAGCGCGTCGTTCCCGGCGAGCAGGAACGCGCCCGTGGCGAGCACCGCGCTGGCGAGGAAGGGCGACGGGGTGATCGCGCGGCCGAGCTCGTGCAGCAGCACGGCGAGGTCGCCGTAGCCGGCGCCGCCGCCGTCGAGGCGCTCGGGCACGTGGACGCTCGTCCAGCCCAGCTCGATCATCTGGTCCCACAGCGCACGGTCGAACCCGTGCTCGGATGCGATCGCCGAGCGCACCCGCTCCGACGACGACTCGCGTGCGAGCAGTGAGCGCGCGGTGTCGCGCAGGTCGTTGCGTTCCTGGTCGGTCAGCGCCATCTCTCTCCTCGCGCGGAAGTCCGAGCGAGCGCTCGGCGATCACGTTGCGCATGATCTCGCTCGTGCCACCGCCGGTGTGCCAGCCCGTGGCGCCGATGTAGTCGATCATCCAGTAGCCCGACTCCCAGCCGGCGATGTCGAGCAGGGGCTCGGCCTCCTGGCCCGCGAGGCCGCGGATCTCGGTGAGGCCGCGCATGAACCGCTCGAGGACCTCGGTGTAGAAGACCTTGATGATCGACGACGTCCCACCGACGTCGACGCCCTTGATCACGTTCTCGATGAGCGCGTTGAGCAACGCCCGCAGTGCGGCCACCTCCGCCGCGCTCGCCGCGAAGTGGTCGCGCACCGAGGGGTCGTCGAGCGCCGGCGTGCCGTCGTCGAGCACCCAGCCCGCCGCGTCACGCAGCGCGGCCTCGATGCCGTTGCGGCGCATGCGCTCGGTGAGGTCGAGGATCGCGATCGCCCGCTCGGCCGCGAGGGTGCCCTGCGCGACGGCCCAGCCGTTGTTCTCGGCGCCCACCAGGTTCTCGGCGGGGACGACGACGTCGTCGAGGAAGAGCTCGCAGAACCCCGCGACGCCGGTGGCCTGCCGGATGGGGCGCGCGTCGATCCCGGGCGTGTCCATGTCCATGACCAGGCAGGAGATGCCCTTGTGCTTGGACGCCTCCGGGTCGGTGCGCACGAGGATCATGCACCGGTCGGCGTGGTTGGCCCGGCTGGTCCAGACCTTCTGGCCGTTGATGACGTAGTGGTCGCCGTCGCGCACGGCGCGTGTCTGCAGGCTGGCGAGGTCGGAGCCGGAGTCGGGCTCGGAGAATCCCTGGCACCAGACGTCGCCGTCGCGCATGATGCCGCCGACCCAGCGGTCGATCTGCTCGGGGGTGGCGTTGTGGAGCAGCGTGGGCGTGACGTTGTAGAGCGCCACGTAGTAGAGGCCGTTGCGGGGCGCGTCGCCGCGGGCCATCTCCTCGGAGATCACGACCTGCTCGTGGATCGAGAACCCACCGCCCCACTCCCGAGGCAGGTGCGGGGCGATCAGGCCGCCCTCCTGCAGCGTGCGGGTCCATCCCCGGAGCCAACCGTTGACCGTGACCTCGTCGGCGCCCCGCAGGGTCTGGCGCCAGTCGCCCGGCACGTTCTCGGCGCACCATGCGCGCACCGCCATCCGGAGATCCTCGAGATCCCCCCCAGGTTCGATCATGGAGCGGAGACTACCGGCGACCCCCGCCGGACTGTCGAGTCCGACGGCGGACAGGGCCGGGCGCAGAGGCACTCCGCCATGCCGGAATCGGGCGCGAACTCGCTACGCTCACGGGTGGACACCGGGCGGGGGCTCTGGCACCCTGGCCCCGGATCTTGCGCCAGCGAACTTTCAGCACGCCTGCACGAGGAGCATCGCACATGGCCGACCAGGACTTCATCTACGTCCGTGAGCGCCGACTTCCCTACGAGACGTTCGACGCCGACAACCACCTGTACGAGAACCGCGACGCCCTCACCAAGTTCCTGCCCAAGCAGTACAAGGGCGTCATCAAGTACATCGACGTCGAGGGCCGCACCAAGCTCGCGGTGCGCGACAACATCAGCAACTACATCCCGAACCCCACGTTCGAGCGGGTCGCGGTGCCGGGCAGCTTCGGCGCGAACGTCGAGAACCGCGGCGAGAGCGCCACGGGCGCGGGCAGCGGCGTGAAGCCCAAGGCCATGCCGAGCGTCGACGCCTTCTTCGACCCCGAGCCGCGCCTCGTGCTCATGAAGGACATGGGGATCGACCGCACGCTGCTGTGGCCCACGCTCGCCAGCGTGCTCGAGGAGCGGGTCGCCGACGACCCCGACCTCGCGGTCACGATCGTCCACGCGCTCAACGAGTGGATGCACGAGCACTGGACCTACAACTACTCCGACGCGATCTACGCCACCCCGATCATCAGCCTCGCGGCCGGCAACGACGTCGCCATCCGGGAGCTCGACTACATCGCCGAGCGCGGCGCCAAGATCTTCCTGATCCGCGTCGCCCCCGTGCCCACGTGGCAGGGGCGCAAGTCGTTCGCGCTGCCAGGAGTGGGACCCGTTCTGGGAGCGGGTCCAGGAGCTCGACCTCGTGGTCGGCATGCACTCCGGCGACCCGGGCTACCAGCGCTACCTCAACGAGTGGGAAGGCACCACGCGCGAGTTCACCCCGTTCTCGGCCGGCGACCACGGCGCGTTCCGGGCGATGGCCTCCGACAAGCTCCCGATCTACGACGCGATGGCGTCGATCATCGGGCACGGTCTCGCCACCCGGTTCCCCAAGCTCAAGTTCATGCCGGTCGAGTACCGGGCCACGTGGGTCTGGAACTTCGTCGAGCGCATGCAGGAGGCCTACGAGCGCGGCGCCGATGCTCTTCGACGAGGACCCGATGGAGGTGTTCAGGCGCAACGTGTGGGTGCACATCTTCCACGAGCCCGACCCCAAGGGCCTGATCGAGCTCGGCGTCCCGGCCGACCGGATGATGTTCGGTTCCGACTTCCCCCACCCCGAGGGCCTCGGCGACCCGCTCGGCTACGCCGACGTGCTCGCGGGGCTGTCGGCGGAGGACCAGGAGCTCATCATGGGCGGCACCATCGCCCGGGCGCTCAAGGTCGGCAAGTACGCCGACGCGTAACCCGAACCCGATCGTCGGTTCGTCACGACGCCCGGCCGGGCCTACGGCCGGGCGTCGTCGCGCCCGGCGATCGCCCGCCGCGCCGGCGCGTGCAACCCCGCGATGTCCGCGGGCGTGAAGCCCCACTCCCCGAGCACGGCGTCGGTGTCGGCGCCGGGCCGGGGCATCGGCGCACCGAGCGCGCCCGGCGTACGCGAGAGACGCGGCGCGGGAGCCGGCTGCACCAGGCCGTGATGCTCGACCAGCGTTCCCCGAGCCGCGATGTGCGGATGGTGGACCGCTTCGTCCATGCGGAGCACCGGCGCGAAGCACACCTCGGCGCCGTCGAGCTCCTCGCACCACTCGTCGCGGGTGCGCGTCGCGATCACCGCGGCGATCGCGTCGTGGAGCACGGGCCAGCCATCGCGGTCGGACTGCTCCGGGAGCGACCCGGCGTCGAGACCGAGCCGGCTGAGCAGCTCCGCGAAGAACTTGGGTTCGGCGCCGCCGAACGCCACGTACTCGCCGTCGGCCGTCTCGTACACGTCGTAGTCGGGCGCACCGGAGTCGTAGATGTTCGCGCCGCGTTCGTCGGTCCACCGCCCGAGCGCCTTGTGCCCCCAGATCATGGCCATCAGCAACGCGGCGCCGTCGACCATCGCCGCGTCGACCACCTGACCCTCACCCGAACGTTGCGCTTCGAAGAGCGCGCACATCACGCCGAACGCGAGCAGCATGCCGCCCCCGCCGAAGTCGCCGATCAGGTTCAGCGGCGGCGTGGGCGGCGCGTCACGCCGTCCGATGTGGGCGAGCACGCCGGCCACCGCGATGTAGTCGATGTCGTGGCCGGCCGTCTGCGCGAGCGGGCCGTCCTGGCCCCACCCGGTCATGCGGCCGTAGACGACCTTCGGGTTGCGGGCCAGACACTCGTCGGGCCCCAATCCCATGCGCTCGACCACGCCGGGGCGGAAGCCCTCGAGCACCACGTCGGAGGCCGACGCCAGGCGCCGCGCGCAGTCGACGCCGGCGGGAGCCTTGAGGTCGAGGCCGACCGAGCGGCGGGCGCGGTCCATCACCGGTGACGCGAACGGGTCGACGCCGCGTTCGACCGCGTCGATCCGGTGGACGCGCACCACCTCGGCGCCCATGTCGGCCAGCATCATCCCCGCGAAGGGCACGGGCCCGATGCCGCCGAGCTCGAGGACTCGGATTCCCTGGAGCGGACCGGTCACGTCAGCGCGGTCGCCGAGTCAACCGACCGAGCAGGGCAGCGCCGACCACCCGCGCAGCTCGGTGTCCATCTGGAGGAACTCGGCACCGTCCTCGTCGAGCTCCCACTCCGGCCACCGTCGAAGCACCTCTTCGAGCACGACCCGGCCCTGCAGCCGGGCGAGCGCCTGCCCAAGGCAGTAGTGGGCGCCGAACCCGAACGTGAAGTGCTGCCCGGGCTGACGCAGCACGTCGAAGCGGTCGGGATCGTCCCACACCCGTTCGTCGTGGTTCGCCGACGCGAGCACCATCATCATGATGGCGCCCTCGGGGACGACCTCGCCGCGCACCTCGACGTCGCGTGCCACATACCGACACGACACCAGCGCCGGGGACTCGTAGCGCAGGATCTCCTCGATCGCGCCCGGGATCCGCGTGGGGTCCTCGACCAGCAGACGACGCTGGTCGGGATGGTCGGAGAGCAGCCTGCCGGTCCAGCCGACGAGCAGGCGCGTGGTGTCGTTGCCCGCGGCGGCGATGAGGTTCACGTAGGCGAGCAGCTCCTCGCGAGTGAGCTTGCGCATCTCGCCGTCGACGCCCTCGAACTCCGCGTAGAGGAGCTGGGTCATGATGTCATCCGACGGGTGCTCGATGCGCCAGTCGATGTAGTCCGAGAAGATCGCTCCGTCGAGGGAGGCGCCGCCGTACTCCTGGCCCTCCGCCTCGCGACCGCGTTCGAAGTGCTGGCGGATCGCGGCCATGTCGCTCTCGGGGATCCCGATGAGCATCCCGACGACCATGCTGGGGATGTCGCGCCCGAAGTCGCCGATCCAGTCGAAGCCGCCCGCGCCGACCAGCGGGTCCATGAACTCGCCGCAGAGTTGACGGATCTGCGGTTCGAGCTCCGCGATGCTCCGGGGGGTGAACATGCGCGACAGCAGCTTGCGGTGGATCGTGTGGGTGGGCGGGTCCTCGAAGATCACCGTGCCGGGCGGGATCTCGAAGCCCGACTTCAGCATGCCCAAGGTGACGCCGCGGCTGGAGATGTACGTGGCGCGGTCGACGTGCGCGCGTTCGACGTCGTCGAACCGGCTCACCGCGAAGAACTCGTGCTCCTCGTTCCAGTACAACGGCGCCTCGTCGCGCAGGCGCTGGAACAGCGGATAGGGATGGCGGACGGTCTCGCGGTCGTACGGGTCGTAGACCAGGTCGGTCGGAGTGGTGACGCCCACGGGTCCCCCTGTGTTCGGCGTTCGTGACGCGACGAGCGTAGGCGGCGCCGGTCGGATCTGCGCTAGGACGGGGCCATGGACCTGACGATCGATCTCGAAGGACGCGCGTGCCTGGTGGTGGGCGGCGCCGGAGGAGGGATCGGCACCGCGGTGGCCGATGCCGTGGTGGCCGCGGGTGGCCGCCTCGCGGTGGTCACCAACCTGCGGGATCACGCGGACGACGCCGTGGCCCGGGCGCAGGCCGCGGGCGCCGAATGTGTCGCCGTCGTGGCCGATGCCACCGACGAAGCCGCGCTCGTCTGACGCGATCCACGCGCGTCGCCGCCGCGGTCGGGCCGATCCGTCACCTCGTGAACGTGGTCGGCGGCAACACCGACGACGACTACCACCGCGCCGCGCAGTACGACATGGCCGCGTTCGATCGAGTGGTCGCCCGCAACCTGCGCTACGCGGTCGTCGCGTGTCGCGAGGTCGCGCGCCCGCTGCTCGACGCGGGGCTCAGCGGCAGCATCGTCAACGTCTCGTCGGGCGCCTCGCGAGGCACGCCGCTCCTCGGCGCCTACGCCGCGGCCAAGTCGGGGCTCGAGGCGTTCAGCCGCACCATGGCGCTCGAATGGGGACCCGACGGCATCCGCGTGAACGTGGTGTCGCTGGGGTCGGTACGCACGCCGCGGACGGGTGCCGCGGACCGGGCCGAGGCCGCGGCCGCCATCCCGCTCCGCCGACGGGGCGACGCCGAGGAGGTCGCGGCCGCGGTGCTGTTCCTGCTGTCGGACCTCGCGAGCTACACCACCGGCCACACGCTCGTGGTCGACGGCGGCATCGGCCTCGGGCACCCGGGCGGCGCCGGCGTCTCGGCGCTGGTCGACCGACCGGCCGTGCGGGAACGTCTCGGCGAGTGACCCGACAGCACCTCGCGGCGACAGTCGACGCGTACCATCACCGCATGAGTGAGGACACCTTCGTCGACGCGCTGCCCGCCGACTACCTCGAGCCCGGCGAGACCATGACCGTCGACGTCGACGGCACGCCGGTCACGCTCGCCAACGCCGACGGCAACTGGTGCGCGTTCCAGAGCATCTGCCCCCATCAGAACACCCCGCTCGGCGGTCTCCCGCTGCACCGGAAGGTGCTGCTCCGGTGTCCCGAGCACGGCTCCATGTTCGACGTCACCACCGGCCAGTGCGTGCTGCCGAGCGACGACGGGTGGACCGGCACCCTCATCACCTACACCACCCGCGTCGTCGACGACGTCGTCCAGGTCTCGCTGGGCTGACCACCGTCCGTCCCGGTAGGGTGCGCCGGCACCACGCCCGAGACCGAGCCGGGCGGCGACACGAGGAGCGACACCCGTGGGTGAGGCACGCGGTGGAGATCACCATCGACCGCCCCGTCGACGACGTCTGGGCCGTGGTCGGCAACTTCGGCGACATGAGCTGGATGCCCGGCGTGGACAGCTGCGAGCTCGAGGGCGACGACCGTGTCCTCACCATGTTCGGGATGCGGGTCGTCGAACACCTCCACGGGCGCGACGAGGAAGCCTGCGTGATCTCGTACGGGATCAGCGACGGCGACCTGAAGTTCGACCAGCACCTCGCCACGGTCACCATCACCCCCGAAGGCGACGGGTCGCGCGTCACGTGGGACGTCGAGGTCGACGACGCGGCGACCGAGATGATGGGCAAGTCGTACCAGAAGGGCCTCGAGGCGCTGAAGGCCTCGCTCGAGGGCTGACCCCCGACGGCGGATCAGGCCCCGCCCGTGGCGGTCGCGGGTTCGGCGGCGAGCGCTTCCTGTACGTGCTCGAGCTCGGCGCGGGCGAAGGCCACGGCCTCCTCGAGGTCGAGGGTGCGCCCCGCGCCTGCGCGGCGGCCGACGCCTCGCCGAGCACGCCGCGCGCGTGTCGGACGCGCTCGACCATGTCGAGGTCGCGGACCAGGCCGAAGTCGAGCGTACGGCCCGCCCACTGCGTGACCATCTGCTGGAACGACCCGGCCAGCACCAACGTGGCATCGGGCCGGCCCGCAGCTTCCAGCACCGCCATCGCGGACTCGATGGCGGTGCTGAGCATGGGATGGTCGCCGCGGTCGCCGGCCTGGCGGATCGCCTCGCGCACGTCGCGCACCGCGCCTTCGATGTCGCGCCGGTCGGCGCGCAGCACCGCTCGGCGGCCGAGCGCGTACCCGAGCAGGCCACCCGCCACGCCGCCCTGGGCGAGGCGGATCGACTCGTCGAGGGCCCGCACCGCCACCACCCGGTCCTCGGCCCACATCGCGAGCGCCACCGAGAACTGCGCGCTCGCGAGCGTGGACGGGTTCCGTGAGCGTCGCGCCGCTTCGAGCGCGAGGTCGGCCTCGACCCGCGCCGCCGCCTGGTCGCCCCGGATCGTGTGGAAGCTGGCCGCCGCACCGTGGAGCATCGAGAGACCGGTGGGCTCGTTCCCCGCGGCGCGGCAGGGCCGCCACCGCCTCGTCGAGGGTGGCGACCGCGTTCGCGACGTCGCCCGAGCGCATCTGCTCCGACACGAGGACGATGTAGGCGAGCACCGCCGACGGGCAGTGCTCGGGCACCCCGTCGGCGAGCGCGCTCCTCGCGAGACTCAACCGCTGCTCGGCGTCGCCCTCCCGGCTCTCCTCGAGCCGCAGCGCCGCAGCCGCCAGGATCGCGGTGCGTTGCGCCGGCGTGGCTCCATCCAGACGGTCGACCATGTGCATGGCCCAATGACCGATACGTAGGCGGGGGTCGTTGAGCGCCTCGAACGACAGTGCGGCGATCAGGCGGATGGCGAGTGCGACCGCTTCCTCGGTGCCGATCCGCAGACAGCGGATCAGGGCGGCGCGCAGATTGTCGAACTCGATGCGCACACGCCCTCGCCACGCGATCTCGTCGGCGCCGAGCAACGCGAGGCCGGCCTCCTCCGCGAACCGCACGTAGTGCAGCGCGTGGCGCAGCAGCGTCTCGTCGACCTCGCCCTCTTCCTCGAGCCGCTCACGCGTGTACGTGCGGATGGTCTCGAGCATGCGGTACCGCGTGGTGCCCGACGAGTCGTCCGCGACCACGAGCGATTTGGCCACCAGGCCCGCGCCCGCGTCGAGCACGTCCCAGGGTTCCATCCCCGCGATCGTGCCCACGGCCGCACCGGCTTCGGCGTCGTACCCGCCGGGGAACACACTGAACCGCTCGAACAGCGTGCGCTCCAGGGGGTCGAGCATCTCGTAGGACCACTCGATGGCGCCGCGCAGCGTCTGGTGGCGCTCCGTTCCCCCGCGCCGGCCGCCGGTGAGCAGGTTGAAGCGCTGGTCGAGGCGCTGGTCGAGGCGCGCGGCGATGTCGGCCGGCGACATCAGTGCGACCCTCGCCGCCGCGAGCTCGAGCGCGAGCGGGATGCCGTCGAGCCGCCGGCAGATCTCGCCGATGTCCGCCGCGTTGCTCACATCGATCGTGAACCCGGGCTGCACGGCGCGGGCACGCTCCTCGAAGAGCCGCGCCGACGACGACGCCGACACCGCTTCGACCGAGGTCGCGCCTTTGGGAGGCACGTCGAGCTCGCGCAGCGGCCACGCCTGCTCCCCCGCCATGCCGAGCGCCTCGCGGCTCGTGACCAGGAGGTGCACGCCCGGGCACTCGGCCAGCAACACGTCGACCACGTCGCGGGTCTCGTCGAGCACGTGCTCGCAGTTGTCGAGGACGAGGAGCAGCCGGCGGGAGCGGAGCGTGTCGCACACCGCGTCGAGTGGCGTCATACCCGAACGGTCGGGCACCTCGAAGGTCTCGAGGAGCAACGCGTCGAGGTCGTCGCGATTGTCGACGGTGCCCAGATCGCACTGCCAGACACCGCCGGGATAGCGGCGGGCGCGGTCGGCGGCGATCTGCAGCACGAGGCGGCTCTTGCCCACGCCGCCCACGCCGGTGACCGTCACCAGACGCGCGGTCTCCATCGCGTCGGCGATCGCCTCCCGTTCGCGTTCGCGCCCCACGAACGACGCGAGGCGTCGCGGCAGGTTGCCCGGCATCGCGTCGAGGGTCCGCAGGGGCGGGAAGTCGCTGCGGAGGTCGCCCGCGGTCAGTTGGTACAGGTGCTCCGGGCGGGCGATGTCGGGCAGGCGGTGTTCCCCGAGGTCGAGCAGGCCGGCGCCCTCGGGGAGGAAGTCGCGCACCAGCTCCGACGTCACCAACGAGAGCAGCACCTGGCCGCCGTTGCCGGCCGACATGACCCGGGCCGCTCGGTTCACCCCCGGTCCGTAGTAATCGTCGCCGCGGGGCACCGCGTCTCCCGTGTGCAGTCCCATCCGGACCCGCAACTCGCCCGGCTCCTCGGGCCAGCGTTCCGCGGCGAGCACCCGTTGGGCGGTCAACGCCGTCTCGACCCCGCTCAGCACGGTCGTGAACACGGCGTGCAGACCGTCGCCGGTGGTCTTCACGATCACCCCGCCGTGCGCCTCCACCGCGTCACGCAGGATGGCGTCGTGGCGCTCGAGCGCGGCGCATCGCCTCGGGGAACTGTTCCCACAGGCGGGTCGACCCTTCGAGGTCGGTGAAGAGGAACGTCACGGTTCCGGCCGGAAGATCGCTCATCGGCTCCCCGCGCTCCTCTCCTCCCGATCCGCCCTGGCGGGCTCGATCCTTGCACGCTGAGGGCCGAATGGGTGCACCATGTGCCCCGCGGCGCCGCGTGCGCCGCCGCCGGATTCGGTGGGCGGGGGTGCCCCGCGAGCCCCTATCCTCGGCGGCATGCAGGACGACACCGCCCCGGCGGGCGAGCGCGCACGCTGTCCAGGCCGAGCTCGTGCACACCGACGGCGCGTCACCCGACGGCGTCGCAACCGACGGCGCCGCGACCGACGAGGACCTGCAGGAGCAGATCACCAGCCCCACGAAGCTCATCCGCATCGCGTCGATGGTGCGGGGAATGCTCGACGAGGTGCGCCGCGCCCCGCTCGACGACGCCGGTCGTCGCCGACTGCGCGAGATCCACGAGAAGTCGCTCGAGGAGCTCGAGGGCGTGCTGTCGCCCGACCTCTGCCAGGAGCTCTCCGAGGTCGTCCTGCCCTTCACCAGCGACACGCCGACGGAGTCGGAGCTGCGCCTCGCGCAGGCCCAACTCGTCGGGTGGCTCGAGGGACTGTTCCACGGCATCCAGGCCACGCTGTTCACGCAGCAGGCCATGGCCCAGGGCCAGCTCGACGAGATGCGCCGCCGGCGCGCGCTCGACCCCGGTGCCGTCGGCCCGGCCGGTCCGAGCGGGTACCTGTGAGCGGCCCGCAGGCCGAGGCGCGCGACGAGCGGGCCCCGGTCGTGCCGATCGGCACGTGGACGCCCACGTCGTGGCGCGACCACGACGCCGCGCGAGCAGCCCGCCTGGGAGGATCCCGCGGAGCTCGACGTCGTGCTCGACGAGCTGCGCGCCGTGCCCCCGCTCGTGTTCGCCGGGGAGGCCCGCAGCCTCACCGAATCGCTCGCCGCGGTGCACGATCGGCGCGGCTTCGTGCTGCAGGCCGGCGACTGCGCCGAGTCGTTCGACGCGTTCAGCGCCAACGCGATCCGCGACAAGCTGAAGGTCATCCTCCAGATGGCCGTCGTCCTCACCTACGGCAGCGGCGTGCCCACGGTGAAGATCGGCCGGATCGCCGGCCAGTTCGCCAAGCCCCGCTCCTCTCCCACCGAGACGCGCGACGGCATCGAGCTCCCGTCGTTCCGCGGCGACATGGTGAACGACTTCGCGTTCGAGGCGGCGGCCCGCCGGCCCGACCCGCAGCGGCTGATGCGCGCCTACCACCAGGCGGCGTCCACGCTGAACCTGGTGCGCGCCTTCGCCAAGGGCGGCTTTGCCGACCTGTCGCGCGTCGGCACGTGTGGAACCTCGAGTACGTCGACGAGAGCCCCGAGGGCCAGCGCTACAACCTGCTCGCCGAGGAGATCGACCGCGCGTTGCGGTTCATGGCCGCGTGCGGCATCGACCTCGCCAACGAGCACCAGCTCCACGAGGTCGACGTCTACACGTCACACGAGGCGCTCATCCTCGGCTACGAGGAGGCGCTCACCCGCCGCGACAGCCTCACCGACGAGTGGTACGACTGCTCCGCCCACTTCGTGTGGGTCGGCGATCGCACCCGTCAGCTCGACGGCGCGCACGTGGAGTTCCTCGCCGGCGTGCAGAACCCGATCGGCGTGAAGCTCGGCCCGACCACCGCCCCCGAGGAGGTGGTGGCGCTGTGCGACCGCCTCGATCCCGCCCGCCAACCTGGCCGTCTCACCCTCGTGAGCCGCATGGGCGCCGATCGCATCGGAGAGGCCCTGCCCCCGCTGCTGCGTGCGGTGCAGCTCTCCGGTCATCCCGTGGTGTGGGTGTGCGACCCGATGCACGGCAACACCTACCAGCACGCGAGCGGCTACAAGACGCGCGACTTCGGCGACGTGATGCGCGAGCTCCACGGCTTCTTCGCCGCCTGCGACGTCGCCGACGTGTGGCCCGGTGGCGTGCACGTGGAGCTCACCGGCGAGAACGTCACCGAGTGCCTGGGCGGCAGCCGGGAGGTGCTCGGCGACCACCTGGAGCAGCGCTACGAGACGAGCTGCGACCCGCGCCTCAACGCTCGGCAGTCGCTGGATCTGGCGTTCCAGGTCGCGGAGCTGCTGCGCTCCCGCTGACGTCGCCGACCGGTTCGTCACCGGCCGGTTCGTCGACCGGCGAGTCGAACGCCGGGGTCTGCTCCGTGCCGTGGGCGGCCCGGGCCGGGAGCCAGAGGAACGCCACCACCGCGCCCACCAGCGCGACCGCGGCCGACACGAGCAACCCCACGTGCATGCCGTCGACGTAGGCCGACTTGGCCGTCGCCATGAGCAGCTCGCCGAACGCGCGCTGACCGGATTCCACAGCCTTGGAGCCGACGCCCAACGCGATCCCGAGCGAATGCTCGATCTGGCCCTTCACCGGCGTGGGGATCGGCTTCCCCGCGAGGAAGTCGCCCATCTTGGCCGCGTACACGGACGTGAGCAGGCTGCCGACGATCGCGACGCCGAGCGCCCCACCGAGCTCGCGGTGGTGTCGTTGACTGCTGAGCCCACCCCGGCCTTGCCGAGGGGCAGCGAGCCCATGATCGACTCGGTGGCCGGGGCCATCGTGATCGCCACGCCCATCATCATCAGCACCATCGGGCCCAGGACCTCGAGGTACGACGAGTCGACCTGGACGGTCGCGACGAGGCCGATGCCGAGGCTCGTGACCACCAGTCCGAGGCTCACGATGATCTTGGACCCGAATCGGCGCACGAAGCGCGCGCTCATCGGGGCGAGGATGATCATGGCCACCGCGGCGGGGAGGAACGCGAGACCCGTCTTCACCGGCGAGTACCCCAGCACGAACTGGAAGTACTGCGTGACGAGGAACGCGAAGCCGAGCAGTGAGAAGAACACGAGCATCATCGCGAAGCTCGCGGCGCTGAAGCGGGCGTTCCGGAAGAACCGGATGTCGAGCATCGGGTGGTCGGAGTGCAGCTCCCACGCGAGGAACACACCGAGGATCGTCAGGCCCAGGGCGATGGCGCCGAGGATCGTCGGGTCGGACCAGCCCTGCTGGGGTGCCTCGATGATCCCGTAGAGCAGCGCCACGATGCCGGCGATCGACAGGATCGCCCCCACCGGATCCACCCTGGGCGCGGCGGGATCCCTCGACGTGGGGATGAGGAACACACCGGCCACCAGCCCGAGCACGACGATCGGGACGTTGATGAGGAACACCGCGTGCCAGGAGAAGTTCTCGACCAGGAACCCGCCGAGCAGCGGCCCGAGCACGCCGGCCAGCCCCGCGGTGGCCGACCACAGGCCGATGGCCTTGCCCCGTTCCTCGACCGGGAACACCACGGTGATGATCGACAGCGTCGCCGGCATGATGAAGGCGCCGCCGATGCCCATGAACGCCCGCGTGGCGATGAGCTGCGTCGAGCTGTCGGACATCGCCGCGGCCACGGAACCGACGCCGAACACGACGAAGCCGAACTGCAGCGCGCCGACCCGCCCGAAGCGGTCGCCCAGCGCACCGGCGGTGAGCAGGAGGCCGGCGAACACCAGCACGTAGCCGTCGACCATCCACTGCAGGTCGCTGTTGCTGGCCCGGAGATCGCTCACGATGGACGGGATGGCGACGTTCAACACCGTGTTGTCGAGCACGATGACGAGCAGGCTGAAGCACAGAACGGCCAGGATCACCCAACGCCGCTCGTGGGCGCGGGCCTGCACCCGTTGCTGGCGAACCGACGTCACCGGGTGTCGCCGCTCATGACGTCATGACGCGGCGCGACGGCGGCCAATGCGCGCTCGACCGCACCCTGGGAGGCCGCGAGCAGCGGGAGCCGCAGGTCGGGGGTGGGGATGCGGCCCTGGGCGTGCAGCACGCCCTTGAACACCGACGGGTTGGGCTCGGCGAAGCCGGCCTGGGCCACCGGGAACAGCGCCTCGGCGTGGGCGCGGCCGTCGTCGACCTTGCCCGCGAACCCGCACTCGATCATCGCGACGAAGCGTTCGGTGCAGAGGTGCGCGGCGGCGGAGATGCACCCGGCGCCGCCCATCAGCACGGTCGGGAAGAAGAAGGCGTCGTCGCCGCCGAGCACCGAGAAGTCGCTGGGCGCGCCGGCGAGGATCTCGAGAGTGTCGACGTCGAGCGCGCCGACGGCCTGCTTCACGCCCACGATGTTCGGGTGCGCGGCGAGCTCGAGCATGCCCGCCGGGCCGAGGTTGCGACCGGTGCGGACCGGGATGTTGTAGACGACGACCGGCACCGGGCTGGCGTCGGCCACCGCGCGAAAGTGCGCGACGATGCCGGCCTCGGAGGGCCGCACGTAATACGGCACGACCACGAGCGCGGCCGCCAGCGCGGGGGTGCCCGCGAGCTGGTCGACGGTCTCGATCGTCTTCGCGGTGCTGTTGGTGCCCGCGCCGACGATCAGCTGCCCGTCGCGCGCCGCGCACACCCGCGCGCGGACGCGTCGACGACCCCCTGCTGCTCCTCGCCGCTCAGCGCCGACGACTCGCCGGTGGTGCCGAGCGCGACGATGCCCGCCACGCCCGCGTCGAAGGATTCGTGGCACAGCCGTTCGACCGCGTCGAGGGCGACGCTGCCATCGGGCGCGAAGGGGTGACGAGGGCGACGTACACACCCTCCAACAGGCGGCTCATCGGCCCGAGGGTAGTGCGCGGGCGAGCTCGCGGGCCCGCCGAAACACGTCGTCGAGCATCGGCTCGGTGAGTCGGCCGGTGAAGGTGTTCTGTTGGCTCGGGTGGTAGCAGCCGACGAGCGTGGCCCGTCGCGGTGGGCACCTCGGCGCCGTGCCCGAAGCGGGGCCGGGGGCTCGGGAGCGGTGATCCGGTGTCGGCGAGCAGGCGGGCGAGCGTGTCCCAGGCGAACCCGCCGAGCACCACGATCACCGACACCGCCGTGAGCAGCTCGAGCTCCCGGGCCAGGAACGGCAGGCAGCGGTCGCGTTCGGCGGGCGTGGGGCGGTTGGCGGGCGGCGCGGAGCGCACCGCGGCCACCACGTAGGCGTCGGTGAGCTGCAGCCCGTCGTCGATCCCGGTGGAGGTGGGCTGGTTGGCGAACCCGGCCCGGTGCAGCGCGGCGAAGAGCCAGTCGCCGGACCGGTCGCCGGTGAACACCCGGCCGGTGCGGTTGGCCCCGTGGGCCGGGCGCGAGCCCGGCCACCAGCACCCGGGCGGCGGGGTCGCCGAACCCCGGCGCCGGCCGGCCCCAGTAGTCCTCGTCGCGGTACGTGGCGCGCTTCTCGCGGGCGACGGTCTCGCGCCACTCCACCAGGCGGGGGCACGCGCTGGCACTCGACGATCTCCGCGGTGAGCGCGTCGAGCGCCGACGGGGTGGACACGATCGGATCGTACGGCCGGATCGTGCGGCCCGCCCATCGGACGGGGCGGCCGCGTGGTGCAGGCCGGGGGCTAGGGTTCGCCGCCGTGCGGGTCGTCCTGGTCGTCAACCCTGCGGCCTCCTCGGTCACCACGCGGGCCCGGGTGTCGCTCGAAGCGCTGCTGTCGCAGCGGCACGAGCTCACCGTCCGCGAGACGATGCACCGCGGCCACGCCATCACCCTCGCCCGTGAGGCCGCCGAGAGTGGCGCCGACGTGGTGTTCGAGCTCGGCGGCGACGGCACGCTCAACGAGGTGGCCGACGGGCTCGCCGGGACCACGACCGCGCTCGGTGGTGCTGCCCGGTGGCTCCACCAACGTGTTCGCCCGGGCGCTCGGCATGCACGACGACGCGGTCGACGCGGCGCGGACGCTGCTCGGCGCGCTCGACGTGGGCCCGGGTGCAGCGTGTGGGCCTCGGCTCCGCCCGCGCAAACGGTGACGACTGGCGACGATTCGTGTTCCACCTCGGCGCCGGCTTCGACGCCGCGGTCATCGACCGCATGGAGCAACATTCGTACCTGAAGCGTCACTTCGCCCACCCTGCGTTCGTGCTCACCGCCTCCGACACGTGGCTGCGTCGCTACGACCGGGCGAGTGCGATCCGCGTGCGGGTCGGCGACGCGGCGGCCGGCGTGTCGGCCGCCGGCCCTTACGTGGTGGTGTCGAACGCCGACCCGTACACCTACGTCGGCCATCGGCGCATGACCATCTCGCCCGACGCGTCGCTCGACGACGCGGTGCTCGCGGTCACGGTGCTGCACCACCTGCGACTGGCCCTCGTCGGGCGGGCCGTGAGCTCCGCGGTGAGCTCGGGACGCTTCCTCGCCTCGTCGCCCGACGTGACCCAGCTCGGTGGTGTGACGGCGTTGGAGATCAGCGCGCCCGCACCGTTCCCGTGGCAGGTCGACGGCGACTACCTCGGGACCACGGAACACCTCGACGTGCGCCACGAACCCGACTGCCTCTCGCTCGTCACGCCCTGAGCGTCAGGCTCCCAGCGTGGCGCGTGCCGCGAGCGGGTCGTCGCTGATCACCGCGTCGACCCCGAGCGTGCCCGAGGCGGGCGAGGTCGGCCGGGTCGTTCACCGTCCACGGCCGCACCACCAGGCCGAGGCCGTGCGCCCGCTCGACCAGGCGTGCCGCGACGTCGCCGCCGAGCAGCCCGACGTCAGGGTGCAGCCCGCGGTGACCGTGGTCGGCGGCGATCGCCAGCGCGTCGAGCGGGTCGAGGCCGAAGGTGGAGAGGAACGCGGTCTCGGGCGCTCCGGGCAGGGCGACCATCCGATCGACCACCCGGAGGTCGAAGCACGACACCACCACCCGGTCGGCGGCCGCTTGCCGGCTGGCCAGCAGATCGGCGAGCAGGCCGACGATCCGCGCCCCGGCGTCGTCGTCGG
>CAWAKX010000013.1:0-92265 GCA_963782705.1 uncultured Actinomycetes bacterium | reverse complement strand
TATCGGCCTCGCGTGCACTGAGATGGCGTGCGCCCGCTGGGTGACGGCACGCTGGGGTGAACGAGCAGCGGTTCCGCGGAACCGCAGTTCAGCGAGCATGTGACACTTCTGCCGGTCAGGGCGTGCAGAAGTGTCACATGCTCGGGGCTCGGGTGACATTGCCGCACGGGGAGTACGTGCCCGACCGCAACCCGAATCAGCCTGATGGGCTCGACCTTCTGCGCATCACCGCCGAGGAACGCCGACGACGAAGCGGCGCCGGGATGACCCTGGCGACGTGATGCCCACCTAGGCCCGGAGGAAGCCCTCCGCGCGGAGGATCGCCTCGATCCCGCCGTGGAGCGCGATGTCCTGCAACGGAGGCGGCACCGGGCGACCCTGCACCGTCGCGCCAGTGGTGCGGTTGGTGACCAGCCCGTCGCACCAGGCGACCTCGGCCTCGTCGCCCTCCGTGAACGCGGCGCGCACGCCGGGGCAGGCGAGGATCGGCAGTCCTTCGTTCAGGCAGCCGCGCATCGCGAGCCCGTTGAACGACTCGGCCACGATGCCCGAGATCCCGAGCACGCGGAACACCGCGCCGATGTTGCGGGCCGAGCCCACGCCGAAGTTCTGACCGGCGACGATCACGTCGCCCGGCGACATCTCGTCGACCCAGCCGGGACGGTTCGCCGAGAAGCAGTGCGGCGCCATCTCCTCGGCGGTGAGGTACTGGGCGAAGGCCGGGATCACGAGGTCGGTGTTGATGTCGTCGCCGAAGATCCACACCCGACCCCGGAACATCGGGGTGGTCGCTCACGGGGGTGGACAAGCACGAGAGCCGTGTCCCGCGCCAGTCTGATCCCAGTCCGCCTTGCGTGTCCCGCGGACGAGTGGAACAGTGCACCGAACGACGCACCGGACACGAGGGGGGAGCGCCATGGGCAAGCTCGACGGCAAGGTCGCGTACATCACCGGCGCGGCACGGGGTCAGGGCCGGTCGCACGCCGTGCTGCTCGCCGAGGAGGGCGCCGACATCATCGGCGTCGATCTCTGCGCCGACATCGACACGTGCAACTACCCGCTCGCCAGCGAGGAGGACCTCGCCGAGACGGTGCTGCTCGTGGAGAAGACCGGCCGGCGCATGGTGGGCGTGAAGGCCGACGTCCGCAGCCAGGACCAGTTGCGCGCCGCACTCGACGAGGGGCTCGCCGAGTTCGGGCGGGTCGACATCGTGCTCGCCAACGCGGGGATCTCCAACTACCAGGCCGCGCCCTACGAGCGTTCGATCGAATCCTGGGACGACACGCTCGACGTGTGTCTCACCGGCGTGTGGAACACGCTGCAGGTCACCGTGCCGCCGATGATCGAGGCCGATCGCGGCGGGGCGATCGTGATCACCGCGTCGACCGCGGGCACGCGGGTGTCCACCACCAACTTCGACGGCGGCTTCGACGCCTACACCGCCGCCAAGCACGGCATCGTCGGCCTCATGCGCTCGTACGCCGGACGGCTCGGGCGTCACAACATCCGCGTGAACACCATCCACCCCACCACCACCGAGACGCCCCTCGGGCGCGACGAGCGCTACATGGAGTGGGCGACGACGGAGGGCGAGCTCATGTCGAGCGAGTTCAACCACGCGCTGCCGATCATGAGCGTCGATCCGATCGACATCAGCAACGGGGTGCTCTACCTCGTGTCCGACATGGGCCGCTACGTGACCGGCCAGACCCTCCACGTCGACGGCGGCAACTCCACCGTCGCGCTCGGTGGCGTCGCGGGGACGGGCCCCGGCGGCGTGAAGGTGTCGATCGCGGTCGAGCCGCCGACGTGAGGCCGGTCGGCCCGACGACGTGAGCCCGGTCAGGGAATCGAGACGGGGAGGCTCGACCAGCCGCGGGTGTCGCACCCGGTGGTGAGCGTGGCGTTCTCGAAGTCGCACGTCCACTCGGGGATCCGCGGCAGGATCGTCTCCAGCGCGATGCGGGCCTCGATGCGGGCCAGGTTGGCGCCCAGGCAGTAGTGCGGCCCGAAGCTGAACGCGAAGTGCTGCTGCGGCTCGCGGTGGATGTCGAAGACGTCGGCGTCCTCCCACACCCGCTCGTCGCGGTTGGCGGCGGGCGGGATCACCACCACGATGCTCTCCGCGGGGATGACCTGCCCGTGGAACTCGGTGTCCTTCGTGCTCCAGCGGCAGAAGTGGTACGACGGCGGCTCGCACCGCAACACCTCTTCGACCGCCTGGGGGATCAGCGCCGGGTCGGCCACCAGCTCGGCGCGCTGGTCGGGGTTGCGGCTGAGCAGGTCGCCGGCCCACGAGATCGCGGTGGCGGTGGTGTCGCTGCCCGCGGTGGTGATGAGCGTGAGGTAGGTGACGATCTCGTCGCGGCGCAGCACGCGCTGCTCGCCGGTCTCGTAGTCCTCGAACTCGAACTTCATGAGCTGGGACATGATGTCGTCGACCGGGTTCTTCTCGCGCCAGTCGAGGTAGTCGTTGAACCACGCGGCCGACTCGAGGATGCCGTCGATGAGCGCCTTCTCGGGATCCGGCTCGTGCAGGTTCTTCTGGAAGATGGCGAGCAGGTCGGCCTGGTCCTTCTTCGGCACGCCCACGAGCATGCCGATCACCTGCACGGGGAGCTGCAGGGAGAAGTCGCGCATGAAGTCGAAGGAGTCGCGGCCCACCAGACCCTCGACGATCTCCGCGCAGAGCGAGCGGATCTGCGGCTCGAGTCCGCCGACCGCGCGGGGGGTGAAGAGGCGCGACACGATGCTGCGGTGCATCGTGTGCATGGGGGCGTCCTCGTTGATGAAGAGGCCCGGCGGCATCTGGAGGTCCTTGCTGATGACGTTGAAGCTCATCCCCTTGCCGGAGATGAAGGTCTCGCGGTCGGGCAGCACGCGGGCCAGGTCTTCGTGGCGGCTCAGCGCGTAGAAGTTGAGCTTCTCGTTGTAGTAGACGGGCGCGTCGTTGCGGAGCCGCCGGAACGTCTCGTACGGCGACGCGTAGATGTCGCGGTCGTACATGTCCCAGTAGACGTCGGTGCCGGTCATGGTCATTGGCGGAACTCCCGGAAGATGAAGATGGTCGGCCGCCCGGCCGGGCGCGCGCAGGCGCCGATCGTAGACCGGTTCGCCGTACACCCGCAGCCGATGCCCCGCGTGGCCGGAGCGCCGCGCGGCCGCGGCGGCATGGGTACGATCCGCCCCCATGGCCACGTTCGTTCTCGTGCACGGAGCAGGACACGGTGGGTGGTGCTGGGGGCTCGTCGCCCCCCGGCTGCGCGCCGCGGGTCACGAGGTGTTCACGCCCGACGTTGACCGGGATGGGGGAGCGGGTCCACCTGCTCGACGAACGGGTCGATCTCGACCTCCACATCTCCGACCTGGTGAACGTGTTGCGCTACGAGCGCCTCGACGACGCGAT
Source organism: uncultured Actinomycetes bacterium (assembly GCA_963782705.1). Lineage (GTDB taxonomy): Bacteria > Actinomycetota > Acidimicrobiia > IMCC26256 > DASPTH01 > CAVRGQ01. The sequence continues at coordinate 88,859 of CAWAKX010000013.1, read as the reverse complement.
CCTCGTGGGCCACAGCTACGGCGGCCCGGTGATCTCCGGCGCGGCCGACCGGGAGCCCGAGCGGGTGCGCGGCCTGGTGTACCTCGACGCCGCGCACGTGGCGAACGGCGCGTCGGTGCTCGACGGCGTGGGCGAGAGCGTCGACCTGCTGCGCCGGTACGGCACGGTGGTCGACGGGGTGGAGCTGGTGTTGCTCCCCACGCCCGACGGGGGGCCCTACTTCGGGGTGACCGACCCCGACGAGCAGGCCTGGATGGCCGGGCGCCTCACCGCGTTCCCGATGAAGTGCTTCGAGCAGCCGCTGCACATCGAGGATCCGGCGCGGCTCGCGACCATCCCCGCCTACCAGATCGTGTGTCGCGACAGCGTCGCCAACATCCCCGCCGACATCCTCGACGCCGCCCGCGCCGCGGAGCGCTTCTGGGAGATCGACACCAACCACGAGGTGATGATCTCCGAGCCCGAGGCCCTCGCCGACATCCTCCTGGAGATCGCCTCCCGCGACACTTCCTCTTCTGACGAGGAAGCGTCAAGCGGAGAGGGAAGCGGGGGTGTCGCGACCCGACCGCAGGACGCGTCCCGGCGTCCGCCCGGTGGGTGTCCCGCGCTCCACGATCGGGGCGCCGTTCACCAGCACGTGGGTGATGCCGGTGCTCTCCGCGAACAGGCGGGTCGCGCCGCCGGGCAGGTCGTCGCGGGTGTGCACCGCGCCGCACCCGACCGTCGCCTCGTCGAACACCACGACGTCGGCCCACGCGCCGGGTCGCAGCACGCCGCGGTCGACCAGGCCGAACCGGCCGGCCGGGGCCTGCGTGAGGAGGTGCACGAGCTCCTCGATGCCCATCACGCCGTACTCGCGCACCGCGCGGGCGAGCAGCTGGGTCGTGTAGGCGAACGAGTCGACCATGTCGAGGTGCGCGCCGGCGTCGGAGGCGCCGATGAGCATGTGGGGGTCGCGCATCGCGCGGGTCCGCACCTCCCAGTCGGCGGCGGTGTCGGTGGCCACCGGCGGCCCGAAGTTGGTGCGGAGGTCGTCGGCCAGCGCGATGGCCACGAGCACCTCGAACGGATCGCGCCCGTCCCGGCGGGCGACGTCGGCGACGCTCTGCCCTTCGTACCGGCGGGTGTCGTCGGTGAAGCACTCGTGGAGCACGTAGCGACCCCAGTCGCCGAGGTTGGCGCGCGGCCCGGGGCGCGCCGCGAGCCGGCCGAGCTCGGCGCGGCGCGCGGGGTCGGCGAGCTGCCGCCGCCGTTCGTCGACCGGGCCGGTCATCACCTGCTCCCAGCCCGGGATCATGTCGAGCACGTAGCCGCTCGCGAAGCTCAGGCGGGTCGCCCCGGGCACGGGCAGGGTGAGACCGGTGAGCTCCGCGCCGGCGTCCGCGGCGCGGGGCCCGATGGTGAGCTTGGCCGCGACCTCGTCGGCGTTCGCCGCGCCCGCGCGCAGGATGTTCCACAGCAACGGTCGCGCCGCGTGCGCCGACAGCTCGATCATGAGCTCGACCACCGGTTCGGGGAAGGTGGAGCCACTCGTGTGCGGCGCCAGGCCGAGCACGGTGCCGGGGAACTCGCCGCAGACCGCGGCCAACGTGAGCAGCTCGTCGGGCGTCGCGTGCCGTGAGGGCACGGGGTTCCCGTCGGCGTCGGAGTGCGCCTCGGCCAGGCTCGACGAGAACCCGAGCCCACCGGCGGCCAGTCCCTCGCGCAGCAGTGCGCTCATGGCCGCGATCTCGTCGGGCGTGGCCGCCCGTTCGGTCGCCGCCGCGCCGAGCACGCAGCGCCGCAGCGTCGAGTGGCCGACGAAGAAGCCGATGTTGGGCGCGACCCGCCCGTCCACCCGGTCGAAGTAGTCCGCCGTCGACTGCCAGCTCCAGTCGAGGCCCTGCTCCAACGACGCGAGGGGCATCCCCTCGACGCGCGACAACATGCGCATCAGGTACTCGGGACCGCCGTCGGGTGTCACCGGGGCCAGGGTGAACCCGCAGTTGCCCGCGATGACGGTCGTGATGCCGTGCAACGTCGACGGCGCGAGACCGGGATCCCAGCACACCTGCGCGTCGTAGTGGGTGTGGGCGTCGACGAAGCCGGGCGCCACGATCGCGCCGTCGGCGTCGATCGTCTCGCGCGCCGGCTCGTCGACCGTGCCCACGGCGACGACGCGGCCGTCGCGCACCCCCACGTCGGCGCCGCGGCGCGGCGCGCCGGTGCCGTCGACGACCTCACCGCCGCGGATGACGAGGTCGAGCACGGGACTAGAAGCCGTAGAGGGCGCGCACGTTGCCGCAGACGACCGCGTCGCGCACCTCGTCGGGCTGGTCGTGGAGGTGGCGCTCGAGCAGCGCCTGCGAGTTCGGCCAGGTGCTCACGGTGTGCGGGTAGTCGTTGCCCCACATCAAGGGCTCGGTGCCGATGATCTCCCGGCCGAGGATGGCGGCGCGGTCGCGCATGAACGTGAGCTTGATGTTCTCGTGGAAGTAGTGGCTCGGCTCCTCCGCCGACTTCACGCCGTCGAAGTGGTAGATGCGGTGCCAGCTGTAGTCGGCCGCCTCCATCACGTGGGTGGCCCAGCCCGCGTCGTTCTCCGCCGACACCACCCGCAGCTCGGGGAAGCGGTCGAAGAGCCCGTAGGCGATGAAGTCGAGGAGGATGGTCTGGATGCCCGCGGCGCCGAGCATCATCGAGCCGAGTGAGGGGAGCGTCTTGCCGTAGCGGCTCGTGTTCGCCCGGCTCGTGGTGAGGTGCAGGTTGACCGGCATCTGCAGGTCGACCGCCGCGGCCCACAGCGGATCGAAGTGCGCGTCGTAGTAGGGGATCTCGCCGCAGTACATCGGCACCATGAAGCCCACGAGACCGAGCTCGCGGGCCCGGGTGATCTCGGCGATGGCGAGGTCGACGTCCTCGGGGTCGATCATCGCGATCCCGAAGAAGCGGTCGGGGTGCACCGCACAGAAGTCCTGCGCGAGCCAGTCGTTGTACGCGCGGAACAGGGCCCAGAGGTACTCGCGATCCTCGATGGGGAAGAGGCGCATCCCGAGGGTGGGGTAGAGCACCTCGGCGTCGACGCCGTCGCGCGCGATCTCCGTCAGGCGCACGTCGGCGTCGTAGGCGGCGACGGGGACGTCCTCGTCCCAGCGCCCCTCGCGGCGCTGGTCGCCGTCGGCCCGGTAGCAGCCGGCGAGCAGGCCGACGGGCGGCATGGGGACGTCGTCGCAGAGCAGGACGTCGCTGTGCTCCTCACGGGTGAGGCGCGGGGCGCGGTCGCGGTACTGCGCGGGGAGCCGCTGCTGCCAGAGGTCGTGCGGCTCGATCACGTGCGAGTCGGACGACACGACGCGGTAGTCCACGGTTCGCCATGGTGGTTCCCCCCGGTCCTGCGGTGTGGCGTTGGCGGTACGGATCTTGGAAGATGCGGTGGTCGTTGTCGAGTCGAGCCCGCGATGCGGGCGCGGGCAACGCCGTCAACACGAGCAACGGAGCAGGGAATGACGATTTCGTTCGAGGGGCAGGTCGTGGTGATCACCGGGGGCGGCGGGGGGCTCGGACGGGCCCAGGCGCTCGAGATCGCCCGGCGCGGTGGCGCGGTGGTCGTGAACGACGTGGGCGGAGTCGGGATGCCCGACGGACCGCTGGCCGACGAGGTGGTCGCCGCGATCACCGCCGAGGGCGGGCGCGCGGTGGCGTCGTACGACTCCATCACCACACCCGAGGGTGGTGCCGCGTTGGTCGACCTCGCCCTCGACGCGTTCGGCACCGTCGACGCGCTGCTCCACTACGCCGGTGACTGGCGCCACGTGCTGGTCCAGCACATGACCGCCGACCAGCTCGACCCGGTGCTCGACGTCCACCTCCGCGGCGCGTTCTTCGTTGTGCAACCGTTGTGGCCGCTGATGATCGAGAAGGGCTACGGCCGGATCGTGCTCTGCAGCTCCGGGGCCGGAGCCTTCGGCCGCCGGTGGGGCTCGAACTACGCGGCGGCGAAGGCCGGGCTGCTCGGCCTCGGCCGCGCCCTCGCGTTGGAAGGAGCGGAGCACGGCATCTTCGCCAACTGCCTGTTGCCGATGGCCAAGGGCGGCAAGCGCTACCAGCCGCCGCCGACCGCGGAGTTCATGGCCGAGTTCGCGGAGTCGGGGGGCGGGGGCGCCCACCCGCCGGGCTCGACGCCCGAACGGGTCGTCGGGCTGCCGACCTATCTCGCCAGCCGCGACTGCACGGTGAACGGTGAGGCCTTCTCGGCCGGCGGGGGGCGCTATGCCCGCGTGTTCATCGGGGTGACCGACGGGTGGCTCAGCGACGCCGACGTCGTGGCCGGCCCCGACGACATCGCCGCCCATCTCGCCGAGATCGAGGACCTCGGTGCGTTCTCGGTGCCCGAATCGGTGCACGACGAGGTACAGGGGGTCACCGATCGAATCAACCGGCGCGACGGCACCGGGTAGCCCCGCGTCCTTGCCTGCGACGGGGAGTCCTCACTAGGTTGCGACCTGCGGAAACGACGTTTCCGCTCCGGTCGAGGGGAGCGCAGTTGTCATCGGTGGCGATGGAGCACGAGGTCTACTACGACCCGTACGACCGGGTGATCATGGAGAACCCCGCGCCGGCGTTCAAGCGGCTGCGCGACGAGGCGCCGCTCTACTACAACGAGAAGTACGACTTCTACGCGCTGAGCCGCTTCGCCGACGTGGAAGCCGCGCTCGTCGACCGCGCCACCTTACAGCAGCGAGCGCGGGGTCATCCTCGAGATGATCCAGGCGAACATCGTGATGCCGCCGGGCACGCTGATCCACGAGATCGAGCCCAGCCACACCATCCACCGCCAGCTCCTGTCGCGGGTGTTCACACCGCGGGCGATGCTCGCGCTCGAACCCCAGGTGCGCGAGTTCTGCGCGAACCGCCTCGCCGAGCTCGCCGACCGCGATTCCTTCGACTTCGTCACCGACTTCGCCGCGTACATCCCGATGCGGGTGTTCGGCATGTTGCTCGGCCTTCCCGACGACGAGCAGGAGCGCGTACGGGCCCACGTGGAGGAATCGCTGCACACCGAACCGGGCAAGCCGGCCGAGTACGGCGCCGAGATGGTGATCGCCGGCTTCTACGGCGAGTACCTCGACCACCGCGTCGAGCACCCCGGCGACGACCTCATCACGCGGCTGGTCACCACCGAGTTCGACGACGAGCACGGCGTGCGGCGCACGCTCACCCGTGACGAGGCGCTGGTGTACCTCACCGTCGTCGCGGGCGCGGGCAACCACACCACGAACCGGCTGATCGGCTGGACCGGCAAGCTGCTCGCCGACTTCCCCGACGCCCGGGCCGAGATCGCGGCCGACCGCTCGCTGATCCCGAACGCGATCGAGGAGATCCTGCGGTTCGAGGGTTCGTCCACCCAGATCGCCCGCTACGTCGCCACCGACGTCGAGTACTACGGGCAGACCGTGCCCGCGGGCAGCGCCATGCTCTGCCTGGTCGGCTCGGCCAACCGCGACGAGCGGGAGTTCCCCGACCCCGACCGCTTCGACATCCGCCGCCAGATGGGCCATCACCTCACCTTCGGGTACGGGCCGCACTTCTGCCTCGGCGCGTCGCTCGCCCGCCTCGAGGGGCGGGTCGCGCTCGACGAGGTGCTCAACCGCTTCCCCGAGTGGGAGCTCGACCGCGAGCACGTGGTGCTCGGGTCGTCGACCGGGGTGCGCGGCTACGACTCGCTGCCGGTGTTCGTGCGCTAGTGCGCGCCGGAACAGCACCGATAGAGGGGGGACCGAGCGATGGCGAGTGTCACCACCACCGACGAGGTCTCCTGGGATCCCTACGACGAGGATCTCCTGGCCGATCCGTACCCCGCGTTCCGCCGCCTGCGCGAGGAAGCGCCGCTCTACCGCAACGAGGAGTACGACTTCTGGGCGGTGAGCCGCTTCGCCGACGTCGAGCAGGTCCTCCTCGACAAGGCGCGCTTCCTCAACCGCTACGGCACCAACCTCGACATGGTGCAGGCGAAGATCGACTGGCCGCCGGGCACGTTGGTGATGGAGGACGGCGCGCCGCACGACATCCATCGGCAGTTGCTCTCGCGGGTGTTCACGCCCAAGGCGATGCTCGCGATCGAACCCAAGGTCCGAGAATTCTGTGCGGCGCGTCTCGACGAGTTGGCCGGCCGTGACTCGTTCGACCTCGTCGTGGACTTCGCGCAGTATGTGCCGATGCGCGTGTTCGGCATGCTGCTCGGCATCCCCGAGGAGGACCAGGAGCGGGTACGGGCGCACGTCGAGGAACGCATGAACGCCGAACCGGGGAAGGCCCCGGAGCACGACGAAGGCGACGACCTCGGCGCCGAGTTCTACGAGGAGTTCATCGACCACCGGTACTCGAACCCGGGCGACGATCTCATCACGCGCCTGATCACGACCGAGTTCGACGACGAGCACGGGGTGCGACGCACGCTCACGCGCGACGAGGCGCTGATGTACCTCTTGGTCATCGCGGGGGCGGGGAACCACACGACGAACCGCCTGATCGGTTGGATCGGCAAGGTGCTCGCCGATCACCCCGATGCTCGCCGGGAGATCCACCAGGACCGGTCGCTGGTCCCGAACGCGATCGAGGAGATCCTGCGCTACGAGCCGTCGACCACCCAGATCGCCCGCTGGGTCGGTCACCGATGTGGAGCTCCACGGGCAGACCGTTCCTGCAGGCAGCGCCTTCCTGTGCGTCGTCGGTTCGGCCAATCGCGACGAGCGGGTGTTCCCCGACCCCGACCGGTTCGACATCCACCGCAAGATCGGGCACCACCTCACGTTCGCCTACGGCGCGCACTTCTGCCTCGGCGCCGCGCTGGCCCGCCTCGAGGGACGGGTCGCGCTCGACGAGCTGCTCGACCACTTCCCGGAGTGGGAGGTCGACCTCGACCGGGCCCGCCTCGGGTCGTCGCCGGGAGTGCGCGGCTACGCCTCGCTGCCAGTCCACATTCCGTAAGCTCGCCACCACACGACAGGGGGAACACCATGGCAGTCACCACCACCGGTGCCGACGTCTACTACGACCCGTACGACCGCGAGATCCTCGCCGACCCGTACCCGTCCTTCAAGCGTCTGCGCGACGAGGCGCCGATCTACTACAACGAGCAGTACGACTTCTGGGCGGTCACGCGCTTCGCCGACGTCGAGGCCGCGCTGGTCGACAAGGAGACCTTCTCGAGCGAGAAGGGCGTGCTCCTCGACATCATCAAGTCCGACATCGAGATGCCGCCGGGCACGCTCATCCACGAGCAGGACCCGAGCCACACCGTCCACCGGCAGGTGCTGTCGCGCGTGTTCACGCCGCGGGCGATGCTGGCCATCGAGCCCGACGGTGCGCGACTACTGCGCGCAGCGGCTCGAGGAGCTGGAGGGTCGCAGCTCGTTCGACTTCGTCACCGAGTTCGCCGAATTCGTGCCGATGCGCGTGTTCGGGATGCTGCTCGGCATCCCCGAGGAGGACCAGCAGCGGGTCTTCGACCACGTCGAGGAGGGGATGAACACCAAGCCCGGCGAGCAGACCGCCTACGACGGCTTCCCCACCGGCGACTTCTACGGCGAGTGGCTCGACGAGCGCATCGCCAACCCGCGCGACGACGTCATCACCCGCCTGATCACCACCGAGTTCGACGACGAGCAGGGCGTGCGGCGCACCCTCACCCGGGAAGAGGCGCTGGTGTACCTCGCGGTGATCGCCGGGCGCGGGGAACCACACCACCAACCGCCTGATCGGCTGGACGGCCAAGGTGCTCGCCGACAACCCCGACGCCCGCCGGGAGCTGGTCGCCGACCCGTCACTGATCCCGAACGCGGTCGAGGAGGCGCTGCGCTATCGAGCCGTCGTCCACCCAGATCGCCCGCTGGGTCGCGAGCGACGTCGAGATCCACGGCCAGGTGGTGCCGCGGGGTTCGGCCTTCCTCTGCTGTGCCGGATCGGCGGGGCGTGACGAGCGGGAGTTCGAGGACCCGGACCGTTACGACATCCACCGCAAGATCGGCCACCACCTCACGTTCGGGTACGGGCCGCACTTCTGCCTGGGTGCGTCGCTGGCCCGCCTCGAGGGGCGGGTCGCGCTCGACGAGCTGCTCAAGCGCTTCCCCGAGTGGGACGTCGACCTCGAGCAGAGCGAGATGGGCTACGCGCCCGGTGTGCGCGGCTACTCGCACCTGCGGGTCGTCCTTCCGTAGCGCCGACGCGGGCCGGCCGATCCGTTCGGCCGGCCCGCGATCAGTGCGTCGATCGGTGGGTCAGCCCTCCAGCAGCGCGTAGGAGGGGTCGGTGCGGTCGCGCGTGGCCACGCTCGGGCCGAGGGTGACCTCGTCGTCCAGCGAGAACATGCGCACCATGTCGGTGACCTGGCGGCGCTCGATGATGCGCCACTCGCCGTCGCGCTTCTCGAGCTTGTCGAAGGAGCGCCCCGAGCTGATCATTCGCTTCGCGCCATCGGGCGTGTTCGGCGAGTGGATGCCGAGGGTGTACGACTCCGCGGCCGCGGTGTCGCCGTGCACCACGATGGTCTGCCCCGTGATGTGGTGGCTGGTCATCGCCATCTGCTGGAGCATCGCGCCCACCATGCCCTCGCCGATCGTCTCGCCCGTGTAGGCGACGTGGCCGCGGTCGTCGATCGCGTCGGGGTGGTAGGCGGAGGTCACGAGCTCGGCATCGCCGCGGTCGACGCCGCGGCAGTAGCGGAAGATCGCCTCGCGGATCGCCTGCTTGTCCAGCAGCTCCTGCACGCGCGGGTCGAGATCGCTGGTGGTGTCGGCCATGGTTCCCCCGTGGTCGCCGCGACCAGGCCGTTCCTGGGCCGCGTGAGAGTGGCCGCTCATCATGATCGGCGGGGGATCGTCGCGCAATCCGCGCCGAGCGCGGAAATTCCCGGGTCCGCAGCCCTCGGCGCGATTACGATACGGTCCAGTTCCAGAAGTCGTCGGTCGTCGCCGTCCCCCAGGGCGGACGCCGACGGGAAGGACCATCTCGTGCGGGAACGACTGCGTGATCCCGAGTACGCGCACGGCCGGCGTTGGTACGCGCTGATCGTGCTCTGCCTCACGCTCACGATCATCGGCATCGACAACTCGATCCTCAACGTGGCCCTGCCCACCCTGGCCCGGCCGACCGCGGCCGGCGGCCTCGGCGCGTCGGCCAGCGAGCTGCAGTGGATCGTCGACGTGTACATCCTCGTGTTCGCGGGACTGCTGCTCACCGCGGGCGCGCTCGGCGACCGGTTCGGGCGGCTGCGCTTCCTCAACATCGGGCTCGCGCTCTTCGGCGCGGGGTCGATCGTGGCCGCGACCGCGTCGTCGGCCGGGGTGCTCATCGGCGCCCGCGCGCTCATGGGTGTCGGCGCCGCGTGCATCATGCCCGCGACCCTGTCGTTGATCACCAACATCTTCACCGACCCTCACGAGCGCGCGAAGGCGATCGGAGCCTGGGCCGGAGTGGCCGCGATCGGGGTCGGCCTCGGCCCGCTGCTCGGCGGTCTGCTCATCGAGCACTTCTCGTGGGGGGCCGTGTTCCTCGTGAACATGCCCGTCGTCGTCACCGCGCTGGTGCTGGGCGTACTTCCTCGTGCCCGAGTCACGCGACCCGAGCGCACCGAAGCTCGACCCGCTGGGGTCGCTGCTGTCGATCGTCGGGTTGGTGGCCCTGGTGTGGGCGATCATCGAGGGTCCGAGCAACGGGTGGACCTCGACCAGCGTGATCGGCGCGTTCGCGCTCGCGTTCGTGATGCTCGGACTGTTCTTCGTGTGGGAGCTGCGCTGTCCCAACCCGATGCTCGACCTGCGCATCTTCGAGAACCGCCGCTTCTCGGCCGCGAGCGCGGCGATCACCCTCACCTACCTCGCGCTCTTCGGCGTGGTGTTCCTCTTCACCCAGTACCTCCAGCTCGTGCTCGGGTACTCGGCGGTGGAGGCGGGCGCGGCCATGGTGCCGATGGCCGCGGTGATGGTCGTGTTCGCGCCCCGCTCGCCGAAGCTGGTCGTGCGCTTCGGCACCAAGCGGGTGGTCGCCGCGGGGATGGCCCTCGCGGCGTCGGCGACGTTGCTGATGACGCTGTTCCAGGTGGACTCCCCGCTGTGGGTCGTCGTCGCCATCACGCTCCCGCTCGGCCTGGGGCTGTCGAACGTGATGGCGCCGTCGACCGAGTCGATCATGGGCTCGCTGCCACGGGCGAAGGCCGGCGTCGGTTCGGCCATGAACGACACGACCCGCCAGGTGGGTGGCGCGCTCGGGGTCGCCCTGCTCGGCTCGATCGTCTCGTCGCTCTTCGGATCGAAGATGCACGCGGCGCTGGCCGGGCTCGGTCGGGCCGCGGCTGCTCGCCCGCGCCGAGGACTCCTTGGGCGCCGCGTTGGGAACGGCGCGCACGGCGCCCGGCGCGCAGGCCGCCCGGATCGCCGACGCGGCGCGCGAGAGCTTCGTGTCGAGCATGCACGTCTCGATGTTCGTCGCCTTCGCGATCCTGGCGTTCGGCGTGATCGTGGTGCTGATCTGGCTGCCCGCCCGCGCCGCGGAGCCGGGGGTCGAGCACGCGACCGCGGCCGACCGGGTCCCGATCGGGATCACCGGCGTCGACGTGCTGCCCGGCGAGGCGCTCGCCGACTTCACCGAGGAGCGCGAGTACGAACGGGAGTACCAGCGTGAGCACCGCTGACGCGCCCACCACCGACGCGCCGACCACACGTTCGCGCGGGTCGTCCCCGTTCGGAGGAGGCCACCCGCGCCATCCTCGACGCCGCGCTCCACGAGTTCGTCGCCTCGGGATACGGCGCCATGACCGTCGACCGGGTCGCGGCGCGTTCGGGCGTCGGCAAGGCCACCATCTACCGGCGCTGGTCCACCAAGGCCGAGCTCGTGGCCGAGGCGATCGACCGCCACACGTTCGCCGAGCTGCCGATCGAGGACACCGGTGACGTGCGCAGCGATCTCCGGCGCTACCTGCGGGGGATCGAGGCCGCGATGGACGGCTTCGACGGCGACCTCATGGTGGCGATGACCGCGGAACGGCTGCGCCACCCCGACCTCGCCGCCGCGTTCGACCGGCGCTTCGCACTCGCCCGTCGGGAACGGATGCGGAGGCTGCTGCGCCGCGCCGTCGAGCGGGGCGAGCTGCCGCCCACCACCGACGTCGACATCCTCGCCGATGCGGGCCCGGGGTTGTTCCTGCTGCGCCTCGCGACCGGACGGCGCGGCCGCAGCGCGGGCCTCGCCGATCGCGTGGTGGCCCAGCTCCTCGGTCCCGAGCCGCCGGCCGGAGCCGGGTGCGGCAACTGAGCGAATCCGCGAAGATGACCGCCATGTCCGACGTGTGGTCCTTCGACCTCGAGCTCGACGTCGGCGACGCCGCTGGGCTGGGGGAGCCCGCCACGATCGTCGCCACCGTCCACGCTGCCCGCGCCCGATCGCCTCGCCGACCCGCCCGTGGTGTGCTTCGCCCGACCGGGCGCGGGGTTCACCCGCCACTACTTCACCGACGACCTCCCCGGTCCCGCGAGCGGGGCGCAGGCCGCGTGGCACGCGGCCCGTGGCTGGGTGTTCGTCTCGGTCGACCACCTCGGCGTCGGCGCGAGCAGCACCCATCACGATCCGGGTCGGCTCGACCACGCCACGCTCACCGCCGCGGCCCACGCGGCCGACACCGAGGTGCTCGCGCGCCTCGCGGCGGGGACGCTGCATCGCCGACCTGCCGCCGGTCGCCGACCCCGTGGTGCTCGGCATCGGCCAGTCGATGGGCGGCGCGCTGCTGATCGCGCAACAGGCCCGGCATCGCACCTACGACGGCATCGGCGTCCTCGGCTACAGCGCGGTGCACACGTCGGCGGCGACCCGGCCGGGGTTCCCGCCCCTGGTGCTGCCCTGGATCCCGCGTCACGCCCGCTACGACGACGAGGCCGCGGTGCTCAACGCCGCCCAGGTGGTCGCGGCGGCGGAGGCGGCCCGGGAGTTCGACTTCCTCGAGGCGATCTCGTGGGTCTTCCACTACGACGACGTCGACCCGGCGGCCGCGGCGATCGGACGCTGGAACGCCGAGGGCTACCTCCCGGTGATCGTGGCGTCGGTCACCACGCCCGGGGTCGTCGCCACCGAGGCCGCGGCGATCGACGTGCCGGTGCTGGTCGCGATGGGCGAGCGCGACGGCGTGGTCGATCCGAAGGGCGAGCCGCGTGCCTATCTCAGTGCCGCCTCGGTCGACCTCTTCGTGTGTCCTCGCATGGCCCACATGCACAACTTCGCCGGGACCCGCGAGCTGTTCTGGCAGCGGATCGACACCTGGGCGCGCTGGGTGACGGCCGTGCACCCTCGTCGAACCGGAGGGAGCGCATCGTGAAGATCGGCGACATCGAGATCCTGCCCGTGCTCGACGGCACCATCCGGTCGCGCCTCCCCGCGACCAAGCCGTTGCCCGATGCGGAGTCCGAGGCCTGGCGCGAGCAACACGGCATGTTCGAAGCCGATGGCACGGTGATCAGCACCGCGGGTGGCTTCCTGGTGCGGACGGGCGATCGCGTGGTGCTCGTCGACGCGGGCATCGGGCCGGAGCCGCCCGGTGGGTTCCAGCCCCTCGTGATCGATCCCGACGACACCGACGACCCGATCGTCGCCGGCTTCCTCGCGCAGGGGATGGGGCGGGAGCAGATCGTGGCGATCGCCGACCACTTCGGTGCGACCCGCATCGAGCGCGGGAACCTTCCGTCGTCGCTGCGGGCGCTCGGCGTGGAGCCGGACGAGGTGACCGACGTCGTGTGCAGCCACCTCCACTTCGACCACATCGGCTGGGTGGCGACCGACGGCGCGCCGTTCTTCCCGAACGCCACCATCCGCTGCGCGCGCGCCGACCTCGACTTCTTCCTGCCGAGCAACGAGCAGGAGGCGATGACGACCGTCGTGTACCAGGCGCCGGCCGCGCCGGAGCGCCTCGCCCCGGTCGGCGACCGGATCGAGACCTGGGACGCGGACTGCACGCTCTTCCCGGGCTTCGACGTGCGGCTCACCCCCGGCCACACCCCGGGGAGCAGCGTGGTGGTGCTGTCGTCGGGGACGGAGCGGGCGATGCTGCTCGGCGACATGATCCACTGCCCGCTCGAGCTCCAGGACGAGGAGTTCAACATGATCGTCGACGTCGACCAGGAGGCCGCGAACCGGGTGCGCGAGGCCTACGCCCGTGAGCTCGAGGGCAGCGGCATCGCGGTGTCGGCCGCCCACTTCCCCGGATTGCAGTTCGGTCGGCTCCTGCCGGGCGTCGGCCTGCGCCGGTTCGTGTTCGACGGCTGAGCGGAGCGTCAACGCGTTCGCTGCCGCGGCGTGCGGCGACGCCGTGAGGCGGCTGCCTTGGGCGGCAACGACTGCGCGAACGCGACGCCCTCGCCCACCCAACGGGTGAGGACGCGGCGCGTGCGCACCGTCTCGCCGTCGACGAACACCCAGCCGCGCATCGCCCGACCGGTGATGTCGAAGGGCCGCGCGCCCGGTCGCGCCAGTGCTGCGTCGTAGGCGTCGGGGCCGACCCGCACGATGAGGTCGTCGCCGAGCACGCCGACCGCGAGGTTGCCGTGCAGCGTGACGCCCCAGCCGCCGAACATGCGCAGCTCGGTGACCGCCTCGGCGGAGCCGGTGAGCTCGCGCACCCGCTCGGCGAGATGCTCGTCGTAGACCATGGCGCCAGTCTGTCGTGTGGTGGCGGGCTCAGGGGTCCGACGTGGCCGCGGCCGCGGTCCAGCACTGCTGCGCGATCCGTTGCGACCGGGGCACCGCGTGCTCGGGTCCGCTGCCGTCGTCGACCGCGACGATGCCGTAGGTGCCGTGCACGCGGTCGATCCACGGGTAGAAGCCCAGTGCGCCGCTCCCGCTCACCACCCGGATGGCGTCGGCGGACGACACCTCGTCGCGCCACACGCCGAGGCCGTAGGTGGGGATCCCGGTGATCTGCACCGCGCCGTCGTCGCTCGTGTCGATCCCGGCCACCTGGTCGCGTTCGATCTCGGCCACCGACGCCTCGCTGAGCACCCGGTGGCCCGCAGCCGTGCCGCCCGCGGCGAGCATCGCCACGAACCGCGTGTAGTCGGCGGTGCTCGACACCGCCGACGCCGCCGGCGCGGGGTTGCGGGTGGACGCCTTGCGGTGGCGTCCCCGCGGCGAGATCGACCCGTCGAACGCCGTCGCCGTCATCCCCGTCGGTGCCGCGACGCGCGTCTCGAACGCCTGCTCGAACGACGTGCCGCTCAACTGCTCGACGATCGCGCCCGCGACGACGAATCCGGTGCCGCCGTAGTGGAACTCGGTGCCGGGTCGCCACGCGGGCGCGGGACCGTCGGCCACTTCGCGGGCGCAGCCGGTGAGGGTGGTGGAGGAACCACCCTCACAGCCGGGCGACACCAGACCGTGGGTGTGCGACAGCAGCATGCGCACCGTGATCGCCTGCTTCGGGCCGTCGAAACCCGGAAGGTACGCGGAGACCGGATCGTCGAGTCGCAGCCGGCCCTCGTCGACGAAGGTCATGAGGGTCGCGGCGGTGAGCCACTTGCTCGCCGACGCGATGGGCACGACCGTCTTCATGGTCCAGCGGCCGAACGTCTCGTCGTGCAGCACCTGCGCGCCGCGGCGGACGACGAGCGCACCGCCGTCGAGGTGGTCGGCGCGGATCCGGGCCCGCATGGCCGCGTCGGCTCCCGCGTAGGCGGTCGCGGCACCGCCGGCGGTGGGCGCGAGCGCGAGGGCCGTGAGCGTGAGGGTGAGGAGCACGACCGCAGTGACGACGAGGCCGGCACGGCGGCGCGCAGGGCGCGTCAAGGATCGGCCGGCGTCCACGGGGAGGAGCCTACGCACGCGCCGGATCGGGCAGCACCGATTGCCGCGTCGCGCGCCGTCACCGCGGCCAAGCTGTCATCAGCCTGACCGTCGAATCCCGAGGTGCCCATGTTCAAGGCTCTGCTCGTCGCCATCGTCGTGTTCCTCGTCGGCACGTTCCCGGCCACCTGGCTGCTCATGCTGTTCCTCGGCAACGTGGGCTCCAACGTGTCGTACTGGGGCGCCCTGCCGCTCGGGATCATCGTGTCGGTGATGCTCGGTGCGCTGACCGCCCGGTACGAGTGACCGACCCCACGACGCCACGCCCCGATCCGCACCCGACGCCGGGTCCGACGCGGCGTCGACGCCGGGGCGCCGGGCTCGCGGTCGACGCGGGAACGCATCGCGTTCGAGCGCGAGCGCGTGGTGCGTCAGTCGGAGCGCGCGCGGGCGCGCATCGACGCGGCGCGCCCCCGGTCGCCGGCCATCGACTCGGTCATGCGCACGATCGAGCGCGACACCGCGGCCGGTGGCGGCGTGCTCGCCGGCGCCGTCGCGTTCCGCATCTTCATGTTCATGGTGCCGTTCGTGTTCCTGCTCGTGGGCGTGTTCGGCATCGGCAGCAGCGCCTCCGACCAGGACCCGCAGGACCTCGCCCGCCAGGCGGGGATCACCGGCATCGTGGCCAAGGCCCTCTCGAGCGTCGGCGACCTGAGCTTCACCGAGCGCCTGCTCTACGTCGTGGTGGTGGGCTTCGCCACCTTCCTCGCCACGCGGGCGCTGCTCAAGGTGCTGCGCATCGTCCACGCGCTGGTGTGGCACACGCGTGCCGCCAAGCCCCGCCGCTCGTGGGTGGCAGTGGTCTCGCTGCTCGGCATCGTGATGTTCGGCATCGCGTTGTCGTCGCTGATCGGCGTGCTCCGCGGCCAGTCGTTCCTCATCGGGCTGGTCGCCACGCTGCTCTACGTGCTCATCCCCGTGGTGCTCTGGACGTTCGTCTCGTGGCATCTTCCCCACGCCGACGTTCCCTGGAGCGCGCTGCTCCCGGGCGCCGTGGTGTTCGGAGTGGGGCTCGAGTTCATGCACCTCGTCACCGTGTACTGGATCGCGCACCTGGTCGAGAGCAAGACCGAGACCTACGGCGCGATCGGGTTCGCGCTCGTGTTGCTGTTCTGGGCCTACCTGGTGGGGCGTCTCATCACCACTGCCGCGGTGGTGAACGAGTCGTTGTGGACCCGGCACCAGGAACAGGTCGCGGATCACCGTCACGGCGCGTCGGCGCCGACGCGACGGGGCGGCCCCGAAGGGCCGCCCCGATCAGATCAACCCGAGTGGGGTGACGGCTAGCGACGCGTCGCCTTCTTGGCCGGCGCCTTGCGGGCGACGGTCTTCTTCGCGACGGTCTTCTTCGCGACGGTCTTCTTGGCGACGGCCTTCTTGGCCGGAGCCGCCTTCTTCACCGGCGCCTTGCGGGCCACCGTCTTCTTCGCGACGGCCTTCTTGGCGACCGCCTTCTTGGCCGGAGCCGCCGTCTTCGCGGGGGCCTTGCCCGTGAGCACCGCGTCCTTGAACGCCTTGAGCGGCGTGATGCGGGCCCGGCGCGACGCCTTGATGCGGATGGCCTCGCCGGTCTGGGGGTTGCGGCCCATGCGCGCGGGGCGGTCGACGCGGGCGAACTTCGCGAAGCCGCTGATCACCACGACCTCGCCCTTCGAGACCGTGCCGGTGATGGTCTCGGTCAGCGCGGTGAGGTGGGCATCGGCCGTGCGCTTGTCGATGTCGAGGCGCTCGGCCAGCGCGGCCACGAGTTCACGTCGGTTCATGTGGGGCTCTCCTGGTTGTTCGGGGGATGGTCCGGTGGTTCGGACGGGCGGAAAGCATGCCACCGGAACGACCGGATCGCGCGCATCCGGGCCGGATTTCCTGATCGGATCGCCGCGCCCGTCGCGCGCGGCGCCCGACGAGATCCGTCGCGCCGAGTCCGATTCGTGCCACGATCACGATGCCGCGGAAGACGCGGGCAGTCGTCTCGACACCGCCGGCAGACCTCGCGATCGAGGCGTGCCGGCCAGGGAGGAATCCATGAGCAGGACAGCGCGCATCCTCGTCGCCGAGATGATCGGCACGATGATCTTGATCCTGGGGGGACCGGGCACCGCGATGCTCGCCACCGGAAAGTTCGGGATCGACGTCGGCGTCCTCGGCGTCGCCCTCGCGTTCGGGTTGAGCCTCCTGTGCGCCGCCTACCTCTTCGGCCACATCTCGGGCTGTCACATCAACCCCGCGGTCACCGCGGGCATGTGGGTGCTCAAGCGCACGCCGGGCAAAGAGGTGCCGTGGTACTTCGGTGGCCAGATCCTCGGCGCGGCGCTGGGTTCGTTCGTCCTCTGGGCGATCTTCGAGTCGAGTGACACGCTCACCCAGCACCACCAGACCACCAAGACGCTGTTCGCCGGCGCGTCGAACGGCTACGGCTCGCACTCGCCGGGGCACTTCGCGCTCGGTTCGGTGATCATCATGGAGATCGTGTTCACGGCGTTGTTCATCCTCGTGATCGCCGGCACCACCCGGGGGTCGGCCATCGCCGGCTTCGCGGGCATCCCGATCGGTCTGATGCTCGCGCTGATCCACCTCGTGACGATCTCGATCGACAACACGTCGGTGAACCCCGCCCGCTCCTTCGCCACCGCGATCTTCGGTGAGAGCTGGGGTTGGGAGCAGCTCTGGGTGTTCATCGTGTTCCCGATCGTCGGCGGCGTCATCGGCGCCGGGATCTGGCGGCTCGTGACCACGGCCGAGGAGGAGTAGACCGTCCGCGTCCGGGGCGGTGCTCCGCCCCCTCGAGATGTCACGCACACCGTCGACGGCCCGGCTCCCGCGCCGGGCCGTCACGCGTGGCTAGGGTCCCGGGCGTGAGCAACAACCATCACCGTCTCACCGACAAGCTGGCCGTCGAGCCGGGCACCAAGGCGCGCCTCGACAAGCGCGACGCGGGCGACACCCTCGGCCTCGGCGACAAGCTCAGCGGCCAGGTGCGCAGCGAGATGCTGGCCACCCGCCTCGGCGAGCTGCACAACCGCCTCTGGGCCGAAGCCCGCCGCAGCGTGATCCTCGTGCTCCAGGGCATGGACGCCTCGGGCAAGGACGGCACCATCCGCCGGGTGCTCTCGGGCCTCAATCCGCAGGGCTGCACCGTCACCAACTTCAAGGTGCCCACCGAGCTCCAGCTCGCCCACGACTACCTCTGGCGGGTGCACAACAACGCCCCCGCCCGGGGCCTGCTCGGGGTGTGGAACCGCTCGCACTACGAGGACGTCGTCGCCGCCCGCATGGTGGGGGTCGTCGACGCCGAGCACGGCGCGAAGCGCTACCGCCACATCCGCGAGTTCGAGCGGATGCTCGACGACGAGGGCACGTCGGTCGTGAAGGTCTTCCTCCACATCTCCAAGGAGGAGCAGCGTCAGCGGCTCCAGGCCCGCATCGACGACCCGGCGAAGAACTGGAAGTTCCAGAAGTCCGACCTCGAGGCGCGCCGCCAGTGGGACGACTACCAGGCCCTCTACGAGGAGGCGATCAGCGAGACCTCGTCGGCCTGGGCGCCCTGGTACGTGGTGCCGGCCGACCGGAAGTGGGTGCGCGACGTGGCCGTCGCCGAGCTGCTGATCCGGGTGCTCGAGGAGCTCGACCCGCAGATCCCCGACCCCGAACCGGGGCTCGAGGGGATCGTGGTGGAGTAGGCGGGACGCCGGTTCCGACCGGTATTCCGACCTTGCCTGCCCGCCGACTGGTGTCTTCGGTGTTCCATCGGCCAGAATGGGTACCCGATGGACGTCGAGTCGCGTGATTCCGTCTCTCTGAAGCCAGCCGAGCTCGATGAGCTCGGTCAGCTGATCTCGGGTATCGGGCTGCCCCTGCTCGACGAACAGCTCGACCGTCACGTGGAGCAGTTCCCGCTCGTGGCGGTCGCCGAGGTCGACGGAGAGATCCAAGGGTTCCTGTTCGGGTCGCTCGAGCGCATCGGCGGCACCCCCTGCATCCTGTGGGGCCTCGGTGGCGTGCGGCGGGGCCGCAACGCCCGGGCGGGCCTCGACGGGCTGGTGGCGGAGCTGTACCGGCGTGCCGCGATCTCCTTCCCCGACGAGGACGTCCTCGTGGCGGGTCGGCTCGCGCACCCGGCGGCCTACACGCTGTTCAACGTGCTCGACGACGTGTGCCCGCGGCCCAAGTACTCGCCCAACGGCGAGGAGCGGGCCTGGGGCCGGCGGCTGGCCCGGCGCTTCGGCTGCGACGCCCGCTACGACGACCGCACCTTCCGGCTCGCCCCCCACGGGCAGCCCGAGCTGGTGCTCGACGCCCGTGCGGTGAAGGCGGGCGGCAAGGTCGTGGTGGAGCTCATCGGCGAGGTCGACCCCGCCAACGGCGAGGCCGTCATCGCGTACGGCTGGGCGATGGCCGAGGCCCTCGCCGACGATCTCGCCACCCCCCGCTCCGCCTGACCCTCCACCCCTCGTTCCTGCGCTCACTCGGGCGCCGATAGTCACGCCTCGAGACGCCAGGAACGGATCAGGGGAGCGGGTGCGGAGGTCGTCGGGGGTCGTGGCCGGGAGGCCGCACACGGTGCCCTCGCACACGTAGACCCGCGGCTCGGTCGCGGCCCGGCGCCCACCCGCCCCTCGAGGAGCGGGCTCAGCGCGGGATCGGTGCCGGGCGTGGCGGTGAGCCGGACCGACCCGGGCAGCGGCGTGGTGCGCAGCACCGCGGCGAGCGCGACGGTGCGGGGATCGTCGGGGTCGCCCACCAGCACGACCTCGCGTGACGCGCCGGTCGCGCGCCGCGCGGCTTCGAGCAGGTGGGCGAACGCGGTGGGGTGCTCGGTGAGCACCGGCGCGAGGGCCCGCACCCAGCGGATCCCGCGCGCGGTCGCGTCGGCGTCGCCGGTGAGCGCGCCGAGGCGGAGGAAGCCGTTGGCCGCCATCGAGTTCTCCGACGGCGTCGCGTTGTCCTGGAAGTCCTTGGGCCGCACGATCAGCGGGTCGGCGTCGATGCCGGTGGTGTGCACCCCGCCGTGCTCGTCGTCGGCGAACAGGCGCACGAGGTCGTCGGCGACGCCGCGCGCGTCGGCGAGCCACGCGGCGTCGTCGACCTCCGCGAGGGTGAGCAGCGCCTCGAGCAGCGCGGCGTGGTCCTCGGCGAACGCGGGGATCGCGGCGCGTCCGTCCTGCCACGAGCGCAGCAGGCGCCCGTCGGGACGGCGGAGCGCATCGAGCAGGAAGCGCGCGTTCGCGCGCGCCGCGGCCATCCAGTCGGCGCGGTCGAACGCGTCGGCGGCTTCGGCGAGCGCGCGGAGGAACAGCGCGTTCCAGCCCAGCAGCACCTTGTCGTCGAGGCCGGGACGCACGCGCGCGTCGCGTGCGGCGCGCAGTCGGGGGAGGACACGCTGCACGGCGTCGGGCACCGTGTCGGTGGGTCCGACCGCGTGGAGGATGTTGCCCTTGAACCCGGTGTGCGGGTCTTCGAAGTTGCCGCGCATGGTGACGCCGTAGGCCCGCACCACCTCGGCGAAGTCGTCGCCGCAGAGCGCCTCGAGCTCCTCGTACGACCAGCAGTAGAACTTGCCCTCGACGCCCTCGGAGTCGGCGTCCTCGGCGGAGAAGAAGCCGCCGGCGGGATGGCGCAGCACGTCGAGCACGTAGCCGACGGTCTCCTCCACGACGCGGCGGTAGCGCGCCTCGCCGGTGACCAGCCAGCCCTTCACGTAGGCGCGCACGAGCAGCGCCTGGTCGTAGAGCATCTTCTCGAAGTGCGGCACCAACCAGTGCGCGTCGACCGAGTACCGGTGGAACCCGCCGCCGACCTGGTCGTAGATGCCGCCCGCCGCCATCGCGTCGAGCGACGTGGTGGCCATGGTGAGGGCCGACGGCGCGGCCCCGTCGTCGTCGCCCGCCGCGACCGCGTCGAGGAGGAAGGCGAGGGTCATCGCCTGGGGGAACTTCGGCGCCCGTCCGAACCCGCCGAAGCGGGGGTCGAACTGCTCCCGCAGGCTCGCCACCGCGCCGGCGGCGAGATCGGCGGGGATCGCGGCCTGCACCCGGATGCCGAGGTTGGTGCTGCCCGCGATCGCCTCACGCAGCTGCTCCGCCTGCGCGAGCAGGTCGTCGCGCCGCTCCTGCCAGGCGTCGCTCACCGCGTCCATCACCCGCACGAACCCCGGCATGCCCTGGCGGTCGGCGGGCGGGAAGTACGTGCCGCCGTAGAACGGTCGGCCGTCGGGCGCGAGGAACACCGTCATCGGCCAGCCGCCCTGGCCGGTCATCGCCTGCACCGCCTGCATGTAGACCGCGTCGACGTCGGGACGCTCTTCGCGGTCGACCTTCACGTTGACGAAGCGCTCGTTCATCACCGCGGCGATCTGCGGGTCCTCGAACGACTCGTGCGCCATCACGTGGCACCAGTGGCACGCCGAGTAGCCGACGGACAGCAACACCGGGACGTCACGACGGCGGGCCTCGGCGAGCGCGTCCTCGCCCCAGGGCCACCAGTCGACCGGGTTGTCGGCGTGCTGGCGGAGGTACGGGCTGGTCTCGCCGGCGAGTCGGTTCACGCTCGGGAGGCTAGGCGGTGCCCAGTCCGTCGATCGCGGTGATGCGGGCCCAGCGGTAGTCGGGTTTGCCCGACGGGGAACGCACCACCTGACGCACCTGCAGCACCTCGCGCGGGACCTTGTAGGCGGCGAGATGCGCCCGCGCGTGCGCGGTGAGCGCGTCGCGGTCGAGTGCGGTGCCCGGCCGGGTCTCCACCAGCGCGACGACGCGCTCGCCCCACCGCTCGTCGGGCACTCCGACCACCACCGCGTCGAACACCGCAGGGTGTGACTTCAGCAGCGCCTCGACCTCTTCGGGGTACACCTTCTCGCCACCGGTGTTGATCGACACCGATCCGCGCCCGAGCACGGTGATGGTGCCGTCGTCCTCGATGCGTGCGTGATCGCCCGGCACCGACCAGCGCACGCCGTCGACCACCGGGAACGTGGCCGCGGTCTTCACCGGATCCTTGTAGTACCCGAGGGGCACGTGGCCGCGCCGTGCGAGTCTGCCGACCACACCGGGGGCGACGGGACGGAGATCGTCGTCGAGCACGGTCGTGTCGTCGTTGACCGCGAAACGCGCCGCGGTCTCGATGCGGCCGCCGGCCGCGGAGATGCTCTGGCCCTGCCCACCGGTCTCCGACGCGCCGAAGCCGTCGACGAGCAGCATGCCGGGCAGGCGGTCGACCCACGCCGACTTGACCGAGGGGGAGAGGATCGCGCCCCCCGAGAGCACGACGGTGAGCGCGGAGACGTCGGGGGCCGGGTCGAGTTCGTCGAGGGCCTCGATCAGCGGGCGGCCGAACGCGTCGCCGACGATCACGAGGAACGACACCCGTTCCCGGGCGATCAGCGACCAGAGGTGCGCGGGATCGAAGTGCCGGTCGGGCGACACGATCACGCAGCCGCCGGCGTAGAGGCAGGCGAAGGCCATCCAGTGCGCGGTCCCGTGCATGAACGGGCAGGCCGGGAGCAGCCGCCGACCGGGGTCGAGCCCGTCGGTGACGGCCTCGGGCGTGGTGATCGGGGTGCCGCCGAGGTTCCCGCCGCCGAAGGCCGCGAAGAAGATGTCCTCGCCGCGCCACATCACGCCCTTGGGCATGCCCGTGGTGCCGCCGGTGTAGAGGATGTAGAGGTCGTCGGGGGAGCGGGGCCCGAAGTCGCGCGCGGGCGAGGCGGCGGCGAGGGCGGCGTCGTAGTCGATGGCGTCGGTGAGGGTCTCGTCGCGCGGCGAGTCGTCGTCGACCATCACGAACGTCTGCAGCGCCGGGAGGGAGTCGCGCACCGCGGCGAGCTTGGAGGAGAACTCGCGGTGGAACACGATCGCCGTCACGTCGGCGTCGTCGAGCAGGTAGCGCAGCTCGTCCTCGACGTAGCGGTAGTTCACGTTCACGGGCACGGCGCGGATCTTGAACGCCGCCAGCATGCCCTCGAGGTATTCGATCGAGTTGTAGAGGTAGAGCGCGACGTGGTCGCCCGGCCCGACGCCCGCGCCCGCGAGATGGTGGGCGAGGCGGTTCGCCCGCTCGTCGACGGCCGCGTAGGTGAGACGCCGCTCGCCGCAGACCAGCGCCTCCGCGTCGGGGACGGTGTCGACCACCCGCTCCCACAGGTCCGCGAGGTTGAAGTCCATGGGTCGCTCGTCCCCCGGCGAAGCGATCAGAAGAAGTCGGTGCCGCCGTCGACGGGGACGGTGGCCCCCACCACGAAGCTCGCGAGCTCGGAGCAGAGGAACACCACGACCGCGGCGACCTCCTCGGGCAGACCCACGCGCCCGATGTCGTTCGACGCGCCGTAGTCGCGGGCGATCGCCTCGTAGGCGGCCTCGAGCGGCCCCTCCGGGAGTCCTTCGAGATCGGTGCCGACCAGGTAACCGGCGAGCGTGGGCGACATCACCGTGCCGGGCGCGACCGTGTTCACGATGATCCCCTCGGGGGCCAGGGCACGCGACAGGTTCTTCGAGGCGCTGGCCATCGCGGCCTTCGCGGCGGTGAAGCCGATGAGCCCGGGGCTCTGGTGACGGATCGCCGACGCGGCCACGTTCACCACGCGCGCGAACGTCGCCTTGCGGAACAGCGGCAGCGCGGCCCGCGTGGTGCGCACCATCGTGAGCACGCCGAGGTCGAACTCGTCGAGCCACGCGGCATCGGTGAGGTCGTCGAGCCCGCCGACGTGCGCGGGACCGACGGTGTTGACCAGCACGTGGAGCTCGCCCCAGCGCTCGTCGAGGAATTCGAACGCCGCCTCCACCTCGCCGGCGTCGAGCAGGTTGCACTCGAGCCCGATGGCGTCCTCGGCGCCCGCCGCGAGCAGGTCGTCCTCGGCCTCGCGCAGGTGCGACGGCGTACGGGCGAGCACCGCGACGCGGCACCCTTCGGCGGCGAGCAGCTCGGCGGTGGCCCGGCCCACGCCGCGCGTCCCGCCCGCGACGACTGCCGCCCGTCCCTGCAGTCCGAGATCCATCAACGCTCCAGTTGTGCTGCGAGGTGAGTGGCCGACAGTGGTGCTCCCGTGGCGCGCACGACGAGCTCGTCCCACCGCCACGCGGCACTCGGCGCGAACACGTCGCGCGCGAGCAGCTCGCCGCACGCGGTGCGGTCGACGATGCCGCCGGCGCGCGCGGTGAGCGTCGCGTCGAGTTGGGAGGCGAACAGCTCGCCGTAGAGGTAGTTCTGGTAGTAGACGGGCGCGGCGGCCAGGTGGATCTTGGCCGCCCAGTCGGGCGCCGCGCGCCCGTCGGGCCGCCGCACGAGCTGGTAGCGCTCGACCAGGTCCCACCAGAGGGTGTCGAGGTCGCCGTCGGGATCGGCGTAGAGCGCCCGCTCGAAGTTGGTCATGACCAGCACCCAGCGGGCGAAGGTGAGCAGCGCGGCCCGTTGCGCGTCGCGGAGCGCGGGCGCGAGGTCGTCGACAGTCGCACGGTCGACGCCGGCGACGGTGATCAGCCACTCGGGGTGACGCGCGAGGCGGCCGAAGAGCATCGCGATGCCCTCGGTGGTGAGCGCGTGGGCCGGGCCCCGCAGCAACCAGGGCAGCGCGCGGTCGGACTCGCGGTCGTAGACCGCGTGCCCGAACTCGTGGAGCATCGTGTCCATCCACCGCTCGCCGGGTTCGACGTTGCACAGCACCCGCACGTCGCCCTCGCGGTCGATGTCGATGCAGAACGCGTGCTGGCTCTTGCCGTCGCGCGCGTAGAGGTCGCTGCGTTCGAGCACCGGCCGCAGATCGAGGCCGATGCCGTCGTAGGTGCGCAGGGTGAGCGATTCGAGGTCGGCGTCGTGGAGGAAACGGTCGACGCTCAGCGCGCCGTCGGCGGGCGGGCTCTGGAAGAACGGGTCGTCGACGTGCCAGGGACGCAGCTCGTCCTCCGCGCAGCCGAAGCGCGCGGCGAGCGAGGCGTCGAGGGTGCGCTTCCAGTCGGCGAACGGCGCGACGGTGACCCGGTCGACGTCGGCGAGCGTGGCGAACAGCCGGGTCTCGTCGAGTTCGCCGGTGGCGAGTGCCAGGGCGAAGTGGTCGCGGTACCCGACCGACCGGGCGCCTTCGTTGCGCAGCCGGGCGAGCGCGCGGAGTCGGTCGGCCACCTCCGCGCCCACGAGCTTCGACGCTTCCCAGGCGGCTCGGCGTTCACCGGGATCGGTGCTCGACCGGAGGATCTCGGCGATGGTGTTGTCGTCGACCCGCTCGCCGCCGATCTCGCCCCGGAAGGTGTTGAAGACGGCTTCGACCTCGGTCTCGAGCTCCACGATCGCCCGGCGCAGGTCGGCGGGGACCTGGTGGGCGACGAACGCGTCGTACAGGAGCTCGATGCGGCGCACGTCCAGCGGGTCGGTGGCCGGGTCGGGCGAATTTCGCGCGTGTCGCGGATGGCCGCGAACGCGTCGGGGTCGGCGAGCAGCTCCCGGCGGGCGAGTTCGGCGGCGACCCGGCGGTCGTGGGCTTCGGGCCCGGCGCGCGTGTTCGACTGCCACCAGGCTGCGGCCAGCTCGATCTCGAGCGGGCGGAGCCGGGCCTCGAGGTCGTCGGCGACACGGGCGGCAATCGGGGGACCAGGCACGGCCGGGAGTCTAGAGAGGGCGCCTTGCCGGGCGCGGGGTCGCGAAGCGTCGTACATTGCCCGCGAGTGTCGTTCCTCGGCCTGTTGGCCCGAAACCTGTGGACCCGCAAGATCCGCACGCTGCTCACCGGCTTCGCGGTGGCGATCGGGGTCATGACGGTCGTGACGCTCGGCGTGGTCACCCACAGCCTGGCCAACACCGCCGCGGGCGTGTTGCACGCGGGCAACGCCGACTTCGCGGTCGCGCAGGGCGGCGTGTCCGACCTGCTCACGAGCACGGTCACGCAGCGCCAGGTCGACAGCCTGAACCGCTACCCCGAGGTGCAGTCGGCGGTCGGCGCGCTGGTCGCGGCGGTCGACTACGACGAGGCGCACCCGCTCTTCCTCGAACTGGGGGTGCCGGCCGACCAGCTCTCGCCCTTCGGGGTGGAGATGCTGCGCGGGCGGCCCTTCGCGCCTGCCGCCATCGACGAGGTGATGCTCGGGTGGCGCGCCGCCGAGGATCTCGGCAAGGACGTCGGCGACCGCATCACCCTCGACGGCGACGACTACACCGTGACCGGCGTGTACCGCATCGGGCAGTCGACGGGTGACAGCGCGGCGATGATGCCGCTCAGCACCCTGCAGGCCCGCCAGCGCGTCGCGGGCACCGTCACCCTCGCGTTCGTCGACGTGAAGCCGGGGACGACGAAGAAGGAGATCGCCGCGTTGCGGGCGCGCATCGAGCGCGATCATCCCAACCTCGCGACCGTGAAGTCGCCCACCGAGTTCGGCCGGGTGGACCGGTCGTTGCAGCTGCTGAGCGCGGCCGACCGCGGCGCCACGATCCTCGCGGTGGTGATCGGCGCGATCCTCGTGGCCAACACGATGATGCTGTCGTTCTTCGAGCGCACCCGTGAGTTCGGCGTGATGCGCGCGGTGGGCTGGGGGCGGGGCCGGATCATGATCCTCGTGGTCGCCGAGACGCTCGTGATCAGCTTCCTCGGCGCCGCGCTCGGGGTCGGGCTCTCGTTCCTCGTCACGACCGGACTGCAGCACGTGTCGAGCCTCGTCGGCTACCTCGACCCGCAGTACGACGCCCAGGTGTTCTGGCGCGCGTTCTGGACCGCGGCGGGCATTGGCTTCCTGGGTGCGATCTACCCGAGCGCGCGCGCCGCGTTGCTCAGCCCGCTGGAGGCTCTCCGTCATGAGTGAGATCCACGTCGCGGGCGTGCACAAGCGCTTCGGTCGCGCGGGTGTCGAGGTGCTGCGGGGCGTCGACTTCGACGTCGAGGCGGGGGAGTGGGTCGCGATCACCGGCTCGTCGGGCTCGGGGAAGTCGACCCTGCTGCACCTGCTCGCCGCGCTCGACCACGCCGACACGGGGGAGCTCGAGGTGGCCGGTCGCGATCTCCGGCACCTGCGCGACCCCAACGGGTACCGGCGTGACACCATCGGCCTCGTGTTCCAGCTCCACGACCTGTTGCCGCACCTGACGGCGGAGCAGAACGTCGAGATCCCCATGTTCGGGACCGAGCGGTCGCGCCACGAACGGCGCGACGCGGCCCGGGCCCTGCTCGACTCGGTCGGGCTCGCCGGCAAGGAGGACCGTCGTCCGCCGCAGCTCTCCGGCGGTGAACGCCAACGCGTCGCGCTGGCGCGGGCGCTGGCCAACGACCCGCGGATCCTGCTCGCCGACGAACCGACCGGGAGTCTCGACCCCGACGCCGTCGGCAACGTGATGGCGCTGTTCCGTCGGATGCGCGCCGAACGCGAGGTGACGATCGTGATGGTCACCCACGCGCCGGAAGTCGCGGCCGCCGCGGACCGGGTGTACTCCATGAGCGCGGGCACCCTGGTCGCGAACTCGACGTGACGGCGCGGGGTGAAGTGCTGTGGACCCCGCGCCCCGACGTGCGGTCCGGCACGCGCATCGGTGACTTCCTGGGGTGGCTCGAACGCACGCGGGGCCTGACGTTCGCGGACTACGACCGGCTGTGGCGGTGGTCGGTCGACGACGTCGGCGGCTTCTGGTGGGCGTTCGCCGAGTGGTGCGGCACCCGGTGGCACGACCGGCCCGCCGTCGCGCTCGCCGACCCGAGGATGCCGGGCGCGCAGTGGTTCCCGGGCGCGACGCTCAACTACGCGGAGCACGCCCTCGCGGCCGCGACCGAGCGTCCCGACGAGACGGCAGTGCTGGCGCGCAGCCAGACCCGCGACGACGTCGAGCTCACCTGGGCCGAGCTTGCCGACCAGGTCGGGCGCTGCCGCGCCGGGCTGCAGCGCCTGGGTGTGCGGCGTGGCGACCGGGTGGCCGCCTACCTGCCCAACATCCCCGAGGCCCTCGTCGCGTTCCTCGCCACGGCAAGCCTCGGTGCGGTGTGGTCGTCGTGCCCACCCGAGTTCGGTGTGCGCGCGGTCGTGGACCGCTTCGGGCAGATCGAACCCGTCGTGCTGCTCGCGGTCGACGGCTACCGCTACGGCGAGAAGCTCGTCGACCGGCGTGACGACGTCGCGCGCCTCGAGGCCGCGTTGCCGACGCTGCGGCACTCCGTGCGCGTGCGGTACACGGGCCAGGGCGCCGACGACTGGACGGCGCTGCTCGCCGAGCCGGCCCCGCCCGCGTTCGACCCGGTGCCGTTCGACCACCCGCTCTACGTCCTCTACAGCTCGGGCACGACCGGTCTGCCGAAGGCGATCGTGCACGGCCACGGCGGCATCACCCTCGAACACCAGAAGGCCATCGCGTTGCACCACGGACTCGGTCCCGGCGATCGCATGTTGTGGTTCACCACCACCGGCTGGATGATGTGGAACACCCTGATGTCGGGCCTGCTCGTCGGTGCGACCGTGGTGTTGGTCGACGGCGATCCGGCCGCCCCCGACCTCGGATGGTTGTGGCGCGTCGCGGCGGAGACCGGCACCGACGCGATGTGCGTGGGCGCGGCGCTGCTCATGGCGTGTCGGCGCGCCGACGTGCGACCGCCGCCCCACCGGTTGCGCCTGCTCGCGACCACGGGCGCGCCACTGCCGCCCGACGGGTTCCGCTGGATCCACGACACACTCGGGGCCCAGGTGCGCCCGGCGTCGACCAGTGGCGGCACCGACGTGTGCACCGCGTTCGTGGGCGGGGTGGAACTGCTGCCGGTCCGCGCCGGTGAGATCACCTGCCGGCTGCTCGGGTGCGCGGTGACCGCGTTCACCGCCGACGGCACGGAGTGTCCGCCGGGGGTGGAAGGCGAGCTGGTCGTCACCCAGCCGATGCCGTCGATGCCGGTGGGCTTCTGGGGCGACCCCGACGGCGCGCGCCTGCGCGCCGCGTACTTCGACCGGTACCCGGGGGTGTGGTGCCACGGCGACTGGATCACCTTCACCGCCGACGGGGCATGCGTGATCTCCGGGCGGTCCGACGCCACCCTGAACCGGGGCGGGGTGCGGCTCGGCACCGGCGACCTCTACGCGGTGGTCGAGGGCTTCCCCGAGATCGCCGACTCGTTGGTCGTGCACCTCGAAGGTGGGGCCGACGACCCGATGGGCACGCTCACCCTCTTCGTGGTGCTCTCGCCCGGTGTGGAGCTCGACGACGACCTGGTCACCCGCCTCCGCGCCCAGCTGCGCGACGACCTCTCACCCCGTCACGTTCCCGACCTGATCACTGCGGCGCCCGCGATACCCCGTACGCTCTCGGGGAAGAAGCTGGAGGTGCCCGTCAAGCGGATCCTCACCGGGAGCCGTGCCGACGACGTCGCCAGCCGCAGTTCACTCGTCGATCCCGCCGCCCTCGACTGGTTCGAGGCGCACGGGGCGCCAGCTCGGAGAACAGGGTCCACCACATGAACAGGCTCACCCGGATCATCGCCATCGTGACCGTGGCGACGGTTCCGCTGCTCGGCGTCGTGGCCGCACCCGCCGGCGCCAAGACCGTGCCCGCGGCCCAGTGGATGACCAAGTTCTGCACCATCTTCGGCGACTGGACGCAGACGATCCAGCAGGCGTCGCAGAAGGTGCAGTCGTTGTCGACGACCGCCGACCCCACCGACCTCGCCGGCGCGAAGAACGCGCTGGTCGACATGCTCAGCCAGTCGATCGACGCCACCGACACCGCGGTGAGTGACCTCAAGGCCGCCGGGGTGCCCGACGCGCAGAACGGCAAGAAGATCAACGCCACGATCATCACCGCGCTGCAGAACGCCAAGGCGGTGTTCGAAGATGCCGAGTCGGCCGCCGAATCGATCTCGACCACCGACGCCGCGACCTTCTCCACCGACACCACGAAGATGAGCGA
This sequence comes from uncultured Actinomycetes bacterium, assembly GCA_963782705.1. Lineage (GTDB taxonomy): Bacteria > Actinomycetota > Acidimicrobiia > IMCC26256 > DASPTH01 > CAVRGQ01. The sequence goes on along the minus strand of CAWAKX010000013.1, from coordinate 59,159 downwards.
CGACATCTCCACGGGTCTCGACGACGCGTTCTCGGGGCTGTCCAAGATCGACAAACTCGACAAGAGCGGCACGTTCAAGAAGCTGTCGAACAAGAACAAGGCCTGCAAGGCCCTGAACGGATGATCGACGCTGGAGGTCAACCGATGAGGATCCGTCGCACCCTGCTCGCCCTGGTGTTCGCGGTCACGTTCGTGGTCGCGTCGGCCGGTGTGGCTGCCGCCGATGGCGGCAAGGGATCCGACCGCTGTTCGGGGGCGTCCGCGCGCGTGGCCAGGCTGCAGAAGCAGCAGCACCTGCTCGAGGCGCGAGTCGCGGCGGTGTCGACCCCGGGTGGCGTGGAGGCCAAGAAGCTCGCGCGCCGGGCCGAGCGCCTCGGCGCGGAGATCGCCGCGCTGCAGACCCGCTGCAAGTCCTGACCCGCCGAGCGGCTCAGGCGGCCTCGTAGTCCTCGCGCCAGCGTGACGCGGCGCGTGCCGACGCGGCGACGATCTGCTCGCATGTCATCGTCGCCAGCTCGGTGTTGATCACCTCGAGGTCGATGGTGAGATCGGGGCTGTTCTCGAGCGCGGCGGCGACCAGCTCCACGAGCGGGAGCGATCCTTCGCCGGGGAGGGACCGCCCCTTGAAGGTCGAGCCCGGCGTGCGCAGCTCGGGTGCGATGCGATCGCTGAGTTGGATCGCACCCAGGCTGTTCGGCGCGAGCGCGCGGATGTCGTCGACGGTTCCGCCATTGCGCGCGTGGTGGAACGTGTCGTAGAGCACACGCGCGTTCGGCGCCCCACTCATCTCCACCACCCGCTGCGCGGTCGCCATGTCGGGGATGCTGTTCCCGGGGACGAACTCGACGCAGACGAGCGGGACATCGGCCGCGACGCGGGCGAGCGCGTCGGCCAGTTCCTCGAGCGGCGTCGGCCGGCCGCGGTAGTGGGTGACGTTCACCGAACGGGCACCGAGCGCGACGGCGGCGCGGAATCCGACCGCGCGCCCCGGTGTGTCGGCGGCGGCGGCGCCCAGCACCGCGCGCTCCTTCGGGTCGAGCTCCGAGGTGGGAGGCACGTTCGGGAACACCTCGGTGAGGGCGTCGATCATGCTCACGGTGATCCCGGCGGCGGCGAGGCGGTCGCGCATCGCCGCTTCGGTCCACCCGGCGGCGAGCGCCCGCTCGAAGAGGGAGGGGCTCACGCTGACGGAGCGGAAGCCGTGCGCCTCCGCGGCGCCGACGAGCGTGGCGAAGTCGGCGTCGCCGACGGTCCAGCAGCCGAGACCGAGATCGGGGAGCGGAGGGCGACCCACCTCAGTCGGCGTCCTGCGCCACCGCGACGACCGACACGTCGAGCTCCGCGATCCGGCGCCGCTGCATACCGGCGTGACGTTATCGGAACCGCGGGCGGGCGGGCGTCGTCGGTGTGCGCCTGTCGTACGCTCCGCGGTCGACGACGACCTGGGGGAGCACCCGATGGGCGACATGGACGGCAAGGTCACGGTCATCACCGGCGCGGGGCAGGGCATGGCGAAGACCTGTGCCCAGCTCTTCGTGGAACACGGGTCGCGGGTGGTGGTCGCCGACATCAGCGGCAAAGAGCAGGACACCGCGGCCGAGCTGGGCGACGCGGCGATCGCGGTGCACTGCGACGTGATCGACGAGGCCGAGGTCGACGCGATGTTCGCCACCGCGATGGTCGAGTTCGGTCGTGTCGATGCCGCGCTCAACGTCGCCGGCATCGGCGCCGGCGGACCACTGCACGAGATGGACATGGCCGAGTACGACAAGCTCATGGCCGTCGACCTGCGCGGCGTGTACCTCGGCACCAAGTACGCGGTGCGGGCGATGCGCGGCAACGGTGGCGGCTCGATCGTGAACTGGTCGTCGCTCGCGGCGCTGTCGATCGGCTCGTTCGCAGCGTGTACGCCGCGGCCAAGGCGGGTGTGGTCGCGCTCACCCAGTCGGCGGCGACGGAGTACGGCGCCGACAACATCCGTGCCAACGCGATCCTGCCCGGTCGTGATCCTCACCGAGATGGGGGAGGCGGCGCTCGTGCACGATCCCGAGAAGCCCAAGCGCAATCCGCTCGGGCGTGCGGGGCGGCCCGACGAGGTGGCCGAGCTCGCACTGTTCCTGGCGTCGGACCGCTCGTCCTACCTCTCGGGCCTGTCGATCCCCATCGACGGCGGCCTGAGCGCCAAGCTCGCATGAACGAGACGCACGCGGGTTCCGATTCGCAACCGTCGCGCCGCACCTTCGCCGATCACCGGCACGTCGTCGGGGATCGGGCTGGCCACCGTCGAACGGCTGCGCGCCGACGGGCATCACGTGATCACCCTCGGCCGGTCCGGCGCCGACATCGAGGTGCGGCTCTGGGAGCGTGACGAGCGGGAGCGTGCCGTGCGCGAGGTCGTCGAGCGCTGCGGCGGCGTGCTCGACGGGGTCGGGACGTTCGCCGGCGTCGGCCCGATGGACCCCGACCCGCGCCTGGTGCTCGGCCTCAACTTCTACGGCACCACCGAACTGCTCGAGGGCCTGCGTCCGTACCTGGCCGCAGCCGGGAGCTCAGCGGTCGTGGTCTGCGGCTCCAACGTGACCACCCACGGGATGCTCGCCACCCGGCTGCTCGACGCCTGTCTCGAGCTCGACGAGCAGGACGCGCTCGAGCTCGCCGAGCACTACGGCTCGAACCTCGCGTACTTCGCGGCCAAGACCGGGCTCTGTCGCTGGGTGCGCCGCCATGCCGTCACCGCCGAGTGGATGGGGTCGGGGATCTCCATGAACGTGGTGAGCCCGGGGGTGACCGACACGCCGATGCTGCGCGGCGTCATGGCCCATCCCGACGCGGCGGCCGGGTTCGAGCACTACCCGCTGCCGATCGGGCGACGGGTCACCCCCGAGGAGATGGCGGCGGTCAACGCCTGGTTCCTCGGTCCCGAGGCCCGGATCTTCTGCGGCGCGGTGATCGTGGCCGACGGCGGTTCCGACGCGGCGATCTGTCCCGACGCGTGGCCGGTGCCGCCGCCCGAGATGATCATCACCGACTGATCCGGCCCTGACACCGGGGCCGTTCGCCTCTGAACGATTGTCGGGCAAAGGTCCACACTGGGGAGGTATCACCCCAAGCCCCGACGAACGAGGTGGCAATGGAACCCACGGTCGAGCCGACGGCCAGTCCTCGGCAGAAGCGTTCCCGCAAGTTCCTCGCCCTCGTGATCGTGGGGTGTCTCGCCGCGGTGTTCCTGCTGCTCCAACTCGTGCCCTACCGCGTCGACAATCCGTCGGTGAAGCAGGAGCCGGCGTGGAACAGCGCCCAGACCCGGACGCTCGCGGTGGCGGCCTGTTACGACTGCCACAGCAACGAGACCAACACCTACTGGTGGGAGGACATCGCGCCGGTGTCGTGGTGGATCACCAACCACGTGAAGGACGGTCGGGCCGCGCTGAACTTCTCGGAGTGCACGCAGGGCCGCGGCGAGAGCGACGCCGTCGAGACGATCCGCAACGGATCGATGCCGCCGAACTACTACACGTGGCTCGGGTTGCACTCGAACGCCAAGCTCACCAGCGCGGAGAAGCAGCAGCTCGCCGACGGGCTGAAGGCCACCCTCCAGGGCTGGAGCTGCGGCGGCGGCGGGTGACCCGTCCCGCTCGGGTGGTTCTCATCGACGGCTCACGTCTGCGAGGCTTGGCTGTGAGTTCTTCGCCGACGTGGGAGATCCGATGACCGCAACCACTCCCGACCTGGCCGCGACGCCGCCGCCCCGCAAGGGCTTCTTCGCGCCCCGATGGCTCGTCTACACGCTCGGCGGTCTGGTGATCCTGGTGATCGGCTTCGTCGTCGGCCGGCGGGTGGGGCGCAACCACGACCGGTGGGCGTTTCGACGACGGCGGGCGCTTCGGCGACCACCACCATGTCGCCGGGCGGGGCCTCGGGCTCCTGCTCGCGATCGTCGTGCTCGTGCTCATCGTCGCCGCGATCGTTGCCCTGGTCCGGCACTTCAGCGCCGCGAAGCACGAGGGTCACGAGGGTGCGGCGAATGCCGAGCGCGTGCTGGCCGACCGCTTCGCCCGCGGCGAGATCGACGAAGAGGAGTTCCTCCGCCGTCGCTCCGCGCTGCGTACCTAGCATCGGGGGCCATGACGGACGCCGAGCCCGACGAGGGGTTCGACAGCCCCTTTGCTCACGTCCCCGCCCCGAACGCCGGCCCCCTGCCGATGCGCAGGAGGCCCCGGCTTCGGTCGGGGCCCTGTCACACCCTCGGAGCTCGGCGGCGAGATCGCGAGTTGTGGTTCGGGCCGCGCCCGGGAGTTGACAAGCCCCGAAGGAACGATCGTCGTGTCGAGTCGAGGCGCGAGCGAGCCCCGGGCTTTGGAAGGGACCGAAGAAGCCCGGGGCTGTTCGCTTCTGTGCAGACGCTTAGGAGCCGGAGCTTGAGAGCTTCGAGCCGGCGTCGTTGAACTTGGCGTTGACCTGGTTCTTGAGGAACACGACGGCTGCGATCACCGCAAGGGCGATCAGTGCGACGAGGAGGATGTACTCCACCATCGACGCGCCTTCCTCGTCCCTGCCGAACTTCGCCTCGAGCCATGTCTTGAGGATGAACAGGTTCATTTGTCAGCCCCTCCTGAGGGTGTGGTGTCTCCGCGGGGCCACGCCCGCGTTACACCTATCGACAAACGGTCCCTTGGCCTTGAGGCGGTGTCCGATAGCTTCGTGGCGGCGGTTGGGTGGGCGGTGTGGCGAGGACAGGCACAGGTCGCGACATGGATATTGAGAACCTGCGGAAGGAGTACCTCGCGGCGCTCGATTGGTACGACGAGGCCGCGGCGGAGCTGCCTGACGCGCTCCAGGCGAGCAATCACTCGCTGGCCGTAGTTCGGGCGCAGGCTCGGGCCGGGCTTCCGATGAATGAGCTTCTCGCCGAGTTGGAACCGGACCGGCGGCGCAGTCGCCTGTCCGCCGCGATAGATGATCTCGTCCGGGCACGACATGAGGCCCAGCGCAGCCTTTACAGCATCTTGGTTGCCGAAGGGATGAGCATGAGCGACGTCGCGCGGGCCTTTGGGATCTCGCGCGGTTTGGTGTCGCGCTTCGTCAACGAGCAGAGAAGCTAAGCCCGCTCGGGCCCATGGCCGCACTGGGCCGACCTCTGACCAACCGCAGAGGGATCACACACTTCGAAGGCCCCGGCTTCGGTCGGGGCCCTGTCGCGTGCCACGCGGGCGCTCAGCCGTTGAGCCCTAACGTGCGAGAGCCCTCCCATTGAGGGCATGTTCGGTCCACCTACAGAAACGGAACCCAGCCATGTCTCATGCGGTCGTTCTGCAAGTCACGCTCACTGGTGACGCCGAAGAGGGCATGAAACTGCTCGACGAGCTCGTCATCCCTCTCGCAAAGTCGCAGCCGGGTTTCGAGCGCGGCATGTGGATGCACAGCGAGGCGATGACGGGTACGGGTGTCATCGTGTTCGACACGTCTGAGCACGCGAGTGCCGCGCTGGAAACCCTGAAGCCGCCGCCTGGTGGGCCGGCTCTCCTCAACTCCGCGGTATTCAACATCGCACGCGAGGTCTGAAGCTGCGATCCCGGCTGCGGTCGGGGTCCCTGTCGCCGCTGCCGATCCTTGGTCGCTTCTTTACTGTTCCCTGGGTCGAGGGACAGGGGTCGCGCGCCGATGCAAGAGGCAAGAGGTTCAGCGAATCGCAGGTCCGGAATCCTGGCCCCAGGTTCCGGGCCTCTTCGCGCGGAGGGCAGATGGTTCGGACCAACTTGGCTGGATGGCCTGCGCTATGCACGTCACCGAGTCCTCTGCACGTCGCAGACGTGTGGCCCGGGAACTACACGTCTTCGGTCAGCAATCTCGCGGTCAACGAGATCGGCCCTTTCAACGGTCGCGTCCCGATGCCGGGAAGTCCTGTCATCGTTGTGGTGACGTCTGATGGCAACTGGAGCATCACAGTCGGCTGAGGACGGATGGTGGGCTACTTGAACCAGATGCGCTGGTACTCGCGGCTCATCGGGTGCAGCAGCAGCGCCACCAGCGCGACGTCGAAGCCGAGGCTGATGATCACGAGTGACGTGAACGCCGACGCGCCGAAGATGGCGAGCAGCACCACGCACCTGCAGCACCGCGCCGATCACGCCGACCGCGTAACCCCAGCGCTTCTCGTTGGCGATACCGAAGCCGCCGAGCGCGAGGCAGCCGATGATGGCGAGGTTGAGCGGGTTGAAACCGTTGAACAGCCCGAAGACGGCGTCGATGTAGCAGAGGATCGTCGCCAGGTAGAGCGTCTGGGGCTGGAACTGGTTGACCCACTTCCATTGATCGTTCACGGGACCATTCTGTCCGATGGTCGACCCACCTGGGGCATCGCCACCCGCGAGCGCAGCTGGCCGCACGCGGCATCGATGTCGGTGCCCCGGTTCCGGCGCACGGTTGCCGTCAGCCCGTGGGCCCGCAGGCGCTTGGCGAAGTCCTGGAGCCGCATCGGGGCCGGCGCCGCACCGCCGAACTCACCGGTGGGGTTGAGCGGGATCAGGTTCACGTGCGCGCCGCCCGCGCCCGGGAAGCGGGCGAGCGAGCCGCCCGAGGGCCTCGGCCTGCGGACGCGAGTCGTTGACGCCCTGGATGCACGCGTACTCGAAGGTGACGCGCCGGCCCTTCGCGCCGGCGAACGTCGCCGCCGCGTCGAGCACCTCGGCGATCGGATACCGACGGTTCAGCGGCACGAGCGGCCTCGCGTTCCTCGTCGCTCGGCGCGTGCAACGACACCGCGAGCGTCACGGGGAGGTCCTCGTCGGCCAGGCGACGGATCCCGGGGACGACACCGACCGTGCTCACCGTGATGCGTCGCGCCGAGATGCCGACGTCGTCGTGCAGGCGCACGATCGCGTCGCGCACCGGCTCGTAGTTGGCGAGCGGCTCGCCCATGCCCATGAACACCACGTTGCCCACGCGCTGGGGTGACGCGTGCTGCGCGCGCAACACCTGCTCGACGATCTCGTCCGCGGTGAGGTGGCGCTCGAAGCCTTCCTGCCCGGTGGCGCAGAACGTGCAGCCCATCGCGCACCCGGCCTGCGACGACACGCACACCGTGGCGCGGTCGGGATAGCGCATGAGCACGGTCTCGACCTGCGCGCCGTCGTCGACGCACTCCCACAGCCACTTGCTGGTCATCTCGTCGGCCGCGGTCTGCTCGGCGACGACGCGCAGCGCCTCGGGCAGCTCGACGGCCAGACGGTCGCGCAACGCGCGCGGCAACGTGGTGGCGTCCGCGAGCGCGACGCGTTCGCGGTACGAGCGCGTCCCACACCTGCTGGGCGCGGTAGCGCGGCTGGCCGAGTATCTCGATCAGCGTGTCGAGCTCTTCGCGCGTGGCGGCGTAGCGGTTCGTCATGCCGGCTCCACCGTGCACCCGTACGCGCGGTCGACGCGCGCGATCTCGAACCCGAGCTTGGCGTAGAGGCCGACCGCCGCCTCGTTCGCGGCGTCGACGTAGAGCATGCCGACCCGGATGCCTCGCGCGGCGAGCGACGCGAGACCGCCCGCGGTGAGCGCACGTCCGAGGCCGGTGCCGTGGCGCGCGGGATCGGCGCCGATCACGTAGATCTCGCCGAGCGCGTCGGGCTCGTGCGGGCGACGGGGCGGATGCACCTTGGTCCAGCAGAAGCCCGCGAGCCCCTCGGCGTCGAACGCGAGGAGGAAGCCGTCGGGGTCGAACCAGTCCTCGGCTTCGCGGGCGCGGAGCATGTCGAGGGTCCAGCCGCCCTGTTCGGGGTGGCCGGCGAAGGCCCGGTTGTTCACCTCGAGCCACGCGGCCTCGTCGACCCCGGGGCGGAACGAGCGCACCTCCACACCGTCGGGCCAGCGCGCCGGGTCGGGGAGGGGCAACGCCACGCGGAGCTGGCGCAGCTCCCGCTCACGGCGGAAGCCCAGGCTCGTGGCGAGCGCGTCGTCGGCGGCGACCGCGCCGTGTTGCCACCAGGTCACGTCCCCGCCACCGGCCTCGGCGATCAGCTCCCGCGCCTGGGCGAAGATCGGAGGTGCGTACACCGCCACACCGGGGCGGGTTGCCAGCGACATCGACCACGCGCCCGGGTGATGGTGCGCGAGGTGGAGGTAGGCGAGCAGCGAGCCGTCGTCGCCCTCGATCAGGATGCCGAGATCGCGCCCGGGCGCGTCGTGGAGGCCGGTGCGGGCGTCGTCGTCGAGCGGCGACACGCCCCGCGCCAGTTCCACCGCCTCGGCGAGGGCCACGATGCGCGCCACGTCGTCGGGCGCGAACTCCCGCAGCACCCGGTTCGCGGTCATCTGCGGAGGGTACTGCTCGACGTGGAGCGTGGTGCCGCCTAGCGTCGCCCCCGAACCCTGATCCCCGAACCAGAGGCTGAGCAATGCAGATGGACTCCTACCCCCACGGTGTGCCGTCGTGGGTCGACGTCGGTGTGCCCGACCTCGGCGCGGCCGCCAACTTCTATTCGATGCTGTTCGGCTGGGCGTGTCCCGAGGGCGACCCCGAGTTCGGCGGGTACCGCGTGTGCACGCTCAACGGGCGTACCGTCGCCGGCCTCGGGCCCCAGATGAACCCCGGGCCGCCCTACTGGTCGTCCTACGTCAACGTCACCAGTGCCGACGACGCGGTGGCCCGTGCCACCGAAGCGGGCGGCACCGTGATCGTGCCCCCGATGGACGTGGGTCCCGCGGGCCGCATGGCGTTCTTCGCCGACCCGCTCGGCGCGGTGATCGGCGTGTGGCAGGCGGGGGAGCATCCCGGCGCGGGGGTCGTGAACGAGCCCGGGGCGTTCTGCTGGAGCGAGCTGCTCACCACCGACATCCCGGCCTCGATCGAGTTCTACGGCGCGGTGTTCGGCTGGACGGCCGAGACGCACGAGGGCGAGATGCCCTACACCGAGTTCCAGCTCGACGGGCGCTCGATCGCCGGGATGATGCCCAAACCGCCGATGATGCCCGCCGAGATGCCGCCGATGTGGGGCGTCTACTTCGCGGTGGCCGACACCGACGCCGCGCTCGGCCGCATCAAGGCGCTCGGCGGCAAGGTGCTGATGGATCCCATCGACGCCGAGCCCGGCCGCCTCGCGGTGGTCGCCGACCCCGCCGGCGCGGTGTTCAACGTCATCGCCCTCAAGCCCGGGATGAACGGCTGAGCGGCTGATCGCTCCCGACCCGCCCTCCGCCACGTCAGGCGGAGGGTAGGTTCGGGGGATGGCCCGACCCCGTGGTGCGAAGGAACGTGCCGAACAGGTGCGGGTCCGCCTGGCCGAGGAGTACCCGGGCGCCGAGTGCGCGCTGATCCACGACAACCCGTTCCAGCTGCTCACCGCGACGATCCTCTCCGCGCAGACCACCGACGAGAACGTCAACAAGGTCACGCCCGCGCTGTTCGCGAAGTACCCGACCGCGCACGACCTCGCGCACGCGGATCCCGAAGACGTCGAGCGCATCGTCTTCACCACCGGCTTCTACCGGTCGAAGGCCAAGAACATCCTCGGCATGGCCCGCGCCCTCGAGGACGAGTACGACGGCAAGGTGCCCACCACGCTCGAAGAGCTCGTGGAGCTGCCCGGGGTGGGGCGCAAGACCGCCAACGTGGTGCGTTCGGTCGCGCTTCGACCTGCCCGGGCTGCCGGTCGACACCCACGTCGGGCGTCTCTCGCGCAAGCTCAAGCTCACCACCGAGACCGACCCGGTGAAGGCCGAGTTCGACCTCAACGGTCTGATCGCGCCCGACGAACGCGGCCGTTTCTCGCTGCGCCTCATCCTCCACGGCCGCGCCGTGTGCGACGCTCGCCGCCCGCACTGCGGACGCTGCGTGCTCGCCGACATCTGCCCCTCGGCCGACCCCGGCGCCGCCGCCGGGTGACAGTAGCCCTGCGGGTGTCGCGAGGCGCGTCCAGAACCGGCAATCTGTGTGCCATGTCCGAGGACTCGGCGAGTTGAACGGTGAGGGCTCACACCACGGTGGGGCCTCAGTTGGATGACGTGCCGAGCGCGAGCGCCGCGGTGATGGTCCCGGGGGATTGCTCGTGGCGGCGGACGAGCAGCCGTGTGAGGTCGGGGTCGAACTGTGCACCGGTCTCGTCGCGAATGATGCCGATGGCGTCGTGCATGTTGGCGATGGTCGGCCGGTAGGACCGCCGATGCGTGATGGTCCGTCGTCCAACGTGTCGACCGGCTCACCGTCCCGACGGTGATGGCGACCGACGTGCGGGTGCACCGACACCGTGCGCACGGTGGTCGATGGTCACGTACGTGCGCCGTCGGGGTAGCCGCCCATCCCAGCGTTCGTGGTGGGACCGGATGGCGGCTGCGGCTGGAGCAAAGTCCGGTGACGAGGCGCAGCAGAATCTCCGCCCCGATCTCGGAATGCTGCTTCATGGCTGTCCACTCGTCATCGCCGTGAGCGGTCCCGCCCGAGTCAGCCGATCTCGGTGTCGACTGCTGAGCTTGCCGACAATCGTGCAACGCATTGCCGCGCAGCGAAGCACTGGCATGGAGCCGGCCTCGACATCGGCATCAGCGGCCAGAGTTGTGAGAGTCCTCGCACCGTCCAAGGTGGTGTTGCGTTTCCGGCGCTGGTCGGCCAACACCCTGGGCCAAGCACGGATCAGGCCTGGCCTTCTTGCAAGAGAGTCCAGCATTCCCCATCGTTCCAGATCGAGGTCTACGGCACGATCCCTCGATATCGGCACGGCCTCCGCCCAGGTGTCAGTCAAAGTTTGGCATTGATGTACAAGATCCACCGAAGCCCCCGCCCCTGACCCCGCCGATCACGGGTGCGTGAGGCCTCCGCGACCCCGCTGCACAGAGTTGCCGATCTGCTCGGGCGCTCGGAGACATTCCTCAGACGCTCGGGTGTTGCTGCGAGGCCCTCCACAACCGGCATGCTGTGGCGATGCGATGGCGTCGCCCCCACAGTGCTCGGAGTGCCGGGACGCGATCGCGGGCCATGGCGCGGATCGTTGCTAGTGGTGATGGTCGGCGCTCTGTTCTCGACTGCCCTGCCTGCCGGCGGCGCGAGTGATCCCGCGCCGGGCATCGCATTGAAGCGGACCGGGACGGCCGACTGCTCGAAGGTGATGAGCGAGGGCTCGGTGCTCGTGCTGGGTGTGAAGGTCACGGGTGGGCACTCGATCTGCGTGACCGACGTGGGGGAAGAGCGCTCCATCTTCTTCGACGGGCGTCCGGGCGGCGGCTCGTCGGGAGATGTGGTCAGCCAGTTCGGTGGTATCGGCACCGTGAAGCGGCGATACGTGTTGTTCGGGTTCCTCCCGCCGTCCGCTGACAGCCTGCGGTTGACCTTCTGCGGCGGGCAGACCATGGTGCTTCGGCCGCTGAACGAGAGCCAGCCGCGTTTCGTCGGCGCGATCGTCGACGCCGTGAAGTATGGGAACGGGTTCCCTGAACCAGCCGACGCCGCGGGCAAACCGCTGGCCAAGGCCAATGCCCGCCGGAGCGCCTGTCGCCACACGTCCTGAACGACGAGGTCGCGCCGTGTCAGAACATCGGGTGTGCGGCGCGGGGCGGTTCCGCGGAACCGCTCCCGTATGGGCATATGACAGCGGTCGAGGGCGGACCCGGCGGCGTGGCGCCCCTCAGCCTCCGAGCAGGGTGATCGCCCGCTCGACCGCCCGCTTCGCCGCGTGCAACGACCGTTCGGCCTGGTCGAGCTCGGCCGCGACCGCGGAGTCGTCGGTCTCGCGGTAGCGGTCGCCGACGCCCACGATCCGCTCGTTGAGCTCCTCGAGCTGGGATCGCAGGCTCGACAACTCGGCGGCATCGGAGGCTCGACATCGGGCCACTGTGGCCGCTGGCCCGGCCGCAGTGCCAACCCGCGGCGGGCATTTCGGGCCCGGGTGCGCAAAGGGCCACGGTTACGATGACCGGACCGTGCTCCGCCTCCTCGACCTCCGCGGCCGCCCCGATCCCGCCCGTGCGCTCGCTGCGCCGGCCGACGACGGGGACGGCGCCGACGACGCGCTCGCGTCGGTGCGCGCCATCGTGGCCGACGTGCGCGCCCGGGGCGACGAGGCGCTGCGCGACCTCACCGAACGCTTCGACGGCTGTCGCATCGACGACCTGCAGGTGCCGCCGTCGGAGATCCAGGCCGCGTTCGACGCCGCGCCGGTCGAGCTGCGCGCCGCGCTCGACGTCGCCGCCGGCCGTATCCGCGACTACCACGCGCAGCAGGCCACGGTCGACGAGGTGGTGATCGACGCCGACGGCATCTCCGTGCGGGAGCTCACCCTCCCCGTGACCCGCGCCGGCTGCTACGTGCCCGGCGGCCGTGCCGCCTACCCGTCGACCGTGCTCATGACCGCCATCCCGGCCCGCGTGGCCGGGGTGCCCGACGTGGTGCTCTGCGTGCCGCCCGGGCCCGACGGCTCGGTGCCCATGCCCACCCTCGCCGCGGCGGCCATCGCCGGTGTCGACGCGGTGTACCGGGTCGGCGGCGCGCAGGCCATCGCCGCGCTGGCCTACGGCACCGAGACGATCGCGCCGGTCGACGTGATCGTCGGGCCGGGCAACCGCTACGTCGCGCTGGCCAAGCGCGAGGTGGCGGGCGTCGTCGGCATCGACTCCTTCGCCGGCCCCAGTGAAGTGGTGGTGGTCGCCGACTCGTCGGTGGCCCCCGAGTTCGCGGCCGCCGACCTCCTCGCCCAGGCCGAACACGGCCCGGGCGGCGCCGCGGTGCTGGTCGCGTGGGAGCCCGACGTGATCGCCGCGGTCGGCGCCGCGATCGAACGTCTCCTCGCGGTCGCGCCGCGCCGGGCCGAGATCGAATCGACCCTGGCCACCGGCGGCCAGGCCGTCCTCGTCGACGATGCCGCGGCCGCGCTCGCGGTGGTGAACGAGATCGCGCCCGAGCACCTCGAGCTGCTCGTCGCCGACCCCGAGGCCCTGGTGCCCGCGGTGCGCAACGCCGGTGCGGTGTTCTGCGGTCCGTGGGCGCCGGCCGCGCTCGGCGACTACGTCGCCGGCGTCAACCACGTGCTGCCCACCGCCCGCACCGCGCGGTTCGCCAGTGCGCTGCGCGTCGACACCTTCCGCAAGCACGTCCACGTGGTGCGCGCCACCGAAGCCGGTCTCGCCGGCGTGGCCCCCGCGCTCGAAGCGATCGCCGCGGCCGAAGGTCTCGACGCCCACGCGGCGTCGGTGGCCGTGCGTCGCGCGTTCCCGGGCGGCGGGAGCGCGCTCGTGAGCGGCCTGGTCGCGCCCCGCGACGACCTCCACGCGCTCGAGGGCTACCACTCGCCGCAGCTCGACGTGTCGGTGCGCCTCAACACCAACGAGAGCCCGTTCCCGCCCCCGGCGGAGTTCGTCGCGGCGTGGACCGCGGCGCTGCGCGACGCGCCCCTGCACCGGTACCCCGACCGCGGCGCGGTCGAGCTGCGGGCCGCGCTCGGCGCGCAGCTCGGCCAGCCCGCGTCGCGCATCTTCTGCGCCAACGGGTCGAACGAGGTGCTCCAGACCCTGTTCCTCACCTACGGCGGCGCCGGCCGGCGTGCCGCGGTGTTCGAACCCACCTACGCGCTGCACTCGCACATCGCGCACATCACCGCCACCGAGGTGGTGGTGGGCGAGCGGCGCGCCGACTTCACCATCGACCCCGACGCCGCGGTGGAGCTGGTCACCCGCACCCGCCCCACGCTGGTGTTCGTGTGCAGCCCCAACAACCCCACCGGCACGGTCGAGCCCTTCGCCACCATCGAGGCGCTGCTCGACGCGACCGACGGTCTGGTGATCGTCGACGAGGCCTACGGCGAGTTCGCGCCGCGCAGCGCGCTCGAGCTCGTGCGCGACGACGACCGCCTCGTGGTGGTGCGCACCTACTCCAAGGTGTGGTCGATGGCCGCGCTGCGCCTCGGCTACGCGGTCGCGCCCGAGTGGGTGGTCGAGGAGCTCGACAAGGTCGTGCTGCCGTACCACCTCGACGTCGCCACGCAACTCGCCGGTCGCCTGGCCCTCGACCTCGCGGGGGAGATGGACGACCGCGTCGGCCGTCTCGTCGCGGAGCGCGAGCGGGTGGCGAAGGAGCTCGACGCGATCGACGGCATCGAGGTGTACCCCTCGGGCGCCAACTTCGTGCTGTTCCGGGTGCTCGGCGACGGGCACGCGGTCTGGCAGGCGCATGGTCGACCAGGGCGTGCTCGTGCGCGACTTCTCGCGCTGGCCCCGCCTCGCCGAATGCCTGCGGGTCACCATCGGCACCCCCGACGAGAACGACGCATTCCTCGGCGCCCTGCGCGCCGCCTCACGAAACTCCCGGCACTCCCGGAAGGAGCCCCCTGATGGGCCGATCCTCGCACCAGCAACGCACCACCGCCGAGACCACCATCGAGCTCGATCTCGAGCTCGACGGCTCGGGCGCGGCCTCGGCGACGACGGGGATCCCGTTCTTCGACCACATGCTCGAACAGCTCGGCAAGCACGGCGGCTTCGACCTGCGCATCGTCGCGACCGGCGACCTCGAGGTCGACACCCACCACACCGTGGAGGACGTCGGCATCGTGCTCGGCACCGCGCTCAAGGAGGCGCTGGGCGACAAGGCCGGCGTGCGCCGCTTCGCCAACTCGCTGGTGCCGCTCGACGAGGCGCTGGTGCAGGTGGCGCTCGACCTCTCGGGCCGCCCGTTCCTCGTGTACGAGGTCGACCCCATCGCGGAGTGGATCGGCACCTTCGACCCGCAGCTCACCGAGGAGTTCTGGCGGGCGTTCGCGTTCGGCGCGGGCATCACGCTGCACATCCGCTCCCTCGCCGGTCGCAACGGGCACCACGTGATCGAGGCGTCGTTCAAGGGCGTCGCCCGCGCGCTGCGCGACGCGGTGCGGGTGGAGGGCACCGGCGTGCCGTCCACGAAGGGCACCCTGTGATCGACCTCCTGCCCGCGATCGACCTGCGCGGCGGCCACTGCGTCCGTCTGCACCAGGGCGACTTCGACGCGGAGACGGTCTACGACGACGATCCCGTGCGCGTCGCACGCGAGTTCGAGGCCGCCGGCGCGCGCTGGATCCACGTGGTCGACCTCGACGCCGCGCGCACCGGCGAGCGCACCCATCTCCTGCAGATCGCCGCGATCTGCGCGGCGGTGTCGTGTTCGGTGGAGGTCGGCGGGGGAGTGCGCACCGCGGATTCGGCGCGCGAGCTGCTCGACGTCGGCGTCGCTCGTGTCGTGGTCGGCACCGCGGCGGTGGAGCGCCCCGCGCTGGTCGAGGACCTCTGCGCCGAGTACCCGGGGGCCATCGCGGTCGGGCTCGACGCGCGCGGCAACGAGGTCGCGGTGCGGGGCTGGGTCGAGGGTTCGGGCGCCGATCTGGTCGAGCTCGCCCAGCGCTTCGAGGGCATCGGGGTCGCGGCGCTGATCGTCACCGAGATCGCGCGCGACGGCACGCTCGAGGGCCCGGCCTTCGCGCAGCTGCTCTCGGTGCTCGAAGCCAGCAGCATCCCGCTCATCGCGAGCGGCGGTGTCGGCACGGTGGAGGACCTCCGCGCGCTCGTGGCGCTCGAGGGCGGCGGCCGTCGCCTGGCGGGAGTGATCGCGGGTCGGGCCATCTACGAGGGCCGCTTCACCGTGGAACAGGGCCTTGCGGCCATGGTGGAAGCGGGCGGGCGCGGCTAGGTTCCTGCCCACGGCCCCTGGTTCGGAGGCCGACGACGACCACGCCGGCGGCTGCGGTCTCCGGCGGTGAGGAGGCGTGCGATGGGCAACGGTGCGGAGCAGTTCGACGAGTCGTTCTTCCGGAAGTACCGCGAGCTCCTCGACGCCGAGGACACCGCGTTCGACGAGCTCGAGCACGCCTACGAGGACGGCGATCGCGCCCACTGGGCCGACGACCTCGCCGCGTGGCGCGCGGTGGCCGAGAAGCGCGTTGCGTTCCTCGACAAGCTCGGACTCTCGCCCGTCCACTCCTGAACCCTTCGGGGTTCGGTTACCGCACCGATTCGACGAAGTCGAGTGCGAGCTCGACGACCCGGTCGTAGCGGCCCACGAAGAAGTGGCTCGCGCCGCCGATCACCTCCACCTCGGTGGTGCTCCACGACGCGACCTCGGCGACCACCTCGGCCGGGTCGCGGTACTCGTCGTGCTGGGCGAGCACGAGCAGCTTCGGGCGCGCATCGCTCGGAACGGCGGGCGCGACGCCGTGCAGCGTCGGGGCGAACGCGAGCCAGGCCGCGACGCGCGGGTCGTCGACCGAGAGCGCGAGGTTGCCGCCGAAGGACCAGCCCACGAGCACCACGGGCACATCGGGGCCGATCGCGTCGACGAGCGCGTCGAGCGCGGCCACCACGTCGAGCCGCTCGGCGCCGCCGTGGTCGTGCTCGCCTTCGCTGCCCTCGACGCCCCGGAAGTTGAAGCGCAGCACCGCGGCGCCCGCATCGGCGAAGGCGTCGAACAGCGGCCCGATGATGCCCACCCGCATGCTGCCGCCGAAGAGCGGGTGCGGGTGACAGAGCACCACGCCCACGGGCGGCGGTCCTGCGCTCGGCAGTGCGAGCTCGGCTTCGAGCGAGACGCCGTCGGCGGTGGTGAAGCGGAGGTGCGTGCTCACGCCCGGTCGAGCTGGTCGAGCACGAACGCGAGCACGAACGCCTCGTCGCGCCACGCCTCGTACCGCCCCGACGGCCCCGAGTGCCCGGCGCCCATCTCCATCTTCAGCACGAGCAGGCGATCGTCGGTGCGGGCGGTGCGCAGCTTGGCCACCCACTTCGCCGGCTCCCAGTACTGCACGCGCGGGTCGTTGAGCCCGCCGGTGACGAGCATCGCGGGGTAGTCGCCGGCCACCACGTTGTCGTAGGGCGAGTACGACTTCATGTAGTCGTAGACCGCGGGGTCGTGCACCGGGTCGCCCCACTCCTCCCACTCGGTCACGGTGAGCGGCAGCGACTCGTCGAGGATGGTGGTGAGGCAGTCGACGAAGGGCACCTCGGCCACCACCGCGCGGAAGAGGTCGCGGCGCAGGTTGGTGACCGCACCCATCAACAGACCCGCCCGCGCTGCCGCCGCGGATCGCGAGCTGGTCGGGAGTGGTCCAGCCTTCGGCCACGAGGTGCTCGGCGCAGGCGACGAAGTCGGTGAACGTGTTGCGCTTGGTGAGCAGCTTGCCGCCCTCGTACCACGCGCGGCCGAGCTCGCCGCCGCCGCGGATGTGGGCGATCGCGAAGGCCACGCCGCGGTCGAGCAGGCTCACCCGGCTCGCCGAGAACGTCGGGTCGATCGACACCTCGTAGGAGCCGTAGCCGTAGAGCAGCATCGGGCCCGCTTCGCCCTCGGCGCGGGCGTCGGGTCGCCACACCAGCGAGATCGGCACCTGCGTGCCGTCGGGTGCGGTGGCCCACAGGCGCCGGCTGGTGTAGCGCTCCGGCTCGTAGCCGGGCACCGGCTGGCGACGCACGAGGGTGGACGTGCGGCTGGGGACGTCGAAGTCGTAGGCCGAGGCCGGCGCGACCAGCGACGTGTACTGGTACCGCAGGGTGTCGGTGTCGTACTCGAGGTTGGTGCCGGTCCACACCGAGTACACCTCGTCGGGCATCGCGACCACGTGGTCGCCGGCCACCGCGCCGTCGTCGGCGAGCTCCAGCACCCGCAGGTGCTCGAGACCACCCTCGCGTTCCGACACCACGAGGTGACGGGCGAACGCGTCGACGTCGTCGAGGCGCACCTCGACGCGCGCCGGGAGCACCTCCTGCCAGTGCGCACGTCCGGGGGTCGCGGTGGGGGTGACGAGGAGCGCGAAGTTCTCGGCGCCGTTCGCGTTGCTGAGCACGTAGAGCCGGTCGCCCGCGGGTCCGTCGTGGTGCTCCACGTGGTACTCGTGCCCCTGCTCGCGCGGCTCGACCACCGTGGAGCGCGGCGGTGGGCTCGGCGGTGGGGAGCAACCACACCTCGCTCGTGGTCTTCGACGCGGAGGTGATCACGAGGTAGCGCCCGGAGCGGGCGCGGTCGACGCCGACGTAGAAGCGTTCGTCGTCCTCCTGGAACACGAGCACGTCGTCGGCGGCCGGGGTGCCGAGGTGGTGGCGCCAGATCTGGAACGGGCGCATCGCCTCGTCGGGGCGGGTGTAGAAGACGGTGGTGTCGTCGGCCCAGGCCACGCCGTAGTACACGTCGGGCACCACGTCGTCGAGCAGCGTGCCCCGCTCCAGATCACGGAAGCGCAGCGTGTAGCGCTCGCCGCCGGTGACGTCGGTGCTCACCGCCACCAGGTGCTGGCTCGGGGTGAGCACGAGGTCGCCGACGTTGAAGTAGTCCTCGTCGCCGGCGAGCGCGTTCTCGTCGACGACGACCGCCTCACCGGGGGTGGCGCCGGGCGCGGCGAAGGGATCGGGGAGCACCTGCGCCCCGAGGCGGGCCCGGCGGCAGTGGACCGGGTACTCGAGGCCCTCGATGGTGCGGGTGAAGTACTCGAAGGGCCCGTGGGGGCTGGGGGAGGAGGCGTCGGTCTCCTGCACCCGTCCCACGATCTCGGTGAACAGCTGCTCCCGCAGCGGCGCGAGGTGCGCCAGCGCCGCGGCGGTGTACCGGTTCTCGGCCCGGAGGTGGTCGAGCACCTCGGGGTCGTCGCGCTGGCCGAGCCAGAACCAGGGGTCGTCGCGCTCGTCGCCCCCGTGGCGCAACGGGTGCGGGCGCGCCGGCGCGACGGGCGCGACCGGGGGGAGGGGGGCATTCTGTTCCGGCACGGCCGTATCCTCGCAGATCGCCCACCGGAATCGGGCCCCGAGCGCCCGGGGTCGGCCGGGTAGCCTCGGCGGCAATGGACGCCTCGACCCCTTCCGTTCCCGTGGAGGCCACGCAGTTGCAGGCCGCGCCCATCCCGTTCACCGAGGAGGAGCTGGCCGCGGTCACGTACGACGCCAACGGCCTCGTCCCCGGCATCGTGCAGGAGCAGGGCACCGGCGAGGTGCTGATGCTGGCCTGGCTGAACGAGGACGCGCTGCGGCGCAGCCTCGAGACCGGCCGCACCTGGTTCTGGAGCCGCTCCCGCCAGGAGTACTGGTGCAAGGGCGAGACGTCGGGCGACCGCCAATACATCCGCGAGGCCCGCTACGACTGCGACGCCGACGTCGTCCTGTTCGTGGTGGAGCAGGAAGGCCGGGGCGCCTGCCACACGGGCGAGCGCAGCTGCTTCTTCCGGGCCTTCGGCAGCGGCGCCGAGCCCGGGCCGCGGTGAGCCGGACCGCCCGCCCCGCCCGATGACCGCCGCCGGAATCTCCCGCGACGATTTCGTCGCGTTGGCCCGCGACCACACCGTCGTGCCGGTCTGGCGCGAGGTGCTCGCCGACCTCGAGACGCCGGTGTCGGCGTTCGTGAAGCTCGCGGGCGCCGCGGCCGACGACCCGGCCGCGTTCCTCCTCGAATCGGTGGAGCACGCCGAGCGCTGGGGCCGCTTCTCGTTCATCGGGCGCGACCCCGCGCTCACCATGATCGTGCGCGGCAACACGGTGGCGTTCGACCGTGAGCCGCCCGCCGGGGTGCCCACCGACCAGGGTGCGCTCGCCGCGCTCGAAGCGCTGCTCGCCACCTACCGCGCGCCCACGCTGCCGGAGCTCCCGCCGTTCCACGGCGGCGTCGTCGGCTACCTCGGCTACGACGTCGTACGCGAGATCGAGCGGCTCCCCAACGTGCCGAACGACGACACCGGCCTGCCCGACGCGGTGATGTCGGTCACCGGCCACGTCACCGCCTTCGACCACTTCCGCCAGCGCCTCTACCTCATCGAGAACGTGTTCGTGGGGGAGGGCGGGAGCGACGCCGACGCGTCGGCGGCCTACGACGACGCGCTCGCACGCCTCGCGGCGCGCGTCGACGAGCTCGCCCGCCCGCTGCCGTACATCCCGTCGCCGCCGCCCGCGTCGGACCTCACCGAGATCCCCGCGGTCACGTCCACCATGGCCGGCGACGCGTACCACCGTGCGGTGGAGGTGGCGCGGGAGCACATCCTCGCCGGCGACATCTTCCAGGTGGTGCTCGCCCAGCGCTTCGACCTCGACGGCCACTTCGACCCGTTCGACGTGTACCGGGTGCTGCGCCAGGTGAACCCGTCGCCCTACATGTACTTCGTGCGCCACCCCGAGTGCACCCTGGTGGGCTCGTCACCCGAGCCGATGGTGCAGCTGCTCGGCGGGCGCGTGATCAGCCGCCCGATCGCCGGCACGCGTCGCCGTGGCCGCACCGAGGCCGACGACCGCCGCATGGCCGCCGAGCTGTCGGAGCACCCCAAGGAGCGGGCCGAGCACGTGATGCTCGTCGACCTCGCCCGCAACGACGTGGGCCGTGTCGTGCAGTTCGGCAGCGAGCAGGTCGAGGAGCTCATGGTGCTCGAGCGCTACTCGCACGTGATGCACCTCACCAGCCAGGTCGCCGGTGACCTCCGCGACGGGCTCAACGCCATCGACGTGCTGCGGGCCACGTTCCCGGCCGGCACGGTGAGCGGCGCCCCCAAGGTGCGGGCGATGGAGATCATCGACGCGCTCGAACCCACCAAGCGCGGCCCCTACGCCGGCGTCGTCGGCTACATCGACTTCTCCGGCAACCTCGACACCGCGATCGCCATCCGCACCATGGTGTGGCGCGACGGGCACGCGAGCGTGCAGGCCGGCGCGGGCATCGTCGCCGACTCGGTCGCGGCCGACGAAGACCTCGAGTGCTCGAACAAGGCCCGCGCGTTGCTCACCACCGCGGCCGCGGCGCGCAGCCTCGCGCCGCTCGCCAACCCGCGCGCGACCGGGAGCTGACGTGGGCCTCGCCGACGACGTCGCGCGGCTCGAGGCCGGCACCGCGTTCGCCGACCGTTCCGACCGCGGCTTCGTGACCGTCACCGGCCCCGACACCTGGTCGTTCCTCCAGGCGATCGTGTCGGCCGATCTCGACCCCCTCACCGACGGCGACGGCACCGACTGCCTGCTGCTCGCGCCGCAGGGCAAGCTCGACGTCGCCTTCCGGCTGCTGCGCATCGACGAGCACACCGCGGCGCTCGACTGCGATCCCGGTCTCGCGCCCCGTCTCGTCGAGTCGCTGCTCCGCTACCGCATCCGCGTGAAGGCCGAGGTGTACGACGCCTCCGGCGATCCCGCGCTGATCTCCTTCGTCGGCGCCGACGCGCCCACGCCGCCCGCGCCGATGCCCGACGCGCTGCACGGTCACGTCGCGGTCGGGGACTTGCGCGTGGTGCGCACCCGGGTGGGGTACGACGTGCTCGGGCCGGTTGCCTCGGTCGACCGCTTCGTCGCCGAGCTGGGCGACAGCGGCGTGGTCGAAGCCGTGCCCGAGGCCTACGAGGCCTGGCGCATCGACCACGGCGTCGCAGTGGCGCCCTTCGACCTCGACGAGTCGGTGATCCCCCAGGAGGCCTTCCTGGAGCGCGACGCGGTGTCGTTCACCAAGGGGTGCTTCATCGGTCAGGAGCTGGTGTGCCGCATCGACACGCGCGGCCACGTGAACCGCTTCCTGCGGGTGCTCGACGTGCAGGGCGACGACCCGCCGCCCGTCGGCGCGGTGGTGGAGGCCGACGGTCGCGAGGTGGGGTCGCTCACCAGCGTCACTCCGCCGGGTGTGCCCGTGGTCGCGCTGGGCTACGTGCGCCACGAGGTGGAGCCGCCCGCGGTGGTCGAGCTGCGCTGGGACGGCGGGCGCGCCACCGCGCGCCTGCGACCGTCAGGCTGACGGCGTCTCGACGGTCTCGCCGGTCTCGGCGCTCTCGCCCTGCTGCGCGGCGGGCGGGTTCGCCACCGGCAGCGTGACCACGAAGCGGGTGCCCGCGGCGTCCGACGTGTCGACCCGCGCCGTGCCGCCCATCGCGGCGGCCAGCTCCCGCACGATGGCCAGGCCGATGCCGGTCCCGAACGTGCGGCCCGGCGCAGGCCGCGAGGTGTAGAGCCGCTCGAACACGCGGGGCACGTCGGCCGGCGGGATCCCCGCGCCGTCGTCCTCCACCGTGAGCACCAGCTCCGGGCCGGTGGCGGCCACCGACACGGTGACCGCCGCGGTGGCGTACTTCAGCGCGTTCTCCACCAGGTTGGCGACGACCTGCGCGAGCCGTTGCGCGTCGACGCTGGCCGCCACCGCCGGGCCCGGCGTCATGGTGAGCGCGACCCCCACCTCGCCGGCGGCGGGGCGGAACGCCTCCACCGCGTCGGCCACCACGGTGCGCGCGTCGACCGGGCCGGGATGGAGCGAGAACTGGTGCGCGTCGAGGCGGGCGAGGTCGAGCAGATCGGCCACGAGCCGTTCGAGGCGACGCGACTCCGACGCGATCACGCCCGCGGCGCGCACCCGGGCCTCGGCGCCCTCCACGGTGCCGTCGGCGATCGCCTCCGCGTACCCGCGGATCGACGTGAGTGGCGTGCGCAGGTCGTGCGACACGCTGAGCAGGAACGCGCGCTCGTGGCCGCGCGCCGCGTCGAGGTCGGCGGCCATCGCGTTGATGGCCGCGGCGAGGCTGCCGAGCTCGTCGTCGGAGAGGTGCTCGGTGTCGACGCGGGCCTGAAGGTCACCCGCCGCGATCTCGCGTGCGGTGGTCTCCATCGCCGCGATGGGACGGGCCATGCGCCGGGCGATGACCACCGCCACGACCACTGCCACCACGAGCGAGATCAGCGCGGCCCACGCCACCGCGCCGCCACTGGTGCCGAAGGGCCGGTCGCTGATGTGCTCGGTGAGCACCAGCACCGGGGTGACACCACCCGTCTTCGCCAACGGCACCGCCGTGAACACGACGTCGCCACTGCGCACGGTCTGGCTGTCGCCCGCGAGCAGCGCCTTCGTGTCGAGATCGCCGGCGCTCACCCCGTCGGGCAGCTTCACGACCGCGGGGTCGCCGCCGATGAAGCGGCCCAGCACCTCCTGCACCTGACCGTCGTCGGTCACCGCCACCACCGCACCGTTCGAGGCCCGCAGCGTGGTGTCGACCAGGTTGCGGATCCGCTGCAACTGCCGTCGGCCCGCCGCGGTCTGGGTGGCGACGCGTCCCGTGCCGATCTGGCTCAGCAGGGTGTCGAACTCGGGCGCCACGATCGCGGCGCGGTCGTTGAGGTCGCTCTTCGCGCCCGACACCTCGGTGCGCCGGGCCAGGCCCGCGGTCACGAGCGCGGTGAGCACCAGCACGCCGAGCGCGATGCCGGTCATCGCGATGACGAGCCGGCGGCGAAGGCGCTTGCGGGGCTTGGTCACTCGGGGGGCTGCTTCGGGGACTCGAGGCGGTAGCCGATGCTGCGCACCGTCGTGATGGTGAGCGCGTCACCGAGCTTCTTGCGCACCTGCGCGATGTGCACGTCGACGGTGCGGGCATCGCCGTACCAGTCGGGACCCCACACGCCGTCGAGGATCTGCTGGCGCGACAGTGCGAGGCCCGGTCGTTCGGCGAGGAAGCGCAGCAGCTCGAACTCCTTGGTGGTGAACTCGACCGGCTCGTCGTGCACCAGCACCTCGCGCCGGGCCCGGTCGACCACCACTGGCCCCACCTGCACCACCTCGGGCGCGGCGGCGCCGTCGGCGCGACGCAGCACCGCCTTCACCCGGGCGACGAGCTCGGCGGGGGAGAAGGGCTTGGTCATGTAGTCGTCGCCACCGAGCTCGAGGCCGAGCACCCGGTCGACCTCGCCGTCGCGGGCGGTGAGGAAGATCACCGGCAGTTGCGATGTGCGCCGCAGTTGCTTGCACACCTCGAGGCCGTCGATGTCGGGCAGGCCCACGTCGAGCACCACCAGGCGGGGGTGATGGTTGCGCACCGCGGCGAGCCCGGCTTCGCCGGTCGCGGCCTTCACCACCCGGTAGCCCTCGCGCGCCAGGTACAGGTCGACGAGGTCGGCGATGTTCGGTTCGTCGTCGACCACCACGATCGTTCCGCGTTCCATGGGCCCATCGTTCCACGCCCGGTGCCGTCGGCGGGTGAGGGGATTGTGAGCGGAGTGTGATGCCCGCTCGCATCTACAGTTGGCGGCGCATGACGGTGCTCGACGACATCCTGGCCGCCAAGCGCGACGAGGTCACCATGCTGCACCGCCCGGGGGTGCACGACCTGCTGCGCACCCAGGCGCTCGAAGCGCCGCCCACCCGCGACTTCGCGGCGGCGTTGCGGCCCGCGGCCGGCACGATCGGGGTGATCTCCGAGATCAAGCGACGCTCGCCGTCGAAGGGCGACCTCGCGCCCCTGCTCGACCCCGAGGTGACGGCCAAGGCCTACGCGGCCGGCGGCGCGAGCTGCCTCTCGGTGCTCACCGACGGCCCGTGGTTCGGCGGCAGCATCGCCGATCTCGACGACGCCCGGGGCGCGTGCGAGCTGCCGGTGTTGCGCAAGGACTTCACCGTCGACGAGGTGCAGGTCTACGAGACCCGGGCCATCGGCGCGGATGCGATCCTGCTCATCGTGGCCGCGCTGCCCGACGACGTCCACCTGGCGGATCTCCACGCGTTGGCCACCGAACTCGGCCTCGCGGTGCTGGTGGAGACCCACGACGTCGCCGAGGTGGAGCGCGCCCTGGCGTGCGGCGCGCGCATCGTGGGCGTGAACGCCCGCAACCTGGGCACGTTCGCCGAGGACCTCGGCGTGGGGGAGCGTCTGGCCGCGCTGCTCCCCGCCGACGTGATCGCGGTGGCCGAGAGCGCGATCCGCTCCGAAGCCGACGCGCAGCGCATGGCCGACGCCGGGTTCGACGCGGTGCTCGTGGGCGAGATGCTGGTGAAGGCGCCCGACGCCACCGCCGCCGCCGTCCGAGCCCTGGCCGGCATCCCGCGGCGCCCTCGCTAGACGTCAGTCGTCGTAGCCCTCGTCCTGCTCCCACTGGCGTGTGCGCTTGCGCATGCTCACCCAGGCGATGACGCACAGGATGGCGATGAAGAAGAAGGCCCCGACTCCGATCCACATGCCCGGGACACTAGGCGCGTCGGTGGCCCGGGGCACGGTTCCGGTAGGTTCGGGATGTGGATCACTCGGCGCCGTCCCCCGACGAGGTGCTCACCGTGGGCCGGGCCATTGCCACCGCGGTGGCGCCCGAGGGTGGCCTCACCGACACGCAGGTGGCGGTGCTGCGGGCCATCACTCGCGCGCTCACCGGCGTCGAGCTCGACTACGCGTCGCTCGCCCCGATCACTCCAGCTGAGGTCACCGCCGCGCTGGCGCAGCGCGACGACGAGTACCGCCAACGCATCGTGCACCACATGGTGCTCGGCGAACTGGTGCTGCGTCCGATCCCTGCGGAGGTCGCCGAGCGGGTCGGCGAGTTCGCCGCTGCGCTGGGCGTCGACGACGACTTCGTGGGGGTGGCGCGCCGCTACGCGCAGGGCGCGTTCGGGCTCGCGTGGGTCGACCTGCGCCGCAGCGGTTTCGCCGAGCACTGGGACGACGACAAGCTCGGTTCCCTGCACGCCGCCGCGCAGTTCGACAACCCGTTCGACGCCACCGGCCCCGACCCCGAGCTCGAAGCCCGCTGGGCGGCATTTGGCGAACTGCCGCAGGGCACGCTCGGCCGTTCGGTGTACGACATGTACGTGGGACGCGGCTTCGCGCTCCCCGGCAACCCGAACGGCGCGTCGGCGTTCATCGCCCAGCACGACTTCATGCATGTGCTCGCCGACTACGGCACCAACCTCGAAGGCGAGCTCGAGGTCTTCGCGCTCGTCGGTCGCGCCGATCCCGACCCCAAGGGCTTCGCCTGGCTCGCGACCATGGTCGGCCTCTTCGAGACCGGCTACGTGCACGAACAGGGATTCTTCAAGGTCGACGTGCGCGAACGGCACCTGCAGGTGGCGGGCATGGGCGACCGCCTCGCCGACGCGCTGCGTCGCGGCAAGGTCATGGCCGAGCAGTTCGGCACCGACCTCTTCTACGTCGACTTCCACGCGGTGGCCGACCGTCCGCTCGACGAGGTGTGCGAGATGTTGCACCTCCCGCCGAAGTCGCCCGAGGCGATCGCGGCCGGGTCGCACGGCGTCTTCGACCCCGAGGGGATGTCGGAGCCGCAGCGCGAGTTCGCGGCCCGGCTCGGACCGGCCGGCTGACCGTCAGGCGAAGTGGGGCACGACCTGCTCGCCGAGGCGGCGGAGCTCGGTGAGCGTCGCCTCGGGCGTGTCGCGGCGCGCATCCACGTTGAGGATGTCGACCCCGACGTCCTCGTAGGCGCGCAGGAACGACAGCTCGTCGCCGTCGTCGGGGGCGCGTCGCGACGGCATCGCGACCAGCATGAGCGCCTCGGGGTCGCGGCCGGCTTCCGCCGCCGCGGCCTTGACCTTGCCCCAGTGCTCGGCGACGCGATCCGCCGACATCGAGGCCGAGATCCAGCCGTTGCCGACGCGCCCGGCGCGTGCGAGCGCGATGTCGCTGTGGCCGCCCACCAGGATCGGGATCGGTCGCTGGATCGGACGGGGGTCGGGGTGCATCGGCGGCAGGTCGTTGAACTCGCCGTGGAACTCGACCACGTCGGTCTCCGCACACCAGAGCGTGCGCATGACCGCGATCGACTCCTCGGTGCGGGCGCCGCGGCGGTCCCAGGGCATGTTCATCGCCTCGGCCTCTTCCTTGAGCCACCCGGCGCCCACGCCGTAGAGCACGCGTCCGCCGGAGAGCACGTCGAGGGTGGCGAGCTGACGGGCGTTCATCACCGTGTTGCGGATGGGCAGCACCGCCACGCCGGTGGCGAGCTTGATCTTCGACGTGATGCCGGCCACGTAGGTGAGCGACGTGTGCATCTCGAAGTTGGGGGCGAGCGAGCGCGGCGACCGCGTTGTCCTGGATGTCGGCCGGCTTCTTACCCAGCGTGTACTGCGAGTCGGTGTGCACGGGCATGACCATGTGGTCCATGCCGAAGAGGGCGCCGAAGCCCAGGTCCTCCGCGGTGGTCGCGAACTCGCGCATGAACTCGGGGGTCGCGAGACGGCCGGTGTGCGGGAAGGTGACGCTGAGCTCCATGGGTCCTCGGTTCGCGCGTGACCGGTCGCCGGAGACGGCGTTGCCGGGGGTCTCCCGGATATTACGCACGCTCATCTCGGGCCCGCACGGACGCGTTGCACGCTGTCCATCCGGGGCCGCTCCGCGCGGTCCGGCGGCCGTGTCGCCGGATCGGTACGCTCGCGGCGCGCCGCTCGACAGCTCACTGCGGATCACCCGAGGGGGAGCAATGTCCCGATTCCTGCTGGCCGATTCCGACATCCCGAGCGCCTGGTTCAACGTGCTCCCGTCGTTGCCGGAGCCGCTGCAGCCGCCGTTGCACCCGGGCACGAAGGAACCCGTCGGTCCCGACGACCTCGCCCCGCTGTTCCCGATGGCGCTCATCGCCCAGGAGATGGCGAGTCAGCCCTGGATCGACGTGCCCGGCGAGGTGCTCGACATCCTGCGCCTCTGGCGGCCCACGCCCCTCGTGCGGGCTGAGCGCCTCGAGCAGGCGCTCGGCACCCCGGCGCGCATCTACTTCAAGGACGAATCGTTGTCGCCGGCGGGGTCGCACAAGCCCAACACCGCGGTGCCCCAGGCCTTCTACAACAAGCAGGAAGGCATCGGCCGTCTCACCACCGAGACCGGCGCGGGCCAGTGGGGTTCGTCGCTCGCGTTCGCGTGCGCGCAGTACGACATCGAGTGCAAGGTCTACATGGTGCGCGCCTCCGCGCAACAGAAGCCCTACCGCAAGATGCTCATGCACACGTGGGGCGCCGAGGTGGTCGAGTCACCGGTCGACGATCCGAACCACCCCGGTTCGCTCGGTCTCGCGATCAGCGACGCGGTGCGCGACGCCGCCGCGCGCGACGACTCGCACTACGCGCTCGGGTTCGGTGCTCAACCATGTGTTGCTGCACCAGACGGTCATCGGGCTCGAGGCCAAGGAGCAGCTCGCGCTCGCCGGCGAGTCGGCGCCCGACGTCGTGATCGGCTGCTGCGGCGGCGGGTCGAACCTCGGCGGCATCGCGCTGCCGTTCGTGGGCGATCGCCGATGTGCGCCTCGTCGCGGTGGAGCCTTCATCGTGCCCGACGCTCACCGAAGGTGCGTTCGAGTACGACTTCGGCGACACCGCGGGCATGACGCCGCTCATGCCGATGTACACCCTCGGCCACGACTTCGTGCCGCCGTCGATCCACGCGGGCGGCCTGCGCTACCACGGCGACTCGCCGATCATCTCCGCGCTGGTGAAGGCCGGGCGCATGGAGGCGATCGCCTACCCGCAGGGCAAGACGTTCGAAGCCGCGATCCAGTTCGCCAACACCGAGGGCAAGATCCCCGCGCCCGAGACCGGCCACGCGATCCGGGCTGCAATCGACGAGGCACTGGCGGCGAAGGAGACAGGGGAGGAGCGGGTGATCCTCTTCAACTACTCCGGCCACGGCTTCCTCGACCTGCAGGCCTACGACGACTACCTCGCTGGCCGCCTCGTCGACGCCTGATCCCGTCGGGCGGCGAGGCGCGCCACGTGGCGGTGCCACCACCAGTTGCCGACGAGGAACGCGGCGGTGGCGTAGGTCCAGCCGAGCAGGATGTCGAACACGAAGTGGTCGGCGCTGTAGACGAGCGTGCAGGCCATGGCGAGCGTGTAGCCGACGAGCAGCACGCGCGCACCGCCCGGCGACGGGCCAGAAGAACAGCAAGATGCAGGAACGGCCACGCGGCGTGTAGTGACGGCAGCGCGCCCACCGGGAACGCGTACTCGCTCTTCTCGCCGAACACCGCGGCGATGCCGTGGAGTCCGAGTTGATTCCACACCTCGTGCACGACGCGCACCGACGTACCCATGTCGCCGCGCCGGCTCGCCAACCACGGCGGGATCGCGGGGTAGAGCACGTAGGTGGCGAAGCCCGTCGAGGCTCAACAGCAGGAACATCACCCGGAACCGCAGGAACGCGACGCGGTCGCGCAGCCACAACACCACGAGCACTACGGGCGTCACGAAGAAGTGGCTCAGGTACACGAGCCACGCGGCGACGTCGTACCAGTGCACGGTGCCCGGGACGTCCACAGCGCAGTCCTGCAGACGCACGGTCGGTGTCGGTCCCGCCGAAGAGCGGACTCGTCGAAGCCGAGCTGCGGCTGCACGTGCGCGACCCGGGCGAGCGGTGTCGGCGAGCTCGTGCAGCGCGAGGTACACGACGAGCAGCAGGACACGATCGGCCACCAGTCGCGCACCGCGAGCCGCCACGAGCGCGGCGCGGCGCGCAGTTGCCTCACGCTCTGTCGGTACTCGGTGTCGGCGTCGGCGTCCTCGTGCATGTGGGCCTGAATGTACGCATTTTCGGGGAGGGAGTCCGGTACCCTCGCCCTGATGTGGGTGAAGATCTGCGGCATCACCAACGAGGAGGACGCGCTCCTCGCGGTCGCCCTCGGGGCTGACGCGCTCGGCTTCATCTTCGCCCCCGGCAGCCCCCGTCAGGTGGTGCCCGAGACGGTGGCCGAGATCCTGCACCGCCTGCCGGCCGGGGTGATCACCGTCGGCGTGTTCCGCGACGAGCAGAAGGAACGGGTCGTGGAGGTGGTCAACGGCCTCGGTCTCGGCGGCGCGCAGCTCCACGGGCGTGAACCGCTCTCCGACGTGCGCTTCGTGCGCCGCCGGGTGTCGTTCGTGATCCAGGCCTTCCAGGCCGGCGACCCGGCCATCGCCGCAGTGGCCAACGGCCCGGTCGACATCGTGCTGGTCGACGCCGACGAGCCCGGCTCCGGCACCGCCTTCGACTGGGCGCTCGCCGACGCGGTACCGCCCGGCGTGCACCTGCTGCTCGCCGGGCGGCCTCCATCCCGACAACGTGGGTGAGGCGATCCGCCGGGTGCGGCCCTGGGGCGTCGACGTCGCCACCGGCGTGGAGACCACGCCCGGCTCGGGGCGCAAGGACGCCCGCAAGC
The DNA here is from genome assembly GCA_963782705.1 of uncultured Actinomycetes bacterium. Classification (GTDB taxonomy): domain Bacteria; phylum Actinomycetota; class Acidimicrobiia; order IMCC26256; family DASPTH01; genus CAVRGQ01. The sequence continues at coordinate 29,342 of CAWAKX010000013.1, read as the reverse complement.
TGCGGCGCTTCATCGAGGAGGCCCGCCGGGCCGGCGAGGAGCTCGACGCCGAGGACCTCTGGAGCCCTGACCCGGATCCTGCGGTCGCTCCCTACGATTGGATGTCGGACGGTGCGTAGTGCGCCCGTAGATTCGTCGGTATGACCGTGCCGTCACGGGGTGAACCCGTGCACCTCGATCCTCCCGGGCCCGAACCCGTCGACCTCGGCCGCTTCGGCGAGTTCGGCGGACGATTCGTGCCCGAGACCCTCGTCCCCGCGCTGATCGAGCTCGAGGAGGAGTTCCGCCGGGCGTGGTTCTCCGAGGAGTTCCGGGCCGAGTACGGCGAGCTGCTGCGCAGCTATGCGGGTCGCCCCACGCCGGTCACCGAGTGCCACCGCCTCTCCGAACGACTCGGCGTGCGGGTGCTGCTCAAGCGCGAAGACCTCACCCACACCGGCTCGCACAAGATCAACAACGTGCTCGGCCAGGCGTTGCTCACCCAGCGCATGGGCAAGAAGCGCATCATCGCCGAGACCGGCGCCGGCCAGCACGGTGTCGCGTCGGCCACCGCGGCCGCGCTGTTCGGCCTCGACTGCAAGGTGTTCATGGGCGCGGTCGACGTGGAGCGCCAGCGCCTCAACGTGTTCCGCATGGAGCTCATGGGCGCCGAGGTGATCCCGGTCACCAGCGGCAGCGCCACGTTGAAGGACGCGGTGAACGAGGCCCTGCGCGACTGGGTCGCGTCGGTGGAGTCCACCCATTACTGCCTCGGCTCGGTCGTCGGCCCGCACCCGTACCCGTGGATGGTGCGCGAGTTCCAGCGCGTGGTCGGCGACGAAGCGCGCGAGCAGACGCGGGCGATCCTCGGCGACGATCCCGACTACGTGGTCGCGTGCGTGGGCGGTGGGTCGAACGCGATCGGCACCTTCGCCGGCTTCCTCGACACGCGCGCGCAGCTCGTCGGCGTGGAGGCCGGCGGCCACGGCATCGAGTCGGGGGAGCACGGCGCGTCGGTGAGCCGGGGAGTGCCGGGCGTGCTGCACGGCGCGCGTTCGCTCTACCTCCAGGACGAAGAGGGCCAGATCAAGGAGGCCCACTCGATCAGCGCGGGGCTCGACTACCCGGGCGTCGGTCCCGAGCACGCCGCGCTCGCGGCGGCGGGACGCGCGCAGTACGAGTACGCCACCGACGACGAAGCCATCGCCGGCTTCCAGCTGCTGTCGGTCACCGAGGGCATCGTGCCCGCGCTCGAACCCGCGCACGCGATCGGATGGCTCGCACGAGAGGCCGGACGGTCGGTGCCGCAGGGCTCCACCGTGCTGCTCACCCTCTCGGGGCGGGGCGACAAGGACGCCGCGCAGATGGCCGAGCGGCTCACCGGAGAGCGCTTCCAGTGAGCCTCGAATCGCACCTGCGCGCCCGGCGCGACGCCGGGCGCAAAGCTGCTCGTCCCCTACGTCACCGGTGGGCTGGGCGACTGGCGCTCCGTGGTGCGCGCGGTGGTCGACGCCGGCGCCGACGCGGTGGAGCTCGGGATCCCGTTCTCCGATCCGGTGATGGACGGCGTCACCATCCAGGAGGCGTCGAAGCAGGCGCTGGCCCAGGGCGCCACTCCGCGCGGCATCGTCGCCGACGCCGCGTCGCTCGAGGTCGACGTTCCTCTCGTGGTGATGACCTACACCAACCCGGTCGGACACATGGGGTACCGGCGTTTCGCCGCCGCCCTGCAACACAGCGGGATTGCCGCCGCGATCCTGCCCGACATGCCGCTCGACGAGCTCGACGGCTGGGCCGACGCGGCCGACGCGCACGAGGTGGAGACGGTGCTGCTCGCCGCCCCCAACACCCCCGACGAGCGCCTGCGCGCGATCTGCGAACGGTCACGCGGCTTCGTGTACGGCGTGTCGCTCATGGGCGTCACGGGGGAGCGGGCGAGCCTCGCCGAGCAGGCCGCGGGCATGGGGAAGCGGCTGAAGGCCACCACCGACAAGCCCGCGCTGCTCGGCGTCGGCATCTCCAACGCCGAGCAGGCACTGGAGGCGTCGCAGTACTCCGACGGCGTGATCGTGGGCAGCGCGCTCATGGCGCGGGTGCTGGCCGCCGACAGCGCGCAGGGCGCGGCCGACGCCGCTCACGAGTTCGTCGCCGGACTGCGCGCCGCGCTCGACACCGCCAGCCCCGCCCCCACCGAGACCGCCCCCGGAGTCGGGTGATCAAGTACCTGGGGTCGAAGCGCCGGTTGGTACCGGTGCTCGCCCGCCTCTGCGAAGAGGCCGGGGCCGCGACCGCACTCGATCTGTTCACCGGCACCACCCGGGTCGCGCAGGCGTTCAAGCAGCACGGGCGCGCACGTCACCGCGGTCGACAGCGCCCGCTACTCCGAGGTGTTCGCACAGTGTTACGTGGCCACCGACGCCACCACCGTCGACCGCGCCGCGCTCGACGACGCACTGCGTGAGCTCGCGGCGCTCCCTCCCGCGCCCGGCTACTTCACCGAGACGTTCTGCGTGCAGTCGCGCTTCTTCCAACCGTTCAACGGCGCGCGCATCGACGCCATCCGCGACGCGATCGCGCGTGACCACGCGGGCAGCGTGCTCGAACCGCTGTTGCTCACCAGCCTCATCGAGGCCGCCGACCGGGTCGACTCCACCACGGGCCTGCAGATGGCGTACGTGAAGGAGTGGGCGCCGCGCTCGGCGCGTCCGCTCGAGCTGCGCGTCCCCGAGCTGCTCGCCGGGCCCGGCGCCGCGGTGCGCGGCGACGCCCTCGCGCTCGCGTCCACGCTCGCGCCGGTCGACCTCGCCTACCTCGACCCGCCCTACAACCAGCACCGCTACTTCACCAACTACCACGTGTGGGAGACGCTGGTCGCGTGGGACGCGCCCGAGCACTACGGCGTCGCGTGCAAGCGGGTCGACGCACGCGACCCCGGTACGCACAGCCCGTTCAACCGCAAACGGGAGATGCCGAGCGCGCTCGCGCAGGTGGTGTGCGACGTGCAGGCGCGCGTGCTGGTGTTGTCGTACAACGACGAGTCGTGGGTCGGGCTCGACGACCTGCTCGACATGTGCGCGGTGCGCGGCCACGTGGAGGCGCTGAGCTTCGACTCACCGCGCTACGTGGGCGCGAAGATCGGGATCCACGATCCGTCGGGGCGCAAGGTCGGCACGGTGTCGCACACCCGTAACCGGGAGCTGCTGCTCGTCGCCGGTGACCGCGCGGAGGTGCGGCGCCTGGTCGCCGCGGCCGAGGAGGTGCCCGTCGGTGCCCCCGCCTGAAGCCCGTCGAGGGCCCTCACGCCACACCGTCGACGGTTGCGACCTCTGCACCGCGGCGCGCATCACGCCGTGGTTCCACGAGGACGACGTGTGCTGGATCGCCGAGTGCACCATCTGTGCGGTGCCGATGGTGGTGTGGCGCAGCCACGGCACCGAACCGCCGGCCGAGGAGCTCGCGCACATGCACGGTCACCTCGCCCGGGTCGCCGCCGAGACCCTCACCGTCGGGCACTGGGTCGACGACGACATGCGCAAGATCCCCGACCACTACCACGCCCACGCCCGCCCCGACGGCGGCTTCTTCGGTCACGGCTTCCGCAAGTAGCTCCGCCGGTTCGTGTTCGGGGCTGGCCGGTACCCTCGGATCCGAGGGCCCGAGCCCCGGGACCAATCCCGATCGGCGTCTCGCCCGTAGGTCTCTCATGTGGTCGGTGTCGGACGATGCGTTGGTGGCCGGTCTCGCGACCGGCGACCAGGAGGCGGCGGCGGCGTTCGTGCGTCGCTTCCAGCGGCGCGTCTACGGCCTGGCCCGCACCATCGTCCGCGACGACCGTGCCGCGGAGGACATCGCCCAGGAGGCGTTCGTGCGGGCGTGGAAGCACGCCGCGGCCTACGACCCGCGCCGCGGCAGCGTGGTGAGCTGGTTGCTCACCATCACCCGCAACCTGGCGATCGACGCGGTACGGGTGCGCCGCCCGATCTCGCTCGATCCCGACACGTTGGTGGCGCTCGACCCGGTGGCCGACGGCCGCGACCTGGCGGAGCTGGCGCAGCTGGGCGACGACACCGACCGGCTGCGGGCCGCGCTGGTGCGTCTCCCCGTGGAGCAGCGGCGCGCAGTGGTGCTCGCGGGGCTGCTGGGCTACACGGCGCGGGAGGTGGGGGAGCAGGAGGACATCCCGCTCGGCACGGCCAAGACCCGCATCCGCACCGCGCTCATCCGCCTGCGCGCCGCTCTGGTCACCGAGGAGAGAACCGAATGAGGTGCCCTGGGAGTCGACCGATGAGCGGCGTGTTCACCTGTGCCGACGTGCGGGACCTCGCGCCCGAGCTCGCGCTCGGTGTGCTCGGCGGCCCCGAACGCGCCGAGGCGGTCCTGCACGTGAACGGCTGCGCTCGGTGCCAGGCGCTCGTGGCCGAGTACGCCGAAGTGGCCGACATGCTGCCCGCGCTCGCCCCCGAGCACGAACCGCCGGCCGGATTCGAGGCCCGCACCCTGGCCCGCCTGGGCGCGCCCCGTCGTCGTTCGCGCCGCCGGCTCCTGGTCGCGGCCGCGGTCGCGGCGGCGGTCGCCGCGATCGTGAGCATCACCGTGGTCCGCATCGTCGAGTCGAGCACCGACAGCGGCACGTCGACGCCGGTGGCGGTGGCGATGGTCGACGCGTCGGGCGCGCTGCCCGGCCGGGCTGGGCCTACGTGACCGACGGGCAGTCGGTGGCGGTCGTCGGTCGACTACGGCATCCCCGACGGCGACTACACCGTGCGGGTCGATCCGGCCGTCGGCTCCCGCGTCCGACCTCGGCGCCATGACCGTGACCGGTGGCCGGGGATCGTTCACCGGGCAAAGCCCCGAGCCGCTCTCGTCCGGGATCGACGATCGCGCTGGTGAACGCCGACGGGGTTCAGACGTGTCACGGCACGGTCGCCTGAAGCCGTTAGACTTGCCCGGCCGGCAGCTCCTCCCGATCCGTGCCGACGGCGAGGTAGGTCATGCGTAGGCTCTGGATCCTCATGGCGGCAGTGCTCGCGTTCGGCGGGCTCGCCGCGCTCGCCCCGTCGGCGGGAGCGTCGGTGCACGTGGCTTCCAAGCCGAGCGCCAAGTTCTGCCAGGCCGTCGCCAACATCGGCGACGTCAACAGCAGCAACACGTCGTCGGGCGACGTGGCCAAGAAGGTCGGCCAGGACTTCAAGAAGGCGGCGAAGTACGCGCCGTCGAAGGTGCGCTCCGCGATGAACACGATCGGGAGCTACTTCGCGAAGCTCGCGAGCGTGAAGAGCCTGAAGGATCTCGCGAACGTCGGTACGTCGAGCGACTTACGTGAAGTACGCGAAGGCGATCGGCGTCTACACGAAGTTCTACCTCCAGTGCTCCTGTCCGACCTGACCGGCAGCACCACCACCACCGAGGGCTGACCCGGGCGCATCCAACTCCGGTCGAGGCCGGAGCCGCGCTCACACCTCGGACGGGCTGACCTCGTCGAGACGGCGATCGGCCGTCTCCGGGAGGCGAGGCACCACGAACAGCGCGGCCACCAGGGTCGCGATCCCGCACACCGCGATGGCGGGGCCCAGGCCCCCCATCACGTCCTTGAGCTGGGTCGCGAGCAGCAGGCCGACGGCCGAGCCGGCCACGCCCGACACGAGCAGGAACCCGTTCGACGTGCCGCGCACTTCGGTGGGGAACAGCTCCGCGTCGAGCGTCCCGAGCGCGAGGCCTGCGCACGCCGCGGCGATGATCGAGACCACGGGCGCGATCCACAACGAGCGCGTTGTTGCCGCTGGTGAGGAAGAACGCGCCCTGCGCGCCGGTCGCGACCAGCAGACCGACGATGGTGACCGGTCGTCGGCCGCGGCTCTCGGCGAGACGGCTGGCCAGCAACACGCCGATGATGCCCGGGAGCCCCGCCGTCACGACGCGGAAGATGGCCACGTCGGAGTTCGAGAAGTCGTGCGCGTGGGTGAGGTAGCGATTCATCAGTTGTGACGACGGCGCACTGAACACGTTGGTGAGGAACGCCGCGAGCCCGAGCAGCACGAACCGCAGCCGGTACGCGCGGTCGAACACCTCGCGCACGCGCCCGCGTTCGTCGCTGCGCTTCGCGATCTGTTCGTAGCGCGTGGTCTCGCGCAGGTGGCGCGCCACCATCGGCACGAGCAACACGACCGCGGCGCCGAGGGCGAAGGAGATCCGCCAGCCGAAGTCGCCGAGGTCGGCGAGCGGGAGCAGCAACACCGACAAGCCGAAGCCCGCGCCGAGCGCGAGCGCGTACATGCCCGTGGCGAACGCACGGGCGCCGTCGGGCGCCTCCTCCACCGCGGCGATGGCCGCGACGACGAGCGCGGTGTTCACCAGCGCGCGGGTCACGACCTGCGACGCGGTGAACACCTCGAACGAGGGTGACAGCGCGGCCAGCGCGTTCGCGCCGCACGCGCCCACCATCGCGACGAGGATCAGCCGGCGGCGGCCGAGGCGGTCGGCGAGCGCGATGGCCACGAGCGACAGCAGCACGCCGGCCCGGGCGATGGCCAGCGCCGCGCCCAGCGCCTGGTCGGAACGTCCGAATGCGCTGGTGACCGCGTCGCCGTTCTGGGACAGCAGCGAACCGCCGAAGTTGGCGAGCAGTGCCACCAGGGCGAGCGCCCCGAGGCGCCCGGCCTGCTCCGGGGTGAAGGGCACCGGCGGTACCAGCGCCCAGGGCGACAGCGGCGGGGGCGCGGCCTCCCCGGCGAGACCGGCCCGGAGGCGCGCGGCGGCGTAGGGCAGGGCGCCGGCGGGCGCCCAGGAGGCCCTGCAGGCGCAGGAACCAGGTGAAGAACGGCACCACGACGTCGCTGCGGGCGACGAGGGTGATCTCGCGCACCTGACCGGTCGCGGCGTCGGGGGTGAAGTGGGCGAGGAGGCGCGACTCGGTGTCGGGCATCCCCACGATCGGCCCCGACCAGCTCGTCGCGCCGTCGGCGTTCGGGCCCGGGTCGGGTGCGAGACCGAGCGTGTCGTGGAGCACCCGGGCGACGTCGTCGGCAGCGGCATCGAGCGGGATCAGCATCGAGCGCTGCACGTGCGGCATGCTACGGGCCGACCGTCACGTTCCGAAGGAGTTCGACCATGCCCACCCTCGCTGCCGGCGACCGCGCCCCCGCCTTCACGCTCACCGACCAGCACGGCAAGAAGGTGAAGCTGAGCGACTTCAAGGGTCGCAACGTGGTGCTCTACTTCTACCCGAAGGCCGACACGCCCGGGTGCACCACGCAGTCGTGCGCGCTGCGCGACGCCGAGCCCGACCTCTCGGGCCTCGACGCGGTGGTGCTCGGGGTGAGCCCCGACACGCCGGAGAAGCAGGCGAAGTTCGACGAGAAGTACGGCCTCGGCTTCACGCTGCTCGCCGACACCGAACACGAGGTCGCCGAGAAGTACGGCGTGTGGGGCGAGAAGGTCAACTACGGCCGCAAGTACATGGGCATCATCCGCTCGGCGTTCGTGATCGACGGCAAGGGCAAGATCGCCGGCGCGTTCTACAAGGTGTCGCCCAAGGACACCGTGCCCAAGGCCACCAAGGCCCTCGAGTCGCTCGGGTAGCCGCACCGCGACCCGCGCGACTCGCTCCACCGACCGGAACTGGGAGAGACACGTGAGCAGCAAGCCACTCGAGGGACTCGTCGCGGTGGTCACCGGCGGTGCGGGGCGCATCGGGAAGGAGACCGGGCGGGTCCTGGCCCGTCAAGGGGCGAGCCTGGTCGCCGCCGACCTCCGGGGCGACAAGGCCGAGGCGCATGCCGAGTCACTGCGCGGCGAGGGTCTCGACGCCATCGGCGTGGAGTGCGACATCGGCTCGGAGGAGTCGATCGCCGCGTGCTTCGCCACCGTGCTCGAACGCTTCGGCGGCGTCGACGTGCTGGTGAACAACGCTGCGCCCACCAACATGGTGCGCGACGACGCGCCGGCGCTCGACGTGGCGCTCGAGCTGTGGGACACGATGATGGCGACCGCGCTGCGCGGCACCCTGTTGTGCAGTCGGGCCGCGCTGCCCTCGATGCTCGGCCGCGGTGGCGGGTCGATCGTGAACGTGTCGTCCATCCATGGTCACAACGGCGACCGCAACCTCACCGCCTACCCGGTGGCCAAGGCCGCGATCCTGCACCTCACCAAGGCGATCGCCACGCAGTACGGCGGCGTGGGGATCCGCTGCAATTCCGTGTCCCCGGGCAGCGTGCTGCCCGAGACGCTGCCCGCGGACTTCCTCCACTCCAAGACCCGCCACCAGCTGATCCCGCGTCTGGGCACCGAGTACGACGTCGCCCGCGTCGTGGCGTTCCTCGCCGCGCCGGAGTCGTCGTTCCTCACCGGCCACGACTACCCCGTGGAGGGTGGCCTGCTCTCGCACCTGCCCGGCTTCGCCGACGACGCCCCCACCGTCATCTAGCCGCGCGCTCGGGTGCTCGTGCCCCGACGATGCACCGCGCCAGTCCCGGCACCCGGACCGCGCCGTCGTGCTCGAACGCGCTCACGTCGTGCGATGACGGTCGAGCGGATGCGCTCCCGCGCTGCGTCGTCCACCTGCTGCAGCGCGGCGACGGCGAGCGACACGTGCTCGCTCATCATGTCCCAGTACTCGGCGGGGGAGCTCGTCACGAGCTCGACGCCGACGTCCCACTCGGCGACGTCGATCAGTCCGACGGCTTCGTACAGGCCGGACACGAAGCTCGGGGCCGCGCACCGGAACATGCTCGGTGCGTCGGGTGCGGGTGGTGGCAGCGCCACTTCGGTGGCGATCGCCTGCATGACGATCGCCGTCCACGGGTTCTGCTCGGGTGCGACCCACACCGACGAACACACCCGTCCGCCCGGCTTCAGCACGCGCACGAACTCCTCGGTGGCTCGCGCCAGGTCGGGGAAGAACATGTAGCCGAACCGCACCGAGACGCTGTCGAAGCTCTCGTCGTCGAAGGGCAGGTCGTCGGCGCTGCACGCGCGGGTCTCGACGTTGGTGATCCCCTGCGCGCGTGCCCGGCGCGCCGCGACGTCGAGCATCTCGGGCGCGAGGTCGGTGAGCACGACGCGTCCCCTCGGCGCGAGCGCGGCGATGCTCAGTCCGGGCTCACCGGTGCCCGAGGCGATGTCGAGGTGTTGCTGATCCTCACGGATGTCGAGCCGTGCGATCATCGCCGCGCCCACCGGACCCAGCTGGTCCATGATGACCGCGTCCCACTTCTCCCAGCCCGCCGAGAGCCCGGCCCAGGCCGCTCGCTGACGCGTCGCGGATCTCGTCACTGCCCGGCATGGGCACCTCCTGTCTCAGGCGGCAACGGCAACCAGCGGGCTCGTCACCAGGTTCGATTGACGCTCAGGGAGCACGGCCGTAGCGTCGCGGCGACGTTCATTCCCTGAGGACTCGGAGGAAGATCATGGCGTACGGGATCGTGCACCACTTTCCAGGCGGCACGAAAGCGAACTACGAGGCATCGATCGCCGCGGTCCATCCGAACGACGGAAGCCTGCCGGAAGGCCAGGTCTTCCACGCGGCCGGTCCGTCGCCCGGAGGGTGGACCATCATCGCCGTGCACGAGTCACAGGAGAGCTGGGAGCGGTTCCGCGACGGAACCCTGATGCCGCGCATGCAGCAGGGCATCGAGGGCGGATTCCCCACGCCTCCCGAGGAGACGGCCATCGACCTGGTCACGGTCCTGCCCTAGCGCGAGCGCTCGGCCGAACGGCCGAGCGCGGTCACCGCCATTTCGAAGGAAGCCCAGAGCGGGTACTTCCTCAGGAGTGTTCGCTCACCTCGAAGATCTCGTCCGCGACGAGGCCATGTGCTTCGCGGTGCACGCGTGCCGCGGTGTCGGCATCCGGGGCTTCGACGAGGCAGAAGATTCGTCCGCCGTTCTCGTCGACCCAGTAGCGCTTGTACTCCACGCCGTACTCGCCCTGCTTCGCGAGGTCGGCTTCGTGCGCTTTGGCAACCTCGTCGGCCGAAACCGGACCGTCCAACTTGTGTACGTCCATGAACAAGGGCATCGGAAATCCTTCCTGTTCCTTGCGCCAGACGGGACGTCCGTTCCGCCGCCCACGAGCCTACGGCCACTCGCCGCCGGGCGATAGCCCCCGACGAGAGACCGATGGGTGGGATCAGGCGCCGATGGCGTGGAAGCCGCCGTCGACGTGGATCTTCTCGCCGGTGGTGGCGGGGAACCAGTCCGACAGCAAGGCCACGACCGCCTTGGCGATCGGCTCGGCGTCCTTGAGGTCCCATCCGAGCGGCGCCCGCTCGATCCACACTTCCTCGAACTTGTCGAAGCCCGGGATGCTCTTGGCCGCGATGCTGCGGTAGGGGCCCGCGCTCACGAGGTTCACCCGGATGCCCTTCGGCCCGAGGTCGCGGGCGAGGTAGCGCGCCACCGACTCGAACGCAGCCTTCGACACGCCCATCCAGTCGTACACCGGCCACGCCTGGTCGTCGTTGTCGAAGTCGAGACCGACGATCGAACCGCCGGGGCCGAGGAGGGGGAGCGCGGCGACCGCGAGCGCCTTCAACGAGTACGCGGAGATCTGCATCGCGACGGCGACGTCGGCCCACGGCGCGTCGAGGAATCCGCCACCGAGGCAGCTCTCGGGTGCGAAGGCCAGCGAGTGCACCACACCGTCGAGCTTCCCGCCGACCGCGTCGGCGAGGTTCGCGAGGTCGTCGTCGCTCGTCACGTCGAGCTCGACGATCTTCACGCCGGGGTCGGGGAGTCGCTTCGCGGTGCGCTCGGTGAGGCGCATCACGCGGCCGAAGGAGCTGAGCACCACTTCGGCGCCCTGTTCCTGCGCGAGGCGCGCGGTCGAGAAGGCGATCGACGCGTCGTTGAGGACGCCGGTCACGAGGATGCGCTTGCCCTGGAGCACGGTGAACCTTCCTGGCTGGATCGGCAGAGGGTCAGAAACGGGTCAGAGTGGCGTGTTGGAATGCCGGCGGCCCGGCGTCTGCTCCCGCTTCGTGGAGAGCCGCAGCAACGCGTCGGCGACGATCTGGCGGGTCTCCGACGCGGTCACCACCATGTCGACGAACCCGCGCTCGGCGGCCACGTACGGGTTGGCGAAGCGCAGCGTGTACTCCTCCTCGAGCGCGAGCTGCTCGGTGCGCCGGGCCTCGGGGTCGGTGATCTCGCCGAGCCTGCGCCCGTGCAGGATCTGCACGGCGCCGGGCGCACCCATCACCGCGATCTCAGCCGTGGGCCACGCGATGCACCAGTCGTTCCCGAGGTTCTTCGAGTCCATCACGATGTACGCGCCGCCGTACGACTTGCGCATCACGATGCAGATGCGCGGCACGGTGGCCTCCGCGTACGCGTGCACGAGCTGCGCGCCGTAGCGGATCATGCCCCGCCATTCGAGGTCGCGGCCCGGTTCGAAGCCGGGCGTGTCGACGAAGGTGAGCAGCGGGAAGTTGAACGCGTCGCACCACTGCACGAAGCGCGCCGCCTTGCGCGACGCCTCGATGTCGAGTGTGCCGGCGCGGAACATCGGCTGGTTGGCGATGATGCCGACCGGCCGCCCGCCGACCCGACCCAGACCGGTGACCAGATTCGGCGCGTACTTCGCCCGCAGCTCGAGGAACGAGTGCTCGTCGAGCACGTCGCGCAACACGGTGCGCACGTCGTACGACGCGGTCGCGCGGGCGGGGACTGCAGCGGCGGCGATGTCGCAGGGTCGGTCGATCGGGTCGTCGACGTCGAACAGGGGAGGGTCTTCGAGGTGGTTGCTCGGGAGGTATTCGAGCAAGTGCGCGAGCGCGGCCATCGCGCCGTCCTCGTCGTCGGCCACGATGCTGGCGACGCCGCTCTCGCGTTCGTGCACCGCCGCGCCGCCGAGACGCTCGGGCGTGATGTCCTGACCGGTGATCTGCAGCACCACGTCGGGGCCGCTCACGTAGGCGTACGACTCGGCGGTCATGATCACGTGGTCGGCGATGCCGAGCAGCAGGGCCGGGCCCGACACCGCCGGGCCCACGAGCACGAGCACCACCGGCACCACGCCCGAGGCGTCGGCCAGGTGCTTGGCGATGCGGCCCCACGCGTGCAGGGCGCTCAGCCCCTCGGTGACGTCGGCGCCCGAGCTGGCGATGCGGCCCACGATCGGGATGCCCAGCTCCACCGCGAGCTTGGCGGTGCGGGCGATGGCGTCACCCTCGGCGGTGCCGATCGCGCCGCGGTGCTTGCCGCCCTCGAGGCTGAACCAGGCGACCTGGCGGCCGTCGAAGTCGCGCAGTGATGCGTCGACGGTGTCGGAGCGGCGCCCGAAGACGGGTGTGGGCGCTCCGGAGTACGTCACCCCGCGGCCGGGCCGAGGATCAGTGCCGCGTTGTGCCCGCCGAAGCCGAACGAGTTCGACACCACCGGCTTGCGCTCCACCGGTCGCGGCGTGCCCGCCACGACGTCGAGGTCGATGTCGTCGCCGAGCTGCTCCAGGTTGGCGGTGGGGGGCACGAGACCCTCGCGCAGCGCGACCAGGGAGATCACGGCTTCTGCCGCGCCCGCACCGGCGATCATGTGGCCGGTGACGCCCTTCGTGGAAGTGATGGGCAGCGACCGCCCACCGAACACCTTGCGGATCGCCTCCGCCTCGGCCGCGTCGTTGAGCGGCGTGGACGTGCCGTGCGCGTTCACGTGACCGATGTCGTCGGCGCTGAGGCCGGCGTCGTCGAGCGCGAGCTGCATGCACGCGGCCGCGCCTGCCCCGCCGGGCACCGGCGCGGTGATGTGGTGCGCGTCGGCGTTGCGTCCGTAGCCGAGCACCTCGCCGAGGATGGTCGCGCCGCGACCGAGCGCGCGCTCCATCGTCTCGAGCACGGTGAACGCCGCGCCCTCGGCGATGACGAAGCCGTCACGAGCCGCGTCGAACGGACGCGACGCCGCCGCGGGGTCGTCGTTGCGGGTGCTCATCGCGCCCATGCGCGCGAACGCGGAGATGGTGAGCGGGGTGACCGGGGCCTCGGTGGCTCCTGCGACGACGACGTCGGAGCTGCTGTCGCGGATCATCCGCACGCCTTCACCGATGGCGTTGGCGCCGGCCGCGCAGGCAGTGGAGATGCACAGCGCCGCGCCGGTGAAGCCGAAGCGGATCGAGATCATCCCGGCCGCGGCGTTGGGCATCATCATCGGGACGAAGAACGGGCTCACCCGGCTCGCGCCGCGCTCGAGGAAGGTGGCCTCGTTGATCTCCATCGTCTCGAGCCCGCCGACGCCGGTGGCGGCGATCACCGCCACGCGACTGGGGTCGGCCTTCAGATCGCCGGCCTGCTCGATGGCGTCGGCGGCCGCGGCGAAGCCGAGCTGCGTGAAGCGGTCGACGCGGCGCACCTCCTTCGGCCCGAAGTACTTCTCGGGGTCGAGGTCGAGGACCTCACCGGCGAACTGCACCGGCAGCTCCGACGGGTCGAAGCGCTCGATGCGCTTGGCCGCGCCCTTCCCCGCACAGACCGTGGCCCAGAGGGTGTCGACGTCGACCCCCGCGGGGGTCTTCACGCCCATGCCCGTCACGACCACCCGAGGGCGGCCGCGCGCGTCGAGGAAGGTCGGGTCGGTCATTACTTGGCGGCCACCTTCGCGAGCACGAGGTCGACGGCCTGGCCGACGGTCCCGACGTTCTCGAGGTCTTCCTCGGGCACCGAGATGTCGAAGCGCTCCTCGAGGCCCATCACCAGCTCGACGAGGTCGAGACTGTCGGCGTCGAGGTCCTCCTTGAAGCGGGCGTCCTCGACGACCGCGTCAGGGTCGACGCTGAGAACATCCACGGCGACCTCTCGCAGTGCGACGACGACTTCTTCCCGTTCCATGGTTCCTCCAGTAGTGGTTCGATCGATGGGAGCTGCGCAGCCCGCCAGGGTGCAAGGATCGCGCGGCTCAGTGCCCCATGCCGAGCCCGCCGTCGACGGGCACCAGCGCCCCGGTGACGTATGCGGCGATGTCGGAGCACAGGAAGGCGACCACGGCGCCCACCTCCTCCGGCGTGCCCATGCGTCCGAGGGGGACGGTCTGTTCGACCCAGGAGTGCCAGTCGGCCGGCAGATCCTCGGTCATGGCGGTCACGATAGGCCCGGGGGCGACCACGTTGCAGGTGATCCCGCGGCTGGCGAGCTCCCGGGCGACGCTGCGGCTCAGCCCCAGAAGGCCGGCCTTGGCGGCGGAGTAGTTGGCCTGGCCCGCCTGGCCGGCCTGGCCGCTCACCGACGAGACGTTGACGATGCGGCCGAAGCGGCCCTTCATCATCTTCGGCGTGGCCCGCCGGATGCAGTGGAAGGCGCCGGTGAGATTGGTGCCGATGACGTCGCCCCACTGGTCGTCGGACATGCGCATGAGCAGCCCGTCGCGGGTGATCCCGGCGTTGTTGACCAGGATCGCCACCGGGCCGAGTGCCTCCTCGACCTCCGAGAACGCGGCGTCGACCGAGGCGGTGTCGGCCACGTCGAGACGCACGACGAGACCGTCGCGGCCGCCGGCCTGCACCGCGGCGAGCGTCTCCTTGGCCGAAGCCTCGTCGGACGAGAAGCCGACCGCCACCTGATGGCCGGCCGCGGCGAGGGCCACCGCGGTGGCCCGCCCGATGCCGCGCGACGCGCCGGTGACCAGCGCGATCCGACCCGGCTGCCCGTCGGGCGAGTCGGTGCTCGGGCCCGCGGTCACGGGTGCCCCCAGCGCACGAGCGCGCTGGCCCAGGTCATCCCGGCGCCGAATCCGCTCATGAGCACGAGATCGCCGTCGTCGATGAGCCCCTCGTCGGCGGCCTCGGCCACCACGAGCGGGATCGAGGCCGCACTGGTGTTCCCGTAGCGCTCGATGTTCAGGAGCGTGCGTTCCATCGGGACGCCCAGGCGGTTGCAGGCCGACTCGATGATGCGGATGTTCGCCTGGTGCGGCGCGACCCACTTCACGTCGTCGACCGACACGCCGGCCCGCTCGAGGGTCACTGCTGCGCTGTCGACGATGATGCGCACGGCCCGGCGGAACACCTCGGGACCGTTCATCTTGATGTAGTGCTCACCGGCGTCGATGGTCGCGTGGGTGGCGGGCTGGCGGGTCCCGCCGGCCGGGACCTCGAGCAGGCTGGCGAGCGAGCCGTCGCAGCCGAGGTCGTAGGCGAGCACGCCGTAGTGGTCGGTCGGGTCACGCGACAGCACGACCGCGGCGGCGCCGTCGCCGAAGAGGATCGTGGTGCCGCGGTCGGCGGGGTCGACGAGGCGCGAGAGCGTCTCGCCTCCGATGAGCAGCACGTTGCGCGGTCCGCCGGTGCTCACCATCGCGGTGCCGATCACCAGCTCGTACACGAAGCCGGCGCAGGCGGCGTTGAGGTCGAACGAGCCGCAGCGCAGCCCGAGCCCGTCGCTCACGAAGGCGCCGGTGTGGGGGATCACCTGGTCGGGCGACGTGGTCGCCATGATCACCAGGTCGATGTCGTCGGCGGCGAGTCCCGCCTGTTTGATCGCGGCGGCGCCGGCGGTGATCGCGAAGGTCGAGGTGCTCTCGCCGGGCCCGGCGTAGCGGCGTTCGCGGATGCCGGTGCGCTCGATGATCCAGGCGTCGTTGGTGTCGAGGCGGGCTTCGAGCTCCGTGTTGGTCAACACGCCTTCGGGCGCGGCCGAACCCCAGCCGGTGATCGCGGCTTTCACCTCAGGCGACTCGGAGCCAGGCGACCGGCTGGCCTTCGCGGAGCCGCTCTCCCCGGTGGACGAGCATGCCCGCGAGCTTGCCGGCGAACGGGCTGCGGACGGGCGTGGAGGTGCCGGGGCCGTCGAGGTGGCCGACGGTCTGGCCCGCGTCCACGAAGATGCCCTCGTCCATGCCGTCGTCGGGACGGAACACGCCCACGCTCGGGGCGATGATCATCCGCTCCGGCACCAGGAGCCCTTCTCCGTGGGTCAACAGGGCTTCCATCAGGCAACCTCCGGGGCGAGGGGGACGTCGTCGGGGACGGCGATGTTGCGGACGGTGACGCCGGGGGCGCCCCGCTTGGCGAGAGCTGCGAGCATCGAGCCGTGCCCGACCTCGAGGAACGTGTCGGCGCCGAGGCCGGTGAGGGTCTCCATCGTGGAGCGCCACCGCACCGGCACCGACACGTGACGTGCGAGCCGGGCGCGCCAGCCCTCCGCGTCGGAGTAGGCGACGGCGTCGTCGTTGGACACGACGGGGGCCGACGGATCGGCGAAGGTCATGGTCGCGAGCTCGGTCTCGAGCCCGGCCGTGGCGTCGAGCATCAGCGGCGTGTGGAACGCGCCACCGACGTTGAGGGCGGTGACCCGCCGCACGCCGATCTCCTGCGCGTGGGCGGTCGACTTCTCGAGCCCCTCGGGCGTGCCGGCGATCACGACCTGACCGGGCGCGTTGTCGTTGGCGACCCAGCATCCGTCGGGCGCCGCGGTGCAGGCCTCCTCGGCCTGTTCCGGGGTCGCGCCGAGCAGCGCGGCCATCTTGCCGGGGTGCGCGTCGGCCGCGGCCTGGGTGAGCTCGGCGCGCCGGGCGGCGAAGCGCACGCCCTGGTCGACGCCGAGGACACCGGCCGCGATGAGCGCGGTCACCTGGCCGAGCGAGTGGCCGCCGAACGCGACGATGGTGTCGGGAACGTCGGCGAGGGTGGGTTCGAGCGCGGTCCACACCACGAGTGACGTGAGCAGCACGGCGAGCTGGGCTTCGCGGGTGCGGGTGAGCGCGTCGGCCGGGGCGTCGGTGATGAGCTTCCCGAGGGGCTCGCCCAGCGCGGCTTCGGCTTCCTCGACGACCCGCCAGGCGGCGTGGTCGCGCCAGGGGAGTGCCATGCCCGGCTGTTGTGTCCCCTGACCGGGGAAGACGACTGCGATGCCCACGTGTGCTCGTGCTCCAGGTGCCGGGATCGGCGGCGGATGTGACAGTGTCCGACTGCGATGCGGTGCCGGTGGTTACATCGCGGTTGCAGTGCGATGAACTCGGCGATGAACTCGTCTCCGCAGTGAAGCGCACTACCGCTCGGTAATGTCAGTTACCGGCTGGTATCGGCGGCATGCGCGGACAATCCGACACGTCCGGCACGTCCGACACGGAGGGACCACGGATGACCCACGAGAACTCGGAGGCGCTCGTCGCGCTCCTGCCGCACCGGCCGCCGTTCCGGTTCATCGACGCGGTCGAGGCGATCGAGCCCGGCGTGTCGGTCACCGCGACCTATCACGTGCGCGGCGACGAGGAGTTCCTGCCCGGCCACTTCCCGGGCAACCCGATCGTCCCTGGTGTGATCCAGCTCGAGGCGCTCGCGCAGGCGGGGGCGATCGCGCTGCTGTCCGACGAGCGCTACGCGGGCAAGCTCCCGCTGTTCGGCGGCGTGGAGA
This sequence comes from uncultured Actinomycetes bacterium, assembly GCA_963782705.1. Taxonomy (GTDB): domain Bacteria; phylum Actinomycetota; class Acidimicrobiia; order IMCC26256; family DASPTH01; genus CAVRGQ01. The sequence goes on along the minus strand of CAWAKX010000013.1, from coordinate 12,031 downwards.
AGGTGCGGTGGCGGCGCGTGGTGCGCCCCGGCGACACGATCACGCTCACCGTCACGCTCGAGCGCCTCAGCGCGCGGGGCGGTTGGGGCGCGGCACGGGCGTCGGTCGACGACCAGACGACGTGCGAGGCCCGCCTCTTCTTCGCGATCGGTTGACGGAGCGAGCGGACGCGAGCGAGGGGGAGAGGCGTCAGCTCTCCGGGTCGGGCGGCAGGTCCTCGTCGAGCTGCGCGAGGTCGTCGTAGGTCGCGGCCGGGTCGGTCTCGTCGTCGACCCCACCGACCGGCGTGACGGCCAGGTACTCGCCGGTGGGTTCGTCGGGGTTCCGGTGGAGGAGGAGCTGGGTCTCCACGGTCTTGTCGAGCTTCGGCTCGTTGCGGACCGACTTCCACGGAGCGAAGACGATGAACACGAGCACGACGATCGACACGACCGCGACGATGATCAGAAACGCCGTCATCGGTCACATCGCGGCGGCTGCAGGCGGGGGTGCATGCCCCGCATGATCGCGCGCGCGCGATGCTTGCCCGCAACTGTTGCACACGCAGGGATCATCGGGTGCCTGCCGAGGAGAGGACGGGGCGACGAAACGACGGCTGCTGGTACGGCGCCTCCTCTCCGTGCTCGCGCTCACCGTGGTGGTCACGGGCCTCGCCGCCGTCGGCCTGACCAACGAGGTCTTCGCCGGCTTCCAGCGTCGCGCCACCGACTCGCTCTTCCCGGCGGCCCCGGACAGCGAGGACGTCGTGGTCGTCGGGTTCGACCGCAAGGTGATCTCCGACCCCACCCTCGGGAACCCGCTGCCCCGAGAGCAGGTCGCGGCGCTGATCTCGAAGCTCAACGACCTCGGCGCGAAGGTGATCGCGTTCGACGTCGTCTATGCGAGCGAGCGACCCGACCAGGTGGCGGGCGACCAGGCGATGGGCGCGGCGATCGACGCCGGGAAGGCCGATGTCGTCCTCGCGACGAAACCGGTGAGTGAACCGGGTGTCGACGGCGACGTCCTGAGCGCGCCGTTGACCGGGTTCGCCGACGGGCTGGCGTCGACGTCGTCCTCGTTCCTGCCCGCGAGCGCAGCGTTCAGCGCCGACCCGACCGACGGCGTCAACCGGACCGTGCCGATGGTGATCGAGCGGTCCGACGACAAGCTGTTCGTCCCCGCGTTGTCCCTGGCGGCGGTGATGAAGTTCCGGGGCGATGACGGTCAGGTCATCGTTCGGCCGCACGGCGTGCAGATCGGCGACCGCCTCGTGCCGACCGGCGACGTCAAGTCGCTCACCGTGAACTTCACGGACCAGCTCTCCAACGCCGAGAGCCCCAAGGTGATATCGGTGGCCGACGTGCTCGGTGGCAAGGTGGCCAGGAGCTCCGTGGCCGGGAAGATCGTCTTCGTCGGCGCGCTCGACTCGACGCTCGGTGACAACAAGCTCGCACCGGTGAACAAGGCGACGGGCATCCCGGGGGTGCTGCTCCACGCCAACGCCGCCAACACGATGCTCACGGGGAACTACCTCCAGCCGGTCAGCAACGCCCGCACGCTGATGTGGGTGGCGATCCTCACCGCGCTCATCGGCATCGCGGTCCTGGTGCTGCCGCTGTGGATGTCGGTGATCTTCACGTTCATCGTCGGCTTCGGCTACGTGATCTTCGCCTTCGTCCGCTTCAACCAGGGCCAGGTCTTCAACTTCATCTACCCGTCGATCGCGGTGGTGCTCGCGTTCGTGGGGGCGCTGGGCCTGCGGTACTTCGGTGAGACGCGCCAACGGCGGACGGGTGACCGCGCTCTTCTCGCAGTACGTGCCCGAGACCGTTGCCCGGCGCCTGGTCGACGAGGACAAGGCTTCCCAGGCCGCCGAGGGTGAGCGTCTCGAGATGACGGTGCTGTTCTGCGACCTCCGCGGGCTTCACGGCCCTGTCCGAGAGCCTCGAGCCGTCGGTGGTGCGGACGATGCTGAACCACTACTACGACAAGGTCACCGACGTGGTGCTCGCGCACTCCGGCACCCTCATGAAGTACGTGGGCGACGAGGTGTTCGCGGTGTGGGGCGCGCCGCTGCCCGATCCCGACCACCCGGCCCGGGCCCTGGAGTGCTCCATGGCCATCCAGGCCATCACCCCCGAGCTCAACCGTGAGCTGCTCGAACTGGGCTGCCCCGAGGTGTCGTTCGGCATCGGGCTCAACACCGGGGAGGCGGTTGCCGCCCACTTCGGAGGTGGGCGCCGGCGCCAGTACGACGTGGTGGGCGACACCGTGAACGTGGGGGCGCGGCTGTGCTCCCAGGCCGGTCGGGGGGAGATCATCCTCTCCGACCAGGTCCTCGAGCGGGTGCCCGACCCCCCTCCGGTGGAGCCGGTCGGGCCCGTCACCCTGAAGGGCGTCAGCCGGGAGCTGAGGCTCTGGAGAGTGGTGGACGCGAGTTGGACTAACGTTGCCGAATCGGCTGTGGTTGCGATGGGGAGCGCGACGGCGTCCGAGGGTGCAACCGATACCCGAAGGAGCCAATAGTGGAGATCTCTGTGGGGCGGAACGGCCGTACGGTCACGCGGCGTGGCCGACTCGGCTGCGTGTTGGCGGTCGCGGCACTCAGCGTGACTGCCGTGCTGGCGGTGGGTGCACCCGCCGGCGCCAAGTCGAAGTCGTTGGCCACGCTCTCGGTCACGACCGACGGCGTGTTCGTGAAGAAGAAGGGCGCCGCCGACTACACCGCGGCGAAGGACGGGCAGTCGCTCGCGCAGGGCGACTCGATCAAGACCGACGCCACCGGCACGGCCGAGATCGACTACAGCGACGGCTCGCTCACGCGCCTGAGCAACGCGACGATCTTCTCCCTCACCAAGCTCACCGACGAGAAGGGTGGCCGTCAGACGCAGGGTTCGCTCAGTGTCGGCGAGGCCTGGAACCGGGCGGGCAAGGTCTCCGAGACCGGGTCGTTCTCGGTCAAGGCCGGTGGCACCACTGCTGCCGTGGAAGGCACCGCGTTCATCGTGTCGTGTGCACCGGCCTCCGGCAGCACCGACAAGACCGTCACCTGCACCGTGCAGGCGGTGGTCGACAACATCAGCGTGACCAGCGACGCCTGGGACCTGGCGAACGCCACGGACGCCTCGTAGTCGAGTCATGGAGCAGCGCCGCCGCCGGATGCACCGGCACACGGAACCGAAGTCCCGGGTCGCCCGCGTTTCCGCCATCGCGGTGGCGGTGCTCGCGCTCAGCGTGATCGCTACCGCGTGCGACAACAGCTCCGACAGCTCGTCGACGCCGAAGTCGACCGTCGCGGGTGACGTCGCCGAGCGCGCCGCGTACTCGCCGGTCGGTCCCGAGATCACGGTGGCGAAGTACGTCGACTCGATCGGTGAGCAGTACGCGGGTCCCTGCGACCTCGCGAGCCTGCCGCGCGACAAGGGCAAGTGGTGTTCCACGCTCGTCGAGTCGAAGAGCACCGACGACGAGAAGGTGTACGACGTCGGCCCGGTCGGCGAGAAGGCGCAGAAGCAGGTCACGGTCAAGCGACGCGGGCAGCAGCTGCTCGTGCCCGGTGAGAACGTGCCGGTCGCCGAGGGGAACATCGGCGACGTCAACCGCCTCACCTACGAGCAGATGCTGAACGACCCGTACATCGCCGAGAACCTGCAGCGCGACCTCGCGCTCGGCATCGGCAAGGGTCTCTCGGAGCTCAACGGTGTGGCCAGCGCGGTGGTGCAGCCGCCGGCGACGACCACGCCGCCGGCAGGTGGCGGCGTCGGGTGGTGGCGTCGTCGTCGTGACCCCCGGTGGCTCGGTCGACGCCAACGGCTACACGGTGCCTGGCGGCATCGTGGTCGAGCCGCCGTCGGTCGCGGGTGAGGTCGTGTTCCGCGGCACCGGCTGCGCAGCCAATGAGCCCCTGACCGTGTACTTCGACGGCACCCCGATCGGCACCATCACCGCGGGCCAGACCGGCGACTTCTCCGGCGCGGTCACCGTGCCCACGGGAACGCCTCCCGGCACCCACACCGTCACGATCCAGGGCGCCACCTGCACCAGCACGTTCACCGTCGCCGTCGAGGGCACCCTCGCCTTCACGGGCTCGAGCTCGCACACCGGCACCTACGTGTGGGGTGGCATCGCGGCGATCATCGTCGGCCTGGTGCTGGTGGTCGCCACCCGGCGTCGTCGTCGTCGCCTCCACGAGCTGAGCGGCGGAGCCCGAGCGGCGTGACCGCCGGCGCCGATCTCGACGCACGTGCTGCCCTGCTCGGCGGGGTGTGGCTGTTCAGCGGCTGCACCGACGACGAGTTGGCGCGCATCGCGGCCACCAGCGTGCCGCGCACCGCCGACGTCGGCACCGAGATCACCCGCGAGGGCGAGCCCGGTGAGGAGTTCTTCGTGGTCGTCGACGGCGACGCCGAGGCGCTGGTCGAGGGCCGCAAGGTCGGCACCATCGGCCCCGGCGGCTTCTTCGGCGAGATGGCGCTGCTCGACGGCGCCGAGCGGGTCGCCACGGTCGTGGCCCGTTCGCCGATGCAGCTCCTGGTGCTCGGGCGCGACGACTTCAACGAGATGCTCGCGGTGTCGATGCCGCAGGTCGCGCCCAAGCTGCTCGCGGTGGTGGGCGCCCGGATGCGGGCCATCGAGTCCAGCACCGGGGTGCACTCGACGCTCGGCCTCTGACCGCGATCTGACCGCCACGCTCGGCCTCTGCCCGCGTCGTCCCGCGATGCTGTGGTGCCCGGAGCGGGATTCGAACCCGCATGCCCTTGCGGGCAGTCGATTTTGAGTCGACCGCGTCAGCCGATTGCGCCACCCGGGCTCGCGCCCCGACCTTACCGGGCGCCGCGGCGCGCGCGGCACCGTGGAGGCCCCCGGTGGCGCCCGGCACCCGTACACTGGTGCGCCATGTCACAGTCGATCCTGCAACGACGCCTGGTCGACGTCAGCGAGCGTCTGAAGCGCATCCGCGCCGAGCTCGCGGTCACCGAGGAGCAGGTGCTCTTCCTCGAGGAGGAGGCCGAGCGCCAGCGCATGCGCGCGCTCGTCGCCGAGACGCCGCTCGCCGACGTCGAGGCCCGCGACGCCCGTCGCCACGCCGACGCCCTGGCCCGGCACCGCGATTCCCTGCGCGCCACCGTGCGGGAGCTCGTTGCCGAGCAGGACACGCTGCTCGACCGCATCTCGGCCGAACTGTCCGCTCGTTGATCCCCCCGGAGCCCCCCGTGCCCGCAGAGTCCCCCAACCCCACGAGGGTCGTCATCGCCGAGGACGAGGCGATCATCCGCCTCGACCTCAAGGAGCTCCTCCAGGAGGAGGGCTACGACGTGGTCGGCGAGACCGGCCGCGGCGACGAAGCCATCGAGCTGGTGCGCCGTCTGCACCCCGACCTGGTGATCCTCGACATCAAGATGCCCGGTCTCGACGGCCTCTCCGCGGCCCGGCAGATCGCGGGGGAGCGGCTCTCGGCGGTGCTCATGGTCACCGCGTTCTCGCAGCGCGAGCTGGTCGAGCAGGCCCGCGACGCCGGCGCGCTCGCCTATCTCGTGAAGCCGTTCCAGAAGAGCGACCTGATCCCGGCGATCGAGGTGGCCCTCGGCCGCTTCGCCGAGCTCACGTCGCTCGAGCGCGACGTGGAAGACCTCCAGGGCCGCCTCGAGGCCCGCAAGACCATCGACCGGGCCAAGGGCCGGCTGATGGACGAGCACGGCCTCGCCGAGCAGGACGCCTGGCGCTTCCTCCAGCAGTCGGCGATGACGAGCCGCGTGCGCATCGACGAGATCGCGCAGCAGATCGTCGACGGCGAACTCACCCCGTAACCGCCTGGTCGGTGCCGCCTACGATCCGGGCGTGGGCACCCTCCTCCTGATCGACGGCCTGTCCCTCGCGTTCCGCGCGTTCTACGCGCTGCCGACGGATCTCGCCACACCGGCGGGCACCATCACCAACGCGGTGTACGGCTTCACGTCGATGCTGGTGAAGGTCCTCGGTGACGAACAGCCCGAGGGCATCGCGGTGGTGTTCGACCATCCCGGACGTACCTTCCGCGACGATCTCGACGCCGACTACAAGGGCAACCGCAAGGAGACGCCCGACATCTTCGTGCCGCAGCTCCCGCTCATCCGCGAGGTCGTGAGCGCGTTGCACATCCCCACGCTCGAGATCGAGGGCGTGGAGGCCGACGACGTGATCGCCACCCTCGCCACCAACGCCGCGGCCGCGGGCCAGGACGTCATCATCGTCACCGGCGACCGCGACTCGTACCAGCTCGTCACCGACCCGCACATCCGGGTGCTCTACAACCGCCGCGGCGTGTCCGACTACGTGCTCTACGACGAGTCCGGCATCTTCGAGCGCACCGGGGTGACCCCGGCGCAGTACCCCGAGTACGCGGCGCTGCGCGGCGACCCCAGCGACAACCTGCCCGGCGTGCCCGGCATCGGCGAGAAGACCGCGGCGAAGCTCATTGCCGCCTACGGCACCCTCGAGGGCATCTACGAGCACCTCGACGAGCTGCCGCCCAAGCAACGCCAGAACCTCGGCGAGTACCGCGACCGCGTGTTCCTGAACCGCGAGATGTCGCAGCTGAAGTGCGACGTCGAGGTGCAGGTGGAGCCCTCCGAGCTGCGCATGGGCGCGTGGGACCGCGAAGCGGTGCGGGTGCTCTTCGACCAGCTCGCGTTCCGCACCCTGTGGCCGCGGCTGCTCGAAGCGGTGGGCGACGCCGCCGCGGCCGCGGCCGAGAGCGAGACCCTCGACGTGGTCGTCGACTCCTTGCGCGACCCGGCCGCGGTCACCGAGTTCCTGGTCGGGCTCACTGCCGCCGGCGCGCCCTACGCGATGGAAGCCCGGTGGGACGGCGCGCCGGTCACCAGCCCGCTGCGCGCCCTCGCGTTCGCCGAGAGTGCGCCCGACGATGGTGGTGACGGCCGCGCCGACGGGCGAGTCGTCTATCTCGATGCCGACGTGCTCGCCGACGCGGGCGTGCGCGACGCGCTGGCCGCGTTGGTGGCCGAGGGCGGGCCGCCGCTCGTCGCGCACCGTGCCAAGGAGCTGATGCACGGGCTCGACCTCGACGTGCGCACCCTGCACCACGACACCGCGCTGATGGCGTACCTCATCGATCCGGGCGAGGGGAAGTACCTCCTCGACACGCTCGCGCAGCGCTTCCTCGGCATCGAGGTGGAGTCGCCCGACGCCGAGCCCGGCACCCTCGACCTGAGCGGCGACCAGGGTGTCGAACAGACCGGCCGGCGCGCCGCAGCGGTGTTGCGCCTCGCCGGTGAGCTGGCGTCCGCGCTCGACGCGCGCGAGCTCACCGACCTCTACCACCGCTTCGAGCTGCCGCTCGTGCGGGTGTTGGCTCGCATGGAGGAAGCGGGGATCCGCATCGACCGCGAGTTCCTCGACACCCTGCGCAAGGACCTCGCGCAGCAGTGCGACGCGTTGGTCGCCAAGATCCACGTGCACGCGGGGGAGGAGTTCAACGTGAACTCCACGCCGCAGCTGCGCACGATCCTGTTCGAGAAGCTCGGGCTGCAGCCGGTGAAGAAGACCAAGACCGGCCCGTCGACCGACGCCGACTCGCTGCAGAAGATGATCGACGAGCACCCGATCGTCGAAGACCTGCTGCGCTACCGCGAGGTCGAGAAGCTGCGGTCGACCTACGCCGACGCGTTGCCGCCGCTGATCCACGCCGACGGGCGCATCCACGCCACGTTCAAACAGCTCGACACCACGACCGGTCGTATCTCCAGCGAGGCGCCGAACCTGCAGAACGTGCCGGTGCGCACCACCGACGGTCGCGAGATGCGGCGGGCGTTCATCGCCGAGGACGGCTGCGGTCTCCTTGCCGCCGACTACTCGCAGATCGAGCTGCGCGTGCTCGCCCACCTCGCCGAGGATCCCGGCCTGATCGACGCGTTCGAGCGCGGCGCCGACGTGCACACCGCGACCGCGGCGAAGGTGTTCGGCGTCGACGAGTCCGACGTCGACGACGCGCAGCGGCGCTTCGCCAAGGTCGTGAACTACGGCCTCGCCTACGGCATGGAGGCCTACGGCCTCGGCCAGCGTCTCGGCATCCCCACCGGCGAGGCCGCGGAGATCCTCAACGCCTACTTCGACGGCTTCCCCAACGTGAAGGCGTTCATGGACGAGACGATCCGCGAGGCCAAGGAGCGTGGGTACACCACCACGATCTTCGGCCGGCGCCGCCAGATCGGCGAGCTGGTGTCCGACAACTTCCGCATCCGTCAGATGGGGGAGCGCATGGCGCAGAACGCGCCGGTGCAGGGTTCGGCCGCCGACATCTTCAAGCTGGCGATGATCGACCTCGACCGCGCGCTCGACGAAGCCGACTCGGGTGCGCGCATGTTGCTCACCGTGCACGACGAACTCGTGCTCGAGGTGCCCGAGAGCGAGCGGGCCGACACCGAGACGCTGGTGCGCGAGGTGATGGAGCATGTGTGCGAGTTGCGCGTGCCCCTCACCGTCGACATCGGCTTCGGCCCCAACTGGGCCTCCGCGAAGTAGCCGCTCCCGCGCGCTCCTACGAGAGCGTGTGCCAGACCGCGGTGCCGAGCGCGACGCCGCCGGCGATGGCCGCGGCCTGCAACGCGAGGAGCACGACGCGCGTCGCGGCTGGTCACGTGCGGTCCTCCGGGTCGAGCTGGCGGGCGAGGCGCACCAGATCGCGGGGTGAACGGTGACCCGGGAGCCGATTGGCGCCCGCCACCGAGTGTTCGGTCGGGCCCCACGTCGCCCACTTGAAGGTCTTGGGTGCGAGCAGGAAGAAGAGCGGCACGACGCCCATCACGACGAACACGATCCCGCAGAACAACCACGACCACGACGTGTCGCCGGTGGTCGGGTTGAGGCCGTAGTCGAGGAAGTTCCAGCCCAGCGCGAGGAACGTCGCCGACCACTCGAACACGATGTTCGGTCGGGCCCCACGTCGCCCACTTGAAGGTCTTGGGTGCGAGCAGGAAGAAGAGCGGGACGACGCCCATCACGGCGAAGACGATCCCGCAGAACAACCACGACCACGAGGTGTCGCCGGTGGGTGGGTTCAGGCCGTAGTCGAGGAAGTTCCAGCCCAGCGCGAGGAATGTCGCCGACCACTCGAACACGTAGAGCCGCGGGCCGCCTTGGGGGAACGACGCTGCGAGCCCGAGTGCGGGGCCGAGCATCATCGCGAAGATGCCGATGAGCATCGAGCCCGCGACGCCGGTCGGGCACGGGTGCGCGTTCACGTAGGGGCCGCCCGACGCGCACGACCCGCCGATGTCCATCACCGACCGCATCGACGTGGAGGTCAGCGTGAGGCCGGCGACGAACACGAGGGTGCCGAGGGTGAGGAAGGTCGCGCGCAGCAGCACCCGCCCGGTGCCCATGCCCTCCACGCCCAGCGCCATGGGCGCATCCTGTTCGATGGGGCGACCGCCTGCAACGACTCTCGGGGGAGACGGCTCGTAGTCTCGGGTTCGTGAAGCGCGTCGGAAGGGGTGCGAAGTCGGCCGCGACACACGTCGCTCCGCGATGCCGTGGCGGCCTACGCGGAGTGTCCGTGCGACGAGCACGAGCAGGCGTTCGCCGCGGCACTGATCGCGCAGGCCGAGCTCTACCTGCTCGTGCAGCCGGCTGGGGACGACGGTGTCGAGCCGGCGGCCCGTACCGCCGAGCACGACGGCGCCGCGTGGTTGTTGTGCTTCCCCGATGCGGCATCGGCCGAGGCGAAGGGCATCTCGCCCGACGACGTGGTGGGTGTCGTGACGCCCGCGGTCGCGTGCGCGCTGGTGGTGCAGGCGGGCCTCGGCGGTCTGCACGTGGAGGCCGGGACGGCCGACGAGGCTTGGGCCGTGGTGTCGCGCGAACGCTGCGCCTCCCTCGCCGCGTGCTGAGCGCACGACGCCGCGGCCATTGCACCAGGCGGTGTTTCGGCGTTGACTACCGGTCTCGACAACACAGGCGAAACCCGAGGGGCACCGAGCATGGGCACGACTGAGCGCGACCTGCACCACATGAACGGGTACCTGGCGGTGGTCGCGGTGATCGCCCTCGTCGTCGGTGGGCTCCTGCTCGTCGCCGGCGGCGCGGCCGACCGTCCCGGCGACAACGGCGACCCTGCGGCGATCTGGCTGGGGATCGCGCTCATCGCCGTCGCGGCGTTGTCCATCCGGGGTTTCGTGGTCGTCGCCCCCAACGAGGCGAAGGTCGTGACCCTGCTCGGCAAGTACCGCGGCACGCTGCGCGACGCCGGGTTCCACTGGATCAACCCGTTCACCACCAGGCAGTCGGTGTCGCTGCGGGTGCGCAACCTCGACAGCGACACGCTGAAGGTCAACGACGCGGCGGGCAACCCGGTGGAGATCGCCGCGGTCATCAACTGGCGCGTGCGGAACACCGCGATGGCGACGTTCGACGTCCAGAGCTACCTGCAGTTCGTGAGCATCCAGGCCGAGACCGCGGTCCGCCACGTGGCGAGCGAGTACCCGTACGACGCCTACGAGCCCGGTCAACGGTCGTTGCGCGCCAACTCCGACGACGTGGCGGCGACGCTGCAGGCCGAGCTCCAGGATCGGCTGCTCGTCGCCGGCGTCGAGGTGCTCGACACCCGGTTGCGCCGGCTCGCCTACGCGCCTGAGATCGCCGGCGAGATGCTGCGACGCCAGCAGGCCTCGGCCGTGGTCGCGGCCCGCCAGCTCATCGTCGACGGCGCGCTCGGAATGGTGGAGGGCGCGCTGCGAGAGCTCGAGAACACCCAGCTCGTCGAGCTCACGCAGGACCAGCGGGCCGCGCTCGTGGCCAACCTGCTCGTCGTGTTGGTGAGCGACCGGGGCACGCAACCGGTGGTGAACACCGGCGCCTGACCGTATTCCGGGAATTTCTCGGACTTCTTCGCGATCTCGGCGGATTCCAGCGATGAGTGTCGTACCCCCATGTTGTGATCGGGGGGTGAGCGGATTCGCGGAGTTGTTGGACGAGTTGCGGTGTTGGGAAACGGATCGTCTTCGCGGCGACGCGTGATGCGGAGGTGCGGGAAAGCCGTCGTCGTGAGGCGCGGGTGTTGGCGATGACGAGGGTGCTCGACGAACGCCGCGCGTTGCGTCCGGATCAGGCCGCGGTCGACGGGGTGTCGGATGCGACGGCGCGGCGGATGGTGGAGACGGCGCGGAAGCCGGAGTCGCTGCCGCATCTGGCCGACGCTGCGCTCGAACGGGAAGTTGTCGTCGGAACAGTTGGTCCCGGCAGCGGAACTCGCGGATGAGGCGAGTGATGAGGACTGGTCGCGGCTCGTGCGACGAAGGCGTCGCCACGGACCTGCAGCGGATGGCGCGGAACAGCGGACGATTGGGCGGGCCGCGAGCGTGCGCCGGCGTGAGCGCCGGTCATTGCGGAAGTGGCGTGACGACCAGGGGTTCCTCCACGGCCGCTTCGAACTGCCGATGGAACACGGTGGTGCGGAGGTGGAGGCGTTCTTCGACGAGGTCGCCGAACGCATGCGACCCGCCAAGGGCGAGCGGTGGGGGTCGTTGGAACATCGCTACGCCGACACGCTCATCGGCCTCTGCCGGCGCAACGCACCGATCGACGGCCGCGACGGGGAGGACCGGGCGACAGGGCCGACGATGGCATCGCGGCCGACGATCGTCGTCGACGTGCCGCTCTCGGGGCCCGCGACGCTCGCCGGGATGCCCCCTGTCCGACGAGTGGGTGGACGCGCTGGCGCGCCGACGTGACCGTGCACCTGCGCGTGGTCGACGAGCAGGGCGCCGTGCTTGCGGAGGCTCGCGCCAAGAAGTTCGTGTCCGACAAACGGCGCCGCGCAGTCATCAGAAGAGACGGTCGCTGCCGGTGGCCAGGATGTCGACGACGACTCGGACTGCAGGTGCATCACCTCATCCCGTCGAGCTGGGGTGGGAGCGACGACGTAGCGAACCTCGCCGCGGTCTGCCCTGCCCATCACGCCCTGCTGGTCCCTCACGGGGAGTACGTCCTCGACGGCAACCCCAACCAGCCCGACGGACTGAAGTTGCGACGCATCACCGCCGAGGAACGCCGACGA
>CAWAKX010000012.1:0-157919 GCA_963782705.1 uncultured Actinomycetes bacterium | reverse complement strand
CCCGCCCGGGTAGTACTCCGGGCCCTCGGGCAGGCGGGCCTCCAGCTCGCCCACCAGGGCGTCGACGCCCTCACCGGTGAGCCCCGACAGCGGCACGTAGGCGTCGAAGTCGCCGAGGATGGCCGCGGCCGCGGCCAGGCGCTCCCCCACCATCCGGCGGTCGGCGGCGTCGACCTTGCTCACCACGAGGATCTTGGGCGTCTCGACCTGCTGCACGAGCCCCGCGATGTAGCGGTCGCCGGGGCCGATCGCGCCGGTGGCCTCGATGAGGAGACAGATGACGTCGACCTCGGCGAGCGTGGAGCGGGCCCGCTCGTTGGTGCGCTCGCCGAGCAGCGTGCGGGGCTTGTGGATCCCCGGAGTGTCGAGCAGGACGAGCTGCGACGTGGCCGTGGTGCGCACGCCGCGGATCTGCGTGCGGGTGGTCTGCGGGCGGTCGGAGACGATCGCCACCTTCGTGCCGACCAGCCGGTTCACGAGCGTCGACTTCCCCACGTTGGGGCGGCCGACGAGCGAGACGAACCCCGAGCGGAACCCCGGTGTCGGGTCGGTCACGATGCCGCGTCGCTGACCGTCGCGTCACCGGCGTCGGCAGCGTCGGCCTCGGCGGAGGTGTCGCCCTCGGCCGCGACGCGTCGCACGTGGACCGCGCCGATCCGGCGGTCGTGCACCTGCTCGGCCCGCAACTCGAAGCCGGGGAAGTCCACCGACTCCCCTTCTTCGGGCACGTGGCCCAACAGGTTCAGCACGAAGCCTCCGATCGTGTCCCACTCGGTGTCGGGCAGCTCCGCGTGGAGCTCCTCGTTGACCTCGTCGATCGGCGTGCGCCCGGGGAAGCGCAGCGAGCCGTCGGACAGGTGCTCGATGCCCGGCTCTTCGACGTCGTACTCGTCGGCGATCTCGCCCACGATCTCCTCGAGCAGGTCCTCGAGCGTGACCACGCCGACGGTGTCGCCGTACTCGTCGATCACCACCGCCATGTGGAACTGCTCGGTCTGCATCTCCCGCAGCAGCTCGGCCACCCGCTTCTGCTCGGGCACGAAGGTGGCCGGCCGCACCGCGATGCGCACGGGTTGCTCCCCCTCGCCGGCGCGGGCGCGCCGCACCAGGTCCTTCAGGTAGACGAGGCCGATCACGTCGTCGGTCGTCTCGCCACACGCCGGGATGCGCGAGAAGCCGCGTTCGATCGCGACTGCAATCGCCGACTCGATGGTGTCGTCGGCCTCCACCGTGACCATGTCGGGGCGCGGCCGCATCACCTCGCGCACCACGGTGTCGCCGAACTCGAAGATCGAGTGGATGAGCGCCCGCTCCTCGCGCTCGATGGCGTCCTCGCTCGCCGCGACGTCGGCCATCGTGCGGATCTGCTCCTCGGTGACGAAGGGGCCCTCCTTGAGGCCCTTGCCGGGGAGGACCACGTTGGCGAAGCCGATGAGGCCCCGCGAGAGCATGCGGATCGGCCAGAACTGCGTGAGGAACCACAGCAATGGCGTGACGCGCAGCGCGGCGCGGTCGGTGTGCTGGATGGCGTAGGTCTTCGGCGCGACCTCGGCGACCACGAAGAAGAGCACGACCTCCATCACGGTGCCGACCAGCACCGCGAGCGCGCCGTGTCGCTCGAGCAGCACCCCGACAAGGGTGGCCGCGGTGAACTGGCACACCAGCACCACGAGCAGCACCGCGTTGAGCGTGCGCGCCGGCTCCTCGAGCATGCGGGCCAGGTGACCGGCGCCGCGCTTGCCCTCCTCCTGGAGCTGGATCGCCCGGATGCGGCTCATCTTCGTGAACGCGGTCTCGCTCAGCGCGAGCACCGCCGACACCGCGAACAGCACCAGGACCGCGACCAGCAGGCCCCAGTCGGCGCTGCTCACCGCGAGACCTCCATGACGCGACCGGTGCCGGTGACCAGTGGACCGGGCTCAGGCATCGACGGCCCGGAACTTGGCGAGGAGCTCCTGCTCGCGACCCTGCATGCGCACGGTCTCGTCGGGCTCGGCGTGGTCGTAGTTCATCAGGTGCAGCAGCCCGTGGACGACGAGGAGCGCGAGCTCGTCGTCGAGGGTGCCGGCGTGGGTGGGCGCCTGACGCTGCGCGACCAGCGGGCACAGCACGACGTCGCCGAGCACCACGGGTGGGTCGCCGAGCTCGGCCGGCGCGCCAGGGCCCCGTCCGCCGGAGTCGGGCTGGCGCCCGCCGGGCACGTGGTCGTCGTCGATCGGGAACGACAGCACGTCGGTGGGCCCGGTGCCGCCCAGGAAGCGCTGGTTGAGGTCGGTGATCGCGGTCTCGTCGACGAAGATCAGCGAGACCTCGGCGTCGTGGGGCGCCCGCTCCTCGGCCAGCACCATGCGGGCCAGGCCCAGCCAGCGTTCGAGGTCGACCGCGACCTCACTCTGCTCGTCGGACGCGAACACCGACATCCTCAATTGCTCCGCTCGTTGCTCGCCGGGATACCCGGCTCGCGGCCACTCGCTCCGCGGTGCGCGCCCGACTCGGCTGCGCCTCGTTCGCGCGCGGCGGCGAACCGCTGCGTGTCCACGTCGATCATCCCTGCTCATTCTTCGCGTAGGCGTTGACGATGTCCTGCACGATCTTGTGGCGCACGACGTCGTGGCTGTCGAGCTCCACGAACGCGAGGTCGGGGATGCCGTCGAGGATGCCGCGCACCGCGAGCAGCCCGCTGCGGCCGCGCCCGTCGGGCAGGTCGATCTGGGTGACGTCGCCGGTGACGACGATCTTGGACCCGAAGCCGAGGCGGGTGAGGAACATCTTCATCTGCTCGGCGGTGGTGTTCTGCGCCTCGTCGAGGATGATGAACGAGTCGTTGAGCGTGCGGCCGCGCATGAATGCGAGGGGCGCGACCTCGATGGTGCCGCGCTCCATCAGCCGGCTCACGACCTCGGGTTCGAGCATGTCGTAGAGCGCGTCGTAGAGCGGGCGCAGATATGGGTCGACCTTGGCCAGGATGTCGCCGGGGAGGAAGCCGAGGCGCTCACCGGCCTCCACCGCGGGACGGGTGAGGATGATCCGGTGGATCTGCTTGGCCTGGAGCGCCTGCACCGCGAGCGCCACCGCGAGGTAGCTCTTGCCGGTGCCGGCCGGGCCGATCCCGAAGGTGACGGTGTGGGTGCGCACCGCGTCGACGTAGCGCTTCTGGCCCGCGGTCTTGGGGCGCACGGGCTTGCGGCCGCGCAGCACCTCGGTGGTGAGGATCTCGCTCGGGCGTTGGTCGGCCTTCAGCATCTGGATGCTGCGGCCGAGGCCCTCGGGGTCGATGACGTGGCCCGACTCGAGCAGCGTGACCAGCTCCTCGAAGAGCCGTCCCACCCGCTCGGCCTCGGCTTCGGCGCCCGGTGACGGTGATCTCGTTGCCGCGCACGTGGATCGTGACCGGGAACGCGTCCTGCACGATGCGCAGCAATTCGTCGCGCTGACCCAACAGGCCCACCATGAGGTGGTTGCCCGGTACGAGGATCTTGACCTGGGTCGATGACGGAGTCGGCACGTCGGGACGAGCGTAGCCGTCGCCGGGCCCCGCGGCGGGGGAGCTCTGCGCCCTCAGCTCCTCACCTTGCCGGTCGCTCGCTGCGCGGGCGGACAAGCCGCCCGCGGCACCGCTCGCTCCTCGATGTCCTAGAGGCCGCCGGCGCGCAGGCCGAGCTCGTCGAGTCGGCCGCCGAGCTCGTCGGGGCTGCGCCCCATCACCGCGGCGAGGACGCGCAGGTCGTCGTTGCGGATGGTGAGCATCTGGCCGTTGAAGTCCTGACGCTGCAGCTGGATGGTGGCGGCGTAGCGCGCGACCACCGCGGCGTCGTCGTCCTCGATCTCGTGCAGGCGCACCAGGTCGATGGTGAAGCCGTCGCCCGGGCTCAGCGCCGACGAGGCCACCGGCTCGGTGAGGTCGATGTCGGGGTCGCCGAGGGAGCGCGGCAGCAGCTGGTCGGGCGGAACCCGGTACAGCTCGGCGAGACGCAGGAGCCGCGGCACGGAGATCGCCCGCTCACCGCGCTCGTACGCGCCGAGCACCGAGGCCTTGAACTCCTGCCCCGATCGCGCTTCGACATCGTGGAGCGAGAGGCCCTTCTGGCGCCTGATCGCGCGCAGCCTCTCCCCGACCTGACGGCCGTCGCCCTGTTCGTCCATCGTGCTCCCCAGCCCCGATATCGGTATGTGCCTCGCTGATACGGGAAAACCGATCTTGCCCCGCCGGGGAATGTATCAGAAAGTGGTGTCACCGACCACTCTTCGCGGTCAACCGCGGGTCATCCGCCCGGGTCTCGATGGGCGGCGAGGGCCGCGGCGACCGCGATCGCGGCGGTCTCCGCCCGCAAGCACGTGCGGACCAACGGCGAGGCGGGGGGCCTCCCCGAAGGCCGCGAGCTCCTCGGTGTCGAAACCGCCCTCGGGGCCCACGGCCACCATCCACTCGCCGCCGCGTGGGAAGCGCAGCTCGGTGGCCGCCGCCCCGTCGGGTCCGGCGACCACCAGCCCCGGGTGCGCCGCGAGCTCCCGGGCCGCGACCGGTCCGTCGATCTCGGGGAGGCGGGCCCGGCGGCACTGCTGGCCCGCTTCGCGCGCCACCCGCCGCAACCGCTCGATGTTCGCCGCGGCCTTGGCGTCGTCCCAGCGGACCACCGAGCGCGCCGCGGCGACGAGCACGATGCGGTCGACCCCGAGCTCGGTGAGCTTCTGCACCGCGAGCTCGGGCTTGTCGCCCTTGGTGAGCGACACCGCGACCGTGAGCGCGGGCACCAGCCTCGGTTCGTGGGCCGTCTCGGAGCGGGCATCGAGCTCGAGCGCGCCCGGCAACGCGGCGACGACCTCGTAGACCCGCCAGCGCCCCCACCCGTCGGCGCCGGTGACCACCTCACCTTCGTGGACGCGCCGCACGCGCTGCAGATGGTGCCCGGGGTCGCCGGTGACGACGACGTGGTCGTCGAGCCGGTCGAGGTAGACGTGCGCGGCGGCGTCGACCTGCGCGGGCCAGGGGGCGGGCGGTCGCGGGAGCCGGGGCACGGGCGCGCCGACCGCGGCTACTGGAACGCCGACTTGAGGCGGCCGAACACGCCCTTGTCCTGGGGAGCGGCCACCTCGTCGCCGCGCATGGCCGCCCACTGTCGCAGGAGGCCCTCCTCTTCGGCCGAGAGGCGGCCGGGCACGTCGACGTCGACCCGCACGAGGAGGTCGCCGCGACCGCGGCCGCGCAGCGCGTGGACGCCCCGTCCCTTCAGGCGGAACAGGTGGCCGGGCTGGGTGCCCGGCGGCACGAGCAGCTCCTCGTCGCCGTCGAGGGTCTCGATGTCGAGGCGGCAGCCGAGCACGGCCTGGGTGAACGCGACGTGGCGCACGTGGAGGAGGTCGTCGCCCTGGCGTTCGAAGCGCGGGTCGGGGGCGACGCGCACCGTGACGTAGAGGTCGCCGGGCACTCCACCGCGCGGCGCCGCAGGCCCACGGCCGGCGAGCCGCAGCCGCTGACCGTCGTCGACCCCGGCGGGCACCTCGACGTCGATCGACTTCGAGGAGCGCACGCGACCGTCGCCGCGGCAGTCGCGACACGGCGTGGGGATACGGCTGCCGGTGGCGCCGCACGCCACGCAGGGCGCGGCGGTGACGATCTGACCGAGGATGGAGCGGCGCACCTCGCGCACCTCGCCCGCGCCGCCGCAGACGTCGCAGCGCGCGGGGTGGGTGCCGGGCTCGCAGCCGCTGCCCTGGCACCGGTCGCACGCGACGGGGAGGCGGATCTCGACCGTCGCGGTGGCGCCGAACGCGGCTTGCCCGAGGTCGAGGTGCACGACGGCCTCGGCGTCGGGCGCACGCGGCGGGCCGGCGGGACCGCGGGCGCCGGAGAACGGGCTGCCGCCGAAGAAGGCGTCGAAGATGTCGCCGAAGCCGAACGCGTCGGTGGGGTTGCCGCCGCCGGCGCGGGCGCCCTCCTCGCCGAACATGTCGTAACGCCGGCGTTTCTCGGGGTCGCGCAGCGTCTCGTAGGCGATCCCGATCTCCTTGAAGCGGTTCTCGGCCTCGGGATCGTCGGGGTTGGAGTCGGGATGGTGCTGGCGCGCCATCGTCCGGTACGCCTTCTTGATGTCGTCCTCGGTGGCGTCGCGGGTGATGCCGAGCAGCTCGTAGAAGTCGGTCACGACAACACGTCTCCGAGCTGCTGGCTGATCGCCTCGACCGCGGCGAGCGCCTGGCGGTAGTCCATGCGGGTGGGCCCGAGCACGCCGACCGTGCCCGCGACCTCACCGTCGACGGTGTAGGGCGCGACCACGATCGAGCAGTCCTGGAGCTCGTCGATGGGGTTCTCCGACCCGATGCGCACCGTGGGGCCCTGGTCGAGCAGGTCGCGCACCAGCGACACCACCTCGACCTGGTGTTCGAGCAGCTCGAGCAGCCGGGCGGCACTGGAGCTGGCGCCGAAGGCGTCGTGCTCGGCCGCGAGGCGGCTGGCCCCACCGATGTAGAGCGGTTCGCCGGTGGCCGACTGCAGCGTGCGGCTGCGGAGCGCGTCGTGGGCGTCGCGGGCGAGCGCATCGGCGGCGGCCACGCCCGGAGGGCTTGGGGGCGGCGAGGTCGCCGCCCCAGCGGGCGCCGGCGATCTGCGTGTCGAGCATCGCGGCGGCGGTGGCGATGGTGGCGTCGTCGCACTCGGGCGCGACGTGCAGCGTGCACTTCTCGATGCTGCCGTTGGAGAGCACCGCGAGCACCAGCACCACGGTGGGCTGCAGCGACACGAGCTGCACGCTGCGGACACTGACCGTCTCGACGACCCCGGGGCCCACCACCACGGCGGTGTGCGTGCTCACGCGCGAGAGCAGCTGGCTCGTCTCGTGGAGGAGGTCTTCGAGGACGCGGTGCGCCGATGCGAACACGCTGAAGAAGTCCGACACCGCGCGCCGTTGCGCGGGCGGCAGGCCGGTGCGGCGCTCGACGTGGTCGACGAAGTAGCGGTAGCCGCGGTCGGTGGGGATGCGCCCGGCCGACGTGTGCGGCTGCACGATGTAGCCCTCGCGCTCGAGCACGGTCATCTCGTTGCGGACCGTCGCGCTCGACACGCCGAGCTTGCGCGAGCGCGCGATCGTCTGCGACCCCACCGGCTGGGCGGTGGCGACGTGCTCCTCCACGATGGCCCGGAGGATCGCGGCCTTGCGCTCGTCGAGCTCCATTGGCACTCGATTCTACCGAGTGCCAGCCGCGGAGCGGGCCGAGCGTCGGTCGCGACCTCGGGAGCGGCCGCCAGGGTGGTCGCGTCGAGCGCGCCGAGCAGGCGCGCGGTGACGTCGTTGGCGAGCAGACGGCCCGCTCGGGTGAGCACCACGCGATCTTCGGGCGGATCACCGTCGGAGGTGAGGAGGCCCGCCTCGGCGAGCTCGTCGTACCAGGAACGCACCCGGGAATCGTCGGCGCCATTTGCCGGGAGCTTGATCCCCCGGGCCGTGCGCAGGGCGAGGACCAGGGCCTCGGCCACACGTTCCCGGGCGTCGAGCCGCTCCTCGCCCCGCCTCCGACGCCCGTCCCCACGCGCCACCCCTTCGACGTAGCGCTCGGGGGTGCGGACGTTCCAGAACCGCCTCCCGCTGCCGTCGGCGAGGGTCTCGTGCCCGTGCGCCGCGCAGCCGATCGCGGCGTAGTCGCCCTGGGCCCAGTAGAGGAGGTTGTGGCGGCACTCCTCCCCCGGGCGCGCCCAGTTGCTGATCTCGTACCAGGGCATGCCGGCCGCGGTGAGGAGGTCGTCGGCCAGCTCGTACTTGAGCGCCTGGTCGTCGTCGTCGGGCGCGGGACGGGCGCCGGCCGCCACCGCCTTGCCGAGCGGCGTGCCCGGCTCGACGGTGAGCCCGTACGCGCTCACGTGCTCGGGAGCCAGCGCCAGCGCGCCGGCGAGGCTCGCCTCCCAGTCGGCGACCGATTCTCCGGGTGTGCCGTAGATGAGGTCGAGGTTCACGCGCCGGATGCCGGCGGCGCGCGCGGCGTCGACCGCACGCGCGACGTTGTCGGGATCGTGGGTGCGACCGAGCGCGACGAGCACGTGCGAGCGCATCGACTGCACCCCGAACGACACCCGGTTCACGCCCGCGTCGCGCGTAGTCGCGCAGCTTGGCGACGTCGACCGAGTCGGGGTTGCACTCGACGGTGACCTCGGCCCCGTCGGCGCGCGGGATCGCGTCGAGCAGGCGGGCCAGCGTGGGGCCGGGCAGCAGCGACGGCGTGCCGCCGCCGAAGAAGACGCTGGTGGCGGGACGGGGCGCGAGCGCGCGCACGTGCGCGATGCACGCGTCGACGTAGTCGTCGATCAGATGCGCGCGGTCGGTCCAGGTCGCGAAGTCGCAGTAGTCGCAGCGCACCGAGCAGAACGGCACGTGCACGTAGGTGCCCAATTCCGTAGCCCGTGCCGTTCACGCCATCGAGTCCGGCCTCGAGGGCGGCGCACCAGCGGTAGGTGGCGTCGTCGCCGTGCACGGCCGCTTCCTCGCGCGCGCTGTAGGCCAGCTTCACGACGTGCTCGTCGTCGCTCGCGATCGCGGCGACGGTGATCTCGTCCCAGGTGGGCGCGGCCGACGGGATCGACGCTGCGGCGAGCGCGGGCGTGCCGATGGTGACGTAGGCCGCCGCCACCGCCTGGAAGAGGAACCGCAGCGCGACGCGCGCGCGCGGAATCGTCGAGGAAGGGCAGCACGACACGCGTCGCGTGGGTGCCGGTGACCGCGTGCAGCGCGGTGAAGTCGCCGGTGGCCGCGTGCAACGCGCGGGCCGCGGCGGCGATGCGGTCGAGCGCGTCGGGCGTGATCTCCAGCCCGGCCGCCGCCGCGAACTCGGGCGTGGCGGCGACGCGCGCCATCTGGCCACTGATGCTCCCCCGCCCGAACGAACGCCCGCCGAGCGCGGGATCGGCGGCGAGCGCGCCGAGCAGCGCGAGCGGATCGGGCGACGACTCCGGCGGTGCCTCGGGGGTGAGCGGCTCGTCCGCCTCGTCCCAGTACGCGAGCGCGGCCGCGACCTGGCCGGGTGCCCGGCCTCGATCGCGTAGGCGAGGCGGATCACGCAGTGGAAGGCCGCGCTGCCGATGCCCGCCAGCGCGCCGGGCAGGTAGGCGCGCACCGTGGCGTCGATGCCGTCGCGAGCGATCGTCTGCTCGTGCCGCGGCCCGCAACGCCTCGGTCTCGGGACGCGCGGGGAGCAGACGGCGCGAGTAGTCCTCGGCGAACTCGGCGAGGCGCGCGTCGGACGCCCCGAGGCGGTGCAGCGCGACCAGCGCCATCGGCAGGTGGTCGGTGAAGCCCTGCACGGTGACGGGGTCGTACGCGAGCTCGGCGTCGAGCAGCTCCGCCAGTTCCGGAGGAGGCGGCGTCGGCACGGTCACGGCAGTCCCGGTCCGGCCCGCTACTCGTCGAGCTTCAGCGCGGCGACGAAGGCTTCCTGGGGAACCTCGACGCGGCCGATCTGCTTCATGCGCTTCTTCCCCTCCTTCTGCTTCTCCAACAGCTTGCGCTTCCGGGTGATGTCACCGCCGTAGCACTTGGAGATGACGTCCTTGCGCTTCGCCTTCACCGTCTCCCGGGCGATGATGCGCCCGCCCACCGCGGCCTGGATCGGCACGTCGAAGAGCTGGCGCGGGATGAGCTCGCGCAGCTTCTCGGTCATCCGCTTGCCGTAGTCGTAGGCCTTGTCGCGGTGCACGATGGTGGAGAACGCGTCGACCGGCACGTTGTTGAGCAGCACGTCGACCTTCGAGAGCTGCGACGGCCGGTACCCCGCGGGCTCGTAGTCGAGGCTCGCGTACCCCTTGGTGCGCGACTTCAACTGGTCGAAGAAGTCCATGACGATCTCCGCGAGCGGCAGCATGTAGACCAGCTCGACCCGCTCCTCGGAGAGGTACTCCATGCGGCCCATCTCGCCGCGGCGCTGCTGGCACAGCTCCATGATCGGCCCGATGTACTCGGTGGGCGTGAGCACCGTGACCTTGACGAACGGCTCCTCGATGCGGCCGATCTCGTTGGGCGTGGGCATCGCGGAGGGGTTGTCGATGATCGACACCTCACCGGTGACCAGCTCCACCTGGTACTCCACGTTCGGCGCGGTGGCGACGAGCGAGAGGTTGTACTCCCGCTCCAGGCGCTCGCGCACGATCTCCATGTGCAGCAGGCCGAGGAACCCGCAGCGGAAGCCGAAGCCCAGCGCGCCCGACGTCTCGGGCTCGTAGGTGAACGACGAGTCGTTGAGCCGCAGCTTCTCGAGCGCCTCGCGCAGGCTCGCGTACTCGTCGCCGTCGACCGGGTAGAGGCCGCAGAACACCATGGGCTTCGGGTCGAGGTAGCCCTCGAGCGGCTCCGCCGGATGGGCGACGGTCGTGACCGTCTCACCGACGCGGGCCTGGCCGACGTCCTTGATGCCGGAGATGAGGTAGCCGACCTCACCGGGGCCGAGCGCGCCGACGGGCGTGGGCACGGGGAGGCGCACGCCGATCTCCTCGGCGTCGTGGATGGCCCGGGCCTGCAGGTAGCGCAGCCGGGCGCCGCTGCCCAACGTGCCGGCGAACACCCGGATCGCGCTCACCACGCCGCGGTACGGGTCGTAGTAGGAGTCGAAGATCAGCGCCTGGAGCGGCGCGTCGGCGTCGCCGGTGGGCGGGGGGATGTCCTCCACCAGCTTGTCGAGCAGCGCGGGCACTCCCTCACCGGTCTTGGCCGAGATGTGCAGGATCTCCTCGGCGGCGATGCCGAGCACCTTCTCGATCTCCCCGGCCACGCGGTCGGGCTCGGCGGCGGGGAGGTCGATCTTGTTGAGCGCGGCCACGATGGTGAGGTCGTGCTCCATCGCCAGGTAGCAGTTGGCCAGCGTCTGGGCCTCGATGCCCTGGGAGGCGTCGACCAGCAGCAGCGCGCCCTCGCACGCGGCCAGGCTGCGGGACACCTCGTAGCCGAAGTCGACGTGGCCGGGGGTGTCGATGAGGTGGAGGATGTGGTCCTTCCAGTGCAGGCGCACGTTCTGGGCCTTGATGGTGATGCCCCGTTCCCGCTCCAGGTCCATGGAGTCGAGGTACTGGGCCCGCATGTCACGGAGCTCGACCGCCCCGGTGAGCTCCAGGATGCGGTCGGCGAGGGTCGATTTCCCGTGGTCGACGTGGGCGACGATGCTGAAGTTCCGGAAGCGCTCGAGGTCGGCCACCGCCCCATTCTCCCCGCCCGCGGCCTCGGGAGACGAACTTCCCGGTGTGTCGGGGGCCGGCTGACGGCCCCGGAGCGACAACTGCTAGCCTGATCCGGCCCCAACGAGACCTGTCATCGGAGTACCCGAAGCGTCATGGCGAACATCAAGAGCCAGATCAAGCGGAACCGCTCGAACGAGCGCCGGCGGCTGCGCAACCAGGCCGTCCGCTCCGAGCTGAAGACCCGCACGAAGTCGGCTCACGTCGCGCTCGCGGCCGGTGACGAGGACGCGCCCGACAAGGTGCGCCTGGCGCAGAAGCGCATCGGCAGGGCGGCGTCGAAGGGTCGCATCCACAAGAACGCGGCCGCTCGCCGCACCTCGCGCCTCATGAAGCGCGCCAACGCCGCCGCGTCGGCGAAGTAACACCCGGGTTCCCGCCGCTTCAGCGCCGCGATCCGGCGCGCGGACGGCCACCACCCCGTGCGCCGCGCGCGCCGGCATCGCCGGCCAGACGGCAGAGGCGCGCCACCAGCACCTCCATCACCGCTTCTTCCGGGATGCCGCTCGCACCCTTGAGGTCGAGGTCGGCCTTCGCCAGCGCGTCGAACGCCCGGCGGATGCCGTCGCTCCCCAGCGCCCGGGCCTGCCCGAGCGCCTTCTTGGCCGGGAACGGCCTTGACCTTGCCGCCGAGCGCGGCCACCGCGTCGGCCTCGCCCCGGATCTGGGGATCGTCGAGCCGCAGCGACGCGCCGGTAGTGACCGGTGAGCACCCCCATGATCTGGAGCGGGTGCATGGGCTTGGGCTGCTTGGCGCTGGTGACGGTCATGAGCCGGTGGAGCAGCTCGAGGGCCCGGGCGGTGTCGCCCTCCTCGATCGCGTTGGTGAGGAGGTAGGGCGCGACGGTGCCCTCCTCGCCGAGGTAGGGGCGCACGTCGTCGGCCGAGAGGCGCTCGTCGGGACCGAACGCCGCGCTGAGCACCTCGACCAGCGCGACCACCCGTCCGGCGTCGTCGCCGAGGTGCTTGGTGATGAGGTCGGCCGCGTCCCGGGAGAGCAGCACGCCCTGCTCGTGGGCCTGGCCGATGAGCACCTTGTCGGTGGCCTCGGTCTCCGGCGCCCGTTCGGGCGCCTTCAGGTCCTTGAGCTTCTTGGCCAGCGCGGGCGCGAGCTTGCCGCCCGCGTGCACCAGCACGAGCACGGTGGTGTCGAGCGGGTCGTCGAGGTAGCGCACGAGCGGCTCGACGTCGGCCGCGGTGAGTGCGCCCACGTCGCGCACCACCACGATGCGGCGGCGGGTCATGAACGGCGGGCTGCTCGCGGCGTTGAGCACCGCGGCCACCGCCTGCTCACGACCTTCCGCGCCGCCGGGTGCCTCCGAGTCGTCGCTCGCGCGCCCGGGCACCGCGATCTCCTCCACCGCGAAGCTGCGGTCGTCGTCGCCGAGGAGCTCCGCGACCAGCGCGTCGAGCGCGCGTTCGCGCAGCAGCTCGTCGCTGCCCTTCACCAGCCAGGCCGGCGGACCGCTCACCGGACCCGTGCCTCCGGCATCTCCGGTGCCGCTTCAGACGCTTCGAGGATCGCCTCGACCGTGCGGCACACCTGCACGGTGCCGGCGACGTCGTGGACGCGCACGATGCGGCACCCGTGCGCGACGCCGTAGGCCACCGACGCGAGCGACGCGGCGCGGCGGTCGTCGAGCTCGAGGCCGAGCACCACGCCGAAGAAACGCTTGTTCGACGCCGAGAGCAACAGCGTGTAGCCGTGCGCGGCGAGCGCGTCGCTCTCGCGCAACAGCACCGCGCTCTGCGGCTCCGACTTGCCGAGGTCGAGACCGGCGTCGATCGAGATCTGGTCGCGCGCGAGGCCCGCGGCCTCGGCCCGGTGCGCGCGGTCGAGCAGGAAGGCGGTGACGTCGCCGACCAGGTCGTCGTAGTGCGGGTCGGGGTCGGGCACGCGCGGCTGGAGGCGGATGTGGGTGGCCACCACCGACGCGTCGTGCTTGGCCGCGACGGTGAGGTAGTCGGGGTCGCCGAAGCCGGAGATGTCGTTGCCGATCACCGCGCCGACCGAACAGGCGGCGTCGAGCACCGAGGCGCGCCACGTGTCGCAGGAGATGGCGACGTCGAAGCGCTGCGCGAGGGCCTCGATGGGGCCGACCACGCGGTCGAGCTCCTCGGCCTCCCCCACGTCCGGGCCGGGCCCGGCCTTCACCCCACCCACGTCGAGGATGTCGGCGCCCTGCTCCACGAGCAGTTCGGCCTTGTGCAGGAGGTGGTCGAGCTCGTAGGTGGCGCCCTGGTCGAAGAACGAGTCGGGGGTGCGGTTGAGGATGCCCATCACCAGCGTGCGCCGGGTGACGTCGACGACGCGATCGCCGAGGCGGTAGTGGAACGGGGGCAACGCGGGCATCGCCCGACACTAGGCGGACGGCGCGGCGGGCCGGGCCCTCGTCCGGCCGCCGTGAGCGGACGAGCGCGGTCGCTGCGGCGGCCAGCGCGAGCAGGCCCCACGCGGCGCGGCCGTCGACCGCGAACGGCACCCGGGCGGCCAGCTCCGCGACGGCCACCAGTCCGTGGAGCAGCGCGGCGGTGGGCACCGCCAGCACCCGGGGCACGCCCGGCGCGACGCCGGCGAGCGCGCCACCCACCAGGCCGGACAGCAACCCCCACATGGTGAGTGGCGCGGCCAGGGGCACCGCCACGAGATTGGCGGGCAGCGCGACGAGCGGCATGGAGCCGAACACCGGGATCAGGATCGGGGCGACCGCGAGCTGCGCGGCGGCAGTGACGGCGAGCACCTCGCGCAGCCAGGCCGGACCTCGGAGGCGGGCGGCGATGGGACGGGCGAACAGCGTGATGCCCAGGCTGGCCGCGCACGACAGCGCGAACCCCACCGAGTGCACGAGGAACGGGTCGACGAGCAGCAACGCGATGGCCGCGAGCAGCAGCACCCGCACGCCGTGGACCGGTCGCCCGAGGTGGCCGGCCACCAGTGCGATCGACGCCATCACGATCGCCCGCAGCACCGACGGCTCCCAGCGGGTCATGGTGCCGAAGAGCACGAGCACCGACAGCGCGCCGACGAGGCGGCCGCGCAACGCGAGCCGCCGCAGCACCGGCGCGATCAGCGCGAGCACGAACGCCACGTTCTCCCCCGACACCGCGGTGAGGTGCGAGAGCCCCGCGGCGCGGAAGTCGTCGGTGAGCTCGCGAGGCACACCGCGCGTGTCGCCGAGCAGGAACCCGGCGAGCAGCGCGCGGTCGGTCGGCGTGAGGGAGCTGGTGCCGCGCAGCACCGCGGCGCGCGCGGTGTTGGCGGCGCGGATCATCGGCGCGGTGGCGCGCTGCGCCGATTCGAGCGCGGTGGCGTGAAAGGCCCCGATCGCGTGACGCCACTGCCAGCGGGTGTCGAAGCCATCCAGCGGCGCGAACCAGCCGCGCACCACCGCGTGGTCGCCGGCTTCGAGCAGCCGCACCCGACCGGCGACGTCGCCCGATGCCCGTACCAAGACCCGCCGGCGACCCGCGTCGCGCCCGTCGACCGCGTCGACCCGCACCAGCACGTCCATCGCGAACCGTGAGGCGTCGGGATCGTCGAGCAGCGTGACCCGCGCGGTCGCCGAGGCGCGCGTCTCGACCGCGACGGTCGAGCGGCGACACCGCGATCCCGTGGAGGGCCCGCTGCATCACCACCACGCCGAGCAGCGCGAACGCCAAGCCGCAGGCGGCGAGGCGCACGCGCCGCGATCGGGCCGTGCACGCGAGCAGCCCCGCCCCGATCGCCGCGCACGCGGCGTCGACCGCGGTCGAACCCCCGCGCGCCTCGCCCACGAACACACCCACGACCACGGCGACGAGCAGCGCGGCCGGACCCCAGGGTCGGGTGCGGACCGGAGGCGACGACGGTCGGTCGCTGGTCACACGGTGACGAGAGGCGAGAGGTCGGCGAAGCGCTTGTCGCCGATTCCCCGCACGCTGCGCAGGTCGTTGACCGAGGTGAAGCCGCCGCGCCGTTGGCGCTCGGCGAGGATGGCCTGCGCGAACGCGGGCCCGACGCCCGGCAGCTCCTCCAACTGCGCCTGGGTCGCGGTGTTGAGGTTGAGCCGTGCGCCGGGCGTCGCCGCGCCTCCGCTCGCGCCCGCGACATCGCCGCCCCCGGCCGCGCCCGGATCGGCGACCCCCGGCCTGCCCACGTAGACCCGTTGGCCGTCGGTCAACTTCGCCGCGAGGTTGAGGCGGTCGAGGTCGCCGTCGGGCAACGCGCCGCCCACCGCCTCGATGGCGTCGATGACCCGGTCCCCCGCCCGGAGCTCCACCACCCCGGGCCTGGTGACCGCGCCCGCCACGTGGACGACGATCCGGCCACCCGCGACAGTGGTGGCCGTCGTGCCCGCGGACGACGCCCCGCCGGTCGACGAACGCGTCGTCGCCACCGTGCTCGCATTCGACGACGCGACCGGTGAGGTGGCGGGCGCCTCACCGTGGGCGGTGCCGCCGGCGCCCATCCGGTACCAGACGAAACCGGCGATCACCGCCACCACGATCAACGCGACGACCCCGGCCCGGGTGTCGCCGAGCAGTGCGCGCGCCCGCTCCGCGAGCGGACTGCTGGCGTCGGAGGTGGTGAAACGGAGGCGGCGCTCGCCGGGCGGACGGGGCGGATCGTCGAGCTTCCGGTCCCAGAACGCCGGGTCGCCGTCGGCGGGCGCCGGGTGCGAGGTCGGAGCGGGAGACGTTTGGGGTTCGGCCGGAGCGAAGCGACGCGACGGAGCGAGAGGTTCGGGCACGATGGACCTCCTGAGGCGCCACCGATGAGGCGCGACCTGGATGGCGCATCGCCGATCGGCGACGCGACGAATCAGCAGGAGGAAGTGCCGGGAAGCTGCGGTGATGGTACCGGCGCACGCCGGCGGAGGGAAGGGCCCCGCCGAGCCGGACGAGCCGACGTCAGCCGATGACGAAGTTGACCATGCGGCCGGGGACCACCACGACCTTGCGCACGGTGGCGCCCGCGAGCAGCTCGGCCATCTTGGCTCGGCCCGGGCCGCGGCCTCGATCTCGTCCTGGGTGGCGTCGGCCGCCACCGAGATGCGGGCCCGCACCTTGCCGTTCACCTGCACCGGGATCTCGACGGTGTCGTCGACGAGCAGCGCGGGGTCGGCCACGGGGAACTGCACGAACGCGAGCACGTCGGCTTCGCCGAGCTTCGCCCACAGCTCCTCGGCCACGTGGGGCGTGAGCGGTGACAACATGAGCACCATCGCGTGGATCACCTCGCGCGGCGCGCTCCCCTGCTCCTGCACCACCTTGGTGAGCGCGTTGTTGAGCTCCATGAGCGCGGCGATCGCGGTGTTGTACTCGAGCGACGCCATGTCGCGCCCGACCTTGTCGATCGTGCGGTGCAGCACGCGACGCAGCGGTTCGGGAGTCGCGTCGGGGGCCGACGCGTCGCTCACGCGCAGCTCGCCGGTGTCTTCGTTCACCGCGTTGCGCCAGAAGCGCTGCAGGAACTTGTGCACACCGACGATGTCGTTGGTGCTCCACGGACGGCTCGCGTCGAGCGGGCCCATGAACATCTCGTAGAGCCGCAGCGTGTCGGCGCCGTAGTCGCGGTAGATGTCGTCGGGCGCCACCGCGTTCTTCAGGCTCTTGCCCATCTTGCCGTCGTGACGCACCACTTCGTTGCCATCCGCGTCGAACCACGAGCCCTCGCGCTCGTGGACCGTCGTGGCCTCGACGTACGCGCCCCGAGCGTCGGTGTAGGCCGCGGCCGTGATGGTGCCCTGGTTGAACAGCCGGTGGAACGGCTCGGGCGTCGACACGTGACCGAGGTCGAAGAGCAGCTTGTGCCAGAAGCGCGCGTAGAGGAGGTGCAGCACCGCGTGCTCGGCGCCTCCCACGTAGAGATCCACGCCGCCTTGTTGGGGAGCTCCGCTCCGGTCATCCAGTAGCGCTCGTTCTCGGGGTCGACCAGCGCGGTGCCGTTGGTGGGGTCGAGGTAGCGCAGGTAGTACCAACACGATCCCGCCCACTGCGGCATGGTGTTCGTCTCGCGCCGGTAGGTGCGCGGTCCGTCGCCGAGGTCGAGCTCGACGGTGACCCAGTCCTCCGCACGCGCGAGCGGCGGTTCGGGCAACGCGGTGTCGTCATCGGCGAGGATGCGCGGCTCGAAGTCGTCGATCTCGGGGAGCTCCACCGGCAGCATCGACTCGGGCAGCGCGATCGCCTGGCCGGCCTCGTCGTAGACGATCGGGAACGGCTCGCCCCAGTAGCGCTGGCGCGAGAACAGCCAGTCGCGCAGCTTGTAGGTGATGGCCGACGCGCCGAGCCGCTGGCCGTCGAGCCAGTCGACGATGCGCTGCTTGGCGTCGGCCACGCCGAGCCCGTCGAGCGACACGCCGTCGTTCGCGGAGTTCACCGCCGCGCCGTCGCCGGTGAACGCCTCCGGCCACTCCGACGCCGGCGCGCCCAGCGCGAGCCCACGATCCGCGAACCACGCGTCGGGCGGCTGCACCACGGTGACGACCGGGAGGGTGAACTCGTCGGCGAACTCGAAGTCGCGCTGGTCGTGGGCGGGCACGGCCATGATCGCCCCGGTGCCGTAGCCCATGAGCACGTAGTCGGCGATGAACACCGGGACGTTCCAGCCGTTGGTGGGGTTCTTGGCGAACGCGCCGGTGAACACACCGGTCTTCTGGCGGCCCTCGGCCTGGCGTTCCAACTCCGACTTCTGGCCTGCGAACGCGCGGTACGCGGCCACGGCCTCCGTCGGCGAACGGTCGACGCCGAACGAGCCGCGCCACTCGGTGGGCGAGTCCTGGGGCCACTGGTCGGGCACGATCACGTCGACGAGCGGGTGCTCGGGCGCGAGCACCATGTAGGTGGCGCCGAAGAGCGTGTCGGGGCGGGTGGTGAACACGTCGATCTCGACGTCGTCGTGCTCCTCCACCGGGAACGCGACCTCGGCGCCCACACTGCGGCCGATCCAGTTGCGCTGCATGAGCTTGATCGACTCGGGCCAGTCGAGCAGCGCAAGGTCGTCGAGCAGACGGTCGGCGTACGCGGTGATGCGCAGCATCCACTGCTTCAGCGGACGGCGGAACACCGGGTGGTTGCCGCGCTCGCTGCGGCCGTCGGCGGTGACCTCTTCGTTCGCGAGCACCGTGCCCAGCGCGGGGCACCAGTTGACCGGGGCCTCGTCGAGGTAGGCGAGGCGGTACGAGTCGACGACGGCGCGGCGCGCGTCGGCGTCGAGCTCGGCCCACTGCGCGGCATCCGACCCGTTGTTCGTGGCTGCGTCGCTCTCCGGCGCGCGGGTGCCGGCCTCGAACTCGGCGATCAGCTCCGCGATCGGCCGGGCCCGCCCCGCGCCGTCGTCGTACCAGGAATCGAAGATCTGCAGGAAGATCCACTGCGTCCAGCGGTAGTAGTCGACGTCGGTGGTGGCGACACCGCGTCGCGGGTCGTGGCCGAGACCGAGCGCGCGCAGCTGGCGGCGCATGTTGGCGATGTTGGCCTCGGTGGTGACGCGCGGGTGCTGGCCGGTCTGCACCGCGTACTGCTCGGCGGGCAGGCCGAAGGCGTCGTAGCCCATCGCGTGCAGCACGTTGTGGCCGGTCATGCGCATGGAACGGGCGTACACGTCGGTGCCGATGTAGCCGAGCGGGTGACCCACG
This sequence comes from uncultured Actinomycetes bacterium, assembly GCA_963782705.1. GTDB lineage: Bacteria > Actinomycetota > Acidimicrobiia > IMCC26256 > DASPTH01 > CAVRGQ01. The sequence continues at coordinate 139,094 of CAWAKX010000012.1, read as the reverse complement.
TGGAGGCCGGCGCCGCTCGGGTACGGGAACATGTCGAGCACGTAGAGCTTGGTGCGGTCGGCCACCGCGGCGAAGCCCTCGGCGAGCTCGCCGGTGGGGTTGGGGGCCCAGAAGGTGCGGTCGGCCTCCCACCGGTCCTGCCACTTCGCCTCGATCTCGTTGGCGAGACGGGCGTTGTAGCGGAACGCGGGCGTGTCGGGCGCGGCGGAGGTGCCGGCGGAGGGCGTGTCGCTCATGACGGGCGAGCGTACCGGCCGCATCCCGGGCACCCGGCTCCGTTCGGGGATTCACGACCGGCGCGCTGGTATGTTGTTCGGTCCCGGGGGGCTGTAGCTCAGTTGGTAGAGCACTTCCATGGCATGGAAGGGGTCAGGGGTTCGATTCCCCTCAGCTCCACTCCCGCGGGTCGTCCGAGCTCCCCGCCCGCGAACGCGACGGGGCGATGGCGATCGCAGGATCCCCGGCGCGCACCCTCAGGCGCGCACCTCAGGAGGGCACGATGCAACTCCGGCCCATCACGCCCGGGTTCGGCGTCGAGGTGCACGGCCTCGATCCGTCACGCGAGCTCGACGACCTCGAGGCCTCTGAGCTTCGTCGCACGCTCGACGACCACGGCGCGCTGCTGTTCCGCGACGTCGACATCGACACGCGCACCCAGTACCGGTTGGCCTGCCTCCTCGCCGACGACGGGCGCGACGACCCGGCCATGGAGTCGCGCCCGAGCTACGTGTCGAACCGCGAGCCCGACAGCATCACGCCGTTCGGGCGACTCCCGTTCCACACCGACCTGATCTGGGGCGAGTACCCGTTCCGCATCGTGTCGCTCTACGCGATCGAGGTGGAACCGCCGGTCGTGCCGACGCTCTTCGCCAGCGCGGTCGACGCCTGGGCCACCCTCCCTGCGGAGTTGCGGTCGCGCGTCGACGGTCGTGAAGCCGTCCAGGCGAACGGCCAGCACATGGCCGGCGAGGACATCGTCCAGCTCCATCACGTGCACGCGCACTCACGGACCACGCCGATCGGTTTCCCGCACCCCCGCACGGGCCGCACGATCCTGCTGGTGGACCAGCAGTCCACGCGTTCGGTGGTCGGAATGACTCCCGAGGAGAGCGCCGAGGTCCTCGATGCGCTGCGGGCGCACCTGTACCGCCCCGAGGCGCTGTGGTCCCACGAGTGGCGTGAGGGAGACCTGGCGGTGTGGGACAACCTCGCCGTCCAGCATGCGCGCGCCAACGTCGAGGTCGAGGGCGTCGCCCGCACTCTGCGGAGGGCGTGCAGCGGTGCACCTGTCCCCACCGGCGCCGCGGCGATCCGCTACGGCCGGGGCGGGACTTCCCCGACATGACGAACTGCCGCCTGCGGCCCGACCCGAGTGGAGCACGATGACCGAGGAACTGCGCTTCGACGGACGGGTGGCGATCGTCACCGGTGCCGGACGGGGCATCGGCCGCGCGCACGCGCTCGAGCTCGCCCGTCGCGGCGCACGCGTCGTGGTGTCGGATCTCGGCGGCGACCTCGACGGCAACGACCCGTCACCCGCCCCCGCCGACGACGTGGTGGCCGAGATCGTCGCCGCGGGCGGCGAGGCGGTCGCCAACCACGCGTCGGTGGCCGACCCCGAGGGCGCGGCATCGATCGTCGACACCGCGCTCACGGCCTTCGGGCAGCTCGACGTCGTGGTGAACAACGCGGGCATCAACGATCCCGACCCGTTCACCGAGCTCTCCCTCGAGCGCTTCCACCGCCTCGTCGACGTGCACTACTTCGGCACGCTGCACGTGCTGATGGCGGCGTGGCCGCACCTCGTCGCCGCGCCCGACGCGCGCGTGGTGAACACCTGTTCCGAGGCGATGCTGACCTACTCGGGCATGTTGAGCGGCTACGCCGGCGCGAAAGGTGGCGTCCTCGGCCTCACCCGCACGCTCGCGTGCGCGAGCCGGGCCGACGGCATCCTCGTGAACGGCATCGCGCCCCGGGCCCACACGCGGTCGAACTACCGCACGATGCCGCGCATCTTCGGCGTCGACGTGGCCAAGGTGCCCGAGATCATGAAGTCGAGCCCGGCGGAGCTCGTGTCACCGGTGGTGGCGTTCCTCGCCCACCCGTCGTGCGAGCTCAACGGCGAGGTGCTCGTGGCGGGCACCGGCGACGTGACGCGCATCGTGTTCTCGCAGACCGTCGGCATCCACGACACGTCACTCACCGCGGAGACGGTCGCGGCCCGGATCGACGAGATCATGGACCCGACCGGCGCACCGTTGCTCGGACTGCGCGGGCCGGAAGTCGCCGACGCCTGAGCCGCTCGGCACCTCGGGCACCCGCGAGCGGCGCGACCGCTCAGGAGGCGGGGTGCTCGCCGGATGCGGAGTCACCCGCGTCGGGGCGCCGGGCCTGCTCCGCCTCCCAGGCCTCGAGCTCCCGATCGAGCTCGGCGCTGCGGCGATCGGACATCGGTCCGGGATCGGAGGTCGACGCCGGCGCAACCAGGCTCTCCTGCCGCGGCCCCGGTCGCGACCGCGCCGGTCGCGACCGGGCCGGACGGGGTGCGCCCGCGGCGCGGCGGGGCCGACCGAAGACGAACCATCCGACCGCGCCGAAGATCCCGAGCAGCACGATCAGCAGCACCCACACCAGCTTCGGGAGGGTGCGGCAGGCCTCACCCGGCGTGATGGCGCATTCGACCAGGGCCCAGATCCAGGCGCCGATGACGAGCAGGAACAACACGCCGCCGAACGCCACGGTTGCCTCCTTCCCCGTCGCGGCCCCGTCGAGGCCCGAAAGGGTGACTGTACCGCCGTAGCCTGACCGCATGGCGAAGACCCCCGCATTCACGGTGCCCGATCTGCACGGCCGGACGATCCTGGTCACCGGCGCCAACACCGGGATCGGGAAGGCCACGGCCCAGACCCTGGCTGCCGCGGGCGCGACGGTGGTGATGACGGCACGCGACGAGACGCGGGGGCTCGCGGCGCGCGACGACGTGCGGCGGGTGACCGGCAACGACGACGTGCACGTGATGGACCTCGACCTCGCCTCGTTCGCGTCGGTGCGCAGGTTCGCCGAGCAGTTCCGCGCGGAGCGTCCCGAGCTGCACGTGCTCGTGAACAACGCGGGCCTGATGGTGTCGGAGCGGCGCGAGTCGGCCGACGGCAACGAGCTCATGCTCCAGGTGAACCACCTCGGGCCGTTCCTGCTCACGATGCTGCTGCGCGACCCACTCGTCGCCACCGACGGCGCGCGCGTCGTGAACGTGTCGTCCGCCATGCACACCCGGGCACGCAAGGGCATCGACTTCGACGACCTGCAGCTCACGCGTCACTTCAACTCGTCGTACGCGTACGGGCGCACGAAGCTCGCCAACATCCTCTTCACGCGCGAGCTCGCGCGCCGGTGGGCCGACACCGGCATCGACACCAACGCGGTGCATCCCGGGTTCGTCCGTAGCGGGTTCGGTCAGGACGGCGACATGCGCGGGATCCAGGGGTTCGCGCTCGGTCTGATGCGACCGTTCGCGATCGGCGTCGAGCAGGGCGCGGCCACGTCGGTCTACGTGGCCACCGCGCCGGAGCTCGCCGGGGTCACCGGCGGGTTCTGGGCCAAGTGCGCGCCGGCCGAGCCGTCACGCGCCGCCCACGACGACGCCGCCGCCGCCCACCTCTGGGACGTCAGCGAGACCCTCACCGCCCTCCCCTGAAACGACACCAGGAATGCGGCGCGTCAGCGGGGCTTCGGGGCGCAGGGTCGGGAAGAGGATGACCTCGCGGATGCTGGTGACCCCCGCGAGCAGCATGGTGAGGCGGTCGATGCCGATGCCGAGGCCGCCGGTGGGCGGCAGCCCGTGCTCGAGGGCGCGGAGGTAGTCCTCGTCGATGGTGCCCGCCTCGGCGTCGCCCACGGCGCGCGCCGCGGCTTCGAGCTCGAAGCGGCCGCGCTGGTCGATGGGGTCGTTGAGCTCGGAGTACGCGTTGGCCAGCTCGTTGCCGCCGGCCACCACCTCGAAGCGCTCCACGAGGCTGGGGTCGTCGCGGTGCACACGCGCGAGTGGTGACGTCTCGCGCGGGTGGTCGAGCACGAAGGTGGGCCGCACGAGATGGTGCTCGACCCGCTCGTCGTACACCTCGTGGGTGAGGCGACCCGCGCCCCACGAGTCCTGGTAGGTGAGACCGAGTCCGTCGAGCACCGCGCGTGCCGCGTCGACGTCCATCGACGGGTGCATCTCCACGCCGACGTACTGACGGATGAGGTCGACCATCGTGGCGCGCGGCCACGGCTCGGCGAGATCGACGGTCTCCCCGCGGACCTCGACCACCGTGGTGCCCAGCGCGGCGCGCGCCGCCTCGACCACGAGGTGCTCGGTGAGCTCCATCATGTCGTGGTAGTCGGCGAACGCCTGGTACGCCTCGAGCATCGTGAACTCGGGGTTGTGGCTGGTGTCGATGCCCTCGTTGCGGAACACCCGGCCGATCTCGAACACCCGCTCGAAGCCGCCCACCACGAGGCGCTTGAGGTGCAGCTCGAGCGCGATGCGCAGGAAGAGGTCGAGGTCGAGCGCGTTGTGGTGCGTGTGGAACGGGCGGGCGGTCGCGCCACCGAGCTCGTGCTCGAGCACCGGCGTCTCCACCTCCACGAACCCGCGCTCGGCCAGCGAACGGCGGATCGACGCCACCGCCGCGAAGCGCACCGCGAACACGCGGCGCGCGTCTTCGTTGACGATGAGGTCGACGTAGCGCTGACGGAACCGCGTGTCGACGTCGGAGAGTCCGTGCCACTTGTCGGGCAGCGGGCGCAGCGCCTTGGCGAGCAGCTGGAACCCGGTGACCTTCACCGACAGCTCACCCTTGCGGGTGGCCATCACCGTGCCCTCGACGCCGACCCAGTCGCCGAGGTCGAGCTCGTCGAACGCCGCGTGCTCGTCGTCGCCGAGCACCGCGCGGCTCACGAAGAGCTGCACCGAGCCGTCCTGGTCCTTGATGGTGGCGAACGTGAGCTTGCCCTGGCGGCGCAGCAGCATGATGCGGCCCGCCACCCGCACCGCGGCGTCGGTCTCCACCCCGGCCTCGAGCGCGCCGAACTCGGCCCGCAACTCGGTGAGGGTGCGGTCGCGGTCGAAGCGCACGGGGTAGGGCTCGACCCCGCGCGCCCGCAACGCGTCGACGTCGGCGAGGCGCCGGGCCCGTTCGGCCGGCGCGTCGGGCAGCTCGGGCGCGTCCGGCGAGTCGCCCGGCTCGGGCGGGTCGGGCACGGAAGGTTGGTGGTCGGGCATCCGGGTGATCGTAGGTGCGCGGGCAGGTCCGCCCGGGCACCGATTGCCCGACCCGGGCATAGGATGCCGCCGCGTTCGGTTCTTCCCTTCCCGCCCGACCCACCGTCGCGGGCGCACCGCCCAGGAGGCCCGTCATGGAAGCCGTCATCGTCGCGACCGCCCGCACCCCGATCGGCCGGGCCATGAAGGGCTCACTCGTCGAATGGCGGGCCGACGACCTCAGCGCGCTCATCATCCGCTCGCTGCTCGACAAGGTGCCCGCGCTCGACCCCACGCTGATCGAGGACGTGATCTGGGGCAACGCCCAGGGTGCCGGCGAAGCCGGCTACAACGTCGCCCGGGTCGCGGCGCTGCTCGCCGGGGTCGACGCCCCCGGCGTCACCGTGAACCGCTTCTGCTCGTCGTCGCTCCAGACCATCCGCATGGCCGCGCACGCGATCCGCGCCGGCGAGGGCGACGTGTTCGTCGCCGGTGGCGTCGAGGTGGTGAGCCGCCTCTTCAACGGCCTCGGCCAGGGCGCCGGGAGCACCGACAACCCGCGATTCGCCGACGCCGCCACGCGCACCGCCGAGCGCGCGCAGGGCAACACGCCGGTGTGGACGCCCTTCGACGGCCTGCCCGACATGTACATCGCGATGGGCCAGACCGCCGAGAACGTCGCCCAGCTCTGCAACGTCACCCGCGAGGACCAGGACGAGTTCGCCTGCCGGTCGCAGGAGCGCGCGGTGCAGTCGCAGGAGAACGGGTTCTTCGAGCGCGAGATCACGCCGGTGCCGCTCGGCGACGGACGGATCGTCACCGTCGACGACGGTCCGCGGCCTGGCACCACCATGGAGAAGCTCGCCGCGCTCAACCCCGCGTTCCGGCCCGACGGCACGGTGACCGCGGGGAACTCCTGTCCGCTCAACGACGGCGCCGCCGCGGTACTGGTCATGAGCGAGGCCAAGGCGAGCGAACTCGGCCTCGAACCGATCGCCCGGGTCGTGTCGAGCGGCGTGTCGGCGCTCGACCCCGAGATCATGGGCCTCGGCCCGGTGGAGGCGATCCGCCAGGCCCTGGGGCGGGCGAAGCTGAGCGTCGACGACGTCGACCTCTTCGAGATCAACGAGGCGTTCGCCGCGCAGGCCGTGCCCTCGGCCCGCGAGCTGGGCATCCCGTTCGAGAAGCTCAACGTGCACGGCGGCGCGATCGCGCTCGGCCACCCGTTCGGCATGACCGGCGCCCGCATCATGACGACCCTGCTGAACGGCCTCGAGGACTCCGGCGGCCGCTACGGCGTGGAGAGCATGTGCGTCGGCGGCGGCCAGGGCATGGCAATGGTCGTCGAACGGCTCTAGGTTCCGCGGCCTCCCCGTCTTCCAGGAGGCCACCCATGTCCAGCCTGCTCAAAGACTTCCGCGACTTCGTGATGCGCGGGAACGTCCTCGATCTCGCCGTCGCGGTCATCGTCGGCGCGGCGTTCAACACGGTCGTCAACTCGTTGGTGAACGACGTGCTGCTGCAGATCGTCGCCGGGATCTTCGGCGAGCCGAACTTCAACGACCTCTCGTTCACGCTCGGCGAGGGCGTCATCCGCTACGGCGCGTTCCTGACTGCACTGGTGAACCTGGTGATCGTCGCCGCGACCTTGTTCGTGATCATCCGCGCCTTCGAGCAACTCCAGCGCCGACGCCGGCGTGGCGACGTGGAGGAGCCGGAGGCGTCCAAGACCGACGAGGTGGTGCTGCTCGAGCAGATCCGCGACCTGCTCGCGCAGCTTCAGTCCTGAACGCCCGCGGTCACGACGCGAACGCCGGGTTCAGGCACTGCACCAGCTCGGCCGGCGGCACGTCGAACGCCTTCTTGTAGTTGAAGGTGGGAGCGTTGGCCGTCTGGTGCGAGTAGAGCACCTGCACCACGTCGTCGTCACCGCCGCCGGCGATCGAGTAGGTGCCGATCAGCTGCACGTCGGTGAAGTTCAGCTTGAGCGCGTTGATCTGGGCCTTGATGGTGGTGAGGATCTGCTTGGCCTCGTAGCGCGACTGCTGCGACGTCGTGCGCCCGTTGCCCACGGGCGCGGTCGTGGGGCTGGTGTTGCCCACCGGAGCCGTGGTCGTGGTCGTACTGGTCGTGGTGGACGACGTCGTGGTGGTCGTCGGGGGCGGCGAGGTGCAGGTGGCGGTTCCCGTCGGATACGGGGCGACCCCGTTGTTGATCGCCCAGGTGACGGTCAGCACCTGTCCGTCCTGGTAATCGACGACGAAGCGCTCGTCGTTCGGCACGCCGCGGTTGCTCGGCCCCAACGTGGGCTTGGCCAGCATCTTCTGGGTGAGGATCTCCGACTTCTGGGAGTCGGGGATCGTGGTGGTGGTGGTCGCGGGGATCGTGGTCGCGGTGGTCACCGGCGCCGTCGTGACCGGCGGCGCAGTCGTGACCGGCGGCGCGACGGTCGACGGGGGCGGGAGCACGCTCACGGTGGGCGGCGGAGTGGTCGTACTGGTCACCGGCGGCTTGGTCGTGATGGTGGTGAGCGGCACCGTGGTGACGGTGGTGATCGGTGCGAGCGTGGTGCTCACCGGCGGCTGGGTGGGCAGGGCGACGTCGGAGTTGTTGCTCGAGTCGCCGCTGCGCAGCGCGAAGAACGAGATCAGGCCGATCGCCCACAGCGCGAGCACGGCGCCGGCGGTGATGCGCGCCGCGGTGACGAGCTGCTCACCGCGCCGCGTGCCCTGCGAACGCCGGATCGAATCGGAGGCCCGCTGCGCGAGCACGAAGGCGACAATCGTGCCGACGAGCGGGATGACGATGCTGACGATCGCCCACACCAGCGCGGCGACCGCGAACGGCTCGGTGCGGGGCTCCTCTCCCCATCCGCCCGGGCCACCGGGCCCGGCGGCTCCGGTCGGCTCCGGCTCGGGTCCGAGAGGCACTCCCCCGGTGTCGTCTCCCCAACCGTCGGGGTACTGGTCGTCGGGCGGCACGTTCGACATTTCGCAACCCTATCGACTCCCTCGCCGCACGACGTGGCGCGTCGGTAGGCTCGCACCATGCCGAACGCCACCCTGCCGATCACCGGTGACGCCGACGCCGACCAGCTGCTCGTGAAGGACCCGCTCGCGCTGCTGATCGGGATGCTCCTCGACCAGCAGGTGCCGATGGAGTGGGCGTTCCGTGGCCCCGCCACGCTGCGCACCCGCCTGGGCCATCTCGACGCCGCGCGCATCGCGGCGATGGACCCCGCTGCGCTCGAAGCGGTGTTCAAGGAGAAGCCCGCGCTGCACCGCTACCCCGGCTCGATGGCCAAGCGCACCCACGCGCTCTGCGTACACGTCGTCGAGGAGTACGGCGGCGACGCGGCCAAGATCTGGAAGGGCTCCAAGGACCCGGCGGTGGTGTTCGCCAACATCCGCGCGCTCCCCGGCTACGGCGAGGAGAAGGCGAAGATCTTCCTCGCCATCCTCGGCAAGCGGCTGCGCGTGGCCCCGAAGGGCTGGGAGGAGTACGCGGTGCCGTTCTCCGACTCACAGCCGCGTTCGGTGGCCGACATCGACTCGCGCGAGGCGTTCACCGCGGTGCGGGCCTGGAAGCAGGCGAAGAAGGCGGCGGGCAAGTCCAAGCAGGACTGACCGACTCACCACCGTCGCTCGCCTCCGCTCGCTCCGTCCCCCTCGGGTCCGCTCCCTCGCTGGGCCGCTCGGTCGCTCTCACTAACTCCTTGCGCTGAGGTGAGCCAGCACGGCGGCGGCGGTGCGCTTGCCCGAGAACAGCGCGCCCTGGATCGCCGGCGTGTCGCGGTGGTCGCCGCACACGAACCGCCCGCCGCCGAGATCGACCCGGCGGCGCGGCGAGAACCCCGGGCGCTGGTCGGGGTGCGCGTGGGGGATCCGGTAGGTGCGCAGGTGCTCCCAGCGGTCGACGGCGCCGCCGAACCACCCGCGGAGCTGCGCCCGCACCGACTCCTCCACTTCGGCCCGGTCGACCGGCCCCAGCACCTCGGCGACGATCAGCGCGCGGCCCGGCGGCGCGTAGCTCGGCGCGACGTTGCTGGTGACCGCGACCGTGCCCGCCGGACCCGAGCGGTCACCGTCGAGCAACACGAGCTTGTCGGGCACCGGCGGCGCGTCGGCGCCGAAGTACACCGCGGTGACCGCGCGTGAACCCACCGGCGGCAGGCCCAGCAGCTCGACCGCGGCCGGACCTTCGGTCGCGACGACCAGCGCGCGCCCTTCGACGCGGGCGCCGTCGGCGAGCACCGCGGCGGTGTCGTCGAGTTCGGCGACCCGCGCGCCGAAGCGCACCGTGCCCTCGGGCAGCGCGGCTGCGAGCTGGTCGGGGATGGCCTGCATCCCGGCGGCGGGCAGGGCGGCGTCACCCTCGGCGAGCATGCGCAGGATCACCGCCGCGCGCCGGAACGGCACTTCGAGCAGCGGGTCGAGCTGGATGCCGCCGAGGAGCGGCACGAAGAACTCGTCGATCATGCGGTCGGAGAAACCGCGTGCGACGAGCTCCTCCAGCGTGGTCGGGTCGGGCGCGCCGGGCGGCCGCGGGCGCAAAAGGTCGGCCGGCCGCCCCCGCCGGACGTCGGTGACGAGGCGCAGCAGCCGGGCCTTGTCGAGCAGCGAGCCGACGGGCGCGACCGCGGTCGACAGCGCGTGACGCGGTCGTCGCTGCGGGTCGGACACGAGACGCAGCCGCCCGTTGAGCCGGACCCGCGCGCCGGGATCGAATCGGCGCAGCCCGAGCCTGGGCACGTCGAGCTGGTGGTGCAGCTCCGGGTACGCCGTGAGCGCCACCTGGAAGCCGCGGTCGAGCCGGAACCCCTCGACGACGTCGGTGCGCACGCGGCCGCCGACCCCGTCGGAGGCCTCGAGCACCGTGCACGACACGCCCCGGAACGAGAGCGCGCGGGCGCACGCGAGCCCGGCCAGGCCCGCGCCGACGACGACGACGTCGGCGCGCTCAGACAGTGGCGTCCTCCGACGCGTCGGCGTCGGCCTCCGCGTCGTCGGTAGCGTCGGCCTCCGCGTCCGCCCGGGGCGGCGCGCTCCGGGTGAGGAACGAGATCGCACCGAGCACGAGCAGCAACAGCACGACGATCACCACCACGGTGCCGATGGTCGGGTTCTTCCAGAGGACGATCACCACGACCGCGAGCAGCGTGGCCGCGAACTGCAGACCCCGCTTGTACTCGGCCACGAACGCCGCGACCGGGCCCGGCTCGTACCCGGCCTCGTCGGCCCTGGTGCGCAGCGCGCCGATACCCCGGCTCGTCATCGCCCGGATCTTCTCGGCGCCGCCGGTCGAGCCGGAGAGCCACGCGAGCAGCGCGACGAGCAACCCGACCACACCGACGATGATCACGCCGATGCGCAGATTGCGCAGGAGGATGTCCCACACTGCGGCCGCGGCCTTGCCGTTCCCACCGGGCGGCGTCGCCGCGTCGAGGTAGAACCAGCGCCCCGCGGCGAGCAGCACCAGTGTGAACGCCGCGCCCCCGAAGAGGACGATGCCCGAGCGGAGGGTGGCCCGCCGACGCGGCCGCACCATCACGGCCGAGCACACGAAGCAGGCGATCGCCAGGATCGGCAGCAGCCAGGCGATCATGTTCAGGAGCTTCGACGCGGTGCGCGCCTGGTCGATGCCGCCGGTGTCGATGAGCACGATGGTGCGCTTCACTGGCGGCACCGACACCTTCTCGAGGAAGGTGAGCCCCTTCTTGGCGAGCTCGGCCTTGATGGTCTCGATGGTCTTGGAGAGATCCAGGGTGATCTTGCCGTCCTTGACCTTCGCGGGCCCAGCGTTCGCCCCGTTCTCGTCCTTGAGCACCGTGACGAGCTGCTGGTGGGCGACCCGGTTCATGTTGTCCCACAGCGACTGGAACTGGTCGGTCTGCAACAGCTTCTCGGTGACGTCCACCGCGTAGCCCTGCGCCTGCGCGGCGATGGTGTCGCCGAGGAACTTCGCCCGCTTCGGCAGGGCATCGCTGATCTTGGCCGAGACGTCCACCTCGGAGAACAACGCGTCGACCGCGCGGGTGGCGACTGCCACCTGGATGTCGGCGTTCGACGCGAGCGGCGAGACGGTGCTCACGTAGCGGTCGGTGTTGAGCAGCTGGTTGCGCGACCAGATCGCGATCGCGGAGAGCGGCACGAGCAGGAACCCGACGACCAACAGCACGACCGACACGACACGCCGCCAGCGCGGCAGGCCGTTCGCCGTCGGCTTCACGGGCTTCGGCTTCCCGGGCTCCTCGACGGCAAGCGCGGTGGTCTCCGCCGCGATCGTCTCCCCCGCGACCGTCTCCGTCGGGGCCTCGGCCTCGATCTTCTCGGTGGCGTCGGCGTCGCCGACGGGAGTGGCGTCGGCGTCGCCGACGGGAGTGGTGTCGTTGTCGTCGCTCATGCGTCCAACGCCTTCTTGAGGTCACGGAAGCGGAAGGCACTCACGAGGTCGACCACACCCTTGATGATCGACCAGATGCCGATGATGGTGACGAGGAGCAGCACCGAGCGGTCGGGGTTGCCGATCGCCCACGCGCCCAGGCCGATGCCGATGACGCCGCCGACCAGGCCGATCCACCACCCGTGGACGTGCGTGTGCGAGAGGGCGATCACACAGTCGAAGATGCCGCGGATCAGCAGGTACCAGGCCACGAACACCGACAGCACCACGAGCGTGGGCCCGGGCCATGCGATGGCGGCGATGCCCGCCCCGATCGCGAGCACGCCGAGCACGACGCACAGCACCCGCCATCCGCCGGTGACCACCGCGGCGAGCGCGAACTGCGTGAGCGCGCCCAGCCAGAAGGCGATGGCGATGAGGATGGCGACCGCGGTGATCGAGCCCGGGCGCAGCGACAGGACGAAGAACCCGAGCAGCAGCCAGAGGATGCCCCCGATGAGGAAGAGCCACCAGGTGCCGGCGTAGGCCCGGGCGACCTCGCGTTCCTCTTCCGGCGTCAACGTGATGCTCATGGACACGGCGCTCCCTCCGGCTCGATGCGTCCGCTCCGGACGACTTCGCCCATCCGCGAACGTGGGCATTCTTATCGAACCCCCGGCGGCCGCGCCGGATGGGTGCGGTGAATGTTCACCGCCCGGCTCGGACCCGGCCGAGCACGTCAGACCTTCCCGATCACCCCGGCGCCGAACGCGGTGAGGGTCGCGGGCGTCGCGAAGTCGGTGAACCACACGTAGACGCGCTCGATCCCGGTGGCGGCCGCGGCCGCGAAGTGGTCGACGAGCTCCTCGGCGTTTCCGACCACGGGCGGGTTGCGCCAATTGAACCGGCGGCGGGCGAGCTCGGTGATCTCCTCGCGACGGTCCTCCGACGGGACGAACGCCACCATCACCTGGGTGGACACCCGTGCGTCGCCGGCGGCGGCGCGTGCGTCGTCGAGGTGGTGGAGCTTGTCGACCGACACGTTCCACCAGTCAGCGTGGCGGGCGACCAGGCGCATCGTCTTGGGGCCTGTGCCGCCGATGACGATCGGGATGCGCCCGAGCGGGGTGGGGAGCTGACGACCGGCGCGCACCGAGTACCACGTTCCCTCGTAGTCGACGGTCTCGCCCGACCACAGCAGTTCGAGCAGCTCGAGCGTCTCCCGGAGCCGGTCGACCCGCTCGGCCGGGGTGGACGGCGTGATCCCGTAGGTCGCGAACTCCTCGGCCACCGACCCCCACCCCAACCCGAGCTCGAAACGGCCGCCCGAGAAGTGGTCGAGGCTCACGGCCTGCCGGGCGAGCACCGCCGGGTGACGGAACGCGTCGCAGAGCACCAGGTTCCCCTGCACGAGGGTTTCGGTGCGCGCCGCGAGCCAGGTGGCGGTGGTGAGCGCCTCGAACATGGGCTGCCCCTCGGCCTGGGGCGGCGCGAGGTGGTCCATGCCGGCCATTCCGACGAAACCGGCCGCTTCCGCGGCGAGCGCGCGCGCTTCGAGCGCGGCGGGCGCCATCCGCATCTGCGGGAGGTAGAGGTGGAATTCCGTCGTCACGGGCGTCACGGTATCCCGGGCCACCCGTGCGGACCACGGGTGACACGGGGTTGACGCGGCGTTGGAACCCACCGTCCACGCTGTCCCGATGTCTCCGAGCCCGGCGTCCGCCTCAACTTCCGGCGCGCTCCTGCCGAACCAATTGTCCGTGACCTCGAAGCTGATCGCCGCCGCGCGCCTGCGCACCGTGCGCATCGCCGCGATCGTCGCCGCGCTGGCCCTCGCGCTCAGCGCGTGCCTGCCGCCGGCCCCGCCGTCGACCACGCTGCCCGCGCCCACGTGGTGGAACGGCGAGTGCGACAGCGGGAACTACCCCGGCGCCCATGCGCTGGGCGCGTCGTACCGCGGCGTGCAGGTGTGCGGACCCCGACCGGGCGCCGACCACGCCGCGAACCGGCCGGTCCAGTTCTTCCCCGGCGCGTGGGGCGAGCTCGAGTGGCAGTGCGTCGAGCTGTCGATGCGCTTCATGTACGTGGCGTACGGCGTGAAGCCCTACGGCGCGAACGGCAAGGACGTGTACGCGAACTACTCGACGGCGTACGGCGGGAACCTGGAGAAGATCCCGAACGGCACCGCGGGCAAGGCGCCGGTGCCGGGCGACATCATCACGTTCGGGCCCACCGTCACGAGCCCGCTCGGGCACACCGGGGTCGTGGAGACCAACCTGGTCGACGACCAGGGCAACGGCACCATCCACATCCTGAGCCAGAACGACACCGCCGACGGCTGGCGTGTCCTGACGGTGCACGCGTGGTCGGTGGACGGTCCCGCGTCGGGCTTCGGCGACGTGCCCGGCTGGTTGCACTCCCCCACCAGCTGACCGACGGCAGGCGCCCGGTCGCCGATTGAACCGCGCGCCCGTCGACGTCGTCTGCGAGCATGCAGCCATGTCGGTGTCATCGCGGATCGCAGCCTGGCGCGCCAACTCGTTCGGCCCTGCCTCGGAACAGCCGTACCGGCGGCGGATCAGCGACTGGATCCGGCTCGTCGTGGCCGTCGCCCTGATCGCGCTGCTCATCTGGCAGCACGACCACCCGTCACAGGCCCTCGACAACCTCACGACGCTGATCAACGGCCTCCCGAACTACCTCGACTCGCTCTTCCGGCTCGTCTTCGCCTTCGGCGCGCTGTGGGCGGTCGGCCTCGTCGTCGTGGCTGCCATCGTCGCCCGCCGCTGGCGGCTCGCGCGCGACCTGCTCATCGCGGGAGTGGCCACGTGGGCCATCGCGCGGGTCATGGGCCAGATGGTCGCAGTCGACGAGTCGCTCATGAAGAGCCTCGACGTCGTGACGCGCATCGGCGACAACTCGCCCGCGTTCCCCGCGGTGCGCGTCGCGATCGTCGTCGCGGTCATCGCGGTCGCCTCGCCGTACGTGTCGCGCCCGGCGCGTCAGCTCGGTCGGCTGCTGATGCTCCTCATGTTCTTCGCGTCGATCTACCTGGGCACGGCGGCCACCGACGGCGCGCTCGCCGCGGTCCTGGTCGGCTTCGCCGTCGCCGCGATCGTGCACCTGATCTTCGGCTCGCCCGGCGGGCGGCCGACGACCCGGCAGGTCAAGGCGGCGCTGGTCGAGCTCGGCATCGACGTGGACACCGTCGAGCTGCGGCCCGTGCAGCCGGCACACGGAACGGTGATGCTCGCGACGCACGGCGACGAGGAATTCACCATCCGCGTGCTCGGCCGCGACGAGTCCGACGCCCAATTCCTCTCGAAGGCGTGGCGCTGGCTCGCCTACAAGGACGGTGGCCCCGAGCTGCACCTCACCCGCCGCGAAGATGTCGAAGCCGAGGCCTACGCGACACTGCTCGCCGAGCGCGCCGCGGTGCGGGTGCCCCACGTCGAGATCGCGGGATCGGCCGGCCCGGGCGCCGCGCTCATCGTGCTGCGCAATCCCGAAGGCGCCCGACTGGCCGACGTGCCCGCCGAGCAGGTCACCGACGACGTGCTGCAGTCGCTGTGGCGACAGGTCGACGCGATGCACGGGGCCCACGTGGCGCACGGGCGCTGCAACTTCCACCACGTCGTGCTCGCCGACGACGGCCCCGCGATCGTCACCTTCGACCACGCGAGCGGCATGGCCCCGCCGCATCGGATCAGCGCCGACATCGCGGAGCTGCTCGCGAGCAGCGCGCTCACGGTCGGCAACGAACGCGCGGTCGCCGCGGCCATGGCCGTCGTCGGCACCGACGCGGTGGTCGACGCGCTCGCACTGCTCCAGCCCGCGGCCCTCAGCCGCGAGATCCGCCCGTCGGGACACAAGGAGCACAAGGAGTTCGCGAAGCAGGTGGCGGCGTTGCGGGCCGCAGCCGCCGCCGCGGCCGGCACCGACGAGCCGCCGCTCCAGCCGCTCTACCGCGTGAGCGGCACCAACCTGATGATGGCGATCGGCACGCTGATCGCAGTGTTCGCCCTGCTGTCGCAGGTCGGCAGCCCCCAGGAGCTGTGGGACACCTTCACCTCCGCCGACATCTGGTGGCTGGCGGTCGCGATGGTCATCTCCCTCACCACCAACCTGGCGACCGCCATCGCGCTCATGGGGACGGTGCCCATCCCGTTGCCCCTGTGGCGCACGTCGGAGCTCCAGCTCTCGATGAGCTTCTCCAACCTTGCCATCCCCGCGGTCGGCGGCATGGCCGCGCAGATCCGCTTCCTCCAGAAGCAGGGCGTCGACCTCGCCAGCGCCGTGGCGTCGGGCGGGGTCCTCATCAACGTGGGCAACATCGTCGCCCAGTCGATGCTCCTCGTGGTCGCGGTGCTGTTGTCGCCCGCGCAGTTCAAGGCCCAGAAGATCGACACCAGCCAGATCGCCACCCTCGCCGCCATCGCCCTGATCGTGGTCGTGATGGGCGCCGGCCTCGTCCTCGGGATCCCGAAGCTGCGCAAGATGGTGATCCCGCCCACGCGCAGCGCGCTGGTCACCGTGTGGACCGCAGTGCGCTCACCGCGACGCGTCGCGCAGCTGTTGGGCGGGAACATGCTGAACGCGATCCTCTACGCCTGCGTGTACATGGCGTGCATCTGGGCCTTCGGCGGCAGCATCAACTTCTGGACGCTGCTCGCGCTCAACATCTTCATCTCGACCATCGCGTCGCTGATCCCGGTGCCCGGTGGCAACACCGCGGTGTCGTCGGTCGGCATGTCGGGTGCGCTCGTCGCCGCCGGCCTGTCGACCGAGGTCGCGGTGGCTGCGGTGTTGATGGACCAGCTCGTCGCGAGCTTCATCCCGGCGGTGCCCGGGTGGTTCGCCACCAACGACCTGCTCGAGCACGACTACCTCTAGGCAGGTCCAGTTGGACAGCCCACCGCGACGCCCGCGCGCTCACCGCTCGCGGCCACCGATCCGAACGCCCCGGAGCCGGCCCACGCTGACGGATTTCTGCAGGCGGGGGGCAGGACAGCGCCCGCACGCACCCTCTATAGTGCCGCCGCAGTTGAATTCGTAGGGCCCGGCGAAGCAGCGGGGCCCTGCGTGCGACCGTCGTCTGGGGGGAACTACTGGTGACCGTCACGAGCGAGCAGGACCAGCGCGCGCCCGTTCCCAACGGCGAACTGATGCTGAGCCTCAGCAACGTCACGGTGCGCTTCGGCGGCATCGTGGCGCTGAGCCAGGTCAGCTTCGACGCCTACCCCGGAGAGGTGCTGGGCGTCATCGGGCCGAACGGCGCAGGCAAGACCACCATGTTCGACGTCGTCTCCGGGGTGCGCACGCCCAACGACGGGCGCGTGGTGCTCGCCGGCAAGGACGTCACCAACGCGTCGTCCACCCAGCGGGCCCGGCTCGGATTGCGCCGCACCTTCCAGCGCGTCCAGACCTTCGGCTGGCTCACCGTCGAGGACAACGTCCTGTCCGCCCTCGAGTGGCGGGCCGGCGGCGGCGGTTTCCTCGCCGACCTCGTGTACTTCCCGACGCGCCGCCGGTGGGAAAAGGTTCGACGCGAGCAGGTCGAGCGCACGCTCGAGATGTGCGGTCTCGGGCCGGTGCGCAGCGAACTCGCCGGCTCCCTCCCCATCGGCGTGGCGCGCATGGTCGAGTTGGCCCGGGCGATCGTCGACGGCCCCAAGCTGCTCCTCCTCGACGAGCCCGCGTCGGGCCTCGACGAGACCGAGACCCAGCGCCTCGGCCAGGTGATCCAGTCGGTCCGACGCGAGACCGGGTGCGCGGTGCTGCTCGTCGAGCACAACGCCGGCTTCGTGATGGAGCAGAGCGACCGGGTCGTCGTGTTGAACCTGGGCTCGAAGCTGGCCGAGGGGCTGCCCGAGGAGATCCAGCGCAACGCCGCCGTGCGCGACGCCTACCTGGGCGAGACGCTCGACGCCGCACCGAGTGCCGGAGCATCGGCGGCTGAATCCGCTGAACCCGCCGGATCCGCCGAGCCCGCCGAATCCGCCGAGCCCGCCGATCCGCCGAACCCGCTCCTCCGGCGCAGTCGTCCGATCCGTCCGACCCCACGAGCGCGGAGTAGCGCGATGGACCAGTTCTGGAACCTCGTCTTCTCGGGCCTCGTGACCGGGGCGATCTACTCGATCATGGCGTCGGGCCTCGTGCTGACCTACACGACGTCGGGCATCTTCAACTTCGCCCACGGCGCGGTCGCCTTCGCGACGGCCTACCTCTTCTATCAACTGAACACCGGCCTCGACGTGCCGGTGTGGGCGTCGCTGATCATCTCGGCGTTCCTGTTCGCACCGGTCCTCGGCCTCCTGCTCGACCGGATTCTCCTGCGCCGTCTGGCCAAGGCGCCGGTGTACGCCCGCATCGTGGGCACGATCGGTCTCCTCGTGGCGCTGCCGGCACTGGTGCAGTGGCTCGTGGTCGCGGTCGGCAACGACACCTTCGATCTCGGGTTCCAGGGCAACGACGCGGTCACCGAGGGTCTTCCGGTGCCCGGCCTCGTCGGTCCCGAGGCCACCAACCACAAGTTCGGCGGCGTGGTCCTCAACGACAACCAGATCGCGGTGTTCATCGTGGCCGCGCTCGCCGCGTTCGTCCTGTGGTTCATCATCCGCCGCACCCGGGTGGGCCTCGAGATGCGCGCCGTGGTCGACCGCGAGTCGCTCGCCAACATCCGCGGGGTGAACGCGGCCCGCACGTCGGCTGCGGCGTGGATCATGACGATGATCCTCGCCGGCCTCGGCGGTGTGCTCATCGCCCCGCTGTTCCAGCTCCAGGACTTCGTGTTCACCCTCGTGGTGCTGGGTTCGCTCGCCGCGGTGGTGTTCGCCGGGCTGAGATCGATCCCGCTCGCGTTCGCGTTCGGTCTCGCGCTCGGTGTCATCCAGAACCTGGTCGCGGGGTACAGCGAGGACGTGCTGCCGACTTGGATGGCGAACCTGAGCGGCCTGAAGTCGTCGGTGCCGTTCCTGCTCGTGATCCTGCTGCTGCTCTTCTTCGGCCGCGACCGGTCCCGCCGGGCGGGTTCGGTGGCCGACGACGTCCCACCCCCGGACCACCGCGAAGGGCTGCCGAAGTGGTTCGGTCGGGAGCACTCCTCGCTCATGGGCATCCCGCTGCCGTTCACCTTCGGTCGGCGATTCTGGTGGGCACTCTGGACCAGCGTGCTCGTCGTGTGGTCGATGGGGTGGCTCGGTTGGGACTGGGCCCGGGCCGACACCTACGACCAGACCGTCACCGCTCAGGGCCTGGCGATGGCGATCATCTTCCTCTCGTTCGTCGTGGTCACCGGCATGGGTGGCCAGGTGAGCCTGATGCAGGCGAGCTTCGTGACCGCCGGAGGCTTCGCCGGAGGATGGGCGCTCACCCACGACTTCGGGATCGACATCTGGGGAATCGCCGCCCACGGCCAGATCAACTTCTTCTGGGCCATGCTCATCGCCGCCGTCGCCGCGGCCGCGCTCGGCGCGCTGCTCGCGGTGCCACTCATGCGCCTGGGCGGGGTCAATTTCGCGCTCGGCACCCTGGCGTGGGCGTTCTTCCTCTCGCTCGTGCCCTTCGCCACCGACGACATCCGCAACGGTGAGGCGGGCTGGACCATCCGGGCCCCCACCCTCGACATCCCCGGCCTCAACTGGCTCAACGACACCGTCGTGCGCAAGCTCGAGTGGACGGGCACCGTCGCGAAGCTCGACAAGTTCGACTTCAGCCTGCTCCAGGAACAGATCCTGCTGTTCCTGGTGGTGTTCGGCGTGTTCACCTTGATGGTGCACGCGCTGATGCGCTCGTCGTCGGGCCGCTCCATCCTCGCGGTGCGCAGCTCCGAGGTGGCGGCCGAGTCGGTCGGCATCCGGGTCAACCGCCAGAAGATCATGGTCTTCGCCCTGGGCGCGGCCATCGCCGGCGTCGGCGGGATGTTGCTCGGCATGTTCTCGTTCGCGTTCACCAGCGCCGCGGCGCCGCCCATCGTCGGACTGATCTGGCTCGCGATCGCGGTGCTCTTCGGCATCCGCCGTCCCGGCGGCGCGCTGCTCGCCGGGTTCTTCTTCGCCGCCGGAGCCGCCGGGTTCCACTGGATCTCGGACATCCTCGACTCGATCGGCGCCACCACGGTGAACGACCTGATCACCTCCCCCTACTTCGTGCCCATCCTCTCCGGCCTGGGTGCCATCAACCTCGCCCAGGAGCCCGACGGCATCCTCGCCCTCACCGGCCAGAACAAGCTGAAGAAGAAGCGCGAGAAGGCACGCCTCGCCCGGATCGCGGAGTCGGAGGCGGCGCTGCACGGCGGCGTGGTGCCCGAGCACGAGCTGCACCACCGCACCGAGGAGGCGGCCGAGCGCGCCGAGCTCGCGGCCACCGGCGGCAAGGGCCTCGACCTCGAGCCGGTCACCCAGGCCACCTTCGCGATGCACGACATCGTGGCGGGCTACGGCGACGCCGAGGTGCTCCACGGCGTCGAGCTGCGACTCGAGCGTGGCAAGGTGATGGCCCTGCTCGGCGCCAACGGAGCCGGCAAGTCCACGCTGTGCTCGGTCGCGGCCGGCATGGTCGACGCGTCGATCGGCCGGGTGTACCTCGAGGGCAAGGAGATCACCGAGCACGAGTCCTTCCAGCGGGCCCGTGACGGCGTGCTCCTCGTGCCCGAGGCCCGCGGCATCTTCCCGGGCCTCACGGTCGAGGAGAACCTCACCGTCCTCCTGCGCAACGAGGACCTCCGCAAGAAGGCCTACGACCGGTTCCCGATCCTCCTGGAGCGGCGCAAGCAGGTGGCCGGGCTCCTCTCGGGTGGCGAACAGCAGATGCTGAGCCTCGCGCCGGCCCTGGCCGACCCGCCGACGGTGCTCATCGCCGACGAGCCCACGCTCGGCCTCGCACCGCTGGCCGCCGACGCCGTGCTCGCCGCCATCCTGGAGCTGCGCGACCGCGGCAGCGCGGTGCTGCTGGTCGAGGAGAGCGCGGCGAACGCGCTCAAGGTCGCCGACAACCTGGCGTTCATGGAGCTGGGCAACATCGTGTGGACCGGTCCACGCGAGGAGGCCGACATGGAGCTCCTCACCAGCGCCTACCTGGGCGGCGGCACCAAGCACTGACGCTCGCCGCGAGGAGGTTCACGTGTACACGATGCGCTTCGACATGCGGGCGCCCGCCACCGGCGCGCCCGCGCCCGATCTCTACGCCGCGGCACTCGACATGTGTGCGTGGGCCGAGAACCACGGCTGCCGCGCCGCGGTGCTCTGCGAGCACCACACGTCGAGCGACGGCTATCTCCCCTCCCCCACCGTGTTCGCCGCCGCGGTCGCGGCGCGCACGTCGCGGCTGCCGATCGTGATCTCGGTGGAGCTGCTGCCGCTGTACGACCCCATCCGCCTGGCCGAGGAGATGGCCGTCCTCGACAACCTGAGCCGCGGCCGGGTGCACCACACGCTGGCCATCGGGTACCGGCCGGTGGAGTACGAGATGTACGGCGTCGACTTCCACCAGCGCGGCCGCATCGCCGACGAGAAGCTCGCGGTGCTCATGCAGGCGAAGACCGGCGAGCCGTTCGAGCACGACGGTCGGCACATCCACGTGACGCCGGCCCCCTACACGCCCGGGGGCCCGAAGCTGTCGTGGGGTGGTGGCAGCGTGGCCGCCGCCAAGCGGGCCGGGCGCAACGGGCTCGGCTTCCAGGCCATCAAGTCCGGCCCCGAGCTGCGCGAGGCGTACGAGACCGCGGCACGCGACGCGGGGCGCACGCCGGGACCGTGCCACCTGGCGTCACCCGACGACCCCGCAGTGGTGTTCGTGGCCGACGACCTCGATCGCGCCTGGGACGAGCTCGGCCCCTACCTCATGCACGACGTCCGCATGTACGGATCGTGGAACGAGGGCAACCACGACACTGCCGGGATCTCGTTCGTGGCCGACGCGCAGGAGTTGCGGGCCGAGCGGCGCAGCCACCGCGATCATGACCGTCGACGAGGCCGAGGAGTTCGTGCGGGCCGGCAACGGGCTTTCGCTCCACCCGCTGATCGGCGGCTGCCCACCCGATCTCGCGTGGCGCTACCTGCGCACCGTCACCGACGAGCTGGTGCCCCGCCTCGCGGGGTGAACCGACACGGGTGAACGCGGCGCGCGGCGCCGACTACTTGAGCCGGTCGAGCCGCAGGCGGGTGTTGCGCTTCGACGAGATGCGCCACCTGCCGTCGTCGCCCTTGCGGTAGGTCTCGAAGTAGTGGCCGTAGCCCTTGAGGTCGACCTCGGTGCCGTCCTCGAACGCCACCTGCACGTAGTCGAACATCGCCCAGATCCCCTCGGCCTCCGTGGCGCTGAGCAGCGTGATCTCCGGCATGTGGCCGTGGTGGGTCGTCACGCCGTTGCTCAAGTTGCCGGGGCATGTCGGCGAGGTACTCGTCGTTGCCGACGCGTCCCCTTCGGCGACTCCTGGGGCAGGTGGTGCACGCAGTCGTCGGTGAAGAGCTCGCGGAAGCCTTCCCAGTCCTTGGTGTCGATCATCCGGAAGTAGCGGGCCTTGAGCTGCTTGATCTGCTCGATGTCCCACAACATCTGCACGGTGATCTCGCCGTCGGTGTAGCCGGCCATCGCGTGCTCCTCCTCGGTCGAGCCGCCCTGCGCGGCGCGTGCCGGCGGCACCCTAGAGCGGTCCGGCGCGGCGCGGCCAGGCGCCGCGTGCGCTCAGAGACGCCGGGCGAAGCTGAGCTCGTGACCGTCGGGATCGCGCAGGTGGAAGTAGCGCTCACCCCACGGCGCGTCGTCCGGCGCGAACTCCGGCCGCCGACCCGCAGCCACGGCCCGATCGTGCACCGCGTCGACGTCGGCCACCCAGATGATCACCCGACCCCACACGCCGACGGGGCCGAAACCCTCCACGAGCTGGAGGTTGAGGAAGCTGCGACCGGCGCGGAAGGTGGTGAAGGGCGCCCCCGCACCTCCGGCGACCACCGGGAACCCGAGGTCGGTGTAGAAGGCGACGGAGCGGTCCATGTCGGCGACGGCGAGGGTGACGGCATTGATCTCCTCGAACTCCGCGCCGTCGGTCCGGACCCTGCCCACGGGCCGGCAGTGTACGCACGCGCCGGTGGGTGGGCCTACGGTGTCGCCGTGCCCAACGACACGACCTTCCGGATCATGAACACCCTCCACCGCGGCATGGTGCGACTCAGCTTCGGGAAGCTGGGTTGGCAGGTGAAGATGCCGGTGCTGGAGCTCACCACCACGGGACGACGCAGCGGGCAGCCCCGCCGCGTCATGCTCACGTCACCCGCCACGGATGGCGACGCGATCGTGATCGTGGCGTCTCGGGGCGGCGACGACCGCCACCCCGACTGGTACCTCAACCTCGTCGCGCACCCGGAGGTGGAGGTCGTCTTCCGCGGCGAGCCGAAGCGGACGATGCGCGCCCGCACCGCGACGCCCGAGGAACGGGCTCGGCTGTGGCCGGCGATCGTGGCCGCCCACGACGGGTACGGCGGTTACCAGGCGAAGACCGACCGCGAGATCCCGGTGGTGCTGCTCGAGCCGGTGGGCTGACCGGGCTCAGCCGGCGACGGGGCCGATCACCTCTTCGGCGAAGCGGGCCAGGCCCTCCGGCGCCTCGCGTGAGCGGGCCCACGGCTGCACGATGATCCGGGTGACCCCCGCCCGCTCGTAGCGATCCACGTCCTCGAAGTGCTGCACGTCGCGCGCGGTCATGGTGACCTCCACCGGCGTCGTCCGGCCCGCCCGGTCGCAGAGCTCGTGGAGCTTCTCCAGCGACGGCCCGAGGTCCTCGGGCGGGTGGTTCATCGGCATCCAGGCGGTCCCCACGGTCGCCGCGCGCCGGAGCGCCGCCGCCCCGTCGCCCCCGATGTGCAGCGCCGGACCGCCGGGCTGCACCGGCTTGGGCTCGAACGCGACCGGGCCGAAGTCGAAGAACTGCCCGTGGTGCTCGACCACGGGTTCCGTCCACAGCCGCCGGCAGATCTCGATCGCCTCGTCGACCCGCGCGCCGCGGGTGTCGAAGTCGAGCCCCACCGCTTCCCATTCCGCGCGCAGCCAGCTCGCGCCGATGCCGAACGCGAGCCGCCCGCCGGACAGGACGTCGATGGTGGCGGCGCCCCGCGCCGTCACGAACGGATGGCGCAGCCCGATGTTGTAGACGTTGGTGCCCAGCTTGATCCGCTCGGTGATCGCCGCGAAGTAGCCGAGCTGCGCGAACACGTCGTGGATCGGGATGTCGGGCGGGACCGGCGGGTGGTCGCTCCCGGCGAAGGGACTGCCGGCGCCGGCGACCGGGAGCACCAGGTGCTCCGGGAGCCACACCGACTCGTAGCCGAGCTGGTCGGCGAGGCGCGTCGCCTCGGCCCAGCCCCGAGGGTTGATCGCGGCGACGCTGAATCCGAATTGCACTGGGCCCGCTCCTCGTGAACCGTGGGACACCCGGACGGTACCGCGTCCCGGCGTCGGATTGCCATGAGTGAGTGCTCACTCATATGCTCGCCGCGTGCCTCCGCTCCTGCCCGGCGACACCACGTGCTGATCCGCCTCGCCCGCGTCTACCTCCGCCCGTACCGCGCCCTCATCGCGTGGACGGTCCTCCTGCAATTCGGCCAGGTCAGCTTCATGCTGTTCCTCCCGTCGCTGAGCGCCCGCATCATCGACCAGGGCGCGCTCACCGGCGACACCGGGTACATCCTCCGGATGGGCGGGGTGCTCGTCGGCGTGACCGTGATCCAGGTCGGGCTGGCCGTCGCCGCCATGTGGTGTGCGAGCCGGGTGGCCATGAGCCTCGGGCGTGACCTGCGCGACGACGTGTTCGAGAAGGTCACCACCCTCTCCGCCCGCGAGATCGCGCAGTTCGGCACGCCATCGCTGATCACCCGCGTGACCAACGACGTGCAGCAGGTGCAGATGTGCGTGTTCGTCACGTTCACGGTGTCGGTGGCCGCGCCGTTGACCCTGCTCGTCGGCGGGTTCCTCGCGTGGCGGGAGTCCGGGCCGCTCACCATCGTGCTCGTGGTCGCACTGCCGATCATGGTGACGGTGCTCGGGGTCAACGCGGCGCGGATGCACCCGTACTTCGTGAAGCTCCAGCTCACGCTCGACCGCGCCAACCAGGTGTTGCGCGAGCAGATCACCGGCATCCGGGTGGTGCGGGCCTTCGTGCGCGAACCCGACGAACAGGCCCGGTTCGAGCAGGTCAACGACGAGCTCACCCGGTACTCGCTCGTCACCGGGAGGCTCTCGGCGCTCCCCGTGCCCGTGCTGCTCGCCACCATGAACATCGCCAGCGTCGCCGCCGTCTGGCTGGGCGCCGACCTCATCGCCCAGGGCGAGCTCCAGGTCGGCTCCCTCATCGCGTTCCTCACCTACCTCGTGCAGATCCTCATCTCGGTGATGACCGCGAGCATGTTCATGCTGATGCTGCCGCGCGCGTCGGTCGGGGCCACACGACTCAGTGAGGTGCTCGACACCGTCCCGTCGGTCGCACCGGCGATCGGCGGCATCCGTGAGCTGCCGGGGCCGCCGTCGCTCGAGCTGCGCAACGCGTCGTTCGCCTTCCCGGGCGCCGAACAGCCGGTGCTGCGCGACATCAGCTTCCGCGTCGAGACCGGCGAGACGTTGGCCATCGTCGGCAGCACGGGCGCCGGCAAGTCGGCGCTGCTCAACCTCGTCGCCCGCCAGTTCGACGTGACCGCCGGCAGCGTCTCCATCGCGGGTGTCGACGTGCGCGAGCTCGATCCCGAGCGCCTGGCGGCCACGCTCGGCCTGGTGCCGCAGCGACCGTTCCTGTTCTCGGGCACCGTGGCCAGCAACCTGCGGTTCGGCAACCCCGACGCCACCGACCCCGAGCTGTGGGACGCGCTCGAGGTCGCCCAGGCTGCCGACTTCGTCCGCACCATGACCGACGGGCTCGACTCGGTGATCACCCAGGGTGGCGGCAACGTCTCGGGCGGCCAGCGCCAACGGCTCGCCATCGCCCGCGCCGTCGTGCACCGGCCCGCGGTGTACCTCTTCGACGACTCCTTCTCCGCGCTCGACCTCCGCACCGACGCGCGGCTGCGGGCCGCGCTCCGACCGGTCACGCGTGACGCGGTCGCCGTCGTGGTCGCCCAGCGCGTCTCCACGATCACCGCCGCCGACCACATCCTCGTGCTCGAGGAGGGACGCATCGCGGGCCTGGGCACCCACTCCGAGCTGCTCGAGTCCTGCGCCACCTACGTCGAGATCGTCGAGTCCCAGCACTACGACGAGGAGGCGGCGTGAGCGAGCGTGGGGAGCCGGGTATCCCGGCGAGCAGCGAGCGAACCATGGAGCAGGCGTGAGCGAGCGTGGGGAGCCGGGTATCCCGGCGAGCAGCGAGCGAACCATGGAGCAGGCGTGAGCGACGGACGCGACGACCGCGCGCCGGCCGAGGACCTGTCGGAGATCGACGACCTGCCCGACGAGCTGCGCGCCGCGGCGCGCGCCGCCCGGGGACGCAACGCGAGCGGCGGGCTCGGCGCGGGCATCCCGATCGCCGCGACCGAGGACCTCGGCGCCGCCGTGCGACGTCTCGGCCGGCGCCTGCGTCCCGACCGCCTCCGGATCACGATGGCGATCGCGCTCGGCGTCGCCAGCGTGAGCCTCTCGGTCACCGGTCCCCGGATCCTCGGCGCGGCCACCAACGAGGTGGTGTCCGGCGCCCAGTCGAGCTGCGGGGATCGACTTCGCGTACCTCCACCGACTGTTGCTGATCACCGCGGCGATCTACGCGGCCGCCTATCTCCTCAACTACGCACAGGCTCACGTCATCGCGGGCGTGGTGCAGCGCGCAATGCAGCGACTGCGCACCGAGGTCGAGGAGAAGCTGGCGCGGCTCCCGCTGGCCTACGTCGACCGACAGCCGCGCGGCGACCTGCTGGGCCGGGTCACCAACGACATCGACAACATGGCGATGTGCCTCCAGCAGTCGCTCAGCCAGATGCTCAGCGCGACGCTCACGATCACCGGCGTGATCATCATGATGTACACGATCTCGCCGCTGCTCGCGACGCTCACCGTCGTGCTCGTGCCGTGCTCGTTGGTGGTGATGAAGTTCATCACCGCCCGCTCGAAGAAGCGCTTCATCGCGCAGTGGCTGCACACCGGCAACCTCAACGGCCAGGTCGACGAGGTGTTCTCCGGCCTGGCCCTCGTGCAGGCCTACGGCCGCCAGGACCAGGTGAAGGCCACGTTCGCGGCGGAGAACGCCAAGCTCTTCGAGGCGAGCTACGCCGCGCAGGCGATCTCCGCGTCCGTGCAACCGGCCATGGCCTTCGTCGGCAACCTGAGCTTCGTGGTCATCGCGGTGGTCGGCAGCCTGCAGGTGGCGTCGGGCCAGCTGTCGATCGGTGACATCCAGGCGTTCATCCAGTACTCGCGCATGTTCTCCCAGCCGCTCGCCATGCTGGCGTCGATGACCAACGTGCTGCAGTCGGGCATCGCGTCCGCCGAGCGCGTCTTCGAGCTCCTCGACGTCGACGAGGAACGACCCGACGTGCCCGGCCCCGAGCTCGGCCCGACGCGCGGGCGGATCGAATTCGAGCACGTGCGCTTCTCGTACGCACCGGACAAGCCGCTCATCACCGATCTCTCGCTCCTCGCCGAGCCCGGCGCGACGATTGCGATCGTCGGGCCGACCGGCGCGGGCAAGACCACCCTCGTGAACCTCATCATGCGGTTCTACGAGCTCGACGGCGGACGCATCACCCTCGACCACCGCGACATCGCCACCATGGCGCGCGCCGAGCTCCGCGGGAACATCGGCATGGTGCTCCAGGACACGTGGCTGTTCGAGGGCACCATCCGCGACAACATCGCGTTCGGGCGCCCGAGTGCGACGGAGGCCGAGATCGTGGCCGCCGCGCAGGCGACCCACGTCGACGCGTTCGTGCGCGCGCTCCCCAACGGCTACGACACCCGCATCGACGCCGACGGCACCAACGTCTCAGCCGGCGAGAAGCAGCTCCTCACCATCGCGCGTGCGTTCCTCGCCGACCCCGCCATCCTCATCCTCGACGAGGCCACGTCGTCGGTCGACACCCGCACCGAGGTCCTCATCCAGCAGGCCATGGCCGCGCTGCGCACCAACCGCACCAGCTTCGTCATCGCCCACCGCCTCTCCACCATCCGCGACGCCGACACCATCCTCGTCATGGAGCACGGCGACATCGTCGAACAGGGCAACCACCACGAGCTCCTCGCCCGCCACGGCGCCTACGCCGCCCTCTACAACGCGCAGTTCGCAGGCGCCGCCGCCGAGATCGAGTAGGCGGACACGACATGATCGGTCTTGCACTGAGTGAGTACTCACTCATAGAGTGAACCCTGTGAGCCCGGCTGCCCCCCCGCCTGCGCCGAGCCGGCCCCGAGCCAGCGCGCTGCCCGTCGAGGAGCGGCGCGCCGCGATCGTGACCGCGGCGCTCCCGCTGTTCCTCCAGCGCGGCGCGAGCGTCACCACGCGCGAGATCGCCGAAGCCGCGGGCATCGCCGAAGGGACCATCTTCCGGGTCTTCGACGACAAGTCGGCCCTCATCGAGGCCATCGTCGAGGCCGCCTACGACGTCGAGAAGGTCGAGCGGGCGATCGACGCCATCGACCGCGACCTGCCGCTCGACCTGCGGGTCGCCCGCGCGGTGGACATCCTCGTGCGCCGCAGCGAGGCCATCTTCAAGGTCACCAGCACCCTGGCCACCCTCCACCGGCCCGAGACGATCATGGCGCGCCGGCCGCCGCAGCTGCGCGCGATCGTCCGCCTGCTCGAGCCCGACGCGGCGCGCCTCGCGTGCAGCCCCGAGAAGGCGACCCGCCTGCTGCGCGGCCTGGTGTGGGCCGCGACCAGCAGGGTGTTCTCCGACGGTCCCGTGCTCACGCGCGCGGAGATCGTCGACCTGTTCCTCCACGGCGCGCTGCGGGAGCCGCGGGGAGATGCCGGGTGCTGATCCCCCTCCTGCGCTCGCACCTCCGCCCCTACCGGCGGCTGTTGATCTGGCTGGTGATCCTCCAGGCCGGCCAGGTGACGGCCACCCTGCTCCTGCCCACGCTCAACGCCGACATCATCGACCAGGGCGCCCTCAAGGGCGACACCGCGTTCATCGAGCGCATGGGCGCGGTCCTGCTCGCCATCTCCGTGGTCCAGGTGTTCCTCGCCCTGGGCGCCATGTACTGCGCGGGCCGGATCGCGATGGGCTTCGGGCGCGATCTGCGCCGGGAGCTGTACCACAACGTCGTCGGGCTCTCGGCCCGGGAGGTGCACACGTTCGGTGCACCCTCGCTGGTCACCCGGGTCACCAACGACGTGCAGCAGATCCAGCTGCTCGTACTCGCATCGTGCTCGTACGCGATCGCCGCCCCGATCACGATCCTCGTGGGCTCGATACTCGCGATCCGGGCCGACGGCGCCCTGGCGCTGCTCATCCTCGTCGCCGTCCCGCTGCTCGGCGTCGTCCTCGCCCTCGTGGCCCGGCAGATGCACCCGCAGTTCCTGCTCATGCAGAAGCGCATCGACCGCGTGAACCAGGTGATCCGCGAGCAGATCACCGGGATGCGCGTCATCCGGGCGTTCGTACGCGAGCCCGACGAGCAGGTGCGCTTCGAAGGCGCCAACGAACCCCTCACCACGGCCGCGCTGAAGGCCGGGCGGCTCATGGCCCTCATGTTCCCGGTCTCGATGGCGATGCTCAACCTCACCGGGGTCGCGGCCGTGTGGTTCGGGGCCGACCGCATCGCGTCCGGACAGATGCAGATCGGCTCCCTCGTCGCCTTCCTCACCTACCTCGTCGTGATCCTCGCCTCGGTGATGATGGGGACGATGGTCGCGATGATGGCGCCGCGCGCCGCGGTGTGCGCCAACCGCATCCAGGACGTGCTCGACAGCACGTCCTCGGTCGTGGCCCCCGAGGACGGTGTGCGCGCGCTGCCCGGGGCGATGTCGCTGGCGCTCGAGCACGTGTCGTTCTCGTACCCCGGCGCGGAGCGCGGCGTCCTCGACGACGTGTCGGCGCAGATCGGCGCCGGGGAGACCCTCGCGATCATCGGGAGCACGGGCTCGGGCAAGACCGCACTGCTCAGCCTCGTCGCCCGCCTGTTCGACGTGACCGGCGGCCGGATCACCGTGGCCGGCGTCGACCTCCGCGACCTCGACCCCGAGCTCCTCCACGGGCTCATCGGCTACGTGCCCCAGAAGCCGTTCCTCTTCTCCGGCACCGTGGCCACGAACCTACGGTTCGGGAAGTCCGACGCGACCGACGAGGAGCTGTGGGCCGCCCTCGAGGTCGCGCAGGCCGCCGACTTCGTGCGCGCCATGCCCGACGGCATCGACACGGCCATCGCGCAGGGCGGCACCAACGTCTCCGGCGGTCAGCGCCAGCGGCTCTCCATCGCCCGCGCCGTCGTGCACCGAGCCGTCCATCTACCTCTTCGACGACTCGTTCTCCGCGCTCGACCTCCGGACCGACGCGCGCCTTCGGGCGGCGCTCGCTCCCCGTCACCCGCGACGCGGTGTCCGTCGTCGTCGCCCAGCGCGTCTCCACCATCACCGGCGCCGACCAGATCCTGGTGCTCGAAGAAGGCCGCGCCGTGGGTCTCGGCACCCATGCCGAGCTGATCACCGCCTGCCCCACCTACTGCGAGATCGTCGAGTCCCAGCACTACGACGAGGACGCGGCATGACCGGCAACGGCACGGGCAACGGCAACGGCCGCGCCGCGAAGGGCGACGGCCCGGCGCGGCCTGCGGCACCGTTGCCGACCATCACCCAGGCCCGCGCGGCCGGCGGTCGCTTCGGCTACGGCATGCCGATCGAGCGGTCCGACAAGTTCTCCAACTCCGCGTGGCGGCTGCTGGAACGCCTCCGGCCCGACCGCTTCCGGCTCGTGGCGGTGATCACGCTCGCGGTCGGCTCGGTGACCTTCGCCGTGCTCGGTCCCCGCATCCTCGGCGCAGCGACCAACCTCGTCGTCGAGGGCATGAGCGGGAACGGCATCGACTTCGCGCAGGTGCACGAGGTGCTCCTGGCCGCCGCCGGCGTGTACATCGCCGCGTACTCGCTCCAGTACCTCCAGAGCTACATCCTCGCCGGCGTCGTGCAGCGGGCCATGCACCAACTCCGCAGCGACGTCGAGGACAAGCTCAACCGCCTCCCGCTCTGGTACATCGACCGGCAGCCACGCGGCGACCTGCTGAGCCGGGTCACCAACGACATCGACAACATCTCGCAGAGCCTGCAGCAGTCGCTGAGCATGGTGCTCACCTCCACGCTCATGATCGTCGGCGTGCTGATCGTGATGTTCACCATCTCCCCGCTGCTCACTGGGATCACGGTGGTGATCGTGCCCTTCTCACTCCTCGCGATGCGCTTCATCACCGCGCGCTCCAAGAAGCGCTTCGTCGCGCAGTGGCTCCACACCGGCACACTCAACGGTCACGTCGAAGAGACGTTCTCCGGTCTCGCCCTGGTGCAGACCTTCGGGCGCCAGGGCGACGTCCAGCAGGTGTTCGACGACGAGAACGAGGAGCTCTACGACGCGAGCTTCTGGTCGCAGTTCACCGCCAGCTCGGTGCAGCCCGTGATGATGTTCGCGGGCAACCTGAACTTCGTGATGATCGCGGTGGTGGGCAGCCTCAAGGTCGCGTCGGGCCAGTTGAGCATCGGCGACATCCAGGCCTTCATCCAGTACTCACGCCAGTTCGCCATGCCGCTCACGCAGCTGGCGTCGATGGTGAACCTCTTGCAGTCGGGGATCGCGTCGGCGGAGCGGGTCTTCGAGTTCCTCGACGAGGACGAGGAGCGCCCCGACCCCGACGAGCCGACCCTCGCCGCCGAGCCCCGTGGCCGCATCGAGTTCGAAGCCGTCGCCTTCTCCTACGACCCCGACAAGCCCCTCATCACCGACCTCAGCCTGCTCGCGGAACCGGGCTCGACCATCGCGATCGTGGGGCCGACGGGCGCGGGCAAGACCACGCTGGTGAACCTGATCATGCGCTTCTACGAGCTCGACGGCGGCCGCATCACCCTCGACGGCCACGACGTCGCGGCCATGCAGCGCGACGAGCTGCGGCGCAACATCGGCATGGTGCTCCAGGACACCTGGCTG
Source organism: uncultured Actinomycetes bacterium (assembly GCA_963782705.1). Lineage (GTDB taxonomy): Bacteria > Actinomycetota > Acidimicrobiia > IMCC26256 > DASPTH01 > CAVRGQ01. Next base: position 107,369 of record CAWAKX010000012.1, on the reverse strand, counting down.
TTCGAGGGCACCATCCGCGAGAACATCGCGTTCGGGCGCCCGGCTGCGACCGAGGACGAGATCGTCGCCGCCGCGGTGGCCACGCACGTCGACTGGTTCGTCCGCTCGCTCCCCGACGGGTACGACACCCGTATCGACGACGAAGGGGGCAACGTCTCGGCGGGCGAGAAGCAGCTCCTGACCATCGCGCGTGCGTTCCTCGCCGACCCCGCCATCCTCATCCTCGACGAGGCCACGTCGTCGGTCGACACCCGCACCGAGGTCCTCATCCAGCAGGCCATGGCCGCGCTGCGCACCAACCGCACCAGCTTCGTCATCGCCCACCGCCTGTCGACCATCCGCGACGCCGACACCATCCTCGTGATGGAGCACGGCGACATCGTCGAACAGGGCAACCACCACGAGCTCCTCGCCCGCCACGGCGCCTACGCCGCGCTGTACAACGCGCAGTTCGCAGGCGCCGCCGCAGAGGTCGAGTAGCGGATCAGGCCGGAGGCCCCGAGCCCAGCTGCACCGTCGCGTGGTGCGTGGCGCCCGACGGCGTCGAGCCAGGTGACGGTCACCGAGTCCTTCGGCTGGTACTGGATCAGCGCGTGGGTCAGCTCGCGGGCCGAGGAGATCGTGGCGTCGTCCGAGGCCGGTGATCACCGCACCCGCCTCGATGCCCGCACCCTCGGCGGCCGATCCCGACTGCACGCTCTGCACCGTGGCGCCGCCGGACGACTGGCCCGATCGGTCGCGGTCGTCGAGCACCGAGACACCGAGCATGGCCCGGTTGCCGCCGACGTGGATGTTCTCGCCGCCCTGGCCGGAGGCGATGCGCTTGGCGATGGAGAGGGCGTTCTCGATCGGGATCGCGTAGCCCTCGTTGCCCGACTGCCCGAACCCGAACCCGCCGTTGCTGCTCGACGCCGCCGCGTTCATGCCCACGACCTCGCCGTCGGCGTTCACGAGCGCGCCGCCCGAGTCACCGGGCTGGATGTCGGCGTCGATCTGCACCAGATCGCTGAGGGTCTCGGCGTTCGACCCGTCCTGGTCGGCCGCGGTGATCTGCTGGCCCAGCGCGGTGACGTACCCCGAAGCCACCGTCGGACTCCCGCCGTGGCCGCCCGCGTTGCCGAGGGCCACGATGGGGTCGCCCTCCTGCAGGCTCGACGAGTTGCCGAGCGTGGCGACCTTGAGGCCCGACGCGTCCTCGAGCTGGACGAGCGCGACGTCGTCCTCCTTGTCGTAGCCGAGCACCTTGGCGCCGTAGGTCGCGCCGCTGGCGGAGTTCTCGGCCTCGATCGACGTGGAGTTCTCGATCACGTGGTTGTTGGTGAGCACCAGGCCCGACGACGAGATGATGATCCCGGTGCCCGCGGCCTGTCCGCCGGTCGAGAGGATCATGTTGAGGTTGACGATCGAGTCGTCGACCCGGTTGGCGATGGCCGTGGCGTCGACCGTGCCGGTGGCCGCGCCCGAGGTGCCCGACCCCGACGAGCTCTGCTGGCCCGACGACGTGCCGGAGCCACCGGGCAGGGAGATCGCGGTGGAGCTGTCCGACGACGATCCGCTGCGCTGCCCGAGGTCGTACCCGACCACCGCGGGCACCGCCAGAAGTCCGAGCACCGCGAGCGCGGCAATCAGGCGCCGACGCCCCGGGCTCATCCCGAGGTGCTGGTTGCGCGGCGCGGGACCGGTGGGCGGCGGGCCGTAGCCCGCCGCGCCGTAGCCCGCGGCGCCGTAGCCCGCCGCGCCGTATCCCGGAGGCGGAGGCGGAGGCGGGGGCGGAGGCGGGGGCGGCGGCGGGGGGAAGTCCGCGCGCGGGACGGGCAGGGTGGCGTCCCCGGGGCCCGGTTCCTCGACGTGTTCCATGCTCGCTCCTTCGCGTGGGTGCGACGGCAGGGCATCACCTTGCCCGTCGGCACCTGAGAGTGGGCTGGGCGCGCTGCGGATCAGCAGCTCTGCGCAGCAACCCGCGTCGGGTTCCCCCGGACAACGTCGGCGAACGGCCCGGGCGTGCCGCTGCGCTCTCAGCTTGCCCTCAGACCGACGGCCACCACCCCCCACGTGCGGTCACCTTCCGCCCTTCTCCCCGAATTGAGTACGGTGACCCTAGTTCGCCGACTCGTACCCATGAGGGGAGGTCGGCCGTGCGTCTCGAGGGTGTCTCCCACCGGCAATTCGAGCAGCTCCTCGACCACGCGGCCGATGTGATTCTCGTGGGCGACGAACTGGGCGTGTGCGAGTGGGCCTCGAGTGCGGCCGAGACGATCCTCGGCTGGCGACCCGAGCGGCTCGTCGGGCGCACCGCGGACGAGCTCGTGCACCCCGACGACCAGGGGGCCGTCGCGGCGACCGGGTGGCTCCACACCGACGGCCCGACGGCTCTCGACGCGTTCCGGGTGCTCGGGGGCGACGGCCGTTACCACTGGGTGTCGGGCCGGTCGCTCACGCTCCCGGCCGACGACGCCCGGATCCGGCGGGTCGTTGTGCTGCGGGAGGTCGAGGAGCTCGTCGACGCCCGATCGAGAGCCGAGGCCGATCGGGCCGAGCTCCAGGCCACGCTCGACGCGCTCGTCGATCCCCACCTCCTCCTCGACGCGGTGCGCGACGCGCAGGGCACGCTCGTCGACCTCGAGGTCCGGACCGCGAACCGTGCGCTGCAACTGCGTGACGGTGGCGGCGCCCGGGTCGAGCCCGGGGTCCGCTGCCACGCCGCGTTCCCCCGCCCCATTGGCGAGCATCTCGTGACCCTCGCCGATCGGGTGCTGCGCACGCGGACACCAGCGCTTCTCGATGACTACGCGGTCGGCGCGACCGGGCCCGGCGGACGCTTCCTCGACGTACGCGTCGTGCCCGTGGGCGACGCGGTGTCGGTGACCTGGCGCGACGTCACGGCCCGCCACCACGAGAGCGCCGCCGTCGCGGAGTCCGAGGCGCGCTACCGAAGGCTGGCGGAGCACGCGTCCGACATCGTGTTCGAGGTCGCGCCCGACGGCCACATCACCTGGGTGTCGCCGTCGGTGGAGCGGATGTTCGGCTGGACGCCGGAGGAGATGCGCGGGCGCTCGCTGCCCGAGTTCATGCCGCCGGACGACGCCGCGCACGCGCTGCGGATGCGCGCCGAGGTGTTCGGCGGTGCCACCGTCAACGGCGCCGAGATCCGCGTGCGCGACCGCGCCGGCGAGCTCCACTGGATGGGGGTGCGGGCGGCGCCGGTGGTTGACGAAGGCGCGATCGTCGCTGCGGTCGTTGCGCTGACCCACGCGTGCGAAGCAGTCGTCCAGCGGCGCGCGGCAGCGACGTTGGCCGAGGCGAGCGCGGTGCTCATCCGGGCGAACGAAGAGGAGGAACTCCTGCGCGACGTGTGCGAGGCCGCCGTACAGGAGGGTGGGTACGCACTCGCGTGGTACGGCCGGGCGCGCGACGACGACCATCACTCGGTCCAGGTGATGGCGCACAGCGAGCGCAATGCCGACTACGTCGAAGAGATCCGGGTGTCGTGGGACTCGGGGCCGCTCGGCAGCGGTCCGGCGGGGCGGGCCCTGCGCACGGGGCGTACCCAGGTGCTCGACGATTTCGAGACGGCGCCCGACTCCGCGCCCTGGCGCGAGGCCGCGCGCCGCCGCGGGCTGCGGTCGACCACCGCGGTGCCGGTGCGCTCCGTCGACGGGACGGGCGCAGTCGACGGAGTGCTGCTCGTCTACGCGCTGGAACCAGGCGCGTTCGGCGACCGTGCGGTGCAGCTGCTCGAACACCTCGCCGCCGAGCTCGCCTACGGCCTCTCCCGTCTCCACGATCGGGAACAGCTCGACCAGGCGTTGCACAGCGCCGTCGACCTGCTCGCCGCGACCGTCGAGTCCCGCGATCCGTACACCGCGGGGCACCAGAGCCACGTCGCACTGCTCGCCGTGGCGATCGGCGAGGAGCTCGGGTTCGATCCCGATCACCTCCGCGGACTGCAGTACGCGGCCCACGTGCACGACGTCGGGAAGATCGCCGGGGTGGGAACTTCCGCAACCTGCAGACCCTCGGGCGCGGCCGGGCGGGCGTCCCGGCCACCCTCACCGCGTGACGAGCCGATCGCGGTCGCGCTCGACGCCGCCATCGTGGGCTGGGCCACCCTCGGGTGCAGCGTCTGGCTCGCCGGACGGCATCTGCCGACCAATCGCCTACGCGGCGGGCGACCACGTCCCGGTGGCACGCGAGCATCTGCGCGACACCGTCGTCCGTCTCCTGCGCGACTGAGCCCCGCGCCTGGCCGCGGCTCAGGCGCGGAGCAGCCGTTCGATCGCGCGGGTGGCCTCGTCGACCAGTGCACCCGCGCCTTCGGGGTCTTCACGCGCCGCGCCCTGCACGCAGTGGTGGAGGTGCTGGTCGAGCAACCCGACGGCGACGCTGCGCAGCGCGCTCTGCACCGCGCTGATCTGGGTGAGCACGTCGATGCAGTAGACGTCCTCGTCGATCATGCGTTGCAGCCCGCGCACCTGGCCCTCGATGCGCCGCAGTCGCTTGAGGTAGTCGTCCTTGTCCATCGTGTAGCCGCGCACGGTCGTCTCCACTCGTCATCGGGCCTGCGCGCGGAACCGGCGCAGGCGCAGGCTGTTGCTCACCACGAACACGCTCGAGCAGGCCATCGCCGCACCCGCGATCATCGGGTTCAGCAGACCCGCCATCGCGAGCGGCACCGCCGCGACGTTGTAGGCGAAGGCCCAGAACAGGTTGCCCCGGATGGTGCGCAGCGTGCGGCGCGACAGCCGGATCGCGTCACCCACCGTCTGCAGGTCACCGCGCACCAGGGTGAGGTCGCTGGCCTCGATCGCGACGTCGGTGCCGGTGCCCATCGCGATCCCGAGGTCGGACTGCGCGAGCGCGCCGGCGTCGTTCACGCCGTCGCCCACCATCGCCACCACGCGTCCCTCGGCCTGGAGTTGCTCGACGACCCGCACCTTGTCGGCCGGCAGCACCTCGGCCACCACGTCGTCGATCCCGACCTGGGCCGCAACCGCGCGTGCCGCCGCTTCGTTGTCGCCGGTGAGCAGCACGGGCGCCAACCCCAGCGCGCGCAGCTCGGCGACCGCCGCCGCGCTCGTGGGCTTCACGGTGTCGGCGACCACCACCGCGCCGCGCAGCATGCCGTCCCACGCCGCGAGCACCACGGTGCGGGCCTGGGCCTCGGCCGCGGTCTTGGCCGCGCGCGTCGTGTCGTCGAGGTGCACCGACCAGTCGGCGAGCAGCAGCTCGCGCCCGGCGACGACCGCGTGACCCTCCACCACGCCCTCCACCCCGAAGCCCTCGCGGTTGGTGAAGCTCTCGACCGGCGGCAGCGGCCCGAACCGCGCCTGCGCGTGCTCGGCAATCGCCCGGGCGATGGGGTGCTCCGACGCGTGCTCGAGCGCGCCGACCACCCGCAACAGCTCGTCGGCGTCGACCCCCGCGGCCGGGAGCACGTCGACCACGGCCATCCGCCCGGTCGTGACGGTGCCGGTCTTGTCGAGCACCACGGTGTCGACGGTGCGGGTCGACTCCAGCACCTCCGGCCCCTTGATGAGGATGCCGAGCTGGGCCCCGCGGCCGGTGCCCACGAGGATGGCGGTGGGGGTCGCGAGCCCGAGCGCGCACGGGCAGGCGATGATCAGCACCGCGACCGCCGCGGTGAACGACGTGGCCACGCTCTCCCCGGCGCCGATCCAGAAGCCGAGGGTGGCGGCGGCGAGCAGGATCACCACCGGCACGAACACCGCGGAGATCCGGTCGGCCAGACGCTGCACCGGCGCCTTGCCGCTCTGGGCGTCGTCGACCAGCTTGGCGATCTGCGCGAGCGCGGTGTCGGCGCCGACCCGCGTCGCCCGCACCACCAGGCGGCCGCCGGCGTTCACCGTCGCGCCGGTGACCGGGTCGCCGGGCCCGACCTCGACCGGCACCGACTCCCCGGTGAGCAGCGACGTGTCGACCGCGGACGTGCCCTCCTCGACCACGCCGTCGGTCGCCACCTTCTCGCCGGGCCGCACGACGAAGCGGTCGCCGACGCGCAGGTCGTCGATCGGCACCCGCACCTCGACGTCGTCGCGCAGCACCGCGACGTCCTTGGCCCCGAGCTCCATGAGCGCGCGCAGCGCCGCGCCGGAACGGCGCTTGGCGCGCGACTCGAAGTAGCGCCCGGCGAGGATGAACACGGTGACCGCGGAGGCCACCTCCAGGTAGATCTCGTCCTGGCCGGAGCCGCGGGCCACGTCGAAGGTGAAGCTCATCGTCATGCCGGGTTCGCCCGCGCCGCCCCAGAACAGCGCGTACACCGACCACCCGAACGCGGCGATGGTGCCGAGCGAGATGAGCGTGTCCATGGTGGCCGCGCCGTGGCGCAGGTTCACCCACGCGGCCCGGTGGAACGGCCAGCCGCCCCACACCACCACCGGGCCCGCGAGGGCGAAGCTCAGCCACTGCCAGTTGCGGAACTGCAGCGCGGGCACCATCGCCATCGCGACCACGGGCAGCGAGAGCGCGGTGGAGATCAACAGCCGGTTGCGCAACGACTCCAACGGTTCGGTGTCGTGGTCGTGCGCGCCGGCTCCGTCGTGACCGGCGGCGCCGTCCGCGGTCCCCCGCGCCGCGGGGACGTGTGCGGTGTAGCCCGCGGCCGCGACCTGCGCGACGAGCTCGTCGGTCGCGATCCCGGGCGGCACCTCGACGCGCGCCCGCTCGGTCGCGTAGTTCACCGTGGCGGTGACGCCGTCGATGCGGTTGAGCCGCTTCTCGATGCGCGCCGCGCACGACGCGCACGTCATCCCCTCGATCGCGAGATCCACCGACGTGGTCGGCGTCCGGGTGTCGGCCATCGCCGTCAGCCCCCCGACAGGCCCGAGATCGCGTGGTCGTCGTGGCCCGCCGGCGCGGTGCTCGACGCGGGGGTGCCGTGATGCGCGGGAGCGGAACCGTCACCGACGGGTCCGACCGCGGCGCCGATGCCGAGCCCGACACCGAACGCGACCACCACGCCGAGGGCGAACCCTGCGAGCTTCGCCACGCACACCCAGGCCCTCGGCCCCGCGCGTCCCGGTCACCGGTCGACCAGTTCGTAGCCGGCCTCGTCGACCGCGGCCGCGACGGCGTCGTGCGCCAACGGCGCGTCACTCGTGACGGTGACCGCGCCACTCGGCAGATCCACCGCCACCTCGCGCACACCCGGGAGCTTCGCCACCTCGCCGGTGACGGCCGCGACGCAGTGCCCGCAGGTCATCCCCTGCACCCGGAACGTCTCGGTGGTCTCGGGTCTCGGTGGTCATGGCAGCTCCTCCGGTCCTGTCGCCTGACACTATACCCCCCTAGGGTATATGTCAAGGCGGTCCGGTCCCGTACCATCGCCTGCATGCCCGCCGCCGCGCCCCTCGACGACTCCGGCTCCTCCGGCTTCGGCGCGGGCGTCGACCCGGCCACCACGGGCCTGGTCCTCGTCGACCACGGGTCGCGGCGGACCGAATCGAACCAGCTCCACGAACGGGTGGTGCGCGACTGGCAGGCACAGAGCGGCTACCCGATCGTGCAGCCCGCCCACATGGAGCTGGCCGAGCCCTCGATCGCCGACGCCTTCGACGCCTGCGTGGCCCAGGGCGCGACCACCGTCGTGGTGGCCCCCTGGTTCCTCGGCCCCGGTCGCCACTGGGACCGCGACATCCCCGAGCTCACCGCGGCGGCGGCCGCCCACCATCCCGGGGTGCGCCACCTGGTCACGGCGCCCCTCGGGCCCCACCCCCTCCTCTTCGCCATCGCGGAGGAGCGGGTGCGCCAGTGTCTGGCCCACGCCACCGCGGATGCCCCCGAGTGCGACCTCTGCGCCGGCACCGGGCGCTGCCATCTCGTCTGAGTCCGACGGCACGACGGCGCCTTCCCGGGGAAGCGCCCTACACTTCGTCGATCCACGTCGATCCCGGGGGGGCTTCGCGATGACCATTCTCGACGATCGGATCGATCCGGTCGACCTGACCGACGACTCCGCCGCTGACGGCTCGGGCTCCAGCGGCGGCGGTTCGGGGTCCGGTGGCCGTGCCGCGCAACCCCCTCGCCCGGCGACTGCCCGTCGCCCTGCTGGTGGTCGGCGTGGCCCTCGGCTTCGTGGTCGGCAGCGCGATCGTCTCGTCGTCCGACTCGGGATCGTCGGCGGGCACCAGCTCGGTCGCGGCCAACGGCAACGACCAGCTCACCCAGGCCATCGCCGCGGCGAGTGCCTCGGGCGCGGTCGACGACCGCGGGTTCTCCAAGCTCGAGAACGGCGTGCAGCACACTCACACGTTCGAGCTCCCGGTCGCGCCCGAGGATCGGGCGCTGCTCACCCACCAGATGGACCTCGCCCGACAGGTCGCGCTGCAGTACCCGACGCTCGCCGACGCCGAGGCCGCGGGCGCCACCCGGGCCGGTGCGTTCTCTCCGGGTCTCGGTGCCCACATGATCATGCCGAGCAGCTACCGCTACGGCGCCACCGACGCACCGATGACCGACGAACAGATCCGGCACCCGATCGCCTGGATCTACGACGGCACCAAGCCCGACTCCAAGATCGCCGGCCTCTTCTACTCGGCAGTCTCCAAGGACCCGGCCGGGTTCGCGGGACCCAACGACGTGTGGCACCAGCACAGCAACATCTGCATCGTCATGCGCCCCGGCGGTGGCACCGACGCGCCGCTCGGCGCCGACCGTGACGCGACGAAGGCCCAGTGCGACGCCGTCGGCGGTCGCCTCATCACCGCAACCGGCCCGCTGCTCCACGTGTGGGCGGTTCCCGGTTACGAGGACAGCCAGGGCGTGTACGCGCACCTGAATCCCGCGATCACCTGCGCCGATGGCACCTACGACGTGATCCCCGACATCACCAAGGTCGGCACCCGCACGTCGCTCTGCCAGGACGGCGCCGAGTAGCGCACGTCCCACCCTCGGGCCGACTCGCCGCCACCGTCATGCCGTCCACGTCACCCATTGTCCGCGCGACCTCCCGGGTCGTCGCGGTCGCGGCGATGAGCCTGGTCGTGCTCGCGGTGCTGGCCGGGCCCGCGGCCGCACACGCGACGCTGCAGACCAGCACGCCGAAGCAGGGCGAGTCGTTCCCCGCCGGGCAACCGCCCCGCACCGTGGTGCTCCGCTTCGACGAGTCGGTGAACGCCAAGTCGGCGATCGGCGTGTACGGCGGCGACGGCAAGCAGCTCCCCGGCGTGAAGCAGCGCGACTCGAGCGGCACCGTCGTGCGGGCGCAGCTTCCGACGCTGCCCGACGGCCCCTACGCGATCGTGTGGCACGTCGTGTCCGACGACGGCCACCCCGAGCACGGGGTGATCACGTTCGGCGTGGGCGTGACCGGCGTGAGCGGCGCCAACTTCGCCAACCTCGGGAGCGCGCAGTCGTCGGGCCACTTCTACGGGTTCCTCTTCGGCGTGGTCCGCGCGCTCGGGTTCGTCGGTGCGCTGGTGTTCGCCGGCGGACTGGTCGTGGCCCGCTGGCTCTGGCCCGCGTCCACCGCACGACGCGACACGCGGTGGCTGTTGGTCGGTGCATGGGGCGCCGCGATGGTGGGCGCACTGCGCGCGCTGCCGTTCCAGGCCGGGTACTCGACCGGCGGCGGCTGGTCGAAGTTCGTCGACTCCGGCGCGCTGTCCGACGTGCTCGACGCGCGGTACGGCCGCGGCGCGATCGCTCGCGTCATCCTCCTCGTCGCGCTGCTGCCGTTCGCGCTCCTGCACGTACGCGCGCCCCGAGCGAAGGGCCGCATCCCGGTGGAGATCGTCGTGGGCCTGTGCGCGCTCGGCGTGCTCGCCACCTTCGCCTACGCCGGGCACGCGTCCACCGGCCGGTGGATCGGCTTCGGCGTGACCCTCGACCTCGTCCACCTCGCCGGGGTCTCGTTCTGGCTGGGCGGCATCGCACTGCTCGCGGTCACCCTCGGCCGACCGGGCGACGTCGACGCGCGATGCGCGCCACCGAGCGCTTCGCCCGCATTGCCTTGCCGGTCGTGGGCCTCGTCGTGCTCTCCGGCCTGCTGCAGGGCTGGCGCCAGCTCGAGACGTGGTCGGCGGTCTGGGACACCGACTACGGCCGCATCCTCTTCGCCAAGGCGCTCGTCGTGGTGGCCATCGTCATCGTGGCCAGCGCCACCCGCGACATCCTCCGCCAGCGCATCGAGCCCCGTCTCCGCGCCCGGGTCCCCGCTCCCGCGCCTGAGCCCGCGCCGGTTGCGGTCGGAGCGGGCGCGACGGAGCCCTCCGCAGTCGCCACGGATCCAGCCGACGGCGCCGAGGCGATCGACCCGGTCGACGTCGCGCAGCTGCGCGCGGCGATCCTCGTGGAGGTTGGCCTGGCCGCGGTGGTGCTCGCGCTCACCGCCGCGCTCGTGGTCAGCGCGCCCTGACCCGGGTCCCCGCCGCGCCGATCCTCTCGCTGACGGCGTTCACGTCGCGAGTGTGAGACCAGCGGCGCTTCGTCGTCGGCGTTCCTCGGCGGCGATGCGCCGAAGGTCGAGTCCGTCGGGGCGATTCGGGTTCCCCTCCAGCACGTACTCGCCGTGGGGGATCAATAACGCGTGGTGCGCGGGGCACACCGCGACGAGGTTCGCGATGTCGTCGCTCCCACCCCAACTCGACGGGAGGAGGTGGTGGACCTGGAGTCCGAGTCGTCGGCGGCATCCCGGCCACCGACAGCGTCCGTCTCTTCGGATCACTGAGCGGCGGCGTTTGTCGGACACGAACTTGCGGACCGGGCCCTCCGCGACCGCCATGCCGTGCGCGTCGACCGCGCGGAGCTGCACGTTCACCTCGGCTCGCCACGCGTCGATCCATTCGTCGGGCAACGGCATCCCGCACAGGGTGGCGGGACCGTCGAGGGGCACGTCGACCACGACGGTGGGGCGAGCGGCCATCGTCGGCCCCTGCGCGCGATCCTCGGCGTCGCGACCATCGCGCGCGCCGTCGGCCGGGGTTGCGCGCTCGACAGAGGCTGATCAGCGTGTCGGCGTGGCGATGTTCGAGCGACGCCCAGCGTTCACCCTTGGCTGGGCGCATGCGTTCGGCGACCTGGTCGAAGAACGCCTCCACCTCCGCGCCACCATGCTCGAGCGGCAGTTCGAACCGGCCGTGGAGGAAGCCGTGGTCGTCGCGCCATTTCCGCAACGACCGTCGCGCCCGCCGTGCGAGGGATTCCTCCCGCGACATCGCCCGCTTCTTCCGGGCCATGCGCTGCAAGTCCGCCGGTGATGCCTTCCTCGCCCGACGTGACCACTCCTCGTCACTGGCCTCATCCGCCAGGTCCGCCGCGGGATGCAACTGCTCCGACGACAACTCACCGTTCAACGCCGCGTCACCCAGATGCGGAAGATTCTCCAACTTCTCCGCCGTCTCCCGCTTCCGACGCGCGGTCGCTTCCGACTCACCATCACGCGCCGGTTGATCCTTCGGCACCGCACGGCGCTCGTCGAGCACCTTCGTCAACGCCAGCTCACGCACCTCCAGGTGGCGCTTCTCCCGGATCACCCGGACGCGCTCGCGCTGGAGACGCTCCGTCTCCCAACACCGCAACTCGTCCAACAACTCCGCAAAACCGGCCACGAACCCATCCCAACACGGGGGTACGACACTTATCGCCGAATCGGACGAGATCGCGCGAAGAAATCCGGAAATTCCCGCTGGCCCGGATCAGACGCCGGTGTTCACCACCAGCTGCGTCCCGCGAGCGGCCGCTCCGACATGCGAGGATCTCCGCCCGAAGGCGCGCCTGACACGGCCTGACGCAGCCGGACGCAGCCGGAGCGAGCGGACACGGAGGACCAGGAACACATGAGCATCGCCGTCGAATGGGGCACCGGCCAGGTGCTGCTGTCGCTGTTGTGGCTGGCCGCCTTCGTGATCTGGGCCTGGCTGGCCATCGTGGTGTTCGCCGACCTGTTCGCGAGCCGCGACCTCTCCGGCGGCGCCAAGGCGTTGTGGGTGCTCTGCGTGGTGCTGCTCCCCCTGATCGGGGTACTGGTGTACGTCTTCGTGCGCGTGCGCGACCGGCAACTCACGGTCACCGGGTTCACCCGCTCGCCGGCGGCCCATCCCGAGCCGTCGCGCGCCGAGTACGTGATGACTGCGAGCGACGTCGCCGCCGTCGACTCACTCAACGCGCAGCGCGACGCCGGCGAGATCACCGCCGAGGAATACCGCACCCAGCGGGATGAACTGCTCGGCTGAACCGCTGAGGGCAACCGGATCGAGACGCCCGGATCGAGACGCGAACGGGCCCCGGCACGCGTGGCGCCGGGGCCCGGATCGCGACAGCCGAATGGCTCAGGCCATCTGTCGTTCGCTGCCGTAGGTGCTCAGGCCGTAGATCACGAGCATGTCGAGCACGATCGTGACCAGCGCCGCCTGCCAGTAGCCGCTGAACAGCCAGAAGAACGCGAAGATCGCCTGGACGAGGGCGAGCACGATGCCGAGCGACACCGCCCAGTGCTGGCGGGCGAACACGCACAGCCCGGCGACGAGCACGACCAGACCCACGATGAGGTAGATCCAGCCCCACGTGTCGAGGTTGCCGTCCTCGAAGAGCAACTGGCCCTTGAACGTGTTCGTCACGGCCGTGCTCGCGTTCAGCGCCCAGAGGCCGTTGATGAACATGTTCGCGCCCGCCAGCACCATCAGGATGCCGGCGAAGACGATCCAACCGGTGCCCCGCTTCTGGGGTTCGGCCATGGTTGTCCTCCCTGTTCTGGGGCGAGGGCTCCCCTCCCCCGTCCCCGTACCGTAAGGACACCGAAAGGTCCAGTGGTGGATGCCGTGGGGTCGCCGACCGGGCCGCGTCCTAGAGGAGCTCGAAGACCAGCGCGGACCCCATACCGCCACCGGCGCACATCGACACCAGGCCGATCCGTCCACCGCGGCGGCGCAGCTCGTTGATCATGGTGACGGTCATGCGCGTGCCGGTGGCCGCGATCGGGTGACCGAGCGAGCAGCCGCTGCCGTTCACGTTCATGATCGACGGGTCGATGCCGAGCACGCGCGACGCGGCGACCGGCACCGAGCAGAACGCCTCGTTGACCTCGACCAGGTCGACGTCGGCGAGCGTGAGGCCCGCCCGTTCGAGGGCCTTGGGGATCGCCACCGTGGGGCCCATGCCGGTGCGCCCGGGCTCGAGGCCGGCGTTGGCCCACGACACGATGCGCGCCAGCGGCGTGAGCCCGTGGGCGGCGGCGTAGTCCCCCGACGTGAGCACGACCGCGGCGGCGGCGTCGTTGATGCCCGCCGCGTTGCCCGCGGTGACGGTGGGGTTCTCGAGCTCGGGGTGCAACGGCTCGAGCTTTGCGAGCACCTCGACCGTGGTGCCGCGCCGCGGGTGCTCGTCGATCTCGAGGCGCGCCTTGTTGCCGTCGCGGTCGACGTACTCCACCGGCACGATCTCGTCGTCGAACCAACCTTCGTCGATCGAGCGGATCGCGTTGGCCTGGCTGTAGGCGGCCCACTCGTCGACGTCGCGCCGGGTGAGGCCCATCTCGCGTGCGGTGTTCTCACCCACGGTGATCGACATGTCGCGGTTGGGCGCGCCGGGCGTGTCGGGGTGGCTGGGCGACATCCACGGCACCCACTCGCCCTGGGTGTCCATGACCGCCGACTGCGGCATGGTGCTCGCGCTGTTCGTGCCGCCCGCGATCACCACCTGGTCCATGCCCGCCATGATCGACGCGGCCGCGAGTTGGATGGAGCTCAGGCCCGACGCGCAGTGGCGGTTGTCGGCGATGCCCGGCACCTGGGTCATGCCGAGCACGACCGCAGTGTGGCGGGCGATGTCGCCGCCGCCCTGCAGGGTCTCGCCGAGGATGATGTCGTCGAACTGGTCGAACGGGATACCGGAGCGGTCGACCGCGGCGCCGATCGCGATCTCCGCGAGCTGGAACGCGTCGACGGTCACGAGCGAGCCCTTGCGGGCGCGTCCGATCGGGGTGCGCGCGGCGCTGACGATCACGGCATCGGTCACGGTGGGCTCCTCTTCGATTCGAGGCCGCCAGCGTACGACCTCGGTGACGCGGGCACCCGGCCGGTCAGACCGCCTGGGCGTCGTGCAACGCGGCGATCTCCGCGGCCGAGTACCCGGCGGCGGCGAGCACCTCGTCGGTGTGCTCGCCCAGTCCCGGCGCCGGGCGCAGGGCGTGCGAGCCGGCCACGCCGTCGGCGCGGTCGAAGCGCAACGGATTGGCCACCACCCGGGGCCCGTCGTCCCCGATGCGGGGCATGCCCTGACGGTGCGCGACCTGGGGGTCGTCGGGGAGGTCGGCGGGCGTGAACAGCGGGCCGATGCCCCCGGCCAGTCCGGGCGTCTCGAGCCAGTGCGCCTGGGGCTGCGTGGCGAACGCGGCTTCGAGACGGGCGATCGCGCCGGGCTCGTCGTCGCCGGTCTTCCGGTCGGCGAGGTCGGGCAGGCCGAGCGCCTCCACCAGTGCCGCCCACGCGCGGGGCTCGCTCGACGTGCAGGTGATCCACTTGCCGTCGGCGCAGCGGTAGTTGTTGCGCGCCGCGTAGGCGCCCCACGGTTGCACGTCGGTGTTGGCGGCGCGGGTGAGCTGCTCGCCGAGCACCCAGATCGCGGAGTCGACCATGTTGGCGTCGACCCGGGTGCCGACCCCGGTGTTCGCCCGGCCCTGCAGCGCGGCGACGATCCCGAACGCGGCGAGGATGCCCGCGAGGGGGATGGCCACCGTCATGCCCGGCACCGGAGGCGTGCCGTCGACGAGGAACTGGCTGAGGATGCCCGCATACCCCGAGTAGGTGAGGTCGTGGCCGGGCGCGTTCACGTTGGGTCCGTCGGGACCGAAGCCGGAGATCGAGCACCACACCAAGCCGGGGTTGTCGGCGCGCAGCGCGTCGAAGCCGACGCCCATCTTGTCCATCGACCCGGGGCGGCCCGACTCGACGATCACGTCGGCGTCGCGGGCGAGGCGGCGCAACACGTCGAGCGCGGCCTCACTCTTGAGGTTGAGGGTGACCGAGCGCTTCCCCCGGTTGAACTGCCAGTGCGCGGCCGGGAACTCCTCGCCCATGAAGCGCATGCCGTCGCCGAAGCCCGGGGCTTCGAGCTTCACGACGTCGGCCCCGTGATCCGCGAGCAGCGCGGTGCAGTACGCGCCCGGGAAGAGGCGGGAGAGGTCGAGCACCCGCACTCCGGCGAGCGGTGCAGTCGGGTCGGGACTGGCGGTCATCCGGAGTTCCTTCGTCGTGGGCTGGCTGGGCGCAGCCTGGCACGCGGGACGGCGCGCGCGCCGCTCGGCAGCACCGGTGGTGCGGAGCCCGAGGCCGCGTGCCAGGATCGCCGCATGATCGCTGCCTTCTCCATCACGCCCGTCGGTTCCGGCGAGTCCGTCAGCGCCTCGGTCGCCGAGGCGGTTCGCCTCGTCCGCGAGAGCGGGCTGCCCAACGAGACCAACGCGATGTTCACCAATGTCGAAGGCGAGTGGGACGAGGTGATGGCGCTCGTGAAGGCGTGCGTGCTGAAGATCGCCGAGGACGCGCCGCGTGTCGGCGCGGTGATCAAGCTCGACTACCGGCCCGGGGTCTCCGACGCGCTCCACACCAAGGTGCAGGCCGTCGAGGCCCACCTGCGCGACGCGTAGCCGCGCGGCCGGCATCGGATGGCTCTCGCCACGCGCACACGACATCCGCTCGCGGCGGATCGGCGCGACGGCCAGGACCGCTTCCCAGACACCTCGCGAAGGAGACCCCAGCTCTCGCCGGGGTCTCCTTCGCCGGTTCCGACGGGATCTTCGGGCGTCGTGCTACCCGCTGCAGATCTCTGCATACAGGAGTCGCTGGAGCTCCTGCACCGGGATCCCCGTCAACTGCGAGTAGTCCGCGATGGTGAAATGGCCCCCGGCACCCGACGACAGCACGACGCCTCGGCAGTTCGAGAACGAGCCGTTCGGCTGCGCAGAAGCGAATGCCGGTGCCGCCAGCAGTCCTCCCGTGATCGCCGTGACTGCAACGAGCATCCCCAACTTGAACTTCAGGCTCTTCACGATTGCTCCCCTTCCCCTTGGACCGGGGACTCCCGGCCGGTGCAGTGAGTGTCCGCAACGGCGTCTGCAGTTCGTCGACAGACGCGTGGCGGTGACGTGGCCGGGTCCGGCTAGTAGCTGATGGTCCCGGTCACGCTCTCGCTGAACCGGAACCCCGGCACCGACAGGTCGAGCGTGGCGCAGTTCGTCTCGTGGAACACGCCCTGCGCCCCCTGGAAGCGCCCGGTGCCCGACGTGATCGTCGCGGTGGCGTGAACGCCGAAGTCGCTGGTCGCCGGGCAGTCACCGCCGACGAACACGTCGTCCACCTGCACCGCGACCGTCAACGTGTCGCCGTTCGCCGCGGTGTAGACGCTGCTGCTCCCGTCGGGTGCGGTGTTCGAGGTGAACCGCCCGAGATGGGTGGCCACTCCGCTTCCGGTGATCGAGCCGTTCGTGAAGTTCACGATGGCCGTGCTCGTCTCGGAGTACGGCCGCGCGGTGCCCTTCTGGGCGGCGAACCCGGGTGCCGCCATCGACATCGTCACTCCCAAGACGGCCAGCACCAGGGTGAGTCGAACGATTCGCTTCATGGTTCCTCCTCGGTCAGGCACGCGGCGGACATCGCACCCGTGCTCGTCGGACCCAGCGTCCTCCTCCGACTCTGCAGTTCGTCGACAACGACAGCCCGCGCACTGTCGACGAACTGCAGACCCCGACCACGACACTGCGGGGACGTGGACGGCGGCCGGATCCCGTGGCCGCCCCGGGATGGAGGCACACCAATGCGCCAGCTCTCTGTACGTCTCGTCGCCGCCGGCGTCGTCGCGATCGCGGTCTTCGCAGGCACTGCCGGACCATCGCCATCGACGGCGCTGGCTGCCACGAAGAAGATCCCGACGAAGATCGTCGCGACCGGCACCCTTCCCCCCGCACCGGAGCCGGCCTTCGGCGCGCCGGCCGCCGACGGCTCGCTGCCGTTCACCGCCACCTACCCGATGGCTGGTGACCTCTCGGGCGAGGTCCGCGGGCAGGGCAGCATGACCATCGACACGGCGGCGCACACGTACTCGCAGCACGACACGACCGGAACCTTCATCGGGAACGCTGGCTGGCGTCGGGCCGGTCACGCTGGAATTCGTGACGACCATCCCGCCGACCGGGCTCACCGAGCCGGCGACGGAATCGGGCACCGCCACGGCGACGAGCGGCAAGGTCAAGGGCTACCGGGGCAGCATCGTGAACCACTTCAGCATCGGGGCGAATGGTCCGACCGGCACCTACACGGTGACGCTGAAGAAGCAGAAGTAGGGGTCATGGGCGCCCGGTCCTCTCCCCTGGTCACGATCCACGAACCGGGGAGGACGCCACTGCGCCTCGTGCTGTTCGGCAGCGTCGACGTCGGCCGGGACTGCGACGGACTGCTCCTCGCCGACCGCGAGCTGTCGCGCCGTCACCTCCGGATACGCGCCGCCGACGACCACGTCGTGGTGGAGGATCTCAGCAGCACCAACGGCACGTTCGTCGACGGCGGCCGGCTCGACCATCCCGCGGTGCTGCGCCCGGGTCAGATCGTGCGCTTCGGCCGGTGCCACCTCGAATGGGCTGACGATCGCGATGCCGAGCGTGAGCTGCCTGCCCTCGGCGCCGAGTCCCGGTCGATCGAGCACCTGGCGCGGAGCACTGACGCGGTCGCCCTCCCGCCATGGCTCCGCGGCGAAGGATCGGTCACCGTCGTCTTCTCCGACATCCACCGGTGGACCCGTCGACTCGAGCGCCCGCACGAGCAGCGTCGCTCGTACCTGCTCGAGCTCCACCGGGGCGTGATGCGCCGTCACGTGGAACGCAGCGGTGGGAGCGAGCTCGCCACCCACGACGACGGGTTCATGATCGCGTTCCCACGTGCGGTCGCGGCCGGGCGCTTCTCCGTCGGCGTCATGCGGGCATTCGACGCCCATGGGCGGTCCTGCCCGGCTGATGCCCTGCGCATCCGTATCGGAATGCACTGCGCAGAGGTGTCCACCGGCGCGCTCGACGTGATCGGGGCTCCGGTGTCGCTCGCAGCCTGGATCGCCAGCCGGGCTCGGGGTGGGGAGATCCTCGCCTCGTCGGTGATCCGAGAATTGCTCGGACCACTCCCCGAGATCGCATTCGGGACCACCCGACACGTGCAGTTCGGCGACGGTGAGGCGTACGCGTTGCGCCCGATCGCATGGTCGGTCGGCAATGGGTGATACTGGACCGGTGCTGGTGCAGCGGGGGGTCCGCTTCACCGTCCTGCGCGGTGGGGTGGGCGCCTTGCAGGATGGGGAGCTGGTCGCGCTCGGCGGGCCACAGCAGCGCAAGCTGCTCGCGGCGCTGCTCGCGGACCACGATTCGGTGGTGAGCACGGATCGTCTCGTCGAGTCGATCTGGCCGGAGGACGCGGCGCCCGAGGGCGCGCGCCGCACGGTGATGTCGTACGTGTCGCGCCTGCGCGGCGCGATCGGCGTGGACCACCTTGTGACGCGTGACCGCGGGTACGAGCTCGTGCTGGACGGAGCGAGCTACGACGCCGCCGAATTCGAGCTCGCGCTCGCCGAAGCCCGCGCCGCCGAGCCGGTGGATGCGATCGGCGCGTACGACCGGGCACTCGCGCTGTGGTCGGGACGCGCCTTCGGCGACGACGCCGACGAATGGTGGTTGCGTCCGGTGGCGGCACGCCTCGAGGAGCTGCGAATGGTCGCGCTCGAGGAGCGCGCCGAGTGCCTGCTCGACTCGGGTCGTCACGCCGAGGCGGTGGCCGATCTCGAGGCCCTCGTCGTCGAGCAGCCGCTGCGTGAACGCTTCGTCGAGCTGCTGATGCGCGCGCTCTACCTCTCCGGCCGTCAGGCGGAGGCGTTGCGGGAGTACCGCCGCTTCGCCGAGTACCTCGCCGACGAGACCGGACTCCCGCCGAGCGACGGGCTCGTCGAGCTCGAGTCCCGGATCACCCTGGGGGACCCGTCGCTTGCTCCCCCGTCACGTGAGGCGGTCCCCGGCTACGAGCTCGGCGAGGTGATCGGCGAAGGCGCCTTCGGTGTGGTCTACCGCGCCGTACAGCCGAGCGTCGGCCGTGAGGTCGCGGTCAAGGTGGTCCGAGCCGAGCTCGCCGACGACCCCCGCTTCATCCAGCGATTCGAGGCCGAGGCGCAGCTCGTGGCGCGGCTCGAGCACCCGCACATCGTGCCGCTCTACGACTACTGGCGACGCCCGGGCGGCGCGTACCTCGTGTTCCGTCTGCTGCGGGGCGGTTCGCTCGCGACGCGAATCGCCAGCGTGCCCTGCCGTTCGGCGAGGTCACCCGACTCGTGGAGGAGCTCAGCGGCGCGCTCGCAGCTGCGCACGCGCTCGGCGTCGTGCATCGCGACGTGAAGCCGGCCAACGTGCTGTTCGACGAGACGGACAACAGCTATCTCGCCGACTTCGGCATCGCGGTCCTCGACGACCCCGAGCGCCGCGGGCGACCCGCGACCCGAGCTGCCTTCGGCCGGATCGCCGCTGTATGCCAGCCCCGAGCAGGCCCGCGATGCCACGTCGTCGCCCGCGTCCGACCAGTACGCGCTCGGCGTGGTGGCGTGGGAAGCGTTGACCGGCCGGCCGCCGTTCACCGGATCGACGGCGACGGAGCTGCTCCGGGCCAAGCTCGGAGTGGCGGTGCCTCACCTGCCGGCCGACGTCGGGGCGCCGCCTGCGCTCGATGCCGTCCTCCGACGCGCCACGGCGCCTCACCCGGCGGATCGCTTCGCCGACGTCCTCGCGCTCGCGCAGGCGTGGCGCGACGCGATCCTGGCCGGCGAGGCGGACGTCGCGCGCACCACCGGTGAGCTCCCGACGACGCCGGGTGCGATGACGGCGGTGACGACGCTCTCGGAGCTGCCGGCGGTCGGCCGTGAACCCGTACAAAGGGCTGCGGTCGTTCCGCGAGGCCGACGCGGCCGAATTCCACGGACGTGACGCGCTGGTGGCTCGACTGGTCGATCGGGTGGCGAGCGACCCGGTGGTCGCCGTGGTGGGACCGTCAGGGTCGGGGAAGAGCTCCCTCGTCCATGCCGGTCTGGTGCCCACGCTCCGCCGTTCCGGCGCGCTCGTCGTGTCGATGGTCCCAGGCGCCGAGCCGCTCACCGAGCTCCGGGCCGCACTGCGCCGGGTCGCCACGGAGGCCGACGCCCAGACGATCGACGCCCGCCTGGGGACTCCGGGCGGCCTGGCTGCCGTCGCCGCCGACCTCGTGACCGACGGCGAGCAACTCGTCCTCGTCATCGACCAGTTCGAGGAGCTGTGGACACTCGTGTCCTCCGACCGCGAGCGCGAGCGGTTCGCCGAGCTCCTGATCCACGCGGCCGTGCCCCAAGACGTCCTGCGCGTCGTCGTCACCGTGCGCGCCGACCAGTACGACCGACCGCTGCAGCACGTCGGCCTCGGCCCCGTGATCAGCGACGCGACGTTCGCGATCACACCGATGACCGCCGCGGAGCTCACCGAGGCGATCGTCGGCCCCGCCGAACAGGTCGGTGTCCGGTTCGCGCCCGGACTGGTCGCGACGATGGTCGGTGACGTGGCGCACCGGCCGGGCGCCCTGCCCCTGCTGCAGTTCACGCTCACCGAGGTCTTCGCTCGGCGTCGCGACGGCACGGTCCCGACCGACGCATATACCGAGCTGGGCGGCGTCGGCGGCGCGCTCGCCACACGCGCCGAGCAGCTCTACGGCAGCCTCCGCCCGGTGGATCGACCCGCAGTCCGTCGACTCTTCACTCAATTGGTGACACCCGGCGACGACAACGAGGATCTCCGAAGGCGAGCCACGCTCGGCGAGCTCGAGGGTGTGCCTCCTGAAGTCGTCGAGACGTACCGCGTCAACCGGTTGCTCGTGGCGGATCACCATCCGATCACCCGGGAGCCGACGATCGAGGTCGCCCACGAGGCGCTCCTCCGCGAGTGGCCCCGCCTCCGCGAGTGGATCGACGAGGACCGAGACGCAATCCGGGTGCGGCGCTCGGTCACGGTGGCGGCGGCGGAGTGGCGCGAGCAGGGCCGCGACGAGTCGGCGCTGTACCGCGGCCAACGGCTCCTGGCCGCCGAGGATGTGGCGCAGGTGATCACGCTCGGAGCTCCCGAACGGGAGTTCCTCGCCGCGAGTCATCAGCTCGCCGACCGGGAACGGGCCGAGATCGACGGACGCGCGGCCGCCACCGGGCGTCAGAACCGGCGGCTCCGTCGCCTGCTCGTCGCGGCGGTGATCCTCGTCGTGGTGTCGCTCGTGGTCGGCGCGTTCGCGCTCGTGCAACGGCGCGACGCGTCGTCGAACGCCGACCGGGCGACCAACGCACAGAACGCGGCACTCGCACGGGGCCTGGCGGCGAAGGCGAACACGATGGTCAGCACGAATCGCGGCGCGGACGGCCTGTTGCTCGCGGTCGAAGCGCAGCGGTTCGCGGCGCGCACGCCCGGCGGGGGCAGCGCTGCGCAGGAAGCGCGCGACGCGATGTTGCGTTCCGTGGCCGCCACGCCTTCGCTCGCCGGGTACCTCGAAGGTGAGGTCGGAACCCCCGCGACGATCGCGTACTCATCCGACGGGAAGTACCTCCTCTCGAATTCCAGCCAGGGCGGAGTACGGGTGTGGCTCGGGGCGACGCGCCGGCCGATCGCGCACCAACCGGACGTCCCCGGTCACGGCCCGGCGCAGTTCGCGGTGAACGACCGCGGACTGCTGGTCACGCGGGGTCCCACCATGCAGCTCTGGGACCTGGCCGCCCATCGGCCCGTGCGGTGGCATCCGCCGATCGGCGCCGCGTCCGGATGGAACCACGTCGCGCTCAGCGACCACGACATCCTCGCGGTGTCCGACAACCCGGTGGGGACGAATGCCAGCACCGTCGAGCTCTGGGACCTCGACCACCGCGCGCGTGTCGGTCGACCAGTCGCGGTCGACGGCAGCATCCAGGCGATGACCTTCTCGCCCGACGGCCACCAACTGGCGATCAGCGTCACCGGAAACGGTGGCGCGACCTTGGATCTCGAGCTGTTCGACGTCGCGACCGCTTCGTCCACGGCTCGGGTCGTCGCCCATCGAGGGTCGTCGAGCCTCGGCGGCACCTTCGACCCCTATTCGCAGCCTTTCTTCACCCAGACCGAGTACTCGGCCGACGGCAGCCGCGTCACGTCGGTCGCATCGCGGGCCCTCGACGGGGCGATGGCCACGTTCGATGCGGCGACCGGCACGGAGCTCTCGCACTCGCCGGTCGGCGCCGGCCAGACCGTGCTCGCGGTGTCGCCCGATCTCGGCGTGCTGGTGGTCCAGCTCCCCGGGACCGTGCGGCTCCACCAATTCGGCACCGACCTCGTGATCGAGCCCACGGGCGGCGCCGTCATCGACGCGACCGACGGGCAGCAGCTGTCGACGTTCCCGTTGCTCACCCACGAACTGCTGATCACCCCGATCGCGATCGACCCCGAGCGGTCCCGTGTCGTCTATCCCTCAGGGCTCGGCACGTTGGCTGTCGCCGACTGGCAACAGGTCGGCGTCGCCGACTTCGCGCGGGCGTCGACGAGCGCGCGACGGAATGCGCACGTCGTGCTCTCACCCGACGGTGCCACTGTCGACCTCACACCGGCGATCGAGAGACTCCATCTCGATCCGAACGACGCCCCGACCGCGGGCGCGTCGACCTGGACCTCCACCACCAGCCGGGCCGGGCCCGTCGCGCTGCTCACCGATCACGGGATCGCGATCTGGGATCCGGGCGCCCAGCGTGTCGTGCGGACGCTCACCGGCATCCCCTCGACCTGCGCGTCGGCGCCGGCGTACGACCTCAGCTTCGAGGGCTCCGCAACGACGCGGCAGGGTCGCGCTCGGATGCGCGCCGACCTTGTTCTCCTGGGACCTCGCGTCCAACCGGTCGACGCCCCAGTGGACGCGGTCCTGGGCGGAGACGCGCAGCGACGAGCCCATCGGGCCCATGCTGACGCCGGACGGCGCGACCATCGTGCTGCCGGAGTCCTTCGACCCGTTGACGTTCGTCGACGCGAGGACGGGGAAGACTCGCGCCACGAGCGAGACGATCACGATCGACAACCTCGTCCGCATGGCCGTCTCGCCCGACAGCACGATCGCCGCTGCGGTGCACTGGTCGGGCGACGTCGACCTGATCGACACCCGCACCGGAGCGGTCCGACAGGTGCTCACCAGCCCGACAGGCCTCATCGTCGAGTGCGGGTGCGGCGCGAGCCCCGCCCTGGGGTTCAGCCGTGACGGCGCTTACGTCGCGCTGTTCCACGGCGAGACCGGGCTCGAGGTCTGGAACGCGCGCACGGGGGACGAGATCGGACGCCTCGGCGGTGCCGGGCTCGAAGCGGCTGCCACCGGCACCGACCCGGGCGACGTGGAAGACGACATCACGCGCTTCGACGACCAGCTCGTGGTGAGCTTCGACGCGAACGACCGCATGCTCCGGGTCGGCCGGATGACCCGGTTCACCCATGCAACCGACCCGGCGTCACCCGAGCGGTACCAGATCGAGCGAACCCTCAGCTGGTCGATGCAACCCACGGATTGGACGCGAGCGGCCTGCGCGCTGGCGAGCCGCGACCTCAGCCGGCAGCGGTGGGACCAACTCGTGGGAGCCGCCGTCCCGTATCACCAGACCTGCCGGCCGCCGACGACAGACGAACCTGCGCGCTGACCGGATTCTGCCGCGACCCGGTGACGGTTCCCCACCGGCGGTGTGCGTGGGTCGTCACTTGTTCGCAGGAGAGCCAGCGGGACGACCGTCGCGCGGCCCAGCGCTTGCGATTCGCCGCGTCCTGAACGCAGCGGACTTCGCCGACGAAACGCTCTCGTGCCGCCGCGAGCATCGGCGGCGACGCATCAACCGCCGTCACGTGCTGGACCGAAGGACACGCCGCGAGCACCAGCGAGACCAGGCGGCCATCGCCGCAACCGAGGTCCAGAACCGATGCAGGTGCGTCGGGAAGGACCTCGCGCAACGCCGCTTCACCGGCAAGCCGCGGTTCCAGGCGCGCGATCCGGTCCAGATACTCGTCCACCTTGGCCGGACTGTCCCAAGACTCCACTCGTCGATGCTCCCACGGAGCTGCCTCCGCGCCCACCTCCACGTGCGGAACATCAACCTGTCCCGGCCGCGCCCGGCGTGTCGCCACCTCAGACCACGTCGTCGCGCATCTGATCGATGGGGCTGCGGAGCTCGAGCATGCCGAGCCCGCCGTGGACCTGGTACCCCAACAGGGCCTGAGCCTCCACGGGAAGGTGCCGGGCGATGTCGGGCGGCGTGGCGAGGGTGTTGTTCTCCTCGGTGCGCAGCCAGCTCTGGCAGTACGACACGTGGAGGGCCCGGCGCCAGAAGTCCTCCGTGAGGTTCGCTCCGGCTCCGTGAAAGGTCCAGCCGAGGTAGAGGACAGCCGACCCGGCCGGCATGACCGCCCGCCGGACCTCATCAGGCTCCGGTCTGCGCCCGACCGTGCCGGTGGCGTTGCCCTCCCACAGATGGCTGCCCGGCACCACGTTGGTCGCCCCGTTCTCCTCGTCGAAGTCGACGAGCGCCAGGATCGACGCGAAGAGGAAGTGGCTCCCGACTCCGAGGCCGGGGGCACGGGCCCAGATGGCCTCGTCGCGATGCATCGTCTGGGCAACGGCCCCGGGACCCACATTGATCATGTGGCTGTGGTTCAGCAGGTAGCCGTCGCACTTGGGCCCGAACAGGCGGTCGCACATCGACACGTACAACGGGTGCACGAGCACCTCGGTGGCGAAGGTGTTCGACTTGCTCGACAGCCCGGTCACGTTGCGCGTGTTGCGGGCCGGGACGGCCGACAACTCACCCCTGGCCACCGCTTCGGCCTGCGCCTTGCGCCGATTGCTCCCGCTCCTCCTCGATGGCTGCTCCCATGTAGAAGTCGTAGACGTTGCGCATGCGAGGATCGGCCGCTTCGCTGAACGGCTCGAGCTCGTTCCAGACGTTGTCGATCTGGATCGGCGTGAGGACGTTCTCGACGATGATCGCCCCGTCCCGCAGCAGCACCTCGAACATCTCGTCCGGGTCGTCGGTGACGTCGAGGTGTTGGAGAACCTTCATCTGGGCCCTGCTCATCTCTCCTGCTCCCCTGTTCTGCGTTGATCACCAGCCATGACGGACGCACTCAGGGGCTCGGGCCCGGACGATGCGGGTTCATCAAGAGCGTAGATGTCCGGTTCAACATGCCAGCGTGTCGCAAAGTCACCTGACCGCCCCGGATGGCGCGAGCTACGCGAACGCTCGGATCAAGACGGCGACGAGCAACGCCAAGCACGCCGCAATGATTACCCCGCGTCGATCACCCGCCCGAAAGTCGAACTCCACGCCCGAACGGTAGCGCCACACTCAAGGTCGCCGTCGCCCATGGCACCCCAGCGTCACGTCATCGGAGACGACAGCGGACGGCGGACGCCACTCGCTCGAACGACGCTCAGAGTGACTGGATCACGCGGCGACGGTCGGCGACCGCCCGCTGCGAAACCGCGGCGTGGGGCGCCATCATCTCGAAGCCGTGGGGCACGCCGGGGTGCACGTGCAGCTCGACCGACACCCCGGCCGCCGCGATGCGTCGCGGCGTAGTCGATGTCCTCGTCGCGGAAGATGTCGAGCATCCCGACCTCCACGTACGCGGGAGCGACACCGGACAGGTCCGTCGCGCGCGCCGGCGCCGCCGCGGCCGGGACGTCGGGGCCGCCCACCGCGTCGCCGAGCAGGGCGCCCCACCCGATCGCGTTGCTCTCGTACGACCAGGAGGTGCAGTACGGCACCAGCGCCGGATCGGGCACGGTGTTGGTGTCGTCGATCATCGGGTACACGAGGATCTGGTGGGCGAGCGCGACGCCGCGGTCGCGCGCGAGCAGCGCCACGCCGGCGGCGAGACCGCCGCCCGCGCTCTCACCCATCACCGCGATCCGGTTCGGGTCGACACCGAGCGATTCGTGGTGCTCGTGCAACCAGCAGAGCCCGGCGAAGCAGTCCTCGACCGGCGTCGGGTGCGGGTGCTCGGGCGCCAACCGGTAGTCGACCGCGAGGAACGGCACCCCGGTGGCGTGCACGTGCGCGCGCACGATCGGTGCGAAGAGGTCGGCGCTGCCCAGGATCATCCCGCCGCCGTGCAGGTACACGACCGCGGGCCCGGGAGCAGCGTCCGCAGTCGCCTCGGGCGCGCACCACCGCAACCCGATCGGCGCGTCGTCGGCGCCGGGCGCGGTGAACGACTCCTCACGCAGCCCCTCGGGTGCCGGGTACTGGTCGGCAAGGAAGCGGAGACCGGCATCGGTCTCCGCGCGGATTGCGAACGCGTCGGCCGGCGGAGCGCCACCCGCGGCCGCGCGCATCTCTGCGACCGCCGCCAGGATGGGGGCGAACTCCTCGTCCACCTCGAGACTCACGTGCCCTCCCTCGAGTCCGCGCGTTCGGAAACGTCGGACCCTAGGACACGCGGGCAGCACCTGCCCGACGAACAGCTCGAGGCTCGACCAGCCGAGCTCGAGCGGGATGCCGGCCACGAGCGGGTGCAGCTTCACCGGGCCCTCGTCCCGTACGAGGGCGACACATTGCTCGGGAGTCACGACCCGCCACGCGGCGGAGGCGCGCAGGTGTTCGGCGGAGAGGTCGTCGAGCGCGCCCGGCGTGCGGAGGTGGCTCCCCTGCCAGGCTGCGAACGACTGCGCCTCGTAGACCGCGTACGGCGCGAGCACCTCCCACGCCGCGTCGGGATCGTCCGCCACGTGGACCACCGCGGCGCCCGTCGGCGCGGCGGAAGGTGCCCTCGTACCCGAGCGCGGCGCAGGCGGCCCGGTACGCGTCGCCCACCGCGGGATCGTTGGACATGGTCGCGAACGGCAGTCGCAACCGCGCCGCCCGCTCGGCCGACGCGCGCGTCCCGCCACCGACCGCCACCAGCGCGGCGGCCGGCGACTCCGGCACCGGGGTGACCCGGACCCGTCGGCCCCGCCACTCGAACTCGTCTCCCGCGAACGCGCGCAGCAGCACGTCGAGGTACTCGTCGGCGAGGCGGCCCCGCGTCGCGCGGTCGACGCCCGCCATCGCGAACTCCGCGCCCCGGTAGCCCAGCCCGGCGACGATGGAGAAGCGACCACCACTCGCCAGGTCGAGGGTGGCGATCGACTCCGCGAGCCGCACCGGGTCGTGCAACGTGATCAGCAGCGCCGACACCTCGACGCGCGTGGTCGTCGTGGCGCCGAGCAACACACCGGCGAGCGCGACGGGGGCCGACACGAAGTCGACGCCGTGGTGCTCCGACACCGAGATCGACGTGCAGCCGCGCGCGTCGGCCCAGCGCGCCATCGCGACGCATTCGCGGTGGAGGTCACCCTCGCTCAGCGGCGAGAACGGCGCCCGGCGCAGGTCGAAGCGCAGGCCGAACGAGGTCATCCGTCGGTCGACGTCAGCGCTTCCCGGGCCGGTCGGGCCGGGTCCACGTCGGCGGGAGGGCGACGGTCGCGCCGCCGTCGATCGGCAGGATGTGCCCGGTGATGTAGCTCGCCTCCGGCAGGCACAGCAGCCACACCGCGTTGGCGATGTCCCACACGGTGCCCATCCGGCCGAGCATGTTCATGCGCCGCCGGATCTCCTCGGGCACCGGACCGTTGCCGACCGACTCCTGGATCGGGCTCTGGATCATGCCCGGGAGCACGGCATTGACCCGCACGTTGTCGCGGCCGTACTCACCGGCGATGTCGATGGTCATCGAGTGCACGCCGCCCTTGGAGGCCGCGTACGCGGGGTGCGAGCCGCCGGTGTCACGCAGCGCGGCGATCGACCCGATGTTCACGATCGACCCGCCCCCGCGCGCGATCAGCTCGGGCACGCCGTACTTGCAGCACATGAACGCACCGCGGAGGTTCACGCCGATGATCCGGTCGAAGAGCTCCTGGGTGGTGTGGGTGACCGGCTCGTGGATGCTGATGCCGGCGTTGTTCACGAGGATGTCGAGTCCGCCGAACTGCTCGACGGTGCTGCGCACGAGGTTCGCGCAGTCGTCCTCGACCGACACGTCGGCGATGACGACCGCACCGGTGCCGCCCTGCTCCTCCACGAGCTGCAGCGTCGCGTCGGCGTTCTCCTGGTCGCGATCGTTGATCACCACCGTCGCGCCGTCGCGGGCGAGGGTCTGCGCGATGGCGCAGCCGATCCCGATGCCCGGGAGCTTCGTCCCCGCTCCGGTGACGATCGCGATCTTGCCGTCGAGACGCCCTGCCATGTCTGCTCCTGTTTCCGGTCGCTTCGATCTACCTGAGGAATTCGCCGACGGGGAGGATGCGGGCATCCTGCGGGTCGAGGATGGTCGCGATGTTCTCGGCGATGTCCTCGACCGTGAGGCTCTTGCCCTTGCTGATCCCCGTCGTCATCATCGGGGCGAGCCGCATGACGTCGCCGCCGCCGGAGATGAGGCATTCACCCCGCAACTCGCACGACTCGTGGGCGAGGTAGGCCATGGCGACCGAGACCAGCTCGGGGTCCATGCGCTCCATCACCTGGTTGCGCAGCTCGAGGATCTTGGGGTCGGTGATCACCCCGGCGCCGTCGTCGGCGAGGCGCGTGCGGGCCCGCGGCGCGACCGCGTTGACGCGGATGCCGAAGTCCCAACCCTCGTTGCCGAGCGTCCGGGTGAGCGACCACGTGGCCGCCTTCCCCGCTCCGTAGCTCGAGAGGAACTTCTCCGCGCCGAGCGCGCCCTCCGACATCGTGTTGACGATGCGCCCGTACCCCGCCTCCACCATGTGCGGCCAGGCCGCCTTGGTGACGTAGAGCGTCCCGAAGAAGTGCACGTCGACCATGCGCCGGAACTGCTCGTTGGTGAGGTCGCCGAACAGATGCTTGTCGCTGATCCCCGCGTTGTTCACGACGATGTCGAGGCGACCGAAGCTGGACAACGCCGCGTCGACGATCGCCGCCGCGCCCGCTTCCTCCGCCACCGACGCGTAGCACGCGACCGCCTCGCCGCCCGCGGCACGGATCTCCTCCGCGACCTCCTCGGCCGGCCCGCTCGACGACCCCGTGCCGTCGACCGCGCCGCCGTAGTCGGCGACCACGACCTGCGCGCCCCGTGACGCGAGCAGCCGCGCATGGGCCCGGCCGATCCCTCGACCCGCGCCGGTCACGACCGCAGCGCGCCCGTCGTACCTCAGCTCGTCCATGGTTCCCCCTGGCTCCGGTGCGACAGGTTCTCAGCCGCCGAGCGCGGCGGCAACCTGCGCTTCGATGCGGGTCCCCGCGAAGAAGTCCGGGTTCATGCCCGTGTAGAAGTTCATCGGGTTCACGAACAGGAACTCGCGCAGTTGCGCCTCGTCGAGCAGCCCGTGCTCGACCAGCTCGTAGGCCTCCAGGAGCGGCTCGTCGAACTCGGGCACGTCCCAGTGGCCGAGGTCGGAGGCGAAGAACGCGGGGAGGATCGAACCGTCGGGCGTGATGCGCGGGTCGAAGCCCACGCCCGACGAACGGGTCGTCGGCCTCACACCCCCACGCGAACGGCACGACGAAGCGGTCGTGGAGGTCCGAAACGCTGTTGATGTCGGCCGCCGCGAAGTCGTCGACGGGACGGGTCATCCCCGCGCCGGTCTGGCCGGTGAGGGCCCGCGGCTCGAACTTGGCGAGGCGCGGGTCGTTCTCGACGAGCATCTGCACGAGCAGGTCCTTGTCGAGGTTCTCGGGGTCGAGTGCGGCGAGCGCCTTGCCGCCGCGCTTCTCCCAGTTGCCGACCAGGCTCACGTAGGTCTGCACGCCGACGGCCACGCCGCCCTCGAGCAGCGCGACCCGCAGGTCGGGGAACCGCTTGGTGACGCCGCCGAAGAACAGCGACTTCGCCAGCGCGTGGCCCGCCGCGGCGAAGTGGCCGATCTGGTTGAAGTTGAAGTTGGAGACCGACGCGCGGTCGCTCGACCCCATTCCCGCGGTGTGCGCGGCCAGCGGGATCTGCAGCTCGATGGCCTTCGCCCACACCGGGTCGTAGTCGTAGGGGCTGTCGATCCCGAAGGTGTCGATCCAGCCCTTGGTCTCCCACTCGGGGATCCGGATGCCCGACCACTCGTCGTCGGGTGGCCACGTGTCACCGACGTTGGGCCGGTGCACGTGGCTGGCGATCATGCCGACCTTGGCGCCCACGCTCTTCGCGTGCTCGAGCGCGGCGATCGCCTCGTCGGGCGTGTGCATCGGGATGATCGCGGCGCGGGCGAAGCGATCGCCGAATCCCTGGTACATCTCGGCCGCCCACTCGTTGTAGAGGCGGCACATCGTGACCCGCTGCTCCTCCCCGTGGATCTGCGAGAACGAGATCCCCGCGGTCGGGTACAGCACCATGAAGTCGATGCCGGCCTCGTCGAGCCGCTCGTAGTAGCGCTTCGGCGACGTGACCGTCGCGTAGTACTCGGTGGTCGAGGGCGTGTGCCACGAGTGCGGACAGATGCCTCCGGCGCGCCGTTCGTCGAGCGGGATGTCCTCGATGGGCCGACGCTTGCCGAACATGCCCTGGAGCAGATCGGAGTGGCCGCGCTCGGCCACGTAGTCGAGGAACACCGCCATGATCTCGACGATGTGACCGTCGCCGTCGAGCACCGGGTGTCCGAGCTGCGCCCGCAGATCCGCCGCCGACTTCGTCCCGTGCGTCATGACCGACCTCTTCTCGTGTCCGTCGACTCGTCGTCCGGGCCGTCCGCTGACCGACCGGATCCGAGCGGACCAAATAGTTGTTCCAGGGGAACCTACACCACCCGCGGGCGCTCGTGCACCCCGGCGAGCAGCATCTCGCGGGCCAGTGCGTGGGCGCCACCGACCCCCGCGGCCCGCACGATGTTCTCCGGCGTCCACAACGCCTCGTACACGCACCGCACGTAGAGACCGACCGGGCCGTGGTCCATGCGCAGCTCGCCGCTCGCCACCCCGGCCAGCAACAGCTCCCGGATCGCCCGCCGTTGGGCGTCGGTGGACCCGAGCTTGCGGACCACCGGCGGCGACTGGCGCAACCACCCGAGCTGGATGGCGAACTCGTCGGCGAAGCGGTCCATCAGGTGCGCGTTCACCCACGACAGGGCGTCGAGCTTCTCGACCGGCGACGAGCGCGCGTCGAGCACCGCGTTCCAACCCGTGCGCCACTTCTCCGTGTACGACGCCATCACCGCGAGCAGGAGGTCGTCCTTCGAGGCGAAGGTCCGGTAGACGGTCCCCACCCCGAGCCCCGCGGCCGCGGCGACGTCGCGCATCGTGGTGACGTCGTAGCCGCGGCGTGCGAACTCGGCGCGCGCCGCACGACGGATCAGCGCCCGGCGGTCGTCGTCGGCGTCGTCCTCCCAGTCGGCGACCACGTCGGCGGCCACCTGGCGCGCGTCGGACGCGTCGAGGGTGGCGGCATCGGGCGCCGCGGTCGCCAGCCCCTCGAGCACGATGCGGCACCGGAGGGCCGGGGTGCGGTCGCCACCGGGCACGCGGGAGGAGTCGCCGACGCCGTGGTGGAGCATGCTCTGGCACAGCCGGTCGGCGACCAGGTCGAGGTCGATCCCCGAACGCACGACCCCGGCGGCGCGTCCCTGCCGCAGGATCTCGGTCATCGCGTGGCGGATCGCCGTGGGCGTGCGGCGGGCCAGGCGCGCGAGCTCGGCGCCGGCGTCGGCCGGCGGCTCGTAGAGGGTGACGAGCAACGCGGCCCGGTGGCGCACCGCGCACGACGCGATCGCCTCCCCCAGCTTCACGATCCGGTCGTCGATCGACTGGGCGTCGCGGTCGATGGGAGTGTCGAGCGCCTCGTCGGCGACGCGTTCGAGGTCGTCCTGGTAGCGCCGCACCAGCTCGATGAGGATCGCGTCCTTCGACTCGAAGTGGTGGTAGAGGCTGCCCGGCAGGATCCCGCACGCGTCGGCGATGTCCTTCACCGACGTCGCGAGCCCCGACGACGCGACGAGCTGCGACGCGAGGTCGAGGATCTCGTCGCGCCGCGAGCTCTCGACGCCCGCCGCGCGGCCGTCGCCCGGAGGCGCGTCGACGTTCGTGCGTACAGCCCTGGCCGACACCGTCACCCCGCGAGGAGCGCGGCGGCGGCGTGCTCGACCGACGTGCCGACGAAGAAGTCGGGATTCATGGCCGAGTAGAAGCGCACCGCGTTGGCGAACACGAAGTCCTTCATGTTCCCGGCGTCGAGGATCCCCTTCTCCACCAGCTCGAACGCCTCCTCGAGCGGTTCGTCGAAGTCGGGGACGTCCCAGTGGCCGAGGTCGGACGCGAAGAACGCCCGCACCAGCGACCCGTCGGGAGTGACGCGTGGATCGAACGCCACGCCCACCAGCGGGTCGTCGGCCTCGCAGCCCCACGCGAACGGCGTGATGAACCGGTCGTGGATGTCCTGCACGCTGGTGATGTTGGCGGCGACGTAGTCGTCGCGCACGCGGGTCATCCCGCCCCCGATCTGGCCGGTGAGCTGCTGGGGCGTGAAGGCCGCGAGCCGAGGATCGTCGGCGACGAGCAGCTCCACGAGCAGGTCCTTGTCGAGCAGCTCGGGGTTCAGGTTGGCGATCGCCTGCCCACCGCGCTTCTGCCAGTTGGCGACCAGGCTCACGTAGGTCTGCACGCCGATCGCCGCGCCGCCCTCCTGCAGCGCGACGCGCAGGCCGGGGAAGCGGTCGGTGACGCCGCCGAGGAACAACGACTTCGCCAGCGCGCTCCCCGACGCGGCGAAGTGGCCCACCTGGTTGAACACGAAGTTGGAGATCGACGCGCGGTCGCTGGTGCCGATGCCCGCGGTGTGCGCGACGAGCGGCATGCCCAACTCCACCGCCTTGGCCCACACCGGGTCGTAGTCGTAGAGGCTGTCGATGCCGTAGGTGTCGACCCAGCCGTGGGTCTCCCACTGGTCGATGCGCACCGACGCGAGCGGGTCGTTCGGCGGCCACTCCTCGCCCGGGTGCGGACGGTGCACGTGGCTCGTCATCATCCCGACCTTGCCGCCGAGCTCATGATTGTGTTCGAGCGCGGCGACCGCCTCCTCGGGCGTGTGCATGGGGACGAGCAGCGTGGGCGCGAACCGGTCGAGGTACGGCCGGTACATCTCCATGATCCACTCGTTGTAGAGACGACAGAGCGTGACCCGCGCCTCGTCGTCGGGGGTCGAGAGGATCCCGTTGCCGGCGGTCGGGTGCAGCACCATGAAGTCGATGCCGGCCTCGTCCATGCGCTCGTAGTAGCGCTTCGGCGACGTGACCGTCGCGTAGTACTCGGTGTTCGACGGCACGTGCCACGAGTTCGGGCAGATGCCGCCCTCACGACGCTCGGCCATGGTGAGGTCCTCGATCGGGCGCGTGCGCCGCAGCGTGTCGTCGAGCAGTGGGCCGTGACCGGCGTCGCGCACGTACTGCATGAACACGGCCATGATCTCGACGAGATGGCCGTCGCTGTCGATCACCGGGTGACCGAGCTCGGCGCGCAGCGTGGCGGAACGGGACGGGGCACCAGCGGGCCTGGTCATCGACGACCTCCGGGAGACGCGGACCAAAGAGTTGTTCCGATCGTGGTGGGCACCCTAGCGCCCGCGCCTCAGTCGGTCACCCCGGTGCGGGCGACCGACCGACGTGGTGGAATCGTGCAGCCCCACCGCTCCGCCGCCACCGCTCCCCACCACCGCTCTCCGGCCCGACGAGGACCACCACCGTGACCGACCAGTCCGACGCGTTCGTCCACGAAGACCCCGCGGCGTCCCGGGCCCTGCGTGCCCGGCTCCGCGCGCTCATGGCCGAGCACCTCCCCCAGCCCTGGCTCGGTCCCTTCACCGACGATCCCGCCGACTTCGCGATCAGCAACCGCTTCTGCGAGGTCCTCGCCGCCGAGGGTCTGCTCGTCCCGAACTGGCCGACCGAATACGGCGGGCAGGACCTCGACCTCGCCTCCTCGATCGTGATCCGCGAGGAGATGTGGGCCAACTTCGAGCCGCGCGGTGGCCAGTACTACGGACCGAACTGGATCGGCCCGTCGATCCTCGACTACGGCACCGAGGAGCAGAAGGCGCTGCACCTCCCGCTCATCGCCGCGGGCCAGGGTTGGTGGTGCCAGGGGTTCAGCGAGCCCGACGCCGGCTCCGACCTCGCCAACATGAAGACGAAGGCCGTGCCCGACGGCGACGGCTTCCGCGTCAGCGGCCAGAAGGTGTGGACCTCCTGGGCGCTGTGGGCCAAGTGGTGCTATCTCCTGGCGCGGGTCGAGGGGGTGGGCGACGGCGCGAGCCGCCACGCGGGCGTCACCGTCTTCCTGCTGCCCATGGATCGCGAGGGCGTCACGGTGCGCGGCCTCGACGGGCTCCCCGGTCCGCATCATCTCTGCGAAGTGTTCCTCGACGACGTGTGGGTCGACCGGTCCGAGGTGCTCGGCAACCTCGGCGACGGCTGGCAGGTCATCCGCGATGCGCTGTCGAACGAACGGGTCGGCATCGCGCGGTACGCGCGTGACGACCGTCTCCTCGCCGACGCCCTCGCCGACGACCGGTTCCGCGACGGACTCCCGGCCAGTCGTTGGCTCACCGCGCGGGTGCGCAACCGCCTGGCCCGGCTCATGTGCCGGCGGGCGCTGTGGTTCCAGCGCGACGGCGGGTCGCACGACTTCGTGGTGAGCGCGGCGCGCATGATCACCACACGCTCCAACCTGCTCGTGGCCGACACGCTCGCCGAAGCGCTCGGCGACCGCTTCTTCGAGCACCGCTCCACCGACGACGCCGCGCTCGACGGCGCCGGGGAGTTCTTCTGGCGCTACATGCAGGCGGGTCCGATCGCGTCGGGCACCACCGAGATGCTCCAGCGCGGCCTGTCGCGGGCGATGTTCGCGGGCGAGCGCATCCGGGTCACCGACGAGGTCGACGACGTGCGCGCCACGATCGACAAGCTCGCGGCCGCGCACGGCGGGGTCGACGCGGCCCGGCGCGCGATCGAGGACCCCGCCGTCCGGCGACGCGGTGCGCGACGACCTCGACGGGATCATCGGCGAGCTCGACCCGCGCGACGGGCCCTTCGAGGGCCTGGCCGCGGCCGAGGTCTGCCGGGGCGCCGGGCACGCGGTGCTCCCCGTCCCCGTGGAGGCGATGCTGCTCCGGCGCCCGGGCGGGGCGCCGCTGGTCGCCCTCTCCCCCGGCGGGCGGTTCGAGCACGGCGACCTCTTCCCCACCTGGCGGGCGCTGACGACCGACGGCACGGTGCGCACGGTGCGGCCCACCGGCGCGCGCATCGGCTCCAAGGTCGGGCCGTTCGTGAACCTCGACCCGCCCACGGTGGACACGCCCCTCGTCGATGCCGACGACGAGCCGCTCACCGCGGTGGAGGCGGCGCTGCTCCACGCGTTGCCGGCCTGGTACCTGCTCGGTGCAGCCGAGCGGGCACTCGACCTGGCCACCGTGTACGCCACCGAACGGGTGCAGTTCGGCTCACCCATCTCGAAGTACCAGGGCGTGGCCTTCCCGCTCGCCGACGCGTGCTCGGAGCTGCAGGCGCTCTACGAGCTCGGCCTCTTCACGATGCACCGCGTCTACGCCGCATCCGACGCGGCCCTGGTCGACGCGCTCGCGTTCCGCTGGGCCGCGCTCGACATCGTGCGCCGCGTGCTGCGCATCACCCACCAGGTGATGGGCGCGGTCGGCCAGTGCGACGAGCACGACATGCCGATCATCACCCTCACCCTGCAGGCGCGCCTCCGCCTCCCGCTCGACCTCGAAGCCTCGCTCGACGCACTCGCGGCCGCGGCCGACCGCCTCGGGTTCGACAGCATCCACACCCCGGTCGGCACTGCCGCCCGCTGAAGGAGCCCCCATGTCACTGGCAGGTCGAGTGGTCGTCGTCACCGGCGCGACGCGCGGCATCGGCAAGGTCACCGCCACCCACCTCGCGGAGCTCGGTGCGCGCGTCGCCGTCGTCGGACGGAACGCCGACCGCGGCGAGAAGACGGTCGCGTCCATCACCGCCGCCGGCCACGAAGCGGTGTTCGTCCGGCGCGACCTTTCGCAGGAGTCGGAGGTCGAGTCGCTCTTCACCGAAGTGGCGGAACGCCTCGGCCGTCCGTCCGCGGTGGTCAGCAACGCGGCGGCCACCGACATCGACACCCGCGACCATCCCGTGGTCGACCTGTCGACCGACGACTTCGACTACTTCATGCGCGCCAACGTCTACAGCGTGTTCTGGATGTTCAAGTACGGGATCCCGGCCATGGGCGCCGCAGGCGGGTCGTTCGTGACCATGTCGTCGATGGAGAGCTTCATGCCCCGGCGCCGCGAGCCGAGCTACTCCACGAGCAAGGCCGCGGTCAGCGGCCTCGCCCGGCAGGTGGCCGTCGACTACGCCGATGCCGGTATCCGCTCGAACACGCTGGTGCTCGGGTTCATCGAGACCAACGCCACCCGGCCGTTCCTCGACGACGAACGGATCGGCGGCGTGATCCGCGAGGCCACCGGCGGGCGCCCGCCGAGCTCGCTCGACGTCGCGCAGGCCGTCGCGTTCCTCGTCTCCGACGCCGGCGCGGGCTTCAACGGCGCGACGCTCAACCTCGACCGCGGCATCACCGTGCTCGGGCGCGTCCCCAGCGACCTCACCATCGCCTGACGTGGACTTCATCCTCAGCTACCCGGAGGTGACGGGGCGCGAGCGCGACATGCTCGACGGCGGCGACCCCGGCGAGATCGCCGCGTGCGCGGAAGCCGCGGGCTTCTCGGGCTTCGCGCTCACCGAGCACCCCGGCCCCGGCGCCAACTGGCTCGCGCACGGCGGCCACCAGACCCTCGACCCGTTCGTCGGTCTCGCGTTCGCCGCGGCCGCGACGACCCGCATCCGCCTCCTCACCTACCTCACCGTCGCGCCGTACCGGAACCCGTTCCTGCTCGCCAAGGCCGCGGCGTCGCTCGACCGCCTCTCGGGCGGGCGCCTCGTGCTCGGGATGGGCACCGGCTACCTGAAGGGCGAGTTCTTCGCGCTCGGGGTCGACTTCGCGGAACGCAACACGCTCTTCGACGAGGCGCTCGACGTGCTGCCCGCCGCGTGGTCGGGCGAACCGTGCACGTACCGCGGCCTCCACTTCGACGCCCGCGACACCGTGCAGCTCCCCCGGCCGGTCCAGCAGCCCATCCCGATCTGGATCGGCGGGAACTCGAAGCTCACCCGCCGTCGCGTCGCCGAACGGGCGCAGGGCTGGATGCCGCTCAGCGGCCCGCCCGAGCTCGCGCAGACCACGCGCACACCGCACCTCGACTCGCTGGCCGCGCTCGGCGACCAGATCGCCGAGGTGAAGGCCGACGCCGGTCAGCGCGCGGCGACTCGCTCGAGTTCGTCGCCCGCTACTTCGGGACCGACCTCGACGATCCCGCGATCGACGACGATCGCCACCGCGAGGCCTTCGCGTCGCACGCGGCGATCGGGGTGACGGCGCTCATCGTGGGCGAGACCCCGCCCGATGCCGCGACCCACCGGGCGTGGATCGACCGCTTCGGCGCGACCTACCTCACCTGAAGCGCGCGTCGGCCCCGCTCACGCGTCGTCCTTCACCTCGAGGCGGCTGTTGTCCCACGTGAGCACCCGGCCGGCCGGCACGAGACGCAGCACGCGCTTGCCGCTGTAGTGCTGCGCGGTCTTCGCCGGCATCGCGGACCGCGCGGTGCGGAACGCCGCGTACTTCGCATCCATGAGGGCGTCGAGTCGGGCCACCTCGGCCGGGTCCTCGACCGCCTCGATGGTGCCGCTGAGATGGACCGCACACAGCTCGGCCCAGCGCTCGCCCGACTCGACCAGGAACGATGCCCGCGGGTCGCGCCGGATGCGCGCGAGCTTCTTGGTGCCCTCGAACGTGGTGAACACGACGGTGCGGTCGTCGGCGACGAACCACATCGGCAGCGTGACCGGCGAGCCGTCGGCGCGCAGCGTGGTGAGGATCCCGGTGTGCGCGTCGGCGACGACCGCCCACGCCTCGTCTTCGCTCAGACGGATGCTCATTCCCGGAGCCTACGCAACGGGTGGCCGGCGACTTGGCCGTCGAGCTGCCTCACGACCAGCCCTCGGGCGGTGGGAACGCATCGATGTTGCCGACGTACGCCTCGACCCGGTCGCGGGACTGCAGCAGGTCCCAGTGCGCCGACGCGATGACATCGGGATGCACCGCCATCGGGTGCTCGGGATCGGCGTCGCGAGTCACCAAGGCGCCGATGGGCACCGTACCGACGTAGACGCCCTCCGGCGCGAGCTCCTGGTGCAGGCAGTAGATCCAGTTCCGGAGTCCGGCGGCCGCCATCCCGACGCTGGCATGCGACAAGAGCGGCTGCCGGGCCGACACGCCCTGGGTGAACAGCAGCGCACCGTCGCCCCGCTCGCGCATCCCCGGGAGTACGAGACCGACCGCATGGATCGCGCCGAGGACGAGCAGGTCGAGCACGTCCTGGGCCACGTCGACATCGACCTCGAGCGCGGGGACCTCGAGTCGGCCGGTGGGAAGCGGGCCGTACTCGAGGACGTCGACGGCACCGAACCGCCCGACGATCCCCGCCACCGCGTCGGTGATGGTCGACCGATCGGTCAGATCGGCGGGAAAGGCCGCCGCGTCGACGCCCTCGGCCGCGAGGTCCGCGACCATCCGCGCGAGATGTTCGCCGTCACGCGCCACGAGCCCCACCTGATAGCCCTCACGGCCGAACCGGCTCGCGAGCGAACGCCCGATGCCGGGCCCGGCACCCAGGACCGCAAGAGTCTTCATCGTGGATCTTCCTCCTTGACGTCGGCGTCAGCGAGCCGGCGAGCACGCGTCAGTGTTCGTGGACGACGACGCCGCGGATGTTCCGTCCCGCCAGCAGGTCGTCCACCGCCGTGTTGATCTCGTCGAGCTCGTAGCGCGCGGTCACGAGCTCGTCGAGCTTCAGGCGGCCGGACCGGTACAGGGCGATCTCCCGGGGCACCTCGACCGCGGGGTTCCCCATCCCGAAGAGGCACCCTTGGATTCGCTTCTGGTACCCGACGAGCAGCATGAGGTTGATCGGCACCCCCACCGCGTGCGCCGGGTCGGCCAGCCCGGTCACCACCACGGTTCCCCCCTTCCCGATCGCGTCGAACGCCTCCGCGACCTGCTCGCCGGTCACGACCCCGTTCGTGACGATGGCGCTGTCGGCGCCCTGCCCGTTCGTGAGCGCGCGGGCGCACTCCGCGGCCTGCGTCATGTCGGCGAACGAATGGGTCGCGCCCAGCTTCCCCGCCATCTCCCGCTTGAAGGGCACGGGGTCCACCGCGATCACCGACGACGCCCCCGCGATCGACGCCCCCTGCACCGCGTTGATCCCGACACCGCCGATGCCCGTCACGATCACGACGTCGCCCGGCTGCACGTCGGCGGCGTTGGTCGCCGAACCGAAGCCGGTGCCGACACCACAGCTGAGCAGGCAGAGCGTCTCCAGCGGGAGGTCGTCCGGCACCTTGAGCAACGAGCGCTCGTTCACCGTGCTCCACGCCGAGAAGGTCGAGATCATCATGAACTGCGCCACGTCGCGCCCCGCGTGGTGCATGCGAAAGGTCCCGTCGAACTGCTTGCCGCTCCCGATGACCGCGCCGACGTTGCACAGGTTCTGGTGTCCGGAGGCGCAGTAGACGCAGTGCCCACAGCTCGGGATGAACGACATGACGACGTGGTCGCCGGGCTGCCACCCTGGTCACCCCCGGCCCGATCGCCTCCACGATCCCCGCGCCCTCGTGCCCGCCGCACATCGGGAGCGCGTCCGCCCGCCCGTTCATGTAGTGCACGTCCGTACGGCACACCCCGGACGCGACCACCCGCACCAGGACTTCCCGCTCCCGGGGGCCGTCCACCTCGATCTCGCACACCTCCCAGCGCCCGGGCGACTCGAACAGGACCGCGGCCTTCGACTTCACACCGTCTCCCCTCGCTCCTCCGCCTCGGGCCCGCGTCGCACGCACCACCCTGCGTCTGACGGCCGCGAGCACCACCGGGATGCGCGTGACGCGGGACCCTACAGCACTCGAGAAATCCGTTCACCGCCGCGGGATCGGCCGCGGACCCGGCCGGACCGGTGAGTGCTTGACACCGCGGTTCCGGCGTCGGTACGGTCGCCCGCGCCGACTCGGGCACGAGAGGTCGACACCCTTGGACGTGTTCGAAGCGATGGAGACCGCCCGGGCGATCCGGCGGTTCAGGCCGGACCCGATCGACCCCGCGTCGATCGAGCGCCTGATCTGGGCGGCGACGCGCGCCTCGAACCCGCACAACGTGCAGTGCTGGGACTTCGTCGTCGTGCAGGACCCCCTCGTGCGCGCGCGCATCGGCGAGCTGTTCCGCGGCGCGGCCGACGAACGCCGTGCGGGTGCGGGCGGGAACGCGAGCGGGAGCGACTCCGGGCCGCGAACCAACGCGGCCCTCGACCTGATGGCCGGGATCGCCGACGTCCCCGCGATCGTGTTCGTCTGCGGTGCCGACGTGTACCCGCCACATGCCCCCGATCCCGTCTACATGTACTCGGCGCTCTACGGGGCGGCCCAGAACCTCCTGGTCGCAGCACGCGCGATGGGCCTCGGCGCCGCCTTCACTGCCTTCCACCGCGCCGACGAACCGGGGCTGCGAAGCCTCCTCGGCATCCCCCACGACCGGACCATCGGCGCGACGATCCCGTTGGGCTGGCCGGATCAGCCGTTCGGGCCCGTACGCAGGAAACCGGTCGCGGAGGTCCTCCACCACGACCACTGGTGACCTCGTCCCTCGCCGGCGTCCTGCGCGCGCGTCCCCGTAGATGCGGAGCGACGGCGAGGAGCGAGGCGTCCATGACGAGCAAGGTGGCGTGACGGATGCGCAAGGAACGGGCGACAACGCAGATCGAGCGGCCGGCAGACGAGGTGTGGGCGACCATCCGCGGCTTCGGTGACCTCACGTGGTTTCCCGGTGTGGAGTCGTGCACGCTCGACGGCGACACCCGCTGGATCCGCATGCTCGGGCTCGATCTCGACGTCGTCGAGCGCCAGATCTCGGTCGACCACGAGCGCCGGACCTACACGTACCGCCTCGTGGGTGAGCTCGACGTCCCACCGGCGTTCCCGGGTGGCCCGGCGCGCCACATCCACGGCCTCGAGGCGACGCTCTCCGTGCACCCGCTCGACGACGGGGTCTCCACGGTCGTCTACGACGTCGAGACCGACGACGACATGGTGGACGGCACCCGTGACGGCTACCAACACGCCATCGATCACCTGAAAGCCCAGCTCGAGCGCTGACCCATGGGGACCAACGTCGTCGTCGGGGGTGCATCGGGCATGGGGGCGGCGATCGCGCGGGAACTCGCGCCGCGTGGGCGCCTCGTGATCGCCGATCGCGACGTCGATGGTGCCGCGCGCCTCGCCGACGAGCTGGCCACCGACGTGGGCGGAGACGTCGAGGCGGTCGCGTACGACCTCACCGACGCCGAGCAACACCGTGCGCTCGTGGGATGGATCGGTCCGGAGCTCGGGGCCCTGGTGGTCACCGCCGGCCTGTCGCCGAGCATGGGGTCCGGACGCCTGATCTACCGCGTGAACCTGATCGGCTTGGCGCAGCTGCTCGACGCCGTCACCGAACTGCTCACTCCGAGCTCGGTCGGCGTGTTGTTCGCGACCGTCGCGGCACATCGAGTCGAACAGATCCCCGAAGTCGTGGCCGTGCTCGACGATCCGCTGGCGGAAGACTTCTTCGGCCGGCTCCGCGCCGTCGGTGTGGATCCCGACTCGAGCGAAGCGGCCTACCGGCTGTCGAAGCTCGCGGTCCTGCGGATGGTCAAGCGGCTCGCGCCGGCGTGGGGCGCGCGCGACGCGCGGATCCTCTCGCTCTCCCCCGGGGCCACCGAGAGTCCGATGATCCGAGGCGAGATGACCGGCAAGCCCGCGTTCGAGGAGCTGCTGCGGAGCCGGCCGCTCCGCCGCATGGGCCGCATCGACGAGATCGCGAGCGTCGCGGCCTTCCTCACCTCGGACGGCGCCTCCTACATGACCGGCACCGACGTGCTCGTCGACGGCGGGATGACCCTCATCACACCCGAGTTGAAGGTGCGCTGACCTCAGGCGCCGACGACGACCTTCAGGTCTTCCTGGAGCAGATCGTCGACCTCGCCGATGCGGGCGTCGCGCTCGGCCGGCTTCAGGTAACCGCCGCGCAGCGCGAAGCTGTCGAGCACCTCCGGCGCCACCGTGTGGTCGCCGAGCACGTCGGACACCCGCAACCCGATGCGCTCCGCGTACTCGCGCAGCCGCGCCCGGTCGAGGCCGAAGAAGCGGATCGCGTTCTCGCCCAGCATCAGTCGGAGCTCGTCCTCGGGCACGCCGCGGAACGCGTCCTGCAGCCACTGCCTGGTGTGGGGCCAGGTGCCCTCCGGGTGCGGGTAGTCGCGCCCGAACGTGATCGTCTCCACGCCGATCTCGTGGCGCATCTCGACCTCGGCCTTGTGGATGAACGACGCGCCGGCCATGCAGTTCGTGGGCCAGTACTCGCTCGGCTTCTTCTGCGCCGGCAGCGTCGTCGCGCTGCGCCTCGTAGACCGCGTCGAAGTGCGCGAGGGTCTCGGGGATCCAGTCGGCCCGCACCTCGGTGAGCATGAGCTTCAGGTTCGGGTACCGGTCGAACACGCCGCTCATCAGCAGCTGGGCCAGCGCGCGGCGCGGCCGGACGCTCGAGGAGAACTCGGTGAAGAACGCGGCCGACGACGGCTGCACCGCGTCGGCGTGCTCCAGCATCTTGGCCCGGTCGGTGCTGCCCGCCGCGGTGGACACGTCGTCGTAGATCTGCTTGAGCGCCGGGAACGCGTGGCCGTGCTCCCAGCCGTAGCCCGCGTGGAGCACGAGCGCGAGGTTGCGCTCCTCGCACGTGCGCCAGAACGGCTCCCAGTACGCGTCGTAGAGCGGCGGCATGTCGGGGTGCGTCATGTAGCCGGGCGCGTAGGTGGCCACGAACCGGTGGTCGGCGTTCCACTCGAGGTCGGCCACCGTGCGGTCCATGTCGACGCACGGGCCGATCGCGCCGCAGATCAGGAAGCGGTCCTTGGCGAAGTCGAAGTTGTCGGAGTTCCAGTGGTTCCACGCGCGGGCCCCGGCCTCCCACGCCTCGATCGGGTAGCGGTCGTTGGTGTTGTTGTGGAACAGGTCGCCGAGGCGGAAGTCGCCGTGGTAGATGAACTCGGCGGCGACGCCCTCGCGGTCCATGTCGGCGAGGCGCAGGCCGGCGTCGTGCAGGCCGTGCCAGCCTTCGCTGTGCGCCTGCTGCACTTCGGGCAGGGAGGTGCTCTTGCTCTTCGCGCCGAGCATGAAGATCGCGGTCGGGTAGATCTCGGTGTCGACCTTGAGCTTCGTCAGGTGCTCGTGGAACTTCGGCTCGAGGTACTCCGACCACAGCTCCTTGGGCACGCCGGCGTGCGAGTCGCACGAGACGAAGATCAGCCGGTCACTCATGTGGGTCCCCCAGTCGGCGCTCGCCGGCACGGCCGGCGCTCGTGGCGAAGTCGTAGTAGCCGATCGTATACCCCCCTCGGGGGGCGCGCCTACACCCCGGCGCGGGCGACGCCGCCGATGGCCTCCACGACCGCCGTGCACATGCTGGTGGCGGGCACGTCGGCCGCCGACAGCGGGGTGGCGACCTCCTCGGGGCGCGGGCCGATCTCGTCGGCGAGGCCCTGCAGGTAGTCGAGGTCGAAGCCGTAGACCTTCGCCGCGTTGAGCGAGGTCATGGCCCGCACCTCGGGCTCGGGGACGCCCTCGAAGAGCCACCGCATCGCCACCCGCGAGTGGGGGAAGCTGCCCTCGTGGTGGGGGTAGTCGGACCCCCACAGCACATGGTCGACCCCCAATCTGGTGGCGGTTGGCGATGTCGCTGCGCGCCGAGATCGACGCGCCGATCCAGACGTTGCGCTCGTAGTACTCCGTCGGGGTCATGGACAGGTCGTCCACCGCGCGGTGCATCATCGCGTACAGCGGGGTGCCGCTCTGGTGGCCCATGGCGCAGTAGATCTCGAGCATCTGCAGCTCTTCGAGCACCCACGAGGTGTTGGTCTCGGTGAAGAGGAACTTCAGGTCGGGGAAGCGCTCGAACACGCCGCCG
Source organism: uncultured Actinomycetes bacterium (assembly GCA_963782705.1). Lineage (GTDB taxonomy): Bacteria > Actinomycetota > Acidimicrobiia > IMCC26256 > DASPTH01 > CAVRGQ01. The sequence goes on along the minus strand of CAWAKX010000012.1, from coordinate 63,266 downwards.
AGCACGAGGTGGGCGAGGCCCCGGCGGAAGAAGGCGGTGATCTCGTAGGTGCCCACCGCATCGGTGGCGGGGCCGGTCTCCTCGGTCTCGGGCGGGCCGACGAACACCGCGTGACGGCTCACCGGAAGGTCGACGTCGGTGCACGCCGCCCAGAAGGGGTCGAGCCGACGCTCGTAGAGGTTCTCGAGCTTCTGGGAGTGGTCGGCCGGGATGAGCACGCCCATCAGCCCGGAGTCGCGGGCGGCGCGTACCTCGGCCGCGGCGTCGTCGACGTCGTAGAGGAACACCTGCGCCATGCCGGCGCGCCGTCCCGGGGCCTGCGCGCAGAAGTCGGCCAACCACCGGTTGTGGGCCTTCACGCCCTCCCACCGCAGCCGGTACTCCTCCGCATTGCTGGGCGCGCCCGCGTTGATGATCGACCGCGGGTAGAACGGCGGCACCGTGTTGGGGAACACGACCTCGGCGGCGATGCCGTCGGCGTTCATGTGCTCGACGCGGGTGTCGCTCTCCCAGTTGTACGGCGAGAGGAACGACGAGATCCCGAGCTTCACGTTGGGGTCGTCCGCGCAGCTGACCTCCTCGTCGATCTTCCCCCACGCGTCCTCCTGGTACGACGCGGCCCACGCGTCGAACTCGTCGTGGAACTGCTGCGCGAGGTACGGCTTGTAGCTCGCGATGTCGGCGCCGGCGTGGGCGTCGCACGAGATCAGGACGTACGGGCGGTTCGGGTCGTGGGTCATCGTGCGTGCTCCTCGTTCATTCGACTCGTCATTCGGCTCGTCATTCGGTCGTGGCGGCGTCGGCCACGGCCTGCTCGAACTTCTGCTCGACCCCACCCCAGTGCGGACCGGTCATCGCGGTGCCCTCGGGCACCTCGATCACCGCGCCGAACATCTCGTGGGCCATCTGGAACGCGGCTTCGTCGGCGTGCACCTTGAGCCACCGCCGGCGGATCACCTGCTTCGACATCAGGCGCCCGAGCGGCGGCATCGCCGCGATCTCCCGCGCGATCTCCCACGCCCTCGGCAGCAGCTCGTCGCGCGGCAGCACCTCGTTCACCAGACCGAGATCGAGCGCCTCGGCCGCGGTGATCGGCGCGCTGCGGTACAGGTAGTAGGCGGCGCGCTTCACGCCGATCAGCTCCTGCAGCACGAACGCGAGACCGTCGCCCGGCGCGGTGCCCAGCCCGCAGTGCGACTCCTGGAACACCGTGTCGTCGGTGCAGAGCGTGATGTCGCACAACAGCGCGGTCGCGAAGTGGAACGGCGCCGGCCCGTTGACCGCGCCGATCGTCGGGACGTCGATGTTGAAGAGGAAGTTCTCCGTGTTCTTCACCGCGTCGAGATAGGTCTGCCCGGCCCGCCGGCCCGACGGGACGCCACCACCCGACTGGACGATGTCGGCCATCGACGGCGGCTTCAGCCAGCGGTCGCCGGTGCCGGTGAGGATCAGCACCGTGTTCTCGGGGTCGGAGCCGACGTCGCGCCAGGCGCGGTTCCACGCGTCGTACGACGAACCGGCGGCGCCGTGCACACCGTCTCCCCCACCGGGGCCACCGCGCGTGTGGAACGCCATCTGCAGGATCCCGTCGCGGCGCTCGAAGAGGAAGCTCTCGCGGTACTTCTCCGCGTACTCGCCGAGGGTCATGTAGGGAACGGCGATGAGCCCGTCGGTCTCGGTGCCCATGGAACCTCCTGCTCGGCGGCTCCGCCCGGGCGCGGTGCGAGCCACGCGCACGCTAACGACGGCACGGGAATTCGGCAAGACGAGCCCGACCGGCCCCCGACGGTGGAATCGGGTGAACTGTCTCAGAGCCGACGAGAGCCCGCGTCGGTGGCTGATCCGGTGCCGAGCGTTCCGACGTTCCTGCGGGCGCGGTCAGCCGTCGATCGGGTCGGGCGCGACGAGGCCGAGCGCGTCGAGCCCCGGTTCGGGGGCGCGGGGCGACGCGGCCGCCCGCGCGGGGAGCCAGCGGAACGCGACGAACACCCCCACGAGGGCGGAGATCGCGCCCACGATCATGCCGGCGTGCAACCCGTCGACGAACGCGTCCTTCGCCGCGGTCGCGAGGCCGGGGATCTCGCCACCCGCGGCGAGCGCCTTGCCGAGCGACTGCCGGATCGCCGAGCCCGCGCCCGGTGGCACCGAGGTGCCCTGCAGGAAGTCGCCCATCTGCGATCCCGTACACCGACGCGAGCACGCTGCCGATCACCGCGATGCCGAGTGCGCCGCCGAGCTGCCGGGTGGTGTCGTTCACGGCGGAGCCGACGCCGGCCTTGCCGAGCGGCAACGAGCCCATGATCGACTCGGTGGCCGGCGCCATCGCCACCGCCATGCCCGCCGACATCAGCACGAGGCGCCACACGAGGTCGGGGAAGTACGGGCTGGTGGGTTCGATCACCACGAACGACGCCATGGCCACCATCGACGCCATGAGTCCGCCGCCCACGACGACCTTGGTGCCGAAGCGCTCCACGAAGCGCGCGCTCAGCGGTGAGAGGACGAGCATCGCCAGCGCCTGCGGGATGAACAGCAACCCGGTGTCGAACGCCGAATAGCCCAACACGAACTGGAAGTACTGCGTGATGAGGAACTGCGTGCCGATGAGCGCGCCGTAGACGAGCACGATCGCGCCGCTCGCCGCGGAGAAGCGCGGGTTGCGGAAGAAGTTCAGGTCGAGCATCGGATGACGGCTGCGCCACTCCCAGAGGAAGAACAGCCCGATGACGACGAGGCCGGCCGTGATCACGCCGATCGTGACGGGATCGGTCCAGCCTCGCTCGGGTGCTTCGATGATCCCGTAGAGCAGTGTCGACAGACCCACGATCGAGAGCAGCGCACCGACCGGATCGAGCGGCGGCGCGGCGGGATCCTTGGAGTCGGGGATGACGGTCAGCGCCGCGAGCACGCCCAGCGCCGCGATGGGCACGTTCACGAGGAAGATCGATCCCCAGAAGAAGTGCTCGACGAGGAAACCGCCGGTGAGCGGCCCCAGCACCGCGGCGATGCCGGCGGTGCCGGCCCACACGCCGATCGCGCGGCCGCGCTCGTCGGCCGGGAACACGTTGGTGAGGATCGACAGCGTCGTCGGCATGATGAACGCCGCGCCCACGCCGGTGATCGCGCGCGTGGCGATCAGGACCTCGGGTGTCCCCGCGAACGCCGACGCCAGCGAGCCCGCGCCGAACACGAAGAACCCGGCCAGCAGCGCCTCACGCCGACCGAAGCGGTCCCCGAGACTCCCCGCCGTGAGCAGGAGGCCGGCCAGGGCGAGGATGTAGGCGTCGACGATCCACTGCAACTGGCTGTTCGTGGCGCCGAGGTCGCGCACGATGGTGGGGATCGCGACGTTGAGGATCGTGTTGTCGAGCACGATCACCAGCACGCTGAAGCACAGCACCCCGAGGATCAGCCAGCGGCGCGACTCGGCGAGCTCGTTGGCACGACGGCTCCGGATGTCGGTCACGGCGGGCGCCTCTCCCCTGGCTCGGGTCCGGGGCGACGCTAGCCAGGGGGCGACCGATCGGCAACGACGCCGACGTGCGAGCCCGAGACCCCCGTGAAGCGGATTTCTGCAAGGCTGCGCCCGGGCGAGCCCTCTTCGTCGGGCTGCTCGGTGGTCTCGTCGGCGCGGTGTTGGGTGTCGGCATCGTCTATCTCGTGTCCGACCTGGCGGGTTGGGTGGTGGTCGTGAACTACGCCAAGATGCCGATCTGGATCGGGCTCGCGGTGGGCGTGGCCGTCGTCGCCGGCCGCTATCCGGCGGTGAAGGCCGCCCGGCTCGAACCGCTGGAGACGCTGCGTCTCGGTTGAAACGCGCTGCGGACGGCGGTCCGCGAGCCCTCGCGGTCGATCAAGGGTTGGAGGCGCCGACGGTCCGGTCGCGGACCACGTACGCCATGATCAGCGCGAGCGGGAAGAACACCAGGCTCAGGATGAAGTAACCGAAGAAGCTGTGGCCCTTGCGACCGGCGACGCGCGCCGGCCAGAAGGCCAACGCCACCCAGATGACCAGGCCGATGAAGACACCGATCCATCCCCCAGCAGACATCGCGAGCACCACGTGAACCACCCCTTCGCATCGTCGTCCCCGGACGGGGATCGTTCAAGATCCTGACGAAGACGGGTTCGCGCCACATCCTCCCGTCGGGTGAAACCGGCGGGAGGACTCGTCACATGCGGGCCGTCTTCTCGTGCACCGGGTTGAGACCCTCGAGCTCGTCGGCGTCGAGGCTGATCGGTCCGGTGATCTTGCGCAACGTCCGCTCGGGACCGTCGAGCGCGACGGGCCCCCGGGCGTGCTGCATGGCGATGTTGTCCCAGACCACGAGGTCCTGCTCGACCCATGGGTGGACGAGTTGGTGCTCGGGCGCGTAGAGATGGGTGAAGAGCTCCTCGAGGAGCTCCTCGTTCTCCGCCTGCGACACACCCATGATCTCGATCGTGGACTGCTGCGCGACGTAGAGCAGCGTCCGCCCGGTGCGCGGGTGGCGGAACGCCATCGGCCGTACCGTGGAGAGCGAGTTCTCGAACCACGCGTCGATGACGTCCTCGTCGGCGCCGCGGTTCGGGTAGCGGTGGTCGAAGCCGTGACGCGCCTCGAGCCCGGCCAGCCGCGTCTTGAGCGGCTCGGGCAGACGGTCCCAGGCCGGGCCCATCGCGCAGAAGCGGGTGGGCGCGGCGGGCTGCTCGACCTTCAGGCCGTACAGGGAGATGGCCGGCTGGGGGGTGCGGGCGAACATGTTGTCGCAGTGGAAGAGCAGTCGACCGTACGGGAGCCGCGCCGTCCTCGTGGACGTTCGACACGTGCTGGACCTTCAGCAGTTGCTCGGGATCCTCGACCGGCGGCTCGAGGCCGAGCAGCGTGTACACGAGGTAGCGCTGGAACGTGGCGTCGGCGTCGAGCTCGGGGAACACGAGCACGGAACGGTCGTCGAACAACGCGCGGAGCTGCGCGACGGTGTCGGCATCGAGCGACGGACGCGGCTCGATCCCGCGGATCTCCGCGCCGAAGTCCGGGTGCAGGTTCCGGATCGAGAGCTCGGTCATGGTGTCTCCCTGGTCGTCTCGAAATTCTTGCTGGGTGCAGCGTAGGCGCGCATCCATAGCGACCACAATGACCGGCACCCCGGAACGAGGGTGAACGAGAGTGGGAGGCGCCGAAGCGCCTCCCACTCCCGGGACCGGAGTCCCACTCGTCCGGCGTCGCCGGGTCAGAGCGTCAGTTCGTCTGGATCGGGAACCACTGCTTGCCGTTGATCACCGTCGGGACCCAGCAGCTCGCGGGCACCGTGCACCCGTTGAAGAGCTTGGTGGTGGCGTCCTGCGGCGTGTCCTTGTCGGCGTAGTGGAGCTTCGCGACCTCGAGCTTGTTCGGGAAGTACGGCTTGGTCTTCGAGAACCCGCCCGTGCCGCCGCTCAGCTTCGCCGTCGGCAGGCTCTTGGTGTTCTGGATGTTGGCGTACACCTTGTCCCAGGTGAGGTCCTTGCCCGCCTTCTTGATCGCCGGCAAGAGGATGTTGGCCAGGTTGCACTCGCTGACCGGGAAGTCGTTCTCGTAGGTGACGCCGTTGATCACGTCACCACCGCTGTACATGCCCGGCGTGGTCGTGAGGCCCGTGAACTTCTCGTACTCGGAGCGGCACTTCGCCTCGGTCGGGCTGTCCTTCTTGATGCCGCTCAGGTCGGGCAACGTCGCGAAGTCCTCGGCGGTGACGCAGAGCATGCCGTCCGCCGACTTCGGCAGCGACTTGGTGGCCGAGCCCGAGGTGCGGCACCCGTTGCCCTGGATGTCCATGCCGTAGTACTTGAACGTGGAACCGTTCTTCTCAGCCTCGGTGAAGAACGGCTTGATCGAGGTGAGCGACTGCATGTGGATCACCGTGTCGGCGCCCGCAGCCGCCAGCGTGTCGGCCGCGGCCGATGCGCCCTGGAAGATCGTGCCGGTGTTCGCCGACAGGCCGTTCATCTCCGGCTTGGCGACGACGTTGTAGCCCTTCTTCTTGAGGGTCGCCTCGAGCTTGTCGGCCGCAGCCTTGATCTCGGGCTGGTTGTTGGAGACGATCCCGATCTTGGCCGTCTTCGGGATGATCTTCTCGTTGGTGTAGATGCTGGCGGCGGTCGCCGCGTTGACCTCGGTCGGCTCGCGCATCGTGACCAGGTTCTTGCCCGCCGGCTTGTACAGCGTCTGCGACACCTCGTCGCCGATGACGAACGGCGTCTTGTTGTCGATCGCGATGCACGGAATCGCCGACGACTGGTAGCCGGTGCCGTTCACCACCACGAAGGGCTTGTTGTCCTGGGTGGCCTGCGTGCAGACCTTGTCGAACGACGTCGGGTCGATCGGGTCCCACGTGATCGGGATCACATTCACCTTGCGGCCGTTGATCGGGCCGTAGGCGTCGACGTAGGTCTGGAACCGGTCGGCAAAGCTCTTGTTGGAGCTCCGGGAGCTGATGCCCTTCGCCTTCAGGGCGTCGATGTCCGGGTAGATCAGGACCAGGTCGATCTGGTCCTTGGTCACCCCTTGCTGCGCGGCCGGCACGGCCTGACGCGTGCGCGCGCCCGCCGGAAGCGCAACGAGTGTGGCGAGCAGCGCCACCGCGGCACAGGCCACGGCAGCTCGCGTCGCCCGAGAGCGGGTCGGTCGTCGGATCATCTGGCAGTTCCCCCCGATGAAGTGGTGCACGGGCACATTCGCACCGTGCAATGCGCAAACTATGACGCGGGCAATCGAAAGTCGAGTCACCCCCGCCGGACGCGGGTGGGGCGGACGCGGGTGGGAGGCGCCGGAGCGCCTCCCACCGCGTCGCTGTCAGTCCGTGGTCACCGCCCACCGATGCGGGCGGATGCCCCGCTCAGCCGTTCGTGAGCGGGAACCACTGCGTGCCGGCGTACACCTTCGGGACCCAGCAGCTCGCGGGCACGGTGCACCCGTTGTAGAGGCCGGTGGTGGCGTCCTTCGGCGTGTCCTTGTCGGCGTAGCGGAGCTCGGCCACCTCGGCCTTGTTCGGGAACCACAACTTGGTCTTGGAGTAGCCACCCGTTCCGTCGGACATGCGCGCCGCCGGGATGCTCTTGGTGTTCAGGATGTTGGCGTACACCTTGTCCCAGGTGAGGTCCTTGCCGGCCTTCTTGATCGCCGGCAGGAGGATGTTGGTCAGGTTGCACTCGGTGTCCGGGAAGTCGTTCTCGTAGGTCACGCCGTTGATCTCGGCGCCGCCGCTGTACATCCCGGGCTGGGTCTTGAGACCGGTTGCCTTCTCGTAGTCGGCCCGGCACTTCGCCTCGACCGCGGTGTCCTTCTTGGTCCCGCTCAGGTCGGGCTTGGTCACGAAGTCCAGCGCGGTGACGCAGAGCATGCCATCCGCCGACTTGGGCAGCGTGGCCGCCGCCGAACCCGAAGGACGGCAGCCGTTGCCCTGGATGTCCATCGCGTAGTACTTCCAGTTGGCCCCGATCTTCTCCGACTCGGTGAAGAACGGCTTGACGGCCTGGAACGACTGCGCCTGGATGATCGTGTCGGCGCCGGCCGACTTCAGGGTGTCGGCCGCGGCCGACGCGCCCTGGGAGATGGTGCCGAAGTTCGCCGACAGGCCGTTGATCTCGACCTTGCCGACGACGTCGTACCCCTTCTTCTTCATGTCGGCCTCGAACTTGTCAGCCGCCGCCTTGAGCTCGGGCTGGTTGTTCGAGACGATCCCGATCTTGGCCGTCTTCGGGATGATCTTCTGGGCGCTGTAGATGCTGGCCGCGGTGGCGGCGGTGACCTCGGTGGGCTCCCGCATCGTCACCAGGTTCTTGCCCGCCGGCTTGTACAGCGTCTTCGAGACCTCGTCACCCGTCATGAAGGGCGTCTTGTTGTCGATCGCGATGCACGGGAACGCGGAGGAGTTGTAGCCGGTGCCGTTCACCACCACGAGCGGCTTGGTGTCCTGCGTGGCCTGGGTGCAGACGCGGTCGAACGACGTGGGGTCGATCGGGTCCCACGGGATCGAGATGACGTTCACCTTGCGGCCGTTGATCGGGCCGTAGGCGTCGACGTAGGCGGTGAACTTGTCGGCGAAGGCCTTGTTCGAGCTGCGGGAGCTGACGCCCTTGGCCTTGAGGCCGTCGATGTCCGGATAGATCAGGACCACGTCGATCTGGTCCTTGGTGACGCCCTGCTGGGCGGACCGCACGCTCTGTCGCGAGCTGGCGGTCGCCGGGATCGCGAGCAGCGCGGCGGTCGCCGCGATGACGATGAAACCCACGAGGACGCGGGTTGAACGGCGGAACATTCTCATTACCCCCCTTGGCCCCCGGCACTCCCGTGGGCACGTAGTACGCGCTACCGTACGTTGAACGCGATGCAGCGTCCAGTCACGATCGCGTGGAACCCCGGGACGACGCAGTGACCGGGACGAGAGCACGCGGTACAGAGGTCAACCGCTGAGCACGAGGGGGGAAGCGGTGAGCAACGTGAGTGACGCCGCGGCATTGACCGCGGTCGTCGTTTCCGAGGAAGAGGCCCGTCGTGCCGCGCAAGAGGCGGCGGAAGCGGGCGAGCTCCTCCCCGACGATCTCCTGCCCGGTGTCGGCGGCGAGCAGATGTCGGTGCGCCAGGGCCTGAAGGTCGGCGGCGCGTTCATGATCACCGCGCTGATGCTCGTGAACGTGATCGAGACCTTCGAGTCGGTCTCGTTCAACGTGCTCGGCCCCGACATCCAGAAGAGCCTCGACGTCAGCAAGACGACCCTGCAGGGTCTCGCGTCGCTGGGCGGCGTCGCCCTGGTGTGCTCCACGCTCCTGTGGGCCTGGCTCGCCGACCGTTACAACCGGACCAAGATCCTCGCCGGGGCCACGGTGCTGTGGTCGGGGTTCATCATGCTCACCGGCGTGATCTCGCAGGTGTTCGTGATGGGCATCGTGCGCACCGCCTCGGGGTTGTTCGCGGGCGCCCGCCTCCCGATCGCGCCCTCGCTGATCGCCGACCAGTACCCGATCAAGGTCCGCACCCGCATGTTCGCCTGGGAGGGGGTCGGGCGACCGCTCGGCCTGGTGGTCGGACCGTTCTTCGTCGGCGGTGTCGCCGCGGCCGCGGGCGGGGTCGACGGCTGGCGCTGGGCGATGGTGGCGATCGCCATCCCCGCGCTCCTCATCGCCATCACCCTGTTCTTCCTGCGTGAGCCCAAGCGGGGCAAGAACGAGCAGGAGGCGGTGCTCGGCTCCGAGTTGTCCGACTCGGCGGACCCGCCGGTCCGGTTGAGCGCGGCTTCGGCCCGCCTCCGGAAGGTGAAGACGTTCCACTACCTCGTCGTCGGCATCGGCATCCTCGGGTTCGCCCTCATCGGCGTCACGTCCCGTCTCAGCTTCCTGTTCGAGGAGACCTACCACTTCGACGCCTACAAGCGCGGCTGGGTGCTGTCGCTGACCTACCTGCCCGCCATCTTCGTCATGCCGTTCGCCGGGCGCTTGGGCGACCGGCTGTTCCGGAGGGACCCGCGCCGGGCGGTGTGGTTCTTCGGTATCAGCGTGATCTTCTACGGCCTGTTCGTCACGGTCGGCGTGCTCTTCGACGCGGTCGAGCCGCTGATCCTCTTCCTGGCGATCGCCAACGCATTCCAGTTCGCGGCCTTCACGCAGGTCAACGCGATCATCTCGGCCGTCGTGCCGTACAAGATGCGGGCCCAGGCGTTCGCGCTGGTCGGCTTCTACATCTTCCTCCTCGGCGGGTTCTTCGGCGGCCTGCTCATCGCGGCCGTCGCCGACGAGTACGGCGAGCGCACCGCGATCCTCGCCGCGGTGCCGGTCTTCTGCCCTGCTCGGCGGGCTCCTCGTCATCCGCGGTGCACGCTTCATGAAGCGCGACATCTCGCTGGTGGTCGAGGAGCTGCTCGACGAGCAGGAGGAGCAGAAGCGCATCGCCGCCGACCCCGAGCACGTCCCGGTGCTGCAGGTGCACAACCTCGACACGTCGTACGGGCCGGTGCAGATCCTCTTCGACGTCAACCTCGAGGTGCAACGCGGCGAGGTCCTCGCGCTCCTCGGCACCAACGGCGCCGGCAAGTCCACGCTGCTCAAGGCGGTCAGCGGCCTCGTGCTGCCCGATCGCGGCGTGGTGCGGATGAACGGCAAGACCATCACCCTCACCGACCCCGAGATCCGGGTCTCGATGGGGATGAGCCTCGTGCCCGGAGGGGAGGCCATCTTCCCGAACCAGACCGTCGCCGAGCACCTCGAGATCTGCAGCTGGCTCATCGAGGACCCGGCGAAGCGCAAGGAACGCGTCGAGGCCGTCTACGAGACGTTCCCGGCGTTGAAGCAGCACATCAAGACCCGCGCCGGTTCGCTCTCGGGCGGCCAGCAGCAGATGGTGGCCCTGTCGAAGGCGATCATGCTCGAACCCGAGCTGCTGCTGATCGACGAGCTCTCCCTCGGTCTCGCGCCGCTCGTGGTCCAGGACCTCCTGGAGGTCGTGCAGGGACTGCGGACCACCGGGGTCACGATGGTGATCGTCGAGCAGTCGGTGAACGTCGCGCTGGCGATCGCCGACCGCGCCATCTTCATGGAACGCGGTCGGGTGCGCTTCGAAGGACCGGCCCAGGAACTGCTCGAGCGCGACGACCTGCTCCGCGCGGTCTTCCTGTCCGGAGAGGGTGCCTGATGAGCCTCGGGCTGCTGATCTCCGAGCAGATCGTCTTCAACGGCATCATCCGCGGCCTGGTCTACGCGCTCGTCGCCATCGGCATCGTGCTCGTGTTCCGGGCGTCGGGCGTCATCAACTTCGCGCAGGGCCAGTTCGGGGCGCTCGGCGCGTCGATCCTGTCGTTGCTCATCGTCAACTACAGCTGGCCGTTCTGGGTCGCGCTGATCGTGGCCATCGCCACCGGCGCCCTGTGCGGAGGCCTCACCGAACTGCTCGTGGTGCGGCGGCTGTTCAAGCAGCCCCGGCTCCTGCTGTTCGTCGCGACCATCGGTGTGGCCCAGGTGATCCTGCTCGTGCAGCTGCAGCTGCCGATCGTCGAGGACAACCGCGACTTCCCGACGGCCTTCAACAGCTCGTGGACCATCGACAACCTCGTGCTCCGCGGCGAGCAGCTGATCGTCCTGATCGTCGTGCCCATCGTGGTGATCGTGCTGGCCGTCGTCCTGCGCTACACCCGCTTCGGACTCTCCGTGCGCTCGGCCGCCGACAACCCGAGCGCGGCGTCGCTCGCCGGTGTGCGCGTGAAGGCGGTGTCGACCCAGGTCTGGATCGTCGCCGGCATCGTCGCCGCGATCGGCGCGGTGATCGCCGCACCGGTCCTCAACCAGCGGACCAACGACATCACCGTGGCCCTCGGGCCCAACCTGCTCCTGAGCGCGCTCGTGGCGGCGCTGTTCGGGGCGATGGCGTCGTTCCCGTTGGCGATGCTCGGCGGCGTCGTGGTCGGGGCTGACCCAGCAGCTCGTGCTCGCCAACTTCGCGCCCGGCACCGAGACGCTGGCCACCCTGCTCCTGCTGATCGTCGTCGTGCTCTTCCGGGCGCGCTCCCAGCACTCCGACGACTCGGCCTGGACGCTCACCCCGCGCAGCCGTGCCGCCCGCGCCGAGCTGCTCAGCCACCCGCTGGCGCGCACGGTGCGCTACGCGGGCGGAGTGCTGCTGTTGGCCCTCGGACTGGCCATCCCCGCGTTCTACAACAACGCGTCGGACATGAACGACATGACCGGCATCCTGATCTTCCTGATGGTGGCGGTGTCGGCCACCGTGCTCACCGGATGGGCGGGCCAGCTGTCGCTCGGCCAGTTCGCCTTCGTGGCCATCGGCGCCTACCTCACCGCCTACTACGGCCAGCAGATGGGGTTCCTGCCCTCGGTCGCGCTGGGGACGCTGTGGGGTATCGGCATCGCGATCGTGATCGGGATACCCGCGCTCCGGGTGCGCGGCCTCTATCTCGCCGTCATCACGCTCGGCTTCGCGCTGACAGTGAACGACTACTTCCTGACCATCAGCAAGCTCAACACCTACTTCACCGGTTACGGCACGCGCCTCACGCCCCCGGTGATCGACTTCCCGCTGTTCGGCCGCCACGACCTCGCGTCCGACAAGGACGCGTACTACTACATGTGCTTCGGCGCGCTCCTCCTGGTGATCGCGATGGTCACCCACTTCCGGCGCACCGGCATGGGTCGCTCGCTCCTCGCGGTGCGCGACAACGAGACCAACGCGGCGGCGTACACCGTGTCGCCCACGCGGGCGAAGCTCATCGCGTTCGGGATCTCGGGCGGGGTGGCCGCGTTCGCCGGTGGGCTCTTCGCCGCCCAGAACGCCACCATGTTCCCCGATCTACTTCACCCCCGAGCAGTCGATCCGGGTGCTGTCGGTGGCCGTCGTCGGTGGTCTGACCTCGGTGACCGGCGCGATCCTCGGCACGATCGTGGTCGTGGCCATCCCGATCGTCTTCAGCAACACCCAGGAGCTGCAGCTGTTCGCGAGCGGTCTGGGCATGCTGATCCTGCTGATGTACGTGCCGGGCGGTCTCATCTCGGTGCTCCAGAGCGGCCGGGACATGCTCCTCGAGTACGTGGCGCGGCGAACCAACTGGGAACCGCAGAAGGGCCGGGCCACCTCCGACATCACCACGCTCTCCACGCGCGACCGCTCGAAGGACGTGGCCGCCGACTCGGGAACGCCGGTGCTGCCCCTGCGCACCGACGACGTCCAGGTCCGCTTCGGTGGCGTGTTCGCGGTGAACGGCGTGAGCCTCGAGGTGCGGCCGGGCGAGGTGGTCGGCCTGATCGGCACGAACGGCGCCGGCAAGAGCACCCTCATGAACGCGATCTCGGGCACGGTCAAGTCGTCGGGGACCGTCGAGGTCTTCGGCGATCGGCTCGACGGCATGGCGCCCTACCGGAGGGCGCGTCACGGCATGGGCCGCAGCTTCCAGAACGCCCGCATCTTCGGTGGGCTCACCGTGCGCGAGACCCTGATGGTCGCGCTCGAGGCCCGGGAACGTTCGCTGCTCATCCCGTCGCTGACCGGGCTGCCCCCGTCGCCCTTCGCGGAGCGCCGCAAGCACAAGCAGGCCGAGGCCATCGTCAGCTACCTCGGACTCGGTCGGTACGCCGACAACCTGCTGAGCGAGCTGTCGACGGGAAGCCGCCGCATCGTGGAGCTGGGCGCGCTCCTCGCGCTCGACACGCGGCTCATGCTGCTCGACGAACCGACGGCCGGGGTGGCCCAGCGCGAGACCGAGGCGTTCGGTCCGCTTGATCAAGGAGATCCAGCGGGACCTCGGCTGCGCCATCCTCATCATCGAGCACGACATGCCCATGGTGATGTCGATCAGCGACCGGATCTACTGCCTCGAAGCCGGCGAAGTGATCGCCGAGGGGAACCCCGCCGAGGTGCGGGCCAACCCTGCGGTGATCGCGTCGTACCTCGGCACCGACCAGCGGGCGATCCAGCGGTCGGGCGTCGCCGGTGCGGCGCCCACGGCGCCCGCGGCACCCGCCGCCGACGCTCCGGGGGCCTGATCCGGGGGGAGCTGGCATGACGAATTCCACCGTCGACCGAGGCGTCGTCGAATCCGCGCTCCGCGACCTCGACACGCACGGGTACTGCGTGATCCCCGGGGTGCTCGACGACCGGACCGTGGCCCGGGCGCGCGACGCGCTCGACCGCGCCGCGGCCGAGGACGACGCCGCGGGGACGGCACCTCGCTACGGCCCGGGGCTGGTCAACCAGCGGGTCTGGGCGCTGTTGAACCGGGGCGACGAGTTCGTCGAGCTCGCGATCCATCCCCTCGCGCTCGAGTTCGTCAAGGCGCGCATGGGTCCCGACGTGCTGCTCGGCAACCTCTCGGCCAACATCACCGCGCCCGGCGGCGACCACGAGATCGGACGCCTCCACACCGATCAGGGGTACCTGCCCGGCCCGTGGCCCTACATCCTCGCCACGAACGTCGCGTGGTTCCTCGACGACTTCACCGCCGAGAACGGCGCGACGCTGGTCGTGCCCGGCAGTCACGAGTCGGGCACCGACCCGTCCTACGAGCTCGCACCCCCGGTACCCACCGCGCTCACCGGGCCGGCCGGGACGATGGCCGTCGTCGACGGTCGCCTCCACCATGCGACGGGCCTGAACCGCACCCGCGACGAGAAGCGGCGCGGCGTGTTCGCCACGTTCACGCCCCCGTTCATCCGCGGTCAGGAGAACTGGACCGTCTCGCTCGACCCCGCGGTGCTCGAGCGCCACCCCGAGCTCTCCGCGATCACCGGGTTCGACGAATGGCTGACCCTCGGCGGCATCGGCGGGCCGAAGACGTCGCCCCTCAACTTCTGACCGGCACACCCCGGCGCCGGCGCGTCACTTCTGGGCGCGTCACTTCTGGTCGCGGCCCTTCCCGTGCAGCCACTCGAGCCGCAGGCTGTTGAGGCGCCACTTCCCGTCGACCTTCTCGTAGGTGTCGTGGTAGTGACCGAAGCTGTCGACGGCCCGCCCGTCGTCGAAGCGGGCCATGATGTGCACCGCCCAGATCCCGGTCGCGGTCGTCGGCGACGTGAGCGTGATCTCCGGCATCAACGCGTGATGCGCGGTCGTCATGCCGGCCGGATTCGTCTTGACCCGTTCCATGAAGGCGTCGGCGCCGACCGTGGGCCCCGCGCCGGTGTCGCACGAGTAGCCGTCGGTGATGGTCGTGCGGAGCAGGTCCCAGTCCCGGACGTCGGCGGCGCGCCCGTAGGTCGCCCGCACGTGCTTGATCTCCTCGATGTCCTCGATGGCCCCCATGCGGTCCTCCTGTTCGATGGGCGCAGGTGCGCCGTCCGCCTCGAGCGTCGCCTTCAGGTGGGCGATGGCCTCACCGTATCCGTGCGCGATCGAGCGCGCCGTCTCGTCGTCGCCCTCCACCGCCACGTCGTAGTCGACCCGGCACCACCCCTCCCCCGTCGGCGTGACCGCGAGGGTCGCCCGGTGACGGCCGATCAGGGTCCGCGCGTCGAGGGTGCGGCCTCCGTCGCGCGGGACGACGGTCGGACCCACGAAGTCGACCAGGACGTAGGCCTGGGAGCGCGCCGCGTCGTCGTGCTCGACGAGGCGCTCCACGCTCGCCAGGTCCGACCCGTCCTTCCAGGTCGTGCGGTCGTCGCCCTCCATCTCGCAGCGTTCGACGTGGGGGTACCACCGGAGGTCGCCGAAGTCGCGGATCACCGCCCACACGTCGTCGGCCGATCGTTCGATGGTCACGTTCGACCGCTGCCACTCCATCTTCGCCACCCTCCAACTGGACACGCGGGCCAACTGAGCACGCGGGGACACGGAGCACCGCCTTAGGATTCGACGCCATGGCATCACCGAACGGGGCACCGCGTCAAAGACGGGACGCGCAGGACACACGGAGACGCATCCTCGACGCCGCCATCGCGTCCGTCGTCGAGGTCGGCTACTACAAGGCGAGCTCGAACGAGATCGCGCGCCGGGCCGGCGTGACGTGGGGATCGATCCAGCACCTGTTCGGGTCACGCGAGCAGCTCATGCTCGACGTGGTCAACGACATCGGCACCACGATGGAGCAGCGCGTCACCAACGCGACCCTGGAGGGGACGAACCTCGAGGAGCGCCTCTGGAGCATGATGTGCGTCCTCGCGGAGCACTACGAGCAGCCGGCGTACCTCGTGCAGGTGCAGATCCTCCTCGACCTCTCGGCGAACCCGAACATGCGAGCGGGCGAACGGCGGGAGCTCCGGCGCTCACACAGCGAGGCCTTCGACCGACTGGCCCAGGCCCTCCTGCAGCAGGCGCTCGGCGACGTGGCGGCCGAGGAGGACCTCTGCCTGTTCGCCTTCATGACGCTGCGCGGCTACCTCTCGTCGTGGGCGATCGCGCGCCTCATCGCGGAGTTCCCCGACGACGCGATCGTCAAGCTCGTCCGCAACGTCGACGAAGCCCCGCTGCGCCGACTCCTCGTGCACGGGATCGCGAGCACGATCCGGGAGTCCGCGCTGGCCCGCGGCTACGACCTCGACTGACGCGGCCGCCCCGGAAGGGGCCGTCGTGGTGGTTGACAACCCCCGTTCCGTAGTAGTTACTATGTAGCGGACCACGAGGGGGACCCACCTGAACGTGCGGCAGATCGACAGCTTCACATTGTCCGCACTATCGTGCGACCACGCCGCCTTCGCCGTGTCGCGACCGGCGGAGCGCAATCATCGAGGAGTGTTCGATGCCCGAATGGACGATCCGCAATCTGACCCCCGAGCTGGGCGCCGAGATCGAGGGCGCCGACCTCCGCGCACCGCTCGGTGAGGCCGACGTCGACCAGCTGCGCTCGCTCTTCGACGAGCGGGGCCTGCTGGTGTTCCGCGACGTCGAGATCGACGTCGCCGGCCAGGAGCTGCTCACGTACCAGCTCGTCGATCGACCCCTCCCGGGCGCGGCCCCCGACGGCCCCCGCAAGCTGTCGTACATCTCCAACAAGGAAGAGGGCGGCATCGCGCCGTTCGGCCGGTTGCTCTGGCACTCCGACGCGATGTGGTCCGACCAGGTCTTCGAGGCCCTGTCGCTCTACGGCGAGCACGTGGAGCAGCCCTCGATCCCGACCCTGTACACCAGTGGGGTGCGGGCCTGGGACGAGCTGCCCGACGAGCTGAAGGAACGGCTCGCCGACCTGCGTGCGCTGCACACCACCGGGCAGGTCGACCGCGGTCGTTACGACGACGGCGAGGTGCTCATCCCGGTCCGCACGGAGGAGACGACCACGGTCGCGCCGATCGCGTACCGACACCCGCGGACCGGGCGCACCATCCTCTACGTGTGCGAGCAGTGCACGCTCGAGGTGTGCGACCTCCCGCGGGACGAGTCCGAGGCGCTGCTCGCAACCCTCTTCGAAGTCCTCTACGCGCCCGAGCACACGTTCGCGTACGAGTGGCGCCAGGGTGACCTCGTGATCTGGGACAACCTGGCCGTGCAGCACGGCCGCGCCGACGTCAGCACCGAGGGCCCGGCGCGCACGCTGCGCAAGATCTTCGCCCCGAAGATGCAGATGGCCGTCACTCCCGAGACGCCGCGCTTCACCCGCACCGGCTGACCGGACCATCGGAACGACTGCCAGGGGCCACCGGCCGAACGAGGGGGATCGACAGAGCATGAGCACGACTGCGACCGACGTCTACTGGGATCCGTGGAACCGCGAGATCTACGAGGACCCCCACGACGTCTACCGACAGCTGCGCGACGACGCTCCGCTGTACCACAACGAGGAGCACGGCTTCTACGCGATCAGCCGGTTCGCCGACGTCGAGTGCATGCTCCAGGACCGCGAGACGTTCATCTCCGGCAAGGGCACGGTCCTCGAGGCCATGCTCGCCGGGATGCCGGTCGACCCCGGGCTCTTCATCTGGGAGGACCCGCCGTTCCACACCTTCCACCGCGCGCGGCTCTCGCGGGTGTTCACGCCGCGTGCCGTGATGCAGATCGAGGACGACGTCCGCGACTTCTGCGCCCGCACGGTCGACACCCTGGTGGGCCGTGAGCAGTTCGACATGATGGCCGACTTCGCGCGCGAGATCCCGATGCGCGTCATGGGGCTCCTGCTCGGCATCCCCGAGGCCGACCAGCCGCTCCTGCGCGACCACTTCCTCGAGACCATGCACCGCCCGATGGGCACCGAGGCCGACCGAACGGCCGTGAGCAGTGCGTTCAACGACTACGTCGACTGGCGCGTCGACCACCCGGCCGACGACCTCATGACCCGCCTGCTCGAGACCGAGTTCGAGGACGAGACCGGCACCACCCGGCACCTCCACCGGGAGGAGCTGCTCACCTACCTCAACCTCATCGCGGCCGCGGGCAACGACACCACCGGTCTCCTGATCGGATGGTGCGCCCGCGTGCTCAGCGACCACCCCGGGCAACGGGCCGAGCTGGTCGCCGACCCGACGCTGATCGGCGGCGCCGTCGAGGAGGTGCTGCGCTGCGAGAACCCGGCCTACGCGTTCGGTCGGACCGTCGCCGCCGACGCGGAGTTCCACGGTCAGACCGTGCCGGCGGGGTCGATCGTCCTCGTGGTGGGCGGCGCACCCAACCGCGACGAGCGGCAGTTCGGCGACGACGCCGAGCAGTTCGACATCCACCGGAAGGCCGAACGCCACGTCAGCTTCGGCTACGGCGCGCACTTCTGCCTCGGGGCGAACCTCGCCCGGCTCGAGGCCCGGGTCGCGCTCGAGGAGCTGCTCCAGAAGACGCCGAACTGGGAGGTCGTCGCCGACGAGGCCCGCCTCGTGCGCGGTGGCCCGACCCGGGGCTACGAGTACCTACCCGTCATCGCGCATCAGTAACGACGCGCACCAGGAACGACGCGCGCGGCGCGTCGGGGAGACTGCGGAAATGTTCGACACCCTGATTCGCAACGGCCTGGTCGTCGACGGCACCGGCGCGCCGGCCCGTCGCGCCGACGTGGGCATCGTCGACGACCGGATCGCGGTGATCGGCGCGGCCGACGCCGAGGCCGCCCGGACGATCGACGCCACCGGCAAGGTGGTGGCGCCCGGCTTCATCGACCTGCACACCCACTACGACGCGCAGGTGTTCTGGGACGGCGCGCTCACGCCCTCGCCACTGCACGGTGTCACGAGCGTCGTGGCCGGCAACTGCGGATTCAGCATCGCGCCGCTCAGCGGGGATGCGGCCGACGGCGAGTACCTGATGAGCATGTTGGCGCGCGTCGAGGGGATCCCGCTCGAGACGCTCCGTCAGGGTGTCCCGTGGGACTGGACCTCGACCGCCGGCTACCTCGACCGGCTCGAGGGCACGCTCGGGGTCAACGCCGGATTCATGGTCGGCCACTCGGCGCTGCGCCGGGTGGTGATGGGCGCGGACGCGACCCGACGCGAGTCGACCTCCGAGGAGCTCGGGGCGATGCAGACGCTCCTGCGCGACGCGCTCGAGGTGGGGGCGTTCGGCTTCTCGTCGTCGTGGTCGCGAGCGCACAACGACGCCGAGGGCAACATGGTGCCGTCGCGCTACGCCCTCGAGTCGGAGCTGGTCGCGCTCGCCGGGATGCTGTCCGACTACGACGGCACGTCGCTCGAGATCAACCCGCAGTCGGGGGCGATCGAGCCCTGGACCTTCGAGCTCATGACCGCCATGTCGGTCGCGGGGCGCCGCAGCGTCAACTGGAACCTGCTCGTCGTGAACGCGGACCTGATGGACCACGTGGAGCGCCAGCTCGCCGCGGGCGACTTCGCCGCCGAGCGCGGTGGGCGCATCGTGGCCCTCACCCTCCCCGGCGGCAGCGGCGGCCTGCGGCTGAGCTTCCGCTCCGGAGCGATCCTCGACGTCATGCCCGGGTGGGAGCGGGTGATGCTCCTGCCCTACGAGGAGAAGCTCGAGGCGCTGCGCGACCCCGAGGTGCGGGCCCGCCTCGCCGCGGGTGCGCAGCAACCCGACAACCGGATGCTGCAGCTCGCGGACTGGTCGACCTACACCGTCGCCGACGTGGTCGCGCCGGAGAACGAGCAGTACCGGGGCCGGACGATCGGCGAGATCGCGGCCGCCGAGGGTGACGACGCCTGGGACACCATGTGCCGCATCGTGCTGGCCGACGAGCTCAACACCGGGCTGGTGAAGCTGGTGGGAGACGAACCTCCGGAGAACTGGGCGGCACGCGTGCAGGTGTGGCGCGACCCGCGCGCCCGCATCGGCGGCTCCGACGCCGGCGCCCACCTCGACATGATGTCGACCGCCGGGTACACGACGCGGCTGCTCGAGGTCGCCCGTGACCACTCCCTCCTCGACGTGGAGGAGGCGGTGCACATGATCACGCAGGTGCCGGCAGAGTTCTACGGCCTGCACGACCGCGGTGTGCTGCGGGAGGGCGCCAAGGCCGACGTCGTCGTCTTCGACCCGGCCACGGTCGGCTCCACCGAGGTCACGATGCGCTACGACCTCCCGGGCGGAGCGGGCCGACTGGTCGCCGACGCGCTCGGGATCGAGCACGTGTTGGTGAACGGCGGCGCCGTCGTCGACGGCGGTGCGCTCACCGCGACCCGCTCGGGCGCCGTGCTGCGAGCGGGCACCGACTCGGGCGGCACCACGCTCGGCTGATCGCGAGTCTCCACCGGCAGGGGTGACTCGACTTTCGATCGCTCAGGCCATAGTTTCCACTGTGCTCGGTGCGATGCACCGGCCAACCATCTCTCGGGGGGAATCCACATGATCCGACGACCCATCCGCGCTCGGGCGACGCGTGCCGTTGGCGCCGGCGTCGCGCTGGCCGTGATCGCCACGCTCGCCGCGCTTCCGGCGGGCGCGCACACACGCCGATCGGTACCGGCCGCGCAGCAGGGGGTGACCAACGATCAGATCGAGATCGTCCTGGTCATCCCCGACATCGACACGCTCAAGTCCAAGGGCATCTCGTCGAACTCCACCAACGAGAGCTTCACGAAGAAGTTCACCTCCTACGTCGATGCCTTCGGGCCGATCAACGGCCGCAAGGTGAACGTGAAGGTGCTCGGGTGGGACCCGATCGACGCCACGTCGTTCGACAAGGTGTGCACCCAGGCCACCCAGGACAACAAGCCGTTCGTGGTGGTGAACGGCACCGGGTACCAGAGCGCCGCCATCCCCTGCATCGCCGTCGACAACAAGACGCCGTTCGTCTACGGCGACTCGGTCAGCACCGGCGTGCAGAAGGCGGCCGGGAAGAACCTCGTGGCGATCCGCGAGCCGACCGAGGTGACCGCGGCGACGACCGCCGCGATCATCGCCAAGGAGAAGATGATCCCGAAGACGGCCAAGATCGGGATCCTGTCGAACAACGAGCCCACGCTGAAGGCCGGCGGCGACAAGCTCGAGGCGCTCCTGAAGAAGCAGGGCTACGACATCGCCAGCAAGGTCGAGATCAACGGCCTGTCGTCGAACCTGGGCACCATCTTCCAGGGTTCCGCGGCCGCCGCCGACACCATGAAGGCCGCCGGGGTCGACACCGTGATCCACACGCAGTCGTTCTCGTCGCTGCGACCGTTCTTCCAGGAGGCCGACAAGATCGGTGCGAAGTTCGCGTACTTCGGAATGGACACCCAGGCCAGCGGCTGCCAGCCCGACTCCGACAACGTGCGGGACATGCCGCAGTCGGTGGACGGGATGCAGTGCATCACGGCGACGGACTTCAAGAGCCTGCCCGACCTGAGCGGCCTCAAGGCCGACTCGGCGTTCGAGGCGAAGTGCCGTGAGCAGTACGACGCCGGCAGCGGCCAGAAGAGCGTGCCCGGCTCCTACGGCCAGGACATCGGCGGCACCGTGTACGCCGAGGACTTCCCCGCCAAGGAGTGCAACGTCGCCAACATCTTGTTGCCGGCGATCAAGAAGGCGGGCAAGACCCTCACCTGGGACAAGGTCTACGCCAACATCATGAAGACCACGAAGGCGCCGATGGCCTACGGCTCCGACGGCGAGGGTGGCTACGGCAAGAACAAGCCCTACCTGCCGACCAAGGCCCAGGTGGCGGTGCTCCACTACGCCAAGGCCGACACGCCCAAGGACGCGAACGGCCTCTACAACGGCTGCCCGCTCCCGACCACCTGCTTCGTGCCCAAGACCTTCGGCACCCAGCAGTGGTTCCCGCTCTCGACCAACTGAACGCACGCGGCCGCTCACGGCCGTACCGCTCGTGCCCGTGGGGGTGGCGCTCCGGCGCCACCCCCACTCGCAATTCCGGCCGGCGCGTGCGGCGTGTCGAACTGCGGCGCGCGCGATGCGAGCAACAGCTCCGGGCGGGTGGGTTACGGCAACGGCCCTCGGCGCCGCGTCCAACCGGAGCAGTGCCGGGCCACCGGTACGTTCGCCGGAGTGGTGGTGGCGAGGAACCGCCACGTCCGCACGCCCCCGCACGCCGAGGAGCAGCCATGGCGGCCGAAACCGTGGTGCAGCCCGACGATCTGCACTGGGACCCCTACGACTACGCGCTCCACGCCGACTCCCACCCCACGTGGCGACGGATGCGTGAGGAGGCGCCGCTCTACCGGAACGACGAGTACGACTTCTGGGCGCTGACGCGCTTCGACGACGTGCTCAACGTGCTGGTCGACCACCAGACGTACAGCTCCGACAAGGGCGACATCCTCGAGGTGATCCGGGCGGGGAACAACGAGATCACCGACTCGATGATCTCCGAGGACCCGCCGCTGCACACGGTGCACCGGAAGATGCTGAGCCGGGCGTTCACGCCCAAGGCGATCAAGACGATCGAGGACCGCGTCCGCGAGTACGTGGTGAACACCCTCGACGAGCAGGTCGGCTCGAAGGGCTTCGACTACGTGCATGACTTCGGCTCCCGGGTGCCCGGCATGGTCATCGCCGCGATGCTGGGGACGCCCGACTCCGACCTCGACATCATCCGCAGCCTGGCCGACGACCAGATCCACATCGACGAGGGCGTCGGCTACGACGACCGCACGAACTTCGAGGAGGCGTCGGCCCGGGCGGGCGCTTACTTCATGGCGCACGTGCTGGCCCGGCGCAAGAACCCGACCGACGACATGATGAGCGTGCTCGTCACCATGGAGTACGAGGACGAGCACGGCGTCACCCGCAAGCTCGACGACCTCGAGGCGGTGCGCTACATCGCACTCCTGTCGGCCGCCGGCAACGAGACGACGGCCCGCCACATCGGCTGGGCGGGTGCGGTGCTGGCCCAGCACCCCGACCAGCGGGCGAAGCTCGTGGCGAATCCCGAGCTCATCCCGAACGCGATCGAGGAGCTGCTGCGCTACGAGCCACCGTCGATGGCGCTCGCCCGCGTCGCGACCCGTGACGTCACCTGGTACGGCCAGGTCATCCCGGAGGGTTCGCCGATCGTCATCATCACCGCGGCGACCGGCCGCGACCAGCGGCAGTTCCCCGATCCCGACACCTTCGACGTCGAACGGAAGATGGAGCGGCACCTGTCGTTCGGCTTCGGCATCCACGTGTGCATGGGCGCCGCCCTCGCGCGGGTCGAGGCGCGCATCGTGCTCGAGGAGGTGCTCAAGCGCTTCCCCGAATGGGACGTCGACTGGGACAACACCGACATCGTGCACACCGGCAGCGCGGTGCGCGGATACTCGAAGCTGCCGATCATCATCCCCTGACTCGCCAGTCGCCGACTCGCCAGTCCCGGACCGGAGGAACCCTGCTCATGGAACTGCCCACCAGCCCCGTGCTGACCCTGGACGTCATCAAGCAGCTGGCGGACGCGTCGAAGGCCGCGGCGAAGGCCCAGGGCTACGAGTCCCTGATCGTCTGCGTGGTGGACCCCGGCGGGTTCCTCCTCTACCTGGAGCGGATGGACGGCATCCCGCCCGGAACCGTCGATGTCGCGTACCTCAAGGCCCGCAGCGCGGCGATGTTCTACGTGCCGTCGAAGAACTTCGAGGAGGCGGTCGACGAAGGTCTCTTCGGTCTCGTCGGGTTGCCCGGCATGGCTGCGTTCGAGGGTGCCGCGCCGATCATGCTCGACGGACGGTGCCTCGGGGCGATCGCGGTGAGCGGCCTCACCAAGGAGCTCGACGGCGAGTTTGCACAGGCCGGGGCCGACGCGCTGGAAGGCATCCTGCGCGGCTGACGTCAGTCGAGCGCGCCGTCACGTGTGCGCGGAATGGAGGACGCATGGCGGGCGAGCTCTCCTGGGACCCGTTCGACTGGGATCTGCACGCCGATTCCCATCCGACCTGGCGTCGGATGCGCGAGGAGGCGCCGCTCTACCGGAACGAGGAGTACGACTTCTGGGCGCTGACGCGCTTCGACGATGTGCTCACGGCGCTGGTCGACTACCAGACGTACAGTTCCGCCCGGGGTGACATCCTCGAAGTGATCCGCGCCGGGCAGAACGAGTACACGGAGTCGATGATCTCGGAGGACCCGCCGCTGCACACGGTGCACCGGAAGATGCTGAGCCGGGCGTTCACCCCTCGTGCGATCAAGACGATCGAGGACCGGGTCCGCGAGTTCGCCTGCCAGGTCCTCGACGAGCTGGTCGGCTCCGGCGGCTTCGACTTCGTCGACGACTTCGGCGCCCGGGTGCCGGGCATGGTGATCGCCGCCATGCTGGGGACCCCCGACTCCGCGCTCGAGGAGCTGCGCCGGCTGACCGATGCCCAACTCCACATCGATGAAGGTGTCGGGTTCGAGGACCGCACCGCCTTCAACGACGCGGCCCAGAAGATGGGCGAGTTCTTCATGGAGGAAGCGCTGCGCCGTCGCGACCACCCCACCGACGACATCATGAGCGCGCTGGTGACGATGGAATTCGAGGACGAACACGGTGTCACCCGCCAGCTCAGCGACATGGAGGCGGTGCGCTACATCCACCTGTTGTCGGCGGCGGGGAACGAGACCACGGCGCGCTTCACGAGCTGGGCCGGTGCGGTGTTGGCGCAATTCCCGGAACAGCGGGCGAAGCTGGTGGCGAATCCGGCGCTCATTCCGAACGCGGTGGAGGAGATCCTCCGGTTCGAGCCGCCGTCGATGGCGCTGGCCCGCGTCGCGACGAGAGACGTCACGTGGCATGGGCAGACCGTGCCCGAAGGATCAGTGGTGGTGCTGGTCACCGCCGCGACCGGACGCGACCAGCGGCAATTCCCCGATCCTGACGTGCTCGACGTGGAGCGCATGATGGAGCGGCACCTCTCGTTCGGGTTCGGCATCCACGTGTGCATGGGTGCGTCGCTCGCTCGGCTCGAGGCGCGCATCGTGCTCGAGGAGATGCTCAAGCGATTCCCCGAGTGGAACGTCGACTGGGACAACACCGACATCGTGCACACCGGCAGCGCGGTGCGGGGTTACTCCAAGCTTCCGATCACGTTCCGCTGAACCGGCATCGATTCGCAGCCGCGTCCCGAAACGGCGAGGGGGGTGGCCGATGGCCACCCCCCTCATTGCGTGATCGCGGACCGAAGCCTCCTACGGGTGCTTCGTCCAGGTCGTGTAGCAGGTGTAGTCCTCGACCGTCTCGAACGTCGTGCCATTGCTCTTGAGCAGGCTCTGGCAGTACGGGAACGACCAGACCGTCGACTTCGGGTAGATCGTCGGGCCGGCGACTCCCTTCATCTCCCACTTCATCGTCGAGGCCATCTTCTGAACGTTCTCGGGCGTGATGCTGCTCGTCCCCTTGGCGGCCAGCTTCTTGATGATCTGGATGAACATGTCGGTCGAGGTGTAGGCACCGACGGCGCCCGTGTCGACCTTGAAGCCGGGGGAAACCTTCTCGATGTCCGCCTTCATCTGGTCCATGTTCGGGTTCGATTCACTGAGGTTGTGCGACGCGATCCCGACGTAGGAGCCGCTCAGCGCCTTCGCCAACCCCGCGGAGTAGAGGCCCGACCAGTAGATGCCCTTGTACCCGCTGGCCTGCAGGCTCTGCCACAGGGTCAGGCACTGGAAGCCCATGCCGCACACGATCACGTCGGGAGCCTTGCCGCCGTCGGCGGTGAGCAGCTCCTGTGAGTACGGCGTGAAGTCCGACACCTGCTCGGGCACGTCGGCCTTCTGGAACACGACGTCGAAGCCACGGAGCTTGTAGGCCGCCGCGTACTCCTCCACCGTGTGTTTCCCCGACTGGTTGTCGTTGGAGTTGACCGCGAGGGTCGGGTGCTTCTTCCCGGTCTCCTGCGAAGCAAGCTTGAAGACGTCGGAACCCCAGCCGTTCACGTAGTTCGGATTGTTGGTGACGACGCAACCGTAGAAACCGAAGCCCCACAATTTCGTGGTGGGATTCGAGCTGCAGTAGGTGGTGTCGAAAGCCCATCCGAAGTAGGGCACGTGCTGCTGGGCGAAGTACTCGCCCGGGTTCGTCGACGACTCGTCACCCACGATTCCGAACACGCCCACTTGCGTCACGAGCCGGCGGGCCTCGGAGAGCGACTTCGCCGTGTCCTGCTCGTCGTCGGCGAACTCCGCGTAGTTGATCTTGATGCCCTTGACCTCGTTGTCGTCGTTGAAGCGCTGGATGCGCGCCTTGGCGCCCACCTCTGCACCGGGGAACTGTGCCTTGATCCCCATGCCGGCAACGGTGATCGTCGACCCGTCGAAGCCGCGAACTGCGCTCGACGTGCTGGCGGAACTCGACGCGATGCCGACGATGCCGGTAGCGAGCACGACGAACGCGACGATTGCGCCTCTGACTCGATGACTGGAAAGCAACTCACTCCTCCTTGCCGTGATCTTCACGATTCATGGCCGGCGTGAGACGCGCGACCCCCCTCTGGAATCTCCCCCTTCCGCCCTCTTCCCGGAGGGACGCGCGACCACAGTCACGCGCGATCCCCTCAGTCATTCCGCGCACTCAGGCGCCGCCAATGGACCGTGCGACAACGTCGTGAGTACCTCGGGCCCATCAGCGGTGATGAGCAACGTGTCGAGTCCGAAGAACCCCCCGCTCTCGTCGGCGACGTGCGCCTGTACGGTCAGGACCATGTCGGCTTCTATGCGCTGGGTGGCATCGAACTCGGCGCCCAACGCAGAGCCGGCAACGGGTCCCTCCGACCCGATTCCGATCGATGTCGCGATCGGGCGAACGGTCACCGGTTCGCCGGTCGAGGTGTACGCGGCCAAGAGATCCGCGCCGGTCGCGCCCGGGCGGCAGCTTTCGAGCACGCGGCTCGTCACCTCGTACCACCGTCGGTACAGCGCGCGTTGTGCTGCCGGCACCGAGCCGCCCCGCGGTCCGTGGCACGGCCGCGTGCGGCCGATGCTGCCTTCGTAGCCGGTCCACAGCACGCCGCCGGCGAGCGCGACGAGCTCACCGTCGTCGATGCGATGCCCAGTGGTGAGCCGGTCGAAGTGCGCCTGCCCACCGGCCTTGGCCGGTGCGGTCGCGCGGAACGTGCCCTCCGAGGCCGGCGTGCTGGTGCCGTAGTCGCACATGCGCCCTTCGAACGCCCCGAGCAATGTGCGCCCGTTGACGCCGGGGTGCAGCGCGTCGATGGACGCCTGCAGGGCCGACTCGGCGATCGCCGCTGCAGTGCGGATGCATCCGATCTCGTCGGCCGTCTTCCGGCGGCGTACGGAACGCAGCATCGTCTCGGCGTTGACGAACTGCGCTGCCGGAGCGGCCATGGGAAGCAACTGACGGAACAGTGGCGACGAATAGTCGACGCCGATGCGTCGCGCGGTGCTGATGCCGTCGATCTTCTGCACCGAGGCCACGAGGTTGACGGGGTTCCACGAGATTCCGAAGAGATGCTCGTGCGGGATCTCGGGCGGGATGCCGTCGTCCCACACGCTCATGACGTGGATCTCGTCCCGGTCGCGCAGAACGACCAGGCCTGGTCCCCACGGGCGGGTGCCGTTGAGGTGGAGGCGCCGGACGCCCGACACGTACTGAGCGTTCGGTTCCCGCCCGAGGATGAGCGCGTCGAGGTCGTGCTCGCGCATCGCTCCGAGTACCTTGTCGCGCCGCTCACGCCGCATCCGCGAGAAGTCGATCCCGCGGCCGTCGAAGAGCGCCGTCGTACCCGGGCTCACCATGCGCCGATCCCCGTGTCGAACGGGAGCAAGGGGAAGTGGCTGAGGCGGCGGTACCCGTCGTCCGTCACCACCACGACCTCCTCGCCCCGGTAGCCGCCGTCGCCGTCGTCCCAGATGACCGGCTCGAGCACCATGACCATGCCGGGCGCGAGAACGATGCTCTCGTCGAACTCCTCGCCGAGGTCGGTACCGATCAGCGGCATCTCTGCGCTATCGGTGCCGATGCCGTGGATCAGGTAGAAGTGGTCGAGCCACGGCCGCTTCGCCTCACCCTCACGACCGGCGCGATTGAGGTCGAGCCCGGTTGCGCCGGGGCGGGTCACTGCCAGCACGCGTGCGACCACGTCCTGCCAGCGCCGGCACTGGTCGACCTGGTGCCGGCTCGGCGGTGTCTCGCCGACAAGCCAGGTGCGTCCGAAGTCGGATGCGTAACCCTCGTAGAGAATCCCGGTGTCGTTCATCACGAGATCCCCTTCGCGCAAGATGGCGTCGGTCGTGTTGAGCGGAAAGGCGACGTCGCCGTGGACCGTGTACGGCCCGTCCGCGATCGAGGAGGCCATCGCTTCCCAGATCGGGTCGACGTGGTTCCCGGTGGCCCCCAACTCGAAGATGCGGCGAAGGAAGATGCCCGACAGGTCGGTCTGGCGGACGCCCGGGCGCAACGCCGCGTACACGTCGTACATCGCCGTCTCGTTGATCGACTGCGCCCGCCGGATGCACTCGATCTCGTCGGCGGTCTTGCAGAGCTTGGCCGGCGCGAGAACGGTACCCGCGTCGTCGATCTGCACTGCGGGCGCGATCGTGGGGAAGCGCTCCAGCACCGCACCGCTGAGATCGTCGAAGCCGACGTGTACCTCGCCCGCGCCGACGAGATCCGCGATCACGCTCGCGAGGGCCGCGGCCCCTTCGTCGAACTCGACGAGCAGCGGCCCGTGCACGTGGTCGGCCGGGATCTCGGGTGCCGCGCCCTCAGGGGTCGGCGTGAAGAGATGCGGTGCGCCGTTGCGCAGCACGATGGCGATCGTGGGGTCGTACGCGCTCCGCGAGATCTCGACGTTCGCCATCTCGCTGCCCGTCGTGTACCGCACGGCAGTGTTGCCCGACAGGACGAGCGCGTCGAACCCGTTGGCGGCCATGCCCGCCTGCACCTTGGCCAGCCGCTCCCTGCGCATGCGCGCAAGGTCGAGCTCGCCGGTGTCGGTCCCTGACAACACCGAGGTCATCGCACTCCTCTAGTAGGGCCGGACCACGCCGAGCTTCGGGCCCGGCGTGAACGTGATGGGCATCTTGACGATCCCGGTGACCGCGGGCTCGCCGAGGTACTGCTGAATCTCGTCGGACTCGAGCTCGTAGTCGGGGAGTCGTTCGAGCACGCCGCGTACGAGCTCCTCGAACATCGTCTTCGCGAGGTGGGAGCCGATGCAGCGGTGCGGACCGAGCCCGAAGGCGAGGTGACGGTTCGGCGAGCGATCGAGCACGAGCTCGTCGGCGCGCGGGAACTCCCGCTCGTCGTGGTTCGCTGCGAGCCAGCTGATCAGGACGCGGTCGTTGCGGCGGAGCTTCTGGCCCTCGACGACGACGTCCTTGGTGACGGTCCGGCTGAGTGTCTGGTTCACCGACGTGTACCTCAGGAACTCGTCGGCCGCGGTGTCGTACAGCTCCGGGCGCTCGATGAGCTGGCGCTTCAGATCGGGCTGTTCGGCCAGGATCTTGTAGCTCCACGCGGCGAGGGACGTCGTGGTGTCGACACCACCACCCACCAGGTTCGTGAGAATGCTCAGCACCTCCTCGTCGCCGAGTGGCGCGCCGTCGAACTCGAGCAGCACCAGGAGGCTGGTGAGGTCCTCCTCCGGGTGCTCGCGTCGTTCGGCGGCGAAGGCGAGCAGCTTGCCCATCATCTCGGGCACGCGCGTCATGGCCCGGTTGCTCTCGTCGCTCCCCATCGGGTACGCGATCGTGGAGTGGAAGAAGTCGGCCCAGAGCGACCAGTCGTCGGAGGGCAGCCCCATCATCCTCATCGTCACCAACGCCGGTACGGGGCTGGCGAGATCGAAGACGAGGTCCATGCGGCCCTCTTCGATCTTCTGGTCGATGAACCAGTCGACGCAGTCCTTCACGAAGGGACGGAGCTGCGCGATGGCCTGCCGGGTGAAGAACGGGTTCAGCACCCGGCGCAGTGCGGCATGATACGGGCCGTCGACCTCCCCGATGCCCAGAGGCGGGAGGGACTCCATGCGGGGGATTCCGGTCTCGCCGTTGTAGTCGATGCCGTCGTCGGCGTCGGGCTCGAACTTGTGGGCGAACGTGTCGTTGTCACGTGCGATCTGGTTTACCGCCGCGAAACTGGTCGCGAACCAGAACCCGCCGTAGTTCGTGTCCCACGCCACCGGGCAGCGCTCACGCAGCTCGTTCGACTGTTCGAGCTCGTTCAAGTTGAACTCGACCGAGTGGTGGTCGAGGTCGATGACGCAGTCCTCGCTCACGTCAGGCTGTTCGAAGGTCGTCATTCGATCTGTCCTCGCTCCTCGGTGTCGACATCCACGCCTCGTCGAGCGCGTGGGCTCATCCGTGCCGGCGTTTCGCGCGGGATTCGACGCGCTCGGCGAACTGCGCCCAGAACAGCGCCCGGCGTCGCGCTTCGTCCGAGACCTCGTAGACCCGGCTGAGCGGAACCGACGCGGCGTAGAGCTCCATGTCGGCCTCGCGGACGTCAGTCTGATCGAAGAACTCGGCCGTTGGGACGCCGCGCTCGGACGACGTGAACGCGTGGTCGGGGGCCCACCGAGCCGCGCGGTCGCGTGCGGCGCACCACGCCAGGAAGTCGATCGGGAGTTGCATCTGCGCGCGTTCGCGCTCCTCGGCCAGCGCCGTGCGGACCGATCGCACCGTCTCGGGGGACACCCCGACCGCACGCGCGACGTCGCGCAGCGACGCCTCGGGTCGATCCGCGAGCATCGCGATGATGCGCTCGCGTTGCGCCGCGGGGTCGATCGGGCGGGCCCGGCCGTCCCGGCCGATCCTCACGTCGGCGCGCCTGATGCCCTCGCCCTCGGCCACCAGTCGCGCGCGTACCCGGCCCACCGTCCGCGGTGAAACACCGCAGAGCATGCCGATGCGACGGTCGGCCCACTCAGGATGGGCCGAGAGCGCGGTACGCACGGCGAGCTGGCGCTCTCGCCGGATCTCGGTCGACGACGTCGACATCGTCGAGAAGTCGCGTCGCTGGCCGCTCGCCGCCGGAGTCTCAGCAAGGCACGCCTTCGATTCGGTCATTCCACCCCCCAGGGACACCGAAAATCTAACGGGGTTTAGATTCGCATACCTGGGGAGGTGCCGCAACCGGACAGGCGCGATCTCTCCCAACCATTGGGGGCGTCGGCTGGACGCCTGGGAGCGGGGTACCACTACTTTCGTCGCACGAGGAGGGCCGCATGGCGAAGCGCCGCCAAGTGTCAGGTGATGCAGGAGAGGTCGTCGTTCGGCGCGGCGTGCTCAACCAGGCACGTTGGGAGCAGATCCTCCGTGCCGCAGCGAACGAGTTCTACGAGAAAGGCTTCAAGGGTGCCCGCCTGCAGGACATCGCAAGCAGGGTCGGACTCCTGACCGGCAGCCTCTACTACTACATCGAGTCGAAGGAGAACCTGCTCTTCGAGCTCGTCGACACCGCGTTCCGCGAGAGCCTCGAGGCGACCGCCGAGCAGCCAGGTTTCGCCGCGAGCAGCGCTCCGGTCAGGCTGGACCGCTTCATCGGCCGGCTCCTACGGGTCATCGAGGGCACCGAATTCGCGTCGGTCGCCGTGGTGCAGCGAGACCGAGAGTTCCTGACGCCGCCACACCGTGCGCAGGTCGACGCGATGCAATTCGAGCTCCACAGCCACGTCAGCGGCATCATCAAGGACGGCATCGCCCGCGGCGAGTTCGACACCGACATCGATGTCGACATGGCGACGTCGTCGCTGTTCGCGCTGCTGACCGTCACCGCCGACTGGGCCGGCCATTCCGAGTCCGTCGGGTGGAACGACATCGCAGCTTGGTATTCGCGTCTGTTCCTCCGGGCGCTGGCTCCGCCCGTGCGGCCCTTGGACGCCTGACGGCGACTGCCGCACTCGGACGCGCTCGACGATTCGCTCGTACGATCGGCGGAAGATCGCCACGCTCAGGGGGTAAGCGGTGGAGGCACACGAGACAGTCTTCAACCACGTGGGGCTATGCGTGACCGACGTGGAGCGTTCACGCCGGTTCTACGAGGAGGCGCTGGGCTTCACGTTCTGGTGGGCGCTCGACGAGCTGCCGGAGGAGGATTCGGCGAAGCTCCTGATGCTCGACACGCCCCTGAAGCTCCGCGCCACCTATCTGATCCGCGACGGCTTGGTACTCGAGCTCCTGAACTACCACCCCGATCGGATGACGCCGGCGCGTGAGCGCAGCAT
This sequence comes from uncultured Actinomycetes bacterium, assembly GCA_963782705.1. Taxonomy (GTDB): domain Bacteria; phylum Actinomycetota; class Acidimicrobiia; order IMCC26256; family DASPTH01; genus CAVRGQ01. The sequence goes on along the minus strand of CAWAKX010000012.1, from coordinate 31,367 downwards.
GGCAGAGCCCGGCCTGACCCACCTCTCGGTGACGGTCGGCGACATTCCGGCGGCCTTCGAGCGGGTCGAGCAGCACGGCGGGACGGTGCTGCACGAGACGAACACCGGGCCCGCGGTGATGATCCGCGACCCCGACGGGCAACTCATCGAGCTGCTCGATCCGGGCTGGTTCGCGTGGCAGCCACCCCGCCCGACCTGACGCCGGCAGCTCGAACAGTCGGAGGAGGTTCCCCCTCCGGGAAGGGGCAAGCGATGCAGATTGGGGACATCGAGGTTCTGCCTGTTCTCGACGGCAAGGCTCGAATTCCGGCGTCCGCCACCTATCTGGCGGCTGAGGGCAGGGGTGCCGACGACGCCGACTGGGCACTGCATCGCCAGTTCCTCGATGCCGACGGCAACCTGGAGATCGTCCTCGGGGGTTACCTCGTGCTCACCGCCGGACGCGTGATCCTGGTCGACGCGGGCGTCGGTGCCGGCAGTGTCGTGGGCGGTGGCCCTGCTCGACAGCCTCCGGACGCTGGACGTCCCCCGGTCATGTCCGAGCTGCGGCACCGAGGAACTCGCGGAATACCCGGTGCTTTCGACGGGCGGCGGTTCGTCGCGGTGAAGTGCCAGCGTTGCCTCACGTCAGAACGCCGCGTGAGATGGAATCGGCTCGGATGCCCACAAGCTCAAGCCGCGTGTCCGCGAAGCGGACGTGGAGAAACCCCGCCTCGGAGGGCCCGCCCTTGCGGGGCGCGAGCAGGTCACCGGCGACCAGCGGATGGCGCGACGCGAGAGATCTGGTTGTGACGAGCCGGAGTGAAGGACACGGGCTGGTTCGCGTAGCCAGCTGCGACGAGTCCCGCCCGGAAACCATCACGGTCCGGGGCCTCGACGAACTCGTTCAAGAGCATCGTGTCCACGTCGAGCGTCGCGAACAGTTCGGGAAGCTCGGCCGGGATTGCCTTCGGCCGGATGCGATGCCCGAGATTCCACGCCATCGCCTTCACCAACCTCCTCATATTGAGAGACGCACGACTCGGACCCTTCAGGTGAGCGGCCCGGCCTTGTCGTTCCACCACTCGAGGAACTCCTTCGTCGTCATCTCGGCGTCGTACGCGCGTGCGTCCACCGAGATGAGACGATCGTCGAGGCTCCAGGACAGGGAGGAGCTGGTCTGGTCGACCGTGCACGCGTAGCGCCCCCGGATCTTGCCCCCCGACTTCCAGGTGCCCGAAAACGGGCACTCGGTGTTCTGGAGCTCCGACGTGGCGGCGTAGGCATCGGGATCGAACGCGGCGTCGAGGCCGCGGCGGTCGCGGTACGACGTGTACACCGCGGAGTACACGCCCGTCGACGGGTGCTCGCACTGCCATGAGGCGGCGACCCACGGTGTCACGAACGATTCGCGGTCGGCAGTACAGGACGGCCGAATCGATGCCGGGATCCGTTTCCGGAGGTCGTTGCTGGCGTTCCTCGCCGCCTTGTCGCCAAGCAGGCTCGGGATGCTGCCGGCCGCGCGATTCGGACCGGCGGAGTCGTTCCAGAAGGTGACGAGGCCCGGGATGTCAGGGCTAGCACCCGACGGCGTGTTCAAGAAACCGAGCACGAGCAACGGCTCGTAGGTGTACACAATGGCGGTCGAGTCTGCGCTCGAGCTGCAAAACGATCGCCCGGCGTGTACGCCATGCACGGTGTAGGACGCGTCCCCATCGCAGCCGACGGGGCGAGCCGTCGCGACCGGCTGCGCGAGCCGATCTTCGTACGCGGCCTGCAGGTGCTCCTGGGTGTCGAACTGCAGCAGGTTCAGCGAGTCGGCGGCCTGACCCTGGGCAACTCGACACCTCACGTCGGCGATCACGCCACTGTCGGCAGCGCTCGCGCCCGGCTTGCGGACGAGACTCTCGAAACTGCACGACGGCCGGATCGCGTCCGGCACGTGGGTGATCAACTCGCGTGCGGTCTCGATCTCGGTCAAGGTCCAACCCTCGGCCGACCTCACGCGTGCCGCGGCCGGCGCAGCCACAACACCGCCGAGCGCTAGCGAGACGACCACCGCGAAGGAAATCATGACGACGCGTTGCCGCTCGCCGCTGCCCATGGCCCGGCCCCCTCCGCTCTTGAGTCGCACCAGGCTACTCAGAGACGTGCGCCGTCGAACACGACCCCTGCGTTTCGCGCTTGGAACTGAGCGGATCTCGACTTCGGGATTCGGGGTGAGACGTGGAACCAGTCCCGCTGCTGCGCTACTTGCCAGCCGGGCAACTATCGCGAGCGGAGACCTGGCCGGGCAACCCGACCCCGCTTAGATCCGACGATCCCCGATAGCGCGCTCATCTGCCGCACTCGCCCAGACGATAGGAGCGACCGCGTCCTCAGCATGAGGAGCTGGCGGCACCGACCGCCGCGGTTCGCGTTGCTCTACATGAGGCGCTGGCAAGTCGCCGTGCAGAACAACTCGAACGCGCAGCGCCTGAAGAACGGGAGCCCTTACGCGGGTACCTCATCCTTGAGGTTCTGGCGCAGCCAGTCACGGACCTCTGGTGTGTCTTCGTGTCCGTGCACGGTGATCGCGTGGTGCAGCGCCGCGTCGAGCACCTCAGATTCCGTTCCAGCGATCGTGAGCGTGCAGCCGGTCTCGCTGGGAAAGTCCCTGCAGTCCGCAACCTTCCGTGCCATGGCTTGTTCTCCTGTTCGAAGAGGGACATCAGCAGCTTCATCTTCGAGACCATGGACGTCAAGGAACCGCTAGCCGGACCTAGAAATCTCGGCGCGAGATTTGGGCACCGCGTCGGGGTTACCAGCGCGCCAGAGGCCGCCGGCGAGGTCGCGGCGCGTCACGCGCTATGCCTCGAGGAGGCTCCTTGCCGAGCTGGCGTTGGCGGGGTGGCGGAGCTTCGACATCGCTTTGGCTTCGATCTGACGGATGCGCTCGCGAGTGAGGTGGAACTCTTCGCCGACTTCCTCGAGCGTGCGCGGTTCACCACGGTCGAGTCCGTACCGCAACGAGATGACCAACCGTTCCCGCTCGCTAAGTGCGCTCAGGACGGTGGCGACCTCGGCCGGCAGCAACGCCAGCATCGCCGCATCACAGGGTGACAGCTGGGAGTGGTCTTCGACGAGGTCACCCAACTCGCTCGTCTCGTCATCCCCGAGCGGCTCGGACAACGACAGCGGCCCAACCGAGAACAGCAGTACGTCGACAACCTTGGCTTCGGGGATGTCGAGTGCCTTGGCCAGTTCGCCGCGGGTCGCTGGCCGACCCAACTTCGCTGCGAGCTCTCCTCGCATGCGTTGAACTTGGGCAAGCCGGTCGTCAGCATGGACTGGCAAACGAATCGTGCGAGCCGTGTTCGAGATACCGCGCGAGATCGCCTGGCGGATCCACCACGTCGCATACGTCGAGAACTTAAAACCCTTGCGCCAGTCGAACTTCTCGACCGCGTGAATCATCCCCAGGTTGCCGTCCTGAATGAGGTCCAGGAGCAGAAGTCCCGGCGCCTGGTACTTCTTGGCGATCGAAACCACCAGACGCAGGTTCGCCAACACGAACTGGTCGTGCGCCTCTGCCCCCCGCCGCACGGTGCGGCGCAACCTCCGCCGCTCGTTCGGACTCATCGTGAGCCCAGACTCGGCGAGCGCACTGCTCGCGAGGCTTGCCGCCTCGATCTCTTGAGCCAAGCGAGCTTCGTCATCCTTGGACAACAACGCGTGGCGCCCGACGTCGGTGAGATAGAGACGGACCAGGTCTTCGTCATCGCGCCCGACTTGCCGCTTCGGTATCGCCATGGGTTTCCGGGCTCTCGCTCAACGAGCGCGGCCGAGGCGCACACCCGACCGGACTCTCGTGACCGATACAACTCGTCGACCGAACGTCAAACAGAATTGAAGACCGCGTCACGCTTCCGCATCTCCAACCTAGGCGCGCAGCGGTGCATTCCACGCGGGCACTTTGGAAGCTCGGAACTCGCGGGGTCAAGGAAGAGCCGACGGAATCTGCGATCGCGCGCGTGTTACCGTCGATCGCGATAACTGGGGCCCACGAACAGCCATTCCGACCCGGCGACGCAGTCCACTACCACCATGCACACCGGGCATGGACGACGGTGCGAGCTTGTTGTACGAAGTGACCCGCCCGTAGACGCGAAGGCAAGGCGCTCCCTCCCAGCCGCCGTCTGCGAGCGGGCCATCGTTGTCACACCAGGCGAGCAGACTCACTGGCATGGACGGCGACGCGATCGTGACGGCAGCCGCAACCGAGGGCTTCGAGCTCGAGGAACGACCCGTGGCCGGCGCATGGGTATGGGGCTGGGTCGCGGTGACGACATGCGATGGCCGTGCTTCCACGAACGCGACCAGGCACTCCACTGGGATGGCCGACCGGTTACGACGCGTCCAGGTGTTCGCGTAAAGAGTGGACGTGCCGGACGCTCGCGGAGCGGGAGGGCGGACCTGCTCACGCGACACGTCCGACACGATCCTCCGTCCATGATGGCCGACACGGAGGGCGAAGGAACTGCAGGAGGGCCGAGCTCCGAGTGGGGAGTTTCGTTCTGATCTTTGTACTGGGTGGCCATTAGTGGCGTGCGCCAAGACGGTGTAGCGAGTGCCGCGCGGTTGGTAGTGATCGGTGGCGCCGCGACCGACCCCGCCGGGGTTGGAAACCAATAGCGCGAGTCATCATCAAACCCAGGGCGGTTCAAATCTGACGCGCATCTCCGGTTGGGCTCCACCGGGCGCGACGGAGCCGCCACGCGAATTTCGCCGGCGGCTCCGTGCACCTCGAGTGGTCTCAGATCACGCGAACGTTCTGCGCTTCCTCGCCCTTCTTGCCGGGTGCAACGTCGAACTCGACGCGCTGGCCCTCCTCAAGGCTCTTGTAGCCGTCGCCCTGGATGTTGGAGAAGTGAACGAAGACGTCATCACCCTGCTCGCGCGAGATGAAGCCGAATCCCTTCTCTGCGTTGAAGAACTTCACTGTCCCTTGTGCCACGAATACTCGCTTCTCAGAGCGGCAGGCCAACCAGTTCGGCCTGCTCGCAACAAGAAACTGTACTCACGGTCTTGAAGACGGGCACTGTTGCGTTGGACGCAATCGGACGTGACGGGGGCTCCGGGCGCGTCTCGGCCGCGGGCTCAGACGACCAGCCGGGCTGCATGAGTCGCCGCCAGCGCGAGGGCCACGACGAGGAGGACGATGTACCAGCGCCCGGTCAGCTTCGGGATCCGCAACGGGCTGACCATGAGCCCCGCCAGCACCACTCCCCCGGCGCTGAGGACGACCCGGAAGGCTTCGGGACCGAGCGGTCCATCGAGCAGCATCAACGCCACGAAGCTGATAATGGCCAGGTCGGTCGGCAAGCCGGTGTAGGTACCTGACGCTGTATCGAGACCATGGACGTTGAAGTAGCTGAGTCGCAGGGCCGCGGCCGCAGCGAGCAGTACCGCCACCGGCACGTACGCAATCCGGAAGTGCCCATACGACAAGATCACGACGCCGAGAGCTACCCCGGCAGACGCCATGTCGGCCAGTGAGTCGAGGTTGGCGCCGAATGCGCCCTGCTCGGCGGTTCGCCCCGGCGTCCGCTTGGCCACCGGTCCGTCGACCACATCGAAGACGAAGGCGCCCACGAGGCTCATCGCCGCTCCCGCGTAGTCGCCCCGCACGGCCAGCGTGATCGCCAGAATGCTGGCCGCGAGCCCGGCGAGACTGAGCAGATTCGCGGCGTCAGCGAGGTGCGCCAGGATGCTCGCAGGCGGCGCTTGGGCGTCGCCGCGCGCATCGGTGCCCGGTGATCCGCTCAGGGCCGGTCCACCACGAGCTGGGACAGGGCCTCGACGAGCCGCCCGTTCTCGGCCGCCGTGCGCGACGCGATGCGCAGGTAGCGATCGGCCTCGGGCATCGTCTTCGTCGCGCAGTCCTTGATCAGGATGCCGTGTTCGACGTACACCTCTCGCGCCAGTTCCGGGCCCGTGAGACCCGATGCGGTGATCTTGCAGAACACGAAGTTCGCGTCGGGCCGGAAGGCCGTCAGGCCTGGCAACTCGCGCAGCGCGTCGTAGAAGTCCTGACACGTGTCTCGCACGATCTCGCAGCTGGCTGCGAACTCGCTCCGGTAGGGACCCACACGGCGCAGGAACGACTCCGCGAAGCCGTTCAGGTTCCAGATGGGGAGTTGCGCGCGGACGTCGGCCGCGAAACGTCGGTCGGCGGTGAGGAGGTAGCCGATGCGCAGGCCGGCGATGCCGAACACCTTGCTCATGCTCTTGATGACGACCAGGTTCGGGTGATCGTCGACGTCGCCCTCGACGCTGCCTGCCCGCCCGGCGCGGGAGAACTCGATGAACGACTCGTCGACGATCAGCCGGCACTCGTGCTCCGCGAGGCGGCGGGCGAGCTCCAGGACCGACTCACGGTCGACGGAAAGGGCTGTGGGGTTGTTCGGGGTGACGAGGACCGCGATGTTGGAGCCCGCCCGCCGGGCCGATTCGGCGAAGGCGTCGAGGTCGAGCTCGAAGGTCACCGGATCGAGTGCCACGCGGTCGAGCTGCTCGGGCCGCAACACGTTCTCGTACTCGTTGAACGAGGGAACGGGGATCGTCATCTTCTCGATGAAGTGCTCGCCGAGCACCTTGATCAGCTCGGCGGCCCCGTTGCCCACGACGATGCCGGCCGGGTGGGTCCCCGTCCATTGGGCGACGAGGCGGTCGACCTCCGACTGGCCAACCGGGTAGTTGGTGACGATGTCGGGGAGCTCATCGCGGAGGTCGTCGAGCAGGGCGGGCGGCGGGAAATGCAGGTTGTACAGGTAGGCGTGGTCGACGACGCCGTACCGCCAGTGCGACCCGTGCAGCGACTGGATACGGTCGAACTGTTGATCACGGCTCAGGAAGACGAACTCGGCCAGGTCGAGGTCGCGGTAGTCATCGAGCTCGTACCACCGGCTGGTCGAAACGTCGACCGCGACGAGGTCGGGGAACGAGCCGTCGGCCACGAGGTCGCGGAACACCGTCTCGTAGTAGGCCTGCACGTTGCCGCTCTCCACCTGGCGACACAGCTCCGGCAAGATCTTGGTGCGCAGCACCTCGGCCCGCAGCAGATAGATGTTGACCGTCTTCTGCGCAATGTGGTCGTCGAGACTCCGGTCCAGGTCGGCGCCCAGGATGAAGGCCGTGACGAAGTCGTCGTCGTCGTGGCGTACGACGGTGCCCGAGAAGTTGGCGTGATTGGGAGCGACCGCCATGCTGCTGCCGCACTGGTCACGCAAGCGCATCACGACGTCGCGGTCGAAGACGACGTCGCCCTCGAGCAAGAGGACGTCTTCGTCGCAGTATTCGCGGGCATCCCACAGCGAGCGAATGTTGTTGGTCGTGTCGAACAACGGCGCATCGACGTAGACGATGTCGATCCCGGCGAACGTGGTTCCGATCCTCCGGCGTACCTGAGCCGCCTCGTGACCGATCACGATGACGGCTTCGGTCACCCCCGCGAGTGCCAACACCCGCAGTGAGCGGAACAAGACCGGGATTCCGTTCACCTCGACGAGGCATTTGGGGATGTCGCTGGTGAGGGGCCGCATTCGCTGCCCCAGGCCGGCGGCGAGCACGATGGCGCGGCGTACGGGCAGCGACCCCGCCGACAGGTTTCCCGGAACCAGCTCGAGCGCGACCTCCAGGACTGGTTCCAGCGTGCCCACCCGTACCGTCTGCGTCACTGCGAGCCTTTCGATGGCTACGTTCGTCGTCCATGCGCGGCCATGTCAAGCGACCCTCGGGGCACGGCTCCGGACGGTCAGCGGGAGTCGAAAGACGAGGGGAATCTCTGTCGACGACCCTCATCGAGTCTACCTGTTCTCGTGGAATTCACGCCCTGGCCACTTCCTGCGCCGCCACGTCATAGGCACCGCTAGGGTCGGCTTGGATGTCGAGCCCTCGAAATGATGAGCAGCACCTCGACTACGAGGCAGTGCGCTCGTATTGGGAAGATGTCGCCCACGAGGCCGAATCGGCTTCGTACATGGCCCACGAGCAGGGCCTGCCCCACGACTGTGTCGAGCATCGATTCGCGCTCGAGCAGGCGGTGATCGACCGGTGGTTCGCCGGCCTGGGGCCGACGGCTTCGGTGCTCGACGTCGGCTGCGGTGCCGGGGCCTGGACAGAGTTGTTCGCTCAGCGCTACGGCCGAATCGTCGGCGTGGACGCCAGCGCTCACATGTTGGCGGCAGCCGGGCGGCGCCTCGCCGGATACGAAGACGTCGAACTGGTGCAGGGGAATGCCCTGACCGTCACCCTCGACGGCGAGTTCCAAGGTGTCTTGGTCGGAGGGGTCCTGATGTACCTCGATCGTGCCGACGCGGTGGCACTGCTCGTCCGCCTCGGCCGACTTGCACCGAAGGGCCGGATCATCCTGCGCGAATCGGGGATTCGCTCAGGGGTCGAGGTGCAGACCAACGCGTACCCGGTGGTGTACCGATCACTGGAGGAGTACCAAGCCATGGCCGGCGAGGCCGGCTTGCGCGTCGTTTCCGTCGAACGCAACCGCGGGTACGCGCACATGGAGATCGCGGTTGCACTCGTCGACTCGGCTCGACGCCTCCCGCCCCTCGCCCGGCGTGATCCGGCCACGGTCGGCAGCCCCCTCTGGCGCCTCCTGCGGGTCACGGCGCCCGTCACCCTCGAGCTGCTCCCTCGAGCCATCGCTGCCATCGGCCTCGACTGGCCACATCTCACCAACCACTTCCTGCTCCTCGAGCGAGCCCGTCAGTGACAGCTGCACTGAAAGCCCGCGGACTTCCGGGACCTCCCGCGCGCGGTAGCTCACCACTCCACATGTTCCCGCCCAGCGGGTCGGCGCTGCCTGACGCGATTTCGCCGTGGCGCCCCACCGGACGTGGCGTCGCTTGACCGCGCCGGCCGGTAACTCGTCCTTACGCCAAGTCAGCGGGCTCGACATCGTTCTGGACCTGGCCTTCCAGCGCCCGTTCCGCTTCCCGGCGTGCAATCGCTTCGACTGACGGCACGGACTACTTCTTCTTCGTGCCCTTGCCCTTGCCGGTGGAGGTAGACGGCGTTGACCGGTCGTGCGTCCGAACCTTCGTACCGTCTGCCTTCGTGTAGCCCGGCACACGCACGAACTTGGTGCCCTTCTTCGTCTCAGCCATTCCGCGTTCCTTCTGCCTCGGAGAACCTCACTCCCACCAAGCACAAGCAAAGCACGGGGGTGCCAAATTCACCGGGACCCCGTCGTCGCTCCCGTGTCGAGACGAAGATGTCGGGTCTGGCTGACAACTCTTCCTTACGGGCGCTGTTGCGTTGACACGGGAGCAGCCGCGGATGTCTACGCGTTGTCGGGTTCCCGATCAGATCGTTTGGGCCAGCTCGATGAATGCGGCCGCGGCGCGTCGGTGGACTCGCGCTTCTCTTCCGAGTTCGTAGTGACCTCGGCGGAGGTTCTGCATGAAGGCGTGGCCCGTGATGATCACCTGTGCGGTGTGATCACGTTTGAGGCCGCGCATGGGTCGTAACCGGGCCTTGAGCCGGCCGTGGTCGGCTTCGATCCCATTGACGTCCTGAATCCGGCCCCGCTGCACATAGGAGCGCGATCGCCAACGACTCTCCGCCCGGTCAACGAACCCACCGGGAGGGACCCCCTCCCTACGTCACGTTCTCCCCGGAGGTCGTCGTTCTGGAGAGTGCCGAGTCCAACCAGACCGGGCACATCCCGCGACCTCGCGATGGGCGACCGTGTGTACCGCCCATCGCGAGGTCACTCCTGTGCTTGCCGTCAGACGACCGTGTCGTCGACGACCACCTCGTTCCACTCATCGAGGCGGCCACCGTGTGCAGCGAGCCCGTAGATCACCAGAATGTCGATGACGATCATCGTGAACGACCAGAAGGTGTTGTGGTTCAGGTACGCGAGCTGCGCGAGGGCGTTGAGAGCCGCCACGAGGACGCCGACCACGCGTCCGAACATGTTGCCGACGAAGATGAGGAACCCGGCGAGGATCATCACCGCGCCGATGATGAGGATCACCCAGCTCCACGTCTTGACGTTGTTGGTGATTGGAAGCTGGCCGCCCGTGTAGCGCTCGATGTAGTTCGACTGGGTGATCCCGACGAGACCGTCGAAGACGTTCATCGCGCCGACTATCAGGATCATGATCCCCGCGAACAGTTTCCAGCCCGCTCCATCGTTGTCCATGTGCCTTCCCCTCCTTGTTGGCTTTGCCCCGAACGCGGCGCAAGATGGCAGTCATTTGAGGTCCTCGAGGCCAAATGCGCAAGAGCCACAGGACCCCGTCCCCGCCGAACCGTTCCCCGTCACCAAACGCCACGAACGAGTTCCGCGAGATGATCGGAATCCCGCCTCACCTGAGGCCATCACACCTGGAGTGCGCACCGCCGGAGACCACCAGCGTGGGTGTGCTGCGGCGGCTCCGCACACCGGGCAACGACAGCGGCCTAAGGTCGTGCCGCCAAAACGCAGAACCGGTGATCTGCCCTCACAGCTCGATTCCCCAGTTGCCCGGTTCGCCAGCCCGTTCGGCGCCTCTCGAAACGGCTCCCAGACCGGAGAATCTCCTGTGCGCGGTGGCTCACGACTCCACATGTTCCCGCCCAGCGGGTCGGCGCTGCCTGACGCGATTTCGCCGCGGCGCCCCACCGGACGTGGCGTCGCTTGACCGCGCCGGCCGGTAACAGCACTGTTGCGTTGGACGCAAATCGGACATGCCGGCGGCGCCCGGCAGGGCTCTCCGCGCGGGCAAACACACCACAGGCGTCTATACCGCCCCGGTCAAGACGCCCGTCTCGCGTCTCACCACGGCCCCAACGGTGCCGCGCCGCCGTAATGCAACAGTGCCGGAACCGATCACGGTTAGACCAAGGAACGCGTCTTCCGGGCTCGCCCGCCACGCGCAACTGCCGATCTCGCGCACCCGAGCCGAGTGAGAACGACGCACCGAAAGCTCGACGACTCGCCACATCGGCATGCGCTGCTTGTGGCACGGATATGGCACGGTTCTCTGGACGCGGGATTCGTCCCCTCCTCGTTAGTCGCGCTCGCGCTTCAGGACGGCTCGGGCCGCGTGCCAGCCGCACATACCGTGGACTCCGCCGCCGGGTGGCGTCGAAGACGAGCACAGGTAGAGGCCCCGGACGGGCGTAGCCCACGGCACGCGCGCCGCGACGGGGCGGGTGAAGAGCTGGCGAAGGTCACCCGCGCCACCATTGATGTCGCCACCGACGTAGTTCGCGTTGTGCGCCTCCAGCGCGGCCGGGCCCATCACGTGGCGTTCGACGACGCAGTCCAGAAAACCCGGCGCGAACCGTTCGATCTGGCCTTCGACCGCGTGCGTCATATCGATGTCGGAGCCGTTAGGCACGTGGCAGTAGACCCAGGCCACCTGACGACCCGCTGGCGCGCGCGACGCGTCGATAATGCTCGGCTGCACCAGGATCGTGTACGGCCGCTCAGGATGACGACCGGCCGCGACCTCAGCCTCGGCGGCCACAATCTCGGCTGCGGTTCCACCGAGGTGCACGGTCGCGGCGCGGGCAACCTCCGAAGCGCGCCACGGGATCGGGCTGTGGAGCGCGTAGTCGAGCTTGAACACGCCCGACCCATAGCGGAACCGGCGCAGCGCGGCGGCATAACGGGCCGGCAGACGATCGCCGCAAATGCGCAGCACCTGGCGTGGTGTCAGATCGAGCAGGATCGCCCTGGCCGGGGGGACGTCGGCGAGGGAGCGGACTTCCACGTCGGTGATCACCTCTCCTCCGTACCCGCCCAGGATCCCCACCAGTGCGTCGGCGAGGCGTTGCGACCCGCCCTCCACGACTGGGAAGCCGTCGAGGTGTGCGAGCAACGACAGGAATACCCCGAAGCCGGCGGTCGCTGGTGCGGTGAGCGGGAGCGCCGCGTGCGCGGCCGCGCCCACGAGGAGGGCGGCGGCCGCTTCACCGTCATAGCGGGTGCGTGCGAGCCGGGACGCGGAACGGAGCGCGGCACGCCCGAACCGGGCCATCGTCAACGGCGAGCGTGGAACATTCAACGGCGAGAGCACACCGTCAACGAGGTCCTGGCCGTGCTCGACGAGTGGCGAGAACAGCCGCCGGTACGCGCGTGCGTCACGGCCGAGCGTTGCGGCAGTGTCGTCGACGCCGCGGTGAAGGAGGGCGGCGCGCCCACCATCGAGCGGATGCGCGAACGCGATATCGGGATACATCCAGCGCGCACCGTGTGCTTCGAGCGCGAGCGCGGCGAACGCTTTGGATACGGGAGCCAACGCGTGCACTGCCGCGCACACGTCGTGCAGGTAGCCGGGCCGCGTCAGAAACTCCGAGCGGAGCCCACCGCCCGCGACGGGCGCCGCCTCGAGCACAGTGACCTTCCAACCTTCGCGCGCCAGCGTGATGGCGGCGATCAGGCCGTTGGGGCCTGCTCCCACCACGACTGCGTCATGATCCCTGCTCACGGTCGCCGCACCATGGATGGGAGTGTGCCACCCCTACATCGAGCTGCCCAGGAGGCTGCCGCCCGGCGGCGAGGTCGTACTGGCACACCACGGTTACACGGACCGCGCCCTCGCCCTCGTCGGCATCGGTCCCTACCTTGAAATGCGAAGGGAGAAGGTGAAGCATGCGGATCACATCATCCGTGACCTCACTGTCGTGGATCCGGTCCGAGGCCGTGACCGGAGTGAACAAGGCCGCGTTCGAGGTCGGGTTCATCCACTATGACGAGCCCCGACCGATGTGATCGTCGACCTCGACGCGCTCGGTCGCGACGACAAGTTCCGCCTCGCGAAGCGGCTGGACGGCTGGGCCGAGGTCGACCGCGGCCGGATCGTCGACGCCGGCTACGGCGCCGGCGAATGATGGGCGCGACGACGGTGCGGCTCGGTCGTCGCGGTGTGAGGTTCACGGCGGTCGAACCAACGCAGCTACACGATGACCCTGTCGTCACCCGAGATTCGGGCCGCTTCGTGGGCCCCGGGCGCGCTCGCGCTCGTGAACCTCATCGCCTACTTCCCGGCCCGGAGTGCCGCTCGGACCCAGCCGCCGTCGCCCTGCGATCGGAGGAACCGGATATCGGACCGCCCGGGCCGACGGGGGCTACCACCCCCGCCTCGGCGGCGGGCAGCACCCTCGACCCGGTGGCCGTTCCTTCGTATCGTCCTCCGGAGACGGCATCGGAGGTCGCCATGCGTATCGAGTCATCGGTGACAACGCTCTCGTGGATCCCCTCGGAGGCGGTCACGGGCGCCAACAAGGGGGCGTTCGAGATCGGCTTCACGCACTACGACGACCCGCCCCCCGACGTGATCGACGACCTCGACACGCTGCGCGACACCGACCGGTTCCGGTTCGCGAACCGGCTCGAGGGCTGGGTCGACGTCGTCGCCGGGAAGATCGTCGGCGCCGGGTACGGCGGCGGCAGCGTGATGGGGTCCACGACGATCCGACTCGGCAGGAAGGGCGTGACCTTCGCAGCGGTCGAGCTTCCGCAACTCCGCGACGACCCGGTCGTGAACCTGTCGAGCGCCGCGTTTCGTCCAGACCTACGGTGGCCGGACCGCGCTCCCGGCCCCGCGCCGGGTCCCCCGTCCTCCGTTCGTGCAGTTCCACCGCGCCGCTCGTCTGGACGACGCTCGCGCTCACGATCAAGGCCGACGGCTCCAGCTTCTTCGAGTTGGTGGGCGCGAGCGTGTTCCCCCGCCACTGGGTGTACGACGACGAGGGCAAGCTCGCGGCCAAGGTCGGTCTGGCCGACTTCAAGCAGTGGTATCGCCGCTCATTCGGGCGCAACACACCGTGGGGTGCGACCAACAGCGCGGCGCTCGTCACCGCGGTGGAGACGGCCCTCGAGCGCGAGCTCGCCGGGCTCATCATCCGCGGCGGCGACAAGCCGAAGACCCTTCGGCTCGCCGCGGGGTCGTCCCTGACCGAACAGGGCACCGCGGGCGACGATGTCTACCTCGTCCTCGACGGCGTGCTCGCGGTCGAAGTCGACGGCAGTCCGATCGCCGAGATCGGCCCGGGTGCGATCCTCGGTGAGCGCGCCGTGCTCGAAGGCGGCGTGCGCACGTCGACACTGCGCGCAGTCACGAAATGCCGAGTCGCGGTGGCCCGCAGCAATCAGTTCGACCGGGCGATGCTCGAGCAGGTCAGCGCGGGCCATCACCGCGAGTCGGGCGGCGCGTGAGGGTTCTCTTCTGCGGGGTGCGCGGCTCGACGCCGGCACCGGGTGCGGAGTTCGCCCGGGTTGGGGGGCACACGTCATGCGTCGCGCTCGCGCGCGACGGCGAGCCCTGGTCGCTCGTCCTCGACGCGGGCACCGGCATCCGTCGGGTCACCCATCATCTCGACGGCCACGCCTTCGTCGGCACGCTGCTGCTGACCCATCTCCATTGGGACCACCTGCAGGGCCTCCCGTTCTTCGCGGCCGGTGACCGCGACGACGCTCGCGTTCGCCTCCTGCTCCCCGATCAAGGCGATGCGCGATCCGGCGTCACCGCGGCCGAGCTGCTTGCCCGCTCCATGAGCCCACCACACTTCCCCATCGGGCCCGAGCAGCTGCGGGGCGACTGGTGCTTCGAGTACCTCGCGCCCGGCGACCACTGCATCGAAGGCTTCGGGGTGGTCGCGGCCGAGGTGCCCCACAAGGGCGGGCGCACGTTCGGGTTCCGGATCACCGACGACACCACCTCGATCGCGTATGTCCCCGACCATCTCCCCGCTCCACAGCCGAGCCCGGAGGTCGCCGGGCTGGTCGCGCAGGTCGATCTCCTCGTGCACGACGCCCAGTTCCTAGCCCAAGAGCGCGCGGTCGCCGACCTGTACGGGCACGCCACCGTCGACGACGCGATCCTGCTGGCCAAAGCCGCCGGCGCCCGCACGCTGGCCCTCTTCCACCACGCCCCGGGTCGGGTCGACAATGACCTCGACACGATCGGGCGCTCCGCGACCGCGAGCGGCGTCGACGTCATCGTGGCTCACGAGGGAAGGGTGCTCGATCTCCCCTGAGAGCCCGGGGGCGTAACTTGGCGCCCATGGCCATTCGAGTGATCGTCGCCGAGGACAGCTACCTCGTGCGCGAGGGCGTCGTCCGCCTGCTCGAGACGCAGTCCGAGATCGAGGTGGCCGGTGCCTGCGGCGACCTCGACGCGCTGCTGGCGATGGTCGACGCCGAGAAGCCCGACGTGGTGCTCACCGACATCCGGATGCCCCCCACTGGCACCGACGAAGGGGTGCGGGCCGCCAACACGTTGCGCGAGCGCCACCCGTCGATCGGCGTGGTGCTGCTGAGCCAGTATGCCGAGCCCGCGTACGCGCTCGCAGTGCTCGAACACGGTTCCGCCGGGCGCGCGTATCTCCTGAAGGAGCGGGTGTCCGACATCGACCAGCTTCTCCGGGCAATCCGAGAGGTCGCGGCGGGCGGCTCGGTCATTGACCCCCGGGTCGTCGAGATCCTCGTGCAAGCCCGCTCCCGCCAGCGCGACTCGCCGCTCGATCACCTCACGCCCCGCGAGCACGAGGTACTGGCCGAGATGGCCCAGGGCCGAAACAACGCCGGCATCGCCATCGCGCTCGGATTGTCAGAACGGGCTGTCGAGAAGCACATCAACTCGTTGTTCTCCAAGCTGTCGCTCTCCGAGCTGTCCGACGGGCACCGGCGGGTCAAGGCGGTGCTCGTCTACCTCTCCGCTCACGACGGATGACCAAGAACGAGGCGGCCCCGGGGGGGCCTGCCCCACCTGCCCCCGTGGTGGCGCCCCCATGGGAACCCGCCGAAAGTCGGACGAGAATGGTGCTGTGAGCGCCGAAGCGGTAGCCGTGTTGATCGTCGACGACCAGGTCCCGTTTCGGCGCGCCGCGCGTACGGTCGTGATGATGACGCCCGGCTTCGACGTGGTCGGCGAGGCCGAATCGGGCGAGGAGGCGATCGAGCTCTTCGACCAGCTCGAGCCCGGTCTCGTGCTGATGGACATCAACCTGGGCGCGATGAACGGGATCGAGGCCACCCGGCGCATCGTCGCTGCCCATCCCGACGCCACGGTCATCCTCCTCTCCACCTATCAGTCCGCTGACCTCCCGAGCGGCGCCGACACGTGCGGCGCAGCCGGGTACGTCAACAAGGAGGAGTTCGGACCCGCGGTCATCGTCGACACCTGGTCGCGACGCCCGCAGGCCTGAAGGCCCTCAGTCGCCCAGCGGGATCCGGCCCACGATGCGCGTGCCCCGGCCCGGCGCGGAATCGACCGTGACGCTACCGCCGAACGCACCCACCCGGTCGCTCATGTTCACGAACCCGTGGCCCCGTTGTGCGCCGCTCGAGAGGTCGAAGCCGGCGCCGTCGTCGGCCACCTCGAAGAGCAACGCGCCTTCGCTCTCCCGCAGCGTCACCGTCGCGGTGGCGTCGCTGCCCGCGTGCTTGCCGGCGTTCTGGAGCGCTTCGAGACAGCAGAAGTAGACCGCGGCCTCCACCGCCTGCGGGTAGCGACCGATGTCTTCGGCTTCCACGAGGGTGTTGAGCGCGGCGCCGTCCGGCCGCGGCGCGCAACGCATCGGAAAGACCCCGGTCCATCAGGAGCGGCGGGTAGATGCCGTGGGCCAGGTTCCGAAGCTCCTGCACCGCCTCCTGAAGGTCGAGGCCGAGCTGGTCGAGCATGACCTTGGTCTGCTCGGAATCGGTGTCTGCGATCTGGCGGGTGAGGCGCACACTGACCGCAAGCGCGACCAGGTGCTGCTGCGCGCCGTCGTGCAGGTCGCGCTCGATACGGCGACGCTCGGTGTCGGTCGCCTCCACAATGCGCGCCCGCGAGGCGCGCAGCTCGTCGGCTTGACGCCGAACCGACTCGAGCGACTCCTGGAGCGCAGAGTCGAGCTTGACATTGTGCAGCGCGAGACCCACCTGCCGCGCCAGCTCGGTGAGGGCCAGGTCGTCGGCCTCGTTGAACGCGGCCCCCCCCTGGGCCCGACGCACCACGATCATCCCGAGCAGCTCACCGGAGTTGGTGACCGGCGCGACCCTCATGATCGGTTCGACGAGCCCGGTCACGAGGGCCGGCAACCAGACCTGGGCCCAGGCCGGGCCGCATACCCCGGCGCGCGCGACCACGGTCTCCTCCTCCGGACCGCAGCGGATGACCGCCGGACCGCGGTCAGGCACCGACACCTCGCGCTCGAGGCCGCGGGGACCCCGCGTCCACACCTCGGCCACCTGGAGGTCCATCGTGGCCTTCAGCGACTCGGCCAGCTGGAGCAACAGCTCGTCGAGCGGGAGCGCCCGCGTCAGGCGGCTCCCGAACGTGCGGAGCACCTCGTCCGGCGCGTGCCGCTCCCCGTACACGCGCCGCGTCGCGTACGCCTCGAGCCGCTCGCGAGCGGGAACCCACAACGCGGCCGCGACGGCCGCGGCGAGCATCGAGAGGCCGAGGATGGTGCGTTCGTCGCCCTTCGGCGAACGACCGAGGGCCAGCACCACGAGCAGGTAACAGATGCCCACCAGGCCCGCGAGCCCGGCCAGGGTGATCGTGTGCACGAGCAACCGATCGATCCGCACCGCGACCTTCGCCGACGACCCGATGGCGAGTGCGAGCGGGATGAGCGCGCTCGCACCGAGGGCAACCGCCGTGAGCGTACCCGGCCACGACACCAAGGAATGAAGCACGACCGCACCGCCGGTAACCACCGCCGCGACCACGACCGCCCAGGCCGGCCACTGCAGACGGGCCCGCTCGGCCATGTTGCGCGCGGCCCGGCACCGCGCCACGAATCCGATGAGCGCGATGCTGAGGGCGAGGGCTGCGAACACCCACAGCGGCGCGTGCGAGAGCGACGGGCGGTCGCCGAAGAGCATCACCGCTACGACGACGGCGCCCGCATACCCAGCTGCGGTCGCGCCGCGCCGCGCGCTCGTGCGCAACCGACCGTCGGGCAACGCGAGGGCGAGGTGCAGCCCCACGGACACGATCAACGCGAGGCCAGCGGCGCGCGCGAACGCCGCGGCATCACTCGTCGACGTCCTCGCGAGCTCCGCCGCGCCCACCATCGCGATCGTGCCCGCGGCCGCGGTCGCCAACATCAACCACGCGGTCGGTTCCCGCGGTCGCTGCGCGGCGGTGAAGACCGCGGCGGCACACCACACGGCGACGACGGCCCACGCGACAAAACGCCCGGGACCGAGGGGCGCGTCTGTAGCCTGCTGCGCCGCTCCGAGCGCGATTCCGCCCACCGTGACGGCCGCCGCGGTCGCGGCGAGTGCCGAGCCGTGCAGACGTCGAGGCACGCCACGCTCGTCCATGTGCTCGCGTATGCCGGCGATCTCGATCGGCTCAGCCTGGACATGCGTGTTCATCGGTTACTCCGTTCGTAGCACAGCAGCAGAGGGACCGCGCCGACGGTGGATTTCCGTGCGCACCAGCATGCCGACCGCACCCATCACTCGCTCCCTTGCGGGCACTTGCTCAAGCGGTGGATGTCGCGGCGGGCACGGGAGCGTCGTCGCCGCTGCTCTCGATGCGACCGTCGCGCATGCGGACGACGCGGTCGCCGGCCTCGGCGACGTCGTCGTCGTGGGTCACGAGCAGGATCGACTGGCCACCCGCGTGCAGACGCCGGAAAAGCTCGAGCACTTCGTGGCCACCTTCGGAGTCGAGGGCACCGGTCGGCTCGTCGGCGAGCACGAGCGTCGGCTCGTTGGCGAGCGCGCGCGCGATCGCAAGCCGTTGCCGTTGTCCACCGGACAGCACACCGGGGGCCTCCTTGGCCTTGTCGGCGAGCCCGAGGAGGTCGAGCAGGTCGCGTGCGCGAGTCTCGGCCCGCTTGCGGGGCGCACCCGCGATCACCGCCGGCAGGGTCACGTTCTCGAGCACGCTCATACCTTCGAGCAGGTTGAAGAACTGGAACACGATCCCGATGTGGCGGCGCCGCAAGATGGCCAGCTCGTCTTCCGACTTGCCGACGAGTGACTCGCCGGCGAGGGAGATCTCGCCGTCGGTGGGCGTGTCGAGACCCGCGACAAGGTTCAGCAGCGTCGACTTCCCGCAGCCCGACGGGCCCATCACGGCCACGAACTCGCCTCGGTTCATGTCGAAGTCCACCCCGCGCAGCGCGCGAACCGGGGCGCCCTCCGACTCGAAGCTCTTGCGCAGCCCGCGGGCCACCAGTATCGGACTCGAGTCGCTCATCGGGCTCGGGTCGGTCATGACGTTCCTCCCACGTTGGTCTCGATCTTTGATGTGATCAGCAGTGGCGCGACTTGGAGCCGGTAGGCGCGCACCGTTGCCTCACGGCCCTTCACGGCCTGTTCGCCCAGCGACTCGCACACGGGGGACGCGCTCAACGCCGTCATCGTGGCCTCGCTCAGTACCAGGCATCCCGCCGGCCGCGCGAGATCCTGGAGGCGCTGGGACAGGTTCACGGTGTCGCCGACGAGCGTGTACTCGAGCCGTTCCTCCGAGCCGAGCAGCGCGGCGGCAACGGGACCGGTCGACAGACCGATCCCGAGCCCGAACGCCGACAGGCCCCGCTCGGCCCACTCGGCGTCGAGCAGCACCTGGGCCTCGATCATCGCGATGGCGGCCGCGAGCGCGCGATCGGCATGATCGGGCTGCGCGACCGGGGCGCCGAAGCAGGCCATCACCGCGTCACCCACGAACTGCATGACGGTTCCGCCCTCGGAGAGAATCGCGCCGTTCATCGCAGCGCGGTGCTCGTTGAGCTGGTGGGCGAGGGCGCTCGGGTCTGCCCGCTCGGCGATACCCGAATAGCCGCGCACGTCCGACATGACGACCGTGACGACGAGCGCCTCGGTCTCGCCGATGCGCTTGCCTTCGATGCGCACCTTTTCCGCCAAACCCGTGGGCAACAGGCGGCTCAGCGTCTCCCCCTGCTCCTCCCGGTCGACGATGGCCTGGTGCATCAGGCGCAGGCGCCGCAACGAACCCGCGGTACCCGAGTTCGCCTCGCGCGAGAGCGCGAAGAACAGCTCCTCAACGGCCTCCGCCACCGCCGCGGGCGTGGTGCCCTGCGCGGCCGCGATCGCCTTGATGGGCTTGCCTTCGGCGACCTGCTGGAGCAGGACTTCCTCGTCGGCGCTGAGGCCGCCGTCACCGACCACCGGATGCACGAGGGCCTCGACGATCTTGGGATCGAGCACCGATCCGCCGGTCGCGACCTCGCGCACCGCCCGCGCGAGCTGGTCACCTTCGGCGACCCGGTCCTTGAGGAGATAGGCGTAGCCGGCGGCACCGTCGGCCAGGAGCGCGATGGCGTACTCCGGGTCGTCGTACTGCGACAGCACGACCACGCCGGTGCCCGGGTGCCGCTTGCGCAGCTCCTTTGCCGCGTCGATGCCTTCGCTCTGGAAGGCCGGCGGCATGCGGATGTCCGTCACGAGCACCTGCGGGTTGGCCGCCTCAGCCCCCGCGAGCAGTTCGTCGTAGTCGCCTGCCGTTCCCACGATCTCGAGATCGGGCTCCCGCGCCAGGAGCGCGCGCACTCCCTCGCGGACGATCACGTTGTCGTCGGCGAGGAAGACGGTGATCCGATCGGGTTCCACCACCCCATTCAGCCACATCGCGGCCCGCGGACCAAGGTGGCCCGCGTCCCCAGCCTGGGTGGTACTGGCATCCCTCGCCTTTCGGGGCTGACCCCATTGGGTATCGACGGGGCGTCCGTCAGACTGCGGTGATGGGCGCGGTATGGATGCTGACGTCGGGTGAGATCCGGCAACGATGGCGCAGGGTCGTGATGCTCGTCCTGCTCGTGGGGGTGGTCGGCGCCGTCGTGCTCGCGACGTTGGCCGGTGCCCGGCGGAGCGCGACCGCGCTTCCGCGGTTCAACGCCTTCAGCCGTTCCTCCGACATCACGCTGATCTCGGGTGGTCTGGGCCTGGCCACGCCGGCCCAGCTCCGCGCTGTCCGGCGTGTGCCCGGCGTAGTCGGAGTCGGCGAACTACGGGGAATGTTGATGAACATTCCTCACGCGCCGAATCTCACGCCCGTGGCCCTCGTCGACGCGAAGCACCTGAGCGTCGTCGACCGCGCCCGAGTCGTCGCCGGTCGCGCCGCCAATCCATCTGTGGCCGACGAGATCACGATCGGCGAGGCCCTCTCGACCCAGCTGCACGTCGGGGTGGGCGACGGTCTCGACGCCGAGTCGTACACGCCCGCGCAGGCCGCGGTCGCAGTCAGCGGGAACAACGATCCGGGCCCGCCGGCTGGCCCGCGAGTGCACCTCCGGATCGTGGGGATCGACCGGCGCCCGCTCGACCTCGGCGACAAGAGCGCCAACGGGGGCGCGCTGATCCTCACCCCGGCGTTCAACCGCGCGTACGCCGACCAGATCGGGAGCTTCGGGACTCTGCTACGGATTCGGACCGAGCATGGCTCCGCCGACGTTCCCCACCTCGTCGCGGCCGCCCACCGAATCTTCGCGGGCTCGTCGTTCTTCGACGCCGAATCGGTCGCGGTCGAAGGTGAAGGCGCGCGCAACGCGATTGACGTGCTCACGGTGGCGTTGTGGGTGTTCGCGGGCGTGGCCGCACTCGCGGGTGTCGTCACCATCGGCATCGTGCTGGCCCGCGAGCTCTCCTCGCGAAGCGTCGAACAGCCGACGCTCCGCGCGCTCGGGCTCACCCTCGGCCAGCGCGTGGCGTTGAGCGGGCCCGAGGCGTTGTGCATCGCGTTCGGAGGCACAGCGCTCGCCGCGGTGGGCGCGGTCGCCGCGTCGCCGCTGTTTCCGATCGGCGTCGCCCGACGCGCTGATCCCGATGTCGGACTGCACACCGACTGGGTCGTCCTCGGGTTCGGTGTCCTCGCGGTCACCGCGGTGGTTCTCGTGATCGCATTGCTCGCCGCGTTCCGCTCCGCCCAAGTGCCTTCGGTCGATCACGCGAACCAGGCCCGCGGGCGTCCGTCGCGCATTGTCGACACCGCGGCGCGGGTCGGTCTGGCGCCGACGGTCACGACCGGTCTACGCATGGCGCTCGAGCCCGGCCGCGGCGAGCGGGCCGTGCCGATCCGTTCCGCGTTCCTCGGCGCAGTGATCGGCATTCTTGGGATCACGACGGTCTTCGTGTTCTCGTCGAGCGTCGGGCACCTCCGCACGACCCCGCGCCTCAGTGGGTGGACATGGGACTTCACCGCCTCCGGCGCCGCCGACAATTCCTGCGGGCGTCAGGATCACGGCCTTCACCGGCTACCGGGCGTCGGGGCGGTCGCGACGGTGTGCCTTCAGAACATCCAGCTCGACGGCCGGCCCGTGGGCGGGTGGTCCTTCACGAAGATCCGCGGCACGATCGCACCCGCGGTCGTCCTCGGGCGCGCGCCGCGCGGTCCCCACGAGGTCGCGCTCGGGTCGGTCACTCTCCACGCGTTGGGCAAGACGATCGGCGACACGGTGGTCGCGAACAGCACCGCGCAGGGCAGCGGCGGGATCGCGAAGGTCCGATACCGGATCGTCGGCCAGGCCGTGTTCGCCCCGCTCGGAGACACCCAGCCCCTCGCCGACGGCGCCGCGTTCACGCGGGCGGGCTTCGATCCGCTCCTCGATCCGTCCGGGACTCAGCCCTACTGGCTCGGGCGCTATGCGCCCGAAGCCGACCGGGCTGCCGTCAACCGCCGTATCGCCGCGATCCCGGGATTTGAGCACCTGACCGGAACCTCCGTGGCCGTCGAGATCGCGCGCCTCGGCGAGATCGACTGGTTCCCTGCGACCCTCGCAGCGCTGCTCGGCGGTCTCGCACTCCTCGCCGTCGGACATGCGCTCGTCACGACAGCACGACGCCGCCGCCGAGAACTGGGCCTCCTCAAGACCCTCGGCTTCGACCGCGGTCAAGTGCGCGCGACGATCGCGTGGCAGGCGACGACACTTGCGGTCGTCGGGCTGGTGGTCGGCATACCCGCAGGGTTGATCGTGGGCTGGGCCCTATGGAATCACATTGCCGAAAGTGTCGGCGTATCAACGACCGCTACGGTCCCGATCTTCGCCCTCCTCCTCACGGTCTCGGGTGCGCTCGCCCTCGTAAACCTCATCGCGTACTTTCCGGCACGCACGGCCGCACGCACACGCGCCGCCGTCGCCCTGCGATCGGAATGAACGGATGAGCGTGTGATGCTCCGCGTCGCCCGATACCGCTTCCAGACCACATTCCGTCAGCGGCGAGGCGGCAACCTCGCGCTGGTCCTCCTGATCGGGCTGGTCGGCGGACTTGCGATAGGCGTCGCCGCCGCGGCGCGTCGCACGCAGTCGTCGTTCCCCCGGTTCCTCGCCGCCACGAACCCTTCCGACCTGTATTCCAATGCCTTCCTCAACCCCACACCCGACGGGAAGCTCGTCCTGGTCGCCCGTACCGCCCACGTAACGAAGTTCGAGAGCCAAGCCGACCTCGCGGTGGGTCCGGTCCAGCTCAACGGCGCCCCGCCACGTGCGGCGACCACCGGGGAGATCGCGCTCAGGAGCATCGACGGTCTCGGGTTCGATCAGGACCGCGTCAGCATCGCCACCGGCCGGATGGCCGATCCGAAGCGAGCCGACGATTTCGTCATGACCGCCTTGGGCGTGCAACGCCCGGCCGAGATCGTCGACTACCGCTCGATGGGCAACACGCCCGCGTACCTCGGCGCAGCCCTGGGTGCCGGCGCTGTCGTCGCGCTGGCACTCACGCTGATCGCCACGGTCCGGCGCCGCCGGCGCGACCTCGCGCTGCTGAAGACGCTCGGCTTCACTCGCGGCCAGCTGGCCACGGTCGTCGCTTGGCAATCGAGCGTCGCGGTCGCTGTCGGCACCGTCGTGGGCATCCCGGTCGGCATCGTCGTCGGGTGCTGGACGTGGACCCTCTTCGCGCACACGATCAACGTCGTGCCGAACCCGACCGTCCCTTCCCTCACCATCTGCCTCGTCGCCGTCGGTGCGCTCGTGCTCGCCAATGTGGTAGCCGCGCTTGCGGGACGCCAGGCCGCGCGCACGCGCACCGCGTTGCTCCTGAGGGCCGAGTGATGGGCGCGGTCTGGATCCTGGCCCGGTCCGAGATCGGGCGCCGTTGGCGCAGCGTGGTCGTGCTCACGCTGCTCGTCGGAGTCGTGGGCGCCGTGGTGTTGGGGACCGCGGCCGGCGCGTGCCGCAGCGACACCGCGCTCGCACGGTTCAACGCGGTCAGCCGTCCGGAAGACGTGGTACTCCTGCCCGGCCCCGCCGGTTACAGCCCCACGACGGCACAGCTGCGCGCGGTGCGTCACGCCCACGATGTCACCGCGGTGGCGGTCATCCGCTTCTACACGCTCCTTCCGCGCGGCGCAGCGGCCAGTCTGGGGAACGGGGGAATCGGTGCCGCGGTCGACGGCGCGATGGGCAACATCGTCGACCGCTACCGGCTTGTCGCCGGCCGGGCACCGAATCCCTCGGCCACCGACGAGATCACGATCGGTGAGTCCCTCGCGGCACACCTGCACTTGTCGCTCGGCGGGCACATCGACGCCGCGTCGTACTCGGCCGCGCAGGTGCAAGAGGCAATCGCGACCGGGGCCGCCGGTCCGCCGCCCACACCGCTGGGTCCCAACGTGCGGTTCCGGGTCGTGGGGATCGTACGCCGCCCCTTCGACCTCGGTGATCTCGGTGCCCGCGGTGCCGACGAAGGCATCGTCGTGTTGACCCCGGCGTTCAACCGCGCGTACTTCGACCGCATCGGCAACCTCGGCGTGATCGTGCTGGTCCGGACCAGCCATGGTGCATCTGATGGGCCGAGCGTCAGCGCGGCCGCGCGGAAGATCTTCCGCTCCTCCGGCGGGGTGAGCACGCAGGCCGTGAGCTCCCTCGGGGCGAAGGACGCGATCGACGTGCTCACCTTGACCCTGTGGATCTTCGCCGGTGTGGCCGCCCTCGCCGGCATCGTCACCATAGGCATCGTGTTGACGCGCGAGATCTCGCTCGTGAGCGTCGATCAGGCGACGCTTCACGCGCTCGGCCTGACGCGGGCACAACGCGTCCTGGTGAACGGACCGCGGGCGTTGCTCATCGCGACCGGCGGCACCCTCCTGGCCGTACTCGGCGCGGTCGGAGCATCGCCGCTGTTGCCGATCGGCGTCGCGCGGCGCGCAGATCCCGACGTCGGCCTGCACATCGACTGGGTGGTCCTCGCGGTGGGATCTCTCGCCGTCCTCGGCATCGTCGTGGGTATCACCTTCCTCGCCGCGCTACGAAGCAGCCGACCGGCAACGCGCGACGCCGAATCCGACGCGCGTCGGCGAACCTCCACCATCGTCGCGACCGCGTTGCGAGCGGGCCTGCCACCCACGGCCACGAGCGGTCTGCGTCTGGCCCTCGAACCCGGGAGGGGACGAACGGCCGTGCCGATCCGCTCCGCGTACCTCGGCGCGGTGTTCGGGGTACTCGGGGTCACCGCGGTCCTCGTGTTCGGATCGAGTCTCAACCAGCTGGTCGCGACACCCCGCCTCTACGGATCCACGTATGACTTCCAAGCCGCCGACACCAACTTCGACTCCAGCGTCGCCCGTGCCTGCGGTCGCAACGACTTCGGTCTCACCCGGGTCACAGGGGTGGCTTCTGTCACGGCAGTGTGCAGCGACGACGTCCAGCTCGGCGGTCGACCCGTCGGCAGTTGGGGGTTCACTCCGGTACGGGGCGCGATCGGACCCGAGATCGTGAGCGGGCGCGCGCCCCGAGGTTCCGGTGAGGTCGCGCTCGGCTCGGTCACCCTCGACGCGTTGGGTAAGCGCGTCGGTGACACCGTGCAAGGACGCGGCCCGAACGGAACCGCCGAGTACACGATCGTCGGGCGGGCTGTGTTTCCCGCGATCGCCGGCCAGCCGCTCGCCGACGGCGCTGCCTTCACCGGCTCGGGCCTCTCCGCCATCTTCGACACCAACTCCTCCTCGAGCCGTTACCTGCTCGGGCGCTTCACGCCCGGCGCCGATCGCGTCGCAGTCGAGCAGCGCATCGACGCGCTTCCCGCCCTAGGCCGCGCGTCCGGACCCACCGTCCCCGTCGAGGTCGAGCGCGTGCGCCAGGTCGACTGGCTCCTGGTGACCCTCGCCGCGCTCCTCGGCGGCCTCGCGCTCCTGGCGGTCGGCCATGCCCTCGTCACCGCGATCCGCCGCCGTCGTCGCGACCTCGCCCTCCTCAAGACCCTGGGCTTCGACCGCGGTCAAGTGCGCGCGACGATCGCGTGGCAGGCGACCGCTCTGGCCACCGTCGGCCTCTTCGTCGGGATACCCGCCGGCGTGATCGTCGGCCGCGTCGTATGGCGCCTAGTCGCCGATGGGCTCGGAGTGGCGACCGACGGGGCGATCCCCGCCCTCGCGCTCATCCTGACCGTGCCGTGCGCGCTGGTGCTCGTCAACGCCGCCGCGTTCCTCCCGGGCCGGGCCGCGGCACGGACCCCACCCGCCGTTGCCCTGAGATCGGAATGACCTCGTGACCGCGATCGGCACTGTTGCGTTGAGCGTTGGCGGTGTGCGGGGACCAGAGTGGTCGGATGCGTCGATCTCACCTACGTCCGGAAGTCGCGGTCCCGGTTTCCGCGTTCGCAGGATTCCGGTTTCCTCCGGAGGTGATCGTCCTTGCGGTGCGGTGGTATCTGCGGTTCGGTCTGTCCTATCGTGATGTCGAGGAACTCCTCGCGGAGCGTGGGATCGAAGTCGACCATGTCACCTTGTATCGCTGGGTGCACCGGTTCACACCGCTTCTCATCGACGCGGCCCGTCCGTGTCGACATTCGGTGGGTGATCGTTGGTTCGTGGACGAGACGTATGTGCAAGGTCGCGGGCCAGTGGCGGTACGTGTACCGGGCGATCGATCAGCACGGCCAGATCGTTGACGTGTACGTGTCGCCGCGGTGTGACGCTCGAGCCGCGCGGCAGTTCTTCGCGAGGGCACTGCGCGTTCACCGCGCACCGGCCGAAGTGGTCACCGACCGTGCGTGGACGCTGCGAGCCGTCATTGAGGAGCTGATCCCACCGCGTTCCACGACACGACGAAGCACGCGAACAATCGGATCGAAGCCGACCATGGCCGACTCAAGGCCCGGTTGCGACCGATGCGCGGACTCAAACGTGATCACACCGCACGCGTGATCATGACGGGCCACGCGTTCATGCAGAACCTCCGGCGAGGCCACTACGAGCTCGGCGTCGAAGCGCGATCCTACCGGCGCATCGCGTCCGCATTCAACGAGCTGGCCCAGACGATCTGAACCCGAACCCGAACTATCGCAGACACCCGCGGCTGCTCCCGAACCAACGCAACAGTGCCGTACCCGGTCACCGGCGTGCGCCGCCTGGTCGTGCGGAACCAGTCGAGGTACGCCCTTGCGATCTCTTCGTTGGCCAGCCCTACTGCGAACGGGTGAGCGCGGCGAAGGCCAGCGCGAAGAAGCCGAGACGGAACGAGCGGCGGGTCGAGAAGAACGTTCACGTCGAAGACAAGACCATCACGCTCGCGGACGGCGCGACGCGCACACTTCGGCTCTTCGCGTCTGGTGGTGTGCTCGGCATCGGCCAGCTCACCGACACCGGCGAGACGCGCTTCGTGCCACTCCCCCGCCTCCGCACGCACCGCAACCGGGACAAGACTGGCCGCTTCCGCTGGTACAACGACTACCAGTTGCCCGCCGAGTACGAGCAGCAGACCATCACGGTCCGGTTGCACGGCAATGACGAGGACGCGGCGCGGAAGTTGAACCGGACCGAGAACCTCCGGCCCATCCCGCCCGGTGATCCCGACTTCGAACGGCTGTTTCCCCGCCGCAACGACGCCGAGTCCATCAACCGGCACCTCGACGACACCATGTGGCTCGGCCGCGCCCACAGCATTGGCCACGCCGCGCCAACACCTCAACCTCCTCGGCTTCGTGCTGACGGTCAACTCGCTCGCGCTGCACCGCCACCAGCGGCATCGAGCCGAGCCACTCGCCGCGTAGACCCTCGAGTTCCCGGCCAGCCCGGGGACCTGCGCGCGCCGGAACCGGCCGTGGACGCCGTCGACGGGCTGACACGCTGCCGGCAGGGCCCAAAGAGCGACCCGACACCCCGCTCCCCCTATCCTGGCCGCCTGGCGCGGAGGTTTTCTTCCACCAATCGCGCCGGCCCCGCCCCCGTAGCTCAGGGGATAGAGCATCGGTTTCCTAAACCGTGTGCCCAGGTTCGAATCCTGGCGGGGGCGCACCACTTCTGACCAGGCCAAACACGCGAAAGACCTGGTGGCGAGGCATTTTCGCCGAACGTCTGCGCTGACCGCTCGCGACCACCCGCGACCGTGCGCGACCGCCCGTACAAGGTTGCGATGAGGTTCGGAATTCCCGTGCGGGCGCTCGCGTGTCATCGCTATCGCTCCTCGATTCGAGATTCATCGTGGCCCAGCCGCTCCCGAAGGATGGTGGGAGGCATGTCCACGACTTGCCCCGTCGCCGGTTCGGGGCAGCCCCGCCGTGTGACACGGCCGTCCTTCTGTGCAGGCGTGCATCGCGGGAACAACTCACAGACCATCGACCACCACGCGCACGTCGCTTTGGCCACCGTCGGATCGATCGTCCTCAAGGTCATCACCAGCCGACCGGCAGAAGTGTCAGCTCGGATTGTGGGAGTGGCGATGGTGCACATCGCTCACGTGGGGATGCGAATCCCATCTCCGGGTCGGGGACGCCGATGACCGCGACGTCGTAGACGGCCGGGTGCAGCGCGAGCGCGTTCTCGGTTTCCTGCGGGTAGATGTTGACGCCGCCGGAGATGATCGTGAACGCCTTGCGATCGGTGAGGAACAGGAAGCCGTCCTCGTCGAGGTAGCCGATGTCGCCGAGCGTGGTCCAGTTGGGATGGTCCAGATGCTGGGCGGCCCGGGTCTTGCCCGGGTCGTTGTGGTAGGAGAACGGGATCTCCTCGCTCTCGAAGTAGACACCGCCGGCCTGGCCAGCGGGCAGTTCGGTCCCGTCGTCGGCGCAGATCCGTACCGCGCCGAGGATGGGGCGGCCGACGGTCCCCGGCTTGGTGAGCCAGGTGGCGCTGTCGACGGCGGTCATGCCGTTGCCCTCGGTGCCGGCGCGTTCGCCGTGGCCGGTGCCGAGACGCTCGTCGCGAAGCGCACCGGCGGCCTTGGCCGCGGGTGCCGCAGCGGTCGTCGATTCGGAAGCGCGGTCCGCGCCTTGCGCGGGGGCGGCGCGCGGCTGGCGTCTGAGCGACGCGCGATCGAGAGCTTCGCGTCACTGTCGATTTCGAGACCACCGGCTCACGCTCGCGGAACACGGCGACGCCGATCACGCCGACGTTGTCGGGCCGGTCGGTGCGCGCCGCGTAGGAGTCCGGCAGCGCGGTGAAGTAGAAGGCGGCGACGTCGCTCATGTTCTTGCGCCAGCCGGTGATCTCGGTGCGGCTGCCATGGGCGTCGAGCACGTAGCCGGTCTGGCCGGCCGCGGCGGTCTCGCCGGTGACGGCGTTGACGCCGTCGACCGACAGCACGACCAGCACGCGCGCGCCCGAGCGGTTGCGCATCCGCACCGCGTAGCGGCTGCCGGGCCGGCCGGCGACCCACGACGCTGCCGCGGTGCTGGTAGATGGGCAGCGCCTCGTCTGCGCTGCGATCGACGAGTTCGACATCGACGAGCTTGCCGAGAGCGAACGCAGGCGCGGCGAGCGGCCGCAGCCGCGAGCGCGGCCAGGGTGATGAAGAGTGCGGCGCGTTGGCATGATGATTCTCCTGAGAGGAGTTTCGACATGCGGTTGAACGGCCCGGCAGCACGGGCGAACGGCGGGGTGATCCCGTGCGCGAAAAGATCTCTACATCGTCTCGGCGAACAGCTCGCGCCCGATCAGCATGCGGCGGATCTCGCTCGTGCCGGCGCCGATCTCGTACAGCTTCGGCGTCGCGCCACAGGCGGCCGAGCGGGTACTCGTTGATGTAGCCGTTGCCGCCGAAGATCTGGATGCCCTCGCCGGCCATCCAGGTCGCCTTCTCGGCGCACCAGAGGATCACGCTCGGCGCAATCCTTGCGCACCTGCCGCACGTGGTCGGTGCCGAGCATGTCGAGGTTCTTGCGCCACCGTGTAGGCGAACGCGCGGCCGGCCTGCAGCACGGTGTACATGTCGGCCACCTTGCCCTGGATCAGCTGGAACTCGCCGATGCTCTGGCCGAACTGCTTGCGGTCGTGGATGTAGGGCACCACGTTGTCCATCACCGACTGCATGATGCCCAGCGGGCCCGCCGGTCAGCACCGCGCGCTCGTAGTCGAGGCCGCTCATCAGCACCTTGGCGCCGCCGTTCAGCGCGCCCAGCACGTTCTCGGCCGGCACCTCGACGTTGTTGAACACCAGCTCGCCGGTGTGGCTGCCGCGCATGCCGAGCTTGTCGAGCTTCTGCGCGACGCTGAAGCCCTTCATGCCCTTCTCGATCAGGAACGCGGTGACGCCGCGCGCGCCGAGCTCGGGCTCGGTCTTGGCGTAGACGACCAGCGTGTCGGCGTCCGGCCCGTTGGTGATCCACATCTTGCTGCCGTTGAGCACGTAGCGGTCGCCCCGCTCCTCGGCCTTGAGCTTCATGCTGATCACGTCGGAGCCGGCGCCCGGCTCGCTCATCGCGAGCGCACCGACGTGCTCGCCGCTGATCAGCTTGGGCAGGTACTTCTTCGCGCTGCGCGTCGCTGCCGTTGCGCTTGATCTGGTTGACGCACAGGTTGCTGTGCGCGCCGTAGCTCAGGCCCACCGACGCGCTGGCGCGGCTGATCTCTTCCATCGCGACCATGTGCGCGAGGTAGCCCATGCCGGCGCCGCCGTACTCCTCGCCGACGGTGATGCCGAGCACGCCGAGCTCGCCCATCTTGCGCCACAGGTCCATCGGGAACTGGTCGCTCGCGTCGATCTCGGCGGCGCGCGGCGCGATCTCGGCCTGCGCGAAGTCGCGCACCGCGTCGCGCAGCGCGTCGACGTCTTCGCCGAGTTGGAAGTTCAGGCCGGGCAGGTTGTTCATGGCTCGTCTCCTTCGAATGAGTGCCGCTTCGCACCGGCGGTCTGTCGTCGTCTCGTGGCGCGGCGCTCGATCCGCCTTCGACCGACGTCTTGCGCCGCTCGCCGCCAGCAGCGCGCCTCCTTCTCGTGCGAACGCACCTCGTCGAGCGTGACGTCGAGATCGGCCATCTGCTGCTCGAGCTGCGCGCGATGCGCGGCCAGCACGACGAGGAACTTCTTCAGCTGCGGCAGCGTGTCCCGCGGCGACTCGTACATGTCGACGAGCTCCTTCACCTCCGCGAGCGTCAGCCCGAGCCGTTTGCCACGCAGCGTGAGCTTGAGGCGCGTGCGATCGCGGGGCGTGTAGACGCGGTTGCGGCCGTCGCGATGCGGCGATAGAAGGCCGCAATCTTCGTAGAAGCGTG
>CAWAKX010000011.1:0-118421 GCA_963782705.1 uncultured Actinomycetes bacterium | reverse complement strand
GCCGACCACGAGCAGCGCGCTCGTGGCCGTATGCCGTTCGCTCACGCAGACACGGTCTCGGACGACGAGCCGTAGAGGCCGAGGGCCTCGCCGACGCCGTCGGCCGCGTGGTACGTCTCGTCGCTGGCGGGGAAGCGACCGTCGCGCACGTCGGCGGCGAACACGGACAGCGCGTCGACCGCGTCGTCGTGCAGCGCGGCGTAGCGGCGCACGAACTTCGGCGTGACGCGGTCCTCGATGCCGAGCAGGTCGTGGAACACCAGCACCTGGCCGTCGCAGTGGCGACCGGCGCCGATGCCGATGGTGGGCACGGCCACCGAGTCGGTGACCATGCGGGCCACCGCGTCGGGCACGCACTCCAACACGATGGCGAACACGCCGGCCTCGGCCAGGGCGATCGCGTCGTCGACGATGGCGCGGGCCGCGTCGAAGGTCTTGCCCTGCACGCGGTAACCGCCGAGGGCGTGCACCGACTGCGGGGTGAGGCCGAGGTGGCCCATCACCGGGATCTCGGCGTCGAGGATGGCGTGCACGTGGTCGAGGCGCTTGGCCCCGCCCTCGAGCTTCACCGCGCCGGCGCCGGCGCGCACGAGCCGGGCCGCGTTGGTGACCGACTCGTGGGTGGAGAGGTGGTAGCTCATCCACGGCAGGTCGGCGACGACCAGCGCGTTCGGCTTGGTGCGGGCGACCGCGCCGGTGTGGTGCGCCATGTCGTCGACGGTGACGTGGAGCGTGTCGTCGTAGCCGAGCACGACCATGGCGAGGGAGTCGCCCACCAGGATGATGTCGGCGCCCGCGGCTTCCACCGCACGCGCCGAGGGCGCGTCGTACGCGGTGATCATCACGAGCGGTGTGCCAGAGCCCTTGGCCGCGACGACGTCCGGGACTCGCAACGGGCGCGTGCGCGCGAGGGGCAGACCTGCGTCGGCCATCTCGGTACCTCCACCGTCCAGGGCACGGTCGGCTCCCGGCGGTGACTCAACCGTAGCCCGTTTCCCGCTCTTGGCGCCTACTCGATGGGTCGTTCGCTGCGAGCGGGGATACCCCGCTCGCCCCCGCTCTCTCCCGTTCGGCGCCGGGGCGCTCAGCTCTGGATCGGGGTGCTACGCCTCTCGGGCGGCGCGGCGGGGACGGCCCGCGGGGCGGGCGTCGTAACGGCGGCCGTGCAGCTCCCGGCGGGTGAGGAAGTTCCAGCCGCAGTCGGGGCAGACCTCCACCACGTAGCGCATGAACTCGTCGTGGCCGGCCGAGAGCTTCTCGAGCTCGGAGTCGGCCACGATGCAGCGGCCGTTGGCCGCCCGCAGGCCGTCGCCGTACACGTAGCTCACGTAGCGGACCTTGCGGGCGTCGCACACCGGGCAGCGGTGCTCCGCCTTCTCCCCCACGTGGCGGGCGGCCCGCAGCAGCTCGGGGTGGGCGTCGCACACGTCGAGACGGGTGAGCACACCGCGTTGCAGGTCCCGGAGGACGGCCCGTCGGGCCAGCGTGTAGTCGGTGTGCCGGCGCACCGGCGCAGTGTACCGACCCTACCGACCCCCTGGAGCTGGGCGGGTCCCGGGGCTCCGCCGGAGGCCTTACCCGGTGGGGGTTCCGGGGAAAGTTGTCGCTCCGATATATCGGACCGATATATCGGTGCTACAGTTCTGCACGTGTTGGAGCTCGCCATCCTCGGCCTGTTGAAGGAGCAACCGCTCCACGGCTACGAGTTGAAGAAGCGCCTGGGCGAGACGCTCGGGTCGCTGTGGGGCATCTCCTACGGCTCGCTCTATCCCGCTTTGCGCCGCCTCGAGCACGACGGCTCCATCGAGAGCGTGGAGCCCGAGGTGGTGTCGTCGCCCGCGCCGAGCACCGGTTCGCTCGACGGCGACCTCGCGGCCGCCCGCCTGCGCCGCCCGGCCAAGACCACCCGCCGCACCAAGAAGGCGTACCGCATCACGCCCCGCGGCGAGGTCCGCCTCTCCGAGCTCCTCCTCGACGACGACACCGCCGGCGACGACGAGCGCACCTTCGCGGTGAAGCTCGCGTTCTGCGGCCACCTCGATCCCGCCGCGCGCCTCGAGATCCTCGAGCACCGCCGCGCGGCGCTCACCGATCGCCTGCAGCGCGCCCGGCGTTCCACGCCCGGGCGCGGCGACCGCTACTCGCGGTCGTTGTTCGAACACCGCACCCAGTCCACCGAGCGCGACCTGGAGTGGGTCGTGGCGCTGATCGCGGCCGAAGGCCACGACGACGTCCCGGCCACCGCCGAGGTCGCACCGTCCACCCGCATCGCATCGTCCGATGTCCATGAACAAGGAGCCACCACGTCATGAGTGGTCGTGTACGTGTCGCCATCGCCGGAGTCGGGAACTGCGCGAGCAGCCTCGTCCAGGGCGTCGAGTACTACCGGAACGCGGATCCGTCGGAAGACGTGCCCGGCCTGATGCACGTGGTGCTCGGCGGGTACCACGTGGGCGACGTCGACTTCGTCGCCGCGTTCGACGTCGACGCCGACAAGGTGGGGCTCGACCTGGGCAAGGCCATCCACGCCGGCCCCAACAACACCATCAAGTTCGCCAACGTCGGCGACCTCGGCATCTCGGTGCAGCGGGGCCCCACGTTCGACGGTCTCGGCAAGTACTACCGCGAGACGGTCGAGGAGTCGCCCGCCGAGCCGGTCGACGTGGCGCAGGTGCTGCGCGACACGCAGGCCGACGTGCTGGTGAGCTACCTCCCGGTCGGTTCCGAGGACGCGCAGCGCTTCTACGCGCAGGCCTGCCTCGACGCCGGCGTGGGCTTCGTGAACGCCATCCCGGTGTTCATCGCCAGCGACCCCGAGTGGGCCGCCAAGTTCGAGGCCGCCAACCTGCCGATCGTCGGCGACGACATCAAGAGCCAGGTGGGCGCCACCATCACCCACCGCGTGCTCGCCCGCCTCATGGAGGACCGCGGCACCGCGATCGACCGCACCTACCAGCTCAACTTCGGCGGCAACATGGACTTCAAGAACATGTTGGAGCGCACGCGCCTCGAGTCGAAGAAGATCTCGAAGACGCAGTCGGTCACCAGCCAGATCGAGCAGGGCATCGACTCGGAGAACGTGCACATCGGCCCGTCGGACCACGTGCCGTGGCTCGACGACCGCAAGTGGGCCTACATCCGGCTCGAGGGCCGCAACTTCGGCAACGTGCCGCTCAACATCGAGCTCAAGCTCGAAGTGTGGGACTCGCCCAACTCGGCCGGTGTGATCATCGACGCGGTGCGCTGCTGCAAGGTCGCCCTCGACCGCGGCATCGGCGGCCCGCTCGCCGGCCCCTCGGCGTACTTCATGAAGTCGCCCGCGGTGC
This sequence comes from uncultured Actinomycetes bacterium, assembly GCA_963782705.1. GTDB lineage: Bacteria > Actinomycetota > Acidimicrobiia > IMCC26256 > DASPTH01 > CAVRGQ01. The sequence continues at coordinate 115,095 of CAWAKX010000011.1, read as the reverse complement.
AGTACCACGACGACGAGGCCCACCGCCTCGTCGAGGAGTTCATCGCCGGCGAGTAGCCGCCCGAACCCTCCACGAAATCTCCTGCGAACGGGACCTTTCGGGGTCCCGTTCCGCGTCTGCGCCCGGTGCGCGTGTGATGATCCCCCGGTGAACACCGACATCTGGAATCGCATCGCGTCCCGGCACCCGGGGCAGTTCCCCACCGACGTGCCCCTCTACGGGCCCGACGGACCGACCGAGCGCGAGCTGCGCCTCATCGGCGACGTGAAGGGCAAGCGCGTCCTCGACCTCGGCTGCGGCAGCGGCCAGTCGGCGATCGCGTTCGCCAAGCAGGGCGCGATCGTGATCGCGGTCGACGCGTCGCCGCAGCAGCTCGCGCGGGCGCGCGAGCACGCGGAGGCCGAGGAGGCCAAGGTCGAGTGGCGCCTGGGCGACCTCGCCGACCTCGCGTTCCTGCGCGCCGAGTCGATCGACGTGGCGTTCAGCGCGTTCGCGGTGGCCGAGGTCGACGACGTGGCGCGACTGTTCCGTCAGGTGCAGCGGGTGCTGAAGCCCAACGCGCCGTTCGTGTTCTCCTACGAGCACCCGGTCGCGCTGTGCATCGGCGAGGACGGCCGCGCGGTGTACTCGTACTTCGAGTCGGGCCCGGTCGCGGTGGAGCAGCACGGCGAGACGCTCACGCTGCACGCACGCGGCATCGGCGAGGTGTTCACCGAGCTCGGCCGGGCCGGCTTCCGCGTCGACACCATCGTGGAGCCCAAGCCCGCGCTCGCCAACGCGGTGCTCCCCACCACCATCGTGTGGCGCGCCCGCAAGGAAGGCGCCTGACCCCTCGTCTTGGCGGGTCAGCCGGGGGCGTCGGCCACGCCGGCGGGAGTGTCGGCGCCGACGTCGCGCAGGTCGATGTCGTCGGCATCGGACATCTCGGCCGCGGGCCACCGCCGTCGCGCGTAGAGCCCGAAGCCGCCCGCCGCCAGCGCGGCCACCGATCCCACGCCGATGGCCACCCGGGCGCCCCAGGTGTCGCTGACCCAGCCGAGCAGCGGGCCACCGACCGGGGTCGAACCCAGGAACACCATGCTCTGCAACGCCAGCACGCGGCCCCGCATCATCGGCGCCGTGCGCAGCTGCACGATCGCGGTCGACGACGTCACGAACGCGACGCTCGCGGTGCCGACCGCGAGCGCGACCACCAGGGCGCTCGCCAGGTTGGGCATGCACGCCAGGAGCGCGGTCGCCGCGCCGAACGCGAACGCGGCGACGACCAGGTGCCAGAGATCGATGCGTTCGAGGCGCGCCACCGTCAGCGACCCGCACACCGATCCGACGCTCAGCACCGAGAACAGGATCGTGAACTGGGTCGCGGTCCCGCCGAGCGAGTTCTCCACGAACAGCGGGAGCACCACCGCGAAGTTGAAGGTCAGCGTGCCGACGACCGTCACCATCACGAGGGGCACCCACAGGCCGACGCTGTGCGTCACGTATCGGAACGCCTCGCGGAGCTGGCCCTTCGCCCGCACCACCCGTTGCGTCGGCCGGAGCTCCGAGGTCCGCATCGCGAGCAGCGCGGCGATGACCGTGAGGTACGACACCGCGTCGATCGCGAAGCACCAGCCGTAGCCCACGGTCACCACGAGCACGCCGGCGACCGCCGGACCGACGACCCGTGAACCGGTCATCAGTGCGCTGTTGAGCGTGACTGCGTTCTGGATGTCGGCGGGCGGCACCATCTCCGACACGAAGGAGCGCCGCGCCGGGTTGTCGAACGCCAGCATGCAGCCACCGGCGAGCGACACCACGTAGAACGCCCACACGGGCGGGTGGGGCATGAACGCGAGGGCGGCGAGGACCACCGACTGGCCCATCTCCAACGACTGCGTGATGACCAGGAGTCGCCGCTTGTCCGACCGATCGGCCACGAGACCGCCGTACGCGCCGAAGAGCAGGACCGGGAGGAACTGGCAGGCGGCGAGCACGCCGATCGCCACCCCCGAATGGGTGAGGCTCAGCACCAGGAGCGTGAGGGCGATCATGGTGAGCCAGGTGCCCACCTGGCTCACGAGCTGGCCGTAGAAGAACAGGCGGAAGTTCCGTTGGCGCAGCGACCGGAAGGTGCGGCGATCGGAACGGGCGGATCCTCGGGACACGCCCCCTGCTTACCCTTTCGGTTCGACGCCGCGCTCCCGAGCCCACGCCGCGAGCCGCTCGTAGGCGTCGGCCTCGTCGATCGGACCCTCGTCGAGCCGGGCCTCGAGCAGGAAGTCGAGCGCCTCACCCACGATGCGCCCGGGCGCCACGTCGAGGAACTCCATCACCTGCCGGCCGTCGAGCGGCGGGCGGATGGCGTCGAGCTCCTCCTGCTCCCGCAGCTCTGCGATGCGCACCTCGAGCTCGTCCATGCGCCGCTGCAGCGTGGCCGCGCGCTTGGGGTTGCGGGTGGTGCAGTCGCAGCGCTGCAGGTGGTTGAGCTCGTCGAGCAACGGACCGGCGTCGCGCACGTACCGGCGCACCGCCTTGTCGCTCCAGCCCATCGCGTAGGTGTGGATGCGCAGATGCAGGTACACGAGCTGCGTGACGTCCGCGATCACGTCGGTGGGGAACTTCAGCGCGCGCAGCCGCTCCTCGGTCATGCGCGCGCCGACCACCTCGTGATGGTGGAAGCTCACCCCACCGCCTTCGAACGAGCGGGTCTTGGGCTTGCCCACGTCGTGGAAGAGCGCGGCGAGGCGCACCCGCAGCTCGGGGCGGGTGTTGCTCACGACCGCGATCGTGTGCGCGAGCACGTCCTTGTGGCGGTGCAACGGGTCCTGTTCGAGCCGCATGAGGCTGAGCTCGGGGAGGAACTCGTCCGCGAGGCCGGTCTCGGCGAGGAACCACAGGCCCGCAGTGGGGTCGTCGACCACCATCAGCTTCGAGAGCTCGTCGCGGATGCGCTCCGCGCTGACGATCTCGAGCCGGGCCCGGTGCTGACGCACCGCGTCGACCAGCGCGTCGTCGGGCACGAGGCCGAACGTGGCGACGAAGCGCGCGGCGCGCATCATCCGCAGCGGATCGTCGAGGAACGAGATCTCGGGCGACAACGGCGTGCGCAGGATCTTGTTCATGAGGTCGACCGCGCCGCCGTACGGATCGACGAGCACCCCGTCGGGCAGCCGCAGCGCCATCGCGTTCACGGTGAAGTCGCGGCGCGAGAGGTCGGTCTCGACATCCTCCGCGTAGGCGACCTCGGGCTTGCGGCTCTCGGGCCGGTACACCTCGGCCCGGAACGTGGTGATCTCGATGGTGGTGCCGTCGTGCTGGCAGCCGATGGTGCCGAAGCGCGCGCCCTGGGTCCACACGTGCTCGGCCCAGCCGCGCACCAGTCGCTCGACCACTTCGGGGTGCGCGTCGGTGGCCACGTCGATGTCGCTGTGATCGCGGTCGAGCAGCGCGTCGCGCACGCTGCCCCCCACGAGCAGGCACTGGTGGCCCGCGTCGGCGAGCAGGCGCGCGAGCTGCTGCACCGGCGACGTCGGGTCGAGCAGGGGCTGGAGGCGGGGGGGCACGGCGGACATGTCCCACCATTGTCGTCGGTCGCCGGACCCGCGGCAGCAATGGATACCGACGGCTCCCGTGATCCGGAGCGATGGCGGGCCCCTGCTGTACCGTCGTCGGCGATGGACGGAAGCGACGGCTGGAATCCCACCTGCTCCCGCATCGGGTGCGACGCCCCGGCCGCCGCATCGTTCTCCTTCGACGCTTTGAACAGCCTCGCCTGGCTCGACACCGTCGTGGAGGCCCGCGGCGCGGGGTTCCTGTGCCGCGACCACGCCGAGCGCCTCACGCCGCCGAGGGGCTGGTCACTGCTCGACCGCCGCTCGCCCGAACCGATGCTGTTCGTGCAACGACGCGCCGAGGCCGCGCGCGCCAAGACCCGCCGGCAGTGCCGCTGAGCGCCCGGCCCGCAAGAGCCGCGCGAAGCGCGGTCGCGCCGCACCCGACCATCACGACACGCCGGCGTCCGAGCTGCCGTTCGATGCTCAGGCTGCCGCTCGCCCCCACGCCACGTTCGTGGTCGGTGCGCGACCTTCCTGCGCTCGACGACGAGTTCGACGACCGCACCCCGCTGCTGGCGCGCGCCTTCGAGTCGTTGCGGCAGTCGCAGTCGGCGTCGGAGACGGGCGGCACTCCCGGCGACGCGACCGCGCCGCCCACCGCGACCTAGACCTAGCTCGTCGCCGCCGGCGCCGGCGCGGCCGTCGACGCAGCTGGGGATGCAGCTGGCGCCGCAACTGGGGCCGCCGCCGCGGGGCGTTCGCTGTGGCTGCGCTCGAAGTCGGCGCGATCGAGCGCGAAGCGCATCTCGCTCGGCTCCCGCGACGCCGCGACCGCGTCGGCCCGCGTGATCAGCCCGTTGCGGTACAGCTCGAGCACGCTCGCGTCGTTGCACTGCATGCCGTAGAGGTCGCCCTGTTCCATCTCGGCCTGGAGCTCGTGCAGCCGCCCGGGCTCGGCGATGCGCTGCGCGACCCGCGCGTTGCCCACCAGGATCTCGACCGCGGGCACCCGGCCCCGGCCGCCGGCACGGGGCAGGAGGCGCTGCGAGACGATGCCGCGCATGGTCGCGGCGAGCGCCGCCCGGGCCTGGCTCTGGTGGTCGGGCGGGAACAGCTCGACGAAGCGCGACACGCGTGTCGAAGGCGCTCACCGTCGGCATGGTCGCGAGGACGAGATGGCCGATCTCCGCGGCCTGCAGCGCGACCGTCGCGAGCTCGGCGTCGTGGAGCTCGGAGAGGACGATGACGTCGGGGTCCTGACGGAGCGCGTGACGCACTGCTGACACCGCGCTCGGCGTGTCGGCGCCCACCTCGCGCTGGTCGACGATGGCGCTCTTGTCGGCGTGGAGCACCTCGACCGGGTCCTCCACGGTCACGATGTGACACTCGCGGTGGGTGTTGAGGTGGTCGACCATCGCCGCGAGGGTCGAGGTCTTGCCCGAGCCCGCGAGACCGGTGACCAGCACCAGCCCGTGGGTGTGGGTGAGCAGCTCGGGCACCGCGGGCGGCAGGCCCAGCGCGTCGAAACCGGGGATGCCGGGCAGCACGCGGCGCAGGACGAGTCCGGCCCAGCCCCGCTGGCGGAACGCGCTGGCCCGGAAGCGGCCCAGGCCGGCGATCGAGTACATGAAGTCGGCCTCGTTGGTGGCCGCGAAGGCCTCATGGCGCACCTTGGGCATGATCGCGGTGACCAGCCGCTCGGTGTCGGCCGGTTCCACGGTGTCGAAGGGGGCCTCGCGCAGCTTCCCGTCGATGCGCAGGCGCGGCCGGGCCCCGACCTTCACGTGCACGTCCGATGCACCCTGTTCGACCGCGAAACGCAGCAAGCCGTCGAGATCCAGCACGGTTCCCTCCTCCCGGGCTGTATCGGCCCGGTCGGGCGGCCGCTGTAGCCCCGACCGACCGGGCTCCCGCCGGCCCCGGCGGCCGAGCGCCTGCTCCGTGACCCCGCACGGCGGTACCCTGCTCGCGCGTGCGGCAGCAGACCCTCCGGTTCGGCGAGAGCTGGGCCCGACTCGCCCCCTGGCGTGGAGGAGGCGGCGCAGCGCACCTCGTGGTGGGCCCCGAGACCACCGCCACCTCCGACGCCGTCCGCGGCTGTGTGGAGCAGGCCCGCCGGGCGGGGTACCGCTCCGTCGTCACCAACGCGATCGGTGAGGCGTCTTCCACGGCGTTCCTCGACGCCGGTTTCGCCGTGCGCGAACGCCTCCACCTCCTCGCCCTCGACCTCCACCGGCCCCCCGCACCCCCGGACCGCCCGCTCGAACGAGCGGGGCGACGGGCCCGGGCGGCCGCGGTCCGCGTCGACGACGACGCGTTCGACGGGTTCTGGCGCCTCGGCGCAGCAGGCATCCGCGACGCGGCCGTCGCCACGCCCGTCGCCCGATTCCGGGTCGGGCGCACGCGGCGGCGGGTCGTGGCCTACGCGATCACCGGGTCCAACGGCGACCAGGGGTACCTCCAGCGGGTCGCGGTCGATCCCGCACAGCGCCGCGCCGGATGGGGCCGGGCGCTGGTCGCCGACGGCCTCGGCTGGCTCTGGCGCCACGGGTGCGTGACGGCCTACGTCAACACCCAGTTCCACAACGACGCCGCGGTCGCGCTCTACGAGTCCTTCGGGTTCCGGCGCCTCCCCGAGGGTCTGTGCGTGATGGGACGGGAGCTGTGAACCGGTCGGCGAGGCGCCTCGCACTCGCACTCGCGGTCGCGGTCCTGGTCGGCGTGGGCGCGCTCCTGCCCGGCGCCGCCACCGCCCAGACGCCGGTGCCGTCCACCGCGGCCGTCGGCCCCGCACTCGAGCTCCTCAGCCAGACGCCCTGGGCCGCGCCCGGTGGCCTCATCACGCTCGAGCTCCGAGCGTCCGGCATCCCCGCCGGGTCCACCCTCGCGCTCACGATCCACGATCGCGTGCAGTCGCGCAGCGCGTTCGACGAGAGCGTCGACGGGGGCAGCCTCGGCTCCACCCGCACCATCACCCGCGTGGCCTTCGACGAGCTGCCCACCGACGCCGGCGGTACCCGGGTGGCGCTGATCGCCGCGCCCACCGTCGAGAGCGGTGGCGTGTATCCGGTCGAGGTCGACGTGCGGGGGCCCGACGACGAACCCATCACCGGGTTCACGACCCATGCCGTCGTCGCCCACGTCGCGGCCGACGGCAGCCTCGCGGTGGGCCAACCGCTGTCGGTGGCGTGGGTGTGGCCGCTCCGGGCCGCGCCCGCGTACCTCCCCGACGGCTCGCCCGACCCGGCCGTGGTCAACGAGCTGGCGTCGACCGGTCGTCTCGGGCGCCAGGCTGCGACCCTGGCCACCACGCCCGGGGTCCCGGTGACCATCGCCCCCAGCCCCGAGACCCTCGAGGCCTGGCAGGCGCTCGGCCAGCGATTCCCCGACCTCGCCTCGGGCGCCGCCGCGCTGCGCAGCGCGACCGGGCACGTCGCAGGTGGTGAGCGGTCCGTACGTCCCGCTCGACTACCCGTCGATCATCACCGCCGGTCTGGTGGGCGTGATCGCCGACGAACAACGCCGGGGGCTGAGCACGCTCGAGAGCTTCTTCGGCACGCCGCTCGACCCCAGCACCGCCGTCCCGGGCCCCCTCGACAACGTGTCGCTCCAACTGCTCGAGAACGCGAGCGTGCGCCGGCTCGTGCTCCCCGACACCGCGCTGGAACCCACGACCGAGAAGTTCACGCCCGCGCAGCCCTACCTCGTACAGGCCGTCGCCGGCGACTCGTCGACCAACGCCACCGTCGCGACCGCCGACTCCGGCCTCGGGCGCTTCCTCACGGGGGACGAACCCCAGGCGCTGCGGGCCGCACACCTCCTCGCCGGCCTGGCCGTCGTGGCCGGGGAGCAGCCGAGCATCGCCCGCGGCATCACCCTGGTGAATCCCGACGACTGGGACGCCGACCCGTTCTTCACCAGGGCGATGTTCGCCGGCCTCCAGGGCAATCCGCTCCTGCAGGCCACCACGGTGAGCCAACTTCTCGACCGGGTGCCGGTCGCCACCACCGGCAGCACCGCCGACAGCACGGGCAGCACGGGCGGTGCGGGCGCCTCCGGAGAGGGCGTCCTCCGCACGCTGGCCGCGCCGCGCCCGGTGGCCGCGCCGTTGACCCTCGCGCAGTACAACGCGGCCCGTTCCGATCTCACCGCGGTGCAGACGCTCGTCGGCGCCACCGACCCGCGCGCGATCGCCGGTGAGCGCGCCCTCGCGAGCAGCCTCACGGCGCACTGGGAGACGCCCGAGGGCAGAGCCCAGGCGCGGGCGCTGGTGGCGGGCATCGGCACCTCGGTGAACGCGTACCTCAACCAGATCGAGATCCCGGGTCAGACGTCGATCACCCTCACGTCGAGCAAGGCCGCGATCCCCATCACGATGAAGAACAACGGCGAGACCGACATCACCGTGCACGTCGCGCTGCAGAGTGACCGTCTCCTGTTCCCCGAGGGCGCGGAACGCGACGTGACGCTCGTGCACGGCAAGAGCACCACGGTGCGCATCCCCGTCGAGACCCGCAGCTCCGGCACCTCGCCGGTCACCGTCATCCGTCACCGCCGCCGGACTCACCGTGCCCGGCACCCCGGTGCGCATCACGGTGAACTCGTCGTTCGTGAGCGGCGTCGGTCTCGTTCCTCACCATCGGCGCGGTGGTGTTCCTCGCGCTCTGGTGGGGTTGGGACATCCGCCGCCGCCGCAAGAAGGGCCGCGCCGCGCACCCGGCGCAGACGTTCTCGACCGTGCAGGGGCAGCCTGCGTGACGACCGTCCGCGACGACGCCACCGGCCCGCTCGAACTCGGGCTCAACGAGCCCGGCTCCGACCCCACCGAGGTCGAACCGTCGCTGGTGCGGTCGAGCGCGGTCGTCGCGGTCGGCACGCTGCTCTCGCGCATCACCGGGTTCGCCCGGATCGCCGCCATCGCGTACGCACTGGGCGTCACCGCCCTCGCCGGCACCTACAGCTACGCCAACGAGACCCCCAACATCGTCTACGAGCTCCTGCTCGGCGGGGTGCTCACCGCCACGCTCGTCCCGCTGTTCGTCCGGCACTTCGAGGACCGCGACGACGACGCGGCGAGCGCGATCTTCACGGTGGCGATCCTCGCGCTGCTGGCGATGACCGTGGTGGGCGTGGTGCTCGCGCCGGTGATCGTGCGGCTGTACACGCTCAACGTGCACGCCGCGAACCTCGGCCAGCAACGCGAGCTCGCGACGCAGCTCCTGCGCCTGTTCATGCCGCAGATGCTCTTCTACGGCATCGTCACCCTCGCCACCGCGATGCTCAACGCGCGGCGCCGCTTCCTCGCGGCCGCGTTCGCGCCCGTGCTCAACAACGTGGTCGTCATCGCGGTGTTCCTCGCGCTGCCCCACATCGCCGACGGCTCGCTGACGGTCGGCAGCGTCGTCGACGACCGTTCCCTCATGCTGCTCATGGGGGTGGGCACCACCGCCGGCGTGATCGTGATGGCCGTCGCGCTCCTCCCGCCGCTCGCGCGGGCCCACGTGCACCTGCGTTTCCTCCCGCGCTGGCGCCATCCTGCGGTGCTCGTCATGGTGCGGCTCTCGGGCTGGACCGTGGGCTACGTGATCGCCAACCAGATCGCGCTGTTCGTGATCACGATCCTCGCCAACGGCACCGCCGGCGGGCCGTTCGTCTACGTGAGCGCGTACGCGTTCTTCCAGCTTCCCCACGGGCTGTTCGCGGTGTCGCTCATGACGACGTTCACCCCCGAGCTGGCCACCGCGGCCACGCGCAACGACCTCGGCGCGCTCCGCGCGCAGTTGTCGAGCGGGGTCCGGCTCATCTCGTTGGTGATCGTTCCCGCGGCTGCGCTCTACATCGGTCTCGGGCGCCCGATCATCGTGATGCTGTTGCAGCGCGGCGCGTTCAACGCCTCCGACGCGTCGCTGGTCGCGGACACGCTGACCGCGTTCGCGGTCGGCCTGTTGCCGTTCTCGATCTACCTGTTCTCGCTGCGCGTGTTCTACGCCCGTCACGACACCTACACGCCCTTCTGGATCAACTGCATCGAGAACGGCGTGAACATCGCGCTGGCGTTCCCGCTCTACGCGTGGCTGGGCGTGCCCGGCCTCGCGCTGTCGTTCGCGCTCGCCTACCTCGTGGCGGCGGGCATCAGCCTCGGCGTGCTGCACCAACGGCTGCACGGCATCGACGGCGCCCGGATCACCAGCACCATCGTGCGCACGGTGTTCGCCGGGATCGCGGTGGGCGCGGTGAGCTGGGGCGTCGCGAACCTGATCGGCTGGTCGACCACCGCCGAGGCCGTCGCGTCGGTGGTGGCGGGCACGGTGGCCGGTGCGCTGGTCTACCTCGCGCTGCTCGCGGCCTTGCGGGTCGACGAGCTCACCAGCGTGCTGGCGTTGGTCCCCGGTCTGCGATCGCGCTCCCGCAGCGCACGACCGGGCAGCCGCGTGTAACGATCGGGGCCCGCCCCCGGTCGGAGCCTGCTCCGGACCGGGCCCGCTCCGCACTCCCGCACCCCGAGAGGACGTCCCGTGTCGATCCGTGTGGTCACCGACAGCAGCTGCGACCTGCCGCAGAACCTGGTCGACGCGCACCGCATCGAGATCGTGCCGCTCACGATCCGGTTCGGCGACGAGGAATTCGTCGACCGCGAGGAGCTCAGCACCGACGAGTTCTGGCGCCGGCTCGAGACCACCAAGGAGCTCCCGAGCACCGCCGCGCCCTCGGCCGGGGCGTTCGAGCAACGCTTCCGCGAGCTCGTCGCGCGCGGAGCCACCGGCATCGTCTGCGTGAACCTCTCCTCGCACCTCTCGGCCACGATGCAGTCGGCGCAGGTCGCGGCGGCGGCAGTGGCGAACGACGTGCCGGTGCAGGTGATCGACTCGCGGAACGCGTCGATGGGCCTCGGCAACCTCGTGCTCACCGCGGCCCGGCGCGCCGCCGACGGCGACTCGCTGGAGTCGATCGTGGCCGAGGTGGTCGACCGGCGCGACCGCACCCGCCTCTACGCCGCGCTCGACACGCTCGAGTTCCTCAAGCGCGGCGGGCGTGTCGGCAACGCCAAGGCCCTGCTCGGCACGGTGCTGTCGATCAAGCCCATCATCGAGCTGCGCGACGGCATCGTGGAGGAGTCGGCGAAGGTGCGCACCCGCTCGAAGGCCCTGAAGGTGCTGGCCGAGCACGCGGCCGAAGGGCGCATCGAGCACCTCGCGGTGTTGCACGGCAACGCGCCCGACGTCGAGGAGCTGCTCGACATGCTCGACCCCGTGTTCCCCCGCGACGAGGTGATCACGGGCATCGTCGGACCGGTGATCGGCACCCACGCGGGGCCACGGGTCATCGGAGTGACCTACCAGGTCGTGCGCTGACGGCCACAATGTCGGCGTGGAACTGAACGCGCCGGGTCGGGTGCTCGGCGGCCGCTACCGGCTCGTGCAACCGATCGCGCGCGGAGGCATGGCCACCGTGTGGGTCGCCGACGACCCCGTGCTTGTCGCGCCAGGTCGCGGTGAAGATCCTCAAGGACGACCTCGCCGGCGACGAGTCCACCCGGGCCCGCTTCCGCCACGAGGCGGTGGCCGCCGCCCGCCTGTCGCACCCCAGCATCGTCTCCACCTACGACACCGGCGACGACGACGGCACCGCCTACATCGTGATGGAGCTCGTCGAGGGCCCCACGCTGCGGCGCCTGATCCACGACAACGGTGGCCTCCCCGTGCGCGACGTGGTCCGGCTCGGCACCCAGGTCGCCGACGCGCTCGACGCCGCCCACCGCGCCGGGCTGGTGCACCGCGACGTGAAGCCCGCCAACGTGCTCGTGCCGCCCCGCGGCCCCGTGAAGGTCACCGACTTCGGCATCGCGACCTCGGCCACCGCGGGCGATCTCACCAAGACCGGCACGGTGATGGGCACCGCGCGCTACCTCGCGCCCGAACAGGTGAACGGTCGCCCCACCGACGCGCGCACCGACGTGTACGCACTCGGTCTGCTCATGTTCGAGGCCCTCACCGGCCACGCGCCCTTCGGTGGCGACACCGACGTCGCCACCGCGATGGCCCGGCTCACCACCAGCGCGCCGCCCGTGCGCGCCGAACGGCCCGACGTGCCTCCGGCGCTCGACCACGTGATCCACCGCTGCCTGGCCCGCGATCCCGACCAGCGCTTCGAGTCGGCGGCCGACGTCCGCGAGGCGCTGCGGCGCACCGAGCTCGACCCCACCGGCTCCGTGCCGCGGGTCGCCACCGGTGCCCACGCCGTCCAGGCGGCCCCGCCCGTCGCCGCGCCGGTCGCGCCGGTGGCCACCGCGGGAGGCGCGCCACCCCGGCGGCCCGACGACACCGGCACCGCGCCGGTCCCCCGCGCCGCGCCGGCACCGGCCCGGAAGAAGCGCGGTCGGGTGTGGCCCTGGGTCCTGCTCCTCGTGCTCGCGGTCGCGCTCCTGGGCGGCGCCGCCGCGGCCATCCTCCTCTCCGACGACTCGTCGAGCACCGGCACCGGCGGCGCGCCCTCGCCCTCCGACGTGCAGGTGAACGTCACCGCGAGGGCGTTCGACCCGTTCGGCAACCCCGTCGGCGAGGAGAACAACGGCGAGGCCGCCAACGCGGTCGACGGCGACCCCACCACCGTGTGGTCGACCGAGCAGTACCAGAACTTCTCGGAGAAGCCGGGCGTCGGCCTCGCCCTCGACCTGGACCGGGAGCTCGCGGTCGAACGGGTGACCGTCACCGCGGCGCCGCCGGGCTGGAGCGCCCAGATCTACGTGAGCGCCGACGCGACCTCGGCGCTCACCACGCTCGACGACTGGGGCAAGGCCGTCGCCGAAGCGGGCGACGTCGCCGGCGCGTCCCACCCGTTCACCTTCGACGCCACCCGGGCCCGCTCCGTGCTCGTGTGGTTCACCCGGCTCCCCGCGGGTGACGGCGGCCAGTCGCTCCAGGTCTCCGACATCACGGTCGGGTAGGCCCCATCGAGGGACGTCTCCCGGACCCGTCGCCGGCACGCGGCCTCCGGCGGGTGCCGCGGGTACGCTCGGGGCTCCCACGAAGGAGGGGCCGTGGCCGACTGGACGACCGACCTCGTCGACAATCTCGACAGCGCCATCGCCATGGTGCGCGACAAGACCGTCGTGCCGGCGCAGAAGGCGACGCGCGCCGTCGTCTACGGACTGCTGGTCGCATTCTTCGTGCTGAGCGCCGTCCTGATGCTCGCCATCGCCCTCTTCCGTGTGCTCGTGGTCCTCACCGGTGAGGTCTGGGCGTCGTATCTGATCCTCGGGGGAATCTTCGTGATCGCGGGAACGTTCTGCTGGACCCTGCGCGGCCCGCGCGCGAAGCCCGAGGAAGCGAATGCCTGAGATCCACGACATCGTCATCGTCGGTTCGGGGCCCGCCGGCCTCACCGCCGCGGTCTACGCGGGGCGCGCCAACCTGGCGCCGGTCGTGGTCGAGGGCATCGGCGCCGGCGGCCAGCTCATGCTCACCACCGAGGTCGAGAACTTCCCCGGCTTCCCCGACGGCATCCTCGGCCCCGAGCTGATGATGAAGTTCCGGGAGCAGGCGGAGCGCTTCGGCGCCGAGTTCGTCACCGCCGACGCCGACCGCGTCGACTTCTCCTCTGCGCCCTTCGGCGTGTGGATCGGCGAGCGGGAGCTGCGCGCCCGTTCGATCGTCATCACCACCGGCGCGTCGGCGCGGATGCTCGGACTGCCCAACGAGGCGCGCCTGCTCGGCCACGGCGTGTCCACCTGCGCAACCTGCGACGGCTTCTTCTTCCGCGAGAAGCCGATCGCGGTCATCGGCGGCGGCGACTCCGCGCTCGAAGAGGCGCTGTTCCTCACCAAGTTCGCGTCGAAGGTCACGCTGGTGCACCGCCGCGACGAGTTCCGCGCCTCGAAGATCATGCAGGACCGCGTGTTCGCGAACCCGAAGATCGACGTGCGCTGGAACGCAGTGGTCGACGACGTCGTGGGCGACGGCTCCGTCGACGAGCTCGTGCTCAGCGACACGGACACCGGTGAGCGTTCCACGCTGGCGGTCGACGGCGTGTTCGTGGCCATCGGCCACACGCCCAACACGCGACTGTTCGAGGGCCAGCTCGAGCTCGACGAGAACGGCTACATCGTCACCGCCCCGGACTCCACCCGCACCTCGGTCGAGGGCGTGTTCGCCGCCGGCGACGTGCAGGACCACGTCTACCGCCAGGCGATCACCGCGGCGGGCTCGGGCTGCATGGCCGCCATCGAGACCGAGCGGTGGCTCGCCGAGGCTCGCCCACGCGGCCGCCCACGCCTGACCGTCACTCCACCCTCGCTCGCCTCCGCTCGCTCCGTCACTACTTCGACCTGAAAACCTGGTGATCTGGTCGGGAATGACTCGGGCCCCGGGGCCGTTGCAGCCGGGAACGGTCGGTACACTCGACCGACCTCGCGAAAGGACCCCACCGTGGCCGACGACATCCTCACCCTCTCAGACGCGACCTTCGACGAGACCGTGGCCGGCTCGGACACCCCCGTCCTCGTCGACTTCTGGGCCGAGTGGTGCGGTCCGTGCAAGATGATCGCCCCCACCCTCGCCGAGATCGCGACCGAGCAGAAGGGCAAGCTCACGATCGGCAAGCTCAACGTCGACGACAACCCCGACACCGCCCGCCGGTTCGACGTCATGAGCATCCCGACCCTGCTCGTGTTCAAGGACGGTCAGCAGGTGAAGCGACTCGTGGGCGCCAAGGGCAAGGGCCAGCTCCTGCAGGACCTCGCCGAGTTCATCGGTTGAGCACTCCGGCCGTGCTCCGGCCGGGAGGCAACGGGGAGGCGGTCCGCGACCTGCAGCTCCGGCTCGGCGCGCTCGGGTACGACCTGGCCACGAGCGAGCCCGGCCACTTCGACGACGTCACCGCCGCGGGCGTCCGTGCCTTCCAGGAGGCTCGCGGGCTGCGCGTCGACGGGATCTGCGGCCCGCAGACCTGGTCGGCGCTGGTGGAGAGCGGCTACCGCCTCGGCGACCGGCTGCTCTACCGGCGCTCCCCCATGCTCCGCGGCGACGACGTGCTCGATCTCCAGCACCGTCTGAACGCCCTCGGCTTCGACGCGGGCAAGGAGGACGGCATCCACGGCGACGACACCACCCGGGCGCTCACCGACTTCCAGCGCAACGCCGGCCTCGCCACCGACGGCGTGTGCGGCCCGGCCACCCTGACCCAGCTCGACCGGGTGGGATCCCTGGCCGCGGGGTCGGTGGCGAGCGTCAGGGAGCGAGAGTCGCTCCGCCAGGGGCCCCACGACCTCGCCGGGCGCCGGGTGTTCGTCGCCGCCAGCCCGGGCTTCGACGCGTTGGCCTCCGCCGTCGTGCACGGACTGGGCGAGGCGGGCGCAGCCACCGCGCTCGACACCTCGGGCGCCGACGACGCGTCGCTCGCCGCCGAGGCCAACCGCTACCGCGCCGAGCTCTTCCTGGCCTTCCGGGCCGGCGACACTCCCGGCTGCCGCTGCCTCTTCTACGCCTCCGACCGCTTCCGCTCCGAGACCGGCTTCGCGGTGGCGTCCGCGGTGGCCGAACGGCTCACACCGGTGCTCGGCCGCACCGCCGACGCGTGCGGCAAGTCCTACGCGGTACTGCGGGAGACCCGCATGGCCGCGGTCCTCTGCGAACCCGTGGCGGAGGGCGACGTCGACGCGATGCGCGACCTGGTCATGCGGGGCGCAGCGATCGCCGCCGCGGTGCTGGCCGGGGTCCACGCCGCGTTCGCGGCGCCGGTCAGCTGATCCTGACGGTCAGGCTGAGCGTCATACTCCGAAGCGAGCGTATTCCTTGCGTGCGCAATGATCTACGGCTCAGGCCCCGGTCATCAGGCGGTAGATCCGCTCGAGGTCCTCGAGGGTCGAGAACTCCACCACGACCTTGCCCCGGGCACTGCCCATCGTGATCTTCACACGGGTCTCGAGGTGGTCGCCGAGCAGCTCCTCGAGCTCCAGCAGTCCGGGCGGGCGCAGGCGACGGCGCGCGGCGTTCGGCTTGCCCCCGTTGGTCTCGGGCGGCGCGGCCTCACCCTGGTGCTCGCGAACCGCGTCTTCGGTCGCCCGCACCGAGAGGTCGTCGGCGACGATGCGTTTGGCCAGCTCCTCCTGGAAGGCCCGGTCGGGACTGCCGAGCAGCGCCCGGGCATGGCCCATCGAGATCTTCTTCTCCTGGACCGACCGCTGGATCGCCGGCGGGAGCTGGAGCAGGCGCAGCGTGTTCGAGATCGACGCCCGGCTGCGACCGACCCGGCTCGCGACGTCGTCGTGGGTGAGGTGGAAGTCCTCGATGAGCTGCTGGTAGGCCGCGGCCTCCTCGAGCGGGTTGAGGTTGTCGCGGTGGAGGTTCTCCACCAACGCGTGCTCGAGTGCCGTCGAGTCGTCGGTCTCGCGGACGAGGGCCGGGATGGTCTGGAGCCCCACCCGGCGGGCGGCCCGCCAGCGGCGTTCCCCCGCGATGATCTCGTAGCGACCATCGCCGGCGGGTCGCACCAGGATCGGCTGCAACACGCCCACTTCACGGATGGAGTCGGCGAGTGAGCCGAGCGCCTCCTCGTCGAAGTGATCCCGCGGCTGATAGCGGTTCGGCTCGATCGACGAGATCAACAGCTCGTCGAGCCCTCCCGCGTCGACGCCCTCCTCGCCCCCGGGGGGGATGAGGGCGCCGAGCCCCTTACCCAGACCGCCGCGTCGCGCCACCACTCACCTCTTTCGCCAGCTTGCGATATGCCTTGGCCCCCCGCGACGTCGAGTCGAACACGATGATCGGCTGCCCGAACGAGGGTGCCTCCGCGAGTCGGACCGTCCGGGGGACGACGGTCTTGTAGACCTTGGTGCCGAAGTGCTCCCGCACCTCCCGCTCCACCTGCTCGGCGAGGCGGGTCCGGGAGTCGTACATCGTGAGGATGATCCCTCGCACGTCGAGCTGGGGGTTCAGGCTCGAACGCACCAGCGCCACGTTCCGCAGGAGCTGTCCGAGGCCCTCGAGTGCGTAGTACTCGCACTGGATCGGGACGATCACGTCGTCGGCGGCCGCCAGCCCGTTGACCGTGAGGAGACCGAGCGACGGGGGACAGTCGATGAGCACGACGTCGTACTCCGGCCGCACCAGGTCGAGCGCCCGCTTCAGCTTCAGCTCGCGGCTGAAGGCCGGTACGAGCTCGATCTCGGCCCCGGCGAGGTCGAGGGTCGCCGGGATCACGAAGAGGTTCTTCAGGCTGGTGGGCTCGACCGCGTCGAGAGCCGGCGTGTCGTTCATGATCACGTCGTAGATCGACGATTCGACGTCGCGGGGGTTGATCCCGAGGCCGGTGGAGGCATTGCCCTGGGGGTCGAGGTCGACGACCAGGACCCGCAGTCCCAGCTCGGCCAGCGAGGCGCCCAGGTTCACCGAGGTCGTGGTCTTCCCCACGCCGCCCTTCTGGTTGGCGATCGCGATCACCCGGGGAAGCGGGAGCGGGCCCGCTTCTTCCTCCGGCGCCGAGTCGGCGCCGGCCGAGGCGGTCGAGGCCTCGTCGTCGGTGGTGGCAACCCCGGGGGCCGCTTCCGGCTCCGGCTCCGGGTCGGCAGTCCCGGTCCCGGTGTCGACGATCTCGATCTCGGCCACAGCCACCTCGATCTCTGCGACCTCGGCGACCATCTCGCCCTGCTCGTCGACGACGGCGACGGCCTCGACTTCGGTCACCTCGACGACAATCGTCGGAACGTCGGTGGGCTCCGGCGCTGCCGGTTCGGGCTCCACGGGCTCCTGCTCCACGGGCTTCTGGCTCCACGGGCTCTGGCTCCGCCTCCGGGGACGGGGCCTCAGCGGCGGTCGCCGCCCGTGCGGACTCCGGGCTGCTGCTCGGCGGCTCCGGAGATTCCGCCGCAGCTTCCTCGGCGGGCGGTTCCGGTGCGCTCTCCTCGAGCTCGTCGTTCCGGCGACGCCCGAAGAGGCGTCGGCGCGGCCGGTTGTCGCTGTCTTCGTCGGCCATTGACCATCCAAGGGGGCGCGAGGTGGGAGGCCCATACTCGACCAGAGGTGCCCCCGGGTCAAGCATGTTCCACGTGAAACGTCGGCGGCGGCTCTCGACCCGACATCGAGGCCTGTTCCACGTGGAACAGTACCCCGCCCGACTACCAGAGTGGGCGCTTTCCCGGAACTCCGTCGCGCCGAGGCCAGCGATCGTCCACCGGACCATCCAAGGTCATCTCGGCAACCCCGGCCCGGGCCGACCGTCGGACCGAGGCGGGTCCGAACCCGAGGTCGGCGAGGCCCGCGGCGTCCCAGCGCGGTCCGGTCACCGGGTTGGTGGGAGGTTCCGTCACCGCAAGCCGCCCTCCGGGGCGGAGAAAGCCGACCGCGCACTCGGCGGTGACCGGTGGGGGCCCGAAACCTCGGGCGACCACCAGCTCGAATCTCCCCCGAAGGTCCGACGTCTCGGGCCAGTACCTCGGCGCGCCCCACGTGGACCTCGACGCGGTCTTCCCAACCCAGCAGCTCGACCGAATCCCGGAGGAACTGACAGCGCCGCTCCTGCGCGTCGAGGAGCACCGCGGTGGCTGACGGCCAGAGGTCGAGGAGCACCAAGCCCGGAAGGCCGCCCCCGGCACCGAGATCCAGGAATTCTCCCGTGAACGAACCGAGGAGCTCACCGAGGGCGCGGCTGTGGGCCAACTGCTCCTCGATCTCGCCCGGACCGAGGAAGCCCAGTTCCCGGGAACGAAAGAGGACGCCGACGAGGCCTGGGGCCTGCACGTCGGCGTCCTCCTGCATTGCGAACTCGCTCGCGCTAGGCGCGGCGGATGATCACACGACGTCGGGGATCTTCGCCCTCCGACTCCGTGGCGACACCGTCGAACGTGGCGGCCGTGTCGTGGACGACCTTGCGGTCGGACGAGGACATCGGCTCGAGCGCCTGGGCCTTCCCGCTGTCGAGCACCTTCTCGACCAGACCCCGGGTGAAGTCCTCCAGGGCAGCCCGGCGCTTCGCCCGGTAGCCGGCGACGTCGACGTGGATCCGCACGCCGTGCCCGTCGGTCTGGCGCTGCACCACGGTGCGCACCAGTTCCTCGATGGCGTGCAGGGTGTTGCCCTTCGGTCCCACCAGGAGTCCGAGGTTGTCGCCCCGGACCTCGACGGTGACCACGTCGTCCTCGATCACGGTCTCCACGGTCCCGCCCAGGTCGAAAGCCTCGACCAGACCCCGGGTGAACTCCTCGGCCGCTGCGGCCTGCTCTTCGATCGGCACATCCTCGACGCTGCTCACGGCTCTGCTCTCCTGCTGGTTGCGGTTTCGATCCTGGGCGCGGGCTGCCGGGCGCTCACCGGTGTCTCCGTCGGCCGCCGCGGTCGCGGCGCTGCCGCCGCCCCCGGCCTGACCGGCGCCGCCGGAGCCGCCACGGCCCCGGCCTCCACGACGGCGGCGGCGCTGCGCGCCGGTTCCACCCGTGGCACCACCCTCGCGGTCGGCGTCGCCGGTGGCGGCCCCGGCGCCTCCCGCGGTGCGGGAGTCCCCCGAGTCCCGGCTGCTTGCCGGTGTCGGAACGATCGCCGGACTTCGTGTCGTCGTCACCCGCCGCGCCGTTCTTCGGCTTGCCCGAAGGGCGCTTGTCGGAACGACCGCCGCCGTTCCCGCCGTTGCGACTCCGCGTGTCCTTCCGGCCACGCCGGCGCTGCCGCTCCCCGGGCTTCTCGCGCGAGATCGGCTTCACCCGCGCCCGGATCCGGGCGTCACTGCCGCCCAGGCCCAGAGAACCCCGACTTCGGCTCGGCCAGGACCTCGAACTCCACGTCGTCTTCGTCGACACCCAACTCGTCGAGCGCCGCATCCAGTGCCGCGTCGACCGTACGACCGGTCGTCTCCACCCACTCCATGGTTCAGGTCTCCCACGGGGACGCGTCCGCGACCCCAGCAAAGTTCTCGTGGATGCGCTGAGGGCTCTCAGCGCTTCTTGCGCTTCTTGTTGTTGCGGCGGCGCGCCGCGCCCGCCTGCGCGTTCCCCCCGCTCGACTTGCCGGCGGCGGAGGCGCCGCCCGATTTCGTGCCCCCCGACTTCGAGGCGCCGCCACCCGACTTGGGGCTGGCCTTGGTGCCCTTGCCCGACGAGGTGTCGGAGGCCGCGGGCAACTGGAACAGCTTGCGGAGCCCGCCGCCCGACGGTTTCTCCGCGGTGGTCGTCCCGCCTCCGCTGTCGGCGCCCTCGACGTCGATCGCCCCTTGTTGCGCCGACTTGATGGCTGCCTGCCCCGGTTTCGTGATCTTGCGCATGATCACTTCCTGCTGGCCGAGCCGCCACAGGTTGCTCACGAAGAAGTAGAGCACCAGACCCGAGGGGAACCCGAGCGAGAAGAGACCGAAGCCGATGGGGAGGATCGTGGTGACCATCGCCATCTGGCTGTTCATGTTCGGTGCGTTGCGCCGGCTCTGCCGGGCCTGGAGGAAGCCGGTCAGGATGACCAGCCCCACGAGCACGAAGTAGGGGAGGGTGTCGATGAACGCGCCCTTGGCCTGGGTCGCGCTCAGCGACAGGTCGAGGTTCAGGAAGTAGAGCGGGTTCGGCAACCCCAGCTTCGGAACGTTGCACTCCCTGGTGTGGAGCACCCCGTCCTTCGTCGTACAGAACGCGGCGTACAGCTCCGACGACTTGGGGATGTGCTTGTAGGGCTCGCGCATCACGCGGAAGAGCGCGAGGAAGATCGGCATCTGGATCAGGAGGGGCAGACAACCCGCGAGCGGGTTGATCTTGTTCTCCTGGTAGAACTTCATCATCTCTTCGTTGAGCTTGGCGCGGTCGTTCTTGTACTTCGCCTGGAGCTTCTTGATCTCGGGTTGCGCCCGCTGCATGGCCATCATCGACTTGGCCTGCTTGGCGGTGAGCGGGAACATCACCAGCATCACGAGCACCGTGAGCAGGATGATCGCCACACCGAGGTTGGGGATCACGCTGTAGAAGAAGGCCAGGATCGACCCGAAGAAGTTGTAGACGGGGTCGAACGGCGAGCCGGCTGCGAGGATCATCGGTTCAGCTTTCCTCCGCCGCGTCGGACGCGGCTCGATGCGAACGTACGTTTGGTGCGGGGACGGGGTCGAGTCCGCCCTCGTGGAACGGATGGCAGCGGCCGACCCGGCGCACGGCCAGCCAACTGCCCTTGGCGGCGCCGTGCACCTCGAGCGCTTCGAGCGCGTACGCGGAGCACGACGGGTAGAAGCGGCACCGCGGCGGCAGGTGCACGCTCACCAGGCGCCACGCCCGGATCGGGAGCATCAACACTCGTGCCCCGAGTCCGGCACGCTGAGTGTCGGTGGCTGCGCTCTGCGTGGTCGGCCGGATCTCGTCGGTCGCGTTCCCGGCCAGCGCGGTCACGCCGGCTCCTGGCGCGCCTGCCGGAGGGCGGAACCGACGGCGTCGGACAACTCGGCGAACGGCGCGCTCATGGCGCGTCGGTCGGTGGAGAGGAGGTAGGCCCAGCCGGCGGAGAGCTCGGCTTCGTGAACGGCCACCGCAGCTCGCAGGCGACGTCGGATCCGGTTCCGCACCACGGCCGAGCCCTGACGACGGCTGACCGCGAAGGCCACGACCGGCGGGCCGGGCGCGTCGAGACGCACGGCACGGAGGGAGACCAGGCCGGCCCGCAGCCGGCGGGCCCCCGTGAGGGCCTCGAACGTCGCACGGTCGCGGACGTGCCCGATCAGGCCGAGAGACGCTTCCGGCCCCGGGCGCGGCGCGCCCGGATGACGGCCTGGCCGCCACGGGTACGCATGCGGATGCGGAACCCATGGGTCTTGGCGCGCTTGCGGTTGTTGGGCTGGAACGTGCGCTTCACGGAGGTGCCTCCTCGGGGTGGCCTTCGCGCGGAACCGGAGCGGGGGTACGCGTGGGAGGCGGAACCCGGAGAGTGTAGGGGCCCGAGCGCCCGCTCGCAATCCGGAGGCGAACTCTGGGGAAAACCCCGCTGGCCCTTGTCCGGCAAGGAGGCCTGGTGCTACGTTGCCTCCCTCGCCCGGCCCCGGCCTGGCAGGGCGGACTTCCCGACAGTGTGTCACCATCCTCGCGGCGGCCTTCGAGGGTCGGCGAGGGGTGGTGGCGTCACCACCAGGCCGCCGCGAGTGCCGCGGACCCGACGATCTCCACAGCTGTGGACGTACTTGTGGACAAAGGGAGCAGTGGGCGGCGTGACAGCCGACGACATCTGGGACCAGGGCGCCTCCGCCCTGCGCGACCAACTTGCCCCCGCCACCTGGGCGGCGTGGTTCCACGGCGTGCACCCGTTGTCCTTCGACGGGTCCACCCTGGTCCTCGGCGTCCCGAGTTCCCTCGCGGCCGAGCGGATCCGTTCCAGCTACTCCGGCATGCTCACCGACGCCATCCTCGACACGTCCGGCCTCACCGTGACCGTCGATCTCCAGGTGGAGACCGCGCCCCGGGAGCACGAGGCCGTGGTGCTCGCCCCACCCCCCGTAACCGTCGCCGACCACGAGCCCGCGCCCAGCCCGTCCGGGCTTCCCGAGGGCGCCGACGAGCCCGCGGCCACCTGGGCCTCCGGCACGCTGAACAGCCGGTACACCTTCGACCAGTTCGTCATCGGATCTTCGAACCGCTTCGCCCACGCCGCTGCCCTGTCGGTGGCCGAGAGCCCCGGCCGCTCCTACAACCCGCTGTTCATCTACGGACCGGCCGGGCTGGGCAAGACCCACCTCCTGCACGCGATCGGGCACCACGTCCGCACCGTGTTCCGGAACAAGCGCGTCCGCTACGTCTCCACCGAGACGTTCATGAACGAGTTCGTCGACGCGATCCGGGCCAAGACCATGCCCAGCTTCAAGCGCCGCTACCGCGACCTCGACGTGCTGCTGATCGACGACATCCAGTTCCTGGAACGCACACAGGAGCTCCAGGAGGAGTTCTTCCACACGTTCAACCAGCTCCACGGCGAGGGCGGCCAGATCGTCATCTCCTCCGACCGACCGCCGAAATCGATCTCCAGCCTCGAGGACCGGCTCCGGACCCGCTTCGAGTGGGGCCTCATCACCGACGTCCAGCCACCGGAGTTCGAGACCCGTCTCGCCATCCTCCGCAAGAAGGCGGAGGCCGAGCACCTCGGGGGCATCCCGCCGGAGGTCCTGGCCTTCATCGCCACCAACATCAGCGACAACATCCGCGAGCTCGAAGGCGCCCTGATCCGCGTGGCCGCCTACTCCAGCCTCAACCGGGCCGAGCTCTCCGAGGAGATCGCGCAGAAGGTGCTCGCCGACCTCCTCCCCCCCACGTCGCCCCGGATCATCACCCCCGACCTGATCCTCGAGGAGACGGCCAAGATGTTCGGCTGGACGATCGAGGACATCTGCGGCAAGAGCCGGCGCCGGCCACTCGTCACCGCCCGCCAGACCGGCATGTACGTGATGCGGGAGCTCACCGACCTGAGCTACCCCCGCATCGCCGAGGCCTTCGGGGGCCGCGACCACACCACCGTGATGTACGCCGTCGACAAGATCAAACAGCAGATGACCGAGCGCCACGTCATCTTCGACCAGGTCAACGAGCTCATCGCCCGGATCCGGCTCGGCAGCAGTGGATAATGCTGTGGAAATCTGGGGAGAGTGGTGACAGCCAGTGGGGACAAGCCGTCGATGGACCTGATTCCACCGATGGGGTGTGGATGACGGTGGACAACGGTGGGAGAGAGATCTGCCCTCCCACCAGCCATGATGCAGGTTCGTCCCCAATCCACAGGCCCTACTACAACAACGTGAGAATCAAGAGGTTCTTCGTAGGGAGGCAAGTGTGAAGTTCCGCTGCGAGCGAGACACCCTCGCCGACGCCGTCTCCACCGCCCAGCGTGCGGTCGCGTCGCGAACGGGTGCCATGCCGGTGCTCTCCGGGCTCCGGGTCACTCTCACCCAGGGTTCGGTCGAACTGGTGGGCACGGATCTCGAGCTGACGATCCGCGTGTCGGTGCCGGCCGAGACCGAGGGCGAGGGCAGCGCGGTCGTGCCGGCCCGGCTCTTCGCCGAGATCCTCCAGAAGTTGGAGGCCGGTCGGGTCGACGTCGAACTCGACGGATGCCGACGCGCAGATCCAGGGCGGCCGGTTCGCAATGACGTTGCGCACGCTGGCAGCCGCGGAGTTCCCGCGCCTCCCCGAGAGCGACACCGAAGGGGTGCGGGTCGATGCGGCCGCGTTCGCCGAGGCTCTGCGCCAGGTGGTGCCGGCCGCGTCGAGGGACGACGCCCGTCCGATCCTCACCGGGGTGCTGCTCACCGCGTCGGCCGACGGGCTCCGGCTCGTGGCCACCGACTCGTACCGGCTCGCGCTGCGTGACCTGCAGGGCGTGAGCATGCTGGCCGAGGGTCAGAAGGTGCTCGTGGCCGCCAAGGGCCTGGGCGAGGTCCAGCGCCTGCTGAGCAGCGCCGGCAGCGAGCAGATCGACGTGGTCCTCGGCGAGCGCGAGGTGCTGTTCCGGGTGGGCGCCACCGAGGTCACCACCCGACTGATCGAGGGCGAGTTCCCGAACTACCAGCAGCTCATCCCGAGTGGCTACCCCAACCGGCTCACCGTCGGTCGTGACGCGTTGCAGTCGGCGGTCAACCGCGTGCGGCTGGTCGGCGGGGGCAAGGACCAGGCCCCGATCCGCCTGGGCATGTCGGCCGAAGGGCTGGAGTTGTCGGCCACCGCGCAGGACGTCGGCGAGGCGCACGAGGCGGTCGAGGCCAAGTACGAGGGCACCGACCTCACCGTCGCGTTCAACTCGCAGTTCCTCCTCGACGGCATCGACGCGGCCGCGACCGACGAGGTGATCGTGGAGTCGATCGACCCGCTGAAGCCGGCCGTGATGCGCGCCACCGACACGGGCGACTTCCTGTACCTGTTGATGCCCGTCCGGATCGCGTGACCCCGACGCCGGCCGCGCACGTCCGGCGCTGACCCGTGCACCTCGCCCGGCTCGAACTGCGCGACTTCCGCTGCTACACGGCGGCGGTCGTCGAGCTGCCGCCCGGGGTCACCGCGATCTGCGGGGCCAACGCGCAGGGCAAGACCAGCCTGCTCGAAGCCGTCGGTTGGGCGGCGACCGGCAAGTCCTTCCGGGGGGTGCCCGACAGCGCGCTCGTCCGGTCGGGCGCGGAGTCGGCCATCCTGCGGGCCGGGATCGTCGACGGCGAGCGCACGCAGTCGCTCGAGGCCGAGATCAGGGCCCAGGGCCGCAACCGCGTGCTCCTGAACCACCACGCGTTGCAGCGCCGGCGTGACCTGCTCGAGCTGATGCGGGTCACCGTGTTCGCGCCCGACGACCTGCAGTTGATCAAGGGCGGTCCGGCCGGTCGGCGCGACTACCTCGACGATCTGCTGGTGTCGGTCTCCCCCCGGTACGAGGCCGCGCGCGCGCGACTTCGAGCGGGTGCTGCGGCAGCGCAACGCACTGTTGAAGTCGGGGGCCCGAGGCGACGACGGCCCCTCGACCCTCGACGTGTTCGACACCCAACTCGCCGCGGCGGGCGCGGAGCTGGTGCGCGGCCGCCGGAAGCTGCTCGCCCGCCTCGTGCCGGAGGTCTCCCGTGCGTACGGCCAGCTCGCGGGCCCCGACACGCCGGTCACCGCGCGGTACGAGGCCGAGTGGATCCCCGAGGGCACCGACGACGGCGACCTGGGCGCGGCCCTGCTCGACGCGCTCGGCGCGCGGCGTCGCTCGGAGCTCGATCGGGGGGTGACCCTCGCCGGGCCGCACCGCGACGAGTGGCACCTGCTGATCGGGGGTCTGGAGAGCCGTTCCCACGCCTCCCAGGGCGAACAGCGCAGCCTCGCCCTGGCGCTGCGCCTCGGCGGGCACCGGGTGTGCACCGAGCTCACCGGCAGCCCTCCGGTGCTGCTCCTCGACGACGTGTTCAGCGAGCTCGACGAGCGCCGCGCCGTCGCGCTGGTGGAGCACCTCGACCGGGGGCAGACGCTGGTCACGACCGCGGGCGCGGTCCCGCACGGGATCGTCGCCGACACGACGCTCGTGGTGCGCGCCGGCGAGATCGGGCCGCCGTGAGCCCGCGACGCCGCGACGAGGACCCCACCCCGCTGGGGGACGCGCTGGCCGCGTTGGGCAAGCAGCTCGGACTGACGGGCGGCGACGCGGCGGCCAAGATCGCGCGCCGCTGGAGCGAGGTCGCAGGCGCCGACGTCGCGGAACACGCGGCCCCGGGCGCGGTGCGTGACGGGGTGCTCGCCGTCACCGTCACTGAGCCGGAATGGGCGACCCAGGTGCGCTTCCTCGAGGCGGTGATCGTGGAGCGCGCGAGCGCCGTGGTGGGCGACGGCGTCGTGCGCGAAGTGCGCGTGCGGGTGGCCGGACCGGACCGCCGCGACGACCCCTGAAACCGGCCCGGAATTCGGCCCGGAAACTGCCGCGAAAGGCCCGGGAAACCGGGCCCCGTCTGGTACACTGAGAACCACCCATTTCGGTGCTCTGACCTGCGGTTTTGCGTCTCCGACGCCCGGGTCCGGCGCCCGTTTCCCCCGACGGTTCCCAAGCAGTCAGTGAGGTGCGCGCGCGTGGCGTACAGCGCCAAGGACATCAGTGTTCTCAAGGGTCTCGAACCGGTCCGCCAGCGGCCCGGGATGTACATCGGATCCACCGGCCCGAGCGGCCTCCACCACCTGGTCTACGAGATCGTCGACAACTCGGTCGACGAGGCGATGGCGGGGTACTGCACCCGCATCGACGTCACCCTCCTCCCCGACGGTGGGTGCCGGGTCGCCGACAACGGGCGCGGCATGCCCGTCGACAACCACCCCGAGTACAAGGGGAAGTCGGCGACCGAGGTGATCCTCACCGTGCTGCACGCGGGCGGGAAGTTCGGCGGCGAGGGCTACAAGATCTCCGGCGGCCTCCACGGCGTCGGCGCGTCCGTGGTGAACGCGTTGTCGAGCCGCCTCGACGTCGAGATCCACCGCGACGGCGGCAAGTTCGAACAGCACTACGCGAAGGGCGGCAAGCCCCAGGACAAGGTCACCAAGACGGGGTCGTCGAAGAAGACCGGTACCACGATCACCTTCTGGCCCGACGCCACCATCTTCGAAGAGGTGGAGTTCCGCGCCCAGACGCTGCTCGAGCGACTGCGCGAGATGGCGTTCCTCAACCGCGGCCTCGAGATCGACTTCCGCGACGAGCGGGTCGAGCCCGGTGCTGGAGCAGAACTTCAAGTTCAACGGCGGCATCACCGACTTCGTGAAGCACCTGAACGCCACGAAGGAACCGCTGTTCAAGCGGGTCGTCGCGTACACCGACACCGGCGACGACTACGAGGTCGACGTCGCGATGCAGTGGAACACCGGCTTCTACGAGGGCATCCACTCGTTCGCCAACAACATCGCCACCACCGAGGGCGGCATGCACGAGGAGGGCTTCAAGAAGGCCCTCACCAACGTGGTGAACCGGTACGCGAGGGCCAAGGGCATCCTCAAGGAGAAGGACCCCAACCTGCTCGGGGAGGACATCCGCGAGGGCCTCACCGCGATCCTCTCGGTGAAGCTGCGCAACCCGCAGTTCGAGGGCCAGACCAAGGCCAAGCTCGGCAACACCGAGATGCGCTCCCTCGTCGAGAAGGCCACCAACGACCGGTTCGCCGAGTGGCTCGAGGAGCACCCCACCGAGGCGAAGCAGGCGGTGGCCAAGGCGAACCAGGCGGCGAAGGCGCGCGTCGCCGCCCGTCAGGCGCGCGACCTCACGCGCCGCAAGTCGCTGCTCGAGTCGGCCACCATGCCCGGCAAGCTCGCCGACTGCTCCTCGAAGGACCCGCGCCAGTGCGAGCTCTTCATCGTGGAGGGCGACAGCGCGGGCGGGCCGGCCAAGCGGGCCCGCAACCCGGAGTTCCAGGCGATCCTGCCCATCCGCGGGAAGATCCTCAACATCGAGCGCGCCCGTCTCGACCGCATGCTCAAGAACGAGGAGATCCAGGCGCTCATCACCGCGATCGGCTGCGGCATCGGCGATGAGTTCGATGCCGACAAGCTGCGGTACCACAAGATCGTGCTGATGACCGACGCCGACGTCGACGGCTCGCACATCCGCACGCTGCTGCTCACGTTCTTCTACCGGCAGTTCAAGGAGCTGGTGCAGGGCGGCAAGGTGTACATCGCACAGCCGCCCCTGTTCCGCGCCGACATCGGCAAGGAGCGGCACTACCTGAAAGACGAAGCCGCGCTGACGCGCGTTCGAAACCGAGCACCCGAATCGCAAGATCGACGTGAGCCGGTTCAAGGGCCTCGGCGAGATGGACTGGCAGGAGCTCGGCGCCACCACGATGGACCGCACCACGCGTTCGCTGCTGCAGGTCTCCGTCGAGGAGGCCGCCATCGCCGACGAGGTGATCTCGAAGCTCATGGGCGACGACGTCGAAGCGCGCAAGGGATTCATCCAGGAGAACGCGAAGGACGTCCGCTTCCTCGACATCTGAACCACTGCCGCGCCCTCCCGCGCGCGGCCGGCCCCGGAGGTCATCAGTGCCTGACGGCACCCAGCCCACGCTCGAATCGAACATCGAACCCATCGAGATCCAGGAGGAGATGGAACGCTCCTTCCTGGACTACGCGATGTCGGTCATCACCTCGCGCGCGTTGCCCGACGCGCGCGACGGACTGAAGCCGGTGCACCGCCGCATCCTCTACGGCATGTACGCGGGCGGGCTGCGCCCCGACCGCAAGCACCAGAAGAGCGCGGCGGCGGTCGGCGACGTGATGGGCAAGTTCCACCCGCACGGCGACTCCGCGATCTACGACGCGATGGCACGCATGGCGCAGGACTTCTCGTTGCGCTACCCGCTCATCGACGGCCACGGGAACTTCGGCACCCCCGACCCCAACGACCGCCCGGCGGCCATGAGGTACTGCGTCACCGGCGACACACGCGTGCGGATGGCCGACGGGTCGACCCGCGCGATCGGCTCGCTGGCCGACGCCGCGCCCAACTCCGACGTCGACGTCGACCTCAAGGTGCTCGACCACGAACGGCAGCCCGGTGCGGGCCACGAAGTTCTTCCACTCGGGTGAGCACCCGACGCTCCGGCTGCGCACGCAGGAGGGCTTCGAGCTCACCGGCACCCACAACCACCCCGTGCTCTGTCTGGCCGACGTGGCCGGTGTGCCCCTGCCCCAGTGGAAGTTGCTCGAGGAGGTCGGTCCCAGCGACCGGGTGCTGATCTCCCGCCACGCGGAGAACTACCAGGGCGACGCCACGTCAGCGCGAGCTCGACGCCGGGTTCCTCGCCGGCGCGTGGGTTGCCGAAGGCTTCTGCTCGGAGCGGCGCGCGGGGTTCAACAACACCGACCGCGACTACTTCGACGCGGTGGTCGTCGCCTTCGACCAGGTCGTGGGTGGGCTGCGGTACCTCGCAGCGCGGGTCCTGCCGTCGGGCCGCACCTTGCACGAGATCGACGTCCAGGCGATTGACGCCTTCCGCGCGAGCGAGCTGGGTGAACTCGTCGGTGCGCGCAGCGCGGAGAAGAGCGTGCCCGATTTCGTGTGGCGCGCCACCGGCGACGTGAAGCGGGCGTTCCTGCAGGCGCTGTTCGAGGGCGACGGCTGCGTGTCCGACCTCGGGAACAACACGATCCAGATCAGCTACTCCACGCGCAGCGCCCAGCTCGCCCGCGACGTGCAGGAGCTGCTGCTCGAGTTCGGGGTGGTGAGCCGCCAGGCCCACCACGCCACAGGTGAGATCAAGCTCGTCATCGGCAACCGTCGCGACGCGGCGCGCTTCGCGTACAACGTCGGCTTCTGGGGCGCAAAGCAGGAAAAGCTCGAACGCGTCCTCGACGCGCTCCCGGGTGCACCGTCGAGCAACAGCACCGACCGGGTGCCCTTCCTCGCCCAGTACATCCGCCGGGAGAGCGGCGCCCGTGGCGACGACCGGAAGTGGCTCGAGAAGCACAGCCTCGACCGGCTGGAGGACTGGGACCGCGGTGGTCACCCCATCCTCGACCACATCCCCTCGTGGGAGGTCAAGCAGGTGCTCGCGCCGCTGGTGTCGAGTGCCTGGTACTACGCCACCGTCGAGTCGGTCACCGACGCCGGCGTGCAGCCGGTCTTCTCCATCCGGGTCGATTCCGACGACCACTCGTTCCTCGCAGCAGGGTTCGTCAACCACAACACCGAAGCGCGGTTGGCGCCGCTCGCGATGCAGTTGCTCGGCGAGATCGACGAGGACACCGTCGACTTCACCGCCACCTACGACGGCAACACCGTCGAGCCGGTGGTGTTGCCCGCGCGCTTCCCGAACCTGCTGGTCAACGGGGGCGGCGGCATCGCGGTGGGCATGGCCACCAACATCCCGCCGCACAACCTCGGCGAGGTGATCGACGCGGTCCAGCACGTGATCGTCAACCCCGACGCGACGAGCGACGACCTCATGCAGTTCGTGAAGGGTCCCGACTTCCCGACCGGCGCGCTGATCCTCGGCCGCAGCGGGATCATGGACGCCTACCGCACCGGGCGCGGCTCGGTGAAGATGCGCGCGGTGGCCACGATCGACGAGGGTCGCCGCGGCGACCTCCGCATCGTCGTCACCGAGGTTCCGTACCAGACCTCCGTGGAGGTGATCGGCCAGAAGATCGCCGAGCTGGTGAACGACCGCAAGATCGAGGGCATCCGCGACGTGCGCAACGAGTCGTCGGGCGACACGATGCGCCTCGTGGTGGAGCTCAAGCGCGACGCCAACGCGCAGGTGGTGCTCAACCTGCTCTACAAGCACACGCCGATGCAGACCAACTTCGCGGTGCACATGCTCGCGCTGGTCGACAACGTGCCGCGCCTGCTGAGCCTGGCCGACGCGGTGAAGGTCTACGTCGCCCACCAGCGCGAGGTGATCCAGCGCCGCACCGAGTTCCGCCTGCGCAAGGCGCGCGACCGCGAGCACATCGTCGAGGGCCTGGTGAAGGCGCTCGACATGATCGACGCGATCATCGCCCTCATCCGCGGGTCCGACGACGTCGACACCGCCCGCGCCGGACTCATCGCGGCGCCGTTCGAGTTCAGCGAGCTGCAGGCCAACTACATCCTCGACATGCAGCTGCGGCGCCTCACCCAGCTCGAGGGCCAGAAGCTGCGCGAGGAGCTCGAGGAGCTGCGCGCGCTCATCGGTGAGCTCCAGTCGATCCTCGACGACCCGGCCAAGCTCGACGGCGTGATCAGCACCGAGCTCGCCGAGGTGCGCGACAAGTACGCCGACGAGCGGCGCACCCAGCTCACCCACGACACCGGCGAGATCGACGTGCTCGACCTCATCGACGACGAGGAAGTCGTCGTCGTGATGTCGAACAAGGGCTACATCAAGACCGTCGCAGCCGACGCGTTCCGCCAGCAGGGTCGCGGCGGTCGCGGCGTGCGCGGCGGCAACCTGCGCGACGAGGACTTCGTCGCGCACCTGCTCACCACCACCGCGCACTCGTACCTGCTGTTCTTCTCGAACCGCGGCCGGGTGTACCGCCTGCGTGCGCACGAGATCCCGATGAAGGAGCGCACCGCGCGCGGCACCGCGCTGGTGAACCTGCTCCCCATCGAGAACGACGAGCGCATCCAGGCGATCATCGACACCCGCACCTACGAGGACGGCGCGTACCTGTTCTTCGCCACCAAGAAGGGCGTGGTGAAGAAGACGAAGATGCAGGAGTACGACTCGTCGCTGCGCGCCGGGCTCATCGCCATCAACCTCCAGTCGGGCGACGAGCTGGTCAAGGTGGTGCAGACCTCCGGCGACGACGACATCTTCATGGTGTCGCGCGGGGGCATGACGATCCGGTTCTCCGAGGCCGACGTGCGACCGATGGGCCGGGCCACGGCCGGGGTCCGGGGCATGAAGCTCAAGAGCGTCGACGACGCGGTCGTCGCCTGCACCGTGGCGCAGGACGGCAGCGTGATGCTGTTCGTGAGCTCGAGCGGCCACGGCAAGCGCACGAAGCTCGACGCCTTCAACCGCCAGGGGCGGGGCGGTCAGGGCGTGCGGGGCATGAAGATCACGGCGTCCCGGGGCGCCGTCGTGGCCGCGTTCACTGTGACGCCTGACGATGAGATACTGGTCTTCTCGTCGGCCGGCAATATCATCCGCATGCGCGCCATGGAGATCTCGGCTCAGGGCCGGGACGCAACCGGCGTACGCGTCGCCCGGCTCGAGGCCGGGGAGACGGTGAGCGCCGTGGCACCGGTGCTCGAGGGCGAGTCCGAAGCCGGAGAGGACAGCTAGGGACCATGGGGAGCGTCGCCGACGACATCGGGCCGGCCACGCCGCGCCCCCCGGCCCGCACGCCGGCGCCGCCCACCCGACAGCCCGCGGCCGCGGCACCCGGGCCCCGGACGGCCGCCGCGCAGCCCCAGGCGCGCCCGGCGGCTGCGCCCCAGCCCCAGCCCCAGCCGCTGCTCGAGTCGCGCCGGTACCGCCAGACGATCCACCGGGTCGACCTGTGGTCGGTGCTGAAGATCTCGGTGTGCTTCTACATCAGCGCGGTGGCGGTCGTGATGGTGGCCCTGGTCGCCCTCTGGGTGATCGCCGACGCGGCCGGGGTGATCCACAGCGTCGAGAAGTTCTTCGGTGACCTGCTCCAGACCAAGGACTTCACCTTCCTGAGCGGCGACATCCTGCGGGGCACGCTCCTGGTGTCGGCGGTGCTCGTGGTCCTGCTGATCGTCGTCACCGTGATCGCGGCGGCGTTCTACAACCTCTTCGCCGAGCTCTTCGGCGGGGTCGAGATCACGATCTCCGAAGACGAGACGGCCCTCTGATTCCCACTGGGGAACGGTCGCGCCGGCTGCGCTACTCTCGACCGCTCGCACGCGGGGCTATAGCTCAGTCGGTTAGAGCGCATCCCTGATAAGGATGAGGTCGCTGGTTCGATTCCAGCTAGCCCCACCACCACCTGCCACCGTGTGGGTCCCTTTCCCGGTCGGCACCGATCGTGGCGGCCGCCCCCGGCGGCTTCCCAGCCCGCCGATAGGCTGATCGGCCATGAAGCCGTACCAGCGGGGACTCCTCGTGGCCACCATCGCCGTCGCCGGAGGCCTGATCCTTCGCGTACGCGGCAAGGGGTCGGTGCCCGCGCCGAGCAACGGCGGCTGGCGCGAGCTCCAGGGGCCCGAGTTCCGGTGAGCCGCACCCTGTGAGCACCGTCCTCGTCGCCGGCCTCGGGCAGGTCGGCGTGCGCGCCGCGCGCCAGCTCCTCGACACGCCGGGCATCGAGCGCGTCCTCGTGGCTGCGCGCGACCTCTCCGACGCGCGGGAAGTCGCGCGTTCGCTCCACGACGGCGCCGAGCCGATCCGGTTCGTGCCGGGCGACGCGCTCCCCGACGGGATCGACGCCGTGGCCTCGGCGCTCCCCGGCGACGCCGATCTCCGCGCCGCACATGCGGCGTTGCGCGCCGGAGTCCCCTTCGCGTCCAGCGGCGACCGCGACGACACGCTCCGCGCCCTCCTCGCGCTCGATGCCGACGCGCGCGACGCCGGGGTCCGGCTGGTCGCCGGCTGCGGGCTGGCGCCCGGACTCTCCGACGTGCTCGTCCACCACGCCACCGATCTCTTCGACGTCGTCGACGAGATCCAGGTCGCCCGCTTCGGTGTCGCCGGCCCGGCCTCGGCCTCCGCGGCGCGCCGGGCGCGCAGTGAGCCGCCCTCGGAATGGCGCGACGGTTCGGTACGGGTCGACAAGCGGCGGGGGCCGCAGCTCGTCTGGTTCCCGGAGCCGGTCGGCGCGCGGGAGTGCGAGGTCGTGGCCTCGGGGGTGGACCTCCTCGTGCGGGCCAATCCCGCCGTGGGCCGCATCACCGCCCGCCTCGGCGAACCACCGCCGCGCCGGCTCGTCCCCGGTCGTTCGGATCCCGGGCTGGCCTGGGGATCGGTGCGCGTCGAGCTCTGGGGGAGCCAGGGCGGCGCCCGGACCTCCGTGGTCTACGGCGTGATCGAGCGCACCGCCGTGGCCGCGGGCACAGTGCTCGGGGTGACCACGGCGTGGCTCGCCGGTGAGGCGGCCGTCGCCGACGCCGGTCCCGGGCGCGCACGGGCTGGGAACGGTGGTCAAGCCGGTGCCGTTCCTTGCCGAACTAGCACACCGTGGGGTGAAGGCGGCCACCTTCGAAGGGGTGGGCGTCGGGTGACGACCGACCGTCACCCACCGGGAGGTCGAAGCGTGCGACGACAACAGCGCTGGCAGCGCGGACTCGCCGGGCTCGGTCTGGTGGCGACGCTCGCCACCGGCGCGGCGGCCTGCGGCTCGTCGGGATCCTCGGCGTCGTCGGTCGACAGCCCCACGCGCGTCAACCGCGCACCCGACCATCCGTCCCGCGGGCACGCCCGGGATGCAGACCGTCGAGTACCTCGGCGTGGCGGTCGACGTGCCCGCTGACTGGGCGGTCCACGACCTCGCGCAGGACCCCACCACGTGTGTCCGTTTCGACGTCCACGCGGTGTACGTCGGAACCCCCGGTGCCGACATGCGTTGCCCCGCGGGTCTCGTCGGGCGCACCGACTCGCTCCTCGTCGAGCCTGCGTCCTCGGCGAACGCCCGCGCCGTGGTGTCGTCCGCCGGCACACTTGGTATCCAGTCGATCAACGGATTGTCGGTGCAGGTGGCCGATGGGGTCACGGCCACGGGCGACCTGGTGGTGACGACCGATGCGGTGACCGCCACCGTGTCGACGGGCGACTCCGACGAGGTGGCGCGGCGCATCGTCGCCTCCTTGCGGGCGGCGGGATCATGAGCCGCCCGACCACCCGTCGCCGCTCGCGCCGAGCGGCGCTGGCCGCCCTCGTGATCGTCACGCTGGCAGTCGTCGTGAGCGCCTGCCGTCCCGCGCTCCCCGCGGGCAAACCCGCTCCGATTCCGCCGATGCCCGGGGTCATGGGGTTCTTCGACGCGTGCACCGCGCCGTCGCTCGGCGCGATGGACACGTGGTGGCAGGCGTCGCCCTACGAGGCCGTGGGGATCTACATCGGCGGGAACAGCCGGGCGTGCGCGCAGCCGAACCTCAGCGCGACCTGGGTGTCGACGGTGGTGACGCAGGGCTGGAACCTCGTGCCGATCTGGGTCGGTCCGCAGGCGCCGTGCGCCAACTTCTCGCGGCGCATCGACGCCGACCCCGCGCTCACCTACGCGCAGGGAATGTCCGAGGCGCAGAGCGCGGCGGCGGCCGCGCAGGCCCTCGGCATCACCTACGGGCCGATCTACTACGACATGGAGGGCTACACGCGGGGCGGCACCTGTTCCGCCGCGGTGCAGAACTTCATGACCGGTTGGGCCGACGGTTTGCGGGCGAGTGGGCAGCGGTCGGGCATGTACTCCAGCCTGTGCTCGGGGATCCTCGATGCCGCGGCCGCCCCCGGGTCACGCGCCCTCGACTACGTCTGGATCGCCGCGTGGCCGTATGACGCGAACGACCCGCGGTACGCCACCTTCGTCCCCAACCTCACCGGCTTCACGGGCTGCGGTGCGGGGCTCTCGGACACGCTGTGGGCGAGCCATCAACGGCTGCGCCAGTACCGCGGTGGGCACGACGAGGGTTGGGGCGGCGCGGTGATGAACGTCGACAGCAACGTGAGCGACGGCGGCACGTTCCCGATCGGGATCCGGCTCCCCACCTGACTCGGCCGTAGGCCCGCGGCGCGAGATCGCGCTCGCGTCAGATCGCGCCGGTGGCCACCAGCACGATCACCAGCGCGGCGACCGCGATGCGATACCAGCCGAAGATGGCCAGGTCGTGGTGGCTCAGGTACCCGACCATCCACCGGATCGCGAGCGCGGCGAACACGAACGCCACCACCAGGCCGAGGAGTGGCGTGCCCCACCCGAAGGTGTCGAGCATCAGCTTGCCGTCCTTGGCCGTCTCGTAGAGCGTGGCCGCGCTCAACGTGACGAAGCCGAGGAGGAAGCTGAACTCCACCGCGGCTTCCATCGACACGCCGATGAGCAGTGCGGCGACGATGGTCACCAGGCTGCGGCTGGTGCCCGGCCACAGCGCCAGCACCTGCGCGCCGCCGATGATCAGCGCGTCGCGCGGGGTGATGTCGCGCAGTGCCCGTCCGCCGCGCGGGCCGAGCTTCCCCATCCGGCTGAGGACGATCACGATCACGCCGCCGACGATCCACGCGACGACGACCGGCCAGGTGCCGAAGAGCACGTCCTTGACGGCCTTCTCCGAGATCACGCCGACCACCGCGGCGGGCACGAAGGCGATCGCCACGGCGACGAGCAGCCGCCGGCCCTCGGTGCTGCGGCCGGTGACGCCCTCGACCATCGTCCACACGCGGTGGCGGTAGAGCAGCAGCACCGCGAGGATCGCGCCGAACTGGATCGCGATCTCGTAGCTCTTCACCGCGTCACCGGCTGCGCCGCTCGTCGGCAGGTCGAGGATGCGCGCGGTCACGAGGAGGTGGCCGGTCGACGAGATCGGGAGGTACTCGGTGATGCCCTCGACGATCCCGAGCACGATGGCGTCGAACGCGCTCAGGACGTCGCTGGTCGCGGCGGCCGCGAGCGCCACCGCGCCGGCGCCGGCCGGGGTGAGGAGCACGAGCGCGAGCGCCCCCGCGACGGCGAGGGCGGGCAGCGCGCGACGACGGGTCATGGCCCGAGACGCTAGCGAGTGACGGATGAGCGCGGGCTCATGGCCCGCGCGGTGCTTGGCGATGGCGGCTCAGCCGCTCGCGCCGTCGCGGGCCTCCACCGCGGCGAGGAGAGCCGCGATCTCCTCGTGGATCGACCCGGGGATCATGTACGACGACCGGTCCTCGATCTCGTCGAGGTGGGCCATGACGTCCTCGGCGGTGGCCGTGGTGCCCGCGTCGCTCAGCCAGCCGTCGGTCACGCCGACGAACACCCGCGCGTAGCGGCCGGCGCCGGCCGAGAAGGCCTCGCCGTTCACCGTGCACGCAGAGCTCGCGAGATAGGTGGGCATGGCCACGACGCGCTCGGCGGTCGAGCCGGGCGGCAGCACCGGGCCTTCCGCCGGGCCCCGCTCCGCGTAGTCGGCCATCATCGTGTCCGGCGGCGGCACGCGGTACTGGTTCTGCGCGGACGCCACCGGCATCAGGCAATTGGTGAGGATCCCGTGCTCGGCCCCTTCCAGGGCCAGGGCCTTGCCCAGCCCGAGCAGCCCGGCCTTCGCCGCCGCGTAGTTGCTGCCCCAGCGCCGGCCCCACATCCCGGTGCTCGAGCTGGTGAGCATGATGCGGCCGTAGCCCTGCTCCTTCATGTGGGCCCACGCCGGCTGCACCACGAAGAACGCGCCGCGCAGGTGCACGTCGATCACGGGGTCGACGTTGTCGACGGTCATGTCGTCGAACAGCACGTGACGCCACGACCCGGCGTAGTGGAGGATCGCGTCGATCCGGCCGAAGGTGTCGAGCGCGAGGTCGACGACCGAGCGGCCACCTTCGGGTGTCCCGATCGAGTCGCGCGACGCGACGGCCCGCCCGCCCGCGGCCTCGATCGTCCGCACCACCGCGTCGGCCGAGGGCCCGTCGGGATGGTCGAGGCCCGACACGTCGTTCACCACCACCGCGGCGCCGCGGCGGGCGAGCTCGAGGCACTGCACCCGGCCGATGCCGCCACCCCCGCCGGTGACGACCGCGACCTGACCGTCGAACGAGATGTCCATGATCCCCCAGCTTCCGATGAGTGGCTGCGGGTCAGGAGGCGCCGACGGCGGCCGTGAACGGTGCTCCGTCGATGGTCTCGATCCCCTCGACGGCGAAGCGGTGCATGAGCCGTCCCGACTCGAGGTCGAAGGGGCGCACGCGGTGCAACGTCCCGGTGTTGTCCCACACCACGACGTCGCCGGGGCTCCACTCGTGGCGGTACACGAACTCGTCGCGGGTGGCGTGCTGGAGCAGCCGCGTGAGCAGCTCGTGGCCGTCGGCCGGGTGCATGCCGACCACGTAGGACGCGGTGGCCCCGATCGCCAGCGACCGCCGGCCCGACACGTGGGTCCACACGAGGGGCAGCGTCTTGCGCCAGCCCATCCAGCTCTGGAACTGCTCGAGCGTCGGCTCGGGCGTCGCGTTGTTGAACGCGGCCTTCATCGAGTGCACGACCTCGAGGGTCATGAGGTACTCCTGCTCCTCGGCGGGCAGGGCTTCGAACGCCGCGTAGGTGTTGGCGAACTCGGTCTGGCCGCCCTCGGGGGCGATCACCCGCGGCGTGAGCACGGTGGCGAGCGGGGGTACCTCCGTGTAGGCGCCGTCGAAGTGCCAGAAGTAGGTGCCGGCGATGTCGACGATCTTCAGCATGCCGGCCTGCTCGTAGGCGCCGTCCATGCGGACCGTGCCGAGTGTGCCGGTGAACGTCCCGCATCTGGTCGTCGTCGAGTCCGACGCCCGGGAAGACGAGCACGCCGCGCTTCCGAAGAGGAGGTCGTGCAGCTCGTCGGCGTGGGCGCCCGACGTGAGGGTGGCGGCGTCGATCGCCACGATCGAACCGATCGTGGGTGTGAGGTCCTGCGTCTGCAACACGATGCCTCCCCGGGGCCGGGCGGTGAGCGGTCGCCTCGACGTGTTCACCGAGCATACGCAGGGTTCGTCGGGACCCGCACGGCCAGGCGCGGGGATGCGCACCCCGGACGATCGGCGTACGATCCTGAACGCCGTCACGCCGAACTCCGTCTCCCGAGCAGGTCGGCCCGTCTACGCAGAGAGCAGGTGGCCATGCCGGCGTCCGCCATCACGGAACCCGTCTACGACCCCCACGACCGAGCGGTGGCCTACGAACCGTGGGAGGTCTTCCGGCGCATGCGCGACGAGGCGCCGCTGTACCACAACCCCGACGCGGGCTTCTACGCGGTGTCGCGCCACGAGGACGTCGAACGCACCTATCTCGACAAGACGACCTTCAGCTCGGCGCGGGGGACCACGATCGGCATCATCCAGTCCGGGCACCACCTGCCACCCGGGACCGTCCTCTTCGAGGATCCGCCGGCGCACACGGTCCACCGGAAGCTCCTGTCGCGCATGTTCACGCCGCGGCGCGTCGCCGAGCTCGAGGTGAAGACGCGCGAGATGGTCACCGGGTTGTTCGACGGGTTGGCGGGCCTCGACCGGTTCGACTTCGTCGACCGCGTCGCCAAGCCGGTGCCGACGCGCGTGATCAGCATGCTGGTCGGGATCCCGGAGCCCGACCAGGAGAGCGTGCGCGACCGGTTCGAGCCGAGCCGCGGCAGCGCGGATCGCGACCTCGACGCGCTCTTCAGCGGCGAGCTCTTCACGGAGTACGTCGACTGGCGGATCGACCACCCGTCCGACGACGTCATGACCCAGCTGCTCTACGCCGAGTTCGAGGACGAGTTCGGGGTCGTGAGGAAGCTCACGCGCGAGGAGCTGCTCGCCTACGTCAACATCGTGGCGATGGCCGGCAACGAGTCGACGCGTCTCGCCATCGGCTGGACGATCAAGCTCCTGTCCGACCATCCCGACGAGCGCCGGCGGCTCCTCGACGACCCGTCGTTGATCGGCAACGCGGTGGAGGAGAGCCTCCGCTACGAGCCCGCCGCCCTGCAGGCCTGCCGTCACGTGACGCGCGACGTCGAGATCCACGGCGAGGTCGTGCCCGAAGGCAGCGTCATGGCGATGGTCGTGGCGTCGGCGAACCGCGACGAGCGGCGCTGGGAGCGCCCGGACGACTTCGACGTCACGCGTCGTGCGGAGACCCACCTGACCTTCGGCTTCGGTTCGCACTACTGCCTCGGTCAGGCCCTGGCCCGCCTCGAGATCCGCCTCGTGCTGGAGGAGATGCTGCGGCGCTTCCCCGAGTGGAACGTCGACATGTCGGCCGCCGAGCTGCGCACGGGCGACGTCGAGATGCGGGGCTTCGAGGTGCTCCCGGTCGACGTCGGCTGAGCGCCGGGCCTCGGCTCAGACCAGGTACTGCTTGCCGTCGCGCTGCTCGAGCATCTGCCCCACGCGGATCATCTCCTCGTTGACGTTGTTGGGCACGATGTAGTTGCTGCGGTCCTCGATCTCGGCGAGGTGCTCGGCGAAGTCGTCCGCGGTGGGCACCCGGTCGTGCTCGCTCATCCAGCCGTCGGTGACGCCCACGAAGATGCGGGCGTAGCGGCCTCCGCACGCCGAGAACGACTCGCCGTTCACCGTGCAGTCCCGGCTCGCGAGGTAGACGGGCACGCCGATCGCACGCTCGGCAGTCGACTGCGGCGGCATGTTCCCGCCGTCGACCCAGCCCGAGGTCTTGAACTGGGCCCGCATCGTTTCGGGGTGATCCTCGCGGTACGGGTTGAAGGCGGAGGCCACCGGCATGAGGCAGTTGGTGAAGATGCCGTGCTCGGCGCCCTCGAGCGACATCCCCCGCGCGAGGCCCATCAGGCCGGCCTTGGCCGCCGCGTAGTTGGTGCCCCAGATGCGGCCCCACATGCCGGTGCTCGAGCTGGTGAGCACGATGCGTCCGTAGCCCTTCTCCTTCATGATGTTCCACGCGGGTCGGGCCACGAAGAACGCGCCGCGGAGGTGCACGTCGAGCACCGGGTTGAGCATGTCGACGGTCATGTCGCTGAACATCGCGTGGCGCCACGTGCCGGCGAAGTGGACGACCGCGTCGACGGTGCCGTAGGTGTCGACCGCCCGGTCGATGACGGCCTGCCCGCCCTCCGGGGTGGCGATGGAGTCGAACGACTCGATCGCCGTGCCGCCGGCGGCCTCGATCTCCTTCACGACCAGCGTGGCGCCGGGGCCGTCGGGCTCGTCCATCCCGGACACGTCGTTGACCACGACCTTCGCACCGCGCCGGGCCAGATCGAGGCACGCCTCGCGCCCGATACCGCCGCCGCCGCCCGTGACCACCACGACCTGGTCTTCGAACGAGATCCCCATGTTCGCCTCCGCTGGCTGTCCGGCACGGTGTGCACCGGTTCATGACTACGATGCGCCTAGTTGGCGGACCTTACAGCAACCGCGACAGTCCGTGTCGGGGACGCATCCCGGGAGGAGCACGCGATGGCCTTGGCGCGAGCGGAGACGACGATCGGGCAGCCGGCCGACGTGGTCTGGGCGAGGATCCGCGACTTCGGCGACATCACCTGGATCCCGAACACGGAGTCGTGCCGGATGGAGGGCGACGTCCGCCACATCCGGATGGTCGGTCTGGAGTTCGAGGTGATCGAGGAGCTCCTCGCCCAGGACGACGCCGAGAGGAGTTGCGCCTACCGCCTGGTGAACCCGGAGGACCTCGCGAGGATCCTCGGGCCGGGCAAGGAGGTGGCGAGCCTCGAGGCGACGTTGCGGGTCACCGACCTGGAGCCGGCGGCGGCCCTGGTCACCTGGGACATCGACACCGACGACCTGCTCGTCGCGTCGGTGCAGGCGGAGTACCAGGCCGCGCTCGACAACCTGAAGGCCCTGCTCGTTGGGGCACCGAACGGAGAGGAGAGCTCGTGACGACCACGCGCTCCGACGACCTGACCTTCGACCCGCACGATCCCGTCCTGGTGCGGAACCCGCACGACGTGTTCCGGCGCCTCCGGGAGGAGGCGCCCCTCTCCTACAACGCCGAGCAGGACTTCTACGCGCTCACCCGGTACGACGACGTCGAACGGGCATTGGTCGACCATCGCCGCTTCATCTCCGGGCGCGGCGTCACCCTCGGGCTGCTGAAGGCGGGGATCCAGATCCCACCCGGCACCGTGCTCATCGAGGACCCCCCGGCCCACACGGTGCACCGGAAGCTGCTCTCGCGGATGTTCACCCCGAAGCGGGTGGCCGAGCTCGAGCCCAAGACGCGTCGCTTCTGTTCCGAGCTGCTGGACCCGCTGGTGGGAAGCGGCGGCTTCGACTTCGTCGACGACTTCGGCAAGCACGTCCCGACCCGCGTGATCAGCATGCTCCTGGGCATCCCTGATGCGGATCGCGACGACATCCGGGACCACCTCGGCGGGTACGGCGTGGAGCTCGGCGATGGTCTCCTCAGCGGGGAGATGTTCGCCGGCTACATCGACTGGCGCGTCGACCATCCGTCCGATGACATCATGACCCAGCTCCTCTACGTGGAGTTCGAGGACGAGTTCGGAGTGGTGAGGAAGCTCACGCGCGAGGAGTTGCTCGCCTACGTCAACATCGTCGCGATGGCCGGGAACGAGACGACCCGGCTCCTCATCGGGTGGATGGGCAAGCTCCTCGCGGACCACCCCGAGCAGCGGCGGCTGCTCGTCGACGACCCGTCGCTCATCGCGAACGCGGTCGACGAGTCGCTCCGGGTCGAGGGTCCGACGGGGATGGCGGCCAGATACGTCGCCGAGGACGTCGAGCTCCACGGCCGGACCGTTCCCGCGGGGAGTCACCTGGCACTGGTCGTGCTCTCCGCGAACCACGACGAACGGCGCTTCGACGACCCGGATCGCTTCGACGTCCGGCGACCGGTCGGTCAGCACCTGACCCTCGGGTTCGGGTCGCACTTCTGTCTCGGCGCCGCGCTCGCCCGGCTCGAGGCGCGGGTCGCGATCGAAGAGATGCTGCACGCGTTTCCCCGACTGGGAGGTCGACGACGGCGCGGCGGTGATGAGCGCCGGGGACATCGAGCTCCGGGGCTGGGCGCGCCTGCCGATCGTCCTTCCCTGAGGGGACTCCCCAAACTCGCCGAAAGCTGATATACATCCGCACAGTTATCAGGCCCGCGGGATCTGCGCGGGAGAACGGTCGACGAGGGGGAAGACATGCGAGGAAGACACAGCCTGCGCGCGCGGGCGGCCGCAATCGCCGTGGTGATCACGGCCGCGTTGGCGACCACGTCGCTGGCCGGGGCGGGATCGGTCGGTGCCGCCGGCTCGGTCAGAGGGTTCGACGGCAAGACGATCACGATCGCCGGCATGGGGATCAAGTCGACGCTGCCGATGACCGAGGTCGGGGCGCAGTCCCGGGTCAAGCGGTTCAACGACACGAACGAGATCAAGGGCATCAAGCTCAACCTCGCCGACTTCGCCGACGACAAGACCGACCCGGCCACCGCCCTGTCGGAAGCCCGCCGTCTGGTCACCCAGGTGGGAGCGTTCGCCATCGTCCCCGAGATCTC
Organism: uncultured Actinomycetes bacterium; assembly: GCA_963782705.1. Classification (GTDB taxonomy): domain Bacteria; phylum Actinomycetota; class Acidimicrobiia; order IMCC26256; family DASPTH01; genus CAVRGQ01. The sequence continues at coordinate 72,558 of CAWAKX010000011.1, read as the reverse complement.
GCGGGTGAGCCCGATCGACTACTACACCCAGGCCAAGGTCCCGTACTTCGGTGGCGGCTTCAACTCGACCTACTGCAGCCACAACCCGTCGACGAAGTTGTGGGGCTGGTCGGTGACCGGCTGCCCGACGGCTGCGGACCCGTCGTTCGTCGTCCTGTTCCCGTCGCTCTACACGTTCGTGAGCGAGCAGTCGGGGAAGAAGAAGCCGACCATCTCGCTGATCGGCACTGACGACTCCACCTCGTCGGACACGGTGCACGTCCTCGCGATCCGGGCGACCGGTTCGGGGCTCAAGGTCGTGAGCACGAGCAACAAGGCGCCCACGTCTGGCGTGAGCGACTTCACGCCCTACGCGAACGACCTGTTGGTCTCGAACAACGGTGCCGCGCCCGACTCCATCTACTGCCTGATGTCGACCGCCTGCCTCGGTCTGCTCGACGTGCTCAAGGCGCGCGGCTACACCGGCGCGTTCATCACGCCGCTGTACTCCAACGTGCTGGTGGTCCCGCTCACCGGGTCGCAGGTCTCGCCGAACACGGTGAACCCGGCGGACAACCCCGCGGGCTACAAGCAGATGAAGGCCGACATGGACGCCTACCAGGCGGGCTCCTCGGCGAAGCTCGACTCGGGCGCGATCTACGGCTACAGCTCGGTCGACGCCTTCATCCAGGCGCTGAAGGGTGTGGCGAAGGGCGGTACCGCCAAGATCACACCGGAGGCGGTGCAGAAGTACGCGTCGACGATGTCGTGGGGGATCAAGGGCGTCATCGGCCCGGTCAACTACCCCAAGTCGACCGTCATGCCCTTCCCGTCGTGCAACACGGTGCTGCAGAGCGACGGCACCCAGTGGGTGACCAAGGTCCCCTACACCTGCACCACGAAGACGGTGAGCCCGAACATCAAGGTCGGCTGACCTCGTTGGTGGGGGCCGGCCACTCGGCCGGCCCCCACCACACTCGAACACCGGCGGCGACGCTCAGCAGGCGTCCCGCGTGAAGACGTCAGTGCCAGGACACGACCTGGTCGACGTACTCGGGGTCGACCTCGAGCGCGTCCTGGAGGAAGTGGTCCATGTGGTCGCGCATGAGCTGCTCGGCGACGGCACGATCACCCTCGAGGATCGCCTGGGCGATCCGGTCGTGCACTCCGGTGATCTCCTCGTGGTCCTCGAATCCACGGAGGAAGCGCGTCCGTTCCGAGCCGCGCAGGATCTGCAGCGATTCGGCCATCAGCGACAGCACCGGATTCCCCGCCATGCCCATGAGCATCGCGTGGAACTCGAGCGCGCGTTCCTCGTCGAGCTCGACCGCGAAGACGTCGGTCGTCGCGGCCGGGGTGTCGCCCGCCGCGCGTGACCGCGACGACTCGAGGTACTCACGGAGCACGGCCATCTGTTCGGGATCCTGGCGATCGGCGATGAGCCCGACGACCAGGGGCTCGAGCATCACCCGCGCGTTCAGGGTGTCGCCGTAGGTCGCGCCCGACATGTGGAAGAAGAGGGACGCCATCCGGCCGAAGTGCTCGCTGTCGGCCTGCGCGATCATCGGACCGCCGCCGGGCCCGGGCCGGATGACGATCAGGCCCTGGACCTCGAGCAGGCGCAGCGCTTCGCGGAGGGAGGCCCGCCCGACCTGGTAACGCTCGAGCAGGCGCGCCTCCGGTGGGAGCCGGGTGCCGGGTTCGAGCCCGCGGCAGTCGTGGACGATCTCGCGGGCGACGACCTCGGCGACCTTCTCCGTCCGCCGCGCGTTCGGACGGCGCAGCGGCGCCGTTGGGTCCGAGACGAGCCTCGCTTCGAGGGCCGTCGGCTCGTTCGCCGGAGTGCTCAAGGCGTCGCCCCGTTTCGTCGTGGTGGTTCGCAAGCGTTCGGTGGCGCCGGACATGGCCGACACCCTAACGACGGCCCACTCGGCCACGTGGACAGGTGCGCTCCGATCCGTCCGAGCGGGGACCGGGCCGGGTACGGGCACCCGGCTTGCGGCCTGAGGCCCGGGCCGACACACTGCACACTATTGCCAGAGTTTATCGGGCGCGGGTCCGGCGGTGGCCGGTCGACCATCGCGGGGAGGACCAGTGAGGCTCGAGGGACAGGTCGCGATCGTGACCGGCGCCGGATCGAAGGGGTCGGGTCTCGGGACCGGCAAGGCGATGGCCGTCCTGTTCGCGCGTGAGGGCGCCCGGGTCGTGCTGGTCGACCGCAATCAGGATCGGCTCGACGAAGTCCGGACGTGGATCGAGGACGAGGGCGGCACGGCCGTGTCGGTCACCGTCGACCTGGGTGATCCGACCGCACCGCGACGGATCGTCGACACCGCGGTGGAGGAGTTCGGTCGCATCGACGTGCTGGTGGCCAACGCCGCCGCGTACGGCGGTTCGAAGTTCCTCGACACGACGCCGGAGGAGCTCCAGGAGGTCGTCGACGTCAACCTGGTGTCGCCGTTCATGCTCAGCCAGGCGGCGATCCCGGTGATGATCGACGGCGGCGGCGGTTCCATCATCTTCATCTCGTCGATCCTCGCGATGCGGGGGGAGGCAACGCGGCCTACGCCGCGACCAAGGCCAGCCTCAGCGGGCTGACGACGAGCCTGGCGAACACCTTCGGGACCCAGGGGATCCGGGTGAACTGCATCGTGCCCGGCATGGTGGAGACTCCGGTGCGCAACATCCTCGCCGCGCGCGTCGGCATGGATCTCAGCAAGATCGACCTCGGCAAGTCGACCTCGCTCGGCGTCCAGGGCGACGGGTGGGACGTCGCCCAGGCTGCGCTGTTCCTGGGGAGCGCCGACGCGAAGTTCGTCACCGGCGTGATGCTCCCGGTCGACGGCGGGAACACCACCCGGCTCGCGTGACGCAACCCGTTCGTCAGGAATCCAGCCCGGCGAGCTGCCGGAGCCGATCCTCGCCGACCACGGCGCCATCGTCGTCGAGCAGGGAGATCGCACCTTCGGGGCACGCGAGCGCACCGCGGCTTGCGCCTGCGAGCTGCGCGTCGGTGACCTCGAGCTCGTCGGTGGAGTTGTAGCCCTCGTCGTCGAGTGAGTACACCGCCGGGGCCGCAGCCGCGCAGCGTGCCTGGCCGCTACAGATGGTCGTGTCGACGCGGATCTTCACTGGTCGCTCAGTCCGCGTCTCTCGCCATCACGACGCCGGCCTCCTCGAGTGCCGCGCACTCTTCGGTCGTGAAGCCCAGCTCGGCGAGCAGCAGCGCCGTGTGCTCGCCCACGCGCGGCGCGGTGTCCGGCGCCGCGGTCTCGCACCCGTCGATGCGGATGACGGGCGGCCGGCGCCAGTAGTCGCCGAAGTCCGGGTGGGTCATCGGTCGGTGTGGCGTGTTCGCCACGAGGAACTCCTCGAAGGTCTGCGCATCGGCGCGAGCGACTGCGATCCCGGAACCGAGGAAGGAGTCCTCCCAGTCGTCGGCGTCGCGGGTGCTGAACACGTCGCTCAACTGGGCGACGAGCTCGTCGTCGTGGTCGAGGCGGGCCTCGCGGGTGGCGAAGCGGGGATCGTCGCACCACTCCGGGTGGTCGAGCCGCGCGGCCAGCGCCGGCCACTCCTTGTCCTGCACCGCGGCGAGGAAGATCCAGCCGGTGGCGCAGGGGTACAGCCGGTAGAGCGCGTGGAAGCCGTGCTGACCGCCGTCGGGCACCAACGGGTCGGGGCGGCCGGGAAACTGCACGACCATGTCGGAGTGCACGTAGCCCGTGGACGTGAGCATGGTGGTCTCCATGGTCGGGCCGACGCCCGAGTGGTCGCGTGCGTAGAGACCGATGGCCAGCGCGACCGCGACTCCCAGGCCGGCGCAGGTGTCGGGGTAGGAGTCGTCGACGGGCACGTTGCCCTCGCCGGCCTGGATGATCCCGGCTCCACAGAGCGCGTTGGGGGTGGAGTGGAACGCCGGCCGTTGGGACTGCGGCCCACGCGACCCGTAGGAACCACCGTAGAGGTAGACGATCGTCGGGTTCAGCGCGTGCACCGTCGCGTGGTCGAGACCGAGGCGTTCGGGGACACCGGGCCGGAAGCTGTGCAGCAGCACGTCGGACTTGCGGATGAGCCGTTCCAGGACCTCTCGCGCCGCCGGGTGCTTCAGGTCCACGGCGAGGCTCTCCTTGCCGTGGCTGATCTGGGCGAACTCGGTGGAGGTCGCCCGGAACGGGTCGCCCTTCAGCGGCTCCAGCTTGATGACCCGCGCGCCGAGCTCGGCCAGGAGCGCCGAGCCGAGCGGCCCGGCGAGGAAGTAGGCAGCCTCGAGGATGGTGACGCCTTCGAGCGGTGGCCGGGCCTTGGCGACCGGGGCGCCGACCGGGGTCGCCGGCCGGGTCCGCGGCCGGGACGGCGTCGTCTTCCGTCGCGTCGACCCGGGCCTGGTGCTCGCCGAGGCGGGGCGCCGGGCGACCGATGGTCATCGCGGAGGGGTCGAGCAGCGCGAGCGGACCGACCTGGGTCGTGTGGCCGACTGCGGGGTCGTCGATCTCGACCACGCGGCCGTTGTCGACCATGTCGGCCATCTGGAGGAATTCGGGCGGCGTCAGGAACGGGTCGGCGCCCACGTCGAACTTGCCCGCGAAGAGCTCCATCCACTCCGCCTGCGTCCGCTCGCTCATGGCCGTGCGGATCAGCGCGTCGACCTCTTCCACGTCGGCGATGCTCGCGAACCCGACGGGTCCGTTGGCGAACCGCGGGTCTTCCAGGAGGTGCTCGAGGCCGATGGCCTGCAGCCAGCGCTGGTAGTGGTCGGGTTGGCGGGCGCACATCTGGATGTAGCGACCGTCGGCGCACTCCGCGGTCATGAACGCGAGGGTGATGCCGCGCATCAACACGTCGCGACCCTTGATCGACGCCGCCGGGGTGACCCGCTCACCGTCGCGTCGGAACGGCATGCGCATGGTCGCGGCCGCGATGCCGTCGAGCAGGCTCGTCTCGAGGTGCGTGCCTCTCCCGGTCTCGTTGCGGCTCCGCAGGGCACCGACGATCCCGATCACCGTCAGGCAGGCGCTCGCGTAGGAGCCGAAGGGCGTGATGTTGAAGGTCGGCCGGTCGCCGCGGTTGACCTCGGCCCGGCCTGACAGGAGATCGGTTCCGAGGAAGCGCCCGATGCGCGCCGCCACGATCCCCTCGTAGGCCGGGAGCCCCTCGAGGTCGTCGGCCAGACCGAAACCGGTGATCGTGCAGTGCACGAGGCGCGGGAAACGGCGGTGGAGACCTTCGACGTCGATCCCCAGTGCGTGCCGCACGCCGCCGCGCACGCTCTCGATGAGGACGTCGGCGGTGCCGATCACGGCGAGCGCCTGTTGCCGACCGTCTTCGGAGGAGAGGTCGATCGCCACGCTGTCCTTGCCCCGGTTCCACATGACGAACCCGGGCATCGACCGCGCCCAGTCGCCGGCGGGCGGCTCGATCTTCACGACCTCCGCGCCGTTGTCGGCGAGGAGCTGGCCGGCCAACGGGCCGGCCATGCCCTGACAGAGCTCGACCACACGGAGGCCCTCGAAGGCCGGGCGGATGTCGGTGCTGGGCACGATGACTCCATTGCGGGACGGGGGCGTGGGACCCGGGGGTGGACGGAAGGGCGGTGGAGGCCGGCGGGGCCTAGCTGAGCGGCTTGCCCGGCGTGAACGTCGCCGGCATCGTCTGGTACCCGCCCAGCATGTCCTGCTTGGGGAACCTCGTGACGCGGTCGGCGACGAGCTGGTAGTCCGGCATGCGGTCGAGCACCTCGGTGAGCATCACCTGGAACGTCGCCCGGGCGAGGTGGGATCCGGGACAACGATGGGGTCCGTAACTGAAGCTGGAGTGACGGTTCGGGAACCGGTCGAGCACCACCGCGGTGGCGTCGTCACCGAAGACCTCTTCGTCGCGGTTCACCGAGAGCCAGCTCAACAGCACCTTCTCGCCGACGCGTAGCTCACAGCCCCCGAGCTCGGTGTCCTGGATCACGACGCGTCCGTGCGCCTTCGCGGGAGGGAACACCCGGAGGAACTCCTCGGTCGCGCTGTCCAACAGCGCGGGCTCGTCGATCAGACGCCGACGGTCGTCGGGGTGCTCGGCGAGGTACTTGAGCACCGAGGCGGTGAGCGAGCCGGTGGTCTCGGTACCGCCACCCATGAAATGGAACAGGAGCATCTCGACCCGCTCGGGCGAGATCGGCTCGCCGTCCACCTCGTGAGCGAGGAAGCGGCTCGTGGCGTCGCCGGTCGGACACGCGGCGCGGGCCGCGACCATGTCGACGCACTGTTGGTTCACCCAGCCCACCAGCTCGTAGCCCTCGAGCCGTTCCGGAGTTCCCTCGGGGTAGCCGATCGCCTTGTGGAACGACCCGGAGTAGCGCTCCCACTCGTCGGTGGGAAAACCGAGAAGATCCAGGGTGACCAGCGCGGCGGCCGGCGAGGTGAGGTCGTTGACGAAGTCGCACTCGCCACGCTCGATGAAGCGGTCGATGAGGAAGGTGACCCACCTCCGGATGTCGGGGACGAGCTCCTGGACCTCGCGCGGTGCCATGGTGACGTTCACCAGGCCGCGGTACTTGCCGTGCTCCGGGGGATCGAGCTCCTCGAGCAGTGGCGCCCGGCCGACGAACGACGGTGGGACGTTGAGGTTGCTGAAGCCCTCGGCGACGTTGTGGCGGCCCGACGCGAAGATCTCGGGGTGCTGGGCGACCCACTTGACCTCTTCCGCCCTGGTCACGATCCAGAACCCGCCGTGATGGGGCGACCAGCCGACGCGGCCGGCGTGGCGCGCCCGGTCGACGTAGCCGTCGATGTCGAGCCAGTACTCGTGCGAGTGGTGGTCGAAGTCGATCAGCGGTCGATGGCGGGTGTCCACCTCGTCGGTCACGTTCGCACTCAGCGGCTGACCGTTCCCGTCACCGGTTCGCGGCGATCGCGACCAGGTCGTCCTGCAGGAGTGCGTCGATGGCGTCGGGGTCGATCTGCTCCGGTGGCTTGAGGTACCCGCCGCGGGAGTCCCAGTTCGCGAGCATCTGCTCGCTCAGCTCCGGGGTGCGTCCGGTCACCTGCTCGATGCGTGGGTCCCACGCGCGCCGCGATCTGCGCGAGGTGGGCCCGGTCGAGGCCGAGGAAGCGGATGGCGTTCTCACCGAGCATCATGCGCAGCTCGTCGTCGGGGACGCCCGCGAAGGCGTCGCTCATCCAGTCGGCGGTGTTGGGCCAGGTGCCCTCGGTGTGCGGGTAGTCGCGACCGAAGGTGATCGTCTCGACGCCGATCTCGTGGCGCATCGCCACCTCGGCCTTGTGGACGAAGGAGAGCGAGGTGAGCCCGTTCGAGTGCCAGTACTCGCTGGGCGAGCGGCGGGCCGGCACGTCGTCGCGCGACTGCTCGAACACGGCATCGAGATGGCGCAGCGTCTCGGGCATCCAGTCGGCGCGGATCTCCGCGAGCAGCAGGCGGAGATCGGGGTGACGGTCGAAGACCCCGCCGAGCATCAGCTGCCACATCGCGCGCCGGGGCTTGAGGTCGAGGGAGAAGAACCCCTCCTCGTTGAGGATGGCGTCGAGGAGGTCGGTGCCGCCCCGGGCCTCCATCTTCTTCCGGATGGCCTCCATCTTCGTCATGAACTCGGCCTGCTCGCCGCCGTAGCCCGCGTGCACCACCACGGCGAGCCCGAGGTCGACGTGGCGCGCCCAGTAGGGGTCCCAGAACTCGTCGTAGAGCGGGGGGAGTCCGCGCGGCCGGTCGTTGGGCAGCTGCGCGGCGACGAACCGGTGCTCGGCGATCCAGTCGAGACCGGCCAGCATGCCGTCGAGGTCCTCCGCCGTCGACGGGTCGCCGACCATGAGGATGCGGTCGGCCGCCGGCCCGAAGGTGTCGGAGAGCCAGCGCTGGTAGGCCCGGTTCCCCGCGGCGAGGACGTCCTGCGGGAAGCGGCGGTAGATCGGGCTCAGCGGCAGCGTGGCGCGCGAGTCGCCGGGATAGACGAGCTCGGCGGTGACGCCGTCGCGGTCCATCTCCTGCAGGCGCCGGTCGAGGTCCCACGCGCCGCTGACCCCGCCCGACCTCCAGGTGCCGTCGGTGTCGATGACGTCGAGGACCTCGGGCGTGAACTGCGAGAACGTGCTCATCAGCGCGAGGTAGTTCTCGTTGTCCTCGCGGAGCTGGGGCAGCAGGTCGTGGTACTTCGACTCCACGATGTCGTCCCACACGTCGGGCAGCGGGGTGGCGTGGGAGTCGCCCGACACGATGATCAAGTTCTCGGTGTCCATGACCGTTCCCCCTGGCTGCCGACGCACGGATCTCGGAACAGCCCCGCGCCCAGGCGCGCCCGACGGAGCCGGGCCGGCGCCTGGAACTAGGACTATCATTACGACAGAGCCCGATTCTCGCAGCGGACCATGCTGATGTCAACTCGTGCCCGCGGCGCCGTGGCGGCGGGTTCGGTTGACCTCCCCCGGGGCCGCTGTTACCTTCCGGATACAGTCCAATCATGCGCAGCGTTTCGGGCTGCGCCACGCGGTGCACGGCACCGTGGGTGAGGGGAGCAACCGCGTGAACGCGAACACCGAGCAGTCCATGCACCAGGAGGCGGTCACCCACGCGCGCTTGGCCGAGCAGTCGGCGGAGCTGGCCTGGGAGCACCTCCGGGCCGAGTACACCCAGGACATCGAGAAGGTCCTGGCCACCCTTGCGACCGAGGAACCGCTCACCTGGACGCTCCCGATGCTCTCCGACGACGGCACGATGACCTACCTCGCCGGGACCAACTTCGAGGAGATCCGCGGGCAGTACCAGGGCCTGCGGACCTTCGTGGAGATCCACGGCTGGGACCCGGTGATCGAGCTCCGTCAGGGTTGGTACACGATGACCCACGGGGTGGTCACGCTGAAGCTGCTCGAAACCGGGGAGTTCACCAAGAGCCAGACCGTCACCATGTTCCCGATCGGGCGCGACGGGATCCTCGGCGAGGTGCAGGTCGGCGCGATCGGGGTGCGGCCCGACCGCCCGCTCGGCGCACGGGACGCGCACGGCGTCCCCTACCCGCAGGACCGGCTCGACGCGCTCGCGTTCCACAACGCGTACGTCGACGCGCTGCGCGGCGAGGACGTCGACGCAATCGTCGCGGCGAACAACGCGAACGGCGCGTCGGCGATCCGGAACTACCTCACTCCCGAGTCGAGCGTGCTGAACGCAACGGGGGCGCAGGAGCTGGGCCGGTACTACTCGCAGCTCTTCGAGCACTACCGCGTCCGCGACGTGCAGCTCGTCAACCGGGTGGCCGAGTCGTGGTACCTCTTCGCCGAGCTCCACTGGACCGTGGAGGAACGCGCCGGCGCCCGGCGCACGCTCGAGTTCTGCACCGCCGAGACGGCGCCCATCGACTCCGACGGCCGGTACTGGGTCCGCACGGGTTCGGGGACCGATCCCGTGGAGGTGTGATGCGGGAGGTCCGCTTCCTCGACGACGTGAAGGTCCTCGAGCTCTCCAACATGGCGCCGAACCAGTTGGCGATGCACCTCGCCGATCTCGGCGCCGACGTGATCAAGATCGAGACGCCGCGGCGAGGTGACGCCACCCGGCTCATCGGCAAGCTGCCGGAGTTCAACGACTCGATGCTCCACCGTCGGTGGAACCGCGGGAAGAAGAGCGTCGCGATCGACACCAACACCCCCGACGGCGCGGCGCTGCTCCGAGAGCTCGTGCGCGACGTCGACATCCTCATCGAGGGCTTCCGTCCCGGCACCGTGCAGAAGATGGGCCTGGGCTGGGAAGACCTCGTCGCGATCAACCCCGACATCGTGATGGTCTCGTTGTCGGGGTACGGCCAGGACGGGCCGTACCGCGACATGGGGAGCCACGGCATCGGGTTCGACGCCATCGCCGGCCTCGTGGCGGTGGAGGAGGACGAGCGCGGTCACCCGCGTGTGGAGACGCGCCACACCAACACCGGCACGTTGGTCGCGCCCCTGTTCGGCGCCACCGCGGCGCTCGCCGCGCTCGCGTGGAGCCGGCGCACCGGCGAGCCCGTCTACCTCGACATCGCGCAGGCCGACGCCGCGGCGTTCGCCAACATCGGCATCGAGACCGCGGTCGCCCGGGAGCGTGCGGTGGCCGCGGGCACGGTGCCCCGCCGCCGCCCCCGCCCCCGGCGGCGCGCCCGTCGCGCCGTCCCACCATGCAGTGCTACCGGACCCGCGACGGCAAGATGCTGCTGATGATGGCGCTGGAGCGGAAGTTCTTCGCCCGGCTCGTCGACGCGGTCGGTCGCCCCGACCTCCTCGCCCACTTCCCCGAGGACCAGTACCTGATCCAGGGCAACGCCGAGGTCGACGACGCGCTCGTCGAGATCCTCGGCGCGCGCGACCTCGCCGAGTGGATGGAGCTCTTCGCCGAGGTCGACGTGCCGGTCGTTCCGGTGCTCGACACCGGCGACGTGGCCTCCGATCCCCAGCTCGCACACCGGCTGCGCTGGCTCCCCGCCGACCAGGGAACGGTGACGCTCGGTTCGCCGGTGCACGCCACGCCGCCGCTGGCGGCGCCGCGTCAGGCGGCCATGATCGGCCAGGACACCGCGGAGGTGCTCTCGGCGATCGGCGTGCCGCAGGCCGAGCTCGAGCGCCTCGAACGCGAAGGTGTGATCCGGATCGCCCGCGACGCGGGCGACCGCTGACCCGACGACTCCCGGAGGAGAGGATCCATGGCCAAGGCCCAGGCAACCACGACGATCGCGAAGCCGGCCGACGAGGTGTGGGGACGGATCCGCGAGTTCGTCGACGTGACCTGGATCCCGAACACCGAGTCGAGTTACATGGACGGTGATGAGCGCCACGTCACGATGCAGGGCATGAGCTTCGAGGTGGTCCAGCGTCTCGTCCACCACGACGACGCCGGGCGCACCTACAGCTACGAGCTGCCCCGGCCCATCGACCTCGAGCCGGTCCTCGGTCCGGGTCACGTCGTGACGCGGATCAACGGCACCATCGTGGTGTCGCCCGCCGGCGAGTCGGAGACGTTCGTCACCTGGGACGTCGACACCGACGACTTCATGATCGGCGGCGTGCACGCGGAGTACCAGGGCGCGCTCGACAACCTCAAGGTGCTGCTCGAGGGCTGATGCCCTCCGACAAGGAGATCGCGATGAAGATCTGGGCGAACTCGGGCGACTCCCACGTGATGGAGCCGCCGGACCTGTGGCAGCAGCGCCTGCCCGGCCGACCTCGCCGCGCGCATGCCGCGCTCGGAGAAGCTCGACGACCGTCACGAGCTGCTCCACGTCGACGGTCGCACGTTCAAGCGCCGGCTGCAGTGGAACCCGGAGATCACCGAGGAGGACCTCATCGCGGGCGGGCAGCTCGCGCGCGGTCGCGAGCCCGGGATGCGCGCGCTCGACTTCTTCATCCGCCCGCCCGGCGCGTGGGACCTGCAGGTGCGCCTCGAGGATCTCGACGGCGAGGGGATCTGGGCCGAGATCGTGTACCCGTCGCTCGGCCTGTGGACCGGGCTGATCAAGGACCCGCACCTCTACCGCGAAGGCGTGCGCGTCTTCAACGACTGGCTGAAGGAGACCTTCCTCGACGTCACCGACCGCTGCGTGCCCGCGGCGGAGATCTCGACCGTCTCGGTGGAGGACGCGGTCGCCGAGACGATCCGCGTCGCGGAGATGGGCTTCAAGGCGATCAACCTCCCCACCCTGCTCGACAGCGACGTCATCAAGAGTTGGAACTACGACATCTGGGAACCGCTGTGGACCACCGCGGAGGAGCTGGGCATGGTCCTGGCCTCCCACATCGGGTCGGAGGCCAAGGATCCCGAGGGCAGCGGGCACCAGGCCTTCCGGGGTCCGGGCGGCGCGGTGCTCAACTACGTCGAGAGCGCGTTCGGCGGGCAGCGCCTCGCCACGATGATGGTGGCGAGCGGCGTGCTCGACCGGCACCCCAACCTGCGCTTGCTCGTGTCCGAGGGCGGCGCCACGTGGCTCCCCTACGTGGCCGACCGGATGGAGGAGTCCTACCGGCAGCAGGGGCCGTGGGTGCTGCCCAAGCTGTCGCGCAGCCCGGGCGAGATCCTGCGCGCGCAGGTGTACGCGTCGTTCCAGCACGACAAGTCGGCGGTGTACGCGCACACGGCGATGGGCTACCAGAACGTGCTGTGGGGTTCCGACTACCCGCACATGGAGGGCACGTTCGGCCACACGCAGAAGACGTTGCACGAGCTCTTCGACGACGTCGACGACGCGGCGCGTGAACGCATCACCCGCGGCGCGTTCCTCGAGCTGTTCCCCCACGTGGGCGACCCGCCGGCGCTGCAAGCGCACTGAACGCCGCGCAGCACCCACGCGAGGAGCAGTCGATGGGCACGAAGGTCGCACTGGTCACGGGCGCGAGCCGGGGGATCGGACGCGCGACGGCGATCGCGCTGGCCGAGGCGGGCTTCGACGTCGCGATCGCGGCGCGCACGGTGCACGAGGGTGACGGACGCGACGAGATCGAGCCCGACCGCGTGTTGGTGGGCAGCCTCGACAACACCGCCGACGCGATCCGCGCGACGGGTCGGCGCGTGCTCCCCGTGCGCATGGATCTGCTCGACCGCACGACCTGGTCGGCCGCGGTGGAGCAGGTGGTGGGCGAGTGGTCGCGCGTCGACGTGCTCGTCAACAACGCGCGCCACCAGCGCCACGACCACAAGGCCCGGTTCGCCGACGTCTCCCTGGAGACCGTCGAGGCGGAGCTCGACGCCAACCTGCTCGTGCCGGTGGTGCTGGCCAAGCTCGTCCTGCCGGGGATGATCGAGCGGGGCGCGGGGACGATCGTGAACCTCACGTCGGGCGCGGGGTACCGCGACGCCGACGCGGTCGCCGAGAAGGGCGGCTGGAGCACCACCTACGCGCTGGCCAAGGGCGGGCTGCACCGACTCGCGCCGATGATCGCCCTGGAGCTGGGCGACCGGGGCATCCACGCCTTCAACCTGAACCCGGGGTTCGTCGTCACCGAGAAGAACGCGAGCCGGCTGGAGGCGCTGGGCATGGGCATCCACGTGGGCGCGCCGCCGTCGGTGCCGGGCTCGGTGATCGCGTGGCTGGCCACCGATCCCGACGCCGCGTCGTTCAACGGGCGCACGATCCTGGCCCAGCAGTTCGCGCTCGACCACGGCACCCACGCCGAGTGGCGCGTGGGCGAGGCGCGCGACCGACCGGCCGACCCCGCCGGCAGCGTTCTCTAGACCGCGACGTCCTCGAGGACGTCGCGGGTCACAGGAACGTGAGGGTGCCCGCCACCAGTCCGGCCGCGACGCCCTGGTCGGCCATGAGCACCGAGCCGGTCACCGCCGCGTTCAACGGGCTGTTGAGCATGATGAGCGGCCACGCGCCCTCTTCGGCGTTGGTGATCCGCCCGAGCAGCGGCGCCGGGTAGGCGTTGACGAGATCGCGCGACCCCGCCTTGGCCGCGATCTCGTCGACCATCGGCGTCTCGGTGAGTCCGGGCGCCGCGCAGTTCAGGCGGATGCCCCGTTCCATGCCGAGCGACGGCGCGCGGTACGTGACCCAGGTCATGAGGGCCTGCTTCGAGATGATGTAGGCGGCGAATCCCTCGGCGCTGAGCTCCGCGTGGTCGTCGAACCACGCGAGCGCCTCGTTCGGGTCGTCGATGGCCATGAGCTCGAGCAGGACGGGCACGCGCTGCTCCCATCCGTACGCCGTGTTCGACGCCGCGACGCAGATGTTGGCGCGGTCGGCGAGCGCGGGGAGCGACGACTCGATGAGCTGACGGATGCCGACGTAGTTGACGCGCAGCACCTCGGCGCGCGGGCGCACCGGCGGCACACCGGCCGGGACGAGGAAGTGGTCGATGGGGCCGACGTCGCGCAGCGCCGCGGCAGTGGCCGCGATCGAGTCCAGGTCGCCGAGGTCGGTCGCGTGGAACGACTCGTGCGGCAGCTTCGGTTCGTTGCGACCCACCGCGTGCACCCGGGCGCCGAGGTCGTTGAGGATCCGCAGGGTCTCCTCCCCGATCCCGGTCGAGCAGCCGACGACCACCGCGGTGGTGTCCCGGTACCCGAGACCGTCGAGATCAGTCCTCACTTCGTGTCCTCCATGTTCGTGGCCGTCGGGTCAACTGGTGACCCACAGATCGATGGAGACGACAGTGGCGTCCGTCGGGTCCATCACCGCGTCGAGCTGCTCGAAGAGGCGCTCGGGCGTGATGCCGTCGGGGAAGGTGACGCCCTTGGTCTCGATGAGCGCCATCCGCATCGCCATCTGGCCCCCGCACACGAGCACCTCGCCGTTGAGCGTGCACGATTCGTGGGCGAGCACCGCGACCGCGGGCGACACGTTGGCGGGATCGAGGGCGTCGTGCTTCGGACCGCTCGGCTGCTCGAGCGGGCGATCGAACGTGATGCTCAGCACCTCGGGCGACGACAGGCGCGTGTTGCCGCGCGGCGCGATCGCGTTCACCCGGAGCCCGTACCGGCGACCGTCGAGCGCCAGTGCCTTGGTGAACGCGTACACCGCGCCCTTCGGGCCGGCGTAGTCGGCGTTCTTCGGGATGATGCCGAGCACCGCCTCCGACGACGTGTTGACGATGGCGCCGTGGTCGGCGGCCTTCAGGTACGGCCACGCGGCGGCGCAGGTGTACGCGGTGCCGAGGTAGTGGTAGTCGGTCATCCGGCGGAGTTGCTCGTTGCTGACGTTCTCGAACCAGTCGCCGGCCCAGATGCCGGCGTTGTTCACCAGCACGTCGACGCCGCCGAACTCGTCGACCGCGGTCTGCACGATCTGGGCCGCGCCCGCTTCGTCGGCGACGTTCGCGAAGCAGGGCACCGCAACGCCGCCGGCGTCGCGGATCTCCTGCACCACCGACTCGGCCGGCTCGGGCGACGAGCCCGACCCGTCGATCTCGACGCCGTAGTCGGCGACCACGACCCGGGCGCCCCGGGAGGCCAGCAGCAGCGCGTGCTGCCGCCCGAACCCGCGACCCGCCGCCGGTGACGATCACCGAACGACCGTCGAACCGCAACTCGTCCATGCCGACTCCCCCGTCTGATCACCTGCGCTGGTCGATCGCGCGCGCCGCATCCTGGCACTGATTCCCTGGCGGGTGTCGATCGGTGGACGCGGACCCTGCGCATCATTATAGTGAATGGCGTTTCCGTGAGATCTCGCTCGACCATCTGGAGGAACCGTGCTCGACGTGACGGATCTGACCCCGACCATCGGTTCGGAGGTCGCGGCCGACGCCGACGCGCTGCTGTCGGGTGCGTACTCCGACGAGCTGCGCGCGCTGCTCATCGAGCGCGGCGTGATCGCGATGCGCGGCATCGACTTCGACGACGCCCAGCTCCGCACGTTCTCCGAGTCGATGGGCGAGCTGCGCATGGGCACGGTCTACGAGCAGGAGAACAACGGGATGCTCAAGATCGTCGACATCGCCGGCGCCTACTTCTGGCACATCGACGGCACCTACACCGGCATCCCGCCCTTCGCCACCGTGCTGGTGCCGCGAGTCGTCGCGCCCGAGGGCGGCGGCACCGAGTTCGCCAGCACCTACGCCGCGTTCGAAGCCCTGCCGACCGACGAGCAGGAGTACCTGAAGACGCTGGAGGTCGTGCACTCGGTCGAGGCGTCCAACCGGTATGCCTCCCCCGAGCAGACCGTCGAACACTTCGAGCAGTTCCAGAGCCCGGACTACCGGCACACCCAACCGCTCGTGTGGCAGCACGGCTCGGGTCGATGCTCGCTGGTCATCGGGGGTACCGCGTCCCACGTGATCGGCATGCACCCGGCCGACAGCTATGACCTCCTCCAGCGGCTCCTCACCCACGCCACCCAGGACAAGTTCGTCTACAAGCACGAGTGGGCGATGGGCGACGTCGTGCTCTGGGACAACACCGGCACGATGCACCGGGTCCGGCCGTTCGACCTCGCGTCGGGTCGGCTGATGCACCGCTTCACGCTCGAGGGCTTCGAGCCCGTCCGCGCGCCGGAGCACGCGGTCGCGAGCTGAGTCCGGCCTCGGCCGGGGTCGTGATCAGGGGGGATTCGATGGACGAGCTGATCGTCGTGTCGGTGGACTCGCACGCGCAGATGCCGCCGGAGCTCTGGTCGCAGTACCTGGAGTCGCGGTACCACGACCTCCTCCCCGGGCTGCACGACGAACAGGAGATCTACGCGTTCGTCATGGGGCTGGTGTTCGACCGGGCCTATCCCGACCTGAGCGTTTTCGACCTCGACGGCGTGTACGCGGCCGACCGGTGGAAGGGCCTCTACGACGCCGACATCCGTCTCGAGGAGATGGACCGCGAGGGCATCGCGGGCGAGTTCGTCAACAGCGGCGACGGCCGCATCGTCGCCCTCTTCTTCGAGGCCGGCAACCGCGTCCAGTCCGACGACGCGTGCCGGGCCGGCGTGCGGGCGTACCACCGTTGGCTCACCGACATGCTCGGCGCGCACCAGGACCGGTGCTTCCTCGTGGGGAGTGTCGGCTCCGCCCCGTGCGCCGAGCTCGATCCGGTGCTCGCCGAGCTCGACTGGATCGCCGACCGCGGCTACGTGGCCACCGCGATTCCCGGCAAGACCGCAGTACGCCGGTGAGCCGCCGCTGGCGGATCCGCACTGGGAGCCGTTCTGGGCCAAGTGCGCCGAACGGGGCCTGCACCTCTGGATCCACGCGGGGCAGGGGCAGGAACAGGCGTCACTCTCGCGTGAGGTCGACAGCGCCTACGAGCAGTTCGACTCGGTGGACCGCGATCCCGACCGGTTCTGGGAGATCCTCGTCACCAGTGTGTTCAACGGTCAGCTGCTCGACCTCCCGAGCCCACGCCAGGCGATGTGGCAGCTCATGTTCAGCGGCGTGTTCGACCGCCACCCCGACCTCAAGCTCATGATGAACGAGGTGCGCGGCGACTGGGTGCCGGCCACGCTGCGGTTCCTCGACGAGGTGTGGGCGGCCCATCGCGACGAGCTCCCGGCCCGGCGCAGCCCGAGCGAGTACTGGGCGAGCAACTGCGAGGTGGGGCTGTCGTTCGTGCACAAGGCGGAGATCGAGCACCGGTACGAGATCGGGGTGGAGACGATGTCGTTCGGTCGCGACTACCCGCACTCCGAGGGCACGTGGCCCAACACGATCGACTGGCTCGCCGACGCGTGCGGTGAGCTGCACGAGGACGAGCTGCGCCTCATCCTCGGCGAGAACGCGATCCGCGACTTCGGCCTCGACCGCGAGCACCTGGCGCGGGTCGCGTCGCGGATCGGGCCCACCGTCGAGCAGGTCACCGGTGCGCCCGCGGTGGCGCCCGAGCTGATCGAGCACTTCGCGGCCCGCGGCGGGTACCTGAAGCCGTTCGAGGGCGACCGCCGCATCCCCGAGCTGGAAGTCCTCATGCAGCAGGACCTGGCGACCGGGACCGCGGGCTGAGCCACGGCATGGGACATCTCGAACAACGGCTCGGACTCACGGGCAAGGTCGCGGTGGTGGCGGGCGGCGCCGCGGGCCTGGGTCGCGCCTGCGTCGACGAGCTGGCCGCGGCGGGCATGGACCTCGCGGTGTGCGACCGCGACGGCCCGGCACTTGCGGCGACCGTCGATCGTCACCGAGCGGGCGACGCGCGCGTCGTCACCCTCGAAGGTGACGTCCGCGATCCGGAGGTGCTCGACGCGCTCTTCGCGCAGGCCGACGCGGAGTTCGGGCGGGTCGACGTGCTGATCAACGTGGTCGGCGGCACCTTCCACCAGTCGTTCGTCGACTCGAACCCGCGCGGTTGGGACGGACTGACCCGCACCAACTTCACCTGGCTGCTCACCGCGACGCAGCTCGCGGTCCCGCGCATGCGCGCGGTGGGCGGGGGCAGCATCATCAACTTCACGACGAGCGAAGCGCATCATGCCGCGCCCGGCTTCGCGGTGTACGCGGCGATGAAGAGCGCGGTGACGAGCCTCACCCGCACGCTGGCGGTCGAGCTCGGCCCCGACGGCATCCGGGTGAACTGCATCGCCCCCAAGATCGTGCCCACCGAGGCGATGGGGGCGATCGGCGGCGACGCGGCCGCGCGTCACGACCAGGCGGCGCGGCTCGCGCTCCCGCTCGGTCGCGTGGGTACCTACGCCGACATCGGCGGCTGCGCGTTGTTCCTCGCCTCCGACCTCTCCGCGTACGTCACCGGGACGACGCTGCATCCCGACGGCGGCGGACTCGCCGCGACCGGGTGGCTCAACTGGCCCGACGAAGGCTGGACCACCCTCCCGCCGCCCGATCTCCTCGGAGGGGCCGGCGAGTGACGCCCCGCGGGAGCATTCGGCGCCCGTTCACGACCCGGGTCGCCGGATGCGGCGGGAACGATCGCGGGGCGTATCGTCCAGATCCTGCGAGTGAAGAGCACGGATCGTTTGGATCCTGAGCAGTTGCCGGAGAGCCTCATGAGTACGTTCACGTTCACGTCGGAGTCGGTGACCGAGGGTCATCCGGACAAGATGTCGGATCAGGTCAGTGATGCGGTGTTGGATGCGATTTTCGAGCAGGATCCGCAGTCGCGGGTGGCGTGCGAGACGATGTGCACGACGGGGATGGTGGTGGTCGCGGGTGAGATCAGCACGCAGGCGAATGTGGATTATCCGCGGGTGGTGCGCGACACGGTGCGCAGTATCGGGTACAACAACGATGCGTTCGGGTTCAACGGCAATACGTGTGCGGTGTTGACGTCGATCGATGAGCAGTCGCCGGACATTGCGGTGGGGGTCGACAAGGCGAAGGAGATCCGTGACGGTCTCTCGGACCGTTTCGATGAGGTCGGCGCGGGTGATCAGGGCATGATGTTCGGGTATGCGTGTGATGACACGCCGGATTTGATGCCGATGCCGATCTGGTTGGCGCACCGGTTGGCGAAGCGGTTGACCGATGTGCGTAAGGACGGCACGCTCGATTATCTGCGTCCGGACGGTAAGACGCAGGTGTCGATCGAGTATGTCGATGGGAAGCCGACGCGTTTGTCGAACGTGTTGATCTCGAGTCAGCATGCGCCGGGGATCGATCTCGACGGCATGATGCGCAACGACATCATCGAGCATGTGATCCGCCCGATCGTGCCGGCAGCAGTTCGAAGCCGACGACTACGAGGTGTTGGTGAACCCGACGGGGGTGTTCGAGTTGGGTGGCCCCCATGCGGATTGTGGGTTGACGGGCCGGAAGATCATTGTGGACACCTATGGCGGGATGGCTCGTCATGGTGGTGGGGCGTTCAGTGGGAAGGACCCGACGAAGGTCGACCGTTCGGCGGCCTACGCGGTGCGTCACGTGGCGAAGAATGTGGTCGCGGCGGGTCTGGCGACGCGGTGTGAGGTGCAGGTCGCGTTCGCGATCGGCGTCGCGCGTCCGGTGTCGATCATGGTCGAGACGTTCGGGACCTCCCAGATCGACGAGTTGAAGTTGAGTGCGTTGGTGCAGGAGCAGTTCGATCTGCGGCCCGCGGCGATCATCGAGCGTCTGGATCTGCGCCGGCCGATCTACCGGCGTACCGCGGCGTATGGCCATTTCGGTCGTTCCGACTACGACTTCCCGTGGGAGAGCACCGCGGCGGCGGCCGACCTGAAGAAGGCCGCCGAGGCCCTGGCCTAGGCCGTCCGGGCCTCGACCGGCTCGGGGCGTGTGACGCCGCGGGTCATGAGAGAAGGAGCATTCCGTTGAACGCGTGGAACGATCAGTTGCTGCCGACGACGATGGTCGGTTCGTATCCTCGTCCGAAGTGGTTCCGTCATCAGTTGCTGGGGCGGGATGTGCTCGAGGCGTTCAAGGACTTCGAGCACGCGGAGGCGTACGCGGACGCGACGCAGTGTGTGATCCGTGATCAGGAGGTCGCGGGTCTCGATGTCGTGACCGATGGTCAGATGTGGTTCGACGACGCCCACATGGGGATCGGTTCGTTCCTCTGGTACTGGCTGGAACGCATCGGGGGGTTCGACCCCGCGATGGTCCCCCATCGGATGATCGACCGGGCCGAAGGCCGCGACGTGTTCGTGATGCGCGAAGCAGGTTCGGTGCAGCTGACCGGTCCGGTCGAACCCGGCCCGTTGCGCATGGCGTACCTGTGGTCGCTCGCGCAGGCCGCGTCGAACCTTCCGGTGAAAGCCGGGGTCGGGGCCGGTCCCGCACAGCTCTCGGGTCTGGCGCATTTCGTCGGCGGGCCGATCAAGGACCGTTACGCGCTGGCGGGCGCGTTGGCGGAGATCTTCAACCAGGAGCTCCTCGACCTCCAAGCCGCGGGATGTGACTACATCCAGTACGAGGACCTCGGCGCCTGGACCCCGAACCTCACCGGTGAGCAGGACTTCCCGTGGGTCGCGGACACCATCAACCGGGTGATGGCCGGCGTGCACGTCCACAAGGCCTGGCACTTCTGTCTCGGCAACGCGTGGGGCAAC
Source organism: uncultured Actinomycetes bacterium (assembly GCA_963782705.1). Taxonomy (GTDB): domain Bacteria; phylum Actinomycetota; class Acidimicrobiia; order IMCC26256; family DASPTH01; genus CAVRGQ01. The sequence continues at coordinate 52,199 of CAWAKX010000011.1, read as the reverse complement.
CGGCTCGACGCGCTCACCCGCGACGGGTACGCCGCGGTGCTGCCCCACTACTACGACGTCGACGTCGACGAGCTCGTCCTCGACTTCGCGTGCCGCGACATGGTCGACGCGTCACTCCTCGTCGATGTCCCCGAACGGTTCCGCCTCGCGATCGGCGTGATCGACGTCCGCAGCCTCGAGATCGAAGACCCCGAACAGGTCGCCGCTCGCGTCCGCACGGTCCTCGAGTACACCGACCCGGCCCGCGTCACCCTCACCACCGACTGCGGCCTCAAGCAACTCCCACGCCCCGTGGCCCAGGCCAAGCTCGCCGCCCTCACCGCCGGCGCCGCCATCGTCCGCGCCGAGCTCACCGGCGAACGCTGAACGGAACGCCCCGAAAGGGCGGTCCGGTGCCGTCGATCGGTCGATCGGTGGCGTCAGTGGCTCAGCGGGCCGCGGCCATCTTGGACCGCATGATGTACTCGGCGATGGTGAGCGACAGGCTGTTGCTCGGCAGCTCGTCGGGCGTCACCGGCGTGGCGATCTCCTCGACGGTGGGCCCGATGCGGTCGGCCAGCGTCTGCATCTCGGCGAGGTCGAACCCGTAGACCTCCGCGGCGTTCAGGCCGACCATCTTGCGGACCTCGTCCTCGGGCAGGTCGCCGAACAGCAGCCGCAGCGCGAGCTTGGTGTGCGGGAAGCTGCCCTCGTGGTGGGGGTAGTCGTTGCCCCACATGACCGTGTCGACGCCGACGCCGTGGCGCGCGGCCACGTCGCGGCTGCCCATCAGCGAGGCGCCGACGTGGCAGTTGCGCGCCCAGACTTCCGACGGGGCGAGCTCCAGGTCGTCGACCGCTCGGTGGTAGAGGGGATACGCGGCCTGGCCCTTGACCTTCCCCATGGCGAACGAGCCGTCGAGGATCTGCAGCTCCTCGGCGATCCACGCGCAGCCCGTCTCCGAGAACACCATCCGGAGGTCGGGGTAGCGCTCGAACACGCCGGCGAACATCATGTGCGCGAGGCCGCGGCGGAAGAACAGCATCGTCTCGTGGGCGCCGATCGCGACCACCGCGGGGCCGGTCTCCTCGGTCTCGGGCGGGCTCACCGAGATCGCGTGCCGGTGCACGGTGATGCCGATGTCGGCGCACGCGGCCCAGAACGGGTCGAGGCGACGCTCGTAGAGGTTCACCAGGTTGCTGATGTGGTCGGACGGGATGAGCACGCCCGCGAGCCCGGCCTCCTTGGCCCAGCGCGCCTCGGCGATCGCCTCGTCGAGATCGCCGAGGAACACCTGCGCGAGGCCGGCGCGCCGGGTGGGCGCCTGCGCCACGAAGTCGACCATCCAGCGGTTGTGGGCCTGGATGCCGGCCCAGCGGTACCGGTAGTCCTCCGCGTCGGTCGGCGCGGGCGCGGTGACCGGACCCGACGGGTAGAACGGCGGCACGGTGTTCGGGAACAGCACCTCGGCGCAGATGCCCTCGGAGTCGAGGTGCTCGAGGCGCTTGTCGCTGTCCCAGTTGTACGGCGAGCCGGCCGACGCGACGCCGATCCGGGTGTTCTCGTCGGCGCCGTCGGCGACCTCACGGTCGTACTCGGCCCACGGCTCGACGAAGGTCTCCGCCCAGGCGTCGAACTCGTCGCGGAACTCGGCGTGCGAGGTAGGGCTTGTAGTCCCAGAGGTCCGCGCCGGCGTGGCCGTCGGAGGAGATGAGGACGTACCGGTTCGAGGTCGACTCGGTCATGGGTGACTCCCTTCACGCCGTTCGGCCTGACCCTTGCAATCTATAGCAGGGATTTGCCAGGCTGCCGAGGCCGGAATCGGCGCCTGCTCGGATCGGTCTCGGATCGGTCTCGGATCGGTCGTGTTTTGACGGCGCCCGGACGCGGCGTTAGCGTCGCAGGCGCTATGTGAACAGCGTATTCGTCGTGGGGGGAACCTGCCCGCCGGGAACGAGGGAGCACCGTGAGCGTGAGCCGATTGGTCGAGCAGTCCCTGCACGAGGAGGCGATCACCCACGCCGAGTTCGCCGAGCGCTCCGGGCGGATCATGTGGGAGCACATCGAGTCGGAGTACACCCAGGACCCCGACCAGATCGCCCTCACCCTCGACACCCAGGCGCCGCTCGCCTGGGCCCTCGCTCGCGAGGACGACGACGCGGGCGAGGGTTCGTTCCAGTTCCTCACCGGCACCACCGTCGACGAGATCCGCGACCAGTACCAGGTGCTGCGCGCCCAGCTCGAGATCCACGGCTGGCGGGGCACCGTCGAGCTGCGCCAGGGGTGGTACACGTTCACCCAGGGCGCCGGGGTCATCATGAGCGTCGCCACGGGCGTCACGCACATGAGCGAGACCGTCAACCTGTTCCCCAACGGCACCGACGGCATCCTCGGCGAGCTCCAGTGCGGGTTGGCGGGTCGCACCGTCGAGGGCCTGCTCCCGGTCGACGATGCCGACCTCCCGCGCCTGCGCCTCGCCGCGCTCGAGCGCCACGAGGCCTACGTCGAGGCGCTGCTCAAGGGCGACGTCGCGGCGCTCGTCGCCGCGCACAATCCGCTGTGCGCGATCGCGATGCGCAACTACGTCACCGACGAGTCCACGCAGCTCAGCATCAAGGGCTCCGACGCGATCGGCGAGTACTTCTCGGCGTTCTACGAGAAGTACGAGGTGCAGGAGGTCCGCCTGGTGAACCGCCTCGTGGAGCGGTGGTTCGACTTCGGCGAGCTGCACTTCCTCGTCGAGGAGCGCGGCGGCGCGCGTCGGTCGCTCGAGTTCTGCACGGCGGAGATCGGCCCGTTCGACGCCGACGGGCGCTACTGGATCCGCACCGGCGCCGGCACCGATCCGATCGAGCGCTGAACCGACCGCGGTCGGACGCCGTCCCGACTCGTCCGGCCCGATCCGCGCACCGTCGCGCGTCCGTCGCCCGACCACGAGGTGAGCGTGTCCTCTCCCGAGCCCTCAGTCGACGCCGCCGGCGTCCGTTTCCTCGACGACGTGCGCGTGCTCGAGATCGCGAGCCTCGCCCCCGCGCAGTTGGCGATGCACCTCGCCGACCTCGGCGCCGACGTGATCAAGATCGAGCCGCCGAAGCGGGGTGACGCCACCCGGCTCATCGCCAAGCAGCCCGGCTACAACGACTCCGGCCTCCACCGGCGCTGGAACCGCGGCAAGCGCAGCCTCGCCCTCGACACGACCACGCCCGAGGGCCAGGCGGTGTTGCGCCGGCTGATCCCGACGGTCGACGTGGTGATCGAGGGCCTGCGGCCCGGCACGCTCGACAAGATGGGACTGAGCTGGGACGAGCTCACCGCGCTGAAGCCCGACCTCGTCGTGATCTCGCTGTCGGGCTACGGGCAGTCGGGTCCGTACCGCGACATGCCGAGCCACGGGATCGCCTTCGACGCGGTGTCGGGGCTGGCCGCGGTCGAGGACGACGACGCCGGACGACCGCGGGTCGCGACGGGTCACGTGTACTACGGCTCGCTGATCGCGCCGCTCTTCGGTGCGACGTCCGTGCTCGCCGCCTTGTCGTGGAGCCGCCGCAACGGGAAGCCGGTGCGCATCGACGTGGCCCAGGCCGACGTCGCCGCCTTCGTCAACTTCGGGATCGAGGATGTCGCCGCCGAACGGGCCGCCACGGCGGCGGGTCTGGTCGACGCGCCGGCGCTCATGTCCGTCGGTGGGGGGCGTTCGACGATCCAGGCCTACCGCACCCGCGACGGTCGCCTGCTGATGCTGATGGCGCTCGAACGCAAGTTCTTCGTCCGCCTGGCCGAGGCGATCGGACGCGCGCGACCTCGTCGCGCAGGTGCCCGAGGACCAGTACATGGTGCGGACCACGCCCGAGATCGACGACGCCCTCGCGACGGCGCATCGCCGCGGAGGACCTCGCGGCACTGGATGGAGGTGTTCGCGGCCGCCGACGTTCCGGTGGTGCCGGTGAACGAGAGCGCCGACGCGCTCGACGATCCGCAGTTGCAGAGCCGGACCGAGTGGCTCCCGGCCGACCAGGGCACCGTGACCATGAAGACGCCGATCCACGCCGAGCCCGCGCCGGCGGTGCCGCTGCAGGCGCCCGCGGTGGGTTCCGACTCCGCGGCCGTGCTCGCGGAACTCGGCCTCACCGACGACGAGGTCGCGGCACTCGTGGCGGCCGGCGTCGTGCGGATCGACCGCTGAGACGTCGGCGCGGCCGACCACCAACTCGCGCACACACCCACTCAACAAGGAGCACCGATGACACAGAAGCGACGGGCCGAGCAGACGATCGACAAGCCGGCCGACGAGGTCTGGGCACGCGTCCGCGACTTCGGCGACATCAGCTGGATCCCGAACACCGAGCACTGCGAGTTCGACGGCAAGGTCCGCAAGGTCTCGCGCGCGGCCTGGGACTTCAAGCTCCAGCAGCGCCTCACCAACTTCAGCGACGAGGACCGCACCTGGAGCTACGACCTCTTCGAGCCGCTCGACTTCTCGGTGTTCTTCGGGCCCGACCACATGGTGAACACCATCACCGGCTGCCTCCAGGTGAACCCGCAGGGTGACTCGTCGTCGTACGTCACCTGGGACATCGAGACCGAGGACTTCATGATCGAGGGCGTGCACGCCGAGTACCAGGCGTCGCTCGACCAGCTGAAGGAGATCCTCGAAGGCTGACCGCGAAGCCGATGACGGGTGCGCACGGAGCGCGCACCGTCATCGGCCGCTCCGGTCAGTCGAGTTCGGCCAGGATCTCCGCGGTGTGCTCGCCGACGAGCGGCGCACGCGTGATCGAGTCGGGGATCTGCTCGCCCTTGAACGGGAGCCCCGGGTAGGTGAACGACCGGCCGAGCTCGGGGTGCTCCACCTGCACCGGGTAGCCGCGTGACACGAAGTTCTCGTCCTCGAGCGCCTCGTCGGCCGACCACACCGCACCGCAGGGGATGCCGCGGGTCTGCGCCTGCCGAAAGAACTCGGCCGCGGTCATCTTCGACGCGATGAAGCAGATCGCCTCGCGCCCGACGCCGTAGATCTCGGTGGCCTCCAGGTCGATGCCGAGCACCTTCATCTGCACGCCGCCGCGATCGATGCCCATCTGGAGGAAGAACGCCTCGGGGAACTCGTCCTCGATCCCGAGCTCGCGGAGCCAGTCGAGCGCAGCCTGGTAGTTGGCCCTGCTCGTGAGCGCGAGCGGCGTGGTGACGTAGTGACCGTCGCCCGCCGGTTCCTGGATGCCCATCGTCGGATGCGCGCTGGCGTGGCGCCCGGTCTGGCGCTGCAGCGTGGTCTTGGCGAACAACTAGTCGACCGAGCTCACCTCGTTGGTGACGTTGGTGGCCGCGTGCATGCTGATGTCGACGTGCTGGCCGACGCCGGTGAGGTCGCGGTTGACGATCGCGGTGAGCGCGCCGAGCACCGCGAACGAGCTCGCGGTGTGGACCGAGTGGTTGCCCGACGGGCGCACCGGCGGCAGCGTGTGGTCGTCGTAGCCGCAGTTCCACACCGTGCCCGCGCCCGCGAGCTGGGTGAGGTCGGTGATGGGCTCGTGGTACTGGGGCAGCATGCGGCCGAACGGGGTGACCGAGACCCAGACCAGCTCGGGGTGCTCGGCGCGGAGCTGGGTGTGGTCGATCCCGAGCGCGTCGAGCACGCCGGGATCCTCGGCCTCGATGCACGATGTCGGCCGACGCCGCGAGGCGCCGGAACGTGTCGCGACCCTCGTCGGTCTCGAGGTCGACGACGATGCTGCGCTTCGAGGTGTTGTAGTTCCACCACCAGAGGCAGCGGTCGGGGTCGGGCTGGTCGCCGGCGAAGGGCCCGTAGGTGCGCGACACGTGGCCGCCGGGCGGTTCGACGACGATCACGTCGGCGCCGAGGTTGCCGAGGAGCTTGGCGCCGTTCGCGCAGCGGTCGTTGGCCAGCTCGACGACGCGGATGCCGTCGAGCAGCGCACGTCCGGTGAACGGGATGCCCGGGGACGAGGTGGAAGTGGTCGACGGTGACATCTCAGATCACTCCCCGCGAGCGCAGGTCGGCGATCTCGTCGGGAGACACGCCGAGCAGCTCGCCGTAGACGTAGTCGTTGTCGGCGCCGAGCAGCGGCGCGCCACGCGAGATCGACCAGTCGGTCTCGGACAGGTGGATCGGGATCCCCTCGACGCGGATGTCGCCGATCTCCGGGTGGGAGACCCACGGCCACAGACCCCACTCCGACGTGCGGGGGTCGTTGTCGATGCGGTCCTCGGGGGTGGCGACCGGCGCGGCCGGGACACCCGCGTCGCGCAGCACCGCCGCGACCTTCGCCCGGTCGAGTCGTGCCGTCCACTCACCGAGCTGCCGGTCGATCTCCTCGCGGCGGGCGGCCCGGCCCGCGAACGTGGCGAGCTCCGGGTCCTTCGCCCACTCCTCGCCGAGCGCATCGGCGAGGCGCCGCCAGTCGTCGTCGTCGCGACACGCCACCGCCACCCACGAGTCGTCGCCGGCGGCGGGGTACACGCCGTGGGGCGCCATGGGCGGCGAGTTCTCGGCGCTCGAGTTCGGCCGTCCCGGGCGGCGCATCGGACGACCGTTCACGGTGGCGTCGAGCACGTCGGGCCCGGCGAGACCGATGCCGGCCTCCACGCAGGCGAAGTCGATCCACTGGCCCTCGCCGGTGCGGTTGCGGGCGATCAGCCCGGCCAGCACCGCGGAGGCCATCATGTAGGCGCCCTGGTGGTCCATGTACGCGAAGCCCCAGCCGGCCGGGGGCATGTCGGGCACGCCCGAGTTGAAGGTGAGGCCGCTGCAGGCCTGCACCACCTGGCCCACCGACTTGAAGTTCGAGTACGGGCCGTGCTTGCCGAACCCGCTGTTCGACACGTACACGAGCTGGTCGTTGATCTCCCGCAGGCGGTCCCAGCCGAAGCCGAGGCGCTCCATCACCGGAGCCGAGAAGTTCTCGGTGACGACGTCGGACATCGCCACGAGCCGGGTGAGCAGCTCCTTGCCCTCGGGGTGCTTGAGGTCGAGGGTGACGCCGAGCTTCTCGATGTTGTGGTTGTTGAAGTTGCCGCCGTACTCGAGACCGGCGCGCCCGTCGGGCATGCGCCCGCCGCGCAGGAAGTCCCAGCGCGGCTTGTCGGTGAGCGGCTCCTCGACCCGGATCACCTGCGCGCCGAACGCGGCGAGGAAGCGGGTGGCCCCCGCGCCCGCGAGCAGCCCGGTCATGTCGCAGATCGTGATGTGGGACAAGGCCTGCGACTTGGGTCGCGGAGCCTGCGTTGCTGTGTCCTGCATGCCCTGTTCTCCTTGCTGAGGTCGCAGCGTTCGGCGGCGTCGGCGGCCGACCGGCCGCCTACGATGTCATGGTCGGCGCGAATTCGCCACCTCGGGGACGTAGCTCAGCTGGCTCACGCCGACCAACGCGGCGGGAACGACGCCGATCGCCTCCGCGCAAGCAGCAGCCGTTGCCCCTTGCCTCTGCGGCCCTGTGACGCCCTCGACGATTGTCCACAACCGGTGGCGGTCGAGCAGCAGAACCCGCGAGATCCGCGCGAGCTCCTAGATCGGGATCCACCAACTCGTCACCGTGTCGAAGGCACCGCCACTGGATGGGCAGGTCGGGCGCGGCGCGCTCACGCACGTGACCGCTCGACGAGATCGGCAGCGAGCCCCCTTTTTGACCGGGGCTGGCCAGTTCGACGGGGGCGTTCCACAGCCGAGGCTCAAGCAGTGACCGTGACGTGCCGAATCCTTGGACTCACACCGATGTTGCTGCTGTGGCCGTTGAGGGGTACCTCGGTGGCTGGGCAAGGAGAGGCACCATGCACCGTCACCCGTCTCTGGCCGACACGAGTCGCTTCCGGGATCTCGCCACGGCCGTCCTCGTGGTCGTGATGATCCTCGCAACGTTCGCCTTCCTGGATCAGGGTCGAGCGGGCGCCGCGGGTGCTCCGTCCCAGTTGAGTTTCGTGGTGCAGCCGGCCACCGGCGCGTTGGTCGCGCCGAACGCGGTCACCGTCGCGGTCGCGGTGGAGGACGTGCACGGCAACGTCGTGACGGCCGACAACTCCACCGACGTGACCCTCGCCATCGCGAGCGGCCCCGCGAGCGCGGTCCTGAATTGCGGGCCCGACCTCGTGGAGCAGGTCGCCTCGGGGGTCGCCCTCTTCCACTGCACCGTCAACCTGGGGGGCACCTACCAGCTCAACGCCACGAGCGCTCCGTCGTTCACCGCGGCCACGAGCAACTCCTTCGACGTCACCCGGTACCTTGCATTCACGACGCAACCCTCGGCGTCGACGGTCTCGAACGTCGCGTTCGTCGCACAGCCGGTGGTCACACTGACGGCCGTCGATGGATCCACGATCTCGGGCGACAGCACGACCGTGGTCACGCTCGCGATCGCCTCCGGCCCTGCTGGCGCGACGCTCGCCTGCGCCGGTGGTCTGTCCAAGCAGGCCGCCGCAGGTATCGCGACGTTCGCGGGCTGCAAGATCGACAAGGCCGGTTCCTACACCCTCAACGCCACCGCCAGCGCGTTCGCCCCAGCGACGAGCCACTCGCTCGACATCGTCCCGGGGGCGCCGGATCACGTCGCCTTCACGACACAACCCGCGAATGGCGCGCTCACGTCACCCACCGTCGCGTTCGTGGTCGCGATCGAGGACGCGGCGGGCAACGTCGAGACGGCCGACAACGCGTCCACGATCACCCTTTCGGTGAACACCGGCCCGGGCACGATCGCTTGCGACCCGCCTGGTCTCACCCACACGGTCGCCGCCGGCGCGGCGACGTTCTCGTGCACGCTGAGCGCCGCGGGTGCGTACACGATCCACGCCGTCGCCTCCCCGGTGACCCCGACGAGCCCGGCCACCAGCAACTCGTTCACCGTGTCCCAGTACGTCAGCTTCACGACCCAACCCGGTGGCGGCACGGGCGGAGCGCCGATCAACCCCCAGCCGATCGTCGCCCTGCGAGACGCCACCAACAGCATCATCAGCGGGGACAACACGACGGTCGTGACCCTCGCGATCGCGAGCGGACCCGCCGGGGCGACGCTGTCGTGCACCGGCGGGCTGACCCGGCAGGTGACCGCCGGGGTCGCGGGCTTCTCCAGTTGCCGGATCGACAAGGCGGGCGTGTACACGCTCTCGGCGTCGGCCGCGACCTTCGCCACCGCCGTGAGCGCTCCGCTCGTGATCGCGGTCGGACCGGCCGCCCGTCTCGTGTTCACCATCCAGCCCGGCGCCGGCTCAGCCGGAGCGCCGCTTTCGGCGCAGCCGCAGGTGACCATCCAGGATCTCGGTGGCAACACCGTCGCCACCGACGCCTCGCCTATCACGCTGAGCGTGCTCACCGGCTCGGGAACCGCCGGCGCGCGCGTCGCCTGTCCCGCGGTGGCAACGGTCGGCGGCATCGCCGATTTCGACCACTGCACCGTGGATCGCGCGGGCAGCGGCTACCGGCTGGTGGCCACGGACTCCGTGGACCATCTCACCGCCGCGAGTGCTTCGTTCGACGTCACCTTCGTCGATCCGCTCCGGATCTTCGGATCCGATGCCGTGGCCACTTCATTGTGGATCTCCACCTCGGAGTACCCGGTTGACGGCTCGGCCGACTCGGTCGTCCTCGCCCGCTCCGACTTCTACTCGGACGCGCTCGCGGGAGGCCCGCTCGCGGCGACCAAGCACGCCCCCTTGCTCATCACACCGGGCACACCGAAGAGCGGCGTGATCGACCCCCGTGTGCTCACCGAGATCGAGCGGGTGCTCCCGACCGGTCACACCGTCTACGTGCTCGGCGGACCGCTGGCGCTCGCGCCTTCGATCGACGGCACGCTCCAGGGAGACGGCTACAACGTCGTACGGGTCGCGGGCAAGAACCTCTTCGGCACCGCGACCGCGATCGCCGACGTGCTCGGCAATCCGTCGACGATCTTCGAGGCGACCGGACTGGACTTCCCGGACGCGTTGTCGGCCGTGCCTGCCGCGGTGCAGGTGCACGGGGCGATCCTGCTGACGAACGGTTCGGCCCAGGCGCCCGAGACGGCGGCGTACCTCGCGCTCCACCCGGCGACCAGCCGATTCGCCATCGGCGGTCCGCTCGCCGCAGCAGGAGCCGACCCGAGCGCAGTGCCGGTGTACGGCCAGGACCTCTACGACACGTCGGCCGCGGTCGCGTCGACCTTCTTCCCCATGGCGTCCACCTTCGGTGCGGCAACGGGGGCCACGTTCCCCGACGCGCTGGCCGGTGGAGTGTTCATGTCGACGATGGGACGGATGGGCCCGGTGCTCCTGGTCGACCCCAACCTGCCGCTCCCGGCATCGATCGAGGCGTACCTGACGGACGACGTCCGGGGGACGCGCGGATTCGTCTTCGGTGGCCCGCTGGCCGTTCGGCCCGAAGTGTTCGACGCAATCACCGCGGCGGTCAGCTCCTGATCGCTGCTTGAAGAACCAACAGACCGAGTGATGTCCCCGGAGGCGAACCAGTCTCCGGGGACATCGCGTTCGAGACCTGGTGGCTGCCTAGCGGATTGCCTCCGCCCCGCCGTCGAGCGTCCGAAGTCCGGTCGTCGGGGCTACACTTCCGGCCACTGGACCCCAGCTGGTTCGTGGCACGAGGTCCGCGGCTCGCAACGCCGACGCTGCTTACCGGCGCGAGGCCGAGGGGATGTTCGCAGGTCAGAGGCAGCATCTCGGGGACGTAGCTCAGCTGGCTAGAGCACCTGCTTTGCAAGCAGGGGGTCGTGGGTTCGAGTCCCATCGTCTCCACCACTGTGGTGTCTCATGACATCGCGGACAGACGAACCCGCGCAGGTTGGGTGTTCGCTGTTTTTGGGCGAGGGTCGTTGTACATCCCCTGGCCGACGGCAGCGAGGCGCGGGTCGGCGTGGCGGCGCGGATCGGCGCCCCCACGCTCGACGAGCTCTCGCGACCGGTCGAGGGGACTCCGCCGCACTGGGGCCTCGCCTTCCGCGCCACCGAGTACTACGTCTGGCGCCGAGCTTCTCACCGCGTGAGGGGAACGCGAACGGGCCCGGCCGATCACCGTGAGGTGACCAGCCGGGCCCTCCGCATCACTTGACGGATCGGGATCCGGTGCGGGTTACTGCGCCGCGACCTTGTAGACCTTCGTGGTGCAGCTGAAGGGCTCCACCGTGTTCCACTTGGTGCCGTCGGACTTCACGATCGACCGGCACAGCGGCGTGGGGGTCACGGTCGACGCCGGGAACGTGGTGGGGCCGGCCAGGCCCTTGATCTCCCAGGTCTGGGTGGCTGCAGCCTTCTGGACGTTCGCCCGGGTGATCCCCTTCGTGCCGCTCTTCGCGGCCTTCTTGAGGGCCTGAGATGAACATGTCGGTCTGCAGGTACCCGTAGAGGATGCCGCGAATCCAGCTTCGCGCCCGGCTTCACCTCGTTGACGTACTTGTTGAGGGTGTCGTACGCGGCGCCGCCATCAACGGGGTTCGTGAAGGGGTTGGCGACGATCGTGTCCTGGAAGGACGCGGCCACGCGGTCGTCGTACGAGTTGTGCTCGAACTCGCCCTTGAACCCCTGGGCTCGGAGCAGCTTGTAGATGCTCAGGCACGCGGCAAAATCCGCGCCGCAGCGGATCACGTCGGGCGGCCCACCGTTGGCGCCGGCCTGCATCAGGTCCTGCACGTAGGGCGTGAAGTCGGACGCGTTGAGCGGGATGGAGGCCTTGTTGTAGGTCTCCTTGCCCCAGCCGCCACCCTTCACCTGCGCGGCGTGCAACCGGATTGCAGTCTGGCCGCTCGGGGTGTCGCTGATGATGTGGGCGATGGTCGGGTGCTGCTTGCCCGTCTGCGCTCGGACGTACTTGAGGATGAGCTCCTCGGAGTCACCGGTGACCGCGGGCTTGTCGGTGACCTGGCAGCCCTGGAACCCGAACAGCCAGATGGTCTTGTCGGGCTTGGGCGTGCAGTAGGCACCGGTGAAGCCACCACCGAAGGTGGGCACCTTCTGCTGGGTGATGTAGTCATGCGGCGTGTTCAGCGAATCGTCGGGGACGATCGCGAAGACGCCGTCCTCGGTGACGAGGCGCCGGACCTCCGACAGTGCGGTGGCCGCCGACTGCCCGTCGTCGGCGAACTCCTTGAAGTCGATCTTGACGCCCTTGATCTCGTTCGTCTCGTTGAACTGCGCCACGCGGGCCTTGGCGCCCGTCTCGGCGCCCGGCAACTGCTGCTTGATGCCGTAGCCGGCGATCGTGACCGTCGAGCCGTCGAAGCCCGGCACTGCCTGGCGCTTCGTCGCGGCCTGTGATGCCGAGACCGACGTCACCGCGACCAACGAGGCCACGACGACGGCGAGCACGACGGAGCGCACGGCAAAGCGCGGCGCTCGGCGGGTTCCCCCCATGATTGTTCTCCCCCAGAGATTGTTGTCGGGTGTCGCACCGGGACGGTGCGCTGCGGACATTACGCCTGGTGTGCCCGAGTTGCACGTCGCCCCGGGGTCACTGGGCCCGGCGGGGGTCAGGTGACCACCGGCACAACCGGCGCCGTTCGATGACCGGGTGAGGACATGCGGCCCAACGCGCGGCGGCCCCCGCTGCCCGGTCGATCAGGACGCGGTCGCTGAACAGCACCGTCACCGCGGCGGCGGCCGCGGCCGTGCCCACCGCAGTGGCTGCGATGCCGGCGTTCATCCGAATGAGCGAACGCGAAGGGGCCCGGCCGATCACCCTGAGGTGACCAGCCGGGCCCTCCGCATCACTGGACGGGTCGAGACCCGCGTCGGGTTACTGCGCCGCGACCTTGTAGACCTTGGTGGTGCAGCTGTAGGGCTCCACCGTGTTCCACTTGGTGCCGTCGGACTTCACGATCGACCGGCACAGCGGCGTGGGGGTCACGGTCGACGCCGGGAACGTCGTGGGGCCGGCCAGGCCCTTGATCTCCCAGGTCTGGGTGGCCGCAGCCTTCTGGACGTTCGCCCGGGTGATCCCCGTCGTGCCGCTCTTCGCGGCCTTCTTGAGGGCCTGGATGAACATGTCGGTCTGCAGGTACCCGTAGAGGATGCCGACCTCCAGCTTCGCGCCCGGCTTCACCTCGTTGACGTACTTGTTGAGGGTGTCGTACGCGGGTCCGCCATCAACGGGGTTGTGGAAGGGATTGGCGACGATGGTGTCCTGGAAGGACGCGGCCACGCGGTCGTCGTACGAGTTGTGCTCGAACTCGCCCTTGAACCCCTGGGCGCGGAGCAGCTTGAGGATGCTCAGGCACGGGGCGAAATCCGCGCTGCAGCGGATCATGTCGGGCGGCCCACCGTTGGCGCCGGCCTGCATCAGGTCCTGCACGTAGGGCGTGAAGTCGGACGCGTTGAGCGGGATGGAGGCCTTGTTGTAGGTCTCCTTGCCCCAGCCGCCACCCTTCACCTGGGCGGCGTGTAGCCGGAGTGAAGTCTGGCCGCTCGGGGTGTCGTTGATGATCTGGGCGATGGTCGGGTGCTTCTTGCCCGTCTGCTGCTGGACGTACTTGAGGATGAGCTCCTCGGAGTCACCGGTGACCGCGGGCTTGTCGGTCACCTGGCAGCCCTGGAACCCGAACAGATAGACGCTCGTGCTGGGCTTGGGCGTGCAGTAGGCGCCGGTGAAGCCACCACCGAAGGTGGGAACCTTCTGCTGGGTGATGTAGTCACCGGGCGTGTTCAGCGAGTCGTCGGGGACGATCGCGAAGACGCCGTCCTCGGTGACGAGGCGCCGGACCTCCGACAGTGCGGTGGCCGCCGACTGACCGTCGTCGGCGAACTCCTTGAAGTCGATCTTGACGCCCTTGATCTCGTTCGTCTCGTTGAACTGCGCCACGCGGGCCTTGGCGCCCGTTTCGACGCCCGGCAACGACGGCTTGATCCCGTAGCCGGCGATCGTGACCGTCGAGCCGTCGAAGCCCGGCACTGCCTGGCGCTTCGTCGCGGCCTGTGATGCCGAGACCGACGTCACCGCGACCAACGAGGCCACGACGACGGCGAGCACGACGGAGCGCACGGCAAAGCGCGGCGCTCGGCGGGTTCCCCCCATGGTTCTTCTCCCCCAGAATCTGCTGTCAGGTGTCGCACCGGGATGGTGCCGGGCGGACACTACGCCGGGCGACCTCGGATTGCACGTCGCCCCAGGATCAATGGCGCTCGGCGGACTGGGATCGGGCTCGACGGCCGATCAGCCCGGGTGCCTCGTCCGAGGGATCGGCCGCGTACGGTCGCGATCGAGCCATCGGGTCGCCTGCGACGAGGGCACAAGGAGCAATCTCGTGAGTGAGCTGTACTGGGATCCCTGGGACCCCGAGATCAACGCCGACCCCTACGACCTGTTCCGTCGGCTCCGTGACGAGGCGCCCCTCTACTACAACGAGCAGCACGACTTCTACGCCGTGAGCCGCGCCGACGACGTCGAGGCCGCGTTCGTCGACTACCGGCGCCTGATCAACGGCCGCTCGAGCATCCTCGAGTTCATCCAGTCGGGGATGGCGATGCCGCCGGGGATGTTCATCTTCGAGGACCCGCCGCAGCACACCAAGCACCGAGGCCTCCTGTCGCGCGTGTTCACGCCCCGGCGCATGCTCGACCTCGAGCCCTCGGTGCGCGCCCTCTGCGTGCGCCTGCTCGACCCCTACGTCGGCAGCGGCGGCTTCGACTTCGTGAAGGACTACGCGGCGCTGGTGTCGTCGCAGGTCATCGGCATGATGCTCGGCATCCCCGAAGCCGACCAGAGCGCAGTGCGCGAGCACACGGAGTCGCACCAGCACGAGGGACGGCGCGACGTCGACCCCGCGAACTTCGAGGGCGAGTACTACGCCGACTACATCACCTGGCGGGAGTCGAATCCCTCCGACGACCTCATGACCGCGCTGCTCACCGTCGAGTTCGAGGACGAGCACGGGGTGACGCGCAACCTCACCCGCCAGGAGGTGCTCACCTACGTGAACCTCCTCTCCGGTGCGGGCAACGACACCACGGCGAAGCTCATCGGCTGGAGCGGCAAGATCCTCGCCGACAACCCCGGGGAGCGCCAGAAGCTGGTCGACGACCCGGGCCGCATCCCCGACGCGGTCGAGGAGCTGCTGCGCTTCGAGCCCCCGGGCATGCAGAACGCCCGCTACGCGGTCGAGGACGTCGAGATCGCCGGGGGCGTGGTGCCCGCGGGCAAGGCGCTCTCCACGATCATGGCGTCGGCCAACCACGACGAGCGACGCTTCCCCGACCCCGAGCGCTTCGACGTCACCCGGGCGCCCACCGGCATCATGACCTTCGCCTTCGGCACCCACTTCTGCCTCGGCGCCGCGCTCGCCCGACTCCAGGGTCGGGTCGCGCTCGAGGAGATGCTGCAGCGGTTCCCCGAGTGGACCGTCGACGAGGACCGCGCCGTGCTCCGGGTCACCTCGACCACGCGCGGCTGGGACTCGCTGCCGATCAGCTTCTAGGGCCCGGTCCGTGCCGGGTCCCGGCCGGTGAACGCGAGCAGACGCGTCTGCTCGTCGGCGTCGTCGGGCACCGCGACGCGCGGGCCGTACTGGCCGCTCGACCGCAACAGCTCGTCGAGCGGCTCCATGCCGACGAGCAGATCGTGGACGAGGTCGCCGTCGAGGTGCTCGTCGAGGCCGGTCGCCCGGGCGAGGTCCCAGGTGTGCACGAGCACGTCGGGGGTCACGAGCATGTCGATCGTGCGCTCGACGCTGAGTCGGCCCGGCGGGCCGACGTCGAACTCGTGCGCGGCCACGCGCGGATCGGTGAGCGCGCCGACGAGTCCGGCCCGCAGCGCGGTCCACGTCGCGGCGGGGTCGTCCTCCACGGGAGGGAGCGGCCCGAGATCGACGTCGCCGCGCCCGAGGACCCCCGGGACCCACCCCGCGAGGTGACCCACCACGTCGCGGGCGCGCCAGCCGTCGCAGGGCGCCGGCGCGTCCCACCGGTCGGCGGGCACCGCGGCCGCGGTCGCGTCGAAGCCGTCGGCGGCGCGCCGGAAGCGCCCGAGGGGAGTCGTCGCGTCCACGAGGAGGTCGTCGAGCCGGTCGAAGGTGTCCTGCATGCCGCCTTCCATCCCCGAGTCGACGTGTCCGTCGCGCGCCTCGCGGGTGCGGTGGCGCACGAGGGTCTGCAGCGTGGTGACCCCCTCGTGCTCGGCCAGCGTCATGGTGTTGAGCGCCTCGGCCTCGGGGAACGGCTCGAACACCTCGGTGGTGACGATGCGCTCGGGGGCGACGATCTCCCGGTAGGTGCCGTACCACGCGAGCTCGGCGCCGTCGTCCTTCCGCGACTCGTACCGCCACGAGCCGCCGGGCTGGAGGTCGATCTCGCAGCGCACGAGCGGGCACCACGAAGGACCCCACCACCGGAGCAGGTGCCGGGGCGTGGTGAGCGTCTCCCACACGAGCAGGCGCGGAGCCTCGAACGTCCGGGTGATCAGGATCTCGGTGTCGGACGGCAGGGTGACCGTGGCCGATCCGGGGCGGGGTGCCATCAGGGGGTCTCCTCGGGGTGGGTCGGAGGCGTCGGGTGTATCGGGAGTGCCGTGGTCTGGAGCTGGTGCAGGTAGTCGTCGAGACGGTCGAGTCGCGCCGAAACGTCGGCGGTGAGCGCGGCGAGCCAGTCGACGAGCGGCGCGAGCGCCGTGGGCCGCAGGCAGTAGACGCGGCGCCGACCGGCGACGTGCGCCTCGACCAGGCCGACCTCGCGCAGCACGCGGAGGTGCTTGGAGGCCTGGGGCTGGCTGAGCCCGAGCCCGTCGGCCAGCTCGCCGACCGGGCGGTCGGCGCGGGCGAGCTCGTCGACGATGCGCCGGCGGACCGGATCGCCCAGCGCGTTGAACACGTCGGAGGTGGTCGCGGCCCTGGTCACCGGGCGATCATATACTGATACAGGAATATGAGCAATCCTCGTTCCGGGACGGAGCCGGACGCGACAGTGCCGGGGACCTGCGGATCCCCGGCACTGCGCTCCCCGGAGCGGGCTCACACGTTGACGAGCCGCTCCTTCGGAGTGGTGAAGGCGTGGACGAACCCGAAGATGCTGGCGATGAGCAGCACGAGCGCCACCGCGAAGCACACCCAGGCCGCCTGCTGGGCCCGTTCGCCGAAGATCGAGAACCCGTACGAGGTCAGGAGCAGACCGCGGAGGGTCTCACCCCGGAACAGCGTCTGGGTCTTGCCGTCGAGCGCCTTGGCCTGCGAGTCGAGCGTGGCGGCATCGGCCGCCCCTGCTGCTGCTGCCGCCTTGGCCTTCTCCGCCGCGGCGCGGGACTCGCCACTGGTCTGCGAGTACGTCTTGCCGTCGTTCACCTCGCCGAGGTGCACCGCGATGTAGTTGTTCGCGTAGCACTCGGCCTGCTTGCCGGTGACCAGTTCCTTGCCCGCGTCGTCCTTCAGGCACTGCGCGCTCTCGGCCTCCTGCAGCCCCGCCTTCGGCGTGAAGACGATCTTCTGGGCCGAGAGCTGGTCGTGCACGTAGTCCTTGGCGAAGTCGGCCTGGTTCTGCAGCACCCCGCCCATGACCGCGAGCAGGATGGCGAGCAGCAGCCCTCCGACGCTGAAGATGATGTCGAGCGTCCTTCTGTGCATCCGCAGACCTCCCTCGGTCTCGTTCGTACCGATGGGTGCGTGGAAACCCCGCAACGACCCATCGCTGCGCTCAGTGTCGTCCCGACCGCGGAGCGGAAACAGGGGCCGTGGACCCGGCGCGACCGGGCCGGAGGACCCGGGTCTCCCGACTCCGGGTGGGTCAGCCGAAGGGGTCGACGCCGCTGCGCTCCACGCACCACGCCCAGAGGCGCTCGCGCTCGGTGGCGGTGTCGGCCCGGCGGGTGCGGGCGAGGCGGTGCACGGGTCGGGGCCGGCGGTCGAGCCAGAACCGGCCGCTGGAACGCAGCGGATCGCCGTCGTCGGCCGCCAGCCACACGAGCGTGTCCGCGCCCTGTTCCGGCGTCCGCAACAACGGGCCGACGACGCGGCGGAACGTGGGGAGCGCTTCCTCGAGGCCCGGGGTGTCGACCCATCCGGGATGCATCGCGTGGAACACGAGGTCGGCCGGATCACTGCGTTCGGCCCAGATGCGGTTCAGCGCCACCTGGGCGCGCTTCGCCCGTGCGTACTGCTCCGCGCCGCGGTAGTGCTCGTCGTCCATCTCGAGGTGGTCGACGTCGAGCGGCGCGGTGTACATCCCGCCGCTCGACACCGTGAGCACGCGGGCAACCGGCGCGGCGCGCAGGCGGTCGAGCAACAGGGTGGTGAGCAGGAAGGGCGCCACCACCTGGCAGGCGACGGACGCTTCGGTGCCGTCGGGCGCCGTGCGTCGCGTGGGGCTCAGCACCGCGGCGTTGTGGACGAGCACGTCGAGGCGCTCGTGTGCAGTCGCGACCTGCGCCGCGGCGGCGCGCACCGCATCGAGATCGGTCATGTCGGCAACGATCGGTTCGACGCGGTCGTTGCCGGTGGTGACCCGCAGCTCCGTGGCGACGCGTGCGGTCTTCGCCGGGTCGCGCGCGAGGAGCATCACGGTCGCGCCGTCGCGCGCGAGCGCGGTCGCGGCGGCGAGCCCGATGCCCGACGTGGCGCCGGTGATCAGGGCGACCCGCCCGCGCAGGTCGTAGGCGTCGGTGGGCGTCCACGCGTCGAGGCGGGAGCGGAGGTCGTAGCCGAGGCGGGTGAAGCTCGTGACGACCGGGAGCTCGACGACCGCGTCCACCACGTCACGAGCGTCCATCGGTCGAGGGTAGTGACGGAGGTGCGAGACGCGACGCGCGGCCCGCACCCGGGCGACGAGGGAGGGAGACGCCCGGAGTGCAGGCCGCGTGCGATGCTCACTCAGCGTCGGCCGCCGCCGGCCCCGTGCCCAGGGTCCTTGGCCCTCGCCGCGCCGACGACGGCCCCGACCGAGAGGACCGGAGATGGACAGCAACGACTGGGACGACCGCTACCGCACGAAGGAGCTGGTCTGGACCGCGAACGCGAATCAGTTCGTCGTGGCCGAGGTGAGCGGGCTCGCGCCCGGCCGCGCGATCGACGTCGCCGCCGGTGAGGCGCGCAACGCGGTGTGGCTCGCGGAGCAGGGCTGGGACGCGACCGCGGTCGACTTCTCACCGGTCGCGATGGAGAAGGCCGCGGCGCTGGCGGAGTCGCGCGGCGTGACGGTCGCGACCGCGGTGGTCGACGTGGTCACCGAAGCCGCTCCCCGGCGGTCCCTACGACCTGGTGCTCGTCGCCTACCTGCAGCTGCCCGCCGCGCAACGGGCGGCGGCGGTGGCCCACTGCGTCGATGCGCTCGCCCCGGGCGGTACGTACCTCGCGGTCGCGCACGACGCGAGCAATCTCGACGGCGGCTACGGCGGACCCCAGGATCCCGCGGTGCTGGCGTCGCCGCAGGAGATCGCCGAGCTGCTGCGCGCGGCCGGGCTCGACGTGGTGAAGGCCGAGGTGGTGGAGCGGCGGGTCGAGACCGCCGACGGCGAGCGCATCGCGTACGACCACATCGTCAGGGCCGTTCGGCCCTGACGCCGACCACTCGGTCCGGGCCGTTCGGCCCTGACGTGTGGGATACCCTGAGGGGTATCTTCGGAGTCGCCAGGAGGTACGAGGGATGGACATCGACACCGACGTGAAGGCCGAGCTCCAGCGGCGACTGGCCCGGGTCGAGGGCCAGGTGCGCGGCATCAGCAACATGCTCGCCGAGGATCGCGAGTGCCGCGACGTGGTCACGCAGATCGCGGCCGCGTCGAAGGCGCTCGAGCAGGTGGGCTTCCGCCTGCTCGCGGCCGGTCTCACCACGTGCCTCCAGGATCCCGACAAGGCCGAGGCCGACGGCTACCCCGTCGCCGAGGTGGAGAAGATGTTCCTCAAGCTCGCCTGAGGACGCAACGCCGGCGGGCGCAGCCCGCGGGCACGAAGGAGGTCGTGATGACCTCACGGATCGTCATCCTGGGGGCCGGCACGGGCGGCACGCTCACGGCCAACCGACTGCGGCGGGAGCTCGGGTCCGACGACTCGATCACCGTCGTCGACGTCGACGACCGGCACGTGTACCAACCGGGCCTCCTGTTCGTGCCCTTCGGGCTCACCCACCCGGAGGACATCGTGCGGCCCCGGGCCCGCCAGCTCCACGACGGGATCGACTACCGGCAGGTGGGCGTGGACCACGTCGACCTCGACGTCGACACCGTGCACCTGGCCGACGGTTCCGAGCTCGCCTACGACGTGCTGGTCGTCGCGACCGGCAGCCGGCTCGTGCCCGAGGAGACCGAGGGCCTCACCGGTCCGGGCTGGCTCGAGCGGGTGTTCACCTTCTACGACCTCCCCGGAGCGAGCGCGCTGGAAGCGGCCCTGGCGACGTGGGACGGCGGGCGCCTCGTCGTGAACGTCGTCGACATGCCCATCAAGTGCCCGGTGGCGCCGCTCGAGTTCTCGTTCCTCGCCGACTGGTACTTCACCGAACGCGGGATGCGCGACGACGTGACCATCACCTACGTCACGCCGCTCGACGCCGCGTTCACCAAGCCGGTGGCCGCCCGCACCCTCGGCAGCATGCTCGAGGAGCGCAACATCGAGCTGGTGACCGAGTTCAACACCGGTGAGGTCGACGGCGCGGCGGGCAAGCTCGTCGGGTTACGACGGACGTGAGGTCGACTTCGACCTCGCGGTCGTCATCCCCGTGCACAGCGGCGCCGAGTACGTGGGGCGCTCACCGGGCCTCGGCGACGACCTCGACTTCGTGCTCGCCGACGAGCACACGCTGCAGGCGACGGTGAAGCCCAACGTGTTCGTGATCGGCGACGCCGCGAGCCTGCCCATCTCGAAGGCCGGTTCGGTCACCCACTTCGAGGGCGAGGCGCTCGTCGCCAACGTCGTGCACTTCCTGCGCGGCGAGCCGCTCGAAGCCAAGTACGACGGTCACGCCAACTGCTTCATCGAGACCGGGTTCCACAAGGCGATGCTCATCGACTTCAACTACGAGCAGGAGCCGGTGCCCGGTCGCTTCCCGAACAAGCTGGGGATGCCGCTGCTCGAGGAGTCGCGGCTCAACCACCTCGGGAAGCTCATGTTCCAGTGGTTCTACTGGCACGCCCTGCTGCCCGGCCGCGACATCCCGGGCATCGGCGCCGACATGCCGCGGAGCGGCAAGCAGATCTGAGGAGGACGACCATGAGCACCGCAACCATCGCCGGAGTCGACGTGCTGCTGAACGACGAGGGCTTCTTCGAGGACCCCACGCAGTGGACCGAGGCCATGGCCCCCGACCTCGCGCGCGCCGAGGGCATCGACGAGTTGACCGACCAGCACTGGCAGGTCATCCGCTACATGCGCCAGGAGTACTTCGACAAGGGGACCGGCCCCACCGTGCGTGCGTTGGGCAAGTCGTCGGGCGTGTCGGTGAAGGAGCTCTACCAGCTCTTCCCGAAGGGCCCGGCCAAGCTCGCCGCCAAGATCGCCGGCATCCCCAAGCCGCGCGGCTGCATCTAGCCGACCGCCCGCGACCGGCACCGGGACGACAGGAGGAGCGCATCATGAGTGACACCGAACCAGCCATGATCGAGCCAGCCAGGATCGAAAAGGTCTCGATCGTCGTGTCGAAGGGTTCGCTCGAAGGGATCTACCCCGCGCTGATCATGGCGAACGGCGCGCGCGCCGAGGGGATCGAGGCCAACCTGTTCTTCACCTTCTTCGGGCTCGACGCCATCCACAAGAAGCGGATCGAGCACATCAAGGTCGCGACGGTCGGCAATCCCGGCATGCACATGGCGACGCTCGTGGGCGCGCTTCCCGGCATGTCGGCCCTCGCCACCCACATGATGTCGAAGAAGATGGAGGAGCTCGACATCCCACCCATCGCCGAGTTCGTCGAGATGATCGGCGACACCGGCGCCGGGATCTACGCGTGCAAGGCGTCGGTCGACATGTTCGGCCTGTCGAAGGACGACTTCGTCGAGCAGGTGCAGGAGATCATCACCGTCGGTGAGTTCTACGAGATGGCCGCCGGCGGCCAGATCATCTTCACCTGACGCTCATTCAGTCCTCATCGCCGGGTGCCGACAATGTGGGTGAGCCGGTCCGCAACCGGGGCCGCGTACGGAGGCACACCGCTCATGACCGTCACCACCGCCGGCGCCCACTGGCTCCGGGGGAACCCCGAACCCGAGTGTCCGCTCCCCGACGGCCGGGCCCGCGCCGCGGACCCTGCGGCAGAAGCTCGCCCGCTGCGCGAGCGTGTCGGTGATCTCCACGGTCATCAGCATCGGCACCCTCACCGTCGCGACCCTCGGTCTCGGGATGGCGGCCTGGATCGCCAACGTGATCGCGGTGTGCGTCGCGACCTTCCCGTCGTACACGCTCAACCGCCGGTGGACCTGGGGCGTCACCGGGACGAGCGACTTCCGGCGCCAGGTCGCGCCGTTCTGGGGCATGGCGTTCGCGGGCCTGCTGCTCTCCACCGCGGCGGTCGAGCTCACCGACGCGTCGGGTCTCGCCGCCTCGATGCCCACGCCGCTGCTCGCCACCGGCGCGGTGCTCGCCGCGCACCTCAGCGGATGGGCGGTGCTGTGGGTCGTGCAGTTCGTGGTGCTCGACCGACTGCTCTTCGCCGACCGCTGAGCCGCTCGTCGTCGAGCGTCAGCCCGCGGCGGGCTCGAACGCCTCGACCGGTTCCTCCACGAGCGCGTCGGCGGCAACCCGTTCGCGTCGCCGGGCGAGCGCCCAGTCGACGGCGACCGCGCACGCGTAGCCGAGGGCCAGGACCACGAGACCGCCCACGGCGTCGAGGATCCAGTGGTTGGCGGTGACCGTGATGC
This sequence comes from uncultured Actinomycetes bacterium, assembly GCA_963782705.1. Classification (GTDB taxonomy): domain Bacteria; phylum Actinomycetota; class Acidimicrobiia; order IMCC26256; family DASPTH01; genus CAVRGQ01. Next base: position 29,467 of record CAWAKX010000011.1, on the reverse strand, counting down.
AGAACGCGATGGTCAGCGGATAGCAGGCGAGGAGCACCTTCACCCAGCGACGGCGCACGAGGGGCCACATCGCGAGCACCGACCACGTGGACCAGCCGATGTGCAGGCTGGGCATCGCCGCGAACAGGTTGCCGAACTGCGCGACCGCCGCCGCGGTGGGCTGTCCGTCGGCGCCGAGCTGCACGCGCACCTGGGGCCCGAAGTTGAAGTAGCGGGCCGCGCCGTCGACGAACCCGTACGACGAGGGCATGAGGCGCGGCGGCATCAGCGGGTAGAGCCAGAACGCGACCAGTGAGATGCCCAGCATGCACACCAGCGTGTTGCGCCAGCGCACGTAGCGCACCGGCATGCGGCGGTACAGCCACACCAGCGCGATCAGCGGCATCACGAAGTGGATGGTGCCGTACCAGATGTTCCAGAAGGCCATGAACCAGTCGGCTGTTCGGAAGAGCTCCTGGAGCGCGCGCTCCTGGTAGATGCCGAAGAAGCGCTCGACGTCGACGATCTGCTTCGCGTTCGCGAACGCGACGCCGGCGGAGCCGGTGGCCTGGTCGCGCAGCCAGTCGTAGAGCAGGTAGATCGCGGCGCCGGCGAGGATCTCCAGCATCCAGCCGCGGCGGATCCGCTTCGAGATCGGGCCGCGCCGGTCACTCGGATCGCGACGGTCGACGGCCGCGTCGGTCACGATTCCTTGCGCCGAACGGTGAAGGTGCCCATGGCCTGCGACACGACCTGTCCGGCCGGATCGCGCACGGTGCACTGGGTGAACGCGACCTGGCGCGCGAGGCGCGTCACCTCGCCGCGGACCGAGAGCGCGTCGCCCGCCTCGGGGGCGCGCAGGATCTGGAACTGCACGTCGAGGGTGGCGATGCGGTCGCCGGACTGGAGCGCGCTCGCCGCCGCGAAGTGCATCGCGGCGTCGTGGACCACGCCGTACACGCCGCCGTGGACGGCGCCGAACGGGTTGCAGGCCAGGGGGGTGGGGACCCAGTCGGCCTCCACCCAGCCCTCGCCGTAGCGCGCGAACGTGACGCCCAGCTCACCGATCAGAGGCATGCCGCCGTCACCGAGGGAGCGATCCATGTTCCGCACGGCGACGAGGGTATTCGACCGTGCCCCGCACCCGGCCCGCGTGTCGCCCGGCGGCGATGCCGTCTCCTTGCGGCAATGCCGTACGCTCCGGTCGCGTGACCAGTCACGGGACCACCGGCCGCTCCGTCGTGCTCGTCGCCGCGGCCCGTTCGCCGTTCGGCCGCCACGCGGGCGCACTCTCCACCGTGCATCCGGTCGACCTCGGCGCGACCGTGGTGGAGGCGCTCCTCGCCCGGGCCGGGTGTGCACCGTCGGCGGTCGACCGTGTGATCCTCGGGTGTGCGTCGCCGGTCGGGGAGCAGGGGCTCGGGCTGGCCCGCAACGTCGCCCGCGCCGCCGGGCTCGGCGACCACGTCCCCGGCACCACCGTCGACACCCAGTGCACGGCGGGTCTGCACGCGGTGCAGCTCGCGTGCGACGTGGTCGCCGCGGGAAGTGCCGACGTGGTCGTGGCCGGCGGGCTCGAGAGCATGTCGCGGGTGCCGTACGGGTCCGCGCTGTTGTTGGGTGGCGATCCGTTCGGCGCGCGCCTCGCCGAGCGCGCGCCGGGTGCCGTGCCGCAGGGCGTCGCCGCGGAGCGCGCGGCCGCGGCGGCCGGGCTGTCGCGGGCCGCGCTCGACGACTGGGCCGCGCGCTCGCACGAGCGCGCGGCCGCGGCGCGCGCGTCGGGCGTCGCGGCGCGGGAGATCGTGGCCGTGGGCGACGTGACCGTCGACGAGGTGGTCGCGCGCACCGCGGAGTCGCTCGCCGCGCACGACGCCGCCTTCGAGCCGGGCGGTGTGGTCACCGCCGGGAACTCCGCGCCGCGGCCGACGGCGCCGCGGTCGTGCTCGTGGTCGCGGCCGACGTGGTCGAGCGTCTCGGGTTGACGGTGTGGGCCCGGGTTGCCGGCTCGGCGTGGGGTGCCGCGAATCCCGACACCCTGGGGTCGGCCGCCCCGCTGGTGACCGGCCGCGTGCTCGCCGACGCCGGCCTCACCGTCGCCGACGTCGAGTGCTTCTCCGTCGGTGAGCAGTACGCGGTGGTGCCGCTGGCCTGGGCGCAGCGCGGTCGGCGCGCCGCTCGACCGGGTCAACGCGCAGGGCGGCGCCCTCGCCCTCGGGCATCCGGTCGGGGCCACCGGCGCGCAGCTCGTCGTGGCGCTCGCCGCCGGGCTCCACGCGGGTGAGGCGCGGCGCGGCCTCGCGGTGATGGCCGGCGCCGACGGTGCCGGCGCGGCCCTGCTCGTGGAGGCTCCCGGCGCCTGATCGGCGCGTCCGGGCCGCCAAGCGCGACGATCAGGGCATGGCCGGGACGATCTTCCGCGTGCTGATCGGTGTCGTGGTGGCCGGCGGGCTGCTGTGGCTCGGCATCGCGACGCTCAAGAAGTTCACCATCGCCCCGCCCGCGGAGCCCGACCCCGACGACGTCAAGCCGGTCAACCTGCACTACCGCTGCACGGTGTGCGGCGCCGAGGTGACGATGACCGCGGCGCAGGCCGACGTCCCTGACGCGCCCCGCCACTGCCGCGAGGACATGGACCTCGTCGGCTGACGTCGGGCGAGCCGGGTCCGACCACGGCGCAGTTCTCCCCAACCTGTGGAGAAACCTGTGTGTACTTACACGCCTGGGGTTCGGACATACGCCGCGAACCCTGCTGAATCAGCCGGTCGCAAGGCCCCCGGGTCAGCGGAAGTAGGTCGAGAGCACGAACCCGGCGATCAGCAGCGCGAGCCCGATCAGCAGGAAGTTGTTGCTCGCCTCCCCGCCGGGCAGCAGCTGCATGTAGTTGCCCGCGATCACCAGGACCCCGAGCACGAGGCAGGTGAACATCGCGACGGGCACCCACAGGTGGCTGTGCTTCGCGTCCTTCGGGGTGGGCGGCGTGTAGCGCGCCCCCTTGTGACGCTTCGGGGTGGAGGTGGGGGGCTGGGCCTTCGGCACGCGAGGGAGGATATCGAATCGACGGGCCGGTGCGGACCACGGGCCGGTAGCGTCGGGCCCGTGAAGGTCGCGGTGATCGACAATTACGACTCGTTCGTCTACAACCTCGTGCAGTACCTGGGGGAGCTCGGCGCCGAGCCCGTGGTGCACCGCAACGACGCGATCGACCTCGACGGCCTGCGCGCGCTGGACCCCGACGCCGTGCTCGTGTCGCCGGGGCCGGGGAGTCCCGACGTGCCCGCCGACGTCGGCGTGTCGATCGCCGCGATCGAGGCGTTCGGCGCCGCCGGCGTGCCGGTGCTCGGCGTGTGCTTCGGCCACCAGTGCATCGGGAGCATCTACGGCGGCCGGGTGGTGCGGGCGCCCCACGTGATGCACGGCAAGACGTCGAGCATCTCCCACGACGGGCGCGGCGTGTTCGCCGGCCTGCCGAACCCGTTCACCGCCACCCGCTACCACTCGCTGGTGGTGGAGCGCGACTCCGTGCCCGACGTGCTCGAGATCAGCGCGGAGTCCGAGGACGGGCTGGTGATGGGTCTGCGCCACCGCGAGCTGCCGATCGAGGGCGTGCAGTTCCACCCCGAGTCGATCCTCACCGAGTCGGGCCACTCCCTCCTCGGCAACTTCCTCGGTCTCCCCGCCCGCGCCTGATCTTCGGTCCCGCGTTCAGGGGAGGCGGGCGACGTCGCCGGTCGCCGGGTGGGTCGCGGGGTCGACCACCGCGAGCCCGTCGGCCACCAGCGACGCGAGCGCCTCGGCGTCGAGCGCGGCCGCCGGTGCAGGCCCGTCGCGCAGGGCCGCCAGCACCTTCCCGCGCCGCTCCCGGAAGCTCCCCGCGAACGGCGCCTGACGGTGACGGGTCTCGCCGGGGAGCGCGCCACGGGTCGCGCACCGTCGGCGCAACGGGCACTCGGAGCAGCGCGGATCGCGTGGTCGGCACAGGATCGAGCCCACGTCCATGAGCGCGAGCAGGCGGTCGCGCCCGCGCAGCGGCCGGCCCACGCGCACCATCTCCGCCTCGGCGTCGCGCTCGGTCAGCCGTCGTCCCGCGACGCGCTCGACGACGCGGCGGATGTTCACCTCGATCGCGGGGACGTCGACGTCGTCGGCCTGCGCGCGTACCGCGGCCGCGGTGTAGCGCCCGATCCCCGGCAACGTCGAGAGGTCGTCGGGCCAGCCGTCGCGCGCGATGACGACCGCGGCGTCGTGCAGCCGACGCGCGCGACGCGGGTACCCGAGCCGTCCCCACGCGGCGATCACCGCGCCGGGCGCGACCGCGGCCATCGCCGCTGGCGTCGGGAAGCGCGCGAGGAAGTCGTCGTACACCGCGGCGACGCGCGCCACCTGCGTCTGGTGCAACATCACTTCCGACACCAGCACCGCCCACGGGTCACGCGTCGCGCGCCAGGGGAGGTCGTGGCGGCCGTGCGCGAGGTACCAACGCGCCAGCGGACCGGGGCGGGCGTCGCTCACCGCCGACCCGGCGTCAGGCGCCGACCTGGATGGTGACGACGGAGCCCTTCGCCGCCTGGCCGCTCGACGGGCTCTGGGCGACGACGAGGCCCTTCTTCGAGGGGAAGGTCACGAGCTGCACCTGCACGTTGAAGCCGGCGGCGAGCAACGTGGCCTCCGCCGCGGCCTGGGTCTGGTTCACCACGCTGGGCACGTCGACCAGCTCGGGGCCGGTCGAGACCAGGATCTGGACGGTGGTGCCGCGCGGCACCTGCGTGCCCGCGGCCGGGTTGGTGCCGATCACCGCGCCCTTGGGCACGGTGGCGCTGGGCGTGGGCGTGAGCTGTGGTGTCAGACCGGCGGCGGTGATGGCGGTGCTGGCCGCGAAGAGGTCCTGGTTGGCGACGTCGGGGACGGCCACGTTCGGTTCGCGTGCGACGTTCACCGCGATCGCGGGACCGGCCTGCCCCGGCGGGTTCTTCGGCACCTTGGCGCCCGCGCCGGGATCGGTGCGCGAGCACGGTGCCGGGCGCGCTCGGTGCTGTCGACCTGCACGAAGATGGGCGCGAAGCCGGCCGTGCGCAGCGCGGCGCTGGCCTGGTCGCGCGGTCTGCTTCACGACGTCGGGGACGGTGAGGGTGGCGCTGCTCACGGTGAGGGTGACGGTGCCGCCCTTCTCGAGCTTGCTGCCGGCCTCGGGGTTCTGGCTCGAGCACCTGGTCGGCGGGCGTGTTCGGTTGCGACTCGTCGTCCTTGCGCACGACCTTGAACCCCGCGGTGGTGAGGGTCGCCTCGGCCTGCGGGTACTGCTGCCCGACGACCGTGGGCACGTCGAACGTGGGCCCGCCGTCGCCACCCCCGCCGAGGTCGACCTGCAGCAGCAGCACGAGGATCAGCGCCACGAGCAGCCCGAAGGCGAGTCCGATGGCGATGATCGCCCCGGTGTTGCTCTTGCGAGGTCGCGGTTGGGCGACCGGCGCCGGGCCCCCGGCGCGTCGGTCGACCGGGGCGTCGACCACGATCGGCTGGGCCTGGGTGATCGGGCCGGCGGCTGCGGCGCCGAACGGCACCGGACCCCCGACCAGCGGGCGGCCGCGGTCGAAGCGCAGGAGATCGTCGCGCAGCGCCTCCGCGCTCTGGTAGCGGGCCTGCACGTCCTTGGCCATCGCGGTGAGCACGATGCGGTCGAGCGCGCCGGGGATCTCGGGCGCCCAGTGCGACGGCGCGACGGGGTCTTCGCGCACGTGCTTGTACGCGACCGACACCGGGCTGTCGGCGACGAACGGCGCGACGCCGGCGAGCATCTCGTAGAGCACGACGCCGAGCGCGTACACGTCGGAGCGGCCGTCGAGCGCGAGGCCCTGCGCCTGCTCGGGGGAGAAGTAGGTGGCGGTGCCGAGCACCGCGCCGGTCTTGGTGAGCCCGTCGCCCTGATCGGCGCGCGCGATGCCGAAGTCGGTCACCTTCACGGTGCCGTCGGGCATCACGATCACGTTCCCGGGCTTCACGTCGCGATGCACCACACCGTTGCGGTGCGCGAACGCGAGCGCGTCGGCGATCGACGCGGCGATGCGCGACGCCTCGGTGGGCGCGATGCGGCCGTAGGTGGCGATCACCTGACGCAGCGTGGGCCCCGGCACGTACTCCATCACGATGAAGGAGGTGCCGTCCTCTTCGCCCCAGTCGTACACCGCGACGATGTTCGGGTGGTTCAGCGACGCCACGGCCTGCGCCTCGCGGCGGAACCGCTCGCGGGTGTCGGGGTCGGACGCGTTGTCGGGCGAGAGGACCTTCACCGCCACCCGACGATCGAGCAGCGTGTCGTGGCCGAGGTGGACGTCGGCCATCCCGCCGCGGCCGATCTCGGCGCCGAGCTCGTACCGGTTGGCGAGGAGGCGGGCGGGGGGCGGACCGGAGGCGGATCCGGGATCGTCGCCGGGTGGGTCGGGGCTCGACATGATCGGAGCAATCTACCGATCGGCGGCGCGTTCCCCGGGGCGCGGCGCGCCGGGGTGGATCAACCGGTGGTCAACGCCTCTGCTGGCCGAGGAGCGCCAGCAGGACCTGCTTGGCGATCGGGGCGGCGACGGTGCCGCCGGTGGCGGTCTCGTCGCTGTTGTGGCCGCCGTTGGGCACGACCACCGCCACCGCGTACTGCGGGTTGTCGGCCGGGGCGAAGGCGATGAACCACGCGTGGGGAGCCTTGCCCGGCGCCGACTGCGCGGTGCCGGTCTTGCCTGCCACCTTCACGCCGTCGATCTGGGCCTGGGTGCCGGTGCCGCGCTCGCACCACCTGCTGCATCATCTGGTTGAGCGCGGCGGCGGTGTTCGACGACATGCAGGTCCGCCAGTCCTTCGGCTCGAAGGTCTCGAGCGTCTGGCCCTGGGAGTCCTGGATCTCCTGCATCACGTGGGGTTCCTTGATCACCCCGCCGTTGGCGACCGCGGCGGCGATCACCGCCATCTGCAGCGGCGTGGTGGCCACCTCGCCCTGCCCGATGCCCGCGAGCGCGAAGCGGGGCTTCTCGCTGTCGACGGTGGGCCCGGTGCTGACGGCCGAGCCGGGCGAGAGGTCGATGGGGATCGCGGAGTGGATGCCGCACTCGTCCATCTGCGGGACGAACGCGGGACCCATGTCGTAGCCGAGCTTGGCGAACGTGGTGTTGCACGAGTTCACCAGGCTCTCGACGAGGCTGCCGCCGCAGAACTCCTGGTCGAAGTTGAACAGGGGTGTGGTCGTGCCGGGGATCACGTAGTTGGTGACGGAGTCGAAGTTGGTGTCGGGCGTGGCGGTGCCGGTCTCGATCGCCGACTTCGCGGTCACCACCTTGAACGTGGAGCCCGGTGCCCACACCTCGCGGTAGGTGCGCTGGAGCGCGGAGTTCCCGGACGCGTCGGAGTTGATGAAGTTGAACGCGGTCTGCACCACCTTCGAGTCGTGCACCGCGAGGAAGTTCGGGATCGAAGGTGGGGTTGGAGTACATCGCCAGCACCGCGCCGGTCTTCACGTCGAGCGCCACCACCGAGCCGTCGGTGTGTCGCCGATCGCGTCGGCCGCCGCCTGCTGGGCCGACTGCTTCAGGCGTCAGCACCACGTTGTTGGTGTCGGACTTGGTGTCGAGCAGGCCGCCGAGGTCCTGCAGCTTCAACGAGAGGTCCTGGCCGGTGAGCACCTTGTCGTAGCTGGCCTCCACGCCGGTGTTGCCGACGAGCCCGGTGAAGGACTGGTAGCCCGACACCTGGGCGAAGAGCGGACCGAGCGGGTACTTGCGCTGGTACTTGTAGTCGCCGGTCGTGGGCACCGACTCGGCGACGATCTGACCGTCGGCGGTGAGGATCTGCCCGCGCGCGCGGTTGTACGCGCGCAGCGTCTTGCGCGGGTTCCCGGCCTCGTTGGCGAGCCGGTTGGCGTCGACGACCTGCAGGTAGGAGAGCTGCGCGACCAGGATCAGCATCAGCACCACGACCGCGTAGCCCACGCGCCGGATCGGCCGGTTCACCGCGCCACTTCCTGGGCGCGAACGGTCGCGTTCATCGGCGGACCGGCGGCGGCGCCGCCGGGCGCGTCCGAACCGAGCGCCATGCGCGCGCCCGCCAACGCGCCCGGCATCTCGGCGCGCGCCACCGTCTCGTCGGAGATGCGCAGCAGCAGCGCGACGATCACGAAGTTCGCGACCAGCGACGAGCCGCCGTAGGAGATGAACGGCAGGGTCACGCCGGTGAGCGGGATCACCCGGATCACGCCGCCGACGATCACGAAGGTCTGCACGCCGATGATCGTGGTGAGGCCGGCGGCGAAGAGCTTGGAGAACGGCCGCTCCGCCGTGACCGCGATGCGGAACCCGCTGCCGACGAACAGCAGGAACAGGAGGACGATCGCCAGCGTGCCGATCAGGCCGAGCTCCTCGCCGATCGACGAGAGCACGAAGTCGGTCGAGGCGTTGGGGATGATCTTCGGGTTGCCCAGCCCCAACCCGGTGCCGGCGAACCCGCCGCTCCCGAGCGCGTAGAGCGACTGCACGAGCTGGTACCCGGTCGACTGCGAGTGCGACCACGGGTCGATCCACGTGGTCACCCGCTCCTGGACGTGACCGAAGAGCTGGTAGGCGATCGTCGCGCCGCCGATGAAGAGCACCAGGGCGACGAGCAGGTAGGAGCTGCGCTCGGTGGCGATGTAGAGCATCGCCGCGAACACCGCGAAGAACAGCAGCGACGACCCGAGGTCCTTCTGGCGCACCATCACCAGGATCGAGAAGCCCCACGCGAGCAGCAGCGGGCCGAGGTGCTTGGGGTCGGGCAGCGTCATGCCGAGGAAACGACGCGTGCCCTGCGCGAGCAGCTCCCGCTTCTCCACCAGATAGGCGGCGAAGAAGATCACGAGCAGCACCTTCGCGGCCTCGCCGGGCTGGAAATTGATCGGTCCGATGCGCACCCACAGGCGGGCGCCGTTGATCTCGGCGCCCACGCCGGGCACGAGCGGGATGAGCAGCGCGCCGACGCCGAGCAGCAGGAACGTGTAGCGGTAGCGCTCCAGCGTGCGGATGTGGCGCACCACCACGAGGGTGAGCACGAACACGCCGACGGCCACCGCGGTCCAGATCGCCTGCACGCGCGCGAGGTCGCGGTCGAGACGCGAGATCACCACGAAGCCGATGCCGTTGAGCATCGCGGCGATGGGCAGCAGCGTGGGATCCGCGCGGGGCGCGAACGCGCGCACCGCGAGATGCGCGACCACGTAGAGCCCGAGCACCGCGGCGAGGAACACCCACAGGTCGGCGGGGATGTCGGGCCGGTCGGCGAGCAGGAGCAGCACGTAGCCCGCGCCGGTGGCGACCACGGCCAAGAGGCCGAGGCCGAGCTCGTTGGCGCGACGCCGACGCGCGGTGGGCGATCTCACGGGCCGGGCGCCGCTGTCGGCGTGGTGGGGGCCGCGGTGGTGGTCGGCGCGCCGGGCGGCGTGGTGGTCGTGGTCGTCGGAACGGTGGTGGTGGATGTGCTGGTCGACGCGCCGGCGTGGTCGCGCAACGCGCGCCACGAAGACCTGCGCGTCGGACAGCGACGAGAAGTGGTGCTCGGCGCGCACCGACGAGCGGTCGGCGGCGCGCAGCTCGGCCACCGCGAGCGCGGGGTAGACGCGTTCGATGGTCGGGTTCCAACCCGCGAGGCCGCCGGGGACGCCCTTGAAGACGGTGACGTTCCCCTGGTGGACGCCCACGTAGTAGCTGCGGCGGGCGTACCAGCCGACCGCGCCGATCGCCACGCCGAGCACGAGCACGCACCGGCAGCACCCACAGCAGCACCTTGCCGACCTTGCGGGCCCGGCGCTTGGGCGGCCGGGCCTCCTCGGTGGGGGCCTCGTCGAGCGGGGTCGGGTCGGCCGCGCGACCGGGGCGACGACGGTGGCGCGCTCGGGGGCCTCGCCGGTGACCGACACCACCACGACGGTGATGTTGTCCTCGCCGCCCGCCGCGTTGGCGGCGTCGACCAGACGGGTGGCGACGCGGCCGGGATCGCTCTCGCGGCGCAGCTCGGCGGCGATGAGGTCGGGCTGCAGCATGCCGGTGAGGCCGTCGGAGCAGAAGAGGAGCACGTCGCCCGCCGCGAGCTCGACCGGGTACACGTCGACGTCGACGGTGGCGTCGACGCCGAGCGCGCGCGTGATGATCGACCGCTGCGGGTGCACCGCGGCCTCGTCGGGGGTGAGGCGGCCGTCGCGCACCAGCTCCTCCACCAGGCTGTGGTCGGTGGTGACCTGGCGCAGCTCGCCGTCGCGCAGCAGGTAGGCGCGCGAGTCGCCCACGTGGCCGACCAACAGCGTGCCGCCCGCGGCGAGCGTGGCCGCGGTGAGCGTGGTGCCCATGCCGCGCAGGCTCTCGTCGGTGCCGGCCTTGTCGAACACCGCGGTGTTGGCGTCCTCCACGGCTTCGCGCAGCGGGCGCCCCGCGCTCACCGCGGCGCGCAGCGCCTCGAGCGCGGTCGCGCTCGCGACCTCGCCGCCGCGATGCCCGCCCATGCCGTCGGCCACCGCGACGAGGCCCATGGCGTCGTCGACGAGGTAGGCGTCCTCGTTGCCGTCGCGCACCCGGCCGACGTCGGTCGCGGCCCCCACGACGAGCCTCATCGAGCTGCCTCCGAGCTTGCGAGGGGGCTCATCGAGCGGCCTCGATCACCGCGCGGCCGAACTGCAGCTGGTCGCCGCGGCGCAGCGGTTGCGCGACGGTGAGCGCCTGTCCGTTGAGCAACGTGCCGTTGCGCGAGCCGAGGTCTTCCACCCACACGTCGCCGTCGCGCCGGAACACGCGCGCGTGCACGGTCGACACGAAGCTGTCCTCGGCGAGCACCACACCGCATCCGCCGCCGCGCCCGACGGTGAGCTCGTCGGCGACTGCGACGGTCTCGCCGCGTCGCGCCGCGGGCTCCACGATGCGCAGATGTCCGGGGGCGCGACCACGTGTCTTCTCGGCCTTGGCCGCGGGCGCGGCGGGCGCCGGCGCGGGGGCGAGGCCGGCGTCGACGATCGGCGACGGCGCGGGCGCGCGCATCTCCTTCACCACCACCCGCACGACGCGGTAGAGGAACAGGTAGAGCAGCGCGAGGAAGCAGAACTTGAGAACCGTGAGGACCGACTCGGGCACTACGACGCCTCGAAGCGCATCACCGTCGCACCGAGGGAGATCTCGTCGCCGTCGTGCAGCAGGCGCTCGCGCACCGCGACCCCGTTGACCAGCGTGCCGTTCATCGAGCCGAGATCGACGAGCAGGAAGCCGTCGCCGGTGGGCCGCACCTCGGCGTGGCGCCGCGACGCCCGCGGGTCGGCGAGCGAGACCGTGCAGTCGGAGTTGCGCCCGAGCGAGGTGGTGCCCTCGGCGAGCGACACCCGCCGGCCGTCGGGGAGCACGAGCGAGCCCGACGTGGCCGCCCTCGCCCTCGTAGATCTCGGCCACCACGTCGAACTCGCCGTTGCCGAGGGTGTCGTCGGGCACGAGGGTGACGATCACCGGGCCGACGAACTGGTAGCCCTCGTCGCGGGCGTGCTGGCGGGCGGCCTCGGCCAGCTCGCGGGCCAGGGCCTCGGCGAAGCTGCGGAAGCGCTCGAAGTCGCCCGGCGCCAGGTACACGCCGATGTTGTTGGGCGCGACCGTCCGACCGTTGACGCCCAGCGTGCGGCCGTCGTCGAGCACCCGCGTGAGCCGGTGACCGATCTCGACGGGCTGGAGTCCGCTGCGGAAGGCCTTGCTGAAGCCGCCCTCCACCAACCGTTCGAGCCGGCGCTCGAAGCCCTGGAGTCCCACGGGGGCGAGTGTACCGGCGGCCCCTCCCGCCCCGGGGGCACCCGGGCGACTCACCGCGCCCGCACACGCAGCGTTCGGTGCCGGCGTTCCGGCCCCGGGTCGTCGTGACACGCGCTGCTACCCTGTGCCGCTCCGGGCGAGTGGCGGAATTGGCAGACGCGCAGGCTTCAGGTGCCTGTGTCCGCAAGGACGTGGGGGTTCAAGTCCCCCCTCGCCCACCGGAGAATCGACAAGGTCCGAGAATCGACAATGTCGCGACCGACGTACGACCGGGGGTCAGGCCGAGAGGCTGGTCGTCGGGTCGTCGAGCAGGCCGCGCCGGCGTGCCACCACCACGGCCTCGAGCCGGGTGTGGGCGTCGAGCTTCGCCATCACGCTGCGGATGTGGTTGCGCACGGTGTGGATGCTCAGCACCAGCTCCTCCGCCATCTGCTCGGTGGTGAGGCCCCGTCCGAGCAGCGCCAGCACCTCGAGCTCCCGGTCGCTCATGTCGGTGGGGAGATGCCGTCCGTGGAAGGCGGCGGCGAGCTCCGGGACGAGGGCGAGCGGCACGCGGGAGCCGCCACCGGCGACGACGCGGATGGTGGTCGCCAGATCGGCGAACGGGTCGTCCCAGGCGACGAGCCCGGCGCAGCCCGCGCTCAGCGCGGCGGCGAGGTCGGTGCCGCGGGCGTGGTCGCTGATCAGCACGACGGGGGGATCGAGCCGGCCGTCGGCCTGCATCAGTGAGGCGAGGTGGAGGTCGGCCACCGTCCGGTCGGTCACCAGGAGCACGGCCGGTCGCAGCTCGCGGGCCGTGGCGGGGAGGTCGACGGGCGGCGCGACCATGGCCACGACGGTGATGCCGGCCTCGGCGTCGAGCGCCCGGTGGATGCTCTCGGCGATCAGACCGTGGTGGGCCACCAGCATCGCCCGCACCGGCGCGGCGTCGGACGCGGTCGGATCGGTGTCCCGGTCGGTCGTCGTCGTCGTGGTGTGGACGCTGTCCTGCACGGTTCGCCCCTGTCCCCTGTCGGAGTCCGTCCGCTGCCTACATGCCTAATATTCGGCAGCAACGGGGGAAATGCTGAGCACTTCCCGCCGGGATCAGGCGACGTGGGTCACACCCCGGGGCATTCCGGGCGATGTCGCCCCTGCCCGCCCGTCAGTTCGGCTTGAGCGATCCGAGCGCCCGGGCGAGGAGCTCGCCCGACTCGTGTGCGTCGCCCGGGCACATCACCACGGCGCTCTCGCGGAAGCCGACCACTTCGCCGTCGACGACGGGGTGCTCGGCGAGGCGACGTCGCACGCGGGCCACCAACGGGTCGAGCTGCTCGGCCTTCTCGGCCAGCGCCACGATCACGAACTCGTCGCCGCCCCAGCGGCCGACGGTGTCGGTGCCGCGCGCCTCGGAGCGCAACGCACGGGCGAACGCGCGCAGAGCCTCGTCGCCGACGTCGTAGCCGTACGACTCGTTGAAGCGCTTGAAGTCGACGAGGTCGAACGCCAGCACGCCGAACGTCGACCCGGTGCGCGTGGAGCGCTGCACCTCGAGGTCGAGGGTGTCGTGGATGCGCCGCCGGTTGGCGAGCCCGGTGAGCGCGTCGTGGCCGGCGTCGTGGTGCTCGACGTCGAGGTCGAGCGCCAGTGCGCTGAGCACCAGCAGCAGCGAGGTGTCGAACTTCACCTTGGGGATCGTGTAGAGCCCGGGCTCGGCGTCGAGGAGCCACGCGTGCTCGGGCCCGAGCGCGCGCCGTCGGGCGCGGAACACCTGCGTGCCGAGGTCGGAGCCCTCGACGACCAGCGCGGCGTCGTCGAGCTCGAAGTGGGTGAGGAGCAGTTCGAGCGCGCGGTGGATGACCCCGACCCCGTTGTGGTTGCCGGTGTACTCGCGCAGCAGCGCGGTGCCCACCTCGTCGTGGCGTGGCTTCACGAGCACGAAGTCGTCGCTCTTCGCCATGGCCCCACTCGCCCCAGTCCGTACCGGTGTCGCCGGGCGCCCCTGCACCCGGTCCCGGCGGCCGCACGCCACCGGGACGGCAATTGTACGGGCCCCGGGGACCCCTCCCGGACGGGCCGCGGTCAGTCGACGCGCTTCAGCGTGTTCTTGTCGGTGTGCTGCACCGTCATGTCCTTCGACTTCACGTCGTAGGTGGTGCACTCGTCGTAGCTCCACTCGCCGTCGCCGATGGTGACGGTGCAGGTGTACTTCGGCGTGTTGGACTCCACGTCGAGGTACTGGTTCGAGAGGATGCCGTAGGTGGTGGAGCCGCGCTCGGCGCTCAGCTCGAGGGTCTTCGAGTCGGCGGAGGCGGGGCCGCCGGCGATCACGACCATGCCGCGGGGCACCATGAAGGAGCGCAGCACCTGGCCGTTTGCGGCGTCCCAGAGCCAGTAGCCGACCTCGGTGTGGAAGGGCTCGTCCTCGCCGATGCGGGTGGCGGCCATGCGGTAGTCGAGGCCGAAGAGCTCCTGCTTGCCGTTGGCCACGGGGCCGAAGGGCTTGAACTCGACGCGCTCCCGGTAGGAGGTCTCGCCGATCTCGCCCTCACCGTGGTGGTACGAGACGTCGAGGCCCTGGTCGCCTTCCCAGGTACCGGCGAGGCCGGCAAGGGGGCCGAGCTGCGAGGGGTCGGGTGCGGGCATGTGCGGGGTCCTCCTGTGGGCCTGTGTCGGGCGGGAATGGTAGGTGACCGGGGCCCGATCTGCCCGGGGACACCACAGGATGTGCATCGGGCCAGGAAATAGTGCAGAATGGAGGGCTCCCCGTTTGCGAGACTGCCCCCCGAGGCAAACCCGAGGATCCACCACCCCGGGACTGTCAGGGAGACGGCCCCGCGAACTGGGAAAGGACCGGGCAGGAGCCCGGGACCGCCCTGAATCTACCGCCCTGAATCTACCGCCCTGAATCTGGAGCGTCCCGGAACAAGGACGCATCCCCCGTCGTTCTCTCTGAAATGCCGGCTCGCACCCCCGAGAGCCGACCGTACACCGACCCCCCTGGGAAGGCCATCGTGGCACGAGTTCGCAATCGCACCGAACGGGACAACGAAGACCTCGTCCGTCTCTACCTCGAGGACATCGGTCGTCACCAGCTCCTCACCAAGGACGACGAAGCGCGCCTCGCGCAGGACATCGAGGCGGGCAAGGCCGCGCAGGAGACGCTCGCGAGCGTCGACAAGGGTCTCACCCGCACCGAGAAGCGCGACCTCCAGCGCCTCATCCGCAAGGGTGAGGACGCCCAGCGGCAGTTCGTCCAGTCGAACCTCCGCCTCGTCGTGTCGATCGCCAAGCGCTACCAGGCGTCGGGCATGCCGCTCCTCGACCTGGTGCAGGAGGGCAACCTCGGCCTGATCCACGCGGTCGAGAAGTTCGACTGGCGCAAGGGCTTCAAGTTCTCCACCTACGCCACCTGGTGGATCCGCCAGGCGATCCAGCGCGGCATCGCCAACGCGGGCCGCACGATCCGTCTGCCCGTCCACGCGGCCGACAACCTGGCCCGTCTCCAGAAGGAGCGGGCGGGGCTCGAGGCGCGCCTCGGCCGCCCGGCCACCCTCGACGAGCTGGCCGCCGAGCTCGACCTCGCGCCCGAGCGGGTCAAGGAGCTCATCCCGCACCTCGCGGAGCCGGTGTCGCTCGAGACCCCGGTCGGCGAGGACGGCGAGACGGAGCTGGGCGACCTCGTGGAGGACCGCGGCGCCGAGTCGCCCTACGAGTCGGCCGCCCGGGCGATGCTGCCCGCCGAGATCGAGAAGCTGCTGTCGGTGCTCGACGAGCGTGAGCGCTACATCCTCACGCTGCGCTTCGGTCTCGACCGCGGCGAGCCCCGCACCCCCGACGAGGTCGGCCAGCTGGTCAGCCTGAGCCGGGAGCGGGTCCGCCAGATCGAGGCCCGGGCCCTGGCCCGTCTGCGCCACCCGTCGGTGGAGATGGGCGCCCGCGCCCTCCTCGCCGGCTGACACGCAGCAGCCTCCGCACCACTCACGACGAGCGCCCTCCGGGGCGCTCGTCCGCGTCCCGGCTCGGACGAGGGTCGGATTCGCCCCGGGGTCAGCCGATCGTGCCGAGCGGGCCGGCCGGCGGCGACGCGGGGCGGTCCTCCTGCCAGTCGGCGCTCATGCTGCGGTGGGCGATGCGCCAGCCGTCGTCGGTGCGTACGTAGCGGTCGAAGTAGCGCATGCCCATGCACGAGACCATCGTCTCGTCGTCGCGCGCCACAGGTGGTGGGCGAGGCAGTACACGGTGCCGGTGGCGGTGTCGCCGTCGAGCACGACGTCGTGGGTGCCGATGAAGTGCATCGTGTGCGTGTAGTGCGCGTCGAGGTAGTCGAGTGGCGCCGGGATCGCGTCGGGTCCGACGAGGCCGCCGCCGGGTCCGATGGCCAGCACCCCGTCGGCGGTGAACACCCCGGCGAAGCCCGCACGGTCGCGCGAGTCGGCGGCGAGCGCGTACCGGTCGACCAGGGCCCGCAGCTCCACGCGGTCGGCAGTGTCGTCGAGTCGGGTCATCGCCGTTCCCCCTCCACGTGCGTCGTGTCGCCGCGCCGATCGCCGGCGGACGCTCCGGGTGCGAATCTACGCCCGGCCCCGGACGCTGTCAGCCCGACTCGGCCAGGCCCACGTCGGAGCGGCGCACCAGCCCCCGCATCGCCTGCATGGCCCGGTACACCCGCTGGCGGGCGGCGTGCTCGGTGGTGTGGAGCCGGTCGGCGACGGTCTCGTAGTCGAGCTCCTCCACGAAGCGCAGCTCCAGCACCTCGCGGTACGACGGCGCGAGCTCGCCGAGCGCCCGACGCGGGACGGCGGCGTCGGCGTCGCGCAGGAGCGCGGCCTCGGGCTCGGCGTCGGCCGCGATCACCTCGGGCACCTCGGCCCACGGCTCCACCCGCACACGCGCGCGGGAGCGGGCCTGGTCGGTGGCGAGGTTGCGCACGATCCGCAGGAGGTACGCCTTGGCCTTCATCGGGATCGTGCAGCGTGGTGCGGGCGGCCAGGACCCGCAGCACCGCGGTCTGGGCGAGGTCCTCCGCGTCGGCGTCGTTGCGGGTGAACGAGCGGGCGTAGCGGAAGAGGTCCATGCGGTGCTCCACCACGAGCGCGCGCAGGTCGACGGGATCCGCCCAGTCCTCCCAGCCGTCGTCGTGTTCGTGCAACGGCGCGTCGCCGCCCCAGCCGTGCATGTCCCGGCGCCCCTTCCGGTCCGCGGTTTCCGGTCTGCTGTCCTCGGTCCCAACCTGTGCCGGCATACCGTACATATCGGACACACGGAGTGCAATGGCGGGCGGTCTACGCTCCGGGCGTGGCCCGTGTCCTCGTCACCCGACCACTGCCCGACGGCTGGCTCGACCCCCTCGCCGCGGCCGGGCACGAGGCCGCCGTCCTCGGCGACGGCCCCGCTCACCCACGGCGAGCTGGTCGGCGCGATCGACGGCTACGACGCCCTCGTCTGCACCATCACCGACCGGGTCGACCGTGACGTGTTCGCGGCGGCCGCCGGGCGGCTGCGCGTGGTCGGCAACATCGGCGTGGGCTACGACAACGTCGACGTCGCGGCGGCGACCGAGCACGGGGTCGCGGTGTGCAACACGCCGGGTGTGCTCGACGAGACCACCGCCGACCTCGCCTTCCTCCTCCTGCTCGCCGCGGCCCGGCGCGCGTCCGACGCCGAGGCCACGCTGCGCAGCGGCGGGTGGCACGGGTTCCGCATCGACGCGTTCCTCGGCGTCGACCTGCACGGCGCCACCCTCGGCATCGTGGGGTTCGGCCGCATCGGCCAGGCCGTCGCGCGGCGTGCCGCGGGGTTCGGCATGAACGTGCTGCACCACTCCCGCCACGACACCGGTCGCGTCGGCTACGTGGGCGCGCTCGACGACCTGTTGCCGCGCGCCGACTTCGTCTCGTTGCACGTGCCGCTCACCGACGAGACGCGCGGCCTGATCGACGACCGCCGGTTGCGGCTGATGCGTCCCCATGCCGTGCTCGTGAACACCGCTCGTGGACCGGTGGTCGACGAGGAGGCGCTCGCGATCGCGCTCGAGGAGGGCGTGATCTTCGCCGCGGGCATCGACGTCTACGAGCGCGAGCCGGACGTGCACCCCCGGCTGCTGGCGGCGCCGCACGCGGTGCTGCTGCCGCACGTGGGGAGCGCCACCGAGGCGACGCGCCGGCGCATGGCCCACCTGGCCTGCGAGGGCGCGGTGGCGGTGCTCGCCGGCGAGCGCCCGCCGAACCTCGTCAGCGGGTAGCGCGCCGCCGCTGACCGAGTTCGACCACGCCGGCGAGCAGCCCCACCACGAGGCACACGATCGCGGTGGCGAACGCGAAGAACCCGACCCACCAGATCTCGCCGGGCATCGCGTCGCGCCACGACTGGGGCCAGGGCCCGGCGAAGAACACGAACGCGACCACGAAGATGCCGGCTCCGGTGGCCGCGAACTTCCACCACGCGCCCCGCGGCGCGCGGGTGTCGCGGGCCTTGAGCAACGAGACCAGGATCCAGGCGAGGAGGAGCATCAGGAGGAGGGCGGCGATGGCGCCGCCGACCGCGGCGAACACGACGATGGCGGCGGTGGTCGCGACGGCCGCGGCCACGAGCTTTCCGGACGTTGTCATGGCGCGGAGTGCCTCCTTGTGCTGGATCGGGATCGACACGAGGGTGTCGAACGCGATGCGGGACCACGAGAGCGAGTGGTCGCGGCGCTCGTCGCGGTAGAGCTGGGTCATGGCGTCGCGGTACTCGCGCCGGAACCTGGGCGGGTAGAGCAGCAGCAATCCCCGGAACGCGCGCTCCCCGATGCTCACGCGTGCCCCAGGGACGGCCGGGAACGCCGCGCGTTCCGGAGCAGTGCCTCGAGCCGCGCGACCTCGGCCGCGCACGCGCGCTGGCCGGTGGCCGTGAGCCGGTAGTAACGCCGGCGCTGGTCGTCGAGCGCGGGATCGGGGCGTTCGGCGGTTTCCTCGATCAGGCCGTCGGCGAGCATGCGCTTGATGGCGCCGTAGAGCGTGCCCGGCCCCATCCGCACCGAGCCGTCGGTCAGCTGCTCGACGCGTTGCATCAGCGCGTAGCCGTGCTGTTCGCCCTCCCGCAGCGCGAGGAGCAGATGGAACACCGCCGGCGCCATCGGTTGGTTGCGGGATCCGTTCCGGGCCATCTCCGGCGCACTCCATCGCTCGTCGTTATATCGACAGACGATATAGATGGCGGGCGCGCGCGTCAAGCGCTCTCGAGTGGCGGAGGGAGAGGGATTTGAACCCTCGAAGGAGCTTGTCACCCCTTACTCGCTTAGCAGGCGAGCACTTTCGGCCTCTCAGTCATCCCTCCGAGATTCCCGGGAGTCTAGAAGGTCCGGGGGAGGTACCTTCGAGGGATGGAGCCGCTCGACGCGCTGGAGCGCATCGCCACGCTGCTGGAGCGGTCGCGGGCCGGTCGCTACAAGGAGGAGGCGTTCCGCCGCGCCGCCGACGCGATCCGGGAGCGCCCGGTCGCCGAGCTGCGCGAGCTCGCGGCGAGCGGCGCGTTGGAGTCGCTCCCCGGCATCGGGTCGAGCACGGCGCGGGTGATCGACCAGGCCGTCGCCGGCGAGGTGCCCGAGTACCTCGCCCGGCTCGAGGCCGAGGCCGCGCCCGACGTCGGCGCGGGCGGTGCGATCCGCGCCGCGCTCAAGGGCGACCTCCACCTGCACTCCGACTGGTCCGACGGCGGCGCGACCGTCGTCGCGATGGCGCGCCGCGGCGCGGAGCTCGGGCACGAGTACCTCGCGGTCACCGACCACTCGCCCTCGCTGTCGGTTGCCCACGGCCTCGAACCCGAGCGCCTCGAAGCGCAGCTCGAGCTGGTCGCGCGCCTCAACGAGGAGCTGGCGCCGTTCCGCGTGCTCACCGGCATCGAGGTCGACATCCTCGACGACGGCCGCCTCGACCAGGATCCCGACCTCCTCGGCGAGCTCGACGTGGTGGTGGCGAGCGTGCACTCGAAGCTGCGCATGAAGGGTCCCGCGATGACCGACCGCATGGTCGCGGCGATCGCGGATCCGAACACCGACATCCTCGGCCACTGCACCGGAC
Source organism: uncultured Actinomycetes bacterium (assembly GCA_963782705.1). Taxonomy (GTDB): domain Bacteria; phylum Actinomycetota; class Acidimicrobiia; order IMCC26256; family DASPTH01; genus CAVRGQ01. The sequence continues at coordinate 9,666 of CAWAKX010000011.1, read as the reverse complement.
GATTGGTGCTCGGCCGCGGTCGCCCCGAGTCGGAGTTCGACCCCGACCTCGTGTTCGGCGCCTGCGCGCACTTCGACAAGGCGGTCGAGATCAACTGTCGGCCCGAGCGGCTCGACCCGCCGATGCGACTGCTCGAACAGGTGGCCGCGCTCGGCTGCAAGATCTCGATCGACACCGACGCCCACGCGGTCGGCCAGCTCGAATGGCAGCCCTACGGCTGCGCCCGGGCGGCCGACGCCGGTGTCGAGCCCGACCGCATCGTCAACGCGTGGCCGGTCGAGCGCCTGCTCGAGTGGACCGCGTCCCACGGCTGACCGGCGGTCGGGCGCCGTTCGTGGCCGGTCGCGCCGGAACCGGAGAGCGGGATGGCGCGAGTTCCGGTATCACTGACGCCGTGAGCATCGACACCGCCGACCTCGAATCGTCTCTCGACCGCAGCTCCCTCGACCCGCGGGTCGCGCGGGTGCGCGCCGCGTGCGATCTGATCGCGGATCGCGTGGGCGATGCACCCTCGCTCGCCGAGCTCGCGGTCGCCGCCGGCACCTCGTCCGACGCGCTGCGACGCGACTTCCGCAAGGTGCTCGGAGTGTCGCCGAAGCAGTACGCCGACGCGTTGCGGGTGGAGCGCCTGCGCGAGGAGCTGCGCGACGGGCGCGACGTCACCGGCGCGATGTACCACGCCGGGTACGGGTCGAGCAGCCGGCTGTACGAACAGTCCGACGCGCGCCTCGGCATGACCCCCGCGTCGTACGGCGCGGGTGGCGCGGGCGCGACCATCGCCTACACGGTGACCGCCTCGCCGCTCGGGCGGATGCTGGTCGCCACCACCGAGCGCGGCATCTGCCGGATCACCCTGGGCGAGTCCGACGACGAGATCGAGTCGCGCCTGCACCGCGAGTTCCACGCCGCCGACATCGCCCGTGACGACGCGCGACTCGCGCCGGTCGTCGCCGAGGTGCTGCGCGAGATCGACGGCGAGCCGCCGCACGAGGATCTGCCCGTCGACATGCGGGGCACCGCGTTCCAGCTCCGGGTGTGGCAGGAGCTGCGGCGCATCCCGCGGGGCGAGACGCGCAGCTACGGCGAGATCGCCGCGGCCGTGGGCGTGCCGGGCGGCGCCCGGGCCGTCGGCCAGGCCTGCGGGAACAACCCGGTGGCGATCGTGGTGCCCTGTCACCGTGTGGTGGCGGCGGGTGGCGGCCTCGGCGGTTACGCCTGGGGCCTCGACGCCAAGCGCCTCCTCCTCGGCAACGAGCGCGACCGCCCTCGTTCCTGACGAACCGGCGTCAATCCCTGCCCTATGAGGGCTTGGATTGACGCCGGTTCGGGGACAGGTCAGGAGACTTCGCGGAGGCGGCCGGTCTCGACCTCGTAGACGAAGCCGCGGATCACGTCGTGGTGGAGCAGGAGGTCGGTGGCCCGCAGTCGGGCGACCGACGCGCGCACGCTCGTGTCGAGGTCGGTGAACGCGCCGAACCGCACGTTGGCGTTCGGCGGCACCCCCTTGGCCTCACCGATCTTGAGCGCGAGCGCGTTCTCGTCGAGGCCGTGCATACCGCACTGGGTGTGCTGCACCACCATGATCTCCCGCGTCCCCAGCGCGTGCTGCGAGATGGCGAGGGATCGCACGACGTCGTCGGTGACCAGGCCGCCCGCGTTGCGCAGCACGTGCGCGTCGCCGGGGGTGAGGCCGAGCGCGGCGGCCGGGTCGATGCGGGCGTCCATGCAGGTGACCAGCACGACCTGGCGGGCCGGGCTCGCGCCCAGCTCGGCGTGGTCGAAGTCCGACGTGAACTGCTCGTTGTTCCTCAGGAGCTCGTCGATCATGCTCATGCCGACGATTCAAGCATGTGCGGCGGTGCTACGAGCCACTCCCGTAGGGACGGGTGATGATCTCGAGCAGGTGGCCGTCGGGGTCGGGCCAGTAGACGCCGCGACCTCCGTCGTCGTGGTTGATCGCTCCGCGCGTGCGTCGCGCCGGGGTCGGCCCAGTAGGGAAGGCCCCGCTCGACGATACGTCCGAGGATGGCGTCGAATTCGTCCTCGCGCACGGAAGGCGTAGTGCTGCGGTGCGACTCGCCGTCGGCCTCGTGGGGCGAGGGTCACGCCGTCGGCCACTCCACGTCGAGACCAGTGACGCCGCGACCTCCTCGTCGTGTTGTCGCCCCGTGCCGCGCCCGGGGTCGGCCCAGTAGGGAAGGCCCCGCTCGACGATGCGTCCGAGGATGGCGTCGAACTCGTCCTCGCGCACGAGGAAGGCGTAGTGCTGCGGCGCGATCGTCGCCGTCGATCTCGTGGAAGGCGAGGGTGACGCCGTCGGCCAGCTCCACGTCGAGGAACACCGAGAAGCGCGTGGCGGGCGGGAGACCGAGGATCTCGGTGAGGAAGTCGGCCGATACGCGCTGGTCGCGGCACCAGACGATGGTGTGGTTCAGGCGCACGGTCACGATGACTCCCTCCGTTCGAGGTGGAGCGCTTCGGCGCCGCGGCCGACGACCACCGCCGACACCATCGCCGGTGGGAACAACCCGTGTTCGACCACGCCCGGCGTCGCGGACAGCCGAGCGGCGAGGGCAGCCGGGTCGTCGACGTCACCGCGGTAGTCGGCGATCACCCCGCCGTCGGGGCTGGGCGGCACGTCGCGCAACGTGGTGTCGCCGAGGTCGGCGCGCAGGCGGGCCAGCGTGCTGGGCACGCCGAAGGGCACCAGCTCGAGCGGGATCGGCGCGGTGATGCGCTCGACGGTCTTCGACGAGTCGACGATCACCACGAAGCGCGCCGCGGCCGCGGCCACCAGCTTCTCGCGCGTGTGCGCGGCCCCGCCGCCCTTCACCAGCCACCAGTCGGGCGCGACCTGGTCGGCGCCGTCGATGGCGAGGTCGAGCGCGGTGACGTCGTCGAAGTGCTCGGTGCGCAGGCCGAGCTCGCGCGCGAGTGATTCGGTGGCGGGCGACGTCGACACGCACCGCACGTCGGCGAGGTTGCGTCGCGCGATCGCGGGGAGCAGGTGGGCGACGGTGGTGCCGGTGCCGAGCCCGAGGGTCATGCCCGCCTCCACCAGCTCGGCGGCGGCCTCCGCGGCGACGCGCTTCTCGTCGTCCTGCGTCATCGTGGGCCCTTCCGACCGACCGCTCAGCCCTGCTTGAGCGCGCGGTAGCGGCGGATCAACGCGTTGGTCGACGAGTCGTGGGCGAGCGCGGGCTCGTCGGCCGCCTCGAGCTCGGGCGCGATGGCCTGGGCCATCACCTTGCCCAGCTCCACGCCCCACTGGTCGAACGAGTCGATCCCCCAGATCGTGCCCTGGGTGAACACGCTGTGCTCGTAGAGCGCCACGAGGGTGCCCAGGCGGAAGGGGCTCACCACGTCGGTGAGGATCACGCTGGTGGGGCGGTTGCCCTCCATCACGCGGTGCGGCACCACGGCCTCGGGAGTGCCCTCGGCCCGCACCTCCTCGGCGGTCTTGCCGAAGGCCAGCGCCTGCGCCTGCGCGAACACGTTCGACGACAGCAGGTCGTGGTGGTCGCGCAGCGCGTTGAGGCTGCGCCCGAAGCCGATGAGGTCGACGGGGACGAGCGTGGTGCCCTGGTGGATCAGTTGGTAGAAGCTGTGCTGCCCGTTGGTGCCCGGCTCGCCCCAGTACACCGCGCCGGTGTCGGCCTGCACCCGCTCGCCCGCCAGCGTGACGTGCTTGCCGTTCGACTCCATCGTGAGCTGCTGGAGGTACGCGGGGAAGCGTTTCAGGTACTGGTCGTAGGGCATCACGCCGACGGTCTGCGCGCCGAAGAAGTCGCGGTACCAGACCGCGAGCAGGCCCATGAGCACCGGCAGGTTCTCCGCGAAGGGCGTGGTGCGGAAGTGCTCGTCCATCGCGTGGAAGCCGGCGAGCAGCTCGGCGAAGGCGTCGGGCCCGATCGCGAGCATGGTGGAGAGGCCGATGGCGGAGTCCATCGAGTAGCGGCCGCCGACCCAGTCCCAGAAGCCGAACATGTTGTCGGTGTCGATGCCGAAGTCGCGCACGCCCTCGGCGTTGGTCGACACCGCGACGAAGTGACGGGCGACCGCGTCGTCGCTGCCGAGCGCGTCGACGCACCAGGCGCGCGCCGAGTGCGCGTTGGTCATCGTCTCCAACGTGGTGAAGGTCTTCGACGACACGATGAACAACGTCTCGGCGGGGTCGAGGTCGTGGGTCGCCTCCACGAAGTCGGTGGCGTCGACGTTCGACACGAAGCGGAACGTGAGGTCGCGCTGCGAGGAGAAGCGCAGCGCCTCGTAGGCCATCACCGGTCCGAGGTCGGAGCCGCCGATGCCGATGTTCACGATGTTGCGGATGCGCTGCCGGTGTGGCCCCTCCACTCGCCCGAGCGCACCGCGGTGGCGAACGCGCCCATGCGGTCGAGCACGCCGTGCACCTCGGCCACCACGTCGACACCGTCGACCACGAGGGTCGCGTCACGCGGCATGCGCAGCGCGACGTGCAGCACCGAGCGGCCCTCCGACACGTTGATCTTCTCGCCCGCGAACATCGCGTCGATGTGCGCGCGCAGGCCCGACTCCTCGGCGAGCTGCAGGAGCAGTGCGAGCGTGTCGTCGGTGATGCGGTGCTTGGAGTAGTCGAGGTAGAGCCCGACCGCTTCGGCGGCGAGTCGCTCGCCGCGGTCGGGGTCGTCGGCGAAGAGGTCGCGCAGGTGGCGGGGAGCGATCTCCGCGTAGTGCGCCTGCAGCGCGGTCCACGCGGGTCGCTCGGAGAGCGGGAGTACGTCGGTCACCGCGTGAGCGTATCGGCGCGGACGGGAGCCGGAGACGGGGTCACTGCGCGGGGCAGTCGGGGATCTTCTCGGGGTCGGCGAGCACCTGCCCGGTGTTCACGAACGACGCGTTCACGTAGCCGTTCAGCGTGCCCGCGGTGACCTGCACCCAGATCGTCTGCGTGCCGCCCGCGGTGGTGACCGGGTCGCCCTGCGCGGCGCAGTGCACCATCACCTCGTCGCCGAACTGCAGCAGGCCGACGACCGCGGCCTGGGTGGACGGCGCGGTGCGCACGTTCACACCGTCGGTGGTCTTGAACGGGCCGACGTTCGGCAGCGTGGTGGTGGGCGCGGCGGTGGTCGACGGCGCGGCCCCGGAGTCGCCCTCGGGGTCGTTCCCGCCGATGGCCGACCAGCCGGCGAAGAGGATCCCGCCCGCGGCGAGGAGGAACACGAACCAGCCGATCGTGTGGCGGATGCGACGCCGACGCCGACGCCGGGCGCGCAGCGAGGTCGCATCGGCGCCGCCCGCCGCCGGGGAAGGGGCGTCGGGCGGCTCGGGGGGCTCGGGGGGCGTGGCGGCGGGGGTCGCCGGCCCGTCTGGGGTCACCGCACCAGCATGGTCGGTGACGGGCGGCGGGGGAAGGCGTCTGTTCCCCCATGGCACTCGTGGAACATCTGATGGCATACTCGTGGCATGAATCGGGTCCGAGTGAGCACCACCGTCGACGCCGAGCGTCCTCGCGCGACGCTCGACGCCTCGAGCAGTCCCCGGAACGACGCCGCGATGCTCGACGAAGCCCTGCGGCTCCTGGTGGAGCAGTACCGGCGGGCCGAGATCGACGCGTCGTACGCCGCCTACGACGAGCACCCGCTCGACGAACCCGACGAGTGGGGCAGCCTCGCGGCGTGGCTCGACGCGGCGAGGTCGGGCATGAGCCCGATCTCCCGCGCTGGAGCGAGGTCTGGTGGTGCGAGCTCCCTGACGCCGGACGGCGACCGGCTGTCGTGCTCACCCGCGATCCAGGCGATCCCTCGGACTGCGCCGCGTCGCCGTCGCACCGTGCACGACGGCACGATCCGGGGTCTCGTCAGCGAGGTCGAACTGGACGCCGGGCGACGATCCGGTGCCGCGGGACTGCGTCGTCGACCTCGACTCGGTCCAGAACGTGGTCCCGGTCGAGGCGTCTGGTGCAGCGCCTCGGCGCGACTCTCCGGCATCCGGATGCGCCAGGTCTGCTCGGCGCTCGCGATCCGCGGTCGACTGTCGAGGTGACCGACCCCGACCGCCGCGGTCAGCCGGCCGGCGTGTCCCCGGGGTCGCCCGTGTCGAAGGGGTCGATGCTCCAGCGGGAGAACACCGAGCGGCTGATCCGCCAGCCGTCGGGCGTCCGCCGGTACTCCTCCTCGTAACCGCCGTAGCCGCGGTACCAGCGGCCCGACGGGTCGGCGTCGAAGCGGGTCACGTCGGTGAGCGACCACGTGGCGTGCGCGCGGTCGGGGCCGTCGATCGTGATGTCGGGCATGTGCGCGTGGTGCACGGTGGTCGAACCCGCAGCGCCGGCCGACGCCCACGCGACCAGTTCGTCGCGCGCCACCTGCACCCACCCTTCGGAGCGTCCGTTCGACGGTGTCGGGCCAGAACTGCTCGTCGGGCACGCCGAAGAAGAACTCCACGTCGGGGAGGAGGAGCTCGGCGAAGCGGTCCCACTCCTTGGCGTCCATGTGTCGCAGGTAGCGGTGCTTGAGCTGCTTGATCTCCTCGATCGCGAGGAGCTGCTCGACGGGGTCGACGGTGCCGGTCATCGTCGGCTCACAGGTCGGGGAACATCGCGGTGCCCTCGTCCACCGGCCCGCCGTCCATCTCGAACAGGCACGCGGTGATGTACGAGGCGGCAGGTGACGCGAGGAACTGCACCGCGTAGGCGACGTCCTCGGGGGTGGCCATCCGCCCGAGCCGGATGCCGGCGAGGATGGAGTCGAAGTTGTTCCCCTTCTCCGCGAAGTACCAGCGCAGGCGCTCGGTGAGCACCGCCGTCGGGAGCACCGCGTTCACCCGGATCTTCGGCCCCAGGTCGGCCGCCATCGACAGCGTGAGCTGGACCTCGGCGGTCTTGCCCACGTGGTGGGCGAGCTGACCGCGGATGGAGCTCCCCGCGGTGATCGAGCTGATGTTCACGATGCTCGCGCCCGGTCGTTCGAGCATGATCGGGGCGCACAGGCGCGAGATCTCGAACGGCGCGCACACGTTGAAGCGGAACGCCGTCTCCAGATCGCTGATCCGGGTGTCCATGAACATCGGGGTGACCTCGCCGCCCGCGTTGTTCACGAGGATGTCGACGCCGTCGAGCGCGGTGATGCAGCGGTCGACGAGCGACGGGAGGGCGTCCCAGTCGGTGACGTCGCCCGGGACCGCGAAGGCGCGGCCGCCCGCATCGTTGATCTCCGCCGTGACCCGTTCCACGTCGGCCACGGTGCGGGCCACGACGGCCACCGCCGCACCCGCGTCGGCGAGCCGTCGCGCGATTCCTTCGCCGATCCCCTGGCTGGCGCCGGTGACGATCGCCGCTTTCCCGTCGAGTCGGAAGTCGTCCATGGCCCGGCACCCTACGGAGGCGACGCGCAGCGCGCAATTGCAGCGCGCACTTGCAGCGCGCACTTGCGTCGCGCGTCGGGCTCAGAGGTAGCCGTCGGCGATGAGCTTCTTGGTGGCGAAGCTGCCCCAGATCGGCGGCAGGTACGTGGTGAAGAGCCGGTGCGTGACCACCGCGGCGGTCGCGATCTCGGCGGGCACGCCGAACGCGGTGAGTCCCGCGATCAACGCGGCCTCCTGGATGCCCATGCCGCCGGGGACCGGGGTGAGGTTGGCGAGGAACGCCGCCGACGAGTTCACGAAGATGATCTCGAGGAACGGCAGGCTGGAGCCGTAGGCCAGCAGGCAGCACAGCAGGCACACCGAGTACAGCAACTGTGCGGCGAAGCTGCCGCCGAGCACGTAGACGAGCTGCCGCGGGGTGGTGAGGATCCCCCAGAAGTTGCGCAGCGCGCCGGTGACCTGCGGCCACACCTTGTCGCGGATCGCGCGACGCACCTTGGGGATCGCGAAGGTGATGCCCACCAGCACCGACCCGATGGCCACCACGGTCAGGATCAGCCGGCCGTCGTCGCCCGCCGAGCCCGCGATCTCGCCCAGGCGGATGTCCTCGCCCACGACGAGGGCCGACACGATGAACAGCGAGAACTGCGCCACCGTGCCCGAGATGCCGGCGAGCACCCCGGAGCTGGTGGCGACGCCCACCTCGACGCCCTGCTTCTGCAGGAAGCGGATGTTCATCACCGTCGACGACACGCTCGTGGCCGCGACCATGTTGGCGAACGAGATCGCCATCTGCAGGATGGTCGCGGGCAGCAGCGGGATCGCGTCGGGCACCGAACCGATGGTCACCAGCGCGAACGCCACCGCGGTGAGCTGCGCGGCCACGAACCCCGACATCGCCCACGGCAGTTGCGCCGAGCGCAACGTGTCCCACAGGTCGCCGAGGCTGCCGACCTGGGCCAGGATCACCCACAACGCGAACGCGAACGCCGCGAACATCACGATGTTCAGCGGCTTCACCCGCCGCAGTTCGATCGGCTTCTCCGCGGCGCGGCCGGTGCGCTCGGTGATCTCGTGCTCGAGCTCGTCGAGGAGCTCCTTGTGGTCACCGCGCAGCGCGCGCCGCTGCGGCGGCGTCAGCGCGGGCTTCACCAGGAGCGGGAGGGCGGCGCTCGTCACGTCGGGGCCGGCGACGTCGAGGGCGACCCCGACCGCGGTGCTCACGTCGGAGGCGAGCGCGGTGGTCACGAGCAGCTGGGCCACGTCGGTGTCGAGCCGCATCGCGCGTGCGGAGACCGACGCCGCGGCGAAGTCGTGCAGCGTCACCGTGCCGTCGGGTGCGACCCCGACGTGCGTGCCGTCGAGCGCGCCGTGCGCGACCCGCGCCTCGCGCAGCGTGACCAGCGCGTTCCACGCGCCGCGCAGGTCGTCGCCGCTCTGCAACGGGGTGAGGACGGGCGCGCGGGTGACGAGCACCGCGGCCGACGGCCCGGCCACGCCGAGCGCCACCAGATCGGGCACGGGCACGCCGGCGTCGCGCGCCCGCAACATGCAGAGCGCCTCGTGCTCCACCTGCTGGAGCCGGGTGAAGGTGAGGGTGGGGCCCGAGTCCTTGTAGGCGATGGTGCGCCACGCCTTGGCGGCGAGGCGGGTCTCCGCCGCGTCGCGCCCGTAGACCCGCACCGGGAGCTCGTCGCCCTCCGGAGTGTCGGCGACCATCGTGGTGTAGCCGGTGACCTGATCGGGGGTGAGGTGCACGCCGGTGACCGCGACCCCGAGTTGGGCGAGCGCCGCCGCCACCTGGCGCGACGTGGGCCGGCCCGCGGGCGAGCCGAGCGCGAGGTGCACGAGCGCGGCGGCACCCCAGGCGATCATCAGCGCACCGAACACCGCGTTCGGGGCGCCGAGCTCGCGATAGAGCGCGCCGAGCGCGACGAGCGTGAGCAGGACGGTGCCGCAGCGGCGGACCGGCCGGCTGAGGAACGGGGCCGCGGCGAGCAGCACCGCGCCGAGCACCGCGAGGTGCACCGTCGGGTACGACGGCGCGTGGGCGCCGTCGAACGCGGCGCGCAACGCCGAACCGAGCGACCGGCCGTCGACCAGGAACGCGACCGTGCGGGCCGTCGCCCAGGCGACCACGCCGGCGCCGACCAGCGCGAGGGCGAGACGCAGGCGCCGCAGCAGGAGCGCGGCGATGGTGACCAGCGCGACGCCCCAGAGCGTGCCGACCGCGAGGACCGAGCGGAACACGCCTTCGAGGCCCGTCGGCAGGTCGGCGAAGAAGCGGGCGAGGTCGCGTTCGACCGGGTGCGCCGCGCCTGCGTG